>NZ_RXOM01000038.1 GCF_008692195.1 Salegentibacter sp. R32
TTGTAATTTTTATATTGTAATTACGAATTATTTTAATTGAATTTAAAAAAATACAAATAAGATTGTTTACAATAATCTCTTTAATTCATATTCAAATTTTAATTCTTCTAATTCCGTTTTTTTTATCATTTTCATGTGTAATAACCATTGTAAATTTTCCATGAATTGCTCTTTTTCCAAATCAAAATCAATCAACATTTCTTTCTTTTTGGTATTTGCTTGTTGAACTAGGTTATTTGCAAACATTAATACTTTTGCTTCATTTGGTTTAGTTCTAAAAAGCCTAACTGGTTTATTTCCATTTACTATAACAATATCATCCTTATGGGGCTTTAAAAACCCAAAAACAGAAACTACTCCCCAAAGTATACTATTAACAATGTAAGTTCTTGGATTTTCGGGATTGCCAAAAAAATAGACACCTAAACAGATTAAAGTTATTAAACTTGAAACCCCAATAAAAATTTTTCCTACAATAACATTATCTGCTTCATATTGAATCTCGTTTCCAACTTCAGTTAAATGAATTTTGTATTTTAATTTTTCTTTTATCGATTTGTAGTTCACCTCGATAAATTCAGCTTCTGAGTCTAATTTATAAGATCTAGTTTCAAAACCTTTTTTCTGTGTAATTTTATTCATAATCTTTGATTCGACCCTAACAATAGTATATAATTTATGATTATGGTTTAATAAAATATCAAGGAAATTAAATTACGTATTTTATATTAAAATTATTTTTTTCAATGCAATTCCTTGATTTGTAATAATTTTAATTAGATAGATTCCTTTTGAATACGGACTCAAATCAATTTCGCTTTTATTAGTAATATCTATAAGAGCACCAGTAATATTATAAATTTCAACTTGTTGTAATGTTTTGGTTTTAATGGTTATATGACCTGATGTGGGATTGGGATACACGCTGAAGTCTTTTGTTGAGTATTTTTTTGTGTTTAAAGATTTGTCTGTAATTTCACCAAATAAAGCATCTCCTGAATTGTTAGTTATAATGTCTTTTCCTGAATTGTAAATAAAGTTATTATCAATTCGACCAGCATATGAGATTTTATTATCATTATAACTTATCTGATTGCGAAAATTTGAGGCTTCAAACTCAGTAATCCATTTAACTTGATGAAGTGTGTTCATTTTTAAAATAAATCCTGTGGTGCTGGATATCGATACTGTTTCAGGGCTTACTCCTATAGTAGCACCTCTTTCACACCAACCGGATAAGTATACTCCATTAAATTCATTAAAATCAATAGAGTGAAGCCTAAGCCGTCCGGAAGATGGATAGTTATGTTCAGAAATAATTGAGCCATCACTGTTATAAAAACCCACAAGCCCACTGGAAGACCTGCTGGTAGATCCACAAACCCCTATTATTCCTGAAGGACTTATAGCTAAAGATTCAATATAAGAATATCCATTATTATAATCTAATACACGTTTTACCCAATTTAACGTTCCGCCCATGGTATAAGAAACAATTATATTTCCTTGGTCTGAATTTTCTTTAACAGGCATGGGTACGCCATCAAAATACACCTCTCCATCGCCTTTCCCTAAAACAATAACCTCATTAGATTGAGGGTTAATTTCTATATCATAACCATAAGCAAAGGTATTATGTGGCATTCCACCAGCATTTTTTGCCCACACAATGTTTCCATTGGGTTGATATTTTGCTATTAATAAGTCTTTTGTTGTCCATGGAGATGGATTTGTTAATGTAGTGGTACCACCTAAGGTTATAGTTGAAGTGAAATAACCAGTTAGGTATAGGTTTCCATTAGTATCAGTTGTTATTGCTCTAAATGAGCTAGAAATATTTCCTGAATCGTGCCAGAGATAGTCTCCATTTGAATTTATTTTAAGTAAAACGGCTTCTCCACCATACTGACCAGGAGAATTTATTCCTCTTAGAACTTGACCATCATAGATAAATTTATTACTACATGATTTAAAGGTTAGATAGATATCGCCAAATGGGTCTATATGTATATCTAATATTTCATCATAGTATATATTGTCATTTCCACCGATAGATTTCATCCATACCAAATTTTTACCACTATCAAATTTTGCAAAAAAAGCATCTCCGCCATCACCATTTGTAGCGTAATTTACACCGGCATACTCAAAAAGATTATCTGTTGTATAGCCTGTGATATAAGTGTTACCTGAATCATCACTTATTGCCTTTACCCCCAGCTCAAAACTTTTTCCACTTACATTAGTAGCCCAATTAAACTCTTGTGACTGCACAATAAATGTCTGTAAGATTAAAGAAAGATATAGAATTACTCTTATGTTCATATTATCGGGATTTTTTTAATATTAAAGATTTATCAAACCAATAAGACTTATTAGATTTAATATTGTTGATTATTTCAAATAAAACAGAATTCATTATATTCAGGCAAATATAACTGTTTTTATTAATAAATAAACTGAAAACTAATTTTTGATTGTCATTTGATCTACAATTATCCTTAATAAATAATACAAGTTTTCATATAATTTTCAAACTCTAATTTTCTTCTAATAGGTCTCTCTAAATTAGAAACTTTCTTACTGAACCAAGCAGAAACCGCTTTCTCAACATCTGTAAAAATATTATTGGATTGATATTAGAGAATGAGTCCGCAAATTCTTCTGGATTGTCAACTTTTAAGTTTTTCAAATCATCTTCGATAAATGCTTTTCTTAAGTTAATAATCGAAAGAATATAGGCATATTGAATTAAGTCGTCTCTTAATTTTCTTATCAAAGTATTTGCGTCAGAAAAACTTCCAATTGAACAACAAAGTTTAATATTCCGAAAATGTTTGAGCAGAACTATCAATTAAAGAGGTGTTTAAGAAAAAAGTTTTTTTGTCAGTAAAAAATGAAATCAAACAACCATTGTAAAATATTAATTCTGAAAATCTTTGAAAGAATTTGATTAGATAATCGATTTGAACGGCAAAAGACTTAAACTTATGAGTATTTCTGAGATTTATATTTCTTGAAGATTCTAAATCCATCTTGATTTTCGGTTTACATTGCTGCTAACGTTCTGCGGATATGCGCTGGACGGGGCTTCTTACTAAAATATTACTTATGAAAAACGAACATTTCACGTATGCGTCATCTGTCAACCGAAGACGGATGACCACCTGGCGGATAGCTGCTGTGCCTGTTGCACAAGTTAGTGAAAAAGTTTAATTTCATGGTATGCAAGGAAAAAAAGTATATCAAGAGCAGTTGTTCAACAGTTTTCGATTGAGTGAGCGCGTACCGCCCACCAATTTTTACCGTCGCTTAAAAGGGGCTGTCTCCTTAGATTTTCTGTATGACCTTACCCGTGGTTTTTACGGTAGCAGCGGCCAGAAGAGCATTGATCCGGTTGTGTTCTTTAAACTCTGTTTGGTAGGGTATCTGGAGAACATCATCAGCGACCGCAAGCTAATGGCGCATTGCAGTATGCGTCTGGATATCCTGTATTTTATCGGTTATGATATAGAGGAAGAACTGCCCTGGCATTCTACGATTAGCCGTACACGTCAGTTGTTCCCCGATGATATCTTTGAGGAAGTCTTTACCAAAGTATTGCAGCTTTGTACCGAATCGGGACTGGTTAAGGGGCATACCCAGGCGATAGACTCGGCGCCAATCAAAGCCAATGCTTCGATGGATAGTCTGGAGATTAAAGTTCCTGCCGAAGAATTGGAGGGTCACCTTGCTAAATTACGGGTACAAAGCCAGCGTGACCGCAAGGCCAAAATCAATAAAGCACCAAAGCAGCAGCAACAGGTCAGTGCCAGCGCTAAGGAACTTCAGGATATCGAGAGCCGGAACAAGAAATGGAGTGGGGAGCAGGACATGCGCCCTGGGGCTAAAAATAAAGGGAGCCGCTACACCAGTAATAAAACACACTATAGCCCAACCGACCCCGACGCCCGGATCAGTGTCAAACCTGGTAAAGCCAGGAAACTGAACTACCTTTGCAATATGGCAGTGGATACCGGTTTTCATGTGATTACCGATATCCAAGCTTACCATGCCGATAAGAAAGACAATCAATATTTACAGGATACCACCAAGCGGTTAAACCACCGCTTGCGCCGGGAAGGTTTGATCTGGGAACACCTATTGGCTGATGCTGGTTATAGCAGTGGGGAAAATTATCATTACCTGGAAGGTAAAGGGATCAAAAGTTACATTCCTGCCCATGGTACCTATAAAGGTGGCCCTGAAGGCTTCAGGTATGTAAAGGAAGGGAATTACTGGTTGTGCCCGCAGGGCAAGAAAGTCACCTTCCGGAAACAGAAGTTGGAGAAAGGTACGCTTAAGGATAACTATTTTACCAAACGCAGTGATTGTAAGGGTTGCCCGATCAAGGATACTTGTATTGGGAAGAGCCATGAGAAGCGAATCAACATTACCGCATACCGAGAAGAATATGAACGCAACAACCAACGGGTAAACAGCAGGCTAGGCCGTTATATGAAAGGCAAGCGACAGAGCACCGTTGAACCGGTCTTTGGTATTTTAAAAGAACATCTGGGACTTCGTAAAATCCACACCATTGGGATCAAACAGGCCAATAAGTGCATGCACCTGGCAGCCATTGCCTATAACCTGAAGAAATACCTTAAATATATCAGTAAAAAAGTAAAAACCGGGGCAGCGCAGCTTGCCCTATATATTCATTATCAAAATCTCGAAGGAACGTTTAAAAGAAGCCTTCCAAGCAATCTTATTTTTGGAGTATGTTACCAGTTTTAAATAACAAAACGGCCTAAAGCGGCTTATTTAAAGCCTATTTTTTATCACCAGTAGCTTGTGCAACAGTTACTGCTGTTATGCCTCGTTGTTCATTTCCGTCAACTTAGTTTTTCGTTTATTCGTGCGTTGGGCAAGTATACTTTGTGACAAGATTTGGCAGGTGCCACCTTTTTAAATGATCTGTATAACCATGACTGCAAAAAGCATTGGCTTTTTTAAATTACAGTAAATAAATACTTTTAGTTATATGTGGAGATTTTAATTCACGCTATCAAAATAATAAAAACCAAACCGTGTAGGTACATTTAGCGTTCGTACTTTTTTTGAATAAAAAAAACGGGAAATTTTCTTGGGGTAATAAACTTTGAAAAACGATTACAAAAATCTTTTTTTAATATTCATAAAGAAGACTCTCATTCCAATCTACTATATTTAAGTAAATTTCGTTTTTCTCTTCTATTTGTAAGTTTGATATATCATAAGTCATTGTTTTGGTCACAGTGTTATCACAATCTTCTTCATTTTCCACTGATAATCTCAACATTCTGCGAGGCGGATTAGATTCTGAAATATTTCCACCGAGCAGTTTTGTTTTCCAAGTATCTCCGTCACATCCAATTGCACTAAAAGTAATTCTTATACAATCATTATGAATTTCTGCCTCATAAATTATTGTTGGATCATCTGGTTCCTCCGGTCCCAATGGTTCATCCGGGTCATAGGGTTGAGGGACCATTACTATTGGTGTTGATAAATCACCGCAACTTTCGGCATCTTCAACACATTTACAAACAGATGTACTGCTATCACAACAAGCATAAAATCCATCACTGCATGAAACACTACATCCTGTTGCAACACTTGCTATTGAACTGTCTACCGAACATTCGGTTGCGCCTGGGCCACCACTTGTACAGTCCAACTCAGATCCATATTCTGATAAGGGTAAATCTGAAAAAGGCACGCTAACCAGTATATCAAATATATTTGAAACATTTTCGAAATAATTAGTAGTAAGGCGGAATAGCCCATATTGTTTTGAGATTCCATAGCACTTTTCAGCAATTATTCCATCAGGCTGTTCTTGCACTACGTCTTCATCAAATGCAAAAAAATAAGCTAAGCTATTATCTGAAAACACTAACAGTTTTTGTTCTTCCCTATTTATGTGGCCCATAAACATTTCATCTGTAATATTGATGGCTTTATTTTCGTTCATTTGCACCCAATACATCTCTTCAAAACCTTCTTGGGTTTTCTTTGTTAAAAAAATTAAATTACCCCTTTCGTCTGAGATAGCTACAATAGAATCTGATACTTCAGAATTGGAAGGATTTTGGAATTTATTTTTGCTGCTTGTTTTAGACAAGCCGGCTTCTTTCTCCTGATTTGTTATTTGCGGATTTTCATAATTACATGAAAATGCAAAAATTAACATCATCAAAAAAAAATACATTTTTTTCAAGTTGAAAAGATTTTTATAATTATGTGTATATGCAATATACAAAAAAGTAATTGTAAATTCACGTTTTGTTTTGAACAATAATAAGTTACAGGTGAATTTATAGTAATGCTAAATAATTATAAAATTTCAAGCTCTTTTTGATTTTTTTCAAGTAATTGAACATATAGAATAACCAAATGTGCTGTTTGTGCGTTTGGCTTTTCATAGTTTATAAATAACGTGTATTTATATTAGTTCGGATTTAAAAACTAAACTTTATGAAAAACCCAAGCCATAATAGACAAAATGAACCTAAAGCATTAATTATATAGCGTGTTGTGCGGTCGTTTTAATGCGGACACAACATGTAAATAAATCCAATTGTATTTACCTACAATTTATCACTCAGCCAAATATAAAAAATTAATCCAATAGCGTTAGTTTTCAAAAAGTGACTACTCAAGCAAATAGAAGCCGTAGTTGTATCAAATTTTTAACCGGAATATTGTCTAATTATTATTGCGATTTTTTTCTGCCCAAACTCATTATTCATATGCTCATCTATGAAATAGTCATTTGTTTTTACAAATCCAGTAATAATCTCATCTTCTATTGTACATATTTCAATTTTTAAAACATAGGAACTTCCTGTATCGGCAGAAACAGTTTTAGAACATAAAAAATTAAAATCAAAAGTAGTTTTCTCATCGATTTTTCAAATACGCTACAACGGGGCCTAGTATACCTGTCTTTTGTGGCTTCGTTAAAAACCAAGATAAACAAATTTCCTGAGTCTTTTATAGTTGTAACGTTTTGCCCGCCGGACAAAAATATATAATTACCGGGATAGTTTTTTGTTCATAGCTAGACCGTTTAATTCATATTTTTAAGCTTGGTTAGCATTTTTTTAACCCTCAGGTTATGGTTGTCTAACTCTAATGATTTGGAGTAATACTTAATGGCCAGTTCTTTGTTTCCATTAAACATATATGCTTCCCCTAAATCATCAAAAACTTTAGCCGAATGAGGAAAAGCTTCAGCATTCATTTTATAAATTTCAATGGCTTCATTCATATGTTCTGAAAGTACAAGGCTATAGCCTAATTGACTAAATTCATAGATGAACTCTCTTTCTCCGTAGAGGTCAAGTTGTTCCTTTTTTAGCTGTAAATATTTAGTTTTTGCAGCTTCAACTCCTTTCTCCTTTAAAACTTCTGCAACTATGTTTTTAACGGACTTTTCAGGAAGGTCATAAGGACGCTCATACAGAACACTTCTAATCCTGTATTTAATGAAATTTAATTTTGCCTCGTTAGTATTGGATAATAAGATGATGGTATTTTTATCGTCTACAGAACGAAGGATTTCGGTAACAAAACCTGCGTTTGCCCCTCCATGTTCTACAAACGTGAGTGGTTTATTAGTAGTGGGGTTTTCCCATTGGTATATCCAAAAACCAAATCCATATCCATTTTCGTTGGGTTCCATCATTTTAGTTCTTAATGTTTCAGAAACCAATGTATTTGTATAAAGGGCTTGGTCCCATTTAAAAAGGTCTTCTATGGTAGAATGAATACCACCACTTCCTTTAGAAATTGAATTATCAAAATAAGCCGGATGAATATAAGCCTCTAATGGGGCCCAGAGATATGCGTTAGCTAACTGAGGAATCACAGAAATACTTGGTGCGTATCCTGTGTTGTTCATGTTTAGGGGTGCTGTAATAAATTCTTTTAAAACTGTACCATATGTTTTTTCGGTAACTTCCTCAATAATAGCCGCTAAGACATTATATCCTGAGTTACTGTAATTAAAACCAGTACCTGGTTCAAAATCTAGTGGTAAATTATTAAAGTTGTCAAGTAATTGTTTTGTGGTAAAATGTTTAGAAGCATATTTTTCGTCAAAATCCGGTAAATTCATAATATCCGGAATTCCCGATGTATGATTGAGCAACTGATGAACAGTGATTTTCCTACCCGTATTTTCCGGATAGTAGGGTAGGTAATCTAATATGGTTTTATCAAGCTCAACTATGCCTTTATCTACTAGCTGCAAAATTAGCATGGCAGTAAATTGCTTGCTTAACGAACCTAACATAAATTTGGTAGTCGGAGTATTAGGAATGTTCCATTCCATATTGGCATTTCCGAAACCATTTTTATAAATAACTTTTCCATGTTCAGCTACCAATACAGTTCCGTTAAATTGTCCAATGTCATGAAAAGTGTTCATGATATTGTTTATTTGTTCCGTATGGGATTGAGCAAAAGAGGGAACACTAAAAAGTTTAATTAAAAGCAGGATTAACAGTTTTTTCATAATACCTTTTATTTATTACATCAACAGTTGTTAGAGCTACCCAACTATTTTTACCTTCACCTTCCTTATTTGCTTGTTACTGAAATGTTTGTGTCACTTTTAGCCACAAGGGGGAAATAAGACTAAGATAACCAAAATTCCCGACTTTTATGCTTTCGTGATTGTTATAAGTAGCCTACAAAGCCACAATTGAAGATAAGCGTTATTAGCTAATGAACGATTGGGTTTTCGTAATGCTACGGGATAGACTGTACCAGCTATAGAATCTTAGTTTATTAGCCACAGGTTTTTATTCCATTTTCAGATGTTGTTTAAAATATACAAAATGATATTCAATTGATTTTGCCCAATATTCTGTATTGTGCTTCCCGGCTTGAATTGAAAATCTTACCGGTAGTTTTCTAGACAATGCTAAATCCTTAATTTTTATGGTATTGGACAGCAAGGGGTCATCTAAACCGCAGTCGATGAAAAATTCTTTATTAAAGTCTCGATTGTTTTCAAGTAAAGAAGAAATACTCAATTTTTTCCAATCATTTTCTTTCTGGTTGCCCAATGTCATTTCCAAATCCTTTGTCATTCGCTCACTTTCAAAGAATTTCAAACTGATTTCTTTGAAGTTTTCGTAGTCAAGTTCAAGAGCTCCGCTGGTGGAAGCAGCGGCATTGAAAAAGGATGAATGTTTTATGAACAAACTTAAAGCTCCATAACCTCCCATACTTAAACCAGTTATAAAAATATTCTTTGTGTCAATACTGTATTTTTTCTCAATATTTGGAACGAGTTCTTGGAAAAAGAAATCTTCATATTGGAAGTTTTTCAGATTTGGACTGTTCAAATAATAATTGACAAAACCTTCAGGACAGACCAAAATCATTTGGTAATCAGTTGCTAATTTTTTCAAATTAGTAGTTTTGTTCCATTGTTTATAATTTTCACTATATCCGTGAAGCATAAATACCAATGGGTAACTTTTTGAAGATTGATAATTTTCTGGTTTTTGTACAAGAACCGGTACTCTTCTTTCAAGATTGTCTGATTTTATTCTGAATACTCTTTGAGCAAAAAGGGATTGCGACAAAATGATACATATTGTAATTAAAATGATGTTTTTCATTTTTTGTATTTTTGCCAAAGGTCTTAAAAGGCTGTTTTTGAAACAATAACTAACAAAATTGTTAGTCTTTAAATTATTAATCATGAGAAAAGAACAATCGACCAATTTTGCCAATGAGCAATTTTTATTTCAAGTCTGCGAATTGAATTCAGCAATTGCGATGATTAGCGGTCGTTGGAAGTCTCAAATTGTTTATTCTATTTCTCAAGGCAATAATCGGTTTCATTTATTACAACAAGAATTGCCTAATATTTCGGAAACAGTTTTGGCAAGACAGCTAAAAGAATTGGAAACTCATGCTATTTTGATAAAACAGGAAATTCCAAATTCAGTTCCTTTGGGAATTCAATATGTCTTGACCAATAAAGGTTTAGATTTAGTCCCTATTCTTGAAAGTCTTTGTGATTGGGGTAAAATGTACGCAGAAGGAAAAGAAATTTCTTCTTATTCAATCTCTTAAATTTAATTTTTACCCGTTTACCTACAATTCATCACTCACTCAAATATAAAAATTAATGCAATAGCGTTTGTTTTTAGATTTGAACTACAAATAATAGTAGGGGAGAGTAATTAATATCTCACAACTTAAACGCTGTAAACGTATAAAAACCAAATTGAATATCCGTTACGAATCATAATGATGCACCGTCACCCTGAACCTGCACGTCCGGCAGGCGGGCCTGATTCAGGGTCTCATCCTAAATATTTACTCTATTTTTTAAAAATTAGGTAACCTACAGAAAACTGAAATACACTATTACTGTATTTTACTCCATCAGACTTATCAATATCATTTAGGCCAAGGGAGTACCTAAAATTAAAATGTAATCCATTTTTAAATTTATACCCTAATCCAAAATTAAAGTCAAAAGTAAAATCTTTGAAGCTGTCTTTAAAATTATCATTAGAAAGATAAGTAACAGCATTATCATGAAGTTCACGTTCTGCAGAAATTAAATAACCCATCTGAGGGCCCGCACCTATAAAAAAACCTTTATAAAAATTATAGTTAATCATTACGGGTAACAAAAGATAGTTCAATGAATAGTCCAATCTAGAATCGTTACCACTAATTACAGGATCCATGGGGTTGGGCCCTCCTATAAAATCACTTTCATCCAATACTGCTTTTGAGCCTTGGGCAGAGTATAATAATTCAGGTTGTAGGGTGAATTGTTCGTGAATAGGGATTTCTGCATAAACACCGCCTTGATATAAATACCTATAATTAAAATCAAGACGGCCCGTATTGGAAGTTTTAAAATTAGAATAATTTACACCGGCTTTTATACCATAATTAATAGTTTGTGCTATCATTTGAAATCCTGAAAAAAGAAAGAATGATACTAAAAGGAGGAAGGTGTTCTTATAATTCATTGTTGGTTTGTTTTCTTAAAGGTTAAACTTGAAAGGTTGCCTATATTCCACTCTTATATTTTCTCCATCTATTTTGCCGGGAATCCATCTTTTCATAAGTTTTAAAACTTTAATTGCAGCTTGGTCTAAATCCTTCCTTACACTTTGTATAACTCCAATATCAGTTACATAGCCATTTTTATCAACCACATATTTTAAGATTACCGTTCCATTCAGTTTATCTTTTATAGCTTTTTTGGGAATTTTGGTTTTATTGGCAATCAAACTATAGATTCCTTTTTTTCCGTTAGGGTACATAGCATATTTATCAGGTATTTTTTTCTGCTCCATACTATCTATATGTCCCACCACTTCTTGATAATTGTACTTTTTAATATATTTCTCAGTATTCCACTTTTGACCTAAACAAGAAAATGTTACCGATAAGAAAAAAATAGACAGTAAAAATTTCATCTTAATTATATTTTTATGAGTCTGTCAAATTAAACATATTATCCAACTAAACACCAACCCGTTTACCTACAATTTATCACTCACCCAAATATAAAAATTAATTTAATAGGGTTTGTTTATAAAAGGGGACTACCTAAGCAAATAGGAGAGGAGTAAAATGCCTTAAAACTTGAAGTCATATAAACTCCTAAAAGATAAACTATTGTTTTTAGGGAACAGGATGATTACTTTTTATAGGATTTTTGTTGGCAATAGTATTTAGTTAGTTATTATTTTGTAATATTTCATATTGTGTGTAATTGAATCTCCAATTTCCACTTTTTCTCCATTGTAAGTTGCTTGTTGATTTTCGCAGAGGTTGGCTGTCACTTTTAAAACCAAATTGAAGCTACTTTTTTTCTTATTTTTTTCAATGATTTCTCCAGTTATTAAACACCCATAATCAGCTCGATTGGTATACGCTGACCAAGTTTGAGTTGGAACTTTTACCACATCTCCAATTTTTAATTCTCTAAATTGTGTTTTAATTTTTCTCTTGATCAATTTATTCTGTCGACGAATTTCTTTGAGATTGGGGAAGTAAGGTTCAAAATTTCGGATAACACAAGGCTTTTTAGTTTTAAAAAGTCCCTTTTTGAAGGCTTGGTAATGTAATTTCGGTATTTTTTCAAATTCTTTTTTCCTTAACCTGTCAACTTTTCTAGGCGGATCAAAACAATAAGTAGAAGCCATAAATAGAATCATTTCTAGATTTTTACATTCCTTTGGTATTGTAATTGTTGCCCACTCATAGCCAACTCCGGCAAATATTAATTTATCCATTTCTTTGGGTAATTTAATTTCAAAATAGCCATTAAAGTCAGACTGTCCAATTTCGGTGGTATCTTTGTCGAATATTAATATGTCTATGGCAACGTCTAAAAATTGGTCGACAGTCCTACCTTTTATAGTACGCTGACCGAAGGTTGTAGAAATGGTAAAAAAGAATAATATGGTATATACTATTTTAATAATCAATGTGGTTTTTCAATATTGTTGATAGCAATTTTGTGTATTAGTCCATTATGTATTGCTTAAAAACTAAGATAGCTAAAATTATTGACTTTTATACTTGCGCAGTAGTGCCCGTAGGACACAAGCCTTAGTTGGAATTATAAGTTGTTGTAAAACGTATTTTAAATAATTTCTATAGTTTCAATTAACTCTTTAAATTTTATGAAATTAGTATCGTATGTTTCTTTAGTTGCTGTAAAATCAATCCAAAGAAATGTATTTGAAGTTTCTGCTAAAATATAACAACAACAATAAACTTTATTATTCCATTCCATTTCTACATAATAAGCTTCTCCTATTTTCTTAAATAGATTTAATTTTTCTTTTTTTAACAGTTCATGTTTATTAGACCATTTCATTTTATCACCAATTTCATAATTGGTAATAACGATGTCTTTAAATTCATTAAAATCTGAAAATTCAGATTTAAGGTTGACTTTTAATGCTAATGCATTTACAATTCCATTAGTTTCTGGGAAAACACCACTTAATATATTTCTTGTGGGCGTTTCTTTTATCTGCCAATATTGAGGAACAGTAATTTTGTAACCCGCTAAGGAATCAATATGAATGATATTATCTTCACCAACCATTTGTCTAGTTTCTAAAAAATGAGCGGGTAGATTTTTATGAACAAATCTATCGTTTTGAGCAAAAGATGTTACAAAGCTTGCTAGAACTATAATTAGACAAAATATTATTTTTTTCATATGTTTTACAACATTAAAATAAACACCAAACGTTTTTACAATTCATCACTTACCCAAATATAAAAAATTAATCCAATAAGGCTTGTTTTAAAAAGGGGGACTACTCAAGTAAATAGGAGAGGGGGTAAAATATCTTAAAATTTAAAGTGTGAAAAAACTAGAGGAAATAAGCTATTTTTTTAGTGAACAGGGTTATTGCTTTTTATTGAATATTGATTGGACACAATATTTATTTTAGATTGTATCGTTTTTTAAATTTTTTCTCATAATTATTGATTTTTGAAATGTTATCTTTATATCCCAACTTCATTTCTTCAATCAATTTATTTTGAATTTCTTGTGTAAATTCTAAAAAGTTCCAAGGCTTTGGAAAATCAGTAAATGGTAAATCTGTTTTTCTTATAGGCTGAGAAATTGTAATTCCGGCTAATGATGTATAAGCTGCAATAAAAACTCCAATTTTATCCTTTAACTCCTCTTTCGGTAAATAAGAATTATTTAAAATATATAATCTAGAAAGTTTATTTTGAAGATCAATTTTATTAGAAATTTCGGTTAGAGCTTTTAACTGTCTTAAATATTTTTTATGATCATTTTCATCTTTTAAATCGGATAAAACGAATTTTTGAAAAGAATACGTATCATAGAAATAATGATAGTTCACACTTAAAATGTGAGTAATTTCAAGGATTTCTTCAATCCGTCCAATTCTTAATTGCCTTTTTGAAATTTTTCGATTTTGAAAATATGCAATTATTGATATAACTATTGCAATTATTGAAATTGTATATGTTAAGTAATCGTTTAAACCCATTTAGTTTTGTGCCAAAAATCTTATTTAATATTGCGCCCAACATGTAAATAAACACAATTGCATTTACCTACATTATCTTACTACATCAAATATAAAAAAATAATAGTATTTATGATTAAAAGAGAACTATCCAAGTAAATAAATGAACATATAGCACAAGTGCATGTAGCTCTCCGCCATCGCCTATAACCTGAAAAACCTGCCTGCCGCAGGCAGGAATACCTGAAGTTCACTCAAAACCGGGTGAAAAGAGGAGCAGGAATGCTTGACTTGTTTTTAAAGTCCACAATGACCTTAAATCAGTAGTATACGTCCATTTTAAAGACACTTCATTCTGCTAATTTAAACGGTATAAAACTAAAAAACCGCCTAAAAGCGGTTTAAACACGTGAGATTTTCTAAGAATTAAAGGCTTGTGCAACGCTTACCTTTGTTATGCAACGATTATCTTAAAGTTTTCCTATCTTATTTTGTAAATTAAATGAAGCGAATGGTTCTATACCCAATTCGTTTAATTCATATTCCAATACAACTCCTTCTGGAAAGAAACCTTTACAAGGGTCAGGTATCACCCGATATATTTCAACCAAATAAGGAGGAATACCTGTAAACCCTTTAATTACATTAATTTGAAAACTCTCCTTTGTTGTACACCCCCCTGTAGAGACACGAATCTTCAATTTTTCATTTTCAATTTCAATACCCATAAGGTTCTCTAATTGAGGGGATAATTCGGATTCTGTTTTTTCGATTTTCTCTTCTACGCCTGACTTTTGTTCAATTGAATTTGAGGAGGCATTAATTTTAACCCCTTTAAAATCCTCAGGAATCTCTTTAAAAACATAAGAAGCCGAAATAGGCATTGTAATTTGTGATACGATACCTGTGGGTGGCGTTGCACAAAAGTCAAATTGATATATTCCATCTACTGGTGCTATTTCCAGCATTAATAATTCTGGTTTCTCCCATCCTGTTGTTGAAACCGTTCCATTAGTTGTTATTAGTAACTGTGGAGGATTGCTTTTTAATAGTCTTAATTCTACAGAATCAACTTTTAGAATTTTAGTACTAATAATTTGAATTTTTATATGTGAATAATTGTTTATGTTCTATTGTTGCATAACGTCTTCGTATAATCGTCAGTTGCGGGTTGTTTAAAACTAAGATAGCTAAAATTCCCGACTTTTATGCTTGCGCGATTATGTCCGCAGGACAAAAAGCCGCAATTGCTATTATACGTTGTTATCTTTCTGTTGCGACACGCTCTCATATAAAATTATCTTTAAAAAATTATTGTCAGATTTATCTAATTTTGGCTTAGAGTGATTTTAGTTTTTTCTTTTTTTAGATTGAGAGATAAGCTTTTTAGAATTTATAGTAAAAGTTCACAATTTTAAGTTTTTCCAGCGTTGCTTTTGAATTTTTAATTCGATTTTTCTATTTGAATTTTTGAGAGAGATTGGTTCCACGCAATGATCAGCTTTTTTAGTTTATATTGTTTATTTAAATCTAATTATCGGCAAGCTTATTTATCGGTTTTATGGAAGTGAAAAAATTAAGTCTGATATTGTTCAATTTCACTATTATTTTTCCGACTTTTTATCCGCGTTATTGCAAATTCATTTAGTTCAAATTTTGTTTTCAAAGTTTTCGAGAGAGTGATTTTGTCGGTTTTTACTTCTTTATACTTTAAAAAATTTAGTCCTTTTTTATCGAATTTTGAGTATTATTTTTTGCGATCAGTTCGGCTTTCGGGGAAGTTTGGGTCAGGAGCAATTGAAGATAACGGTCTTGTATAACATAAAGTAAGGGGATTTGTGAGCTTACTTGTCCGCTTTAATCGTTGTGAAATTGCGGTCAAAACTATTGGGCGTTTGACCTTAGCCCTTATTTTTGTTATACGGTGTTAGCCACTGGCTTTTTACGTTTCATTTGGTTTTTCGAAATTTTAATATTGGTTCTGAATTGAGCGTTGGCAAGACATACTCTTTTGCAATTTTTGGCGTAGCGTTGGCTCTTGCGAATTGTAAATGGGTATGGCTTTAAGCGGTGGCTTTTTTTATTATCGACGCTAATTCTACAAAATTTGAAATTCCATTTATTATTTTTGAATCAATCCAATTTATTCCATTGCCTGGTTGAAATGAAATTATCCCTGTTTTGTATGGATATTCCTTATCGTTTATAGTTTGAACCCAATCCATTGGAAGTTTTTTTAATTTTATAATTTCGTTAAAGTCATTTGATAATTTATTAGGAGAACTTCCCTTTACCACAAGAAGAAGAATACCTGTACTTATATTTTTTGCAACCTGTAAATATCCACTTAGTTGAGAATAGTCTTTTAATGAAAGTTGTTGCAAATATTTCACTTCAAATAGTATAAGGTGGGTTTTGTTTTCCTTCTTTATGGCAAATAAAATATCTAATTTTAATTTAGGAATATATTCGTTTTCAAAGCTAATTTCTGTATTAAGCTTGGTGCTAACTTCTTTGATCATTGCATCAAGAGATTTATTTAAACTATATGCTATTTCTATGTTTGATTCTATATAACCTCTTAAGTATTTAATGAATTTTTCTGAAAACTCTTCGTAAAAATCTATTTCCTTCATATTATCTTGACTTCCAAATTTGATGTTTGTGTATTTTGTTGAATAAGTTTTTGGTTTTTCGTACTAGAGATATTGGAACAAATTACAGCACGATCATTAGAATTATTTATAATTAAAATTGGCTCGTTTTCTGTTCCATAATATCTCTTTACTTCTAATTTAGTAGGCATATTTGATTCAATAATTTTAGCCATTGGTCCTTTATGTCGCTTACCATTGAGTTCATCTGCTAAAAGAAATGCTAAACCTTGTTTTAATCCATAATAAGATATAAAAGTTCTATTATCACTTAATAAAGATTTTACTGAAAGTTGTAAGTTTTCTATTTGGCAATTGTTAAAGTGTTCGTTTGAAATCGATTCATATTGTTTTTGTATTTCTTCAATAGCTCCTTTACTTAAACGTGGAAAAAATGAAATTAAACTATTTTTATTTTGAACTACTTTTTCGACTTCTTTAATAGGCGCAAACTTACAGCCTAAAGTTGCACAAAAGTGAAAATAATGAAAATAGAGCTTATTCCTAACCTCTTCAGGCAAGTTACTTGAATTTATATCATTATGAACAGATACTGGACTCGGCTGTCTAATTTTTCTAAACGGACATTCTTCCTGTTCAAATTTTGTTTGATTTTTTTCAATTAATTTTGCATCTATAGATTTAGCTTGTAATGCAAATGAGTGATTTGCTAGAAAAGACCTAATAAGAAATCGAATTTTAAATCCTTTTTTCCACCCTATATAAGTTGGATCAGATGCTGAATGTTGATTCGGATGATTGTATAAAATTTGATCCGTCACACTACCCATTTCAGTTAACCAAGAACAAAGTTGAACAACAAATTTGAAATTTTTTGTGCTTCCCGGAATCTCTAAAGAGACAACGGGTGCTTTATCATCAAAACGGCGATGAGATTTTGATAAGCTAAGTCTAGCATCGAAAATACCTGATAAAAAGTTTTCTGCATTAATTCCTTTCAATAAATTTTTACTTTCTTCTAAGTCTGCATTATTTAATAAAAAACCTATTTTGGGAAGTTTTAAAGTCGTAAGATCGGATTGAATATTCTTGAACCCTTCATCTTCGATTGGTTTAATAAACCATTTCTTGTTTCCAATTTCATAAGTTACTTTAACAGAATATTCATTTTGAAATAAACTAGCTATTCTTTGTAATATATCAACGGCTATATTCCCCATTTTCTTAGGATCCATTCCCCATTTAGCAAATGGTAATTCAATAAGAAATGTATTTTTGTCTAGTCTTCCACCTCCAACCAATAATCCGAGAATGTAAGCTTTGTTATGATTAATCATTCGTTTTCTTTAAGGTGTTTAGAAATAGCTCTAGATATAACCCAACCTAATATTGGTGGAACTGCATTACCGATTACTTTATACGCATTTGCAATTGTCTTGTACGGAAATATAAAATCATCGGGGAAAGATTGTATTCTTGCAATTTCCCTTATTGTATATCTTCTATTTTCTAAAGGATGAGTTATCCCACAAGCTTCAGGTTGCGCTGATGCGGTAATTGTGCCGTTTATTTCAGTTAAAGAAAATCTACGATAAAAATTAGGAGAACGATATTTTTTTGGATTGTCGTGTATTTTTCGAAATCTTTCTGACATATCCTCTCTATCCATATTTTTCCAAGAACGTCCTTTATGAATTTTTTCGGGTAATTCTTCAATTGGTGTTTTTGATTTAAAAAGGTTTAATGTTTTTTTGTTACCATAACAAGGACCAATTTTATCAACCATATATTGCCCTGACGGAGAATATTTCCAAAAATCTTTTGATTGGGGAGTATTTTTTTTAATATCAGATAATATAGAACCTAACATAAGGTCATACTTATTATTATTTTCATTTGGAATATCAAATTCCTCAACTACTTTGTCCAATAAATCAAAGTCAAACTTTTTATATTCTTTTTTTAGACCTATAATAATAACCCTATATCTTGCTGAAGGAACTCCATAATTTGAAGCTTTAACTAATTTAAAAACTGTATTGTAACCTAATTTTTTAGTTCTTTTTACGATTTCTTCTGGTATAGATGTTCCATCGGGCATTTTGGAAGACATTATTCCACGAACATTTTCAAAAATAAAACCTATTGGTTTTTTTTCAGATTGTTCTTTTTCTTTCAATATTTTCTCACATTCCTCAAAAAGATTTCCTCTCTCATCGTTTATTCCTTTTCTTAATCCCGCATTAGAAAAGGGTTGGCAAGGAAATCCTGCAATCATAAAATCAAAATCTGGAATTGTTTTATGTGGAACTTCTCTTATATCAGCTTGTATTATTTGATGATCTCCAAAATATTTTTCATTTGATTCATAAGTGAACGTTGCTGCTGGATCAATATCATTTGCTAATATTGTCGAGAAAGGATTTTTGGGATAATATTTATCCCTGAAAGTGAAATCTCCCCTTAATCCCAAGTCCATTCCTCCGCATCCAGAGAATAGTGATAAAACCTTAAAATTATCTGAGCAGATATTCTTTTTCAACGAATAATTTATTTTTGATTGATAGTCTTCTGCTGGCAAAATAGTATCTGTGTTTTCTGTATAATTCATAAGGTGTCAATTTTTAATTGCTTAATATTCTTAGATTTTAAATACCTTAAAGTTTTTTCTGCTACTGTAAATGTAGTATTAGGACAGTCGTATTTAATCGCTTCCTGTGCAAATTTGTTAGCGAAATATAATTCTTTTAATTGTTGATAATCAATGTTAAATATTTTAGATAACTTTTCTAATTTCTGAAAACTAAGTTGTTTAGTATTAGTTTCTATTCGACTTATTGCACTGGAGTTGATGCCTAATTTGGCTCCAAATTCAGTTTGTGTCCAACCAAATTCTTCTCGCTGCTGTTTTATGAATTCTCCGAAATTTGTCATTTTGAGGTATGCACATTTATGTTTGACCTATTTTGGTCAAATTTACAAATATTTTTTTGATTGTGATAGGGGATTTTTGCTCTTTTGGTTTTTAAAGTGATGACTTTTTGCGGAGGGAAAAACCAAATGTGCAAAAATATGCGGTTGGTTTTTAGTTCGGATTTTTTTCAGCTTGTGGCTAACATGCGGATAAACACATTGCATTTATTTATAATTTATCCAAAGTCAATAACAAATAAACACTCTTACTTATCATAACTAACCACAATAGAAGGGTATAAGAAGCTAGTCAAATTTTAACTACACCTCAAATATAAATAACTATTACCACTATAAACAGCGTATAAATACCTGTTTTTTAATTAGTTGATATAAAAAACTTGGTTTCTAAAATATTTGCATAGTATAAAATAAAGCCTAACTTACGGTGTCATTTATAAATCTAAAGCTTATAAAGGGTAGTAGTTTTATTGCTTAAATATTATAATTTTTTTAATTTCATAGATGTTTTTTCAATCTTGTCAATAAAATCATCTAAAAAATCTCTTTTCATTCCTTTTGTTTCAAAAACAATAGGTTTTCCTCCATCTGGGTTTATTGAAATCACGTGTCGTTTGGAGGTTAGAAATACATAAATTAAATAAACCCCACTAGAAATGGAATAGTAACAATCCCGAGTATTAAAAGCCAAACACTGCTTTTAAAATAAGTCAATTCAATTGAACTTATTTTATCAAGCATAATTGAAGTAAAATTTGCATTACTTTTTGGTGTTTCATAATACCTTAATTGATGAGAAGTTAATCTAATTTGCTTATTATCGGATTCAATAATTAGCTTTTCATTTTCAAGTGCATTCATTCTTTTAGGTTATTTTATATGATAAAATATTATTGTTGGCAACTGGTTTTAATAATCATTTTTATATTTTTTGTAATTGCCGTTGTCTTTCCAAAAAGAGTAACATTCCTTCATTTTTTCTAATTCAAAATCTTTATCAGATTTTAATTCTTCCCAATCTTTACCATAGATTTCACTGCAAAGCTTATAAAATCCATTTCCTTGTTCTTTATCACTTGATTTATGAATTATTAATGCGCTTAATAAAGGTCTGCCTTTTTGATATTCGTGCATAGATATATTCCCAAGAAATTCTCCGATAAGTTCTCTATCGTATGCATTTTTAAAATTCAATCCTAAGAATAGCTGCTCGTTCAATTGAGAATAACTCCAAGGGGTTTTATTTCTAGCAAGTTCAATTAATTTAGCCCTGATTTCTTTTTCCATAAATTATAATTTTTCTAATCTGGTTAATAATAACTAAAGTTACTTGGTTAGTCTTTATTCATAATGGAAGGTAACTTTCGCTTTTATTCCATTTGTTTTCATAGTTTGAACTGTTTTTTTACTATCATAATGTTCTTTAAATGAATTTAATGGAATATTACCTAGTAAATCGTGGCTTGTAGCACTATCATGATCATAAAAATTTATGATGATGCCATCTTTATATTTCTCTTTAGTTAACTTGAGTTTATACTCAAAATTAATGCTCAATGGTAAATCTTTATTAGTTTGATTATTATAATAGTTAGGCTGAGTGTAAAGAGAATTTTTATTAAAATCTGTGATTGAAATAAAAATATCAGGTTTATAACTTGAAAAAGCATTATCCCACGCCTTGCCACTTTCTTTAGTAGGAGGGAATGAAAGTAGTTCTATTTTATCAATTATTAAATTGGTCAGAACTTTTGATTTTCTAATTTCTTTGCAATTTTTAATTGCATTATTATAAGTTTCACTTGTTTCAATAAAATAAAAAGGATGTTGTTTTGAGTTATTATCTTTAGACCAATTTCCTTCAAATTTTTTATCATTAACCATTTTACCTTTAAAAGTTCCGGTTAAATTTCCATTTTCTCCAAACTCTTTTAAAGAAATATTTCCTAAGCTATCTAAACTTCCTTCAAGAGGAATTTTGTTACATTTATCTTTATAAAAATATGAACCAGTAATTTTACCAGAATTGGATTTGATGTTAGCATAGTATTCATATTGATTATCAATTTTTCCTTCAAATACTTTTATAAAGTCTAAATTAACTACTGATTCAGAATTTTTAATATCTTTTTTTTTCAGATTTACAACTGATAAATAGAATAATTAAGACAAATAATAGTTTTCTTTTCATTTGAGTTATATTTTTGGTTGAATTAGATGTTATAAGACAGTAAAATTAATTGAGAGGTGATGTAGATTAACAATAAACTAAATCTGAAAGTATTTATAGAATAGTGTAAGACACACTGTATTAATTGTCACTACTAATTTTATTATGAAGCTATCCAATCAAAATCTATTAAATGTGATAAATTATCAGTTTTTGTATCGTCAGGATTAGACCGTAAGTATTTACCAGAGCTTCCATATACAACTTCTACACTTTCTCCAATTTTCCATTTTGAAGCTGAATAATTCCATACCCAAGTAACTGCTGAATTACCACTTGTTTCTAATAATTCTATTGCCTTAGCTTTAGATGTTTTTGATGCTCTACTAATTCCTTTTTCATTGACAGTATGAAAAGCATAATGAGTTATTACGTCGTTATCATCTTTCCAAACTCCTGAAATTCTATACTCTGCCATAATTTTTGATTTTATTTTTATTTATAGTTAAAATTCTATGCTTGGCGGGTTTTATTCCTTGAGTTGATTTTATAATATCTTTTTTACTACTGCTAAGGTATTGACCTTTTTTTTGGTTTAATTACGGAAAACCATAATACGGTAGCTATTTTTTTAGAGAACTCCCTCTAGATCCATAAAGAAAATCTGTTTAGTTAAACTTTACTGGATGATTGAACATCAACTCATTACTTTCAAATATAACCATATTTAATATACCATTCATAAAAATTATTAACTATTTATATAATTTAAGCAGTACTATTTACGTTAACCCTATAAAAAGCCTGATGCCTAAAGGAATTTGAATCG
>NZ_RXOM01000037.1 GCF_008692195.1 Salegentibacter sp. R32
GGTATCCCCATAGCTCCTTCGATACTCTTTCGAGACTTCTTCGAGTTTTCCTCGAGAGAAGTCCCGTATTTCCTAGAAATATCGAATAAAACTCGAAGAAGCTACGGAGCAGCTATGGCTTTGCCTAGAAGAATCATGGGAGGATCATAGGTTTAAATGGCAATTTTGAGTATATTTATAGGGTACTTATTTTAAAACTAATTACTTATGGCAAGAATCATCAACTATCCCCTGGGAGAGCTTTCCGGGAAAGCGGGCTCGGTGGTGTTTAAAAAAACGAAGTACGGTAGCTATGTAAGCAGTTTACCGAGCGGAAATTTTAAAAAGGCTTCGGCCTTACAACAAAAGCAACAAAGCAAGATGAAGATGGTCATGCATTTTTTAACGCCCCTCCGGTGGATCTTAAAAAATACCTACTTCCCTTTACAGCGAAATTCCCCCGCATTTAATCATATCAAATCTTATTATTTACGCCATGCGCTAGCTCCTGGCGAAGAAGGCTATCAAGTGGTCTATTCCCAGTGTTTGATGAGCTACGGCGACCTTCGAATGCCTGAACAGGTAATGCAGCACAGGGAGGGGGGCTATGAAGTTCAACTCACTTGGCAGCCTCAGTTGGAACAGGCCATGGCGCAGCCGGACGATCAATTGTTGGTAGTGGTGTACCAACCGGAGCTGCATCAATTTTATTTTGTGGAACAGGTGGCGGAACGGCAAGCCGGACAAGCTACTTTTGGTTTACCGGAAGTTTGGGACCCGGCA
>NZ_RXOM01000039.1 GCF_008692195.1 Salegentibacter sp. R32
TGAATACTTGGAACATCACCGGCGTGATTCGAGTGATAATTCCAATTTTATATTGGAATAGTAAAGGGGACTTTTAGTCCCCAGTATTAATGAACCTCTGCACTTTTAGTGCAGAGTGGTTTAGTTATGAAATGAGCTTCTTTTATGTGTTAGTAGCGAATATGTTCACTATTCTACTATTGTTTATAATCCGATTTAATTGGGTATTATTTAAATCTTCTAAATTTAGTGAGCATGAAAAATAGTGTAAAAGTAGAACGGGCTAAAAAAGATTTTACCCAAGCTGATTTAGCTGAACGGGTAGGAGTTAGTCGTCAAACCATTAACGCTATAGAGAAAGGCCATTATAACTTATCTACTATTTTAGCGTTGAAAATAGCGCATGTTTTTGAAACGGAATTGGAAGAAATTTTTCAGTTGGAAGAAACTGACTGGAAATAAAAAAAGCCTGTTTTAAAAAAAACAGGCTTTATGGTTATATGAAAAATTATAGCTTATTGCTTAATAATTTTTTTGGTTATTGTGCTAACACCATCGTTTATTCTGATAATGTAAACACCACTTTGCCAATTATTAGCCTCATTAATTTCTAATGAAGAAGTTACATTTTGTTTTTCAGTATGGTAAACTCTTTTACCTAATACATTATAAGCTGAAATGGTAACCTTATCATATCCTTTTAAATTACCAAACTCTATATGTAAAGCTCCATCATTTAATGGATTAGGATATATTACTAAGCTATTGTTTTCAAGGTTATTAACTTTTAATGCGTCTGTACTGAATACAATAGAAAATCTATCAGTATTAAAACTCTCGTTATTTTTATTTACAGAGAAAGTAATAGTATTTTCTCCTTCGTTGAGTTCTGTAAATTCTCCGGTATAATTATCCTGAAGATAGGCTGTTAGTTCACCAAAATTTGGAACCTCTAATGAAAGTACATAGTTCTCATTTCTATAATTATTATTGAATAATTGAATTTGTTCACTATTTGCAGGAAGCTCTCTTTCTTCAACAATTAACATATGAGAACCATTCATGACGCCCATATTTTCGTCGATATTAAATGGTTTTGTACCGTCATTTGAATCTACTACATTGCTGAAATTATCTGCAAATTTAATTCTGAAACCATCTACTGCAGCATCATTATTGGTATAGTTAACTTCAGAATATAAATTTCCTACAATTTGCATAGAATTATTCCCAGATCTAAATACCTGTGTTAATTCACTCGTTGATGCTTTATAAGCTTCTTCAAAAATAACAGATGTACCACTAGAAGTATTTTCGGTAACAACAAATGCAGCTTGACCTGGTTGTAAATAGGTATTTGCATTTGAGCCAGATGGTGTTACGGTTCCGTCATCTTCAATATAAACATAAGCACCTTGTGTACTCAAATCTGATTCCCAAGTATAGTAACCTGTGGTTTTAATATTTGTTGAATTATTAAGCACAGCAATCATATCTACAGGGGCTTGATAAGGATTACCTATAAAGTTAAAATCATCTGAAAAATCACTCATATCCGTATAAGTAACGGTTCCTGTTTCTAAAGTTCCAGTAGCTCTTAAAATAGTTGCTGTAGCAGTTGCATCATTATCGGTAACATCAACGCTTCTATCGCCTCTTACAAATATTCTATAGGGAGATCCCGCGTCTAAAGTAGTTGTGTTAGTATTAGTAACATCTTCCCAAGTCTGTGTAATATTATCAAAAGTAAATAAGGAAGGGTTTCCTGAAGGGGTGGCATCAAAGCCATCAGCTCCTGTTGTAGATCCAGTTATATGAGTTCCATATCCTGAGTTTGGATTTTTATTATCAGCAGGGAAACTTGTACCTGTATTATTATCTCCTTCTTGCCAATTAGCATTTATGGAAGAGGAATTTACCGCACTGGTTAAAAACCGATAAGCTCTCTTGGCAGGAAGATATCTCTCAACAGTAACATCTCCTGTTACGGTACTTGTTGAAGGTAATTCACCCAGAATTCCAGTTTGAGTTTCAGAGGTGCTAGCAAAAGTTAGACTACCATTATTGGTTAAGTCTCCATTAACTTCCAATAGGCTTCTTATTTCTACAGTAGCTCCATTATCAACAGTAAAATTATTAGCAATTACTTCTTGAGTAAATATAACTGTACCCGATTGAATATTTATGTCATCGTCAGATCCTGATATTCCTCCTTGTGGGTTTTCAGGAAACCAAGAAGTACCGTCAAAAACATAAGATTGTGGTGTATCTGGAGCTCCTTCGAGTTGAAAGTTATCGAATGCTGAATAGCCACTATTTCCATTGTCCCTAATAGAAACTACTAAATAAACATCATCTACACTATCGGGTATACTTACTGAAACAGTTCCTTCAGCATCTTGAGGGTCAATACCTCCATCTACTAAATATACTTCTCCTTGTCCACTACCGTCATAGAATAATTGATATTTAGCGTCATCGTCAGCTGCATTGTACCCTTCAATATCATAATCAAAAGTAAGCGTTACATTGGTATAACCATTTAAACTTACCGTAGCAAAAGTTGTATTGGCAAAAATGTTACCTGCTCCATCTTCTAAATCATTTTCATATAAAATATTACTGGTTAAACCGCTATAATCTACTCCACTTGCAGAACTTACATCCGTTAAGCCATAAAAACCATCTGAACCATTATCAAAAAACGCAACATCTGAAGAATACGTCCATTCTGGGGTAGTTCCTTCAAAATCTTGAATAGCAATTGTCTGAGGTAAAGCGGTAATATCAAAACTATTAGACGTAAAAGTTCCGGTAATAAAATTATTGGCATGAGTTGCGGTAAGTGTAACCCCCACCTGTTCAGTATCAAAAATTAAATTATCAAAAACGGCAATACCGTCTGTGGCATTTACAGAAGTGGTAGCAGACCCATCTAATGATCCGGTAGTAATAATACTTACAGTTCCTGTACTAGAAGTATAAGTAGAATCTACATTTCCATTTTCGTCAGTGAATGCAATTTGTACACTGGGATCCATCACTTCATTAACACTAGTATCCGTAGGTTGTTGAAGATATGATAATTGCGTAGCTTCTACATTCACAGTAGTAATATTTCCGGTGATTGCACTACTAATTAAAGGTTCTTCAAAAGCAGATCCTAAATTATTCGATTCAAATCCGTGATTAGTATTACTAATTTCCACTTGAATATTATCATTATCAGCAATATCCGTAGAATTTATATAAAAAGATAAGGTGAATTCTTCTGACGTATTATCCAGAATAATTACGGGCGTACTAAATTCTAAGATAATTTCTGTACTTAAAATAGTCACATTATCTGGATTTTCATAAGTTCCATTAGTTTCATTATATAATCTTACTCCTTGTAAATCATCTCCCCAGATAAGAGTATTACTAGTTCCGGGGGTAAATCTCATTTCCGTAACATTGGTAGGTAGATTATCTCCCGATCCTGCATCTTCTATTTCAAATGAAAAAACATCTACCGCATTTGCTTGAGTATTAACGTTATTTGCATTTACTGTGGATGCGGCTACTTGTGAAGAAGGAGTATTAATCGTGGAGGTTAAATCGTTTCCATTGGCTGTGAAATCAGTGATAGAAAAATCATCGATTATTAATCTTTCTCCTGAGGCTCTAATTACTCTCACTTTTATGTTATCGGAAGGATTATCTAAATCATAAGACCATTCTATATAACTAACACTAGTGGTTGAAATTTGATTTCCTACTGCAGAATAGGCTCCACCATTTACACTGATTTCTACATCGTAAACTGCCGTAGGACTGCTATCCCAGGATCTGTACCAAAAAGATATGGTACCCACACCGCCATCTTTTCCATTTCCATCACTTCCAACATATTCTAAGTTACTATCTGTGGCATTTCTTAATCTGATTGATCTACCACTTCTGGCATTGGTAACTTCTGATAATCCGTCGTTGATATCAAAATTATTGTAAGAATAGTTACCATAACCTGTATCCGTAAAACCGTCAAAGTCTTCATTTACTTGTGCTAAAGAAACTTGAATTCCAAAAATTGCAACGGCAATTGAAAGACAAATCTTGTAAAAAGGTAATCGTTTGTTCATAACATTTAAATTAATTTTTTGAAAGATACCTATTATAATTTAGCTTGGGGGGGTGAGATAAGGCTTTTAAGACTAATTTTACAAAGATTAACTTTTTGGTCACATTGATGTTAATATACTTAACAGAGAATGTTAATTCATTTCCTTTTCGGCCTGTTTTAACTCTTTACTCGAGGGAGCATTTTTTTGTTGAGAATTCGCTTTTTCAGGTTCAAAACGGAGTTCTGTATAAATGGGGAAATGATCGGAGTGATTATCCTTTCCTAATTCAATGTTGTTTACCCTAAACTCTTTGGAAACAAATATATGATCTAGCGGCCATCGCATTAAAAAACTATTGGCATCATAAGTATTAAAAAAACCTCGTCCTTTTCTAACATCTAATAATTGGCTTACTTCTTGAAAAAGTGTTGTTGTTCTAGACCAAGCTACATCATTAAAATCACCCAAAACAATATGAGGTTGATTGGGCTGTTGATGAATTTTTTTTGCCACCAACATCATTTCTGCATCACGCTTTTCTGAAGTTTTAGCGTGTTGGGGCATTGGGGGTTTAGGGTGAATGACATACAACTGTACTAATCTGTTTTTTATTTTTAACTGAAAATCTAAGGAAGGAATACTGTCTTCAATTAAATAATGAACTTGAGGTTGAATTAGTTCTTTTTTTGAATAAAGCAACATTCCGTAGGTATTGGGAAGTGGTACTTTAATTTGATACGGATATTCGCTGTGAAATACTTTATCTATTGAAGCTAACCAAGCTTGATTAGTTTCGGTTAGTAAGAAAAGATCTGGGCGGTAAGCTTCTATTTGTTGAATTACTTTTTGATGCTTTTTATTTTTCTGAAGTACATTCGCTACATAAACTTTTAAATCACTTTTATCTTTAGATGAGTTGTTAACTTCATAAGGAGCAAAAGGAGTGTAAGGATAGATTTTAATACCCTGAACAATAAAACACGTTACTAAGGCTAAGATGAATAAATAATCTTTCCAATTTTTTCTTTCAAACTTGAAAAAGTAGATAAGTAAAATAAATAAAGTAAGAAAAGTAAGCTGTACGTGAGGAAAGTCAAACATTCGTATCCACCAAGCATCTGCCGCCAAAAAAGGAAAGATGGTTAAAATGATAGCAAGGCATGCTAAGATGCGAAAGATGACTTTTAAAATCAAGATAGGTCAAATTAAGAAAGCCCTTTCATTTATAAAGGGCTTTGATTGGTTTTTATTCTTTTGAATTGACGGTAATGGTTTCAGATCTAAACTTATTCTTCCCAAAATCTAATGTTCTTATTGGGAATGGGATATTAATATTGTGTTCGTTATAAGCTTTTTTAATGGCTAAGATTGCTTTGTGCTTAGCAAATAAAATATCCCGTTGTTTAGTAACATCTGTCCAAAACCGAACTACGTAATTAATAGAACTATCACCAAATCCCTCATAAGCAAACTCTACTTCTTCATTTCCCTTTTGTTTAAAAATTTCAGAAATGGCATTAACGGTTATTTCTTGTACTTTTTCAAGGTCACTTTCATAACCCACCCCACATGTTAACATTACCCTAGATCTTTTGGTGGAAGTATAATTTTTAAAGGCATCTTCCACAATTTTGGTATTGGGAATAACTACGTGATTATTATCATTTTGTTTAATAACAATATTTCTGAGATTTACTTCCAGCACTTCACCCGCATATCCATTGGTCTCCACCCAATCTCCGATTTGAATTTCAGGCAGAAAGCTTAAAATAACCCCAGATACCGTATTGCTTAAGGTACCTTGTAGCGCCAAACCTATAGCCAAACCAACAACTCCGGCACCGGCTAAGATAGAAGTGAGTAATTTATCTAAGTTGAGTAAGCCTAAGGCAATAAAAAAACCCACAGAGATAATCACTAATTTTAAAATCCGTATAGTGATATCCCGGACGGAATGTTGAATGCTTCTTTTAAGAAGAATGGTATTGAGTAGGCGGGCAATGTATTTGGCAATAAAAATAAATACGATAAATACAATGACCGCTAAAATGAAGTTGGGTAGATTCAAAATTAATGAATCTAACCAACCTGCAAGTTTATCCCAAATGCCACTAATGGCTTTGGAAAAATCAAAATTCGTTTTTTCTTCCATTCAGTAAATCAAAATTATTTAATTTCTTGGTGGGTATCTTTAGTTTTCATTACCCAAGCATCTAACATCCAACTGGTTTTTTCTAATTCTCTAATGTATGCCCCAATCAAATCAATAGTACCTTCATCACCGGCTTTATCGGCTACTTCGACCACTTTTCTCATTTGGTTAAGAATTTTACCGTGGTCTTTTAATAGAGTCCTTACCATTTCATCATCGGTCAATTCAGATTTAGATTCTTCTAAATTAGACATTTTTAAATAATCAGATAAATTACTGGTAGGCTGAAATCTTAGCGTTAAAATACGTTCTGCGATTTCATCAATTTTCAAAACAGCATCATCATACATTTCTTCAAACTTTTCATGTAAATCGAAAAAACTTTTGCCAATAATGTTCCAGTGAAAATTTCTTAGTTTTTGGTAATACAGGTGATAATCTGCTAGAAGTACGTTAAGTTCTTCTACCGTTGTTGTTATTTTTTTCCTGTCTAAATTTAAATATTCCATAGTTAAAATTTATCGTTAATTTAATTTCAATACAAAATTACAATAGTTGGAAGCTATTTCCAATTTTAGTTTCGTATCTTAATAAAAGTTTAACGACTATCAATTATGGATGGGTTTCTCGATGAAGTTTATCTAAAAGAGTTTGAGAAACCTGTCCGCCAGAAACCCCATATCCGTCTGTTAACAAGCCTTTTCTTCCTGTAGAAGTGGTAATGCAATATAAAATTGAATTATCATCAGGATTACTCATTCCCTCAAAACGAAGTACCTTATCTACTTCAAATTCATCGGCAGTATATTTTTCTTTTTCAGCTTTCAATTCTAAATATTCATCTATTAAATTGAAATCGTGTTCATAGCCTTCTTCAAGTTTTAACTTGTTAATGGCTTCTGATAATGTTCCGTAATCTTTCATGGTTAAATTATTTTTCTCATCAAATTACTACGAAAACATAAGTTCAGCAAGAAAAGGGGAGAGGTTTAATATAAGTTTAACTCCTACTTATTTTTCTTGGAGCCGAATAGCCCTAAGGGCAAAACAAAAAGCAGAAATAAAAATTTACCCGTTACCATTCCTATAATGCTAATAAGAGCCGCGATCATATAGAGCCAGTACGATTTTTTCATAAAACCCAATATACTAAGACGATAATGATTAGAAGATAAAAAATCCAAAAATGCTTTAAAGATGTTGGATTATTCCCCAATAGTATTTTAGTAAGCTTAAAATAGAAACTTCTATTTTTAGCAATATGATTATAACCGTGGTCACTTAAATGCTGAAATATTTTATACTTAGTATATAACTTATGCCAAATCTTATTCCCGCTATAGTAAATACATCTATAAGCTGAATCTGGTCCATTATAAACTTTGCCATTAGGCTCAATAAGCTTGCTGGATTTTTTGAATTCTTTTAGCGGAATATCCGGGAAATTGTTAGCCACTTCTTGATAGGTTTTAAATTCAATTTTTCCTTTGGTTTTTAGTTCCCATCGTGTTTTCCAAAACTTACAAAATCCACAATCCCCATCCCAAACTAACACGGGTTGAATAGGAGAGTAATTAGTATGTTCAATCTTTTTAAACATAATTTTAACCAATATTAAACTTTATAATCATAAAAGCTTAAGTATATTATGCCAAATTTCACACTAAAATAAAAGAATGAATAAGAAATACTGTTTTTTTATCACTTTATTAAGTTTTTGTACTTGGTTAAACGCTCAAAATAATTTTGATGAACAGCTAGAAATTGCTGAAGCAGAAAGCAAGGCAGCACAATCATTTTTAGGAGTTGAAACCAGCAACAATACAGGAAATTATGATGTTACTTATCATCGATTGGAATTTGAAGTAGACCCTGCCATTGCTTTTATTGAAGGTGACGTCACTACTTATTTTGAAGCCAAAGAAAATTTAAATCAGGTTATTTTTGATTTGTCCCAAGCAATGAATGTAAGCAAGGTAATGCAAGATGGCACTTCTTTAAACTTTCAGCATAGTAACGAAGAACTTATCATAGACTTGCCCCAAACCCAAGCTCAGGGGGTGTTAGATTCACTAACTATAAGTTATTCGGGGGTGCCCGTAAGTTCTGGTTTCGATTCTTTTGAACAAAGTAGCCATAATGGAAATGAAATTCTTTGGACACTTTCAGAACCTTATGGCGCTAAAGATTGGTGGCCCTGTAAACAAAATTTAATAGATAAAATAGAAGAGCTAGACGTTTTTATCACTTCCCCTGCTACTAATAGTAATGGACAGGAAAATATTGCTGTTTCAAACGGATTGGAAATAGAGCAAATTGTTAACGGAAGTAATAAAACTACTCACTTTCATCATTCCTATCCAATTCCGGCATATTTGGTAGCGATTGCCGTTAGTAATTATTCGGTGTATAATCATACGGTCACAAATAATGGTAATCCTTTTCCAATTACCAATTATGTGTATCCGGAAAATTTAAGTGCTGCCCAATCTGCTACGGCGGTTACTGTAGATATTATGGATTTATTCATTGAGAATTTTGGTAATTATCCCTATGAAGATGAAAAATACGGTCACGCCCAATTTGGTTGGGGTGGTGGTATGGAACATACTACCGTTTCTTTTATGGGAGGGTTTAGTAGGGGTTTGATTGCTCACGAATTAGGACATCAATGGTTTGGCGACAAGGTTACCTGTGGTAGTTGGCAAGACATCTGGGTAAACGAAGGTTTTGCCACTTATATGGCTTCGATGGTTATTGAAGATTTTGATGGTGAAAATGCTTTTAACAACCACAAAGAGGATATGGTTAGTCTCATTACTTCTCAACCGGGAGGTTCGGTTTATGTGCCAGCAACAGATACCTTAAATGTAAGTAGGGTATTTAGTAGCAGACTTTCCTATAATAAAGGGGCAATGGTTTTACATATGCTTCGGAAGAAGTTAGGAGATGCCAACTTTTTCCAAGCATTGCAAAACTATTTGAACGATCCCAATTTAGCATTCTCGTATGTAACTACCGAAGATTTAAAAAATCATCTAGAAAATGAATCTGGAGAAAACTTAGATGAATTTTTTTCCGATTGGGTTTATGGGGAAGGCTATCCGAGTTTCACGTTAACTTGGGAGCAGTACGAAACCACTAATGATGTTGAAATTACTTTGTCACAAATACAAAGTCATCCGTCAGTAGATTTCTTCGAAGTCGGGGTACCCATCCGTCTAATAGGGACCGATGGTGAAGTATTGGATATGGTTTTAAACCATACCAGCAACAACCAACAATTTACTTCTTTTTCTAATGTATTTGAAGTAGAAGAAATTTTAATAGACCCAAATTTTAATATTATTTCTAGTGAAAATACTTCCATGCTTGATACCATAGGAGTAAAACTAAGTAAGCTAAAACTCTACCCAAACCCAACTAAAGGAATGGTGAATATCCAAAAACCTAAAAATGTAAAGATTTCTTCAGTTGAAATTTATAATACCTTAGGAGCAAAAACAAAATCGATTCAACTTTCTTCCTCTACTTTTTCAGTAGAAAGTTTAGCGAGTGGGGTTTATTTTGTAAAGCTGAAAACTTCTGAAGGTAATTTGGTAAGAAAACTGATCAAAGAATAACTCAAAAAACCATATAAAACAAAAAAAACCGATTCAATTGAATCGGGTTTTTTTATAACTAAAATTAAACTTTAGTTGGTTAATGGTTTAATTATTTAGCATGACCGGCATAACGAGCATGGTTACTTTCTCGCCATCATCTAACCCATCTTTTGGGGTTAAAATTCCTGCACGGTTGGGTAAACTCATTTCCAGTTGAACATCATTAGCATTCAAATTGTTCAACATTTCGGTTAAGAAACGGGAATTAAATCCTATTTGCATATCGTCACCTTGGTAGTCACAAGTAAGGCGCTCTTCTGCTTTGTTGCTGTAATCTACATCTTCCGCAGAGATATTTAATTCTGCTCCGGCAATTTTCAGTTTTACCTGATGTGTGGTTTTGTTAGAGAATATAGAAACCCTTTTTACCGAATTTAAAAATTGTGTTCTGTCAATCGTTAATACATTTGGGTTTTCTTTTGGGATCACCGCTTCGTAATTAGGATATTTTCCATCGATTAAACGGCAAACCAATTGGGTATCGTCAAATGTAAATTTAGCATTCGACTCATTGTATTCAATTAATACATCGCTATCGCTATTGGCTAAAATACCTTTTAAAAGATTCAAGGGTTTTTTAGGCATAATGAATTCCGCAGTTTCTTCCGCAGAAACATCTTCACGGGAATATTTCACTAATTTATGTGCATCGGTAGCAACAAACGTTAATCCTTCTGTAGAAAACTGGAAGAAGACTCCACTCATCACCGGTCTTAAATCGTCATTCCCACTGGCAAAAATAGTTTTGCTTATGGCTGTAGCCAAAATATCTGCCGAAACTACTGTTTTACTGGGATCATCCAATTCCACCGCATTGGGGAACTCTTCTCCATTTGCATAAGCTAAAGCATACTTACCGTAGCTAGAGCTTAATTCAATAGTATTGTTATCTTCCACCACAAAAGTTAGCGGTTGCTCCGGGAAAGTCTTTAACGTATCCAATAAAAGTTTGGCGGGCACAGCAATGCTTCCTTCAGAATCAGATTCCACTTCCAATTCAGCAGACATCGTGGTCTCTAAATCTGAAGCCGAAACTTTTAATTTATCCTGATTTAATTCGAATAGAAAATTATCTAAAATAGGAAGGGTGTTGCTGTTATTAATAACGCCTCCCAATATTTGGAGCTGTTTTAATAAATATGAGCTAGAAACTATAAATTTCATGAGAATAATTTGATAAAATATTCATTTGGAATACAAATATATCTTAATAACTGAATATTAAAAGTAATTATTTGCAGAATTTTATTAACATACCTAATTGTTTTGTAAATTTACGACCTCTAAAAATTATAAAATGAAAAAAAATATATTCCTAGTTATTTTATTATTATTTACAATAACTCTCTTCTCTCAAACAGAAAAACAAAAAAATCAAATTATATCCAATTATAAGTTAGAAAAGCTAACCGGATTAGAAAAAAAGTTTAATAATACGTATAAAGTTAAGAAAAGAGAAGCTCTTCAATATGCCACTCAACATAATATTAAAACAATAATTGAAGATGAAGAAGGTAATATTTCAAGATTACAACGTATAAACGAGGATGGTACCCTTATCTATTATACAACATACAATGCAGCAGCATCACTTACTACTAGTACCAATAGTTTATATAATGGAGGTTCTTTAGGTATTGAGGTAGAAGGTCAAGATATGGAGATAGGAGTATGGGATGAAGGGCTGGTAAGAAGTACTCACGAACTTTTAGAAAACAGGGTAAAACAATTAGATAACCCTACTAGTTATAGTAATCATGCCACCCACGTTTCGGGAACGTTAATTGGTTCAGAAACACCTATGTCAGGAGCTGCAAAAGGGATGGCTTTTAAAGCCAATCTTTTTGCCTACGATTATAATAATGATTTATCCGAAATGACTTCTCAGGCAACTAATGGGCTACTTGTTTCAAACCATTCCTATGGTGTGGATGCTAGTTTTATTCCTGATTGGTATTTTGGCTATTATGATGATTCAGCCCAATCTATAGATCAACTTGCCTATAATGCACCCTATTACTTAATAGTTGTCGCTGCCGGTAATGATCGTAATGATGGCCTAAACAGTCAGGACAATGGATATGATCTTTTAGCATCACGCGCTTTGGCAAAAAATAACCTTACAGTCGCGGCTGTACAACAAGTGAGTGATTATTCTTCACCCTCAAGTGTAGTTATGTCATCTTTCAGTAGTTGGGGACCTACTGACGATGGAAGAATAAAGCCTGATATCTCAGGAGATGGGGTAAATGTTTATTCTTCTTGGGCAACGGGTGACCAAGCTTACGCAAGTATTAGTGGTACATCTATGGCTTCTCCTAATGTGGCTGGAAGTCTATTGTTATTGCAACAATTAAATAGAAACTTAACAGGTGAATTTTTAAAATCTGCTACTATAAAAGCTTTAGCTATTCATACTGCTTTAGAGGCAGGCAATGCAAACGGACCAGATTACGAATATGGTTGGGGATTGCTAAATATGAAGGATGCGGCTTCTATTTTATTGGAAGAAGGGGAGAGTACGATTCATGAAGAAAACACCCTACAGGATCAAGGAACTTATACCAAAACAGTACAAGCAAATGAAAATGAACCTTTAAAAGTAACTATAGTTTGGACAGATCCGGAAGGAAATCCAATAGATTTTTGGGATTTAACAGAAGATGATGATACTCCTATGTTGATAAATGATTTAGATGTACGGGTTGAAGATGAAAATGGGACCGTTTATTATCCATGGAAATTAAACCCTGCCAATCCTTCAAGTGCAGCGACTGTAGGGGATAATATGGTAGATAATGTAGAGAAAATTGAAATCGAAAATCCTCAAGGGGAATATACGATTTCTGTTACGCATAAAGGAATGTTGCAGAATTTATCTCAAGATTTCAGTATAGTGGTGTCAGGAGTGGAAGAAGCAAACTTTACATTTGCTCCAGATAATTTTTATAAAACCGTATGTAGTGAAGATATAGGAGAATTTTCTTTAAATTTTTTCTCACAGGAAGATTATTCGGCATCAACAACATTTTCCGTATCGGGGTTACCTACGGGAATTAGCAATAGCTTTTCTCCCAATATAATTACACAGGATCAAATAATAGATCTTTCATTGGATGACTTAGATACAGTTACCGATGGGGAATATACTTTTACTGTTATTGCAACTGCCCAAAATGGGGAGAGTATTAGTAAACAGTTAACTATTAATATTTTGAAACCTCTAGGAAGTGTAACAGGATTATCACCACAAAATAATGCCGTAGATGTTGACCTTAGCCCTGTATTCAGTTGGGATAATGTAAACGGAAGTGAATCTTATCTTGTAGAAGTATCTAAAGATCCTGATTTTGGAATAATTGATTATTCGGCAGAAACTCAAGAAAATAATATTCAAATTTCAGAGCTTGATCCTGATACTACTTATTATTGGAGGGTAAGTGCTCAAAATGTATGTTCTAGTGTTTATACTCAAGGTGAGTTTCATACTGTCGCTATAGAGTGTAATCAGGTGATTTATTCTGAAGATACTCCAATAAGTATAAGTTCTTTACTTCCCAATATCAAAGAAAGTATCTTAACCGTAGCTAATAATGTTACTATTCAAGATATAAGTGTTTATGTAAAGCTTCAACATGAATATTTAGGAGATATTAGCATATATTTAGTAAGCCCTTCAGGAACAGAGATTGCTTTAATAGAGAGAATATGTGATGGTGGCCAAGATATAGATGTGGTGTTTGATGATGCTGGTACAGTAGTTAATTGTACGGGATTCCCAGCTTTAACCGGTGTAATAAAACCTGAAAATGGTTTATATTCTTTTATAGGTGAAGATGCAATAGGAGATTGGACATTGAGAGTAGAAGACTATGAACAAAATGATGGAGGCTCAATTGAAAATTTTGGATTAGAATTTTGTGAGTATACAGAACCAACAATGGATGTTGAGAGTCAATCGGTTGATAGATTTGTTTTATTCCCCAATCCAACTGAAAATTATTTCTTCATAGATGGATTAAAAGAATCTTCTAGCTTATCCATATTCGATATCAACGGAAGAAAATTAAATTACATTTCAGCAGTGGCTAATAATCAAAAAATAGATATTTCCAGCTTGCAAAGCGGAGTATATTTTGTGAGAATAGAATCAGGTTCAACTACGTTTGTCACCAAAAAGCTAATCGTTAATTAAATTAATTACTATTCAATTATAAATTATAAGAGGCTGTCTAAAAAGGCAGTCTCTTTTTTTTGAATTAATTTAGGGTATTTTTCCTTCATCTTATGATGTACAGACCACTTCAAATAGTAGAATAAACTAATCTACAAGCCTTTCCTTCAGTAGAATTTCCCCAATAACACTGCCGCGGGGTTTCCGATAATACCTCTTCTTGGGGAAGCCTACCTGCCGGCAGGCAGGGGCGAAATTGCCTTTTCGCAGTGCCGGGAGAGGCAGAATATTTTAGACTCAAGAACAAAATGAGACCCGCGGAATACCGCTATAATTTAACAAACACAAAGTATTTTTAATTTCAAACAGGAATCTAAACCTTCTTTGTAATTTGAAATCACAGAAGTTGAGTGTTAATATAACCTAAGTTCTATCTAAGAAAATTTCGGAGACTGAGTGAAATCTTTGTAAAAGATTTTGTATCGAAGTTTCATGTTGCTAGCATTTCGATACAAATTTTCCTTGAAAATTCACTCCATGATTCAAAATGCCTGCCTGCCGGCAGGCAGGCCAGCAAAAAAAAATTATATCGAACTCAGGTTAATATAATAGTGAGTACGATTTTTATAAAAGTAAGTAGGTTTTGAGATATGGAAAGCTGACATCTTTATTGATTTTGTTTATTCCTGCAAGCTTTTCAAAACCTTGTAGGTATTAAAAGTCAAAAAACTTATCTAAAAGACCATAAAAAATAGATGATAATTGTTTTTGAAGTTTAACCATTTGTAAATCAATAGGAAAATAGGTTAGTACATTGCGCTTACATTAAAATAGCAACAAATAATATAAGCCTATTTTTATACTTTACGGTACCGTTTTTTTCTAAAGTAAGTAAACAAAAACCCAAAAATCCCCAAAATCACTAGCGGGACTACAATATTAATCAGTTGCCATTGGGTACGTTCTGCTTCTACTTTATTGGTGTTTAAAAATGGCAAAGTAACTTCTTTGGCTCTAATTTTCAGCAAACCTCGGTCATCCAATAAATAGTTCACCGCGTTTACCAAAAATTCTTTGTTGCCATAAGTGGTTGCCGTAAGCGGATCATATCCTAATTCTTGCGGTTGTCCTTTTCTAAATGAATTTTTGATCACATCCCCATCAGAAATCACTAATAATTTAGTGGGTTCACTTTCTTCCTTAAAATCATTAAGCGAAAAGGGTTTTACCCGATTTTTATAAACCGAAGTAAATTGACCTTCTAATAAGACTGCTAAGTTTTGGGCACCGCCGGTATAGGATTGTGGGTCGGGTTTTTGTTTGATAATTTCACTTAGTTGAAGCTGTCGGGGAACATCTTCCACTTTTGAAGAGTTGGAACTTTTTAAAAGAATTGTTTTTTCAACCCCGTTTTTAAGCGTATCAATAGGATTGGCAAAATTAAATTTTACCGCTTCAATATTATTGACAATCGGATGATTGATGTTTGCCATGGCCATCGGTTCGTAAAACCAAGGATACGGATTAAATTGCGAATTATCACCGGAACCTTGCGCCAAAACAATGGGAGCAGAATACACATCGTTGACCAATTCAGGATTTACCCGAACGCCATATTTAAAAAAGAAATCGGTGAGATTTAAATCGTTGTAAAACGCCAACATCGAATTTTCTTCATTACTGAATAAACTGTCTTTTTCAGCAGTTACCGTTTCCACCAACCATAAAGATTTTCCGCCGTTCATCGTGTATTGGTCGAGCACCAGTTTTTCTTCTTCAGCATAAGCTTGCGTAGGTTTGGCTTCAATAATTAAATCGTATTCTTCTAATTGCTGAAGTGTTTTTTGTGGATTTTCAGCTACAGAATCCAAGGTAAACGGAGCGATGTAATAATACTCCCGAATGCTTTTAATGAAGTCGGCAATATTAGCATCGGGCAATTCGCCATTACCCCGCATAATCGCCACTTTTTTACTACGCTGATGGATCAATTTATTAAAACCATCGGTAAACACATATTCCAATTGCTGTACCGAGCTATTCACGATATCTTCTTGGCTATCACCCAGCTTATTTTTTAGCAGATGAATTTTTACCCGTTGCTCTCCAAAATTAGCCACCGCCCAAGGAAATAAGAGACTTTCACTTACTTTTCCATTTTGGGTAACATTCAAGTTTTGTGGAGGCATTCCAGCATTGTAGAATTCGGTAGCGATTTCTTGCGCAGCCCGGTTTTCTTCCAATGGATTGATAAAGTTGAACTTGATATTCGAATTGTAGGCCTGATATTCTTCCAACAAATACCGCGTTTCATTTTGAAGACGTTTAAACTCCGAAGGGAATTCCCCTTTTAAAAATACATCAACGATGATAGGTTGATCTACACCCGCTAAAATTTCTTTAGAAGCTTCAGAAAGCGTATAACGTTTATTTTCAGTTAAATCAAAACGCTGATACATGTGCGACGCCAAAATATTCACCACAATTAAAACGGCAAGCACAATCGCCAAAGAAAGGGAGCTGTTTTGTTGCTTTCTCATGAGGTTTGACGTTTTAAATTCAACTTCGCTAAATAAAGAAACAGGAAAATAAAGCTGATAAAGTAAATTAGGTCACGAGTATCGATCACTCCGCGGCTAATACTTTTATAATGATAGCTAATCCCTAAATATTCCAGCGCATAAATATCGGAGCCTAATAAGTTGATGGTAGAAAGTCCTTCCACCCCAAAATAGCAAAGAAAACAAATTACCACGGCAATAATAAAAGCCACAATCTGATTGTTAGATAGGGTAGAAGCAAATAAACCAATGGCGGTATAAACCGCTCCTAAAAAAAGGAGCCCTAAGTAAGAACCAATTGTGGCACCACTATCAAAATTACCTTGTGTTTTTCCCAATTCAGAAATAGTATAAATGTAAAGTAAAGTTGGTACTAAGGCTAACACCACAAGAAAGAAAGTGCCTAAATATTTGCCTAACACCAATTTGGTTAAGGTAATGGGCTTGGTGAGTAGAAGCTCTAAAGTACCTTGTTTTATTTCTTCTGAAAAGCTTCGCATGGTGATCGCCGGGATAAGGAAAATGAATATCCAAGGGGCAATAAAAAAGAAGGGCGAAAGACTCGCAAACCCATAATCCAGGATATTAAAATCCCCTTGAAAAACCCAAAGGAAAAGTCCGTTGATTAACAAGAAGATACCAATGACCAAATAGCCGATGGTAGAGGAAAAAAAGGCATTAATTTCTTTTAGAAAGATCGCTTTCATTCAATAAATTTACTTCAAACTTACAATTTTATTTACGCTCCAAGCTTCAGGCTTCGCTGCAAATTTTACTTTGGTAGCCGCCCAAACCTCTTTAAATAATTCAGAATGTCTATAATGCTGTAGCGCTTCATCGCTTTCCCAATAGCTATACGTAAAAAAGATAGATTTATTTTCCCGGTCTTGGTATAATTCTAAAAACCGGCAGCCTTCAAAATTTCTAATAGATGCTTTCTTCTCTTCAAAAAGGGTTTCAAAGTTCTTGATTTCTTCTTCTTGAAAATTCATTTTTACAATTCTAACCAGCATTGATTTCTTCAAATTTAATGTTGATGGTATCGTTTAATTTCAATCCGAATAAAGTAGAAGCGCTTCCTACCGTACTGGGATTACTTTTATAAATGGCCAATTCAATATAGCCCGAAGCATTAAAAAGCGCCAACTTTTTACCGTCTTCTTCCCGGGTTTCTTTGGGTTTGCTAAAATTAATCGCTTCGCTATAACTCTCATGAATTTTCGTAAAACTTACTGAGCGGGCATTAATTTTAAAGTTTCTGCCTTTTCCGATGCTTTCAAATAACTTACGGGAGATGTTGGTCACCACATTTCCGTAGTTATCAATATACATCACATGACCAATTAATTGATTTTTTTCCTTATTCACAAAAGGCGTAAAACCTTTCAGTTGTTTAATTTCGGGAATGGTTTTCCCAATCACTTCCAAAGTACCCCCACGAGCAATGTGGCAAGCTACTTTTACAAAAATATCCAGTACGGGAAAATTGGTTTCCACCGCATCATGAATATTAATTTCCACAATCTTCTGGGGTTTTATTTCAGAAGCAATCAACGACATAATTCCGTTATTGGCACAAATAAAAAAATGCTCGTCCAACTCTAAGGCAATATGTTTGTTTTCAGGGGTAATTTCAGAATCTACTCCTACAATATGGATGCTTCCCTTAGGAAAACTACTGTAGGTGTTTTTTATAATGTAAGCTGCTTCGGTAATATGAAAAGGGGCAACTTGGTGGGAGATATCAACAATATTCACCGAATCCAACTCACTTAAAATAGCTCCTTTAACCGCGCCGGTAGAAGGGTCTTTAAGTCCAAAATCTGTTGTTAAAGTGATGATTGGCATTTATAAACTGTTAATATATTTAAGGTGTTAAACTCGTTTTTTTGCTTAAATTTGTATTGTGCGAATTTAAAGATAAAACACTAATAAACATACCTGCTTTTGAACGAACTTATTATTGAACTTTCTGAAATTAGCCCACGTGAATTTTTTGGGCAGCAAAATGCTAATATCGAGTTACTTAAAAAATACTTTCCGCAATTAAAATTAGTGGCGAGGGGCAATCAAGTTAAAGTTTATGGAGATGAAGAACGACTCGAAGAATTTGATAAACGTTTTAATATGCTGATGGAGCATTTTGGAAAGTACAATAAATTAGATGAAAACTCTATTGAGCGTATTCTTACCAGTGAGAAAAAGGAAGATTATGAAACTTCTTCAGAAAGTGGAGAGGTTTTAGTACACGGGGTAAGCGGTAGGCTTATAAAAGCACAAACCGCCAACCAACGTAGAATGGTAGAGGCGGTAAAGAGGAACGATATGGTTTTTGCCGTAGGTCCTGCCGGAACCGGAAAAACCTATACCGGAGTTGCCTTAGCCGTAAAAGCCTTAAAAGAAAAACAAGTCAAGCGAATTATTTTAACCCGTCCGGCAGTGGAAGCGGGGGAGAACCTTGGGTTTTTACCTGGTGATTTAAAGGAAAAACTAGACCCTTACATGCAACCTCTTTATGATGGATTACGGGATATGATTCCACCTGAAAAATTAGAATCTTTTATTGAAAAAGGAGTCATTCAAATTGCGCCGATGGCCTTTATGCGAGGTAGAACCTTAGACAATGCGTTTGTAATCTTAGATGAAGCACAAAATACCACCCACGCGCAAATGAAGATGTTTTTAACGCGAATGGGGAAAAACGCTAAGTTTATGATTACCGGAGACCCCGGCCAGATCGATTTGCCACGAAGGGTAATTTCCGGTTTAAAAGAAGCCTTATTGGTGTTGAAAGCCGTAAAAGGCGTTGAAATTATTCATTTAGATGATAAAGATGTGATTAGGCACCGACTCGTGAAGAAAATTATTTCCGCTTACAATTCAATTGAAAACAGAGAATAACGATCCAAAAAATATATGAACACGTTAATTAATACCAGTTATAAATTTCCTAATCAAACCAGTGTTTACAAAGGAAAAGTACGCGAAGTTTACCGTTTGGAAGATGATAAAGTAGTAATGATTGCTACCGATAGGTTAAGTGCTTTTGATGTCGTGATGCCAAAAGGAATTCCTTACAAAGGACAAATTTTGAATCAGATTGCTACTAAAATGATGAAAGCTACGGAAGATTTAGTACCCAATTGGATGGAAGCTTCCCCGGACCCCAATGTAGCCATTGGTCAATTATGCGAACCCTTTAAAGTAGAAATGGTCATTAGAGGCTATATGGCCGGGCATGCGGCTAGGGAATATAAAGCTGGGAAAAGAGAACTGTGCGGAGTAAAATTACCGGAAGGTTTAAAGGAAAACGATAAGTTTGAAAGCCCCATTATCACCCCTTCTACCAAAGCAGATATGGGCAATCACGATGAGGATATTTCCCGTGAAAAAATACTGGAGAGAGGAATTGTTTCTGAGGAAGATTACAAAGTGTTAGAAGATTATACCTATAAACTTTTTGAAAGAGGAACTGAAATCGCTGCCAAACAAGGATTGATTTTAGTCGATACCAAATATGAATTTGGGAAAAACCCGGATGGAAAAATTGTATTGATTGATGAAATCCATACGCCCGATTCTTCCCGTTATTTTTATGCCGAAGGTTACGAAGCGCGTCAAAAAAAGGAAGAGCCGCAAAAACAACTCTCCAAAGAATTTGTTCGTCAATGGTTAATCTCCAAAGGTTTTCAAGGCAAAGAAGGACAAGAACTCCCTGAAATGACCGATGAATATATCCATTCAGTTTCCGATCGTTACATTGAACTTTACGAGAAAATTACCGGGGAGACTTTTGAAAAAGCCGATATCAACAATATCGAAAACAGAATACAAAATAATGTACTGGCCTATCTAAATAAATAACCAGTATTTAGTTATTGAATTTAGGAAGTAGTATTTTCGTCATTCCGTGCCTGCCTGCCGATGAGGAAGGCTTGACACGGAATCTCATACAGTTTTGATAATAATAATTTTGTATAGTAAAACCAAGCAAAATCGTATCGAGACCGAATATTAACTTCAAGCCCCTCAATTCGAATGGAAATCTGTCAAGATTTTTGTATCGAGCATCGGGCTTGAAGTTAACTTCGTAAAATGGACTAGCCTTAGAATAAGTATTACAAAAGCCCCTATGGAGTTACCAAGCTTTTTGGAAGATTCATTTCCTATTCAGCTGAGTTCGATCTAAGAAAATATCGGAGACTGAGTGAAATCTTTACACAAGATGTTGTACCGAAGTTTCCATTTTGGTTATACACGTTACTTGCAAATTCAATTCATTACCCAAAAACTTTGATATGCCGTTTAGGCTAAGGTAGAAGATCAGTAGCTACCTACCAAGTCTGCCAATTCAGTAGGGGTAAAACCTATTATTCAAAATCTTCTTAGCAAGGCTAAGCACAGTAAGTTCTGTTGCTTTTTACATGAGTTTTGATGCTGTTAACCTGAGTTCGATCTAAGAAAATATCGGAGACTGAGTGAAATCTTTGCAAAAGATTTTGTATCGAAGTATCCATTTTGGTAGCATTTCGATACAAATTTTCCTTGAAAATTCATTTCCTATTATAATAAAAATCTGTTAGATTCCTTATATTTAGATAATTGATAAAGTGTAAATAAAATGAAATCCAGATTAGATGAAAATATAACGAATGAAATTCAAGAATTACTGAATTCATTTGTACATACATGGAATAAAAAGGATTTAAATGCCTTTATGGACAACTTTATGGATAACGCGGAATTTACGGATGTGGTCGGACAAACTGCAATAGGAAAGGAAGCCATAAGGGAGCAACACAAATTTGCCTTCAACGTAGTAATGAAAAATGCGACGTTCGAAATTAGTAACTTACTGATAAGGGAGTTAATACCGGAATTAATTATGGTAAGTGCGAATTGGTTGAATAAAAACAGCCAAACACCAGATGGAAAAATACTTCCAGATAGAAATGGAGTGATTCAGTTTGTGATTATGAAAAATGAGTCGTTAGATTGGAAATTCAAACTGGTTCATAATGCAGATTTCTCCTTACCATATGAAAAAAGAGAAAAATTCTTAAAATAAAATTCCTACCGCCAACACTTGTAACGGTTGCACAAGCCTCTTCTAATCTTATAAAAATAAGATAGATTTAAGCCCTTTTAAGGGCTTTTATTTTAGCATCCAATTAAGTTTTATGTTAAAATCGAGGAGCTTAAAACAGCATAAAATGTTTTAGGGGGCTTTTTAAAGCAAAATAGACCGGCTGAAGGCCTGCACTCCTACTCGAAGATAATCGATTTCACGAACCATAAACACTTTGTGTATACTTATAGGGAACGGTTCCTCCTCTTCGAAAACAATTCCCTTTTAAAAAACTTAGTTCTTGTTTAAAAATAAGGCTTCTGATCTAGTTCGAATCCTTATCCCGATCCTATCAAACTCCTTCATAAGTATCTTCCCATCCCAAGAAGAAGTGACACATTTACAAGTATTCTTCCTGTTGTATGGGCCTGGGAAAAGTCAGGGATAAGTGTAGGTATCCCCATAGCTCCTTCGATACTCTTTCGAGACTTCTTCGAGTTTTCCTCGAGAGAAGTCCCGTATTTCCTAGAAATATCGAATAAAACTCGAAGAAGCTACGGAGCAGCTATGGCTTTGCCTA
>NZ_RXOM01000040.1 GCF_008692195.1 Salegentibacter sp. R32
AGGCTGAGCTGTTCCCGGTCTTGTCCTTGTTGATATTCCATACCTTAAAGATAAACATACCAAAGATCATATCCTGAAAAATGATCGGTAAAGATGGCATGGTTTTGAGACAGTCTGACGGTCTCGGCTATGAGTAGTTGCGTGGGTTAGCACTTAACCTTGCAAGTACGCACCAAACTGAAAATCCGCAAGGATTTTCAGAAGTGAGCGAAAACAAGCAATTACTTATAGCCATTGTTGTATGGCGTTTTTTATTCAGTTAATATTGTTTTAAAATCCTCAAGTTTCACTTCAAAGTAAGCTGTTTTCATATACTTTTCGGCAAAATAACAGCTTTCAGGAAGCCTAAATCTTAAAATATCATTTCCGTCAGTCGTCTGAGAATTAATTACCAAACAAGATTCTGAATAACTTGGTTTTTCAATTGTTTTTGTGATTTTAGCCAAAAGGTTTTCTTCATTATACAAATGTTCTCCACCCAAAATTTTATATCTGTCAGTAATATGTCCATTCATTTTACTGGTTAACTTGATGTTTTCTCCAGATTTTAAGTCAATCTTAGATTTCATATTTTCATATTCTTCGGTTGTTAGAATGAAGAAATAAGTTCTTTTGTCAGCTTCCCAATCTTCTTGAATATTTTTGTACTTATATTCTCCACCTAATCTTTCGTACAGAAATACATAATATTTTTTTTCGTTTTGATTTATGGTTCGGAATTGTATCCATTTAAAATTTTGAGAAACGTGACTTACCCAATAAGAAGGACATTCTCTGTCGTCAATCACATTTTTGTTTTCAACCCATTTTCCCGTTTTTTCATTTTGTTCCCAACCTGTTGCTTTACTCAGTTTTTGAGTTTCGGAAGCAAATTCTACAGTTGCTTTATTTTCTCTACTTTGAGAGTTTACGTTTAAAACTGTTGCTGTAATAAATACAGCTGTTAGAAGTACATTTTTTAATTTCATATTTATTATTTTGTTTTTTGGTCAAATGACATACAACGGTCTTGTATATGAAAAGTAGCAGATTTGTATGTGCCATTTTTCAGTTGAAAACAAAGATAGCAGAAAAGAACCAAACTTTTAGTTTAGCTCTTAACTGCTATTTTTTATATACGTTGTTACCCACTGGCTTTATTCCGTTCTGCTTTTCAATTCCGATATTTTCTTAAATGTTCGGATTGAGCGTTGGCAAGACATACTCTTTTGCAATTTTTGATGGCGTGGTGGCTTTGAGCGAATTGCAAATGTGTATGGCTTTTAGTAGGGATTAACTTGCACAACAACTCAATTTAGAAACATCTTTTCCAAAAGTAATTGCCGCTAATTTTATCCCTTCTCCAAGAGTTAAATACGGGTAAAAACTTTCCGCAAGTTCTTTTACCGTAATACCAAATTTAATAGCCATACTTAATTGTTGAATCAATTCACCTCCTTCTGGCGCAATCACTCGTGCTCCAATTAACTTATCGGTTTCTATATTGCGAATTAATTTAATAAAGCCTCTTGTATCTTGTGCTGCTAAAGCTCTTGGAACGTGAGATAAATCTAATTTTGATACTTCAAAGGGAATGCCCTTCTTTTCTGCTTCTATTTCGTCCATTCCAGCTCCCGCAATTTGAGGGTCTGTAAATACTACCCATGGTAAGGATGCATAATCTACACTTTGTTTTGATAATGAAAATGCATTATTAACGGCTGTACTGCCTTCGGTTGCTGCTGTATACACAAATGGCGGTGTATTAGTGACATCACCAGCTGCATAAATATTGGAAATATTAGTTTCCATTTTTTCATTAACCACAATATGCCCTCTTTCTGATAATTTTAGGTCTATTTTTTTTAGACCTAATTTAGACGTGTTTGGCGTGGTTCCTGTAGCAACAACAATATGTCCTTTTTCAACAATTTGTGTTGTAGAACCATCAGGACAGTTACAATGAATAATAGTATCGTTGCCCTCTTTTTCAAATTTAAAAGCTCTAAAATTTGGAAGAATTTCAATCCCTTCACTTTTCATTTGTTCAACTAAAACATCAGTAATGTCTTCGGTTTGACTTCGTAAAGGCCTATCGGTAAATTCTATGATACGTACTTTTACTCCTAAACGATTATATGCCATTGCCATTTCCAATCCGATATAACCTGCGCCCATTATGGTCAAGCTTTTGGGTTTTTCTTCCAAATCGAATAAGGACACATTAGTTAAATACCCAACTTCATTTAATCCTTCAATATTTGGAATATTCGTGGTTGCACCTGTTGCTATAACAACGTTTGTTGCAGTGTATGTGTCTTTACCATCAACAATAATGGTGTTGTTATTTACAAATTCTGCCCATCCTTTTAGCATCGTTAAGTTTTCAAAATCACTCACAACATCCATATACTTTTGCTGTTGCAGGGCTGCAACCAATGCTTTTTTGTCTTTTATTATTTGAGCAAAATCAATGTCAGCACCTTTTGGTTTTATTCCTGCAAAATTAGAATGTGTTGTATGGTAAGCCGTTTCAGCCGCACGGATTAAATTTTTGGAAGGTACACAGCCAACATTAACACAAGTGCCACCAAAATCTAATCCACCATTAACCATTAGTGTTGTGAGTCCTAAACTTTCAGCTTTTATGGCTGCTGAAAATGCAGCAGAACCACCTCCAATTACGATTAAATCGAATTGATTTTTTCCTTTGTTGGACGCTTTATCTGTCGTGCTATCCGAAATTGAATCACAACAATCCTCTTTTTCATTGCCTTTAACAACCGTATACTTACCAATGCTATTTACAGCGTTAATCAATTCCTCTTTATTCAACTTGGCAGTATCAAAAGTAAATTCTCCTTTACCAGTTTCGTGGTTCACAGAACTGATTAGAATACCATCTTTTTTATTGATATCCTTTTCGATATGTAATGAACAGCCACTACAGGTCATTCCTTCTATCTGTAATGAAACAGTTTCTGTTTTTTGAGATAACTCGTTTTTCTTTTTAAATAAATTCTTCATATTAAAAATGATTTGTTTTTATGTGGTGCTTAATAAATATGGGTTATTATTTTTAACAACATTTTAAGCCAATTTTATTCGATTCAAACAGATCTTCCAAGGTTAATATCTTGCCATTTGCATTGCTGTCAAGCCATTGTTTTGCGGTTTGTTCGCTTGCAAAAAAAGAAACGTGATTACAGAAGGAGCCTCTGATATTGCAAGAGTCCATTTTTTCAACCAAAGAGAGAAATATTGGATACGGATTAGATGATACCAAATGATCACAGTCAATATTCAACTCAATTAAAGAATTGTCAATTGGGTCTTGAGATATAATTTGGGACGAAACATCCAGCCATTCGGTAAACAATATAGCGTCTAATGCACACCAAGTATAAAGTGTTTTGCCTTGCACTATAAACTTGTGGTTAGTAGGTGTGATCGACAAACCAGAAAAGGCAGTGATTTCATCATTTTCATTTAGCTCTCCTAATAATTCCAACAGTGAATCAGCTTTCTCTTTAGTCGCATCGATAAGTGCATAAAATGTTGTTTTTGGCAGTGGATTGCCTTTAAGTAATTCCCTTTGGACATTCACGATAAAATTATTATCATCAAGTTGAATTTCAGATAACATGGTGTTTAATTGTTTGCCCAAATATTGCTTTGCTGTTTTCATTTTGTATATAATTTAGATTATGTTTATTTCATTTTCCGCACGAAGAAAATGCTGATCATTTTAACAAGTCGTACCTTGTCTGTTCTTTAAACTTAATGCCTTCAAATCGAAATAAGTAATACCAATATCACCGATGTCTTCTAAATTGAAAATGTCGTTGACCAATTCCGTATGGTTATCAAGATGAGTGCCTATAAGTGGAAATTGATTGCTAAAATTTTCCGTGAAAAGTATGTACTCATTTGAGCTAATTTTGTTTTTAAGAAGCCGATGTGCTATTATTAAATCTTTACCAAAGAGTTTACAATAGTCTTTTACCATTACAGAGCCAAGTTGTCCAAAATGAAGCACAAATTTTAGTGAAAGGTTATATAGATTTTGGCAAGACTCACACATACATTTCGATCGTTTAAATTCATCTATTCTTTGATGAAATTTGTCGAACATCAATTGACATTGATTAATGATTTCCGTTGCTGAATATGGAAATTCATAACTGTAAAATAAAATAGCATCGCCTTCGATTTCAGACACTTTAAAATTTAGTATATTATTTTCTAAAATTGATTCGAGCAATAGTGCAATTTTTTCCTGACTATGCCTAATTTCAGAAGTGGCAATGTATTTGGTAAACCCACTAATATCTGGTATAAGAATAAGTGCTGGGTTACTGGTGTGACAAACTTCCATTTTGATATCTTTTTTTAAATTAAGTACTGTATTTTCAGTCCATTTAAAAGCTAACTAGCGATTATCATTTTGAGTTTTAAACCCTATTTTCTTTTTAAATTTTATAACTAATTTTTCTTGAGGTTTAAGAAACTCTTCAATAATTTTTTTACAGTCACTGATGGGCTGTCCAATAAGTTTATCAATTAATTCTTTTGGTGGATTTTGCAATTCACAATCTCCAATTTCTATGCAACAATCCAAGTGGTCCGGATTGAAAACTTCCTTCTTTGACTGTTTCATTAGAACAATTATTTAATTAAATACTTAAATACAGTTTGAAAAAAATTGAGGTATTATACCCCAACTTTTTTTGCGACTTTAGTTTCCCTAGCTTTTTGGCTCCATCAAACTTGCCTTATAAGGTGTTTTATTAATGGCTTCAATAATGGCTTCTACTGTAGTTAACTTTGGATTGAAAGTCACAACCGCTCTATCCTCTTTATACTCGACCAACGGTTCTATAACTCCCTCTACTTTTTCTAAAGCCTTCATTACATGGTTTGAACAAGACATACAAGTCATGCCTGTAACTTTTAAAGTAACTGTTTTAGTTTCTTGCATATTGATATTGGCTTTCTCTACCTTTTTGTCATTTTTCGGCAAACAACACGATTGTGCTTGTGCATTAAATGAAAATAATAAAAGGAATAATCCTGATATAACTAATAATTTTTTCATAAGATTTATTTTTATTTATTAATAACTTTATAACCCGTTGAATTTATAGCTTTTTCTATATCTTCTTTAGATGTTTTTGTATTGTCAAACTCCACTTCGGCATTAGCTTTCTCATAAGAAGCAGCTACATTAACAATACCTTCTAATTCGTTAACAGCGTGCTTAACGTGTTCTTCACAAGAAGCGCAAGTCATACCTTTTACATCAAAATTTACAGTTTGAATGTCTGATTGATTTACGACAATAACCTCTTTTTTGTTATCTGGATAAAATATATGAGAATAATAAGGAAAGCTAATTGAAATAGCTGCAAACAATGTAATGCCTATTAAAAAGCCTTTGGTTTGATACCATTTTGGTTTTGCATCAACTTCGCAACAGTCATCGGCTTTTTTGGGTTTTAAGTAAGCATACCAAGCATAGCCAATAGCTATTACAGCTAAACCTATTAAATAGGGTCTAAAAGGTTCCATCCAAGATAGTGCAGATGCACTTCCTCCTACACCTGCTATTAATGCAATAACTGGTGGTATGCAACACGATGATGCCGCAATAGCAGCAAACAGACCTGTATATGCTGCATTTTTTGATGTGTTTTCTGTTTTCATTTTTTAAAAATTATGCGATTTTTCTAATTAATTCTATGGATTTAAAAATGCTATTAAAAATCTCTGTTTCATCACTATTTAATGAATAGTAAAGCGTTTGACCGTCACGTCGTGATGTAATAATTCCTGCATCTTTAATTTTACGAATGTGTTGAGATACAGCAGGGACGCTCATTTTTAAAATGTCTGCCAAATCACAAGGACATAATTCGCCTTCTTCTCCTAAAAGGTAGAGTATTTTTAAACGTACATCGTTCCCGGCAATGGATAATAATTTTGTCAATTTCTGAAAACTTCCTTCCATTTTATGTAATTTTTCCATACAGTTTAATAACTGTTTATGGTTGGCTTCTGCTCTTGTACAGGTTATTTCTAATTTCATAAGTTATGTTTTATAGGTGCAAATATATAATTAATTATGTATTTAAGCAAATACTTAAATACATAATTACGAATTTTGGGAAAGTTTTAGCTCTTTTGGTTTTTAGAGCGTTGGATTTATGTGTTGGGAAAAACCGAAAGTGCTAAAATATGCGGCTGGTTTTCAGCTTGTGGGTAACGGTCTAGTATAAGAATAGTAGCGGATTTTCACGCACTAACTTTTCGGTTAAACAAAGACCTTTTTTATATTTACTTACTTTCGTTTTAGCGATTAAACCGCTATTATTTTTATACATTGTTACCTGCTGGCTTTATTCGGTTCTCCTTGGTTTTCAGCGTAGGCAAAGACATACTCTTTTGCAATTTTTGGCGTAGCGTTGGCTGTAGCGAATTGCAAATGTGTATGGCTTTAAGCTCGGGCATCAATTTCTGTCATTAGGTTTCTATGATAAGCTAAATATGCTTTTCTCTTTTCGTTTAATATATTTTCTTCGAGTTTATAATTTTTCCAAAATTCCTTTACATCATTTGATATTCTACTTGAGAAAATCATTGTTCCTTCATCAGTAAACGATATGTACTTTAAGTCAAATAAGGAATCTATTGTTCTGCTTAATAACAATCCGTTGTTTGGGTCGTATGCTTCGTTATCGTCAGAATCAATGAATGGTTTTATGTGACTTGCAATTAAAACAGGATAAGAAAGATGCTCTAAAACACACATAGGATTGCCATAAATCTCTTCACATTCCTCTTGCAATTGGTTTTTGTATAATCTATGTAAATATGGGTCTCTCTTTTTAGCGATTGTTGCTTTTAAATCTTCTCCAAATATCCTTTGTGCATCTTCAACGAAATATAGTGTTGAATCTATTATAACTAAATCGTCTAATTTCCCGAGTAAATTCCAGAAGTGGTCTATTTGATTGTACTTTCTTTCAATGAAAGAAGTCCCAGAATCATCAACTTTATTGGCCTTATTTTGGAAGTATTGAATATCTTTTTCAGTAATGTAATCACTGTTATAATTTTCAACATCCACAAGCATTAATCCAATAACTTGTTCTTTAGATAAGTTTCCAAATTCAATTAAAGTTTGAATTAAAAAACTTAAATGATTTATTTGATTTTCACTATTTACAGCTCGATTAGCACTAAAATTCTTGTACACAACTTTAGATAAAATTGTTTTCGCTTTTTTCTCAGTTCTACAATTTAAATAATCTTTAGCCAAAGCATCATAGTCAACAAGATAAGGTTTAATGAATCCCATTTTTACCATTTGATTTATTGACTTACGTATTGAAAGATAATTTTTAGGTAAAACTTTATAAATTTCGTCTTGAAGGCGTTTATATTTTTTATCGCTATATACCTCATTTGAATTTTCATCAATGAAATCAACGCATATTTTTAAAGTTTTAAAAAACTTACCATTTAAGTTATATTTTGTAAATGCATTGGTCAGTTTCCAATACTCTTCATAGTTCTGCTGTGACATAATTTTCTTTAATAGTTTCTTTAAAATTTTCGTTTTTCACAATGAACAAAAACTCTTTATTTTTTTCTTTTTTGTTTTTACCGGTAATTTGGTAATTGTGCTTTCGTTCAATTAATTCAACATTGTCCGAATATTTACCCAACAGATAAAGTAGTTCATTCTTGTTTGGAAAAGAAGAATTATTGTAGCTTAAATACCAATATTTAAAATTATTAAGTTTAGAAAACAATTTATCAAAAAGCTCAATTGCAGAATTTTTATTTACAAAATTGTTTTCAAATGGTTTTGTCACTTCTGATGTTATAAAATCGTCTACCAAACCATAAAAACCAAAATAATCATTCATTGTTCCTGTATATGGTGGGTCTAAATAAATAATGTCGGCTTTTACAGTTTCTAACAAATTGAAAATATCATCGTTGTAAGCAATATTATTTTTATCATTATTGAATACCGCTTGATTGTACTCATTTAAATTTTGAAGAAAATGATGTTTAAATGATTGATTGTGATAAGCTCTTCTTCGTTTATATTTTTTATAACTGTATTCCTCATCTCTTAATTGAACTATTTTATCCCAATTTAATGTAAATCTAGAGTAGGGCATTTTCCGAATCATTGCTCTTCTCATTAAAGCAAATGCCAAAGATTTTTTTTCTTCTGTCTCTAATAACCCGATGTTTTGCCTATACAAATCAAGTTCTTTACATTCTTGTGGAAAAAAATAGACTTCTGAATAATTTTTAAACATAAAACCTTCAAATGGTTCTCCTTTAAAAATTATCTCTATATCGTTTTTGTCAAGTAGAATATCATTATTTTTAACCAATGCGTTGGCAATATGATAATTAATTTTTAAAATATCATTTGTATAAATTTCTAATCCTCTACATTTTGCTTCATAGCTTAAAGAGCAACCGCCAGAAAAAGCATCAAAAAGCGTATTTGCATCCGTTGGAAATTGGTCGCATATCCACTTTGCAATTTTTTCTTTATTGCCTATATAATTTACTTTAGGATATTTAAACATTTTCACTCATTTTAATAATTACATTTGCGATTGCTTCTGCCATTCTTGGTGGAACAGAATTTCCTACTTGTTGTTGTTGGGAAATTTTTGTGCCTTTGAATTCAAAATTATCTGGAAAAGATTGTAGTTTCGCTAATTCACGAACAGTCAATGCTCTGTTCTGTTCATAATGAAATATCTTTCTCATATCTCCTGTAACTGTTACAGAAGGTTTATCGCTTGAATATTTAATATATTTTCTAACATCACCTGATTTTGGTCTAATTTGTTCAGGGATTTCATTTCTATCTCCACCATCTGAAACAAAGCTCATTTTATGTAACATCTGTTCTGAATGAGACATTGCTGTATGATTTGGAATTTTTGATTCTTGACCAGATTCCAACTTTGGATAAGAAGATAAAGCCTCTTTTACAGTTACATATTTATCAACTTCCTTTTTTGGAAAAAGTATTTTTTGACTGTTTTTAGTTCCAATGAAGATTACACGTTTTCTAATTTGAGGAACTCCATAATCTGCGGAATTTAAAATTTTACATTTAACTTTATAACCTAGATTTTCAAAATCATTTATAATTTCTTTTCTAGTATTTCCTTTATTATGGTTGTATAATCGAGCAACATTTTCCATAACAAAGTATGTAGGCTCAACAACCTTAACAACTCTAACAAATTCTTTAAATAATCTATTTCTTGGGTCTTCAATAAACTTTCTTCCAATATTTCCAGCGATACTAAACCCTTGACAAGGTGGACCACCTATTACAACATCAATTTCATCAAATTCTTTTAAATATTTTAATTCTGCGTCTGTTACGTTACAAATATCCTTTTGTATTAAATTATGACTTGGAAAATTATGATTGTATGTCTCACAAAAACTAGGTTCAATATCTACTGAAAAGACATTTTGAAAACCTTTATTGTCAAATCCAAGCGAAAAACCTCCAGCACCAGAGAACAGGTCAATATATTTTAAACTTCTGCTCATAGTTTTAATTTTCCTTGTTTAACATTTGTGTTACGATAATAATTTGCAGTGTCTTCTGCAACAGAAAATACTGATTCCGAACACTTATATTTAAATGCTTCTCTAGCAAATTTATCTGCAAAAAATAAATCGGTTACTTGTTGCAATTGAATATCAAATAATTCAGAAAGCTCCTTCAGTTTAGATTTACTAAATTTTTGACTTCCGTTTTCTATTCGACTGATTGCACTCGTATTGATTCCGATTTTTGCACCGAATTCAGTTTGAGTCCATTCTCGTTTTTCTCTTTCTGTCTTTATGAAACTTCCGAAACTTGCCATTTTATTGATTTGACCTATTTTTAGCAAATGTAAACATAATTTGCGAATTTTATATCAAGTTGTCAAATATTTTTTTCGGGTGGTGGTGGGGAAGGGCAAGCTCTTTTGGTTTTTCAGCGTTGGCTTTGAGTGTCGGCAAAAAACCAAATGTGCTTGACCGTGCGATGGATTTTTCAGCTTGCAGGTAACGGTCTTGTATATGAAAAGTAGCGGATTTTTAGCGCTAACTTTTCGGAAAGCAATATACTTAATTAAAGATGAAAGCGGTCCAGATTTGCAACTAAACCGCTATTTTTTATATACGTTGTTACCCACTGGCTTTCTTCCGTTCTGCTTGGTTTTCAGCGTTGGCAAAGACATACTCTTTTGCAATTTTTGGCGTAGCGTTGGTTGGCGCGAATTGCAAATGTGTATGGCTTTATGCGTTGGCTTTTCCGTAATATTTTTTTCGCAACCAAAAGGAAACTCGAACCAATAAAATCAATGCAGGAACTTCTACTAATGGTCCAATCACACCTGCAAATGCCTGTCCTGAATTAAGTCCGAAAACAGCAATAGCAACAGCAATCGCTAATTCAAAATTATTTCCTGCAGCTGTAAATGCGACTGAAGTTGTTTTGTCATATTCTGCTCCTGTTGCTTTGGTAAAGAAAAATCCAATGATGAACATTAGTGTAAAATAAATAAGTAATGGAATTGCAATAATTACAACGTCCATTGGAATTTCAACAATCAATTCTCCTTTCAGCGAGAACATTACCACAATGGTAAATAACAATGCGATTAAGGTCATTGGTGCAATGGTTGGAATGAACTTTTTTGTGTACCATTCCTCTCCTTTTACTTTTACTAAAATCAATCTACTCAAAATTCCCATTACAAACGGAATACCTAAATAGATGGCTACACTTTCTGCAATTGTACCGATTGAAATATCTACGATTGCTCCTTCAAACCCAAAGTAGGGGGGAAGAACAGTAATAAATATCCAAGCATAAAAACTGTATGCAAACACTTGAAAAATACTGTTTAATGCTACTAAACCTGCTCCATATTCGCTACTTCCTTCTGCGAGGTCGTTCCACACTAAAACCATCGCAATACAACGAGCCAAACCAATTAAAATGAGTCCAACCATATATTCTGGATAATCTCGCAAAAATGTAATCGCCAAAACAAACATCAAAACAGGACCAATTATCCAATTTAAAACAAGTGAAATAGAAAGGATTTTTGTGTTTCTAAATACTTTTGGTAATAGTGCATAGTTAACTTTTGCTAAAGGTGGATACATCATTAAAATCAAACCGATTGCAATCGGAATATTGGTTGTTCCACTACTAAATGAGTTGATAATATTTGAAAATGTTGGAATAAAATATCCAATTCCAACACCAAAAGCCATTGCCACAAATATCCAAAGTGTTAGATTTCTGTCAAGAAAACTTAATTTTTTTGAAGCCATTTTTTTAAGAATTTATTTGAGAAAAAACGTAAAACAGTTCAGTAGCAATTTGTAGACTTCTTTCCTTGTATTTTTCTGCTTGTTGTGGTGTGTTATCAAATGCTTTTGGGTCTTCAAAGGTTAATGGAATTCGTTTTTCTGCACCTGCAATGAAAGGGCAACCACCATCTGCTTGTGAGCAAGTCATAATAGCTACAAATTCCGATTTGGGATTGAAATCGTCATCTAATTTTTTTGAAAAGCCAATTATTGGATGCTCGTTGTCAGCATATTTGATACTGTAAATTGGATTTTCGTTTTTTGAAATGGTTTTAATCTGAAAACCTGAACTTTGCAAAGTTTCAACAACCATAGGAAAAAGTGCTGTGGCCTCTGTCCCGCCCGAATAACAAAATACATTTTTGATATTGAAGTAATTTGCCATAGTTTGAGCCCAAACTTGCGATAAATGACTTCTTCGTGAATTGTGAGTACAGATAAAGTTGATACGGATTTCTTTGTTTTCTGAAACTTTGAACTGAATGTAATCAGTTAACGGTTGTAAAACTGTTTTACGTTCCTCTGTAATAGTTTGAGGATTTAATTCTTTGATAATATTGACTATTTGTGGAAATAGAGTTGATTGAGTTGTTGTCATTTTATTTTAAAATTTTGAATTGTTATTTAGCAACAGTTTCCATCTGGTGAACAACAAGGTTCATCATTTAGTGTTGATAATTCTACTTCAGTTTTCTCTATTGGAATACCGCATTTGTCTTTGGCTAAACAATCGGTTTGTTTATTGGTTAACAAGAAATTATGTCCGTTAAATTCAAGTCCGAATTTTCCAATCGTATCTGATTGATATTCTACTTCAATTTCTAAATCTTCTATATTCAAAACCTTTTCAGAAAGTTCAATGATATTCAAGAGTTTTTCAGGATGCAATCTGTGGTCGTAGTCGTTTGCATTCCAAAGTTGGAAGTTTACAACTTCTTCGTTTCTTACAGTTCCACCACAATCGATAAAATGTTTTGTGATTTTACCAACTTCTGTTACGTGAAAGTGGCTTGGGACTAATTCTCCGTTTGGTAATTGAAAACCTATCGTTTCCAATTCTTTTAACACTGATTTTACTTGTGATAACTTCATATTTTCATTTGTTTATTGCGATTATACGATTAATTGTTTCAAATTTTTTTTAACAGCAATCTAGTTTATCTGTTAAGTCTTGATTTAAAAATTCGTTCATTACCGTTTTCATTGCTGTCCAATTTTCTTTGTGAATACAGTAACAAACACTTGTTCCTTCTAGATTTCCTTTAATTAAGCCCAAATGTTTTAGTTCTTTCAAATGCTGTGAGATGGTTGGTTGTGCTAATCCAATTTCGTTTACCAAATCTCCACAAACACAAGAGTTAATTTTAAATAAATGTTGTAAAATAGCTACTCTTGCAGGATGTCCAAATACTTTTGCAAAAAGAGAAATTTCATTTTGCTCATTGGTAAACATTTCGGTTTTTGCTAATCCCATTTTAGTTCTTTATTAATTAATTGCAATATTACGATTAATATTTTAACCCTCAAAGAATTTTTTTCGTGCGTTGGCAAAAAACAGCTCTTTTATTTTTTTGTGCGTTGAAAATGAGCGATGTAAAAAAATAAATGTGCTGTTTGTGCGGTGGGTTTTTCAGCTTGTGGGTAACGGTTTTGTATATGAAAAGTAGCGGATTTTTAAGCACTAACTTTTCGGTTTATAACTGACATTAAATTTATAAAATTCACTTCAAATTAAGCACTTAAACCGCTATTTTTTATATACGTTGTTGTGTTTTCGTACTTTTTTCGTTCAGTGCGTAGCGTTGGCCAAGACATACTCTTTTGCAATTTTTGGCTTGTGTGGTGGCTGAAGCGAATTGCAAATGTGTATGGCTTTTAGTGTTGGCATATCATAAAATTAATTCAGTTATGTATTCAGTTTCTGGTTCTTTCGCTAAAAATAAATCCAATTCTTTCTGATTGTTAAATCCTTGTAATTTTTGTCTGTATTTAGAAGCAATTTTCGGGTTTTCAATTTCAAGTTTTCGATTTTTACTAATTTCCAAGTACTCTTGTTCTTGGTCTATTCCTAAAAAACGTCTATTCGATAAATTTGCTGCAATTCCCGTTGTACTACTTCCAGCAAAAGGATCTAAAATCCAAGCGTTTGGTTTTGTCGAAGCTAAAATTAAACGAGTTAAAACTGATAAAGGTTTTTGAGTTGGATGTTTTGTACAGCTTTTTTCCCAAGGTGCGATTGCAGGAAGTTTCCAAACATCTTTCATTTGTTTGTCTCCATTGAGTTGCTTCATTAATTCATAGTTGAAGTAATGAGGTGTTTTCTCATTTTTTCTCGCCCAAATTATTTGTTCCGTTGAATGTGTGAAATACCTACAAGAAAAATTTGGTGGTGGATTTGATTTTTGCCAAGTTACAATATTTAATATTTTGAAGTCTAACTCTGTAAGAATTTGTCCAACACTAAAAATATTGTGCATTGTGCCACTTATCCAAATAGTAGCATCTTCTTTCATATTTTCTCTTACTAATGAAAGCCATTGTCTATTAAAATTGTTTATGTGTTTCGTTCCAAGTGATTTATCCCATTTTCCTTTATTTACTGAAACAATTTTACCACTTTGAATTGACAATCCATTGTTAGATAAAAAATATGGTGGATCAGCAAAAACCATATCAAACTTATGATTGATTTTTGGTAACAATTCCATTGAGTCTCCTTTTAAGAGACAGAATTTTTTATCGGTTGATTTGAAATACGGTTTTAGCATAAACAAATATAGTAAAATTTATTTATGAGACTTATTGTATGTAGACTTTTTGTGTGCAAAAATAGATATTAGCATAATGAAAAAAGATAGCGTTTTAGTCAAATTTGGTAATAAAGTTAGACAACTTCGAAATGAAAAAGGTTGGAGTCAAGAAGAACTTTCTTTTAAGTCTGGTTTTCACAGAACTTATATAGGAATGGTTGAAAGGGCAGAACGAAATATTTCTTTGAAGAATATAGCAAGAATAGCGAAAACATTCAATGTTGAAATACAAGATTTATTCACCAATAAAAAATAGAATATGACTGAAATTGATTTAACTAAACAAAAATTTAGTAATGATAGATCGGAATTTAGGAAAGAGATTATAAACATTTTTTTAAACGAAACAGCAGGAACTGGCAAAGGAGCAAATACATCAAGGTATAAATATGTTGTCAATATTTTACCTGATGGGAGAAAAGTTTATTTAAGTCGTCCAGCAAATTTCAATAACGGTTTTGACTTTACTTTGAATGTAGAAAACACAAATTTTAATTTGGGTTTAAAAAATGAAAAAGGGAAACCTAAAAGATCCAGCACAAGACCAACACACGAAAATATACTTACTGATTTAAGAAATAAAAAAGCTGAAAACAAAGCTCTTTATGACTCATTTTTAGATGAAATTGATTTAATTTTTAATTGTCAAAATCCAACTAAAACAGATTTCCCTTTCAAAACAGGTCATTCAAGTAAATTAATTTTGGAATGTGTTAAATGGTTATTTGAGGAACAAGATGTTACTTATTGGAATTATTCAGGTCGTTCAATGTTTTACAATGCAATTAAAGAAATATAAATATGGCAAGAATACCTAATACAGTTGGTGGTGGAGCAAATACTAATTTTAATGGTTTACGTTTTGAAGGTAGAACAGATTTATTAGATGCAATAAATTTGCATCCAGATTATTCTATACAGAACAATAATGAAGTTGTGAAAAATGGAAATATTGTTGCACATTATTATGAGAAATATTCGCTTTACAAAGAATATTTAGTTCCTAACGGAGTTGATTATAGAACTATTTTAAGCAAAAGGTTATTACCAGATGGGGCTTTACTTGTTGGCAATACAATGTACATTATTGAGAAAAAATATCAAGCAGGTTCTGGATCAGTTGATGAGAAATTACAAACTTGTGATTTTAAGAAAAAGCAATACACTAAATTATTTAGACCATTAAATGTAAATGTTGAATATTTTTATGTTCTAAATGATTGGTTTGACAACCCAAAAAACAATGATGTTTTTGAATATATCGAAAGTGTAGGTTGTAAATATTTTATTGAAGATTTACCTCTTGAAGAACTTGGTTTGTAATTAATAACTCTGTTAATTTTCCTCTCTTATTTGGATTTGCATTTATGCTTCTACGAGCATTTACTCGATAGATATTAAATTCAGAATATAAGTCATCAAAAAAGTTGTCATTTGGGTTTTTTCCTTTAACATCAGAATTGCTTAAAATCCATTGATGATTTAAATTATCTAATTCTGTACAAAAATCTTTTAATCGAATTTGTTCAGCATCATTAAACACATCTTTTGCATAAGAATTGAAACTTGATGTGTCACTTAATGGTTTGTATGGTGGATCAAAATAGAAAAAAGTATTTTCTGTAGCAAAATTTAACGTTTCCGAATAATCTCCATTTAAAATTTCTACTCTTTGCAAAACTTCTGAAACAGCTCTTAAATTTTCGCTATTGCAAATTAGTGGTTTTTTATAGCTTCCAATTGGAACGTTAAATTCGTTTTTGCGATTTACTCTAAAAAGTCCATTAAAACAGGTTCTGTTTAAGAAAATAAATAAAGCACTTTGAGTTGTTTTATTTGAAGTTCTTGAATTGAATAGTGTTCTTTTAGCATAATAATATTCCTTTTTCTCTACGTCATTTTGAGCCAAAAGATAATATTCACTTTGCCATTCTGAAAGTATATTTATCAAATTTTCTACATCTTCTTTTATTGAGATATAACAATTTGTTAAGTCTGTGTTTATGTCATTAATAACTGCATTCTCCAAATTTGGAAATTTTTCAAGCATCCAAAATAAAACTGCACCACTACCAACAAAAGGCTCAATATAAGTGAATTTGTTGTCAATTATATTTTCAGGTAATTGATTTTCAATTTGTTCAATTAGTTGAGTTTTTCCACCAGCCCATTTTAAAAAGGGTTTTGCAATTATGTTTGTCATATTTCTCTGTTCATTTAACTGTAAAAATACATTATTAATTTCAATTCAAGCGTTGGGAAATTTTAGCTCTTTTGGTTTTTTTAGCGTTGGAATTGTGTGGTGGCAAAACCGAAAGTGCTAAAATATGCGGCTGGATCAGTATGAAACACAACGGTAACGTATAAGCGTAGTGCGGGATTAGAAGCACTTTACTTTCGGTTTACCACTATGTTTATTTATATTCAATTCGTTTAAATTTAGCACTTTCGCCCGCATTACGCTTATACAATGTTGTAGGTAGTTATTTTTAGTTCCAATTTAATACATCTCTTATTTCATCACGAATTACAGATTTTGTAGTTCCGTCTGAAGTCATATAAGGACTTTCTCCTGAACCCATACCAAATCCAAAACCTCCAATCATATAAACCAATATATCTCGGTTATACGGTTCATTTATTCGCTGCATTATAGATTTAATTTCAGAATCAGTCGTGGAAATATTAAAGTTCTGTTGAATAAAGCTTATCAATGTCGAAGGACTAACTGCTCCACCATCAGAATCAAAATCTTCGAGTAGGTGCATAAGCAAACTGTAAGCAATAACTTTACCCTTGTTATTTGGATTTAGAATGTACAATTTATTCAAAGGGTCGATACTTTTTTCGTAGTTTCCAATTTTAGTGTAACATCTTGCTAAATTGATTAAAGCATCATCATTAATTGGCATTATCTGTAATGCTTGATTGAAGTTTTCAATTGCCAATTCAATATTTCCATTATTCCAAGCATCTGCACCTCTATTATTAACGACATCAGTTTGCATTGCAATTTGCATTTTGTCAGTCATTGACATTGAACTGAATTTTTGAATAAACCCTTTGAAACTATCTTTTTCGGTGAAGCTATCTAGTTTTTCAGATTGTCCCTTATTATCTGCTTTTTCGTACACTATTTCAATATTTCTATCGTGCATATGCAAAGAAACTTTGTTAACTTTTCCATTCATTTTGTGAAGTGTAAGTCCATAGTCAGCAAAAGAAGAACCCATTGCATCAACTCCAAAACCTCTTAAAATGATTTTGTTGTCCGATTCGTCCAACATTTTCATCTGTTTTTCTGCCATTTGAATATTGTCTCCCCAAACAGGGTGATTACCATTCATATTGTACATTGTTACATAAAAAATGTTGTTATCATTTGATTTTACTCTAATACCTCGCCAAGCACCTTTATTATCAGCGTTGGTTGGTTGTCCATTTTGAATTCGTGTATGGTCATCTGATAGAAATTTAAAATCTGTCAAATCAATTGACGGACTTTTACCATTTGAATCCGATTTAAAAATGTCAAAAATTCCCATTTCTTTTAGTTTGTTTTATTTTATGATTTTAGTTTGGTCTAATTACCTACAACGTTTTTGTGTATGGCTTCGTTGCGGAAAAATCCGCAGGATTCTTTCCGCTGTGGCAACTAATTTAGCAAAAAAGCGGGAATTTCCGAAAGGAAATTCCGCCGCAATGAGCTATACACGTTGTTGTAAAACGTTTTTTACCAATCATCTTTTTCGGATTTCTTGTCGTTTAAAAAGTCAGAAATTATTTTAACTTGGGCATTAAAGTAATTTTCTAAATCCGTTTTAGTTTCTTCAAGTCTCAATTCGTCCTTTTTGTTAAATATCGGATAACCTTTCCAAATACTTCCTTTCCAATAAACATTTCGTCCACCATTGTCGGCAGTCATATCCA
>NZ_RXOM01000041.1 GCF_008692195.1 Salegentibacter sp. R32
AAATGGTTCCGACAAGCTTCCTCACTATCAAAATGTGCTGTAAACGTGAATATATTCATACCATTGATTTTGAAGTAAATATAAGAAAAAATATCGAGTTATGAGTGTTTACGGATATTCAAAAAAATTTTTATTGTTATAGTTATTATTTGAGAGTAAGCTTACAAAACAAATTAAATAAAAAAATATTCATCTTAAATGTTAAAATTTAAACAACAAATCATTATAAATCAATCATTTAAAAAAATTAACATTTTACCATATAGAAAATAACGTCAATTAATAAGATCAATTTTTTTTCAGTAAAAATTAAGACCTCAACTCTCCTACTCTTTGTATCTTTACGTTTTACAGAAAAACAAATCTATGAGTCAGGAAAATCCTTTATTGGAGCCATTTAACGCTGCTCCATTTTCTAAAATAAAAAATGAACATTTTAAACCGGCTTTTCAAGAAGCCATTCAAAAAGCCAAAGCTGAAATTGATGCGATTACCGCTAATGAAGAAGCACCAACTTTCGAAAATACACTAGAAGCTTTAGAATTTACCGGAGAAACTTTAAGTCGGGTTTCAAGTATATTTTTCAATTTAAATTCAGCGGAAACGAATGAAGAAATTCAGAAAATAGCACAAGAAGTTTCTCCTTGGTTAAGTGAATTTAGCAACGATCTCACGTTAAATGAAGAATTATTTAAACGCGTAAAAAGTGTTTACGAGCAAAAAGACAGCTTAGAGCTGAGTGTAGAACAAAAAACACTGCTCGATAAACACTACAAAAGTTTCACTAGAAATGGTGCTAATTTACCGGAAGATAAAAAAGAGCAGCTTCGAGAAATCGACAAAGAGCTTTCTAAACTTTCACTTTCGTTTGGTGAAAATGTTTTAGCAGAAACCAATCGTTACGAACTTCATATTGAAGATGAAAAAGATTTAAAAGGCTTACCGGAAAGCGAATTAGAAAACGCTAATTTATTAGCCAAAGCTAAAGGAAAGAACGGTTATATTTTTACGCTTCAATACCCGAGTTATATTCCGTTTATGAAGTATGCAGAAAACCGAGAACTGCGTAAAAAAATTTCGATTGCTTTTGGAGCTAAAGGTTTTCAAAATGACGAATACGACAATCAAGAAAGTGTATTAAAGATTGCAAAACTTCGTCACCAACGGGCCAATTTATTAGGATTTCAAACGCACGCGCATTTCATTTTAGAAGAGCGAATGGCAAAAAGCCCTGAAAAAGTAAATGACTTTTTAAATGAAATGCTCGAAAAAGCAAAACCTGCTGCCGAAAAAGAGTTTCAAGAATTAGAACAATTTGCAAAAGAGTTGGATGGTATCGACCATTTAGAAAAATGGGACAGCGCTTATTATGCTGAAAAGTTGAAGCAAAAGCGTTTTCAATTAGATGATGAACAATTAAAGCCTTATTTTAAACTCGACAATGTAATTCACGGAGTTTTTACGGTAGCCAAAAAATTATATGATCTTCATTTTAAAGAAGTTTTCGACATAGATAAATACCACGAAGAAGTAAAAACTTACGAGGTTTACGATGGCGATCATAACTTTATGGCACTATTTTATGCCGATTTTCACCCGAGAGAAGGCAAAAGAAACGGCGCTTGGATGACGATTTATAAAGATCAGAAAGTGAAAGACGGTAAAAATGAGCGCCCACATGTTTCTAACGTTTGTAATTTTACGCGACCAACTTCTAAAAAACCATCCTTACTTACGTTTAATGAAGTAACCACTTTATTTCACGAGTTTGGTCACGCGCTGCACGGGATGTTAGCCAATTCAACCTACCCGAGTTTATCTGGGGCTTCGGTTTATTGGGATTTTGTAGAATTACCAAGCCAAGTATTAGAAAACTGGTGTTATGAGCCGGAAGCTTTAGAATTATTTGCTCGCCATTATGAAACCGATGAAGTGATCCCGATGGAAATGATCGAGAAGATTAAAAAATCGGCCAACTTTCACGAAGGGATGCAAACCGTACGCCAGCTCAGTTTCGGGATGTTAGATATGGCTTGGCACGCCGTAGATCCTTCAGCCATCAATTCTGTAAAAGAAAATGAATTGAAAGCTTTTGAAGCGACAAAATTATATCCTGACGTTGCTGAAAATTGTATGAGTACTTCGTTCTCTCATATTTTTCAAGGGGGTTATTCGGCAGGTTATTATTCTTACAAATGGGCAGAAGTGTTAGATGCCGATGCGTTTGCATATTTTCAGGAAGAAGGAATTTTTAATAAAACAGTAGCCGATAAATTTAAAGACAATATTCTTAGTAAAGGCGGCACCGAAGATCCAATGGTTTTATATAAACGTTTCCGCGGAAAAGAACCTAATCCTGAAGCTTTATTAAAACGAGCAGGATTAATTTAGAATTCAAATAAATTTGAAATAATTACTAAGTTTTGGTATATTAGAACAAACTATAATTTTTACAATGGGAAAGAACACGTCTATAACATTAGGAAATTATTTTGAAGAATTTATTAAGGAAGAAGTAAATTCAGGAAGATATAACTCAGTTAGTGAAGTTATTAGATCTGCTCTAAGGCTTTTAGAACAAGAAGAGAAAAAAGAAAAAGAATTAATAAAAGCATTAGAGGTTGGAGAACAAAGCGAGTTTGTAGATGATTTTGATCCTAGAGAAAACTTGAAAAAACTACATCAAGAACATTTATGAATTCTTCCAAATATCGTATAAGTCATCAAGCGATAAGAGATTTAAATAATATTTGGTTTTATACATTTAATAAATGGTCAAAAGAACAAGCAGACAGATATTACGATTTAATAGTTGATGAAATTGAATTTATAGCTGATAATTTCTTTATTGGTAAATCTGTAGAACAAACAAGGAAAAATTATCGAGTGACTAAAATTAAGTCACATCTTGTATTTTACCGTAAAACTGAAAATGATTTGGTAGAAATAGTTAGAGTTCTTCATCAACGGATGGATATTAAAAAGAGACTGAAATAAAAAATCAGATAATAACTAAACAAAAATCCCGAACTATTTATTATGTTCGGGATTTTTTGTTTTATTAATTTTAATATTTACTCTTCAATCCAGCTGATTACTTTTTCATCGGTAGGTAAAGTTCTTGGGGCAATCACCTCTACCACTTTACCTTCTTCGCTAATTAAATACTTCTGAAAATTCCACGCTACTTCAGAATCGGCAAATCCATTTTTAGATTTTTGGGTTAAAAATTGATAAAGCTCGTGCATATCTTCTCCTTTCACCGAAATTTTACTCATCATCGGAAAAGTGACACCATAATTACGCTCACAAAACTGAGCGATTTCTTCATCACTTCCCGGCTCTTGACTTGCAAAATTGTTAGCAGGAAAACCGATGATTACAAAATTATCATCTTTATATTTTTTATAAAGTTCTTCCAACTGCTTGTATTGCGGTGTTAATCCGCATTTGCTAGCGGTATTTACAATCATTACCTTCTTTCCTTTCAATGATCCTAAATCGAAAGTGTTGCCTTCAATATCTTCTACTTGAAATTGATAAATCGTATTTTCCATAGTTTTTTTGTTTTGTGCTGTAATTGCTATTGGAATTAGCAAACACAATAAAATAATCTTCTTCATTTCATAAAGGTTTATCAGCGGAAGCTTCCCTGGCCAACGTCGCCTCGTCTTCCTTTTTTTCAAATTGAGCGTCTAAATATAATAAAGATTCGGCAGTCGCTTTTGTTCCTCCGGCCACTTTTAATTTATCCAGTAAATCTAACACCAAGGCTTCTTCTTCAATCTGTTCTTTTACAAACCATTGACCAAAATTCCAAGTTGCCCAATCTTTTTCTTCTTGAGCTAAATTTACAATTTCGTAGATGGCTTCGGTATTATCTACTTCGTGCTGAAACACTTTTTCTAAGCATTCCTGTAAGTTTTTAGGATCTTTAGCAGGTTCATCTATACCGGTAATCCTTACTCTTCCGCCACGTTCCATAATGCAATCCATCACCTTAATCATGTGATTGCGTTCTTCTTGCGCATGCCGAAAAAGAAAATTGGCTACTCCTGTAAATCCTTCACTATCTGCCCACGCACCTAAAGAAAGATAAATTTGCGAAGCGGTCGCTTCCTTCTTTACTTGGTGGTTTAAAATATCTTCTATTTTTTCTGAAAGTCTATTCGTATTCATTGATATATTTTTAGCTTGAAGGTAGTCAAACTAACAGGTATACAACAATCCATTCTCAAATTTTTAACAGTGCTATTTAATCTTGTTGGGATTTTTTTTTACAAATGAAGCCCAGCCTGAATAACTTTTCCCGCTTTCTACCCGACCATCATTGTAAAAATGACAAACCGCCGCCGCCAGACCATCAGTAGAATCTAAGTTTTTGGGTAAACTTTTTAACTTCAAGGTACTTTGAAGCATTCTGGCAACTTGCTCTTTGCTGGCATTTCCATTACCGGTAATGGACATTTTTATTTTTTTGGGAGAATATTCAGTAATCGGGATTTCCCTACTTAATCCGGCCGCCATCGCAACACCTTGCGCTCTTCCCAATTTCAACATCGACTGAACGTTTTTTCCAAAGAAAGGCGCTTCAATGGCAATTTCATCAGGATGATAAGCTTCTATTAAATCAATGGTGCGTTCAAAAATCAGTTTTAATTTTACGTAATGATCGTCGTATTTTTTCAACATCAACTCATTTAATTGCATAAACTGCATTTGTTTACCAACTACTTTAATGAGTCCGAAACCCATAATGGTGGTTCCCGGGTCGATGCCTAAAATTATTTTTTCTGTTTTCAAACTAAATATTTGTTTCTTTGTGTATGCGTAGGATTCATCACAAATCTAAGCAATTGTTTTTACTACTTTTAAAAGTGGCCTTGCTTTCTGCGATTTGTTTTTTTATCTATTATAAGCTAACAAAAAATAATGAGTTGAGTTGGGCTAACTTTAGCTCACAACTTCAACACATTCAATTTGAAGATTTCTCCTTTTTATTGATTTTAAGTGTTCTTAATTGGAGTTTAGAAGCCTTAAAATGGAAAAAGCTAGTGCATAAAATAGAGTCAATTACTTTTAAGCAAAGTGCATTTCAGCTTTTAAGCTCTCACGCAATTGCAATTCTCACTCCTAATAGGATTGGTGAATATGGTGCAAAACCTATATTTTTCAATAACAAATATTGGAAAACAATTGTGCTCTATAATTTCTTCGGAAATATGAGTCAGTTGCTTGCGACGATTTTTTTCGGTTTAATCGGAATCTTTTTTCTAATGAATAATTCTACTTTTCATTTTAATTTTATTTCTATTCAGAATTTAATAATTACATTTTTATTGGTTTTTGTTTCATTTTTATTATTGTGGAAGTCTTCTTGCTTTCAAAATAATTTCAGCCAATTAAAACAAGCTTTTTTCCAATTCTCCCTAAAAGATAAATCAAAAATTTTAGGATTATCCATAGCGAGGTATTTAGTTTTCAGTCATCAATTTTACTTTTTACTGCTATTGCTGAATGTAGAGATTTCTTACATTGAGGCGATGAGCTGTATCTTTTCGATGTACTTTTTAGCTTCTGTTTTCCCAAGCGTTTTTATTTTAGACGCTGTATTTAAAGGAGGAATCGCAGTTTGGTTATTTTCCTTTTATGCCGTGGAAGCTTTACCGGTTTTAGTAGTAAGTTTAACAATGTGGCTCTTCAATTTTGCATTTCCGGCAATTACAGGAAGTTTATTGCTTTTTAAATTTCAACCTAGATTTCAACTGAACATTTCTAAGCTATGGAAATAATCATTTCCATTTTTATTTCAGCCAGTTACGCCATTTTAATGCTCTGGCTGCTCTACGGAATTTTTAAACTGAAGCCATTTCAACTTAAAAAAGAGTCTGAAAAATTAAGTTTTTCCCTATGCATTCCGTTTAGAAATGAAGCTGAACATTTACCACACCTTCTTCAAACTTTAAAAGGTTTAGAATACGATTCAGCATTATTCGAAATTTTATTGATTAATGATTGTTCTGAAGATGATTCGGTGAAAATTGTAGAAGAATTTATTCAGCAACATTCAGAAATTTCCATTCAGCTTTTACATAATTCAGCGAAAGCTATTTCTCCCAAAAAAGAAGCGCTCAGTAAAGCAATTCGGCATTCCACAAAAGAATATATAATTACTACTGATGCCGATTGTGAAGTCCCCAGAAAATGGTTGCAATATTTTAACTCAATGATTATTCAACAACAATCAGATTTTATTGCCGGCCCGGTAACTTATATTTCTTCGGAAAGCTTTTTAGATAAATTTCAAACCTTGGACTTTTTGAGTCTGCAAGCTGCGACTTTAGGAGGTTTTGGAAACAAGAAAGCTTTTCTCTGCAATGGGGCTAACCTTTGTTATAAAAAAAAGACATTTATAGAACTCAGTGGTTTTGAGAATGATAAAATCGCCAGCGGTGACGATATTTTTATGCTCGAAAAAATGAAGCTTGCTCAAAAGAAAATTGATTATTTATCACATCATGAAGCGCAAGTAAAAACACTTCCGCCACAAAACTTAAAATCACTTTTTCAACAACGAGTGCGTTGGGCAGCAAAAACTTCAGCTTATAAAAACAAAACAAGTTTACTTACCGCTATGATTGTATTCTTGATGAATCTTTGCTTTGTAATTTTCTTTTTGGGGGCTGTTTTTCAATTGCTTGCTTGGCAAGCTTTTGTTCTTTTATTTTTTATTAAGCTTAACTTAGATTTTTTTGTGCTTTACAAAACTTCAGAATTTTACAAACAAACTCAACTCATGAAAAGTTACATACTTATTGCTTTTCTTCATCCAGTTTTTATTGTAAGTTCTGCATCTCTCTCTTTTTTAAAATCTTATGAATGGAAAGGAAGAAGCTTCAAGAAATAAAATCTCGCTAAAAGTTAATTTTTTCTAAAATTTTGTACCTTTGATTCGTCTAAAAAAAAGAATTTTTATGAAGAAGTTATTGGTATTTATCATTCCTTTTTTACTGTTTTCAATAGCAGTAGAGGCTCAGGAAACTCACACTTTTAATGGTAAAAGCTACGAGTTTTACACTGCAGCAGAAGGAGACCTTACTCTATTTTGGAATACATCAGACAAACGTTATCATTACTTTGTGGAAAAAGATGGTGAATTAACCGAGCTCACCAATACCAGAGAAAATGGAAAATTCCAAAAAGAATATATACAAACTCTTGAAGAATTAACACCTGAAACCAATATTCCAACAGATAAATTAAAATTTACACTTACCCATTTAAAAAATTACGTAAAAGAACATAATGCAGCCATTAAGGGGAGCTCTTACAATAAAAATGCAGATTTAAATACAGGAATGCGCCTTGGTGTATTTGGTGGTGTAACTAATTCTGTTTATACCGATAACCCTGCTAATGAAAAATCTACGGTAGCAGGACTAGAACTGGAAATTTACGGTAAAAATAAGTTTAAAAGGCACTCTTTTTTCACTCAGTTTCGTCATACTTTTGAAAATGATGATTTTGAATATTCTAAAACTGCCCTTAGTTTCAACTATCGTTTTAAAATAATTAATGCGAATTGGTTTCATCTTTATGTAGAAGGAGAATTTGTAGATATTTATTATCATGAAGATCCTAGTTATGAAGTACGAGAAACACCCGACTCAGTACCAAGAATCGTCTCAGAGAGTGACTTTGCAATGGATTTACCTTTAAGTTTAGGAGCAGGGATGGCAATTAGAATAGGGACAGGCACTTTTTTAACGCTAAGTTATAACGATTTTATTGCAGCAGGAATTGATGATAATGGTGAAACCCCAATCGACTTTACAGCCGGCTTAAAGTTTAACTTATAATTATTCTGAAGCGATTACCAAAGGTAATTTAAAAGAAGTTTTTACAGGAATACCTCGCTTTCTAGCGGGGTATATTTTTGGAAGTTGATGAATGGATTCTTCCAGCCAATTTTCCATTTGAGGTACTTTTTCTTCAATTAAGGCTGAAGTTTCCAATGAATCTAACTTAGGTTTACCTTCTGCATTTACAGAAATAAACAACATCATTTTCTCCTGAATTGAATCTGATAAAACCACTTTTTTTTGCTGAAGAGATTGGTATAGTTTTAAAGCAAACTGTTGCTCAAAACACGTTTTCTTCTCTTGGGTTTCAGTAAAAGATTCGCATTCTCTAAAGGAAGGATAAACTTCTACTTCTTGCCAATTAAATTCTTTTAACTCTTCTTCTACAATTTCATCAGAAGAGATTTTCTTGGTTTCAAAGTTTTTGCATCCCAAACATAAAAGTAACAGCAAAAGGTAACTATACTTCATAAAAGTAAAATTAAGTATTCTTTAGAAAGCATACTTCTTATTTCACTTATATTTTAATAACAACCTTATAAACATTTACTTTTTGGCAATATGTTGTTGTTCTTTTAAATCGCTTAAACGCTCTTTTGCTAAAAACAGATAATATGTTACTTTGGGTTCGTTTTGAAATTTATTGATAAAAAGTTGATAGTAGTTAATTTTAGTTTGTATGTCTTTGTAATAATTATCTGCACAAACCGCCAATTCATATTGCGCTCGGTAATTTTTAGGATATTCTTCTAAAGCAACTTTAAAATTATCGATAGCCTCTTTAAACTTTTTCTGTTTTTGTAGGCTTATTGCAAAACTTGTGTAATAGTCATCTACAGGTTGGTCCGCTAAAATTACAGCTACTCTTAAAAACTCTTCAGCTTCCTGATAGCGCTCCAACATTAGCAAACTTTTTCCGGCAAATAAACCTGCTTTATGATGATTCTTTTCCTGTTGAATTACTTCCTTAAATTGCTGTAAAGCTTTTTCATATTTTTTTAAATTGAAATAACAATAGCCTAAATTTAAATGAATAAAAACCGATTTTTTATTTAATTGAATAAGTTGTTCCAACCTACTTTTAGCTAAATAGTAATTTCTTTTTGCAAGTGCATTTTGAGCCAACAGACTTATGATTCTGGTATTTTCAGGATAAGAAGATAAAGCTTGTTCTCCTAAATTTTCAACTTCTTTGTAATCCTTCTTTTCATATTTAAACTTCGCAAGTTCATATAAAGCTTTTTGATGATTCTTATCTATCTCCAACACTTTCTTAAAATCTTGGATAGCTGTTGTATCATTCAATTTTTCTTTGGTTAAAGCTAACCGATAATAAAAATCCGGATTTTCAGGATAGTTTTGAATGAGTTTCTTAAAAAGACTATCGGCAAGGTGATAATTTCGATTTTGGTAATAAAGCTTACCTAAATTACTTTTTGCAATGATTAATTCTTGATCTAGCTGAATTGCCTTTTCATAATGCTTGATCGCTAAACCAATATTTCCGGTGGCTTGGTAAGCTTGGGCAATTTTCTGATAGGTTACCGCGGAAGTTGATGAAGAATTTTGATAAAGCTCGATCGCTTTTTGATAATTTCCGATAGCATATAAACTATCGGCAAGCTGAAAAGCCGAAGTTTGTGCTTCGGCTTTCCATAAAAATAAAACTAATATGCTTAAAAATAGTTTATTCACCTACTTGAAAAATGATGGGTAAACTGTATAAAACGCCGACAGGCTTTCCATCGTTTTCTCCCGGTTTCATTTTTGGTAACATCGCTACCACACGCTTCCCTTCTTCAACTAATTCTGGTGAAGAAGCCCTCGCTTGAATATTTTCGATAGTTCCGTCTTTGGTGATCGCAAAACGCACATAAATTCTGTTCGTACCTTTTTTAGCATAAGGTTTTACTGCATTGGTATCGAAATTTTCGTTTACAAAGTTTGTGATTTGCTCACTCATACATTTTTTTGCGGCTGCATTATCTAAATTTTCACACCCGGGATAAGTGGGTACCGTTTCAATCGCTGTAAAAGGAACTCCTTCTGTTGAAGTATTTTCTTTTTTAGGTTGACTTTTTCGGTATTCTACGTAATCTTCATAAGATTGATTGTATTCCTTTGCCAACATATAATTATATCGTTTTTCATCTACTTCAGTCCAAGTACCTTCTGCTATTTTTTTATTCTTATTTTTATTAAGCATCCACTCACTAAATACGCGCATTCTATAAAATGCTTCTTTAGATTTGATATGCTTATCTTTCTCTTTAAAAAAATCTTCAGATATTTCAGGAAAAGACTTTCCATTTTTCACCATGCTTTCTAATTCCTCCTCTAATTGATTGATTAGTTTAGCATCTTCTTGAGATAAAACTTCAGGAGGCGCCGGTGGTGATGGAGGAGTTGGGACTTCCATTTTTTCATCTTCACTATCCGTGAAATTGGTAGTATCGGAACATGATACATAGGTAAGCATTGCCAGTAACACCGGAATAAGAATTAAAAATTTAAATTTGGCAGCTTGTGCCGATTTTGATTTTTGTAACATAAGAATTCGTTTTTTGATTAATGAATGATTAAAAAATTGATTGATGAATGATATTTGTTCGCCCCCAAAAGCAACCTTAAGTAAACTTTCGTAATACGATTTTTTGTCTGAGTTTTTAGTCGCTTCTGCATCGGCAATATATTCGTGTAAATTGGTGATTTGTTTTTGATAGAAATACACCACCGGATTAAACCATAAAGCGATTTTTAAAATTTCAAAAAACAGTAAATCTACACTATGGTATTGCTGCACGTGAACTTGCTCGTGTTTTAAAATTTGTTCTTTTTCTCTGGAAGATAAATCACTTCCCAAATAAATGGTTTTAAAGAACGTACAAGCGATTTTACTGCTAGGTACTTCAACTAGTTTTAAATTACCTTGAAAAGATATTTCCCCGCGCTTTCGTAATTGCTGAAACTGAAAAATCTTTCTAATAAATAACAAAAGACTAACTATCAGCCCTAAAGCGTAAGCTAACCACCAACCATACTTCTCTAAAAACCCCACAGAAGAAGTGGTATTGGTGGTTGCTTGTATTGTGGTTGTTTCAACTATATTATCTCCAATAAAGACAGCCGGTAACTGTATCAAATGTTGCGCTTCTACGGCATAATTTTCCAGAAAATTAAAACTGAAAAAAGGCAACAAAATAGAAATAACCGGAGTGAGCAATAAATACCATCGGTTGTAATTAAAGAAAGTTTCCTTCTTTAAAAAAAGCTCGTACACTCCCCAAAAAATAAGTAAAAATATACTCAACTGAATAATATAGGTCACCATCACTTTTCTTTTTTATTGATTTCTGAAAGAACTTCTTCTAACTCCTGAAGGCTTAAATCGTTTTTCTTAACGAAGAAAGAAAGCATACTTTTTACCGAACCATCAAAATAATTATTCAACAACTTGGTCATCGAGAATTTGCTGTAACTATCTTTTTCAATTAATGGATAGTAAATATGACCTCTCCCCTCTTTTCTGAAACCTACAAATCCTTTATTTTCCAAAATCCTGACAATTGTAGAAACGGTATTGTATGCCGGTTTTGGTTCAGGCATTTCTTCAATTAAGGTTGCCACATTAGCTTCATTTAATTGCCAGAGCAATTGCATAATTTCTTCTTCTGCCTTAGTAAGTTCTTTCATTTTTTCAACTAATTATTTAGTTCTATAAAAACAAATATAACTGAATTGTTAGTTTAAACTAATAATTTAGTTGTTAAAATTTAAAATTGTGTATTTTAGAGATAAAATTGAAGATGGATTTAATCTTAATTATTCTTGGCTTTGTACTTTGTATAGTTGGAATTATTGGTAGTTTACTACCTATTTTACCGGGACCACCCATTAGTTGGGTCGGTTTATTATTACTTTATTTTGTAGAAGGAATGAAGATGAATTATTGGCTATTGGGCGCAACGCTGTTTGTAGCGATACTTATTTTTATATTAGATTATATAATTCCGGCAGCTGGCACCAAAAAATACGGAGGCAGTAAAGCGGGAGCCATAGGAACTACCATTGGATTAATTGTAGGAATTTTTATTCCAATTCCGCTAGGCTTTTTAATAGGTCCGTTTGTAGGTGCTTTTATTGGTGAGTTTGTATTCAATAAAAGCAGCTCTAAAATTGCTTTAAGAGCTGCTTTTGGTTCTTTTATGGGCTTTATAGCTTCAACCTTTATGAAGTTTTTTGTTGCCCTTATTTACTTAGGTGTATTTATTTATTTATGTTTTCAACACCAAGAAATTTTATTTTAAAGCCATTCAACTTTGGTTTCGATAGGCGTACGTTCTGCTTGTAAATCAGATTCATCATGATTTCCCATATAGAAAAAACCTAAACATTTTTCTCCTTCTTTTAAGCTGAAAAATTCATCCATATATTTTATTAATCCCGGTGAAGACCAGTAAGCACCAATACCGTAGTGACTCGCTGTTAACCACATATTTTGTACGGCCATCGCTACCGCTGCAACTTCTTCCCATTCCGGAAGACTTTCTTTAGGATCACGCTGCATACAAATAGCAATAACACAACTGGCTTTACTAGGGTTATTCTGAAGTTTTTTGTACTTAAAATCCGAAGGCTTTTCGGCAGTTTCTTTATACTTATCGGCTAAAAACTGACCTAAATCAACTAACTTTTCACCTCGAATCACTTTAAAACGCCAAGGTTCTGTTTTTTTATGTGTTGGCGCCCAATTAGCAGTTTCAATAATTTTATCTATAGTTTCCTTATCAATTTCTTCTGAATTATATTGAACAGGATAAATAGCTCTTCTATTTTTAATAATTTCTTCAATCATAATTTTTTAATTAAATAGTTTTTGAATAACGGAAGTGATTCTTTCTCTATCCTCATCGGTTAAATTAGAACCTGAAGGTAAGCAAAGTCCATCTCTAAATAAATTTTCAGCCACAGAACCGCCAAAATATAATTCATCTTTAAAAACAGGTTGCAAATGCATAGGCTTCCATAGCGGACGGGATTCTATATTTTCTTCTTCAAAAGCTAACCGAATATCTTCTCTGGTTAAATTATTTTTAGTTTTGGTTGAATCTACCAAAATTGCACTCAACCAATGATTGGAGAAATAATCTGAATTTGGTTCTTTAAAAACAGTAATCCCTTCAATATCTTTAAACAACTCTTGATAAAATTGATTCATCTTTCTACGCAGTGAAATATGTTTATCTAAAACTTTCATTTGCCCACGGCCGATTCCTGCAGAGATATTACTCAACCTATAATTATAGCCTATTTCAGAATGCTGATAATGTGGTGCATCATCCCTAGCCTGAGTAGCATAAAAAACAGCTTTTTGCTGCTCTTTTTGAGAATTACAAATTAAAGCACCACCGCCGCTAGTAGTTATAATTTTATTACCGTTAAAAGATAAAATTCCGAAGTCACCAAAAGTTCCACATTTTTGGTTTTTAAAAATAGAACCTAAAGCATCGGCAGAATCTTCAATCAAAATAATATTATACTCATCACAAATCGTTCTGATTTCATCTAATTTAGCAGGCATCCCATATAAATGAACACAAATTACAGCTTTTAATTTTTTATTTTTTTTTATACAAAACTCTATAGCATTTCTTAAAGCCTCTGGACACATATTCCAGGTATCTAATTCACTATCGATAAAAATAGCTTTTGCACCTACATATTTTATAGGGTTTGCAGAAGCGGAAAAAGTTAAACTTTGACATATCACAAAATCATCATTTCCTATATTATTCATTATTAAACTTAAATGCAAAGCAGCAGTACCACTCGAAAGTGCAGCTATATAGTTATCTGTATTTAAATAATGCTGAATATCTTTTTCAAAACCAGCTACATTTGGTCCTAAAGGAGCTACCCAATTTTCTTCAAATGCAGAGTTAACATAATCAATCTCGTCACCTCCCAAATGTGGAGAAGAGAGCCAAATTTTTGATTTTTTCATATATTTGATTTTGAAAAAGGTAAAATTAAGGTTTTGATTATAATTTTTACATCTAACCAAAAAGAAATATGATGATAATACCAAAGGTTTAATTTCACCTTTTCAGGAAAAATAACATAATCATTAAAATGTTCTGGATTATTTTCTTGAGACAAAATTTTTTCTTCATTAAAATATTTTAAAGAAGCATAACCAGTAAGCCCTGGTTTTAAATTTAATATCTTCCTTTCATCTCCTTGCAATAAATCAAAATAACCAGGTATATCTGGACGTGGTCCTACTACCGACATCTCTCCTTTAAGGATGTTTATTAATTGCAGAAATTCGTCTATTTTATATCCTCTCAGGAATTTTGAAAATCTTGAAATATTTCCTGCACTATCAATAGTTCGCAATTTAAAAATAGTAAAATGATTCCCATACTGTCCAACTCTTTTTTGAAGAAAAAAAGGATTACCTCCTCGATATTGAAAAAATAAAGTAATACTTATTATTATAATAAAGGGAAGAATAAAAACTAGTCCAATTAAAGAAGAAAAAAAATCAAATACGGGTTTTACTAGCTTTAAATACAATTTGTTGAAAATTTATTTCAAATATAAGTGAAAACCGAAATTCTACAAGTAATGGGATTTTTATTAGGGTAAATAAATTTCAGTAAAGATCATAAAACAAAAAAATCCCCTCCACGTTTTGTGAAGGGGATCTTTAAAAGAAGGCGGCGACATACTCTCCCACGGTCAAGCAGTACCATCTGCGCTAACGGGCTTAACTTCCCTGTTCGGAATGGAAAGGGGTGAGCCCCGTTGCCATAGCCACCTTAAGCTTTCGCCGC
>NZ_RXOM01000042.1 GCF_008692195.1 Salegentibacter sp. R32
GATGCAGAAGGCTGAATTCAAGGCGAACTTCACCTTAAAAAGATAACTAGATTAATATGCCTAATACTAAAGAAAGCCCTCTTATTTGAGGGCTTTTCTTATCAAGAAGAAATTTTATCGTATAATTTCTTGCATATTAAAAAATATTGCTTTTATCTTTGTAATCACAAAACAAGAAAAAATGAAAAATTTAATGTGCAATATGAATATGATGATGTGGCGAAAGCCCACAGCGTGTTCTATTACATAAATTTTTTAGCTATAAATGTATAGAGCCGCTGTAAACAACAGCGGCTTTTTTTATGCCTTGTTTTTAATAAAATCCTGTGTTTGCAGGTGCTATGAAAAAGAAAAATAATTTAAAAATGAATTTCAATTTGGTAACTAACGTAATGATGATGGCTATGCCGATGATGATGTGTCGTATGATGCACCATCCACCACGTTATTGCCATATGTTGTGATTTAAGCGAATTAGTTTTCAAACTTAAAGTCCCTTTGGTGATAACAAACCGAAGGGACTTTTTTTATATCCAAGATTCAACAAAATAAAATGTTCAATAATTAAAACTTAGAGAAATGAGTACACTTAAAAATGCCACCAACGCTTTACACGCCGGTCACGATGTAACAACTAATAAAGGAACCAGAGCTGTTCCTCTGTATCAATCTACTTCCTATGTGTTTGATGATTCTCAACACGCAGCCGATGTTTTCAGCTTAGCTAAACCGGGATTTATTTATACCCGATTAAATAATCCTACTAACGATATTTTAGAACGGCGTTTAGCAGCGCTTGAAGGTGGGATTGGCGCTGTCGTCACTGCATCGGGAACAGCTGCGATTAATACAACATTATTAACCTTGCTAAAAGCTGGAGACCATATCGTAGCATCGAGCAGTCTTTATGGCGGAACTTATAATTTATTAAACGTGACGCTCCCCAGATTAGGGATTAAAACCACCTTCGTCGATCCTACTCAACCGGAAAACTTCAGAAAAGCAGTAAAAGAAAATACAAGAGCGATTTTTGTAGAGTCTTTAGGCAATCCTAAACTCGATGTATTAGATTTAGAAGCGATTGCTGCGGAAGCTAAACAAGCAAAAATTCCTTTAATTGTCGATAATACAGTAGCTACACCAAGTTTATTAAACCCGATTAACTACGGAGCCGATATTGTAATTCATTCACTTACCAAATACATTAACGGTAACGGAACAGCCTTAGGCGGAGCAATTATCGACGCAGGAAATTTTGATTGGGCAAACGGTAAATTTCCTGAATTTACTGAGCCTTCACCTGGTTATCACGGTTTGGTTTACCACGAAGCGTTAGGAGAAGCCGCTTTCATCGCAAAAGTAAGAGTTGAAGGTTTGCGAGATCACGGAGCAGCTTTGAGTCCGTTTAATGCTTTTCAAATTATTCAAGGTTTAGAAACACTTGATGTTAGAATTAAACAACATTCTCAAAATGCCCTTCAACTCGCGCAATGGTTGCAAGAACAAGAAGAAGTAGCTTGGGTAAATTATCCCGGTTTACCCACCAGTGATTATTTCAATTTAGCTGAAAAATATTTATCCAAAGGAAAAAGCGGGCTCGTAACTTTTGGTGTAAAAGGCGGTTTCGAAGCAGCTAAAACCATCGCAGATACGACGAAGTTATTTTCATTACTAGCCAATATAGGTGATAGTAAATCACTCATTATTCATCCGGCAAGTACCACACATCAGCAATTAAAAGAAGAAGAACAGTTGGCGACTGGCGTTACCCAAGATTTAATTCGACTGAGTGTGGGCTTAGAAGATCTGGAGGATTTGAAAACCGATTTAAAAACGGCTTTAAAGAAAGCTCACGAATTAGTTCAGCAATAAGTTATGGCGAGTTTAAGATATATTACGGTTGAAAATTTTAAAACCGAAAAAGGTTTTACGCGAGATATCGATTTGTCGTATCAAACTTTTGGTCTGCCATTAGGTGAAGCACCGGTCGTTTTAGTGAATCACGCACTTACAGGTAATTCAACTTTAATAGGTGAAAATGCTTGGCTTGATCAAATTGTGGGAGAAGAAAAGACGATCGATTTAAACAGATTTACGGTACTGGCGTTTAATATTCCCGGTAACGGTTACAGTGGCGATGTAGAGGATCTAATTTTTAATTACAAAGATTTTACCTTAGATGATATCGCAAGGATTTTTATTGGAGGTCTTCAGTTATTAAAAATTGAAAAATTATACGCCACTCTAGGTTGTTCGATTGGCGGCGCGCTTACTTGGCATATGGCCGTCAATCAGCCTAATTTAGCAGCTCATATTATTCCGGTGGCAGCACATCATACCGCGAACGATTGGGTGTTGGCTAATTGCAGCATTCAGGAGGCTATTCTTAATAATTCTTCAGCACCTATTGAAGATGCTCGTCGTCATGCGATGACGTTTTACCGCACGCCGGCATCGCTCAATCAAAAATTCAACAGAGAAAAAAAGAAAGGAAAATTTAAAGTTCAAGACTGGTTAGATTTTCACGGGAAAGCATTAAAAAATCGCTATAAACTTCCGGCGTATCGATTGCTGAATCATTTATTAAGCACGATCGATATTTCCAACGGAACTGGCGATTGGTTAAAAGCTGCTCAGAAAATAAGATCACAAATTCATTTGATAACGGTGAATTCAGATCAATTTTTTCTCGCGGAAGATAACTGGAACACTTACGTACAATTAAGTGAAACGAATACAAATATCACGATTGGCGAGATTAAATCGATTCACGGTCACGATGCATTTTTAATTGAACATCAACAACTCGCAAATTTATTACAACCCATATTTCAAAACATAAAAACTAAAAATGAAAAAAATACAGCTCATCTTGTTTGGCATAGGTAAAGTAGGAAGTACGTTTATCAATCAAATTATTCAAGCGCAAAAAGTCTTTCAACAACAAGGTTTAGAAATTGAAATTCCGATTATTTTAAATTCATCAACCGCATTTATTAAAGATGAAGGGGTCGATGAAAACTGGAAAGCCAACTTTGTAGATTTCGGTCTTCCGTATCAAGTGGAAGAAATTATCGATTATGTAAAAACTAAAAATTGGCAAAATATCGTAGCGATCGATGCGACGGCTTCATCAGAATTTGTAAATAATTATACCAACTTAGTAGAAAACGGTTTTCACATTATTGCGGCCAATAAAGTTGCTAATACGTTAACTTATGATGATTACGAATTCTTTAGAGAGATCTTAAAAGAAAATAAGAAACAATTTTTATACGAAACCAATGTGGGAGCAGGTCTTCCGGTGGTTGAAACAATTAAGAGCCTGCATCAGTCAGGAGAAAAAGTCACTAAAATTAGAGGAGTTTTTTCGGGATCGCTGAGTTATATTTTCAATACTTTTTCAGAAGAGAATAAAAATTTTAGTGAAGTAGTGGGGCTTGCCGAAGCAAAAGGTTTTACAGAACCCGACCCGCGTGTCGATCTTTCCGGGACCGATGTGGCTAGAAAACTGCTCATTTTGGCGAGAGAACTTCAGCTCACTTATAATTTAGAGGATGTAAAAGTGAAAAGTTTGGTGCCGGCGCATTTAGCTGAAACCACTTTAGTAACTACATTTCAGGAAAATATCACCGATTTAGATGAAGAATTTCAAGTGCTGAAAGCTGAATTAAATGAAAATGAAGTCTTACGTTACATTGGTGAGCTCGATGTGGAAAAAGAAATTTTAGAAGTGAAATTGGTAAAAGAGCAAAAAGAAAATCCACTCGGAGCTTTACAGGGAGCCGACTCTTTATTCGAAATTTATACGGAATCTTATGGTAATCAACCTTTAGTGATTCAGGGAGCCGGTGCAGGAGGCGCGGTAACAGCTAGAGGCGTGGTAAGCGACGTTATCAAATTAGCCGAACGAATCGATTGTTGCAACTAAACTAAAATTATGAGTCAATTTCATCTAGAAACCGAAATTATAAGAAGTCATATCGAACGTTCACAACACCAAGAACATTCGTCACCTTTATACCTAACCTCAAGTTATGTGTTTGAAGATGCTGAAGAAATGCGTGCTTCCTTTTCAGAAGAAAAAGAACGGAATATCTACAGCAGGTTCAGCAACCCGAACACTTCAGAATTTATCGATCGCATCGCTAAAATGGAAGGAGCCGAAAGCGGTTACGCATTTGCTACGGGGATGAGCGCGGTTTTTTCAACTTTAGCAGCTTTATTAAATAGTGGTGATCATATTATTTCATCGCGTTCTGTGTTTGGTTCAACCCATAGTTTGTTCACTAAATTTTTTCCGAAGTGGAATATTTCACATTCATATTTCAAAGTAAATGAGGTTGGAACCATTGAAAAGTTAATCACACCAACCACTAAAATCATTTTTGCAGAATCGCCCACCAATCCCGGAGTCGATATTTTAGATTTAGAATTGTTGGGGAAAATAGCTAAAAAGCACCATTTAATTTTGGTGATCGATAACTGTTTTGCCACTCCTTACTTACAAAATCCAATAAAATTTGGAGCAGATTTAGTGATTCATTCAGCCACAAAATTAATCGACGGGCAAGGTCGAGTTTTGGGAGGTGTTACGGTTGGTCGAGCCGATTTAATTCGGGAGATTTATTTATTTTCCAGAAATACCGGTCCGGCACTGAGTCCGTTTAACGCTTGGGTATTGTCAAAAAGTTTAGAAACGCTTCCGGTTCGATTAGAAAAGCACTGTGAAAACGCTTTAAAAGTCGCACAGTTTTTAGAAGAAAATGAATTTGTAGAAAACGTAAAATATCCTTTTTTGAAATCGCATCCGCAATATAAAATCGCTAAAAAGCAAATGAAATTAGGTGGAAATATTATTTCTTTTGAAGTAAAAGGCGGTTTAAAAGCCGGAAGAAAATTTATCAATTCGGTAAATTTATGTTCTCGAAGTGCCAACTTAGGCGACACCAAAACCATTGTGACGCATCCTGCTTCTACAACGCATAGTAAATTAGGAGAAGTAGATCGATTGGAAGTCGGGATCACCGATGGTTTAGTAAGAATTTCGGTAGGTTTAGAACACGTAGATGATGTAATTTCAGATTTACAACAAGCCTTGAAAAATTAGAATGCTTATCTTTGAATAAAAACTGAAAAAGATGAAAGTACACTTAAAACGTCTTAATAACGATTTTCATTTTGTAACGACCAACGAGCGCGGCGACGAAGTTCATTTAGATAACAAATCTGCTGAAAATCCACAAGGTTCAAGTCCGATGGATTTACTACTTCGTGGGATTGCCGGTTGCAGCGGGATCGATATTGTTCATATTCTAAAAAAACAAAATCTAGAATTAACCAATCTAGAAATGGAGGTTGAAGGTTACCGTGACCCAAACGCTATCCCAAAAGTTTTTGAAAAAATAGATTTGCAAATAAAATTAGAAGGAGATTTACCCGAGAATAAAGCACGTCGTGCCGTAGATCTTTCGTTAGAAAAATATTGTTCGGTAGCTAAAATGCTAGAAAAAACTGCCGAAATTAAATACGAAGTTTTCTTAAACGGAACTCAGATTTAATCATATTAATTTGCCTATTATTGGCAGACGCTTATATTTGTAAGCATAAGTTCATATTTAAATTGAAATAAGTTATCAAGAAAGGCAGAGGGACTAGACCCAATGAAGCCTTAGCAACCCTTTTTCTGTGAAAACAGAAAGAGAAGGTGCTACATTCTACTGCAAAAGCAGATAGATAACCCATACAGAATTCTTTCCTTCTGTTCCTTTTTTTGATAGCTATTATATATAAAAGCTATGAGTAAAATAAAGGAATTATTAACACAAAAAATACTGGTTCTCGATGGCGCAATGGGCACGATGCTACAACGCTATCAATTTTCTGAAGAAGATTTTCAGGGAGAACGATTTAAAAATTGGGAGATTCCCGTCAAAGGGAATAACGATCTTTTATCGTTAACTCAACCCGATGCCATTGCAGAAGTACATAAAAAATATTTTGAAGCCGGCGCCGATATTGTAGAAACCAATACGTTCTCCGGCACCACCATTGCGATGGCCGATTATAAAATGGAGCATTTGGTCGATGAGCTCAATTACGAGTCGGCCAGAATTGCCAAAGAAGTCGCTCAAAAGATCACCTTAGAAAATCCAGAAAAACCTCGTTTTGTCGCCGGAGCGATGGGACCCACGAATAAAACGGCCAGTATTTCTCCAGATGTATACAATCCCGGTTTTCGTGCGATTTCTTTTGATGAATTACGCATAGCTTACAAACAACAAGCATTAGCTTTATTAAAAGGTGGCGTCGATATTTTATTAGTCGAAACGGTTTTTGATACGCTCAACGCCAAAGCTGCCCTTTTTGCTATTGAAGAACTTAAAGAAGAACAACAAATCGATATTCCGGTGATGTTGAGCGGTACCATAACCGATGCTTCCGGGAGAACTTTATCAGGGCAAACCGCCGAAGCTTTTCTGATTTCTGTCTCGCATATTCCGTTGTTGAGTGTTGGTTTTAATTGTGCGTTAGGCGCCAAACAACTCACGCCACATTTAGAAGTTTTATCCAACAGAACTTCGGCAGGCGTTTCCGCCTATCCCAATGCCGGTTTGCCAAATGCATTTGGAGAATACGATGAAACGCCCGAAGAAATGGCCGGCCAGATTGAAGAATACCTTCAGAAGAATTTAGTGAATATTATTGGCGGTTGCTGCGGAACTACGCCGGAGCATATCAAAGCCATTGCAAATGTGGCTGCCAAATATTCCCCAAGAAAATTGGAAGCTCCACAATTAATTTAATACAAAATGAATTTATCTACAACGATAGAAGATAAGGATAATACTGAAACCGTCTCAAATTTTCGTCCGCTAAAACTTTCCGGTTTAGAGCCTTTGGTCATCACTCCCGAAAGTAATTTTGTAAATGTCGGGGAGCGAACCAATGTAGCGGGTTCCCGAAAATTTTTACGACTTATTAAAGAAGAAAAGTTTGATGAAGCTCTAGCCATTGCCCGCGATCAGGTAGAAGGCGGCGCGCAGATTATCGATATAAATATGGACGATGGTCTGATCGATGGAAAAGAAGCGATGGTAAATTTTTTAAATCTAATCGTTTCAGAACCCGATATTTCTCGTGTGCCGATTATGATCGATAGCTCTAAATGGGAAATTATTGAAGCCGGTTTGCAAGTAGTTCAAGGAAAATGTGTGGTGAATTCAATTTCGCTAAAAGAAGGCGAAGAAGAATTTTTACTTCACGCGAAGAAGATCAAACGTTACGGAGCTGCGGTAATTGTGATGGCTTTTGATGAAGTTGGACAAGCCGATAATTACGACCGTCGTATCGAAATTGCGCAACGATCTTACGATTTATTGGTCAATAAAGTGAACTTCCCTCCGGAAGATATCATTTTCGATTTGAACATTTTTCCGGTCGCAACGGGAATGGATGAACACCGAAAAAATGCGATCGATTTTATTGAAGCTACGCGTTGGGTAAAAGAAAATCTTCCGTATGTGAGCGTGAGCGGCGGCGTGAGTAATATTTCTTTTTCTTTCCGCGGAAATAATGCTGTTCGGGAAGCGATGCATTCGGTATTTTTATACCACGCCATCCAAGCCGGGATGAATATTGGTATCGTGAACCCGACAATGCTACAGGTTTACGACGATATTCCAAAAGATTTATTAGAACACGTGGAAGATGTGATGCTCGACCGTCGCGATGATGCAACCGAGCGTTTATTGGAGTTTGCAGAAACGGTAAAAAATAATAAATCAGAAAAAAATAAGGTCGATCTTTCTTGGCGAGAAGAAGCTTTGCAAGATCGAATCACACGAGCTTTAGTCAAAGGGATCGATACCTATATTTTAGAAGATGTTGAAGAAGCTCGACAGCAATCAGAAAAACCGATTCAGGTGATCGAAAATCATTTAATGACGGGAATGAACGTTGTAGGAGATCTCTTCGGAAGCGGAAAAATGTTCCTTCCTCAAGTGGTGAAATCTGCTCGAGTAATGAAAAAAGCCGTCGCCTATTTGTTACCTTATATTGAAGAAGAAAAATTAAAAAATCCGCCTTCTGAAGAAGAGAAAAGTGGTGCCGGGAAAATATTGATGGCGACCGTAAAAGGTGATGTACACGATATCGGGAAGAATATTGTAAGCGTGGTTCTTGCTTGTAATAATTATGAAATTATCGATCTGGGAGTTATGGTTCCACCGGAAAAAATAATTGCTGAAGCCAAAGCCCAACAAGTCGATATTATAGGTTTAAGCGGATTGATTACCCCTTCATTAGACGAGATGGTTTTTCTTGCCAAAGAAATGCAGCGCCAAGATTTTGAAGTTCCATTATTAATTGGCGGAGCGACAACTTCTAAAGCGCATACGGCGGTGAAGATTGATGCAGAATATCAGCACGCGGTTGTTCATGTAAACGATGCTTCTCGAGCGGTTACCGTTGTAGGAAATTTATTACAAAAAGAAACGGCGACGAAATATAAAACCGATCTAAAACTTGATTATGCTGAATTTAGAGAGAAGTTTCTAAGCAGAACTAAAAAGAAAGAGTATTTAACGATTGCTGAAGCCAGAAAAAATAAATTTCAAATCGATTGGAAAGCTAAAGATATTATTCAACCTCATCAATTAGGAGTTCAAGTGATCGAAGATTTCGAGTTGAAAAAATTGAAGGAGTTTATCGATTGGACGCCTTTTTTTAGAAGCTGGGATCTCCACGGAAAATTTCCGGAGATTTTAGAAGATGAGGTCGTTGGTCAACAAGCCACAAATTTATTTGAAGATGCTGAAAAAATGCTGACAGAAATTATTCAGCAAAAACAATTAAAAGCGAAAGCCGTTTTTGGTTTGTTTCCGGCTAACGCAGTAGAAGACGACGATATTTCAGTTCTAGATCCTAAAACTTCAGCAGAAATTATTCGGTTTAGAACTTTGCGTCAACAGCTCAAAAAATACAAAGGTAAACCCAATTTTGCGTTAGCCGATTTTATAGCGCCAAAAGAAACCGAAATACAAGATTATATCGGATGTTTTTGTGTAACCACCGGCTTTGGAACTCAAGAATTAGCGAATGAATTTGAAAAGAATTTAGACGATTACAATTCGATTATGGTAAAAGCTTTAGCCGATCGTTTAGCAGAAGCTTTTGCAGAATATTTGCATTGGCAAGTCCGTACCCGAAATTGGGGTTATGCACAAGATGAAAATCTATCGAATGCTGAATTGATCAAAGAATCGTACAAAGGTATTCGTCCAGCGCCGGGTTATCCTGCCTGTCCCGATCATTTAGAAAAGCTGAGTATTTGGAAACTGCTTAACGTTGAAGAAAACATTGGTGTGGAACTTACCGAAAGTTTAGCGATGTGGCCCGCCGCAAGTGTGAGCGGTTATTATTTTGCGCATCCTGAAGCTCGCTATTTTGGACTAGGAAAAATAAAACCCAATCAGGTGGAAGATTTTGCGGAACGAAAAGGAATCACCTATCAAGAAGCTGAAAAATGGTTAAATCCGAATTTAGCTTAGAAAATTTTTAAAAACTAACGTCATGCTGAAATGTCATACTGAGCGGAGTCGAAGTGTTGTTTCAGCATCGCATCTAGAGAATTAGAGTGAAATTTAATTTGAAAAGAGGATAAGATCCCGGATCACGTCCGGGATGACGTTATCTAAAACAATTAAAAAACAAAAATGAAAGTAGTAGACCATATAAAAAAAGCAGCAGGGAAAACCTTATTCTCTTTCGAGATTTTACCGCCATTAAAAGGGCAAAATATTCAGTCGATTTTTGATCATATCGATCCGTTAATGGAATTTGAACCTCCGTTTATCGATGTCACTTATCATCGTGAAGAATATGTGTATAAAGAACTTTCGAGAGGTTTACTGCAGAAAAAAGTAGTGCGAAAGCGACCAGGCACCGTTGGAATTTGTGCGGCGATACAAAATAAATACGAAGTTGATGCTGTACCGCACATTTTATGTGGTGGTTTTACCAAAGAAGATACCGAAAACTTTTTAATCGATCTCGACTTTTTAGGGATCGATAATGTTTTGGCTTTGCGTGGAGATGCGGTAAAAAACGAAACTTATTTTTCCGCAGAGAAAGAAGGCCATACTTATGCCAAAGATTTGGTGAAGCAAATTGTAGGGCTAAACAAAGGCGAGTATTTAGATGAAGAATTACTGAATAAAAGCAAAACCAATTTCTGCATTGGCGTTGCCGGATACCCCGAAAAACATATGGAAGCGCCAAGTTTAGATCAAGACGTATTGCGTTTAAAAGAAAAAGTTGATGTTGGAGCTTGTTATGTGGTCACGCAAATGTTTTTTGATAATAAAAAGTATTTTGAATTCGTCGATAAATGCAGAAAAGCAGGAATTACCGTTCCTATAATTCCCGGATTAAAACCTTTGGCTACTAAACGGCAATTATCGATTTTACCACATCGCTTTCACGTAGATCTACCCGACGAATTAACGCTTGAAGTGCTTAAATGCAAAAGCAAAGAAGAAGTACGACAAGTTGGCGTAGAGTGGTGCATCCAACAAAGTCAAGAGCTTATTAAAGGTGGCGCGCCGGTATTGCATTATTATTCGATGGGTAAAAGTGATAATATTCAGAAAATAGCAGGAGAGTTGTTTTAATTATTCTGATTCTTGTTTCTGAGTCAAATCTCTAAACAATTCTTCCAGATTTTTATGCTTTTGGTGAAGTTGAAGAATTTTCAGTCCGTTATCATGGGCAAAATCAAACACGACAGAACGCATATCTTTAGAAGTTTCAAAAGTGATTTCATAAACAAACCCAGCCGGATTTTTCACTTTTTTTAATTGTGGCAAACGCTGTAAAGCTACCATTTCAACGCGATAATCAAACTCTACGACAACTACTTGCTCGTTATCTTCGGTAAGTTCTTTTAGTTTTTTATCGGCAACAATTTTACCGTTATTGATGATGATCACGCGATCGCAAACAGCTTCTACCTCTTGCATAATATGCGTCGATAAGAAAATGGTTTTTTCTTTCCCGATTTTTTTGATGAGTTCTCGAATCTCAATTAATTGATTCGGGTCTAATCCCGTCGTTGGTTCATCTAAAATAAGCACGCTGGGATTATGCAATAAGGCATTCGCCAAACCTACTCGCTGGCGATAACCCTTAGAAAGTTCGCCGATTTTCTTATTCGCTTCTGGAGTTAAGCCTGTTGATTCAATTACTTTTTCAATTTCTTCTTTGGGCGTTTTGTAAACTTTTGCATTGAAAGCTAAATATTCACGTACGTACATTTCTAAGTATAATGGGTTGTGTTCCGGTAAATAACCAATTTGTTGCTGAAGTTTAAGTTTGTCGGTCGTAATATCGAGACCGTTAACTTTGGCAACACCTTCTGAAGCCGGTAAATAGCCGGTTAAAATTTTCATGGTCGTCGATTTTCCAGCACCATTCGGACCTAAAAATCCTACAATTTCGCCGGTATTAATTTCAAAAGAAATCTCTTTTAGCGCTTGCTGCTCTCCATAAAATTTAGAAATGCCGTTTACTTCAATACCCATAGTCATTCAATTTAATCTCAAAAATAAATAATTCTTAATGCTAAAGTTGTTTTTCAGTTTAAAAGTTGAATTGTTTTCGCAGATAAAACACTTCGACAAGCTCAACGTGACATTCCAAGTATGAAAATAAATAAGAATGATGAAAATATTCAAGCGTCATTGCGGACCTGCCCGTATTCTAAGGTTTGTCCAAATTTTTATGCTGCAAATTTAAAGGTTTCCACATAGGATGTTTGCCTTTTGGCCACAGCAAAAATTCTGCTAACAATTTTGTTTCTAATGATGTTGAGTGTTGACATTTTGTTTTTTCCTTCTTTTAATCGTTCATTGTAATAAATTTTTAATTGTGAATCATGT
>NZ_RXOM01000043.1 GCF_008692195.1 Salegentibacter sp. R32
AGGCTGAGCTGTTCCCGGTCTTGTCCTTGTTGATATTCCATACCTTAAAGATAAACATACCAAAGATCATATCCTGAAAAATGATCGGTAAAGATGGCATGGTTTTGAGACAGTCTGACGGTCTTGTTTATCTTTCAGTTGTGGGAATTTAGGAAATGAAGATAATAAAAAGAAATGACTTAGACGCGTAAGCGTTTGTGTCCGCAGGACACAAAGCCACGATTGAAGATAAACGTTGTTAGCTAAAGTACTTTTGCGTCCAGATTATCGATTCCACTTTATCGTTTGTGAGTGTTTTAGTCAGCCGAGTTTTAATATTGTTTTGAAAACGAATTTTAGTTTTACTTTTTCTCCGTAAAGATTTTAAAAATAGAGTAGTGCTGAGAATTTTTTATCTGCAACGAATTATCCATTTCAATTTATCGAACCGAGTAAGTTTAAGTCCGCTGAGTTCTAATTTTTTTATTTAATTTTTAATTTCTCTGAGCAAAGATTTTCAGTCAATTTAATCCGTTTCTGCTTTGCGAATTGAGTGAGTTTTCCATTAAACTATTAGTTTCAGGTCTGAAGTTAAACTCGAATAAAAACAGAATTTGCAATTGAACTCGCTGATTTTTCTTTCGTATTTTAGCTAACGGTCTTGTATATGAAAAGTAGCGGATTTTATGCACTAACTTTTCGGTTTATAACTGACCTTTAATTTCTTCATTTTCTTTCAATTAAGTGATTAAACCGCTATTTTTTATATACGTTGTTGTAAGCTGGCTTTATTTTTTCAGTTTATTTGGCAGCGTTGGCAAAGACATACTCTTTTGCAATTTTTGGCTCGTGTGTTGGCTTGTGCGAATTGCAAATGTGTATGGCTTTTAGCGTTGGCTTTTTCTTTTCATAATCAAACTACCAATCAATCCAATTCCGACAACTACATCAATAATATTCCACATTTCTCTTCCAAGTGCTATTTTAAAAAATGGTTGAAAGAGTAGGGCAAGCCCTCCATAAATAATCATTTCAGTTTGTTTGTCTTCTTGATTCGCTTTGTATGCCAAAATTCCAAATCCAACCAATGCTACAAACCTTACGAATTGATAAAATCCATAAGGCATATCTAATAGGCATAGGAAAAACAGAATAGCTAATCCAATTTTTATTAAAACTTCACTATTCTTCATTCTTTTCTTTCAAACTATCTAAAATATCATCATCAATTTCACTTATTAACTCAAACTCGCTTGAAATATGCGTATCAAAGAAATCATCTTGAAGTCTTGCTAAATAAGAATCCGTGATAATATCTTGCTCCAAATATTCTTCAAAATCAGGATGCTTTTCAAGAATTGGTTCGTTGTCAATTTTTAGCTTTGAACGAATCACTTTGAAAAACTTGATTTCGCTATATTCAACTTTTTCGTCTGCTTTTATTGTGTCTATTGCAACTTCAATCAAGTTAAGTTCATTGGCTTCTGTCAATTCAGAAGTTGTTAGTTCATCAAAATAATCACTCATAAATTGATGTCCATCTTTATTGATGGCAATTAATAGATTGTCCATTTCGGTATTTACATTCAAATTCCCAAAAGTCTTTTTCTCTTTATGTAAACGTTTAATCAGTTTTATTTCTCGCTTGTCTATATCGCCATCACAAGCCATACAGGAAAAAGCTGTTTTAAGCAAAAGTTTGTCGAATTGTAATGTTTCCATATCTAATTATTTTTAAAACCGATTCTTTGTCGGTCGTTAGTGTTATCTGCTAAACCTTCCATTTTTGCTTTAATTGAGATATAACTATTCAATTCTTTTAGCGAAATAGAAGGTTTGTTATTCTTTATTGTTTCAAGAAGTATTTCTTTTGAAATTCTTGACTTCAATTTTAAGGCTGTTCTTGAAGCTTCATCACAAAGGAATTTAATGTCGCTCGAAACATAGTTTTCTGTTTCCTTTGCTAACTCGGAATAATCCAAACCGATTTCTCTTGGTCTTTTCTCCAAGTATAATTTAAACATCAGTTCACGAGCTTCAAGGTCTGGTGGTGGCAAATAAATTACTTTATCTAATCTACCTGCTCTTAAAATTGCTGGGTCAATCGAATTTGGTCTATTGGTTGCACCAATTATGAAAATGCCATCTTCACCGCAATTATTCATTTGTGCTAAAAATTCATTAACAGCACTGGTGTTCATATGATTTACACTTGAATTATCACGATTTGGGACAACTGCATCTAATTCATCAATAAAAATTATACTTGGTGCATTTTCACGAGCTTCATCAAAAATATCTTTGATTTGTTCCTGTGTTTGATTTACAAACTTACTTTGAATGTCGGAAGGCTTTAATTGATAAAAGCAAAATCCTATTTCTTCTGCCATTCGCTCCGCAAAAAATGTCTTACCGCAACCTGGTGGACCGTAAAGTAACATTCCGTTAGGAATGGTTAAACCATATTCTGCATAACGTTCTTTTTCGTTTAAAGCATCAATAACGTCAAGTTGGATTGTGTCTTTTAATTCCTGCATTCCTGCAATAGCTGAAAAACCTTTTCCTTTTTTTATTTCTTTTAGTTTAGGTTTTGAACTCTGTTGTGTCGAAGACAGTTGCACTTCCAATTCACCGTTAATAGCTTTTACCAAATCATTGACATTTTTAAAACGATGTTCTGTATTTGGTTGTAAAGCCTTATTGATAATGCTTTGGGTTTGAACATCAGTAATATTTGAAAACCTTAAAGGTTTTTTTCGTTCAGAAATAACAGCATCTTCTAATTTTACGCTATCTGCCTTATATTTTGAAATTTCTACAAACCAAGGCGGTAAGCCTTCCAACAAATGATAATACAAAGCACCAACCGAAAACACATCACTTTGAACGGAAAAGACTTTGTTAAATGCTTCATTCGCTTGGTAAAATGGATTTAAACCATCTTTCAAAAAATCTTTGTTGGATTGACTTAAAAAACGAGCATAACCAAAATCAATTATTTTAGGGATAGAAATTTTACCTGATAAATCCAACATTATATTTAAGTTGGTAATATCGTTGTGGATGATTGGATTGTTTAAAGAATGTAAATACTTCAATCCGTTTAAAACTCCTAAAGTGATGTCTTTGGCTTCATAAATATTTAGTGATTGCTCACGTTTTAATTTATCAGCCAAAGTTTCTCCACTGATGAAATCAAGAATTGCATAGCTGTATTTTTGACCATCAAGAAGTAATTCGCCTCTATCACAGAATTTAACCAAATTAGGATGCTTGATTTCCTTTAAAATCTCAATTTCCAAAACATCATCATTTTCGGTAAACTGTGTTCTATTCAATTTTGAATACGCAAACAGCTTCAATAATTTGGTTTGTCCGTCTTGGTCTTTTACTCGATAGGTTTCTGCATAACTTCCCTTTTTAAGAAAGAAAGTTACCTTGTACTTATCATTAATGGATTGACCTTTGGATAATATGTGGTTCTGTTTATTCATTTAAAAAGCTTCTTCTGGATTACTCGGTCGAGTACTGAAGTTTCCGTTTTCTTGCAAAATCAGTTCATACGTTAATACATTATTGCTTAGATATTGAGGGTCATCTTTACCGAAACTTTCGTTTGTTATAAAACCACCTTTCATTTCTCCTTTTTTCATTGACTTATTGGGATTCCATCCTTTACCATAGTAAAAGAACGTTTGATAAGTACCATTAGGAAATGAAAACGTATAACTGCTTCCTGAATTAATATATGCGTGGCGAACTACTTCATCATTTCTTTTTATTGTTACAATCACGTCTGAATTACTAGTCCTCACTTTTATCTGTGAACATCCATAATCGTCACAAGACGTATTCCCACCATAATAACGAGAATAAGGTGTTGCACCCGTTCGAAGAGAATTATTAATATACTTTTCATAAATGGCTTTTTCTCTTCTTTCTTCTTCAAGTCGAGCTTCTCTTTCAATACGTTCAGCTTCTTCTATTTTTTCTCGCTCTATTCGTTCTTGTTCCAATTTAAAGGCACGCTCTGCTTCTTCTGCTTTGCGTCTTTCTTCAATTTCAATTCTTTGTTGTTCTTCTTTTGCTAAACGTGCTTTTCTTTCAGCTTCACTTTCACAAGAAGAAAGAATAAAGGCAAAGCAAACAAGTGACAGGCATAGTGTTGATTTTAATTTCATAATCTTAAATATTTATCCAACTAAAACAGAATCGTCTCCGCTTGGTCTTTCTGTATCTGGAATCATTTCGTATAGTGGGATTAAAATTTCTCTTAGTTCTTCTTTGTCTGGACCATTTGCAATTTTTTCCAACCCTGAATTAACCAATTGCCTTGCTTTGGTTGGGTTACTCCAAGAATAATCCCCGAAATTCTCATTAAAGTTTTTTATCATTCCGATAAACTGATATATCTCAGTCAATTTGAAGAAGAACATCCCAATTTCTTCTAAAAGTACATTACCAAGTTTTACGTCTTTTGCTCGAATGACTTCATCCAATTGCGAACGGAATTGATTGACTATTTGATTGGTTTGTTCATTACCTAAATCGTTGTTTGCTTTTTCTAATCGGTAAAATTCCTCTTTTAGTTTTTCTTCTAATTTAGGCCATTCGATAGTCTCGTTAAGTTCATCAATGGTTTTTAATGATTTTCTCAAATTAGTAAGCACTTCCTGTTTGCCGTCAACATCATTTTTATTGTTCTCAAATGCTTTTTCAATCTGCTCTAATTCTGTTTCAACTTTTTGTAGTTGACCATTATGAGAATTACCATCTTGTTTTAATTCAGCAATACTTCCTTTTGCTTTTTTGATTTCATTAGCTAACCAAGAAGTTTCAATTGATGAAACTGTTCTTTCAACAAAAGCTTCATAAGTAAAGTCTAAATACGGAAAGTAGGCATTTACTGTAATTTGTTCAGACCTATCTATATTAACAGTCAAGTCTACATCTTGATTTTCAGGTAGAAGTGAAGGTAAATCAGAACCACTAATTATAATATCCTTTACGTGATGATTATATATTGCTCTCGTTCCTTCAGCATTATGTTCTCCCTCATAAATCGGAATTTTAATAAAATCAGAATCCATTCCTGGGCGAATTTGCTTCTGTGTTTTTAGTCCATTTCTTGTACCTACAGCTGGTATCGATTTGTTTTTTTCTAAATTTTTTAAAGTCGAGAAAATAATTTTACCTGTTGCCCTACTTTTTATTTCAATCCCTACATTGAAAGGTAGCGTAGCACTTCCAATTTTTGAACCTTGAATAACGCTAAAAGATGATGGCTCGCACTCTAAAATGTTTCCTTTAGCATCATAAAGTACGACTTCAAAAACATTGGTTTTACCTTCGTTTAGTTGAATTTCTACTACTTCACCAATAGTGTTGATTTCTACTTTTCCACTTGACCAAGCTTTGTCTCCTCTGGTAACTTCTGCAAAAACGGTTTCTGGAATATCACCTTCTGTTTTATCTTCTAAAATTTTAATTGGAACAAATTCTTCAGTTTCCACAGTCGATGCTTCGTGTGCTATTTCAAGCTGAATTTTTGCTTTGTCCCTCGTTTGCTCCCTAACTTCTTCTGAAACGTCAACCGTTGAAGCGTATAATGCAGCTCCTTTTGAAACTACAGTCATTGGGTCTGCACTCGTATCAGGTTTACAAATCTGTTCTTCTAACATTTTTCTTAATACAGGCGAAAAAGTTGGACCTCCAACAAGAATAAGTGAGTCCAAGTCAGAACCTTTTAGATTATTACGCTTTAATAGACTTACACTAACGTCAATTGCTTTTTGAAAAACGGGTGAAAGAGCTTTAGTAATGTCTGCTTGAGTAACTGTAATGTCTAATTCAAATTCTTCGCCATCGTCATCTTCTCCGGGAATATCTCCTAAATCTGATAAAACGTTGTGAGTATCTTTGAAAGAAAGCTGAATTTTAGTTGTTTCAGCATACTTTTTCATTGCATTTCGCAGAATTTGTTTTTTAGTATCATCTGCTAATATGGAATCAATTACAAAATTGTCTTGTAAGTATGGGATAATGATTTCATCAACAATAGCAAAGTCTAAATTTTTACCGCCAAGGTAATTGTCTCCTTCGGTATCAATTACTTTCATAATCCCTTCTTCAACTTTTAACAATGCTGCATCAAACGTTCCACCACCAAAGTCAAAGACTAACCAAAAGCCATCTTTTTTGTTAGAATCCAATCCGTAAGCCATAGAAGCTGCTACTGGCTCTTGCAACAATTCAATATGATTGAAGCCTGCTAATTTCGCAGCCTCTCTTGTAGCTTCTTTTTGATTGTTTTTGAAAGCCGCAGGAACTGTAATTACAATAGAGTTTACAGTTTCATCTTTTACAAAAGACTTTAACGTTTTCAATACTTCAGCTGATAATTCTTCACTTGTCAGTTCTTTTTCGAGATTGGAACTCTCATAAGTTTTATCAGTTCCCATTGTTCGCTTAAATTCAATGAATGCATTATCCTTTTCAGAACTCCAAGTCTTCATTGCAATTTTCTTCTGTCTATCCAAAGCATTATAGGCACTATCGCCAACTTGGATAGCCTTTTTCTTGTTGATATAAACACAAGAAGGCATTGTGTCTTTTAAAGTGTCCGTTTTTTTAATGGTTGGTTCTCCATTTTCCATTCTTGAAATAGCGGAATTGGTGGTTCCTAAATCAATTCCGTAGTCAATTTTAGTTCTTGCCATTTGATGATTTTTTTATTCTCCAACACTTACTTCAATTTGAGCTGCTTGTATCATTTCTCCTTTGAAGTTAACTTGTGGTTTTATGATTCTTGTAATTATTTGTTTTCCTGTTTCTATGTCATCGCTTGGGACAAAGTTTGCTGATACTTTCATACCATCATTATATTCTTTACCAAGCATTTCAACTAATTCATAACCATTAGAGGCAAAATTGTCCTGAATACGTTTTACAGAAGAATTTAACTGTTTTAAACCTTTGGTTTTTTCGTTCATTCTGCTCAAATTCTTTTGAATACGAATGATTTCATCTGCAACTTTTAATGCTAAAGAATGGTCTGCTTTATCGATTGAAGCAACTGGTTGCGATTTGCTTGTTTCTTGTTGAAGTTTTAATTGTGTTTCTAAAACTTCTACCAATTTGTTGTCCAATTTTACGCTTTCTTCTTCAAGTGAAGCTTTGGTATTTCTAATTTGAGTTTCTACATCTGTTTTGCTTGAAGTGATGCGTTTGCCCAATAACCAGTAAATCAAACCGCCTAAAAGAAGTGTTCCTAAAGTTGCAATAATCCAATACAAGCGATTTTTCTCAACGTTACTATCCAATTCGGCAATTTGCGAATCTGCTTTTTGTCCTGCTTCTTGGATTTTTGTTCCCAACTCTTTTGAATTGGTTGTAATGTTTGAACTGTTGGTTTGAATGAGTTGACACAAACTATCAATAGAAGCGTTTAAGCTTTTGTTTTCAATTTGTAAACTTGAAATAGTTTGACCTTGTTTTCCAATCCTGTTATTTTGACTGTTTAACTTTTTGGTTAAGGCATCAATTTCTTGTCGCTGTTGAGATACATTTTTTTTTATTGTTGGTATTTCTTTAACCAAAAGAGAATCTTGTTGCTGTTGAGCAAAAAGATTGGTTGCTCCAAATAATAGTATTATTAGTATATATTTCTTCATTATTTGTTCATTAATATTTTCTTTGTCTTATTGATTTTGTCTTGTACTTCTTTGACTTCTCTTTGTTTGGTTTCTGAACCTCTAAACCATTTGAATTTTTGGATTTCACTTAATTCGTTTTGAAGTAATTCAAGTTCTCTCTTTAGTTCAGCTCTTTTATTTGGCGACCAATCTACTTTGAATGTTTTTGTGAACACTTTAAAATGCTCTACATAAATTTCTAATTTATGTTCACCAACTTGATAAGTACATTCTTTACTATTGCCATAACCTCCAAGGTCAATTACTTTAGTACTTGGTGTAATGGTTTTTATTGATGAAGTGGTATATCCTTCAGGTGAATTAGAACTATTTTTATATTGACCCTGTGGATTTACATATTTCTTGTAAATTGTAACTTCCTGATTTCCTGTAGAAACGACATTTAACTTTAACCCAACATATCTTATGTTTTCCACATAAAATGGTTCAGTAATTTGGTTAGATTTAGAATCAGTGTTTGTTATTTCTGCTGATATAATATCAAAGAATAATTGTGGCGGAATCTTTTTGTAAGCGGAAATTATATTTGAAATAGTTGAGCTTTTTAATGAACGGTCTTCAATCCAATTCATTAATTCCCAAAACTCATTTTTAGCTTCGTTCTTATTACATTCTTTTATTTTTTGTAGGTTTTTATCGGTTAAAACATCTCTCAATAATTCATTGACTTTACTCCAATCAATTGAATTTCTAATGTTCTCTTCAACTGCTGAATAATTAATGGTTTTCAAGCCAAATTTTAGTTCAATGTCATTTTGTTTTAATTCCTCAATTTGCCTTCTGATGTTCGCCTCATTTGTTTCATAAGCATCTTTAACTGATTGTAATAAAGCGATTGCTTGGTTAACCTCTCGGTCTTTCATTTCTTCGAGCGTAGTAATATGGTCTTTTGCTCTATCTTTTACCAATCTACCTACTGCTATTGATAATGTGGTTTTGTTCAGTTCTTGTGCTTGTTTTAAAAAATCTTCATTTGAATCATTTTCTTGGCTTGCGTTGAAGTAGTCAATACCACATTGCATTATTTCATTTGCTAACTGGTCTGCTATTGTTTTGTAATTGAGGTCATTGTTTCCAATTAAAGATTTAAGGCGAGATAAGTCTTCTTTTGTACTTGCTAAAAGTTTTAAACCAAGTTTATAACCATTTAAGCTATCAGCTTTACGTTTCTTTTTGCAGCTTTCAATTCGGTTTTCTATGTTGTGTAATGGTTGTTCCGTAAATTTTTTCGAGAGATATTTTTGCGTTGTCCCATTGCAGCCACTAAATAACTGTAAAGTTTCTGAACTTGAATACTGCTTATTGAGTTGCGTTAGCAACTCATCAATCAGTTTTTCAGATTGCTTGTACTTGTCAATTGTATATGTTTGGTCAGCAACTGAATGAACAAAACTTTCAAAGTAGTCGGATTCAATGAGTTTGATTTTAGCTTCAATTCCTTCTTTTATTTCTGTTTGGCTGCTACTCAACAATTTGTAAGTTCCTAAATTGTTGAATGCAGAAAAGTTTTTGGAACTAACATCTTTGTCGTTCGTTACTTTTTCCCAAATCTCAAGTGCTTTTTCTTTATCTCCGTTTTTAAGATATTCAATCGCTGTATTGTCAAATGGGTTTGCATTCAAAAACCAAAATAATGAGTAATTTACTTTATCTTGGTTTTGCTCTATTTGTGAGAATGCTTTGTTTACAGATTCTTCTGTTCTGGAAATACTATCAAGAATTTCAAAGTCAAAATCAGATTTGATTTTTTTTCCAACCTTTGTGTAGGCTTTTATTTTAGTCTTTTGCTTTTGCAATTCTCTTTCCGTTGCGTTTGAGAGAATTCCCGCAATTCGATATGGGTTGTTTTTGATTATCTCCATTTATTTTCGGTTGGATGTTTTGGTCATAAAATTACTTTTCATTCAATTTCTTTCTTTACGGTTTTCCTCATTCTGTTCGCTTTTCTTTCAGCGTTGGCAAAAAACAGCTCTTTTGGTTTTTTGCGCGTTGGCTTTTGTGTCGGCAAAAACCAAATGTGCTGTTTGTGCGGCTGGCTTCAGCTTGCTTACAACGGCAGTCTGTCTCAAAACTACCTAATTTGTTTTTAAAAATAATTGAAATTAGGGGTAAAGCCAAAATTTGCATTAATTTTTGTTTGCTTTTGTATTAATGCCTTAAAAGTTCGTTTTAGTCTT
>NZ_RXOM01000054.1 GCF_008692195.1 Salegentibacter sp. R32
CTTTAAAATGGTTCCGACAAGCTTCCTCACTATCAAAATGTGCTGTAAACGTGAATATATTCATACCATTGATTTTGAAGTAAATATAAGAAAAAATATCGAGTTATGAGTGTTTACGGATATTCAATTTGTGTTATGTGCAGATAATTCTTACTATATCGGGATTACAAATAATTTAGAAAAAAGAATTGAACAGCATAATGAAGGAATAAATAGAAGGAGTTATACTTTTAAGAGAAGACCAGTAACTTTAAAATGGAATATTCAGTGTACTAACCCAGAAGAGGCAATTAAAATTGAAAAACAACTTAAAGGTTGGTCTAGAAAAAAGAAAGAAGCTCTAATTAAAGAAAATTGGCAAGACCTTGTTCGATTTTCAAAAAACCATACTCAATTTGGAAAGCCTGAGTAATCATCGGGTTGATAAACACTTCGACAAGCTCAGTGTGACACTCAACTAATTTTTACAATAAATTCAGAATAAAATCAAAAATGCTTCACTTTCTTAAAAAACACCCTATCAAAATAGGATTATTATTTATTCTGGGAATGGTGTGGCTTTTTTGTTTGCCAAAACAACTTTTTAACGAACCTACTTCTACGGTTCTAAAAAGTCGGGAAGGTTTGATGTTGGGAGCCCGCATTGCCGAGGACGGGCAATGGCGATTTCCTGAGCAAGACAGCATTCCGTATAGATTTGAGCAATGTATTCTGAATTTTGAAGATGAATATTTTTATTGGCATCCTGGTTTTAATCCGGTAGCGATCACCAAGGCGCTTTGGGAAAACCTTACCACAGAAGATCGCCGTGGCGGAAGCACGCTTACGCAACAAGTGATTCGACTATCACGTAAAAACCAAGAGCGGACTTACTGGGAAAAAGTGATTGAAATTTTTCAAGCTACGCGATTAGAACTTCGTTTCAGCAAAAAAGAAATTCTCAACCTTTATGCAACTTACGCTCCGTTTGGCGGAAATGTCGTCGGTTTAGAAACTGCGTCTTGGCGCTATTTTGGTCTTTCTTCACAAGATTTAAGTTGGGGACAGGCGGCAGCTTTAGCAGTTTTGCCCAACGCACCGGCATTAATATTCCCCGGGAAAAATGAGAAAATCTTTCAACAAAAACGCGACCGATTATTACTAAAGCTTTTTGAAAATGAAGTGATCGACCAAACCACCTATGAATTAGCCTTAGCTGAGAAACTTCCGGGAAAACCTTTTCCGCTACCGGAACTAACTCCGCACCTTACTGAAAAATTGAGAAATGACCATAAAGGAACGCAGTTAACCTCAACGATCAATTATTCGCTTCAACAGCAAATTAATGAGATCGCTCGTAAAAATTACAAAGCTTTACGCCAAAATGAAATTCATAACCTTGCGATTTTAGTTCTTGATGTGAATACGCGAGAAGTTTTAGCCTATGTGGGAAATTCGTCAACTACAGCGGAACACGATCATTTTGTAGATATTATTCAGCGACCGCGAAGTACAGGCAGTATTTTAAAACCCTTTTTATATGCTGCGATGCTTAACGAAGGAAGTTTGCTTCCGCATACGCTCGTTGCCGATGTTCCTACTTCGGTGAACGGTTATAGTCCGCAAAATTTTGATAAAGAATTTCATGGCGCTGTTCCCGCAAGTGTCGCTTTAGCTAAATCGCTAAACGTGCCGGCGGTTCGTATGCTTCAGGATTATGGCTTGCAAAAATTTTATCATCAGCTCGAAAAACTTCAGCAAAAAAATATTAACAAGTCTGCAGGTTATTATGGGCTTTCACTAATTCTAGGCGGCGCAGAAAGTTCTCTTTGGGGTATCACAAATGCTTATGCCGGAATGGCTTCAACTTTAAATCATTTTAATTCTTCTTCTAGCGAATATAAACCGAATGAATTTTTAGAACCGATTTATAAGTTGAAGAAAAAAGCTGACTTCGGAAAAAATCAATTTCAGCCGAAAGTATTTCATGCCGGAGCTATTTATCATACACTGAAAACCTTAGAAGAAGTTAATCGCCCAAGCGGAGAAGAAAACTGGAATTTCTTTTCACACTCACAAGCCATTTCTTGGAAAACCGGTACGAGCTACGGTTTTAAAGATGCTTGGGCTGTAGGAGTTAATGCTCGTTATGCGGTTGGTGTTTGGGTAGGAAATGCCGATGGCGAAGGCCGACCGGGATTAACAGGTTTGCAAGCTGCCGCTCCCATTTTATTTGAAAGTTTTGATAAATTACCTAAAGCTGATGTATTTCAAATTCCTTATGATGAATTGGTTGAAGCTGAAATTTGCTCGAAAAGCGGTCATTTAGCCGGAATTTATTGTCAAGAAACAAAACAAGAATTAATTCCGAAATATGGAACTCGAACCAATTCTTGCCCTTATCACAAGCAAGTATTTTTAGATGAATCGGAGCAATTTCAGGTGAATTCTTCTTGTTATGAACTGGCAGAAATGAAGGTAAACAACTGGTTTTCGCTTCCGCCGGTGATGGAATATTATTATGCACCCAAACATCCGGAATACAAAAGTCTTCCTCCATTTAAGTCGGGCTGCCTCAAAGAAGGAGAAAAATTGATGCAGTTTATCTTTCCGAAGAAAAATGAAGCGATCTTACTTCCGAAGAATTTTAAAGAAGAAACCAATCCGGTGGTTTTTAAATTAGCACATCGCAATCCCGATACGAAAGTTTATTGGTATATCGACAAAAAATTTATTGAAGCTACACAGACTTTCCACGAAATCACCTATCAACCAGAACCCGGCGAACATCTGTTGACGGTAACCGATCAACAAGGGAATAGTTTATCGATAAAAATAGAAATAGAAAAGGATCTCAATTAAACCATCGTAGCCCCTTTTAGTCCAAAACAAACAAATCCGTTAAGAGTTTATTTAACGTTTTTTTAAGTTTTTATAGTTCGGTTAATTCCGAACCAATTGTATATTTGCAAACTTAAAACAAAAAAGCTAGAGTATTATGAGCTGTTCGGAACATAAGAAAAAACTAATTGAAGAGGTTGGTTTGCACTTTGAGCAAACTCATCAAATATCTCCGTTAGCAGCGAGAATCTATGCTATTATGATTCTTTCTCCCTACGAGGGTCACACTTTTGAAGAAATTCTAGATATAACATGTGCAAGCAAAAGTTCAGTATCTACTCAACTTAATCTTTTAATTCAACTTAAAAAGGTAGAGTATTTCACAAAACCCGGTGATAGAAAAAGATATTTCAGAGCCTCTAAACGATATTTGATAAACACCTTACAAGAAAATTTAGAATCCATAAATGCAGAAATTAAGTTTATGGACAAAATCTCAGAATTCAATGCTAAATACAACAAAAACAAATTTGAAAAATATGGTGAATTCTCTAAATTATTTAAAGGATATCTTATTAACCAAAAAGAGAATATGAAAGATACGATTGAAAAAATGTCAAACCTCACAGAAGAACTTACAGATAAATAAATTAACCTACTTACATAATAACACATGAGAAACTTAATTAAACATATCGCACTTATAACGGGAGTTTTTGTACTTATTTCCTGTGGTGAAGATAAAGAAGCTCAACAGCAACAAGCCCATAATCAACAAGCCCCTCCATTTCCTGTAATTACTATTCCTACTAAAAGTGTTACAGGTTATAAATCTTACCCCACGAGTATTGAAGGGGTTGTGAATAGTGATGTACGAGCTAAAGTTCAAGGGTATATACAAGAAGTATTAGTTGATGAAGGTGAGAAAGTAAAAAAAGGGCAAGCCTTATTTAAGTTAGAAACGCAATCTCTATCTCAAGATGCGGCAGCAGCAAAAGCTAATGTAAATGCAGCTCAAGTGGAAGTTAATAAACTAAAGCCTCTTGTAGAAAAAGACATTATTAGTAATGTACAACTAGAAACAGCCAAAGCAAAATTAGAGCAAGCAAGAAGTAACTATCAAAGTATTGCCGCAAATATTGGGTATGCTACTGTAAAAAGTCCTGTTGACGGTTATGTAGGCTCTATCAATTACCGTCAAGGAACACTTATAAGCCCTTCTGACACCACCCCTCTTACCACGGTTTCGGACATCGAAGAGGTGTATGCTTTTTTCACTATGAATGAGAGCGATTATTTAGATTTTATTCAAGAAACAAAAGGAGCATCTCTGCAAGAAAAAGTAAACAATTTTCCTCCTGTTTTATTAAACCTTGCCAATGGTAAAACGTATAGTGAAAAAGGGAAAATTCAAACGGTAACTGGACAAATTAATGAAAATACAGGTACTGTAAGTTTTAGAGCAATTTTCGAGAACCCTAATCATCTCTTGACCAATGGAAATAGCGGAACTATTAAAATCCCTGTGAATTACGAAGATGCCGTGGTAGTACCCCAATCTTCCACTTACGAGCAACAAGGCCAAGTCTTAATTTACAAAATAGGCAAAGACAATAAAGTTGCTTCTTCCGTAATTTCAGTAAAAGATGAAGTAGGAAATTTTTATGTAGTTGAAGAAGGAGTAAAAGAAGGAGATAAAATTGTGGGGAAAGGTGTTGGAAAATTAAGGAACGGAACGGCTATTTCTCCACAAGAAACACCTTTTGACAGCATTGCAAAACCCATCGAAACAGTATTTAAATAATAAAAATTGAGCAATAAATCATGCTAAAAACTTTTATAGAGCGGCCGGTACTTTCTACCGTAATCTCAATAATCATAGTAATATTAGGTGTTCTGGGGCTTACCACACTACCTATTGAACAATATCCTGATATCGCTCCACCAACGGTAAAAGTTACAACAACTTATCCCGGAGCCAATGCAGAAACTATTTTAGAGAGTGTAATCATTCCTTTAGAAGAGCAAATTAACGGTGTAGAAGGGATGACTTATCTAACTTCTACTGCTACAAATAATGGAACTGCTGAAATAACGGTTTATTTCGATCAGAACGTAGATCCTGATATCGCTGCCGTAAACGTACAGAACCGGGTAGCCAGAGCAAACCCTTTACTTCCCGCAGAGGTAAAGCAAACTGGTGTTCTTACGCAAAAACAGCAAACCAGTTCATTAATGTTTTTGTCTTTTTACACGACCAACGAGAATTACAGTTCTACCTATTTACAGAACTACCTAAAAATTAATGTAATACCTGAACTACAAAGGGTTAATGGTGTGGGAGATGTAAATGTATTCTCTCAACAAGATTATGCGATGCGTATTTGGTTAAAACCAGAAAAATTAGCGGCATACAACTTAATCCCCTCAGATGTTACAGCTGCTTTAAACGAGCAAAGCTTAGAAGCTGCTGCAGGATCTTTAGGGGAAAACAGTGGTGAAGCTTTTGCTTATGTAATAAAATATAGTGGTCGTTTTAAAACTGAAAAACAATATTCAGATATAATTATTAAAGCCTTAGGGAATGGTCAATATTTAAAACTTGAAGACGTTGCAGAAATAGAATTAGATGCCCAGACTTATAACAAAAAATCAATTACAGATGGTTACCCAAGTATTAACATGGCCATCTACCAAACTAAAGGTTCTAATGCACAAGAAATAATTGAAGAAATTAAATCTAGATTAGATGTGCTTGAAGAAGATTTTCCTGATGGAGTTAAAACCTTAATTCCGTATGATACTAATGAGTTCTTGAATGCCTCTATCGATAAAGTAGTACATACTTTAATTGAAGCTTTTATTTTGGTATTTATTGTAGTATTTATTTTTCTCCAAGATTTCAGATCCACTTTAATCCCAGCTATCGCAGTGCCGGTTTCTATTGTTGGTACTTTCTTTTTCTTGAATCTTTTCGGTTTTTCCATAAACCTACTTACGTTATTTGCTTTGGTATTAGCTATTGGTATTGTAGTAGATGATGCTATTGTAGTGGTAGAAGCGGTGCATGCTAAAATAGATGAAGGGGCCAAAAGCTCAAAAAAAGCTACTTTAAATGCTATGCACGAAATTTCTGGAGCAATTATTTCAATTACTTTAGTAATGGCTGCCGTATTTGTTCCCGTAACATTTATACAAGGGCCTACAGGGGTATTCTACAAACAATTTGGAATCACATTAATTGTAGCTATTGTAATTTCGGCAGTAAACGCATTAACCCTAAGTCCAGCATTATGTGCTTTATTTTTAAAACCTCATAGTGAAGAGGAAAAGAAGAAGAGTTTTCTACAGAGATTTTACAACGCTTTTAATCGTGGTTTTAATGCCACTATCCACCGATATGGAAAGTCATTAGGTTTTCTTTATAAAAATAAATGGATAACTTTTCTTATTCTGGCCCTATCGATTGTTGGAATTTGGTGGTCTTCTACTACTACCCCAACAGGATTTATACCTAACGAAGATAGAGGAATTGTATTTGCAAATATAGAATTGCCAGCAGGGGCAACTTTAGACCGTACCCATCAGGTCAATGAAAATCTATACCATAAAGTCAAAGATTTACCGGGAGTAGAGGCCGTTTCAATGATTGATGGGGTAAGTTTATTAAGTGGTCAAGGGGGTAATTACGCATTAGGTTTTATAAAACTTAAAAATTGGGAGGAAAGAGAGGAAGATTCACTCTCTGTAGATGCAATTACCAAGCGATTATTTGGTATTGCTGCTACCATACCTGATGCAAATATCATCTTCTTTGCACCGCCAAGTGTACCTGGCTTTAGTGCTTCTGCAGGTGCCGAAGTAAATTTATTGGATCAATCCGGGGGTGCTTTTACAGAACTGGATAAAACCAACCAAGAGTTTATTCAATCACTTATGCAACATCCGGAAGTTCAATATGCGCAATCTGCTTTCAATACAAGATATCCCCAATACGAAATGGACATTAATGTTCCTGTTGCCAAAGAAAAAGGAGTTTCCATAAGTAGTATTTTTACAACATTACAAGGGTATATTGGGGGAATTTATGCAGCAGATTTTGCCAGATTCGGAAAACAATACCGTGTTTATATTCAATCACTTCCCGAAGACAGAACTTCTGAAAGTGATTTAAATAAACTTTTTGTAAGAACCAACAGTGGCGAAATGGCACCGATTACTCAATTTATTTCTCTTAAAAGGGTATATGGACCCCAGGCAGTAACACGTTTTAATTTATTTAACTCGACCAAACTTACGGTAGCCATGAATCCAGGATATAGTACGGGTGATGCTATTAATATTATTAATGAAGAAGTTGAAAAATTACCTAATAACTATAACACAGCTTATTCTGGTTTAACACGAGAAGAAGTGAATGCAGGTAATCAAACAACCATGATTTTTATCTTATGTTTAGTGTTTGTTTACTTCTTGCTTTCAGCGCAATATGAAAGTTACTTATTGCCATTATCAGTAATCCTTTCTTTACCGTTAGGTGTATTTGGAGCTTATTTTTCAATTAAAATATTGGGACTCCAAAATAACATTTATTTCCAGATCGCACTTATTATGCTTATAGGTTTATTAGCCAAAAATGCCATCTTAATTGTAGAGTTTGCCATCCAACGACGAAAACGTGGAGAATCTATTGTAGATGCAGCAATCGACGGAGCAAAAGCACGTTTGCGACCTATTTTAATGACCTCTTTCGCCTTTATTTTAGGTTTAATGCCACTGGTATTAGCTAATGGAGTTGGAGCGATAGGAAACAGATCGATTGGTACTGGAGCTGTTGGCGGCTTGTTAATAGGAACATTATTAGGTGTATTCTTAATCCCCATCCTGTTTATCATGTTCCAATGGTTACAAGAGAAAATTTCCGGTGAACCTAAATTTATTGTTGAATCTACTGAAGAAAACAAATAATATGAAACCTATTTTGAAACATATAAGTTGGCAAAAAGCAGTTTTACTTACACTGGCTGTCACTTCTCTTCAAAGTTGTTTTGTGGCGAAAGACTACAAGCAACCCGATATTGTTAACGAAAATTATTTTAGAACCGACAGTATTCCGCAAGACAGCCTAACAATGGCCAATGTTTCTTGGCGAGATATGTTTACCGATCCCGTTTTGCAAGATTACATTGATGAAGGGCTTGCTAACAATATTGATATTCGGGTAGCGCTTCAGCAAATACTTTATGCTGAAGCTTACTTGAAGCAAGGAAAAGCCGGTTATTTTCCTTCAATTACAGGAAATGCGTCGGTAACTCACCAAGAGCTTTCATCAAATAGCCAGTTTGGAGGTTTCTTCTCTTCGTTAGATCAATATGAAATTAGTGCAGATCTTTCTTGGGAAGCTGATATTTGGGGGAAAATTAGAAGTCAAAAAAGAGCTTACGAAGCTTCTTATTTACAAAGCGTGGCCGCACACCAAGCGGTAAAAACTACGCTTATTTCTAACATTGCTTCTACGTATTATCAATTGCTTTCGTTAGACGAGCAACGTAAAGTCACCGAGAGAACAATTGAAAACCGAGAAAAAAGTTTAGAAACCAACAAAGCTTTAAAAGAAGCCGGAAACATTACTGAAGTTGGTGTAAAACAAACCGAAGCGCAGCTTTATACAGCCCAAGCTTTATTGGTAGATATTAATAATCAAATTCGATTATTAGAAAACACGATGTCTATTTTATTAGGTAAAGAACCACAAGACATTAACCGAAGTGTTTTAGCCGATCAAACAATTGAAACCGAATTAAAAACCGGAGTTCCTGCACAATTATTAAGAAACAGACCCGATGTAATTCAGGCAGAATATGGCTTGGTAAATGCTTTTGAAATGACCAATGTTGCCCGAGCTAATTTCTATCCTTCATTAACATTAACAGCAACAGGAGGTTTTCAATCTTTAGATTTGGGAGAGCTTATAGATACCAATTCATTATTTGCCACGATTGTAGGAGGTATTACGCAACCCATTTTTCAGCGTAGACAAATAAAAACGCAATACGAAGCTTCACAAGCGCAACAAGAACAAGCTAGACTTCAGTTTAGACAAGCTTTCTTAACGGCGACAAAAGAGGTGGCCGATGCTTTATATAACTATGAAGCGGCAAGCGATAAAATCGAAATAAAAGAAAAAGAATATAGTGCTTATGAAACCGCAACTAATTATTCGCAAGAATTGTTAGATAATGGTTTAGCCAATTATTTAGAAGTTTTAACGGCAAGAGAAAATGCGTTAAACTCTAGATTAGACTTGATCAACGCTAAGTATTCACAATTAAATTCGATGGTGAATTTATATGAAGCTTTAGGCGGCGGATGGCAATAAGCATTTATAGTTTGTAATTTTTGGTTAGTAGTAATCGCCTTGTAAAACCTTTGTTTTGCAGGGCGATTTTTTTATTTCAGCTTTCCTCCTTTCGAAGTCCACCACGGGTGAACTTCTACTGCTAATCTTCCGGCTTTTACCATAGGGTCTAAATTGGCCAAGCTATCGGCCATTTTTAGTGTTGGCGTATTGTAAACTACGATTCCTCTAATCTCACCGTCATCACCAAAGGGACCTGTTAAACTGGTGTAACCTTCCTGCACCATCCGTTCTAAGTGTGCTAAATGCTTTCTTTGCAAATTTGCTGCCTCGGTAGAATCTTGACTTCTGTTCTTTCCCGATTTTAGAAAAACCATAAAATACTTTTGCATTAAATAAGTGGTATCGCCTTCTTGATAATGAAAGGTCTCATAACCTTGCTCTTGCAACTGTTGTGATCGCTCTTCTACACCCAATTTTATATTGGCTTGTTGTAAGCTATCTTGTTCTTTAACTTCTTCTGAAGTTTTAGTTTCTTTATTTTCACAACTATTTAAAAAAGCCAAAACGCATGTGGCTAAAATTAGTTTCTTCATCTTACCAAGTTTTAAAAGGCTTTTGTGTTAATGCAGAATTATAATATTTCTGTTCGCCGGTAACTTCATTAGCTAACCAATCGGGTAATAAAACCTGATCACTTTCAGAGTTCATTTCTACTTCAGCAACAATTAAACCTTCATTTTCACCATAAAATTCATCAACTTCAAAAATATGATTCCCAGATTTTACCAAGAAACGAGCTTTTTCAATTTTTCCCGGTTCACATAATTGCAGTAAAGCTTCAGCATCTTTTAAATCAATTTCTTTTTCCCACTCAAAACGAGATAAACCACTCTCAGAAGATTTCCCTTTTACGGTCATAAACGCTTTATTTTCTTTTATTCGAATGCGAGTTGTTCTTTCTGGATGCGAGTTTAAATAGCCTTGTTTAATATGAAAAGATTGGTAGGCTTCCTTTTTAAAATCTTCATTTTTCACTAAAAATTTACGTTCTATTTCGAGCATGGTGTTTTTCTTTCAAAAGTAAAGTATTTCATTTTAATTTTTTTCAATCGCTATAAATGAATAATTTATTTATTTTTAATTTCATAATCAGCCAAGATCATCTGGCTTAAAACTTAGCGCTATGTTTTTTAAGCGGTTTATGTTGCTTCTTTTTTTAAGTGTGATAAGTTTCTCTTATGGCGCAGTTCTTCCTTCTGTTAGTCAAGATTCTATCGTAAAAAAGGAAGGCTTTCCGGTAATTGGCAAGGCCGGGGAAGAATTGTTTTCTATCTATCATAAATCGGGCGATTTATCTGCAGCAGAACGGGCTAAAATTATTTCTGAAAGAATTCAAGAAATCGATGCCAATACCTTTTTAAAAGATTCACTCAACATTTTAACCGATAACGAAAGTCCGGAAGTCGTTTATGGCAATCAAATTCTATTCAATATTACCAATCTCGATACAATTGCTACTGAAAAAACAAAGCAACAACTCGCCGATTTATATGTGGAAGTAATTGCCGCCAACTTAGATATTGCAGAAAGTAAGTACATCCCCAAAAATATATTTTTAAAAGTCGGTTTTGTCATCTTGATTCTCCTGGGCTTATGGTTAGCACTTAAACTAATTGCTTTTTTAAATAAGAGAATCATTAAACTTATAGAAAGCAAAAAAGACAAATGGCTAAAAAGCCTTACGTATAATAATTACACATTTATCACTCCGGAGCAGGAACTTAACGTGATTTTATTTGTGGTGAAAGTCCTGAAATGGTTTTCGATACTACTGGTAGTTTATATTTTCTTTCCACTTATTTTTAGCGTTTTTGAATTTACCCAAGGTTGGTCCAATTACCTATTTGACTTAATTTTTTCTTCATTCAGACAAATTTTTACCGCCATTTGGGAATACTTCCCTAACCTTATCAAAATGGCAGCAATTATCATTGTGATGCGCTATTTTGTAAGAGCAGTGAAATATATTTTTTCTGAAATTGAAGATGAAAAATTACAGATTTCCGGTTTTCACCCTGACTGGGCAATGCCAACTTTTACCATTATCAGGTTCTTGCTGTACGCTTTTATGTTTGTACTAATTTTCCCGTTGTTGCCGGGCTCAGATTCTACTATTTTTAAAGGTGTTTCTGTGTTTCTTGGGGTTTTACTTTCACTGGGTTCTTCTTCTGCCATCGCCAATATGGTCGCAGGGCTCGTAATTACCTATATGAGACCTTTTAAAATTGGTGACCGAATTAACATTGGCAACACCACCGGGAATGTCATCGAGAAAACACTATTGGTTACCCGATTAAAAACCATTAAAAATGAAGAAATTACGATTCCTAATTCTGCTGTTTTGAGTGGAAATACAGTGAATTATTCCACTTTTACCAAAGAAAAAGGAGAAGGTTTAATTATTAATACCACCGTAACTTTAGGTTATGACATTCCGTATAAAACAGTTTATGCAGCCTTGATTGAAGCGGCTTTACGTACTAATCTTATTGAAAAACAACCAAAACCTTTTGTGTTACAAACCAGCTTAGATGATTTTTATGTGTCATATCAGCTGAATGCCTACACCAAACACGCCAATAAGCAAGCCTTGATTTATTCAGATTTGCACCAAAATATTCAGGATTGCTGCAACGAGATGGATATCGAAATTTTGTCACCACACTATCGTGCTCAACGTGACGGGAATATGACGACGATTCCGAAAGATTATTTAGATGAAAATTATGAAGCGCCAAGTTTCAATATCAGAACAAGGAAATCAAAAGAGTAGTCTCTAATTGGAAGCAATTTTAACCTTTTCTTCGGAAGGATTTAATGGGATTAATTTTTTATAATGTTCATATCTAAGGAAAATTTCTTTCACATATAAATAAGGTTCGCGGCCTCTTACAAAACCATATTTCACTTCCGGTCGGCTAAAAAATTCCCGGGAACTTAACTTCAGTAAATAATCCTCCACATTATCGTCCCAAACGTAAGGGTCTTCACCAAATGCTTTTGTTAATCGTTGCGCATCCCTTACGTGACCCAATCCACAATTATAGGCTGCCAGGGTAAATTTAATTCGCTGGATGCTGTCTTCAACTTTAGTAAATTTTTTATTTAACTGTTTTAAATACCGTGTCCCGGCATTTAGGTTTTGTGAAGGATCTTTCATATTAGTTACTCCTAAATCCTTAGCCGTTCCAGGCATTAATTGCATTAAACCTACGGCACCTGCCCAAGAATTATCATTAGGCTTAAAACGGGATTCCTGATAAATCTGAGAACTTAACAGTCGCCAATCCCAGCCAAGCTTTTCAACATTACTTTTTATTAAATCGTCATACGGACTAATTTTCCCTTGATTTTTACTGTAAAAATCACTTTTTATCCTTCTGCGGTAAGACTTTTTATTTTTAAAATACTTGTTGTACACCACATAGTAAAAGTCTTTTTTCTTAATATTCTTCAACCACGAATTGATTTCTGCTAATAATTCTGGAGAGTTTTTTCTTACCGCCCAAGCGATTCGTTGGGAGAAACTAATTTCAGTATCAATATCAAGAATGGGATTGTAGGTTTGATTAATCGCGGCAATGTTGTAATCTGAAATCGTATAATTAATCTCTTCATCCACTACCATTTTTATGATATCTTCGGTGGTTTTATCACCAGAAACAAATTGAATATCAATCTTCCCGCCTATCTCTTTTTCTAAATTTTTTAACCGCTCGTAATACGAAGAGTTTTTTCTTACATAAACTTTCTTCCCAATCATATCAATTGGGTCGTTAATCAGTTGCTTTCTTATTTTATACATGGGCAATCTTCGCCAATTATCAGGTCGTCTTTGTACCAGCACCTGATGCGTTAAATAATGGTAATCGGTAAAAGCCACCTGTTTTTTTCGATCTTCAGTCACCGAAAGTCCAAATGCTACCAAATCACCATCTCCGCGATTGAGCATATCAAACAAATGATCGATGTCTTTGGCAACTTTTATATCTAATTCGAGTTCTAAATGCTCGGCAAGTTTTTTCACCAATTCATATTCAAAACCCATGGGTTTCCCCCGATATAAAAAATAACTGGTCGAATTATAAATAGTAATCACGGTAAGTTTCCCGTCTTCTTTAATTTCTGAAAAATCTTTTGCAAATTTTACATTTTCAGAAATCAACGCCGGTTCTTCTCCTGAAGTGACTACGTCTTCCTTGCAGCCAAAAGAGAAAATTAAAACACAAATGAATAAATAAAAAGTAGTTTTTCTTCTATACATTAAAAGTTTGATTTTCTGTAAGATACGAAAAATTTAACAAACCTTTAATTTATAAGTTGTTTAGCAACTAATGTTCTGCCACAATTTCTTTTATTTCTTCTGATTCGATTATTGTTTTTGAAGAGTTGGTTTTACTCAAAATCTGCATACATTTTGCAATGGTTTCAGCTTTAATAGACCGATACTTTTTTAACGGACCTGCCATTAAAAAATTAGCGACTTTCATCACTTGTTTCCAAGCAAATTCAAAAGGTCGGGTTTCATCGCGATTACCGTCAATTAACGAAGGACGCAAAATATAAGTTTCAGGAAGTCTTTGCTCCAACACTTTTTCTTCCATTTCACCTTTGGTTTTATTGTAAAAGAAGCGGCTATTTTTATCAGCACCAAGCGCTGAAACAATAATCATTTTCGGGATGCTATTCTGCTTAGCCAATTTTGCAGCTGTGACGGGAATACCAAAATCTACTTTTCTGTAAGTTTCATTATCCGGGCTTTTCTTTTGAGTAGTTCCCACACAGCAAAACACCACATCTGCGTGAAACTGCTCTTCGTATTTTTCAAGCTGAAATAAATCAATTAAATGTTCTTCAATTTTAGGATGTTGAAGGTTAGCACTTCTTCTAGAAAAAAGAATGATTTTGTTGAAAGCTTCATCGTTTAGCAATTGCTGAAGCAATAAATTTCCGGTTAATCCGGTCGCACCAAGAATAATTGCAGTTTTTGTTTTCATAAGGGTAAGTTATAAAATAAGCTGCAAAATTTAAGTTTGATTAACTTTGCATTGTGAATAAACAGCGCAAAATTATACATATTGATATGGACGCGTTTTACGCTTCTGTAGAGCAATTGGACAATCCTGAATTGCGTGGAAAGACCATTGCGGTTGGTGGCGGTTCTAAGCGTGGTGTGGTAAGTGCTGCCAGTTATGAAGCTCGAAAATTTGGAGTGAAAAGTGCGATGAGCGGTTCGATGGCAAAAAAGCTTTGTCCGCATCTTATTTTTGTAAAATCTAATTTTGACCGCTATCGGGAAATTTCACAACGCATCAGAAATATATTTTTTGAATATACAGATTTGGTGGAGCCGCTGTCACTAGATGAAGCTTATTTAGATGTTACTGAAAACAAAAAGGGAAATCCCAGTGCGACTTTAATTGCAAAAGAAATTAGGGCGAAGATTAAAGAAAAAACGGGATTAAATGCTTCGGCAGGAATTTCTATCAATAAATTTATTGCGAAAGTTGCCAGCGATTACAACAAACCTAACGGACAGAAAACGGTAAATCCTGAAGAGGTGGAAGAGTTTCTGGAGCAATTGGAAATCAGAAAATTTCATGGTGTAGGAAAAGTTACTGCTGAAAAAATGTATCAGCTTGGGATTTTCACCGGAAAAGATTTAAAGACCAAATCTGAAGAATTTTTAACGGAGAAATTTGGAAAAAGTGGACCATATTATTACAAAGTGGTTCGAGGTATTCATTTAAGTGAAGTAAAACCTAACCGCATTAGGAAATCATTAGGAGCGGAACGTACTTTTTCTGAAAATATTACTTCTGAAATTTATATGTTGGAACGCTTGGAACATATCGCAGAGGAGATTGAACGCCGATTGGCAAAAAGTAAGGTTGCTGGAAAAACCGTAACACTCAAAATAAAATATAGCGATTTCACCTTACAAACCCGAAGTAAAACCATCTCTTATTTTATTTCTTCCAAAGAGTTGATTTTAGAGGTCGCTAAGGAGCTTTTATACCAAGAACGAATGAAAGATTCAGTAAGGTTATTGGGCATTTCTCTTTCCAACCTCAACACTGATAAAAAGGAAAAACCGGAAGAAAAGGAGGAGGTTTATGTACAGCTTAGATTTGAGTTTTAGGTTTTCTTGGAGGATTTGTCTACCACTTTTGCAATACCACAACCACTATTGCAAAATTTTTAATTATTTTGCAATAAGCAGATAGCTATTGCAAATAAAACTCATATTTTGCAATAAGGCTTTTTCTAATGCAAAAATAAAGTTCTAATGCAAAATTTTAAATCTGGTCTGTACGTAAATCAAGGACATTACAAAAGTTTTCAACCTAATTTAATCAATAAAGAATGGAAACTGGAAGATATGGAATTACTCAGCCTATTATCTAAAGCTGATAGACAATTAGGAAGGCTAGACATGTACAGTGAACATATTCCAGACATAGATTTGTTTATTAGCATGCACGTTCTTAAAGAAGCTACACAAAGTAGTAAAATTGAAGGAACACAAACCAATATGGAAGAAGCCTTATTAGATAAAGAAGATTTGAGTAATGAGAAGAAAGATGACTGGGAAGAAGTTCAAAATTATATTTCAGCAATGAGTAGAGCCATAGAAATGCTGAAAGAAATTCCTTTTTCAAGTCGATTAATTAAAGAAACTCATAAAATTCTTTTACAAGGGGTAAGGGGAGAACATAAACAACCCGGTAATTTCAGAAAAAGTCAAAACTGGATAGGAGGCGCTTCTATTAATGATGCTACTTTTATTCCACCAGTTCATACAAGTATAGGGGATTTGATGAGCGACCTAGAAAAGTTTACACATAATCAAGAATTCTTTTTTCCAGATTTATTGAAAATTGGTATTATTCATTATCAATTTGAAACTATTCATCCTTTTTTAGATGGAAATGGAAGGGTAGGAAGGCTTTTAATTACTTTATATTTAGTAAATAAAGATATCCTTAAACAGCCTATCTTATATTTATCAGACTTTTTTGAGCGCAACAAAAATCTCTATTACGAAAATTTAATGCGAGCAAGGACGAAAAATGATATTAAACAATGGCTTAAGTTTTTTTTAGTCGGGATTATTGAAACTGCAAAAAAAGGTGTTGCTACTTTTGATGAAATTTTAAAACTAAAACAAAATTCAGAATTGAATATCCAAACATTGGGTTCACGGGCAAATAATGCTCAGAAAATACTTCAACACCTATTAGTAAAACCAGTAATAGACGTAAAAAAGATAGAAGAGATTACAAATGTATCTAAACGAACAGCCTACAATTTACTAGATGATTTAGAACAGCTCGATATTCTGGAAGAAGTAACAGGTAGTAAACGTGGCAAAGTATATGTTTTTAAACAGTATGTAAATTTATTTAGATAAGCTAAACGTGAAAGAAAGGTTTATCTCTAAGAGATCTTTAAAAATTCAATCACTTATAAAAAAGAAAAATAAGAATATTTATTTAAAATTTTAAACGATTTTAGATCGGTTTTTATCTGAATTTTTAGACTTGGTTAATTCTTATTACATTAAAAAAATACGGTACTCATTACTAACATCTTCTAAATTATTATTGAGTTCGTGAATACGTTAGTGATTGAAGGATTTGTTTGAGCTCTTTTTAAATTTCTGCAAGTGCAAGAATTTAAAAAAGCGAGTCCTGAAAGCACGGCGGGTTGCCCTAAATCAACCCGCAACGCCCAAATTATTATTTAAAATAGTAGATTATTCAATTTCTGAAATACGTAAGGTGTTTACCATTCCTTTGTTTCCGATAGGCATGGCTGCTAAATTCACTACGTAATCTCCTTTTTTGACTACTTTTTGTTCTTTAGCTATTTGGTTAACATCTTCTACGGTATCGTCGGTACTTACAAACTTATCGTAGTAGAAAGCATTTACTCCCCAAAGTAAGCTTAATTGCGTTAAAATTCGCTTGTTGGAAGTGAATGCCAAAATATGGGCATCTGGACGCCAAGCTGAAATTTGGAAAGCCGTGTAACCACTATTGGTCAAGGTACAAATGGCTTTTGCATCAATTTCGTTAGCCATTAAAGCGGCATGATAACATACTGATTTAGTAATGTACCTTTTAGTTTTTACGTGTGGTGGGTCATGCGGTACGGTAATTAATTTTGAATGTTCAACGCTCTGGATAATCTGCGTCATTTTCTTAATTACATCTACCGGATATTTACCTACCGAGGTTTCTCCACTTAACATCACAGCATCGGCACCATCCATTACGGAGTTGGCCACATCGTTTACTTCTGCTCGGGTTGGCGTAAGACTGCTAATCATCGTTTCCATCATTTGGGTAGCGATAATTACCGGGATTCTTGCTTTTTTGGCTTTCAGCACTAATTCTTTTTGAATTAATGGAACTTCATTTGCCGGAATTTCTACCCCTAAATCTCCACGAGCAACCATTAAACCGTCACAAGCTTGAACGATTTCATCTATATTTTTTACACCTTCGGGTTTTTCAATTTTCGCTACGATAGGAATTTTATGGTCTCCGTGCTTATTGATTAAATCTTGAAGTTTTTTAATATCCTGGGCATGACGAACAAAAGAGAGCGCCATCCAATCTACTTGTTTCTTTACGGCAAATTCGGCGTCTTTTACGTCTTTTTCTGTTAAGGCCGGTAAAGAAATATTGGTGTTGGGCAGGTTTACTCCTTTTCTTGAACGTAAGGGCCCGCCTTGAATTACTTTGGCTTCTACTTCGTCTTTTCCGTTGGTTTTTACTACTTCAAAGATAAGTTTACCATCATCTAATAAGATTCTTTCTTTAGCTTTCACATCTTTAGGAAAGCTATCGTAATTCATATAAACGCGCTCAGCAGTTCCTTGAAATTCTTTTCCGGTAGCAAAAGTGATAATATCGCCTTTATTGACCACGACTTCTTCTTTCATCACACCTACACGAAGTTTAGGGCCTTGTAAGTCTCCTAAAATACCGGCGTTGAAACCGTATTTTTCGTTTAATTCCCTAATCATTTTTATGCGTTCTTCTACATCTTCATAATTGGCGTGGGAAAAGTTAATTCTAAATATGTTTACTCCGTTTTCCAGCATCGCTTTCAAAGTCTTTTTAGAACTTGTTGCTGGGCCTAACGTTGCTACAATTTTTGTATTCTTAGATTTATGCATTAGCTAAATATTAGGTTTTCTATAGTTTTTAGTTGATTAAGCTCTACTTCGTAAGCTGTCACAATCTGATTTATTTTATTTATTTCCAGTAGTAGTTTTTTTATGTTCACCACTCCGGTATTATCTTCAATTTTTAAAAAGCAATCTACATTTTTAAAATCGGGAAGTAGGTTGACCGTTTTTTTTGTTTCATCTTCAAATAAAAAACCTTGACTCTGTAAATGGTTGGTCTTTATTTTAAACTTGTTAGCCACTACATAATAATCGCAACCTTCTACTTCACTATAATAATTGTAGAGCTCATAAAATGCTAATCCTTCTGGATAGCTGTAATCTACATCTGTTGGTTCACGCTTTAAGCTTATCCCAAGAATTTTGTTTAGGTTGTAAACAATTCTATAAACTTCTGCTGAACAATGAATGGCTATAAGCGAAAATTCTTCTTCAACTAAATCGTCCAACAACAACTTGTTTATTGCCATATTATTCAATTTATAAAATTATAACAAGATAGCAAGTTTTGCACGGGCACAAAGTTAAATAATCTTCAAATTTAAAGTGAATACCCTATTGTTTTGTACTGATTTTATTTTGAAAAGCATAATAAGCTCTTTTAGACGCTTTTTCTTCTGCTTTCTTTTTTGAAGTTGCCCTCGCTTTTGCGACTACTTTGCTATCTATCCAAAGCTTTACGGCAAAATGCTTTACTTCATCTTTTCCGGTATCTTCATAAACTTCATAATTGAATTTATGTTTTTGTTTTTGACACCACTCTATTAAAAGGCTTTTATAACTGATTACTTTGCCTTCCAGTTGCTCTATATCTACATAAGGATGAATGACTCGCTGATAAATAAATTTTTCGCAGTATTTATAGCCTCTATCTAAATAAATGGCTCCTACTAAAGCCTCAAATAAATTTCCGTGAATGTTTTGGCCAAAATGGTCTTTTGGGATGTTGGTTTCTATGAATTTGATAAGGTTTAAATCCCTGCCCAATTCATTTAAATGTTTCCTGCTTACCACTTTAGACCTCATTTTGGTAAGGTAACCTTCGTCTCCTTCGGGGACTTCATTAAAAAGATAGGCCGCAATGATGGCACTTAGCATCGCATCACCCAAAAATTCTAAGCGTTCGTAATTCAAATCGTTCCCTAAAGAATCTTTTTTATTGAGTGAACGATGAATAAATGCTTTTTTGTAGTTGGTAATACTCTTGGGCTTAAATCCAATAATATTTTGTATGGCATCAAAAAAATTCCCGTCCTTACCAGAACGGGAACTCAATATGTTTCGAATAACGTTCATTAAACGCTTATTCGTTTATTTTTTTAAATAAAACACAAGCATTGTGACCACCAAAACCAAAGGTATTGCTCATGGCCACATTAACTTCTCTTTCTTGAGCCTTATTTAAAGTTAAATTCAATTTCGGATCGATATTTTCATCTACTGTTTCGTGATTAATCGTTGGAGGTATCAAACTGTGTTTCATTGCCAAAATTGAAGCAATCGCCTCAATAGCTCCGGCAGCACCCAGTAAGTGACCTGTCATAGATTTAGTAGAATTAATATTTATAGATGGTGCGTGATCCCCAAATACTTTTCCTATAGCTTTAAGTTCCGCCACATCCCCTAATGGTGTTGAAGTACCGTGCGTATTAATGGCATCTACGTCTTCAGGATTTAATCCTGCATTACGTAAACAATTTTCCATTACAGCAACTACTCCGGTTCCATCGGGATGAGGAGCCGTCATATGATAAGCATCTGAAGAAAGACCTCCTCCCAATACTTCACCATAAATTTTAGCTCCACGTGCTTTTGCATGTTCGTACTCTTCTAAAATTAACGATCCTGCTCCCTCTCCCAATACAAAGCCATCACGATTGGCATCGAAGGGTCGGGAAGCTTTTTCCATATCGTCATTTCTAGTAGAAAGCGCATGCATGGCATTAAAACCACCCATTCCTGCTTGAGTTACGGCTGCCTCACTACCACCCGTTACAATCACATCACTATATCCCATTCTTATATAGTTGAGTGCATCGATAATAGCATTAGCAGAAGAAGCACAAGCTGAAACAGTTGTGTAGTTGGGACCCATAAAGCCATGTTTGATAGAAATATTACCCGGGGCAATATCTGCTATCATTTTAGGAATAAAAAATGGGTTAAAACGAGGTGAACCGTCCCCATTTGCGAAATTTTTTACTTCTTCTTGAAAAGTTTCCAGACCGCCAATCCCGGCTCCCCAAATTACCCCTACTCGATATTTATCTACATTTTCCAGATCAATACCGGAATCTGCAATCGCTTCATCTGAAGCTACTATCGCATATTGGGCAAATTTGTCTAACCTTCGGATTTCTTTACGATCAAAATATTCGTTGAAGTTGAAGTCTTTGATCTCGCAAGCGAACTTGGTTTTAAATTTTTCTGTATCAAAATAGGTAATAGGAGCGCTTCCGCTTTTTCCATTGACCAATCCGTGCCAATATTCTTCAATATTGTTACCAATTGGTGTTAAGGCTCCTAAACCTGTAACTACTACTCGCTTTAACTCCATAGGTGGGTTTTCTTATTTTTTTGCGTCTTCGATGTAAGAAATAGCTTGACCAACAGTTGCAATATTTTCTGCTTGGTCGTCTGGAATTTGAATATCAAACTCTTTTTCGAATTCCATGATTAACTCTACGGTATCTAAAGAATCCGCTCCTAAATCGTTAGTGAAGCTTGCGTCGTTAACAACTTCGTTCTCGTCAACTCCTAATTTATCAACGATTATTGCTTTTACTCTTGATGCAATGTCTGACATAATTTTATTTTTTTAAAATTTAAATAAGTGGCAAAAATAAAAAACTTTAGTTTAAAACAAGTTTTAGTTTAAAAAATGTGCTCCTAATTTATACAAATTTAAAGGAAGTAACTATTTTTATATTTTAATTATTTCTAAAATTTACATAATTCCTGCTATGGATTCTTCAAATTCTGCTAAAAAAATTGTGATTTTTGCTTCGGGACAAGGTTCTAACGCTAAGAACATTATCTCTTATTTTAACGATAGAGATGATGTTAAAATTGCCCATGTCATGTCCAATAATATTAGGGCAAATGTGTTAAAAATGGCACACGAACATGAAATTAGCTCTCTTTATTTTGATAGAACTGCCCTTTACAACTCTAATGAAGTGCTTCATTTATTAATAGACACCCAGCCAGATTTAATTGTTTTGGCTGGTTTTTTATGGATGATGCCTCAAAATATATTAAATGAATTTGAAAGAAAAATAATAAATATTCATCCAGCGCTTCTTCCTAAATACGGCGGAAAAGGGATGTATGGCAATTATGTACACGAAGCAGTTTTAGAGAACGAGGAAAAAGAATCTGGGATCACCATACATTTTGTAAATGAAAAATATGATGAAGGAAAAACCATTGCACAATTTAAAGTCAAGGTAGAACCAAATGACTCTGTAAAGACTTTACGGGAAAAAATTAAGCAATTGGAAAAAAAGCACTTTCCTAAAGTAATTGACGAAATCCTTTTTAAAGAATCTTAATGGCAAAAAAAAAGTTTTACGTAGTTTGGAAAGGAAACAAAACCGGAATTTTCAATTCTTGGGAAGAATGCAAAAAAGCAGTTGCCGGATATAAGGGAGCACAATACAAATCGTTTAAAAGTCTAGAGGAAGCAAAAAGAGCCTTTGATGTTTCTTATTTTGAATATAAAGAGAACCATCAAAATGCGGTTCCTTTACATCAATTAGAAAAAAGAGCTCAAGAAGTTAATTTTGATTCTCTAAATGTCGATGCCGCTTCTAGCGGAAATCCCGGAAAAATGGAATATCGGGGCGTTTACACCAAAACCAATAAAGAATTGTTTAAGCAGGGCCCTTTTCCGCAGGGAACAAATAATATAGGTGAATTTTTAGCTATTGTGCATGCGTTGGCTTTTCTTCAGAAAAAAAATAGTTCTATCCCTATTTATACAGATTCAAAAATTGCTATGGGCTGGGTGAGAAAGAAAAAGTGTAACACGAAGCTTCAGCCTAATTCTAAAAACGCGGAGTTATTTCAACTCATTAAACGAGCAGAAATCTGGTTACACAACAACAGCTATTCTAATCCTATTATAAAATGGAACACGAAGGAATGGGGAGAAATTCCTGCTGATTTTGGAAGGAAATAATTACTGAAAAAAACTGCCCTAAATAATATTGAAAATTTTGAGGATTATTATTTTTCAACATCACGTCGGGCAGTTTCTGGCTTTCTAAATAAAGCAAAAAATATCACAGCTTAACTCCAAAACCTAATCCAAAAAGCCAAGGGTTAATATCTACATCTGCTCCTAATGTTGCACCTAATGCTGAAGTTGCATTTACGGTAACATCAGTTTGCAGGAATAATTTTTTAACATCAAGGTTTATAAACCATTTATCACTAATCATATAATCTATACCTAATTGTCCGGCAAAGCCAAAACTGTTGTCATAGTCTAAGTCATCTGCCACCGGCCCTTCATCTACACTATAAAAAATGGTATAATTTAAACCTGCTCCAACGTAGGGTTTAAAATCGCCTAAAGATGTGTAGTGATATTGAAAAGTGAGGGTGGGTGGCAACAGCCAAACACTTCCTAAATCAATATTTCCTGCAGCGGTATTAATTGCTTCTACATCGTGCTTAGTAGTACCAAGAATAAGTTCCAGCGACCAATTTTCAGTAAAAAAATAAGTAATGTCAAGTTCAGGAATTACCGAAGTAGAAATATCTGCATCACCACCTATCGCCTCTATCGAAGCTTCTTCATCTGGTGAAACAACTACTCCTCTCAACCTAAACTGCCAAGGATTATCTTGAACATTTTCACTTTCTTGAGCTTGAAATGAAAAGCTAAGCAATAATGCGGCAAAAGTTGTAAAAACAAATCTTCTCATAATTTTTAAATTTTATTATTACTCAAAAATATTTCTAATTCAATCTTGAAAAGCTGATAAAAATCAGTGATAAATATTATTTTTATTCTTATCGCTAAAACACCAAATACAATTCTTTTTAAAAAATTTGATTTATAAGAAAATCATTTTTTTGAAGATTAAAGTATTAATCCTCGCTAGCTTCCTATTCAGTTTTTATAAACACCTTATATTTGCAACAAATTCTAAGCAAGTAAAATGAATAAATTAGTAGCTGTAGGTACCGTAGCCTTCGATAAAATTGAAACTCCTTTTGGCAAAACCGATAAAATCTTAGGTGGCGCCGGAACTTATATTGGCTTAGCCGCTAAAAAGTTTGGGGTAGATACCGCAATTGTTTCGGTGATTGGTGGTGATTTCCCTGAAGAATACATTAATATTTTCAAAGAAAAAGAAATTAATATTGAAGGGTTAAAAACGGTAGAAGACGGTAAAACCTTCTTTTGGAGCGGCCGTTATCATAACGATATGAATTCCCGCGACACCTTAGATACCCAATTAAATGTATTGGCAGATTTTCAACCGGTGGTTCCTTCTTCTTATACAGACGCTAAAATCGTGATGTTGGGGAATCTGCATCCGTTAGTACAAATGAGTGTGATTGAACAAATGGAAAATCCCGAGCTTATTGTACTAGACACCATGAACTTTTGGATGGACAATGCGTTGGAAGATTTAAAAAAGGTCATCACCAAAGTTGATGTAATCACCATTAACGATGAAGAAGCCAGACAACTTTCCGGAGAATATTCTTTAGTGAAAGCTGCCCGCGAGATTGAAAAAATGGGACCTAGGTATGTAGTAATTAAGAAAGGGGAACACGGTGCTTTGTTGTTTCATAAAAATGAAATGTTCTTCGCTCCCGCCCTTCCATTGGAAGAAGTTTTTGACCCAACCGGAGCAGGAGACACTTTTGCCGGTGGTTTTGTAGGTTATTTAGCTAAAACGGATGACACTTCATTTAAAAACATGAAAAACGCCATTATTTACGGTTCTAATTTGGCATCATTTTGTGTGGAAAAATTTGGAACTGAAAGGATGCTAAATTTAAACGACGAAGAAATAGAAGAACGCTTAAAAACATTTAAATCCTTAACCCAGTTTAAAATCAACTTAGATTAACCTAAATATCAACAACACAACAACCCTAAAATCTCTGCATAGTTCATGAGTGATGCTATTAAACACGAGTGCGGTATTGCACTTGTTAGGTTATTAAAACCTTTAGAATACTACAAAGAAAAGTACGGTTCATCTTTTTACGGGTTAAACAAGATGTACTTAATGATGGAGAAGCAGCACAATCGAGGTCAGGACGGCGCCGGTTTGGCAAGCATTAAATTAGACACTTCTCCCGGTGAAAGATATATTAGCCGCGTAAGGTCTAATCAAACGCAACCTATTCAGGATATTTTTGCACAAATCAATGACAGAATTAACGAGGAGCTGCAAAACCATCCTGAATATGCCGAAGATGTCGCCGCACAAAAAAAGAATATTCCTTATATAGGTGAATTATTTTTAGGTCACGTGCGCTACGGTACATTTGGCAAAAACAGCATTGAGAGCGTACATCCATTTTTACGCCAAAACAACTGGATGCATCGTAACCTTATTGTCGCCGGAAACTTCAACATGACGAATGTTTTTAAACTATTCAATAACTTAGTTGAATTAGGTCAGCACCCAAAAGAAAAAGCCGATACCGTTACAGTAATGGAAAAAATCGGTCACTTTTTAGATTCTGAAGTACAAAAAATTTATAAAAAATTAAAAAAGGAAGGATTCACTAAAAAAGAAGCTTCGCCTCATATTGCCAATAGGTTAAACGTTGCTAAAATTTTACGTAAGTCTTCCAAGGATTGGGATGGCGGTTATGCCATGGCTGGTTTAATGGGACATGGAGATTCTTTTGTATTAAGAGATCCTGCCGGAATTAGACCGGTTTATTATTACATGGATGATGAAGCTGTAGTGGTTGCTTCAGAAAGACCCGTAATTCAAACTGCATTTAATGTAGATTTTAAAGATGTAAAAGAATTAGAACCGGGTCACGCGTTAATCACCAAGAAAAGCGGAAAAACTTCCGTTAAAAAAATTATTGAACCTTTAGAGCGCAAAGCTTGTTCTTTTGAACGAATTTATTTCTCTAGGGGAAGTGATGCTGAAATTTACCAAGAGCGAAAAAACTTAGGCCGTTTTATTATGCCTGAAGTTTTAAAAGCGATAGATTACGATACAATTAATTCAGTATTTTCATTCATCCCAAACACCGCTGAAACCTCTTTCTACGGAATGGTAGAAGCTGCTCAAGATGAATTGAACCGCCAAAAAAATGAAGCGATTCTTGAAGAAAAAGAGACGCTTACCGATGCTCGTTTAAAAGAAATTTTATCGTATCGTCTCCGTACTGAAAAAATTGCGATTAAAGACGCAAAACTCAGAACTTTCATCACCGAAGACAGTAGCCGTGACGACTTGGTAGCTCACGTTTATGATGTTACTTATGGCGTGGTTAAACCAGAAGATAATTTGGTAATTATAGATGATAGTATTGTGCGTGGAACTACCTTAAAGAAAAGTATTATTAAAATGATGGACCGATTAGGTCCAAAGAAAATCATAGTGGTTTCTTCGGCACCGCAAATTCGTTATCCGGATTGCTACGGAATTGATATGGCAAGATTAGAAGATTTTGTTGCCTTTAAAGCGGCATTAGCACTTTTAAAAGAAACCAATCAATACGATTTAATAGAAAAAGTTTACGAAAAGTGTAAAGAACAAGTCGATTTAGAGGATAGCGAAGTACAAAACTTTGTCAAAGAGATTTACGAACCTTTTACTTACGAACAAGTTTCCAATAAAATTGGAGAATTATTGGCAGATGAAACCGTTAAAGCTGAAGTTGAGGTAATTTACCAAAAAGTAGATAAGCTTCACGAGGCTTGCCCTAAAAATTTAGGAGATTGGTATTTTACCGGCGATTACCCAACCCCGGGAGGAAACAGAGTGGTAAATAGAGCTTTTATTAATTTCTTTGAAGGCAATAAAGAACGTGCATATCTGTAATTAATCGAATTTATTTTAAAAATTCGATAAAAAAACTACAATAATTTTCATAAATACATGAAAATACAATATATTTATATCTCCATAACAAAGTAGGTTAAGTTTATGGTAAAATTTGGGGCAAAAAAAGGTGGTTTTTCAACCACCTTTTTTATTACATGATATTTTTAAATATCTTATTTTTCTTTTGCATATTTAGAAGCAACCTCTTCCCAATCTATCACATTAAAAAATGCATCAATATATTCAGGACGCTTGTTTTGGTATTTTAAGTAATAAGCGTGTTCCCAAACGTCTAAACCTAAAATTGGAGTTCCGCCACAACCAATTCCTGGCATTAACGGGTTATCTTGGTTTGGTGTAGAGCAAATTTCTACTTTTCCTCCTTCGTGCACACAAAGCCAAGCCCATCCAGAACCAAATTGTCCGGCTGCTGCTTTAGCAAATTCTTCTTTAAAAGCATCAAAAGAACCAAAAGCATCTTCAATAGCGCTTGCTAATTCTCCACTTGGTTTTCCGCCTCCGTTTGGTGACATTACTTCCCAAAATAAGTTATGGTTGTAAAAACCACCTCCGTTATTTCTTACAGCGGTATTAGACTTATCTAAGTTCATTAAAATATTTTCAATGGTTTTTCCTTCTAAGTCAGTTCCTTCAACTGCTGCATTTAATTTCTTTGTATATCCTGCATGATGTTTTCCATAGTGAATTTCCATGGTTTCCTTATCTATATTTGGTTCAAGGGCATCAAATGCATATTTTAGTTTTGGTTGTTCAAAAGCCATAATAGTTGTTTTTAGCTGTTAATATTATTTTTCACTATCAAAATTAATTATTACAATTCTTATTCAAAATAAAAAAATGTTATAAAATACTTAAAGATTTTGCTTTTGATAAAGAAAGATTATACCTTATCATTTTTGCTTATATTTTTTACTTTTAAAAATCCCGAACTTTGAGCGTTGAAATAAAACCGACTCCTTTCCAAGTTTATAATGCTTCGGCAGGCTCAGGAAAAACATTTACCATTGTAAAAAAATATCTTTCCATTCTTTTTAAAGCTTCCCGCACCGATTATTACAAAAATATTCTTGCTATCACATTTACCAACAAAGCGGTAGCAGAAATGAAATCCAGGATTGTAAAAAGTTTGCGTGATTTTGCTGCTAAAGAAACTCCTAGCGCATCGCAAGCGCTTTTTAATGAAGTTCAACAAGAAACAGAGCTTTCTTCCGAAGAAATAAAAGAAAAAGCCGCTACTATTCTTAAAAGCATTCTTCATAATTATGCTGCTTTTGATGTTTCTACCATCGATGGTTTTACACATCGCGTATTACGGACTTTCGCTAAAGATTTAGGTTTACCTTTAAATTTTGAAGTCGAATTGAATACCGACGATATTTTAACTGAAGCGGTAGATAAACTCATTTCTAAAGCAGGAAGCGACAAAAAACTTACGCAAACCCTTATTGACTTTGCCATTGCAAAAGCCGATGATGACAAAAGTTGGGATATCGCCAAAGATTTATATGAAATTGCCAAACTTCTGGTAAACGAAAATAACCTGGAACCTTTAGAAGTTCTTTCGCAAAAGGACTTGGAAGATTTTCAGGCTTTTGAAAAAGAACTGAAAGGTGCTATTAAAGCTTCCGAAGAAAAACTTCAGGAAAATGCCCATCAATTTTTTAAGCTTTTACAAGAAAATGGATTAGAAGATAAAGACTACAACCGTCAATTCATTCCCAAACACTTTCATAAGTTAGAAGATTTAAACTACCTAAAATCAAATTCCAAAAAAACAAAATGGGAAACGGAAATAGATTCGGCTCCGCATTACACTCAAAAGCAAACCGATGGTAAAAAACAGGTGATGAATGCTATTCAGCCGCAAGTAGCCGAGCTTTATTTTTCTTCTGAAGAGAAAATTCAACGCATCACTTTTTATCACAGCATCTTAAAAAAACTTACTTCACTTTCGCTGCTCAACCTTATTTATAAAGAAGTAGAAAGCATTAAAGAAGATAAAAATCTCTTGCTCATTTCTGAATTCAACAATAAAATTAGCCAAAGTATCAAAGGGCAACCTGCTCCGTTTATTTATGAACGATTGGGCGAGCGTTACCAAGATTATTTTATTGATGAATTTCAAGATACATCAGCCTTACAATGGGAAAATTTACAGCCGCTAATTGAAAACAGTTTGAGTTCCCAACAACTCAACAGCCAAAAAAGCGGAAAATTATTTCTGGTGGGCGATGCCAAACAATCTATTTATCGTTGGCGCGGTGGTAAGGCTGAACAGTTTATGGAACTTAGCGAAAAGCACAATCCGTTTAGCGTGGAAAAGCAAACGGTAACTTTGCCCAAAAACTTTAGGAGCCAACCAAAAATTGTTCAGTTCAATAATAAATTTTTCAATTTTTGTGCTGACCAATTGCAGTGGGACAGCTATAAAAAACTTTTTGCCACTTCTCATCAAGACCCTCATCACGAAAAAGGTGGTTATGTAAATATAAGTTTCGTGGAAGCGATTAATAATGAGGAACGAGATGAAGCTTATCCTGCCAAAGTACTGGAAACCATTCAACACCTTAACGAGGAAGGTTACCGCAAAAAAGACATTTGTATTTTGGTGAGAAAAAAAGCACACGGTTATGCGGTCGCCAATTATTTAAATGAACACAATATTCCCATTATTTCTACTGAAACCCTATTGGTTAATAATTCTGCTGAAGTTAATTTTATTAGTGCTATTCTTCAATTATCACTCAATCCGGCCGATAAAAATGTAAAGTTTGAAATGATGGATTATTTGCTTCAGGAACAACCGGAAGCGAATTATTTTCATGAAATTTATTCACGACTAACAAAAGAAGGCAATGATTTTTTTGAAAGTTTACACGAATTCAACTTTTATTTTGACTTAGAAGTTTTACAGCGTTTACCTCTTTATGATGCGGTGGAATATATTATTCGCGCTTTTCATTTAGAGGAAAAAGCCGACGCCTATTTGCAGTTCTATCTTGATTTTGTCTATGAATACACACAGAAAAACACAGGAATTATTGCCGGTTTTCTAGACCATTGGGAACTTAAAAAAGATTCGTTAAGCATTATCGCCCCGGAAGGAGAAGATGCTGTACAAATTATGACAATTCACACTTCCAAAGGATTGGAATTTCCGATTGTAATTTATCCTTATGCTAACCAGAGTTTAGAAGATACACGAAATGATGACATTTGGGTTCCGCTTACTGAAGAGCCTAATTTAATTCCATTTGCCTATTTGAACGCCAGCAAAAAACTGGAAGAGTTTGGGGAAATTCCGGCAGCGCTTTATCAAAAATTGTTATTTGAAAATGAATTTGATGCGCTCAACATTCTTTACGTAGCGCTTACGAGACCTAAAAATCAATTATATATTATTTCTGAGGTAAACCCTCAAAAACCGGAAGAAGAAAAAAAAGACTTTACCGGATTGTTAAAAGGGTTTTTGAAAAATCAAAATCTTTGGCAAGATACTGAACGAATCTATGAGTTTGGAAGTTTAACTAAGAATGATAAAATTGAAGAAATAACGGAAGAACACCGGATGAAGTTTATCTCATCTGCTCCAACCAATCACAATATTAGTTTGGTCACCAAATCTGGAATGCTTTGGGATACCGAACAGCAAGAAGCCATCGATAAAGGAAATTTAATCCATAATTTATTAATGGAAGTGAAGTATGAAAACGATATTTCTTCCGCTCTTCAAAAAGCGATTAATTCAGGGCTTATTCAATCTTCAGAAAAGGAAGAGTTTCAGCAGAAATTGGAAGAAATTGTGTATCATTCAGCATTAAATGAATTTTTCAGCCAACAGTATGAAATTTTCAATGAAAAAGAAATTATCACTCCTGATGGATTTAAAAGAATTGACCGGCTTTGCCTTCAAGGAAATTCAGCAGTAATTATAGATTATAAAACTGGTGACTCGCTCGAAACTCACGAAAATCAAGTGAATGAGTATGCTAATTATATTTCAGAAATTGGTTATCAAATTCACAAAAAAATATTGGTGTACCTCTACCCTACAGTTACCATTAAGATTATCTAACTTTGTAAAAAACTAGAAAAAAATTATGTATAGTCCAGATTTAAAAAAGCATTTACAGCAAGAAATAGAAGAAATTAAGGACAATGGTCTTTATAAAAAAGAAAGAATTATTACCACTCCACAAGATGCAGTGATTAAAATTAGCACGGGTCAGGAAGTGATTAATTTCTGTGCAAACAATTATTTAGGACTTTCCTCGCATCCAGAAGTAATTCAAGCGGCAAAAGATACTTTAGATTCACACGGATTTGGAATGAGCAGTGTGCGTTTTATTTGTGGTACGCAAGATATTCATAAAGAATTAGAAGAGAGGATTGCTTCTTTCTACGGAAAGGAAGATACGATTCTTTATGCGGCTTGTTTTGACGCTAATGGAGGTATTTTTGAACCATTATTAGCCAAAGAAGACGCCATTATCTCAGATTCTTTAAATCATGCTTCTATTATTGATGGTGTTCGTTTATGTAAAGCAGCCCGTTATCGTTACGAAAACGGAAATATGGAGGATTTAGAAGAACAACTAAAATCAGCAAACGAAAATGGTGCACGCCATAAACTCATTGTCACCGATGGTGTTTTCTCTATGGATGGCTTATTAGCTCCATTAGATAGAATCTGTGATCTAGCAGAAAAATACGATGCTTTGGTAATGATTGACGAATGCCATGCGACCGGCTTTATTGGAGAAACCGGAAAAGGAACTCCTGAAGTAAAAAAGGTAATGGACAGAATAGACATTATTACCGGTACCTTAGGAAAAGCCTTAGGAGGAGCGATGGGAGGTTACACCACTGCCAAAAAAGAAATTATTGAAATTTTAAGACAGCGCTCAAGACCTTATTTATTTTCCAACTCCCTTGCTCCAGCAATTGTAGGAGCTTCCATTAAAGTTTTTGATATGTTGGAGAACGATACTTCTCTTCGCGATAAGCTGGAATGGAACACCAATTACTTTAAAAAAGCGATGAAAGAAGCCGGGTTCGATATCATTGATGGAGATTCCGCCATAGTCCCGGTAATGTTATATGATGCAAAATTATCCCAAAAAATGGCAGATAAACTTTTAGAAGAGGGCATTTATGTAATTGGTTTTTTCTATCCCGTAGTCCCTAAAGAAAAGGCAAGAATTAGAGTGCAACTCTCTGCTGCTCACGACAAAGAGCATTTAGACAAAGCTATTAAAGCATTTACAAAAATTGGCAAAGAATTAGACGTTGTTTAATAAAATCTATGCCATAATTGAATTTCGTTAAGAAAAATTTATTAAATTTATTTTTGGGAATACCCCTTTTGCATTTACTTTTGCTTTAATTAACATTTAAAATTAAACACTTTTTGATATGAAACATCTTAGCAGATTTTTATTAGTTACAATTCTTGTTTTGGGATGTACTACGGTACACGCCCAGGATGAAAATAACCCATGGGTTATTGGAGTTGGGATAAACGCAGTTGATGCTTATCCTGCCAATGAAGACAGTCCTTTCACAGGGTTTTTTGATACAGAACATTATAATATTTTACCTTCCGTATCTCGTATATCAGTGGCTCGCTATATCGGAGCTGGTTTTTCTGGAGAACTTGCAGGTTCAATTAATAGAATAGACAAAATAGGTGATAGATCTGTAAATGATTTAACTTACTATAGTGTAGATCTTACCGGATTATATGGTTTTAGAAACCTCATTAAAGAAGATGGTTGGTTTGATCCATATTTAGGTGTTGGACCTGGTTATACTTGGTTAGATGAAGAAGGTAATTTTACCGTAAACGGAACATTAGGATTTAATTTTTGGTTTACAGATAACATTGCTTTCAATATTCAAACTACTTATAAGCATACAATGGATGATGAAAGCGAAGGGGGCTTCCGTCATTTTCAACACGTAGCTGGATTTAAAATTGCTTTCGGTGGAACTGACACAGACGGAGACGGAGTATATGATGATGAAGACGAATGTCCAGAAGTTGCTGGTTTAGAAGAATTCAACGGATGTCCTGACTCTGATGGTGATGGCATCCCAGATAAAGATGATGCTTGTCCAGATCAAGCTGGTCCTGCTGAATTTAACGGATGTCCTGACTCTGATGGTGATGGAATTGCTGATCCAGAAGATGAATGTCCTAATGTAGCTGGTGAAATGGCTCTTAACGGATGTCCAGATGCTGACGGTGACGGAATCAAAGATAGTGCTGATGATTGTCCAAACGAAGCTGGCCCTTCAGCTAACAACGGATGTCCTTGGCCAGACAGTGACGGTGATGGTGTATTAGATAAAGATGATCAGTGTCCAGACGTTGCAGGAACTACTGCTAATAACGGATGTCCTGAAGTTACTGTTGAAGTTATCAACGAACTAAATGAGTATTCTAAAACTATTTTATTCGACTTAGGTAAATCTTCAATCCGTAAAGAATCTTATGATGCTTTAGATTCTATTTCAGAAATTATGAATGAATACCCACAAACTGTTTTCCATATCGAAGGACACACAGATAGTCAAGGTAGTGATTCATTCAACTTAAAACTTTCTAAAGAGAGAGCTGCTTCTGTAAGAAACTACTTAGTAGAAGAAGATGGTATCGATGCTAGTAGAATTACTTCTGAAGGTTATGGAGAAAGTCGTCCTATCGCAACAAACAAAACTGCTGCAGGAAGACAACAAAACAGACGTGTAGAAGTTTCTTTAGAGAAAAACAGAGAAGATAAATAAGAAAATAAATTCTTATAAATAGTAAAAACGCCTCAGAAATCTGAGGCGTTTTTTTATTTTTAGATTATGAAGAGTTTTATTGAAGAAGTACTGGAAAGCTTATTTGAAAAGAAAAATTTCAATTTAAGTGATACTGTTTTTATTTTACCAAGCAAAAGAGCCGGAAGTTTTTTAAAAGAAGCTATTAAAAGTAAAACGACCACTTCTCTTTTTGCTCCGGAAGTATTGAGCACAGAAGAATTTATTGAGCAGGTGGCTCAACTTCAACCCATAGACAATACACAAAGTTTATTTAAGTTTTATCAAACCTACCTGAGCTTAACACCAAAAGAAGAACAAGAAGACTTCGAAACTTTTTATGGCTGGGCACAAACACTAATTTACGATTTCAATGAGATTGATCGTTATCTTATCGACGCTAAGCATTTCTTTGCTTACCTCTCAAGAATTCAAGATATCAATCACTGGTCGGTGGCAGACCCTCAAACCGAATTAGTCACTAATTACTTACGCTTTTGGAATCGTCTTCCTGAATTCTATCAGCTCTATCAAAAAATATTATTGGAAAATAAGGAAGCCTATCAAGGTTTGATGTACCGCGTAGCTTCAGAACAAATTGAAAACTATCTAAAATCAAACAATAAACGCTATGCTTTACTTGGCTTTAATGCGTTGAATAATGCTGAACAAAAACTTTTTCAGACCATTTTAAGTAAAGATAGAGGTGAAATCTTTTGGGATATTGACAAATCTTTATACGAAGATCAATTTCACGAAACCTCCCTATTTATAAGGGAATATGCTAAAACCTGGAATTACTATCAAGAAAAAAATACTTTTCAATATTTACCGAATCACTACAACGAAAAGAAAAATATTGAAGCTATAGGAATACCAAAAAATATCGGGCAAGCCAAACAAACTGCTAAAATTTTAAGCAAGCTCACCAAAGAGCAACTGAATAAAACCGCTGTAGTTTTAAATGATGAAGGTTTGTTAATTCCGTTACTCAATTCGCTTCCTGAAAATATTGAAAAGGCAAATATCACCATGGGATTGCCTTTAAAAGAAACTCCCCTGGCAGCTTTATTTGAAGTGATTTTCGAGCTTCAACTTCAACAGGAAAGAAACTATTACTACAAACCCATTGTTGAAATTTTAAATCATCCGGCAGTTTTAAATAAATTGGGAACTGTCTCTAAAACTATTCAAGAGAAAATTCATCAAGAAAACTGGGTATATCTTTCCAAAGAACAGCTTTTCAGTTTAGATGCTTCAGTTGAAAAAATCCTGAATCCGATTATTACTAAATATGAATCTCCAAAAGAATTATTACAAGCCTTTCTAAATTTCATTCAACAATTAAGACCAGAAAAAGCTTCCGAAAAGCCATTGGAGACTGAATATTTATTTCATTTCCATCAGTTGTTTACCAAACTTCAAAACCTGTTAGAAGAAAACCATCCTATTAAAACCATTAAAGCGCTTCAACGTGTTTATAGGGATTCTTTAGCTACGGAGCAACTCGATTTTAGCGGTTCTCCTTTTGACGGACTTCAAATTATGGGAATGTTGGAAAGCCGGGTGTTAGACTTTGAAACGGTGATTATCACTTCAGTAAATGAAGGCGTGCTTCCCGCAGGAAAAAGCACCAATTCCTTTATTCCATTCGATTTGAAAAAGGAATATGGTTTGCCTACTTACAAAGAGAAAGATGCTATTTACACCTATCACTTTTACCATTTATTGCAACGAGCCAAAAACATTCATATTTTATACAACACGGAACCTAGCGGACTTAATAGTGGTGAAAAAAGTAGGTTTATTACTCAATTGGAAATTGAAAGTCCTGAACAGAACCTACCTGAATTCAAATTCTTTAATCCCTACGTTCCTGCTAAAAAAGAACAATTAAAAAAGATTGAAAAATCTCCGGAAGTTCTAGAAAAACTAAAAAGCCTTGCGGAACACGGATTTTCACCCTCAGCTTTAACCACTTACATTAGAAACCCGTTAGATTTTTATAAAAATTATGTATTGGGTATTCGGGATATAGAAGAAGTGGAAGAAACCGTGGCCGCAAATACATTGGGAACTGTCGTGCATGATGCGCTGGAACATTTCTATAAACCTTTTGAAAGCAAGCAAGTTACAAAAGAAGATTTGCTACAAATGAAAACCCGAATTGAAGATCAAGTAAAATTTGAGTTCGAAAAAACCTACAAACAAGCGCCGATTAACAAAGGAAAAAACCTCATTATTTTTGAAATAGCCAAGCGCTATATTTTTAATTTTCTAGAAAGTGAATTAAAAGAAGTTGAAAAAAATGAACTCATTATCAAAGAAGTTGAAAATAAACTCACCTGTGAAATCCCTATCCCTGAATTAGATCTTCCCGTAAAAATTGGCGGAAAAGTAGATCGGGTAGATTACCTCAACAACCAGCTTCGCATTGTAGATTATAAAACCGGAAAGGTAGAATCCCGTGATTTAAAATTAGATGAATGGGAAGAACTCACTGGCGATTATAAATATTCCAAGGCTTTTCAAGTACTTTGCTATGCCCGAATGATTTTTGAAGAAAACAAGTTTGAAAATGCTGAGGCGGGAATCATTTCATTTAAAAACCTAAAATCTGGTTTTATGCCGTTCAATCACTTAAAAAATAGTGCAATTGATAAAGACACGTTAAACCAATTTGAAACCGAATTGAAAAGCTTAATTTTAGAAATTTTCAACCCAGAAATTCCATTTGAAGAGAAAGAAGTTTAGCTATGATTAGAGAGAAAAATTTTTTATTAGAAGGAAAGCACAACAAACCCATCGTCACCGATGTTTATTTTCAACCTACCCAAAAACCCAAACCCATTGTTATTTTTTGCCATGGTTATAAAGGATTTAAAGATTGGGGCGCTTGGGATTTGGTGGCAGAAAAGTTTGCTGAAGCAGGTTTTTTCTTCATAAAGTTCAATTTTTCACACAATGGCGGTACAGCAGACGAACCGATTGATTTTCCAGATTTAGATGCTTTTGCAGAAGACAATTACACTAAACAATTAGACGATTTACAGTCAGTTATTTATTGGATTACCACCACCAAACAATTTCACGCGAATGCCGATGTTCAACATGTAAATTTAATTGGTCATAGCCGTGGCGGTGGAATTGTCACCCTCAAAGCTGAAGAAGAAAACAAAGTTAAAAAGGTAATTACATGGAACAGTGTTTCCGATTTTGAAAGCCGATTTCCGCAGGGAGAAGATTTACAAAAATGGAAAGAGAATGAATTCTACTTTGTAAAAAACGGACGCACACAACAACAGATGCCACATCATATTCAATTTTATGATGATTTTATCGCCAACAAAGAGCGTTTTAATATCCAAAGAGCAGTTAGTAATTTAAGAAAGCCTCATTTAATTATTCACGCGAAAGACGACCCGACGGTAAATGTTTTTGAAGCTGAAAAACTTCATCAATGGAGTAAAAAAAGTGAACTTTTTCTCCTTGAAGGAAGCGATCACGTGTTTGAAACCAAACATCCTTGGGATCAAGAAAGCCTATCTTCAGATTTAGAGAAAGTAACCCAAAAAACCATTCAGTTTATTCAGCAATAAATGGTCATAGCCCAAATTATATTAGTTGGCGCCTTATTGCTCTTGGTGAGTATTTTGGCGGGTAAAACCTCGTACCGTTTTGGTGTTCCGACTTTGGTTCTTTTCTTAGCGGTCGGAATGTTAGCCGGTTCAGAAGGTTTGTTGGGCATTAATTTCGACAGTCCAATTGTTGCTCAATTTATAGGAATTGTCGCCTTAAACGTCATTTTATTTTCCGGGGGACTTGATACGCGTTGGGATGCGGTAAAACCTATTATGTACAAAGGTGGAATATTAGCTACACTTGGTGTTTTCATCACCGCCGGAGCAGTTGGATTATTTACCTATTATTTATTGGATTTTTCTATTACTGAAGCTTTACTGCTGGGAGCAATTGTTTCTTCAACAGATGCAGCTGCTGTTTTTTCCATTTTACGTTCTAAAAATATAAATCTTCGTGATGGCATTAGACCTATGCTGGAATTAGAAAGTGGAAGTAACGACCCGATGGCTTATTTTTTAACCACCCTCTTTACCGGAATTGTCGTTGCGCAAGAATTTGACGCCACTAGCTCTATCTTTCAATTGATTCTACAGATTAGCATTGGCGCAGCTTCAGGTTATGGTTTAGGAAAATTAAGCAAACTGCTCATCAATAAAATTGAATTAGATTTCGAAGGCCTTTATCCCGTGTTGGGATTAGCGCTTAGTTTTATTGCTTATTCCCTCACTGAAGTGATTGGCGGAAATGGTTTCTTGGCCGTTTATATTTCTTCTGTAATTTTAGGAAACAGTAAACTTATTAGAAAAAATTCCTTACGTCAGTTTTTTGATGGTTTTGCTTGGTTAATGCAGATTATTCTATTCTTGACTTTGGGCTTATTGGTTTTTCCTTCCCATATTATTCCGGTCATTTTAACCGGATTAGCGATTGCTTTATTCTTAATTTTTGTAGCCCGACCACTAAGTGTGTTTATAAGTTTAGCCTTTTTTAAGGTGAAATTTAAAAGCAAGGTTTTTATTTCTTGGGTAGGCTTACGTGGTGCTGTGCCTATTGTATTCGCCACCTTCCCGATGGTAGCCGGATTAGAAAAAGCCGATTTGATTTTTAATATCGTTTTTATGGTTACACTTGTTTCCATTATGCTACAAGGCACGACTATTATTAAAATGGCGAAATGGTTGGGAGTAGAAGATACCACCGTTAGAATGCTTAAAAAAGCCCGTGCTTTTGAATTTTCAGATGAATCAAAGACAGAATCGGCAGAAATTTATTTAACAGAACATAGCAAAGGTGTTGGCCAAAAGCTTTATCAACTTAAATTACCGAAGAATACTTTAGTAGTCATGATTATTCGGGAAGATAATTATTTTGTGCCGGAAGGTTCTACACAATTAGAAGCCGGCGACACGCTTCAACTAATTTCAGCTAAAAAAAGTGATTTGGATTGGGTGGTAGAAAATGTTGGTTAAGATTCTTATCAGAATTAATTTTTTGTTTATTTTAGCCGAAGAATTTGGGGGATTAGCTCAGTTGGCTAGAGCGTTTGGCTGGCAGCCAAAAGGTCATCGGTTCGAATCCGATATTCTCCACAAAAAAGCCGAAGAGATTTTCTTCGGCTTTTTCTATTTTTACGTTTTACTACATTTTATAAATCCACAGTTCGGGATTGAGCAGATTAGTATTTCTAAATAAAGAGAAATAAAGCGTCGGTCTTCCGGTGGCGGTACTTTTACCTACTTTCCCGATAACTTGGTTTGTGGTTAACTCATCACCTACTTCCACATTAATGCTCGATAAATTTCGATAAACACTTATATAATCTCCGTGCCTTACTAAAACCAATTTATTGGCACCTTTAATCACCTGTATTTGAAAAACTATACCGTTAAAGACAGAACGGACAGGCTCATTTTCATTGGTTTCAATTCTAACTCCGTTACTTTGTATTTTGGCGGTTTTCACGACTGGGTGCGGATGTTCCCCAAAACGCATAGCAATTACTCCAGATTTTACTGGCCAAGGTAATTTTCCTTTATTAGAAGTGAAATTGGCCGCCAATTCTTTAGCTTCAGGAGTCAGTTTAAATTTACTGGAAGAAGTAGAACCTTGTTTTTTATTTTCCGCAGCAATCGCTTCCCTAATCAATCGGTCTATTTCTTTATCGATTTTAGTAATTTCTTGCTGTTTCTCTTGTATCTGACTTTCAAAAATGCTGGTTTTCTTTTTAATGGAAGCCACCAACTCTTCTTGCTGTTTTTTATCTTCTAACAACTTACTTTGGGTCACTCTATTTTCAGCCAACAGATTTTCTTTCGCCTTTTTCTGCTCCACCAATTCTTTATTTAATTGTTGAAGTTCTTCGGTTTGCTTTTTAATTTGAATTCCCTGCTCTTTTCGGTATTCGGTATATTGTTGCATGTATTGCAAACGCTTATAAGCTTGCAAAAAGGTTTCTGAAGAGAACAGAAACATAATTCGGCTTTGTTGAGATTTACTTTTATAGGATTTCTTAATCATCTTGGCATAATCTTCCTTCAGCTTTTCTAAATCCTTTCTAAGCTTATCTATTTTATTAAGGTTGGTGTTGATTTCTTTGGTCAACAAATTCGCCTCTTGGTTAGTTACCCGAATCAGATTTTCAGTTGCTCTAATTCGTTTATCCAAATCCTCTACTTGGGTTAATACCGAACGTTGTTTTTGTTTGTTGTTAGAAATTAAACTATTGATTTCTTTAATTTCCTGACGTAAAGCCAAACGCTGTTTTTCCAGCTTTTCGCGTTCCTTGGTTTGAGAAAAGGAATGAAAAGAAATCCCTATAAATAGGAAAATGCAGGCTAGATATTTCAGCGAAAGTTGGTTCATTCAATAGTAATTTCTTCGTAACCTGACGGAATTTCAAAAGGAAATGATACCGATTGGTTAAATTCTAACGAACGATAATCGATATTTATTTTTGTGGTCGATTCTTTTTCGTTAGCAATAATAGTGATTCCCTTCGGCATAAAATAATCTTCTTTTCCAAAAAAATCATCATAGGTAATCGTCACGCCTTGATTCTCTGAAGCTCTTACCAATTGCTGCGCTTTTGTTCTATAGGTCAATAAATCGATTAGAAAAGACTTGGCAATAGGGGATTTTTCAATAGAAGCTAACTGATAACCATTTTGGGTAGAAGAAAGCTGATATTCTTTCGCTGTGGGCTCATAAATTGGTTGACCGATTAACAGGTCTTGCACTTTCTGAAAATCTAATTCTGTGTTTAACCAACTGCTCAATAAACTAAAATCACCATCAAAATACTGTCCGTTTATTTTCTCGTAAAACTGAACCCGGTTAGGTTCTACCAAGACTTTTGCCAATGGAATAATCCCAGCTAACTTTGCACTTAACCAAATGGCTTTGTCTTTTTCCATTCGAATGCTAACGGAAATAGATTGACTTTCTTCGCCATCGTCGTAACTTCCGCGTAAACGCCCTTGTAAGGTTTTAAAGTCCGGTTCTGAAGCTTTGTTTTTTTCAATGACGTTAATTTTATTTTCTTCCGCTTTTCTGGTCGTCGCGTTTTTTTTAGTTCCGCAGGAAAAAAGCGTAAGTCCAATAAACGCCAGAATAAATATTTTTAGGGTTTGTTGCATTAGTTACTAAAGGGTTTTCTGAATGTTTTCAAATTTCTGTTGAAATTTCTTTGCTTCTTTATCATTACCTAAACCTTGATAAGCGATGGAAAGTTGCTGGTAGAAATCGCTTTCCATCTTTGGGTTATCTATTAAATAATCCAATCCCATCGATAGGTTTTCTTCCGCTTTTTTAAAGTTTTCAAGCGTATTATTTGCTACGCCGGTAACCAAATATAAAATGGGTTGTGAAGGATAGGTAGCCATAAACTCTTCTGCCAATAAAATAGCTTTAGAAGGCATTTCTTCTTCAATGTATAACAACATCAAATCTTTGGCCGTGGTAAAATCGGTTGGGTTTTCTTGTAAAGCTGCTTGAAGTTTTAAGATGGCTTTTTTATTATCTTTCCCTACATAGAAACTTGCCATTTGCTTATTGGTTTCTCCATCTTCTCCAAGTTCACTATCCAAAGTTTGCATTAAATCTTGCTCGTACTTGGGTTTTTCTTTTACCAACTGCATAAAATCTTTTACCACTTCTTTCTTCATCGTCTCGTTTAAATCGCCTTTTAAAACGGTTTTCATGGAATTAACCGCTTTATCGTCTTCATAATTAGCAAGGTATTTTTTGTATAAAGCATAATGAGCTTCTTGCGCATTAGGATAAACTTCTAAGAGTTGCTCAGCTACCTGATAGGTTTTATCCAATTGATTCTGTTTGGCATAAAAATACATTAAGACCAAATAGCTATCGGTGTCATTTGGGTATTTTGCCAACTCTTCTTTCAGGTAATTTTCTTCTAAGGAAGCATCTTCGGTTTCTGAAAATATTTTAGCTCGAAGCGCATCCCGATATTCACTTTTTCCTTCTCTCGCATCAATATAATCTAGCGCTTTTAAAGCCTCCGAATATTGCTGTGTTCTTACATACAAATTGGCAATATCTTCGTAATAATCGATATTGAACTTACTCAGCTGCGTGGCTATTTTAATCGCTTCAGGATAGTTTTGAGTGAGGTAATAAACATCGTACAACTCAGTTAGAATATCCTGATTTCCTTGTTTTTCATCAAGTGCTTTGTACAGGTAATCTTCAGCTTTGGTATATTCTTCTAAATCTTTATAGTTTTTCCCCAACTCGTAAAATACGGCAGAATTATTAGGTTTTAATTCTTCACATTGAAGAAGTGCTGTTACCGCTTTCTCATAATTTTCAATACCGCGTTGTGCTAACGCCTGAAAAAAATACTCCTGAAATTTATCGGTTACATTTCCTAAATTATCTTGATTGACTTCCTGTTTGGCAATTGCCAAGGAATCCTGCTGCTTTTCTTGAGCTAGGGAAACGGGACTATTTCCGAAGAAAATTCCGAAGCAAATGATATGTAATTGAATATTTTTCAAATAGTGTTTTTAACTTTCCTACAAGATCTTTTCGACCTTGCAGGATGAGTACAATTTTTATTCCAATACTGAATAATCACCAATACTTATTTGGGTATAGTTCCCATCATATTTGGCGTGATTCCCAATCATGGAATTATCTAATTTAGCATTTTTAATGCTTGAATTGGTTTGAATTAAACTATTTTTAATAGTGCTGTTCTCTACTACGCAATCATCTCCAATAGAAACATTAGGCCCAATGGTAGAATTTTTCAATATTACATTTTCGCCAATATAACAAGGTTCAATAATTTCCGAAGCTTCGTTCTTTACTGAATCACTAATTAATTTCTCTCCATCTTGCTGAAGGAAATTAAGCATTTTTCCGTTGGTTTCTACGGTTACGTTTTTGTTTCCGCAGTCCATCCATTCGTCAACGGTTCCGGTTTTGAAAATTTTTCCTTCTGCCATCATCTTTTTAATACCATCATTAATTTGGTATTCGCCACCGTGCATTAAATTTTCTTCTAAAACTTCTTGCAGCTTTCCTTTTAAAACGGCAATATCTTTAAAATAGTAAATCCCGATTACCGCTTGGTCACTAACAAATTCTTGAGGTTTTTCAACTAACTCAATAATTTCTTCTTTTTCATTTAAGTTTACCACTCCGTAAGCTTCCGGATTTTTCACTTTTTTGGTCCAGATTACCGCATCGGCTTCTTCATCTAACGTGAAATTGGCTTTAATTAATGTATCGGCATAGGCAACGACCGCCGGTCCAGAAAGTGACTCTTTAGCACTCATAATGGCGTGACCGGTACCTAAGGGTTGGTCTTGACGATAAATAGAAGCTTTTGCGTTTAAACTTTTTGCTAAGCTTTTTAAGCTTTCTATAATATCGTCACCAAAAAATGCCGGATCTCCCAAGATAAAGGCAACTTCATCTATCGGTTGATTGAGGACTTTGGCAATGTCTTTTACCAAGCGGTGAACAATGGGTTCGCCCGCTACTGGAATTAAAGGTTTGGGTACTGTTAATGTATGTGGACGTAATCTTGAGCCGCGACCGGCCATCGGTACTATTATTTTCATATTTATGCCCGCGTAGGCGGGTATCTTTTTCGATTAAACAATTTATTAAATATCTGTTGAAAGGTTATTAGATTTCTGCCTTCGCAGAAATTTTAAACGCCGGTACTTCCGAAGCCGCCTTCTCCTCTATCAGATTCTTCGAGTACTTCTACTTCTTGCCATTCGGCACGTTCGTGTTTCGCAATCACTAATTGTGCGATACGTTCGCCATCGTTAATGGTAAAAGCTTCTTTAGAAAGATTTACGAGAATCACACCTATTTCTCCACGATAATCGGCATCGATAGTTCCGGGAGCGTTGAGTACGGTAATTCCTTTTTTGGCGGCTAAACCGCTTCGAGGACGTACTTGCGCTTCGTAACCTACGGGAAGTTCCATAAACAACCCGGTTTTTACAATTACGCGATCTAACGGACTTAAAATAATTTTGTCTTCTAAATTGGCACGAAGATCCATTCCTGCGGAAGCAATGGTTTCATAAGCAGGAAGTTGGTGATTGGATTTATTAATGATTTTTACAGTCATTTGTTATGATGCTTGTACTAATTTTATAATTTCTTTTTTCTCTTTTATAAAGATGATTCCCAAAAATAAGAAAAGTAATAATGTTCCTATTAAGATATGGCTATCAAATATATAAAATGATGTAAATGCAAATAATGCTGAAAGTATAATGTACATCCCTATACTTCCTAATTGGTAAGGAACTTTATAATATTTTCGGCTTAACGCATATGAGGTAATCACCATTGTTCCATAGGCGATTAAGGTGGTCCAAGCTGAAGCCATAAAGCCAATTTCAGGAATTAAAATATAATTGAAAGTGATGGTAACTACAGCTCCCACAAGTGATAAATACATACCAAAGCGGGTTTTATCAGTAAGTTTGTACCAAATGGACAGGTTAAAATAAATTCCTAAAAAAAGATTTGCCAACAATACGACGGGGACAATTTCAATGGCAATCCAATAGGAACTATCGGCAACTAACATTTCTTTAAAAAAGTCAAGGTAAACCGTGACAAAAACTAACATTAAACTTCCTAAAATCACAAAATATTTCATGACCATCGCATAAGTGGTTTTTGCATTTTTCTCTTTGGCATGACTAAAAAAGAAAGGTTCTGCTCCCAAGCGAAAGCCTTGAATAAAAATGGTCATAAACACCGCAATTTTATAACAGGCACTATAAGCTCCGTTAATATCTTTTCCTAAAATCTGCGGAAGTAGCCATTTATCAAAATTTTCATTAATAATATATGCCATTCCTGCAATCATAATTGGCCAACCATAGCTTAATAAGCTTTTCAAGATAGAAAAATCAAACTGCAATTTGGCTCTGAAAAAATAAGGGGATAGAAGTAGGAAAGTCATCGCACTTGCGGCTAAATTTGCAATGAACACATACTGCACCGGGTCGTCACTAAAAGCAGTCAACAACTGAATATTATACTTTGGCATTGCCCAAAGGAAGAAAATATTCAAGAGAACGTACGTGAAAATATTACTCAGCTTAATTACCGAAAATTTGATGGGTCTTCCTGAAGCTCTTAAGTAAGCAAAGGGAACAACTACTAATGTATCTAATGCCAAAACACCCACCAAGAAATTAAAATAGGATAATTTTAGATTAACGAATTCTGCCAAGGATTCATTAAAGTACCAAACCATTGCAAAAAATAGCAGTGTAGTTATTGTTAAACTAATAAGTGCAGTTGAAAAAACCTGATTTTCTTTACTTTTTTCTTTATTGAAAAACCGAAAGAAGGAGGTCTCCATTCCATAGGTTAGCAATACATTGAAAAAAGCAGCGTAAATGTAAAAGGTAGTATTATCTGAATAACTAGCATTTTCTAAGGTGTCGGTATGTAAGCGCACTAATAAAAAATTCATTAATCGTGGCAATACCGTTGCCAACCCATAAATGAAAGTGTCTTGAAAGAAGCGTTTTAACGTACTCAAATTAGATACTAGTTAATAAGTTTTAAATGTATAGATTTTGCAAACAGTTTTCAATGTTTTTATAGAAAAAGAAAACCCCGAATTGTATCGAGGTTTTTGTTTATAAAATAAGAGTAATCTACTCTTTTATCCGCTAATTGTTTAACGATTCCACTTGAGAAATTTGCTCCTTGACAGTCGCTAATTGTTCAAGGCTTCCGCTCCACCAACAATCTCTAAGATTTCGTTGGTAATGGATGCTTGACGTGCTTTGTTGTAAGAAAGTTTTAAAGAATCTCTTAACTCAGTCGCGTTATCAGTTGCTTTGTGCATAGCCGTCATACGCGCTCCGTGTTCAGAAGCAAAAGAATCTCTTAAAGCTTTATATAATTGAATCTTTAAAGACTTCGGAATAAGTTCTTTTACGATTTCTTCTTTTTCGGGTTCAAAAATGTAATCTAAAGTTACGTTCTCATTTTCTTCTTCCATCGGAGTGATAGGTAAGAACTGCTCTTTAGTAACTATTTGCGTAGCGGCATTTCTAAAGCTATTGTAAACCAACATTACTTTATCATAATTGCCTTCTACGAAAGCTTTCATAATATCTTCAGCAATTTCGGCGACATCATCAAATTCAAGCTTATCGAAGATTTCGGTATTATGATTGGAAATGGTAAAAGTCTTTTTTAGGATATCGTTTGCCTTTTTACCGATGGTATAAAGCTCTATTTCTTTCCCTTTTAATTGCTCTTCATAAAGCGATTTAACTCCTTTTACAATGTTAGAGTTAAAGGCTCCTGCCAAACCACGATTGGAAGAAATAGCTACTACCAATACTTTTTTTACCTCTCGCTGCTCTGCATATTTGCTTTCGCTTTCTTCTCCTAAAGTAGCACTTAAACTTTGAAGCAATTCTGTAAGTTTATCGGAATAAGGTCGCATAGCGGTAATCGCATCTTGTGCCTTGCTCAACTTTGCAGCAGATACCATTTTCATGGCACTGGTAATCTGCATGGTTGAAGAAACCGAGGTAATCCTGCTTCGTAATTCTTTTAAATTTGCCATTGTATTAGTAATGAGTGGTTAGTAATGAGTCTTGAGAGCTCGATAGTTCTCAAGACTCACCTCTCAAATCTAGTTTTTATACTTTGCTGAAATTTCTGAAGCTGCGTTTCTTAGCACTTCTAGTGTTTCATCGGTTAGCTTTCCAGCTTTTAACGTATCTAAAGTATCTCTATGTTTTGCTTTAAGGTACTCTAAATAATCGTTTTCAAATTCTTTTACTTTATCTACAGGAACTTCTTTTAGTAAGTTCTTAGAACCAGCATATACAATTGCGATTTGATCTTCTACGGGATATGGATCGTTTTGCGCTTGCTTTAAGATCTCTACGTTACGTTTCCCTTTTTCGATGGTATTTAAGGTTGCCGGATCTAAATCTGAACCAAACTTCGCGAATGCTTCTAATTCACGGAATTGTGCTTGGTCTAGTTTTAAAGTACCTGCTACTTTCTTCATCGATTTAATTTGAGCAGAACCTCCTACACGAGATACAGAAATACCTACATCAATCGCTGGACGCACACCTGAGTTAAATAAATCTGATGTTAAGAAAATCTGACCATCAGTAATCGAAATTACGTTGGTTGGAATATATGCTGAAACGTCTCCTGCTTGTGTTTCAATAATAGGTAAGGCAGTTAATGAACCTCCTCCTTTTACTTTATCTTTTAAAGATACTGGAAGGTCGTTCATGTCTTTTGCAATGTTATTATCGTTAATCACTTTTGCAGAACGCTCTAATAACCTTGAGTGAAGGTAGAAAACGTCTCCAGGATATGCTTCACGTCCTGGTGGGCGACGTAACAATAAAGATACCTCACGGTAAGCTACCGCTTGTTTAGATAAATCGTCATAAATAATTAAAGCTGGACGACCTGTATCTCTAAAATATTCTCCAATTGCTGCTCCGGCAAATGGTGCATAAACCTGCATTGGCGCTGGGTCTGATGCATTTGCAGCTACAATTGTCGTATAAGCTAAGGCTCCTCTATCTTCTAATGTCTTGGCAATCCCTGCAACGGTAGAGGCTTTTTGGCCTATCGCTACATATATACAGTAAACAGGTTCCCCTCTATCGTAAAATTCTTTTTGGTTAAGAATAGTATCGATACAAACAGTTGTTTTACCTGTTTGACGGTCACCAATTACCAACTCACGCTGACCTCTTCCTACTGGCACAAGTGCATCGATAGACTTAATCCCTGTTTGTAAAGGCTCGGCTACAGGCTCTCTGAAGATAACCCCAGGAGCTTTTCGCTCTAATGGCATTTGCACAGTTTCTCCCGAAAGTTCACCTTCCCCATCAATTGGGGTTCCTAAGGTATCAACTACACGACCAACTATTCCTTCACCTACATTAATGGAAGCGATACGTTGTGTTCTTTTAACAGTATCACCTTCTTTAATTTGTTTTGAAGGTCCTAAAAGTACAACCCCTACGTTATCTTCTTCAAGGTTAAGTACCATTCCTTCAAGACCGCCTTCAAACTCAACAAGTTCTCCATATTGAGCGTTGGCAAGTCCGTAAACGTTGGCAATACCATCACCAACAGTTAATACTGTTCCTACCTCGTCTAAAGAAGCTTTTGCTTCAAATCCTGATAGTTGTTCTTTTAATATTGCTGATACTTCAGCAGGATTCACTTCTGCCATAATTAATTATTATAAATGGTATAATTTCTTATACCGTTTTAATGTTAATTTATACGTGTGCTTTGTTTTTAAATCTTGTTCTAAGGGTATTTAATTTTCCTTGGATACTAGCATCGTATTGCTGGTCTCCAATTCTTAAAATAAACCCTCCTAGGATTGACTCGTCAATCTTGTTTTTTATAGTTACTTCACTTCCGGTTAAGCTTTTTACTTTTGCTAGTAATTTTTCTTCTACGGCCGGAGTTAAAGGTTCTGCAGTAGTCACTAAAGCAACTTTTACATTGTTCTTTTCATCGTAAAGTTCAATGTATTTTTTGGTTACTAAGTTTAATTCTGCAATTCTGTTATTATTGGCTAATACAGCGAATAGATTTTTGATATCTTCTGAAGCCGATTTAAATATCGCTTTTAAAGAATTCACCTTTGCATTAACGCTAATAACAGGGCTTTTTAAAACATTTCGTAATTCTTGACTTTCTTCTAAAGTTTTTTGAATACTACGAATGTCTTTATTGATAGCTTCCTGATTGTTTCTTTCTTCAGCTAAATCCAATAAAGCTTTTGCGTAACGTTGTGCTGCTCTACTACTTGCCATAATCTTAGTTTAGCTTAACATCGTCAAGCATATTATCTACCAATTTCATTTGGTCTTCTTTGTTGTCCAATTCTTTCTTTACTACTTTTTCAGCAATTTCGATAGAAAGACTGGCTACTTGTGCTTTAATTTCAGATAAAGCAGCTTGCTTTTCTGTTCTAATGCTTTCTTGGGCTTTAACGATCATTGCATTTGCTTTTTCTTCAGCTTCACCTGAAGCATCTGCAATCATTTTTTCTTTTATCTGGCGCGCTTCTTTCAGCAACTCATCACGTTCTTCACGTGCTTCTTTCTTCATCTTCTCATTATTGGCCTGCAGGTTTTTCATCTCTAAACGAGCTTTTTCTGCAGAATCCAGTGCATCTTTAATGCCTTGCTCTCTTTTATCTAAAGATTTTAAAACGGGACGCCAAGCGTATTTTCTTAATAAAAGAATTAAAACAATTAAGATTAAAGCTTGCCAAAAAAACAATCCGTAGGCAAAATCGTTAACTAACTTTTCCATTTATCTTTTTATGTTTCTTAATTATTAATTTAAAAAACAACCCCTGCAACCAACCGTTACAGGGTGTTGTCTGTTTAATTTTAAGCTAGGATTAAAGCAGCGAATGCTAAACCTTCTAATAATGCAGCGATAATAATCATCGCTGTTTGAATCTTACCAGAAGCTTCAGGCTGACGTGCAATAGCCTCCATAGCAGAGCCTCCAATTTTACCAAGGCCTAATCCTGCCCCGATAACAATTAAACCAGCTCCTACTAACGCTAGATCTAAACTTTCCATAATCTACAATTTATAATTAATAATTAAACAATATCATTTGTTTCCGCATGATGTTCGTGGTCGTGTTCTTCTACAGCTAAACCAATAAACAATGCAGATAACATAGTAAATATATATGCCTGTAAAAAGGCTACTAATAATTCTATTACTGAAATAAACAAGGTCAACAATACTGAAATAGGTCCGTCTAACACAATATTATCGGTAACGAAAATAAGTGCAATTAAACTCATAATTACAACGTGTCCTGCAGTAATGTTGGCGAATAAACGCACCATTAACGCGAATGGCTTTGTTAATGTACCTAATAACTCGATAGGTATCAAAATAATCTTCATGATTACAGGAACTCCCGGCATCCAGAAAATGTGTTTCCAATAATCTTTAGTTCCACTAAACTGAGTAACTATATATGTAAATAAAGCTAAACAAGCGGTAATAGCGATATTTCCAGTAACGTTAACCCCAAGCGGAGTCATTCCTAATAAGTTCAATATCCAAACAAAGAAGAATACAGTTAATAAAAAGCCCATAAACTTTCTATACTTTGCTTTACCAATATTTGGAATAGCGATTTCATCTCTTACATAAATCACCAAAGGCTCTAACACTCTTCCTAAACCTGTTGGGATGTGTTTATCTCTATAATGTCTAGCTAATCCACCGAACAACAATAGGAGTAAGATTGATGTTAATAAAATCGTGAATACGTTTTTGGTAATTGAAAAATCTAAAGGTTTTTCATTAGTTGGATGATGTTCTTCATCATAAGTCATATCACCCGCTGCGTTGGTCTTATAGATTCTTCCATGGTAAAGTTTGTAGTAATTACCATCTACCTCAGCAACTTCTTCCCCGTGATGAAATTTTGAAGACAAAAACACCTTCAAACCGTCATCAATTAGGATTACAGGAAGTGGAAAACCAATATGTTCTCCTTCTTTAGAATCTGAATATAAAGTGAAATCGTAAGAGTCTTGTAAGTGATGGTTAATATATTCCTTAACCTCTTTTTTAGTGTCTACCCTTAACGACTCTTGATCTGCATGTCCTTCTTCGTGATGTTGCTGTGGATTGCTAGCAAAAACACCTAAAACATTAAATGCTACCGCAAAGAACAATAAAACTTTAATTATGTTTCCCTTTTGCATTTCAGGTTAATTTCGGTCTTTAAATTTCGGTGCAAATGTAAGTAATTAAATTTTAAATAATCACACGAATTCGCGAATAAGTTTCATTTCTTTTAAAACCCTTACAATTACTTGTCTTTCTTATAGTTAATGCGGTTTAAAATTCTAGAAACAAAGTATATTTCAACTATTAAGCAGACAGCATAAGGAATAAAAAAGGTCAATAAATAACTTTTATCCAATGCCTGATTTTGAAGTTTTGACCAAATTAAAAAAAGGGAAATTTTAAGAAAACCACCTGCCATAAATAAGAAGCCCAATTGGTCCTTAAATTTTTTGCTTAGTAAAATAATCGTGAGCGTAAACAAAATGGTGATTCCGCCATTAAACTTATAACTAAACTTTAAAATTGAAGCTAAGTCTTTATCGAAATAAGTATTCAGCAGAAATCGATGAAGAAAATACCCTCCTGCTAAAATTATAAAAATGGTAAGTAAAAATTTTAGCGCCTCTTGCTTACTATTCATATTAATCATTTAACCGCTTTAGCTGTCGGAGTACAGTAAAGATAGCTACTGCTACCCCCAACAACACAAACAAAATGGTAAACCACTCTTTATTGGAAGGGTATTTTTCATCTAGCCATTGTCCTACCCATGCAAAGACAAAAATAGTGGCTCCCATCTGGATAGCAATACCTGAAAGTACTGCCCAATTTTTAAGCGGTTTTTTCTCCTTTTGCTTTTCCTCTTTCTCGCTCATCACTTAATGATTTTACCCCTCCTTTCATAGAGCAAGTAGCATTGAAGGTGGCTCCGGGCTCTACAGATAATTTACCAGCAATTACTTCACCTTCGATATGTGCGGTAGATTTTAGACTTAATGTATCTTTAATAACTAGTTTGCCGGAAAATTTACCTTCAATATCTGCATTTTCACATTCCATTTCCCCATCGATATATCCGGTTTTTCCTACTACAATTTTCCCTGCGGTCTTTAATGTACCTTCTACTTTTCCTTCTATCCTAAAACTTCCTTTTCCTTCAACATTCCCAGTAATAGTGGTTCCTTGAGCAATTTTATTTTGCTCTTTTAATCCTTCTGAAGATAATCCTCTGGATTTTTTGTTTTCTGAAAACATAACTTAAGTTTTATTGTGATTGTTCTGCTAAATAAGCATCTAAGTTTTTATGAACTTGAATTATTTGATAGTTGCTATCTGATATTCCGAAGTTAGTATGGTTAATTTCATAATCTTCCTCTTCTGCCAACACCTTTCCAAAACCTTCAGCTCCCAATTTACTTTGCAATCCGTGAATGACTACGAAAATTTCTTTAGGAGTATAGAAATCTATAGAAGTGTAAAATTGATCTTGATATCCTTTATCAGCAATAGCTGAGTCCAATTTTTGCTGAAGTTCTTCTGCTGCCTCGCGCTCATTACTCGCAAATGGATAAACTAGATAAAATTTATCTTCTCCTTCATCTTTACTGAAGTTGATATTTTTTAATGCCGGTAGAGATTGTTTTATTATTTCTTCGGCTTTTTTCCCTTCTTCACTTTGCGGATAGGTTAAGGCAACATAGTTTAAAGCTTCCTCATACGCATTGAAACCTTCGTAACGTCCTTTGGCAAAAGCTTTCAATAATTCAAATTTCGGGACGATATCATCTCCAGTGTAAACCTCAATATAATTATTAGCATCGACGATTACCTCTTTATATTTTTCAGCTTTATATTTTCTATAAACAGAAGTATAAACGGCTTCCGGACTGTTTTCATCATCGCGTAACGAACGTGGATTCCTTAAGATACTAGCATAACGGGAATCGGGATGCTGGGTAAGGATATTTTGCTTCCATTTTTCTGCAGAAGCAGTATTTCCGGTAGCTTCGTATATTTTGTATAAATAATATTTTGAAGGAAGGATTAAACGTTCCTGCGGATTATTTTGCAATAAAGTCTCTAATTTATCTGAAGCTAAACCATATTCTTTGAATTTTTCTTTATAAATCACCCCAAGTTGGTAATAAGCAAAATTTCTTTCTTCCCGAATACTGTCAATTACCTTTTTATCTGAAGGAATACTATCAATATAGGTTTGCGGATTGTAGGCGGGATCACTTTCGATAATCGCCATAAAATCTTCTTCCTCTTCTTCTTCAATATTTTTCTTAGCTCCGCTGGAACTTGCTTCGTAGCGCCAATTATCTTTTAACTCCCGGTCTCCCCAAGTTCTGTTGAATTTCTGTAAGCCTCTTGCCACTTGACGAGCGTCATAGAAATAAAAATTAGATCCGCCGGCGGTATTTCCTCTTGAAGCGGTACTTTTCTTAGTTCCGAAAAGGTTGCCTGCTTTTTTGGTTTCGCCTTCCGCTTTCAAACGCTTAGCTTCTTCAATAGCTTCTTGCTTCATTTCAGCAGTGATTTCTTCAAAATAAGCCAATCGGTCGGCTTTTGACATGGCTACTAAATTGATGATACTATCGCCCCTTCGTGCGATATCTTCATATTTAATAACATCGTCCAGGTTTTCCCGCTTTTTACGAATACTTCTGAATTCGCGAGTACTTTCAGGAATATTCATCATTACACTGTCGTAATAAGCGCCGGCTTCTTTATATTGGGCAGCGTCAAAATTAATATTTCCTAAATTAAGGTAATCTCGTGATTTTAGGTAATTGTTTTGTTTGGGAACATCCGCTCTTAAGGAATAGTTATAAAATTCAACAGATCCGTCTATCGAATCTGTGTTTTTATAATATTGAGCTACTTGATAATTAATGATATCTAGATAAGGACGGTTTTCCCTGTCCTCCAACATTTCATTCATCAATTCCATAAACGCCAGATGGTCGCCTTCATCATAATCAAAGTTTTTGGCTTTTTCCATGTAGGCATTAATCATATACTCGCGAGGCGATTTTCTGTTCAGCTCAATTACCTGATCAAAAGCTTTATTGGCGCTATCTATTTCTCCTAACCTATCGTAAATCTGACCTTTTATGTAAAGCCACCTTCCTCTTTCTTCATTAGAATCTGTAAATTCAATAGCATTATTTAAAGGAGCAATGGCTTCTTCTTTTTGGTCGAGGTTTAAATAGGCTTGTGCCATGGCTGCCGATGCATTGGCAAGGTCTTCTTCCTCAAACTCTATTTGTTCTTCAAAAAGTTTTTGAAGGTTTTGCAAGGCAAGCTCGTCGTTGCCCATTCGCATATAGGTTTTTTCACGCCAAACTTTAGCGGTCACCAAACGGTCACTTTCGGGATAATCGGTAAGAATATAGTTGAATGCTTCTAAGGCAGGAAAAAATCGCTGGTCGTAATACCGGGCTTTTCCTAACAACAGAAAAGCTTCGTCCATTTGCGGGTTATGCTCTTCTCCCGCAATTCGCATATTGTGTTTTTGAATGGCTTTGGTCGCTTTTTCTTCGGCTCTTTGAAAATTAGCATTTTTAGTTTCGCCGGGTTTATTGGTTTCTTCTTCTACTTGCATTCGCTCAATAGGAAGAATTTCCCAAAAATTGTCTTGATAGTTTTGTGCTAGTTCTTCTTTACCTTCGGCAAGTGCTAAATTTCCATTGTAAATAATATTATAGTAAGTTCCCATTGCGTGGAAATTACGATTGAGCCACTTATCTTTCTTTCTCGAACAAGAGGCAATGGTTGCCAAGACCAAAATGGCCACGCAAAAATGAACGGCGGTAGAAAAGTTGTTCTTCTTCAAATTCATTAATTATTAGCTATTTGAATAACTAAGATTTGCTACTTTTAGTATGATAGCGCGTAAAAATACGTTTCTTTGTAAGAATTTAAAGAATATCTCGAAGATTTTTGACGTTTATCTGTTAAAATAAGCTTCCAATTCTTCTAACGTTGCTTGACTGGTTTGGATGTCTTTTACGGTTTCTCCTTTATCTAACACCACAATTCGTTCACAAACTTCAGTTACGTGAATCAAATCATGACTGGAGATAAGAATAGTTGTATCGGTTTTTTCGTTTAATTCTTTAATAATTTTCTTCAGTCTAATTTGAGTGGTTGGGTCTAAATTGGCAAAAGGCTCATCTAAAATTATTACTTCGGGATTACCAATAAGTGCAGCAATGATTCCGGCTTTTTTCTGGTTTCCTTTAGAAAGGTCTCTTAAATATTTCTTCTGGTGAAGTATTTCATCATTAAAAAATTCTTCATATTGCTTCAGAAAAGCATTCACATCGGCTTTGTTTTGGCCGCGCAACTCTCCTATAAAGTAGAAGTATTCTTCCGCCGTAAGGTAACCTATTAAAAAGCTTTCATCTATAAAAGAAGAAGTAAAGGGTTTCCATTCTTCACTTTCGTTCACCACAATATTGTTGTTTTTTATGTAACCGCTGGAAGGTTGAATTAAATCTAACAGCAAACTAAAAAAGGTAGTTTTCCCTGCTCCGTTATTTCCTACCAAACCAAAGCTTTCTCCAGTTGGAATGTCTAAATTATCTATTTTTAAAACGGTCACGCCGTTATAATCTTTGCTTAAATTGCTTACACTTATCATCGTGATTTATTTTTTCTCGCTGAATGCCGCGATGGTTTTGTATTTCTGTTTTTGGTACACTTTTTCTATCTGGTTTAAAAAGAAGTTGGTAAACACCAATCCTAAAACTCCCGAAACCGCCAGACAAATAATTCCGGTTTCAAAATTTATCAGTTTATACGGAATGTAAAAGATAAGGATAGGGCCAAAAATTTTAGGCAGCGCAATTAACAACTGCGTAGGATTAAATCCTTGTGTGTTGCTAAAGGCTTTTGCTTTTACATTCAACTCTACGGGAACCCGGTTTAAAACTCCACCATAAAGTGTGATGAAAGAATTTAATCCCATATTGAATAAGGCTCCGGCGGCAATCATACCGAAAATATCCCACCCAAAATAAATATAAGGTGTACTTAAAATAAAGGAAATCAAGACAGCAACAACCATCAACGACCATTTAGATTTTAAGTATTCACGATAGGGAATATTCTGACTCATTAACAATTTGTAATATTCGCTATCCCAAGAAGGCACTAATTGACCGAAAGACATTAAAAAACCTCCCGTAACAAACATGGAAGCAAAAGCTAAAAATGCCGGCATTTCCTGATAGGTTTCTTGAGTGTAGAAAATGAGTCCGTAAAAAAGAAATAAGAACGACATAAACAACACCTGTTTGGGGCGCTTGTTTCTAATAATCATCCGCACGTCATTTTTTAAGAAGGGTGCTACTTTACCAAATCTATTTAGCCAAGTGAGTTCTTGCGTGTGAACATCTTTGGTTTCTTTTGAAATGGCTCCGTCCAAATAAAAATCTTTTCTAATGAATTTAAAATTAACCCGATATAGCATAATCATTAAAAGCAAAGGGATTAATACTGCATAAGGTTTATTGTAAATGGTATTGAAAAAATATCCGGCTGGTTCTGTAATAGAGTAAATTCCATAAAACTGAAGCAATCCAGCAGCAATTAAAAGAGTCGCAATAACATAGAAAACCTTGTTGTTTTTATTCAGTAGAAAATTAAGGTAGTTAACGGAAAGCGTAAAAAACATCATAGAAAAAAACCAAGCAACAACATTTAAAACTGAATAATCATGCGCTAATAATACTATTGAAAAAGGCAGAAAGAAAAACAGCGGCAAGAAGTTGAAAAAAGAAATGGTGGTTTTCCCTAATAAAAAATGAATGACCGTACTCCGTTTTATAGGAATTACCATATAAGGCTTAATATTTAATACCGGTAACTGCTGCATAAAAAACCGGATAACCATATCTGTTAAGAACCAATAAATTACAAAGTTATTAATGACCTCTACGGGGTTTTTATCCGGGAGCATTTTCTGTATTCCAAAATAAGCTCCGATACCAGCAAAAACTGCCATCGCGATAAAGTACAAAGCAGCTAGTACTAAAAGTATTTTTATGGCCAATCCTTTTTGAAAATAGGAAGACCGTGAAAATTGCTTCCATTCTAAGGACACAAATCGTTTAAACATAAAGATTGGTTTGTTTTTTAGATTGGTATAAATTTAATGAAAAACGTTACATGTTTTCTAAATTCATTTCGGGATAAGTCTTTTTTAATATGCTTTCTTTTTTAGAGGGAAGAACATTTATCATAATATGAAGAACAACTAAAGCAATAGTAAAGATTAAGGTAAAAGAAAGGTGAAATAAATTTCCGAAATTTTCTGTGTTATCAAGATAGTCTGAAATATTAAACAAATGAACGGGTATAAGAAATAAACCACAAAATTGTCCTGAATTCAGTAATGTTTTTTCTAGCAAGTAAAGTTTCTTTCTCCCGTTTTTAACTGCTTTTTTTAGTTTAAATAGTCTTATACTTGTTATTATTAACAAGAAAATAATTGCCACAATAAACGAAAAAAACAAAATAGTCGTACCATATTTTAGTTGAGTTATAAAAGTAAAAACCATCCACATGGTAATTATGAAAAGAATTATTGTTGGCAGCTTTAGGTATTTTAATATTTCTTTTCCTATTAATTTAAAATACTTTTTCTGCATTACTTTTTGGCGTTCTTCTACCACATTCATAAAACCAAAAACCCCAAATTTTTTAAACTCTTTTTGCAATAGCACTTCAAAATCCTGATGAGGGTTTTCCTGCCAATGATCTTCAATGGCAGAAGCTAGATGATCTACCAATTCAGTTTGCACATCGTAATATTCTACATAATGTTGACTTGTGAATTCGTATAAACGTTCAATTTGATCAACAGAAAGATTACTCACGAGATTTGGTATTTTTGTTTGTATTCTCTAGCAAAACAAATAGAGGTATAACCAAAGGAAATTAAAATCCAGAATAAAATAGAATAAGTCACTTGATAATAGGAGAAAGACAACCCTTCTGTTAAAATTATATTATGAGCTATTAGAAAAGGTAAATTACCTAAGACCCCGATTCGGTTCAAAAAAGATAATTTTATTTTTCGATAAAGAAGTATAGGGATAAAAGCTAACATCAATAAAACAGCATAAAAAGCAATCGAAATTTGAGTAGAGTTCAAATATTCCTGTATATCTACAGCAAATAGTATGATAGCTATCACAACTGCAGGAGTTAAAACCTGCAGATTAATCAAATTTTTTAAAACTTCTTTTAGCACCTTTTTGTCTACACTCCATCTATATTTCCCAGCATTCTTCAACAAACAGTTTTTATGCTGAACCATATAAATTTTAAATTCTTCGTAAAAATCTGATGTATTATTTTCTTCTAATCTATTCTCAATTTCAGAAGCTACATGGTCAACCATCTCGGTACGTACATCTACAAAATCTACTCCAGAATTTTTTAAATAATTATCTATAAACCTAATTTCTTCTAGCGTTAAATTCTGTTTCATCCTAAACTTGGTTTTGGGTTCACGATACCTTGAATGGTTTCAATAAATCTTTCCAACTCTTCTATTCTATTCACTTTTTCTTGAGTTCCGGCTTGAGTAAGTTTATAATATTTTCGCAGGCGATTATCTACTTTTTGCATTTCCACTTCTAAAAAACCATCGGCCTCCAGTTTGTGCAATGCCGGGTAAAGCGCTCCTTCAGTAATAGTTAATTCTCCTTGCGTGAGCTCTTTTACTTTCTGGGTGATTTCATACCCGTACATTTTAGAATTTTCTGCCAACAGCTTTAAAATAATTGTGGAAAGACTTCCTTTGTATAATTTAGAGTTAGACATTTTTCAGTTTTAATTTCATTTCAAATATACCTAAATTCCTTATGCATAAAAAACTTAGGTATTATATTTTTAAGTAAAATGTTTTAAAAAACACCTGACTTTGTATTTTTGCTGAAAATTTTTTTAATGAAGAACTTTCATTCCTTAGCTGTCAAAAAAATAATTAGAGAAACTCCCAAATCTGTTAGTTTGGTTTTTGACGTTCCTGAAGATTTAAAACCCGTTTTTAAATTTACATCAGGACAATACCTCACCATTAAAAAAGACTTTGATGGAAAAGAGCTTAGACGCTCATATTCCATCTGTTCTACCCCGAACAGCGGTGAGCTAAAAGTAAGCGTAAAAGAGGTCGCTGATGGCCGTTTCTCTTCTTTTGCTAATAATGAATTGAAAGAGGGTGAAAATTTAAATGTTTTCCCACCGGAAGGAAAATTTATTTTTGAAGCCAAGCCAGGAAAATCGCATCATACCTATGCTGCGTTTGCGGCAGGAAGCGGAATTACCCCGGTGATGTCCATTATAAAAACTGCCTTAACCGAAGAAGAGCACAGTAAATTTGTGTTGGTTTATGGTAATAAAACCCCGGAAGAAACTATTTTCTTTAAAGAACTGTTAGAACTTCAGGCAAAATATCCCGACCGGTTTTTTGTAGAATTTGTATACAGTCAGGCAAAAGATGAAAACTCTTTCTTTGGAAGAATTGAACGCAGCACGGTCAACTTTGTGATGAAAAACAAATTTAAAGGTCATCAATTCAACGATATTTATTTATGTGGTCCTGAAGAAATGATAGATTTGGTTTCAGAAGTGCTTCAAGAAAATAATATTGCTAAAGAAAATATTCATTTTGAATTATTTAGCACTAGTGATGAAGGCGAAGTAGAAACTACTCTTGAAGGAAAAACACAGATTACTGTAACTGTAGATGATGAAGTTCATAGTTTCGTGATGGACCAAAAGAAAAGAATTTTAGATGCAGTACTCGATGAAGATTTAGATGCTCCCTATTCCTGCCAAGGCGGAATTTGCAGCTCTTGCATCGCTAAAATTACTGAAGGAAAAGCTGAGATGGCTAAAAATCAAATCTTAACCGACGAAGAGATTGAGGAAGGTTTAGTGTTAACCTGTCAAGCACATCCCACCACTCCAACCATCAAGATAGATTATGATGATGTATAAAAATTAGTAGAGCCGACAATAAAAAATTAAATCCTCGTCATTAAAATTGAACGAGGATTTTTTTATAACACCTCTTCGATTCTTTTCACAATTGTTTCAGAAAAGATACTTTCCATTACTTTTTCGTAACCTTCTACTTTTTTATTACCGTAAATTGATGTCGGTAGAAATGGATACTTTTTTAAGTCCGGCAAGAGCTGATTGTCTTTTGGCTGCTTAAATGGCGTAAATCCGGCAAAAGGATGTGTGGCTCCCCAAATTGTGATGACAGGAATGCCAAACATTGCCGCTAAATGTCCATTACCGCTATCCATCGACAACATTACATCTAAATTAGAAACGGTTTGCAGTTCTTCTTTAAAACTCAATTTTCCTGCAATGCTAACTATATTTTTATACTTTGAAGCTATGTTATTAAGTTGTTGCTCCTCTTGCTTTCCGCCACCAAAAAGGAGAATATCATATTTATTTTCTGCATCTAACTTCGCTATCACTTCTTCCATTTTTGAAAGCGGATACATTTTAGGTTCGTGAGCCGCAAATGATGCAATTCCAATCCATTTTCGAGATTGCTTGAGTTGTTCTTTTATTAACTGCGGAACAGGGTGTTTTTTCACCTCAACGGGAATATTCAAATCTATCGGGAAACCTAATTCAGCAAAAACATCGGCATAGCGTTGATGCGTTGTTTTTAAAGGACGAATGATTTTAGGTTGAAGCTTGGTTAACTCTTTTTTCTCTTTTCTACCCTTATCAACCACTGCTGATTTTATTCTGAAGAAAAAAAAGAAAAAACGTAAAATTTTAGTTCGTAGAACATTGTGTAAGTCGGCTACTGCATCTAGTTGAAGCGATTGAAGTTCTCTAGCTAACTTCCAAAGCCCCAAAATTCTTTTATGCTTTGTCTTAACTTCAGCTGAAGTAATATTTACACCAGAAACTTCTTCAAAAATAGGTTGAAAAAAAGGCTTGGTTAAAACGGTGATTTTCAATTGAGGATAGGTCTTCACCAGCCTTTGTAAAACAGGAACTGTCATCGCCACGTCTCCCATAGCCGAAAGACGAATTACTAACAAGTGAAAAGGTTTCTCAACCTTCGATGATTTTCCCGATAGGGAAGAAACATTTCTATTTTTTGAAGTTTTCCCCATTTTTTATTGAATAAACCCCACAAGCTTTGAAAAACTGTGAGGCTAATTTCCTAACTTATTTTTTCTTACTTCGAAGAACAGGATTTAATTCATCGTCGTTGTACATTTTCATTTGCTTGTAGACTTTCATGTATTTATCTCCATTTTCAATATCTTCTAATAATTGATTGATGGCTAAAGATAAATCTACTCGCTGTTCTAATAAAATATCAAGTTTTGCTTGACAAGCTATTTTGTGCTCTTGAGAAGCATCTTCACGAGTGGCTTCTTCATTCATATGATAAATCTTTAAAGCGAGAATAGAAAGACGGTCAATAGCCCAAGCAGGACTTTCTGTATTGATAGTTGCGGTTTGCTTAACACCTACATCTTTATATTTATCTAAAAAATAACTGTCGATATACTCCACCATATCGGTACGATCCTGATTAGAAGCATCAATTTGACGTTTTAGTTTTAAAGCAGAAACAGGGTCTATTTCCGGATCACGAATAATATCCTCATAATGCCATTGCACGGTATCTATCCAGCATTTTCTGTACAATAAATGCTCAATGAGGTCTTGTGTTTCGTCATAAGGATTTTCAAAAGGTTGGTCTACTGTGTTAAGTACATGATATTTTTCGATGACCTCTTCAAAAATGTGATTTGCTTTATCTGAAAACATATATTTTTATTTTTCTAAAATGTGTAAATATTCTATGGTTGCGTTGGCTTTATGTTTACGGTTTTCTGTTTTATCGGCTTTAAAACGTTGATAGTTTTTGGTTGCCAAACTATACTTTCCGTATTTGCTCATTATTGTTTTTATTACTTCAGGAGGCATTAAACCTTCATTATTGTAACTTAAAAAAATGTAAGAAAATTTTGCTTTCTTGATTAATTCTTCAAACTCAGCAGCCACTTCTTTTCGCTTACAATATACCGATTTATAATAATCCCGTAAACCGGTTTTTCCTTTGGGTGCAAAGGTATCATATTTTGCGATAGTGGTAAGCAAATGATAATTAGCTCCGTACTGCCGGGCATTGTACGGCGGATCTAAATATAAAATATCGCCTTCTATTTGCTGAATTAACTTATTGGCATCTTCCTGAAATACTCGATGAGCATTTTCCGTTGCTACAAATTCTGCAGGTTGAATCACCAATTCTTTGGCCGCAGAAGTTTTTATTTTTTTTAGAAAAGCTCCGTAAACCGAAGCGGTATTGGCTACTTTGTCGGCACTTTCTAGCAAGGAAGCTAAGAGAAAATAATAGAGGTTTTCTGAAATTTCTTCGGAAGCTTTCCAAGTTTCAATTTGTTGTCGGCAAGCATCTATTTTTTCAGCATTCTTTTCAGAAAAAAATAATCGTTCGGCTTTTCCGTTTTCTCCGTATTCTTCAGCAATAAATCCTTTTTTACCTGCTAATTTATTCAACTGTCGAATATAGTTTTCTGCGGAAGGAATTTCTTGATGGTTTTCAATGTAATTTTTCAGCAATATAAAACTGTAGAATTCGATATCGTTGGCAATTACTTGTTTTACGAGTGGTTTAAAAGTTCTGCCTACAATTCCTGTTCCGGCAAAAAGATCGCAAAAAACACGCTCAGAAAGTGGTTGCTGAATGGTGTTTTCGACAACTTCCAAAATCCAAGAAGAGAGTTTGTTTTTAGACCCGATGTAATTCATTTAACCGCCCAAATTATATCTGAATAGATGCTTTTATTATTCAGTTGAAGTTGTTCTAATTTTGAAGCGTCAAAGGTAGAAACATATTTTTGAATGCATTGTTTTAGGAGCCTGATTTCTGCTTTTAATTTCCAGTGTTCTCCATCTTCTGCATAGGTTACGATAAACAATCGGTTTTCTAAATGTTTTCGTTGTTGCTGACTTTGATTTTTATACAACCAATACAATAATTCTTCGTGATGATGCTGGGCATAATAGAAGGTTTGCTTGTAAGCTTCGGGAAAAACAGATGTTTTATGATCAAAATCTATTCCGCGTAAATTAAAATCGACCAATCGGTCTTTATGATTTAAAGATGGGGTGACGCCATCAATTTCAGTAAAAATTTGTTCAACGGCCATCGCACTCCAAAAGTTAAACCATCTGTTGGCTGCATAATTAAAGAGTTCACGTTTGTTTAATCCATAAGCTTCGGTGGTAGCTTTCATCGCTTCAACCACGGCTTCCCAAGAAAGAAAATCATAAATAAAATTGGTGTAGTTATCCCATTTATCGTTTTGCTTTTTGCCCCATTGATAAGGATAGGGTAAACGCTGTTTTAATTGATTTTCGATGTAGGTTAAATCTAAATTCAAAAGGCAATAAACGGAACTAAAATGGTTAACAATACTAACGATATTAATAGTACTTCTTTAAAGATGTATTCTCCTTTTTGCTCAAAATAATTGGCTCCCATAATGCAAACCGGTAAAATAAAAAAAAGCAGTTCTGAACCATTTTTACGCGGCGATAGAATAATTACCAAAATAGAAATTAACCAAGCCGCGAGTACTAAATAAAGGGTTGCTTTTAACCTTCTGGTAGCATTTTGCAAACTTTTAAAAAAGTAAAATAACGCCCAGATGGTAAAAGTTAAGAGCACACTTACCGGTAAAATTATTTTTGCTGAATGATAATTTGAAAAGCTTAATACAGGAAAGTTAAATGAAGATAGTGGGTAAAAAAAACTTTCGTAAAAAAGCAGACTGAAACAAGTTTCTATAACGTATACAGCCATCAAGGCAACCAATGGAATTAGCCAGTTTTTAAAATCGTTGTTGGCATAAAGTAAAATCCCGAAAAATGGCAATATGATGAATAAGATACTTTCGGGATAAAACAGATAGGCAAAACCAATCCAGAAAGAAGCATCGAAAAGCTTCTTTTTAATATGAACGCCAGACCGTAAACTTACAATTCTTCTTAAACTCAATAAAATAAACAGTCCCGAAATTAAAACATTACTTGATTTTAAAATGGGCAAGAACATCATGCTAAAAACCGCAAAAAAGAAAATGGTGTAAGTATTTTTTTTGGTGACCCTATTTCTTTTTACAATAAAATTGATAAGCACCATTAAAAATAAATAAACCAGTAAAAGCCCTACTTTTTTTAAAGTATACGACCAAGAAATAGTTCTCTCTGCAATAAAAAAATTAACAAACAAAAAATAAAACCCCATTAAAAAGCCCACTAATAAGAAGTTGATAGGTTTAGATTTTTTAAAAAAGCTTGTTAACATTGTCTAATTTATTACTTTTGTATCTAAATTATATTAAAGTTTCTTCTAATGAAAGATTTTTTTGAATTTATAGAATATATTTTTGTAGATATTCTTTTTAAACCATTGGATTGGTTGAGAGAACTTCAATTAGATAGTTGGGCAGCAGCGAATGCTTTAAACTGGATATTTATAATTATAGGAATCGTTGCCTTTTGCTACTGGTTAAAGCAATTACGTACTTTTGCTGATGAGGAGCACAAAAGGCAAGAAAAATATTACGGTAAGTACTGGAACTAGAAATTAGTTCAAGTCCTTACCTAAGTCTTTACGATAATACATCTTATCAAAATGAAGTTTTTCTACATTTTGATAAGATTTTTTTAGTGCTTTATTGTAATCTTCTCCAAAGGAAGTGATGGCAATCACCCGACCTCCATTAGTGACTACTTTCCCATTTTCTTCTTTTGTTCCGGCGTGAAATACGATAGAATCTTTGATGCTTTCTATTCCGTTGATTTCCTTTCCTTTCTCATAAGCCTCAGGATAACCTCCAGAAACCGTCATTACTGTGGTTGCGGTTCTTTCATCTATTTCTAAAGAAGCTTCATCTAACTTTTCCTCGGCAACTTTATTTAGTAATTCAACTAAATCTGTTTTAATTCTTGGTAAAACCACTTCAGTTTCCGGGTCGCCCATTCGTACATTGTACTCAATCACATACGGATTGTCTTCAACCTTAATTAAACCAATAAACACAAAACCTTTATACTCGATCTTCTCTTCTTGTAAACCATTGATCGTTGGTTTTACAATTCTGTCTTCTATTTTTTGCATCAAAGCTTCATCTGCAAACGGAACTGGAGAAATTGCCCCCATTCCGCCTGTATTTAAACCGGTATCGCCTTCACCAATTCGCTTATAATCTTTTGCAGTTGGCAAAATCTTATAATTTTTACCATCGGTTAGTACAAAAACACTCAACTCGATCCCATCTAAAAATTCTTCAATCACGACGGTTTTGCTGGCTTCTCCAAATTTTTCATTGGTAAGCATATTTTCTAATTCTGTTTTTGCTTCCGCTAGATCTTCAAGAATTAAAACTCCTTTTCCGGCAGCTAAACCGTCGGCTTTTAAAACGTAGGGTGCTTTTAGGGTTTCTAAGAATTTTTTTCCGGCTTCTACACTTTTGGCGGTGAAACTTTCGTAAGCAGCTGTAGGAATATCGTACATTGCCATAAATTCTTTGGCGCGCTCTTTACTACCTTCTAATAAAGCTCCTTTTTTAGAAGGACCGATAACTTTTACATTTTTAAGTTCTGGATCTTGCTGAAAGTAATCGTAAATTCCCTGTACTAAAGGATCTTCAGGACCTACAACTACCATATGAATATCCTTTTCAAGCACTGTTTGTTTTACCGTCTCGAAATCAGTCACACTTAACGGAATATTTTCTGCTATTTCACTTGTTCCTGCATTTCCCGGTGCTACGTAAAGCTTTTCGCATTGTTCGCTTTGGGCAATTTTATAAGTGAAGGTATGTTCTCTTCCGCCAGAACCTAAGACAAGAATATTCATATTTTAAAATTTTATTAGGAGCTCCAAAAATAAATGTTTGTAAATTGACGCCCTAATCTTATTTAAGAAAAATGTACATTAAGCTTTTAAATAAAATTATGCTTCCATTGGCTTCTAAATTGTTTAATGGTAACTACTATGCTTATCTGAAGGAATGGGAAAAACATGATAATTTAAATGAAACAGAACACCTTAATTTGCAGCAAAATAAGCTCCATAAAATTTTAAAGTACGCTATAGAAAATGTTCCTTATTATAAAAGTATGGAGCATTTAGATTATAAAAATATTAATTCATTCCCGATACTTACCAAAGATGTTTTAAGAAAAAACTGTGAAGAACTTATTTCTAAAGAATATGATATTAATAATTTAGACAAAAATAATAGTAGTGGTAGTAGTGGTTTTCAATCTTTCACTTATATGAGCAAAGATCACAAATCTTACCTTAGGGCTCTTCAGACCCATTGGTGGCAATGGGGAGGTTTTAGGCCAGGAAAGAAAACTTTACAAACAGGAATTTCTCCTAAACGTGGATTTACAAAAAAATTAAAAGATACATTTTTTCGAATTAACTATCTGGAGGCCTTTAAGTTAAACGAAAATAAAATCGACCAAAATTTAAAAGAATTTGTTGGAAAAAAAAATATTCATCTCGCCGGGTATCCTTCTGCTTTAAATCAGATTGCTGTTCAGGCATTACAAAAGAATAAAAATATAAGCTTTAGTTCTGTTATAACTTTCGGTGATAAATTATTTGATCATTACCGACAAAACTTTAATAAGGCCTTTAATAATCCAACTATTATAAACACGTATGGTTGCGCTGAAGGATTATTAATGGCTTGTCAAGTTGATTTACCTTTTTATTACATTATGTCTCCTCACGTATACCTTGAAATAGTAGATGGTAATGGCAATAATGTTGAAGACGGTAAAATGGGGCATATTTTAATCACATGCTTAACAAATAGTGCTATGCCATTATTAAGGTATAAACTGGGTGACTTGGGGATTAAATTATCGAAGGAAAATTATCCTCAAAAAAGAAGGTTTAATTATCCATTATTGGAGGAAGTAATTGGAAGGGAAACCGATGTTATCAAAACCCCTCTAGGTTCTATATTAACCGTACATAGTTTTACTGGAGTTATTGAATACTTGGAATATATTAAACAATATAAGATAATTCAAATTTCTAAAAGTGAATTAGAAATTGAATATACTACTGAAAATCATAAACCCCTTTCTGATAGACAAAAAGACGAACTAATATCAAAATTGAAAGAATTAACAGATTTTTCGATGAGAATAATTTTAAAACGCAGAAATGAAATTTCACCATCACCTTCCGGGAAACCTCAAATAATAGAAATTAAATACACAAAAGATTAATAGTTTTCGATATATTTAGTTCTAACAAAAAAGTACTCAAACAGAAATCTTATTAACCAATAGGATGATTTTAAATAGGAATACCCTAAAAACTTTTTGTAAAATTTAAAGTTATATTTTAAAAGCTTTACTTTATTAGAACTTATCGATTCTTCCCGAACCCGGTAATACGCTAAATCTTTTTGAATTCCGCAGGCGGGTTTTCTACTACGTTGAATTGCTTCTAACCAAAGCGCCCAGTCTTGCCGTTTTCGGATGTTTGGAGAATAAATTTTCCCAAGCTCCCTAGCATTGTATATACCGGTTAAATTCCCTACGTAATTATTTTTATGCTGTTTTTTGTAACTTAATTGTGGTAAAGCAATAATTCTTTTATTTAGAAATTGACTTTCTTCATTGATTTGAACATAGCTCGTATAGGAAACCACACAATTATGATTTTTCATAAAGCTAATTTGTTCTTCTAATTTATTTTTATTCCACAAATCATCCGAATCTAAAAAAGCGATATAAATCCCTTGAGCTTGTTTTGTGGCATAGTTACGACAATAAGCAGCTCCTTTGTTTTTTTCTTCAGCAAAGAGCCTAATTCTATCATCACTTGAAGCTAATTTTTGCACTATCTCCACAGAGCGATCAGAAGAAGCATCATCTACAATTACCAATTCCCAATTTGGATAGGTTTGTTGTTGTACGCTTTTTATTGTTTCTTCAATAAACCGAGCAGAGTTGAATAAAGGGGTTATAATTGAAACCAAGTCTTCTTTTAGCATATTAGTAGGCTTTATCTTCTCCTTTCATAGTATTAAAAACTGTTTGAAAAATTATCTTTATATCTAGAAGAAGGGACCAGTTTTCTAAGTAAAAAATATCATACTTTACCCGGTTAATAATATCATTTTCAGTTTCTACTTCTCCCCGGTAACCACTAACTTGCGCTAAGCCAGTAATACCTGGTTTCACAAAATGCCTTACCATAAATTTATCTATTCGTCCTGCATACATGTGTGTATGACTCACCATATGCGGTCTAGGCCCCACGACGGACATTTCTCCAAATAATACGTTAATAAATTGGGGGAGCTCGTCCATACTCGTTTTTCTTAAAAACCTACCGATTTTCGTTATTCTTTTGTCATTTCTTCTTACCTGATGGATATTAGCATCTGGATTAAGGCGCATCGATCTGTATTTGTAACAATAAAACTCCTTATAATCCAACCCATTCCTTTTTTGTCTGAAAAAAACAGGCCCTTTAGATTCTAGTTTAATAAAAATAGCCAAAATTGGACTAAGCCAAGATAGGACAAAGATAATAACGAATATAGATAATAGTATGTCGAAGCTTCTTTTAATAAATTGATTTAAAGAATCTTCTATTGGTATGTTCCGTAATGATAATATGGGTAGATAACCATAATATTCCATTTTCATACGACGGGTATAGATTTCCTTATTATCTGGTAAAAATTTTAAAACTTTAAGATTGTTATCAGCAAAATCAACTAAATCACTTATCTCTTCATTCGTAACGGAGGTTACTGAGCAATAGATTTCATCTATTTTCTCTTGTAGAATAAATTCAAAACAATTTTCTAATGTTTCATTTTTCTTCAGATCGAATATAGCTTTGCACTGGTAGCCATATTCTTGGTTATTTTGGAAGAAATCTATTAGCCTTTGTGTTCTTTTGGTTTTTCCTATGACTACTGTTCGTCTATAATTACCTCCTAATTTTTTTCTATATCTTTTTAATAAATAAAAAATTGAAAGCTTAACAATAAGGATTATGAATAATGTTTTAAATGAATAAATCAATATTCTTGAAGCCGGTCTGCTTAGTTCTTCAAAAAAACCAAAGAAGGCAAACACTAGAAGTATAAATAAACCTGCTTGTAAAAATGCTAATGAAAATATCCGGATGACTTTGGTAAACCTATAAATTTCGTAGAATTGAGATTTTATAGAAAGTACTAACCATCCTATTGATATAAAAATTGCATAGTTAAAATAATCAAGAACCTCAAACTGAAATTGAATAGCAAAAAGCAGAATAATGGCTAAATCTATAAGATAAGCCATTGGTCTGAGATAACCCGAGTACCTACCCTGCTTTATTACCATAGACTATTTTCTTATATGACTCGAAAAGTCTTTATGTTCCTTTTTTCGAAGCTCTTCTTTGGATAGTCCTTTAAAATATTCATAAGTTATTTTCATCCCTTCTGAGCGATCCACTTTTGGTTCCCAATTAAGAATTTCTTTAGCCCTAGAGATATCTGGCTGGCGTTGCATCGGGTCATCTTTAGGTAAAGGTTGATATACTACTTTTTGATTGGTTTGGGTAAGTTTAATTATTTCTTCAGCAAAATCCTTAATAGTAATTTCGTGAGGGTTACCGATGTTTACAGGTTCTGAATAATCACTTAATAGTAATTTATAAATTCCATCCACCTGATCGTCTACAAAACAAAAAGAACGTGTTTGGGAACCATCACCAAATACTGTTAAATCTTCCCCTCTTAAAGCTTGACCTATAAATGCTGGTATTACCCTTCCATCGTTTAAGCGCATTCTCGGGCCATAGGTATTAAATATCCTAACTATTCTGGTTTCCAATCCATGAAAGCGATGATAAGCCATTGTAATCGATTCTTGAAAGCGTTTTGCTTCATCATAAACACCCCGTGGACCAATGGTATTTACATTCCCGTAATAATCTTCACTTTGAGGGTGAACCAAAGGATCTCCATAAACTTCCGAAGTACTGGCTATTAATATTCTCGCATTTTTTTCTTTTGCTAAACCTAATAGATTATGAGTACCCAGACTCCCTACCTTTAACGTTTGAATAGGTATTTTTAAATAATCTATTGGACTAGCCGGTGATGCAAAATGTAAGACATAATCTAAATCACCCGCCACATGAACAAACTTACTAACATCGTGATGATAAAATTCAAAATTTTTGAGTTCAAAAAGATGTTCTATATTTTTAAGATCCCCGGTAATTAAGTTATCCATCCCCACTACAGAGAAACCTTCATCAATAAATTTATCACATAGATGAGACCCTAAAAAGCCGGCAGCTCCAGTTATTAAAACTCTCTTTTTCTTCATCGGAAAGTTAAGTTTGAAATTAATTATATTTCTGTATTGTTACCGCTCCCTATTTTGTAACAGACAAAGCCTATTTCTTCTAAAGAATCAATGTCTAAAATTCCCCTTCCATCAAAAAGAAAAGCAGGTTTTTGCATTTGATCGTATAATTTTTGCCAATCATAAGTTTTAAATTCATCCCATTCAGTTAAAACAGCAATAGCGTGTGCATCTTTACAAGCTTCATAGGGATCACTAAATACGTTAACCCCTTCTCTATTTTCTTCGGAAGAACGGGTATTTAAATAATCTAAATCAGCATACATTTGCTCTTCTGCTACTTTCGGATCGTAAACCGCAACTTTAGATTGTTCGTTTAATAATTCATCTGCTACATAAATTGCAGCTGACTCACGAGTATCGTTCGTATCTTTTTTAAACGCCCACCCTAAAAAGGTTATCTTTTTTCCTGAAACTGTATTAAATAATGTGCTAATTATATTATGGGCAAATCTTCTCTTTTGATGATCGTTCATAATGATAACTTGCTCCCAATAATCTGCAACTTCATTTAAGCCATAAGTTTTGGCTATGTATACCAAGTTTAAAATATCTTTTTGAAAGCAAGAACCTCCAAAACCAACGGAAGCTTTTAAGAATTTTGAACCAATTCTGGAATCCATTCCTATGGCTTTTGCCACCTCATTTACGTCGGCTTCTGTTTTTTCACATAATTCTGAAAGTGAATTAATGGAAGAGACTCTTTGTGCTAAAAACGCATTAGCTGTTAGTTTAGATAATTCTGATGACCAAACATTGGTGGTTAATATTTGTTTTTGTGGCACCCAATTAGCATACACATTGACTAAAGCTTGGATAGCTTCTTTTCCTTCTGGAGTTGAAGTATCACCACCTATAAGTACACGGTCCGGATCTAATAAATCTTCAATAGCGGTACCTTCTGCTAAAAATTCTGGATTGGACAGAATTTGAAATTTCACATTGCTACCGTTCCCAGTATTATCCAAAATGCTTTTAATTGCTGAAGCGGTCCTCACCGGTAAGGTGGATTTTTCAATGACGATTTTATCTGAAGTAGCTACTCTTGCAATTTGTCTGGCACAAAGTTCAATATATTTTAAATCGGCTGCCATCCCTTTACCCTTACCATAGGTTTTGGTTGGCGTATTTACGGAAATAAAAATCATATCGGCAGCGTCGATAGCTTTATCTACTTCAGTGGAAAAAAATAGATTTCTTCCTCTTGCTTCTTTTACTACTTTGTCTAAACCAGGTTCATAGACAGGAAGCTTTTCTAGATCTTCATCATTCCAAGCAGCTATTCTTTTTTCGTTAATGTCTACCACAGTTACATTAATATGTGGACATTTTTGAGCGATTACTGCCATGGTTGGGCCGCCAACGTATCCTGCTCCAATACAACAAATATGTTTAATTTCCATTATTCAATTTTCTGTTTAAATTCAATTTTTCTTTAATCACCAAATATATAAACTTTATATTTCCTACGAGGTATCTTTTCCACATTCGGCGAGGTTCTTGTGTAAACCTATAAAACCACTCCAAGCCTGCATTTTGCATCCATTTTGGCGCACGCTTTGTTTTTCCTGCCAAGACATCAAAACTACCTCCTACTCCCATAATAAAATTTAAAGCATTTAATTCATTTTTATGCTTATTCAAAAAAATCTCTTTTTTGGGAGAGCTCATGGCTACAAATAACATGTGAGCTCCGCTATTAGCTATTTCATTTACAATCACTTGTTCTTCATCATTTTGAAAATAACCGTGATGAGATCCTGCAATAATATGAGAAGAATATTTGGCTTCTATTTTATTTATCAACTTTTTAACAACTTCATCTTTTGCACCTAATAAATAGATTTTATAGTTGTTACAGTAAGCAAATTCAATAAGGTTTGAAAATAAATCGATTCCTGCTACTCTTTCTTTTAAAGGCTTATCTAAAATTCTAGAGGCCCAGATTACGGCTTGCCCATCGGCGTTAATAATATCGGCTTCATTTACTCCTTTTTTTAACTCTTCATCTGTTTGAAGGGCGACAATTTTACCTGCATTTACTACCGTGTGATGAAGCAACTTTTTATTTTTGATTGCTTTAGAAACTTCATTTAAAGTTTCTTTCATGGTGAGATTATCTATTTGAGTATTGAGGATGTATATTCTATCTATTTTCATGCTTAATCTAAAAAATAATAACTAAAAGCATAAAACATCCAAGCTTGGGTCCAACGCATATATGGAATTTTATTTATTGTAAAACTATTTTTTTGATAATAAAAATACCCTTTTGGAGATTGCATATTATCTATAGTCCAAATTAATACTCGATCAATTAGATCCCTATGTCTATTTAAAATATCTAATTTACTTAATGTAACTATAAGTTGAGCAGGAGCATGCACATCTATAGGATATGTTTTATTACTATAGTATTTTGATACTCCATTTGAAGTAAAAAAAGTTTTAAGATAATATTTTGTACCTATCTCTAAATTCTCTTTAAAAGAAATATCCTTAGTGGTTTTTTGGTAGATATATATACATTCCAAATTATAGCCTGTATGAAAGCTATCTATCCATTGGTGAAATGGTAAAGTACCATATGCCCAAGAACCATTTTTATTTTGTCTCTCACACACATATGTTACTATTTTTTTAGAAATGTCTAAAGCTTTTTTGTTATTGGTAAATTCGAATAGCAGACAAAGTGTTTTTACTCCCAGCAAACCAGCATTAAATACTTGAGTATGATCCAACGGAGAGTATGATAATGTAAAGTTACCTTTGTCGTCGTAGCTCCTATTCAAATCATTCAATACAAAGTTTTCTATAGATTTCAATACAGAAAGTAATGATGTGTCCTTAGTAATATTATATGCTTCAATCAATGATTCTGTCACAAAAGATGTTGCTACAACTGTAGGTGTATTACAAGGTTGAAAAAAAGCTCTAGCCTGCCAGTCAAAATTATAACCCCAACAAGCCCCTGTATATCCTTTTACTTTTTTTTCTAAAAGTAAGTTTACTAAATAATTTATCTTCTCAAGATACTCTGTTTTTCTTTTCTTTTTATATAAATTACAGTAACCAATTAAAAATAAGGCAAGACCTTTAGAATTATGTTCTTTTTCAATTAGAACAATTTTTCTTAAATTAAAGGGGGTTCTTTTGAAAAATTGAAGCCAAGCGAGTTTAAAAAACTTAGTGTTTTTTAATAATGGTAGATTTTGAAAAACTTTACTATTTAGACCGTCAAATGGATCCCAACCTTTAAATTTTTCAGATTCACAATGGAGTTTTAGTTTTTCAAAACTTTCCTTTATCTTGAGGTTATTCAAACTGTTTTATTTTTGTTCTAATAATTCTTTATTGCTAAAATAGATAAGACTGGTTAAAATAGCCACAATTAATATTCCCGAATGCCTTTCCAATATAGATTCAGTTATAGAAAACATCAAAAACAATAACATTATTAATACACCGTAAATATCATTAAATCTAATAGAGTAGATAAGAACAGAAAATATTAAGCAAAAATATGCTATTAATCCTAATATTCCATTAGACATTAAAAATTCTATATATTGATTATGGGCGTTATATTTTTGTTGATAACCGATAATGAAATCATTTTTCAAATATTGAGGATACAAACCTTCTTTTCCATCTCCAGTACCTTTTCCAAAAATATAATCTATTGTCCCTAAAGTTTGTATAGCAGATTTCCAGTGAACCAAGCGAGTATTGAACTCATTATTTTCTGCTAATTTATTAGGGTTATCTGAAATTGATTCAAACCTAGTAATGTAATTACTGCTAAAAAAGAGTGTTCCTAACAAAGCTAATACAACTAATACTGTTAAAAAAAATTTATGTTTACGGTCTGTAATTATAATTTTTATGTAATAAATAGCAATAAGGATTAGAGCTACTATAGCTATTCGAGCACTTAATAAATAGATAAAAATGAGCAATATAGTTATAAATAGGATAGAGACCATTCTATTCATTTCTTTTAATTTAATAGAATCGTACAAAAAATAGCTAATTGCAATGACACAGAACAATGAATAATATGTTGTATGTTTATTTAATAAGAGTGAAAGTTTATCATATATAAAATATTCTCCTAGTCCATTATAATATATATATAAAGCTTTCATTATGGAAAATAATGCCATGCAAACTACAGAATAACTAAAAACCCTTATAAGTTTATACTTATATTTTCCTGACCAAAATTGAGTGGTTCCGAAGATTAAGGGGATTATTATAAACGGTATTTTATCTTTTAGCTGTCCTAAACCATGAGATATGTTATATGTATATATCATTCCAAATAATAAAACAATATAGATAGAGCTCAAAATTAAAATACTTGAGAAATTTTTTCTAAATAAATTATATTTTTCTCTAAATGGATTATAGGTAAGCCAAGAAATAACAAGTAAAATGATTGCTTGAGAATTCAAGCTATATTTAGGCATTGGTAGAGTAACAAATACTAAGGTTAAGCTCCACAGAAAAAAGCTTGTCTTTAACTTACTTGCTTTCATTTATTTGTTGGTTGAGGCAATTTATTAGCAATTTATAAGCTTCTCCCTTATAATGAATTTTATCTTTTATTATTAACTCTTCCTTTTTGTTTTTCAAAATTTTGTAAAAATCAATATAATGAACTTGAGATGAAGCCAAATTACTTAAGTATTGGTTTAATTCTAAATTATATTCATTTCTTTCTAGATCTGAAGACGGGGGCAAATTAATAAGATAAATTTTAGAAGTACTGTTTTTTTCTAATAGTTCTTTAATTATTTGTTGAAAATTAGCTATTGTTTTACCTATATTAGTTCTTCGTTCATACGTCCCTAAACAGACAATGTAAATATCCGCTTTAGGGATTTTATTTATATTTTTAAGTACTTTCTCAGAATTGTAATTAATTCCTCCATTAAAAGGAAACCCATATACATCTCTTTTTTCACCAACAAAATAAAAGTCATTTTGTTTATCAGAAAACCATTTTCTAAAATTTTTTCCTCCCCTCCATAGTAACTGTGAATCTGTTATTAAATTTACTTTGATATCTCCTTCTTGCTTTATAGGTAAGTCTATCAATTTTGCAGAGGCTTTTGCATAAGAGCTTACTGGTTGATATACTACCCAAAAACCACCTCTAAATATTATTTTTTTTTCTTTTTGAGAAGAATTTTCAAAATTAAAATAGTATTTTCTATCTTTTAAATACAACTCTAATGTATTTCCTTTTATAAAAGGGATATCCTTATCTGTTGAAATTTCAAGATAATTTCTGGTTACAGAATCAATTTCTACCTTACCAAGCTTTTCAATGGTTTTTACTTCTTTCCAATTGTAATTAAATTGCCATAACTCCTCTTCTTTTTTTTGAAAAAAATCTATTGTTAAATAAACGAGAAGCCCAAAAAAAGTAAATGCTATTAGTTTGTTTGATATAAACTTCATTAAAATATATAGCTTAATCTCTATTATTATTTATAAAAATTGTTATGTGTTCAGCCATCAATTTAACTCCTTTAGTATTGGGATGTAAACCATCATAACTTAAATAAATTTCAGCCCAATTATCTTTTTCACGTATTTTTTCTCCTAACGGGCATATAAAAACTTGTGGACTTTGACTTATAATTTTTTCAATTCTTTTCTTAAGGTTTTGATTAAATCGATTTCTTTCTTTATTTGTCGTAGGTAATGGATCAAGATAAATTATTTTAGAAGAAGGATATTTTTTTGTTAAAAAATTCAGGATATCTTTTATGTTTTCTTCTGCTCTAGATATTTCATTCTTCCAGTCGTTAGTCCCAATTAATAAGGTATAAAAATCAGCTTCGGGAATTTTCTCTATTCGTTTTAAAACACTCTCGGTAGAATTTCCTCCTTCTCCCTCATGGGGGTAGTCATAAATATCTACATTACTTCCTATAAAATAAAAATCGGGGTTCAACTTGTCCATCTGCATTCTTAACTGTGAAGCGGCTCCCCACCACGTTTGACTATCCCCAATTGTACAAATTCTTATACTTCCTTCTTGCGTTGAAGGTACTTCCACCGTTTCTATAGTATAATTTTCGAAATTCTCACTTAATAATGGTTGCTTATAAAACCAATTCACATTTGATAAAATGTTAGTAGCATCTTGGTAGGTTATCCAACCAAACCGAAAATAACCCGTTTCTCCTTTATTATTTGTTATACGGTAAAGTGCATTAAAATTTAAGTTTGAATAATCATCTTTATATAATAATGGAGCCTCTATTTTTTTGTGCTTAGGCGATAATATAATTTTATTTTTTTTACTTTTAAGTAGGAACGAACCTAAAGTACTTCTGTTCTTTATAGGTGGAATTTGCTCGGTATTATTTTTATCTTCACAAGCAGTAAAAACTTGAATGAAAATGTATAGTATAAATATTAGCTTTTTATTCAACGAGAAATTATTTTTTATTCAGCTTAGAAATCACAAATTTAAACTTTTTATTTTCAGATTGTTGCAATTCGCCCTCATTAACTTTGCTTATCGAGAGCTTCATTTGTTCCCCTAAACGGTCTTTTAAGTTTTGTAGAAGTTTTTCTTCCTCCTCAACAGTAAAATCTTTAGTAACTAATAAAACTTCGACTTTTTGAATTGAATGCTGAATAATTTGAGCTTGTTTTATGCCTTTTATATTTTTAAAAGCTACATCCATTCTTCCTATTCTAGAACCATCTGGAAGCAAAATATAATCTTCTATTCTCCCTTGAATACGATCAATTTCTATAGATTTACGTTCTTCATCATATATATTTTGATGCCCAACAACGTCATTTACTTGATAATTTATTAAAGGAAAAAGTGTATTGATAAAACTCGTTGTAATAATTTTGTTTGTTTTATATTCATTTAACGAATATAAAGGCGGTTCATAATACTTCCCTTTTTCACTGTATAAAGCAATTGTTCTTTCTGCCGTACCGTACCAATCAAAAATTTTTGCCTGAAAACACTGCTGGATTTTTTCTTTTTGAAAAGCCAATAGACTTTCTGAACTAGTAAAAACCAGTGGGATCACTAACTCTTTATTGTCTTCTTCCAACAAACTAGCTAAGGTAAATGCAGAACTGGGATAGGCTAACAAGGCTTTGGGTTGAAATTCAGTTATTTTTTCAATTATTTGAAGAAGTTTTTTTTTATTTAAATGATAACTTGAAATAAAAAGTGTGTTGGCAGCTTTATCAAAATAAAAAAGTTTGTTTCTGTCTAAATCACCTCGCAAAGAAACTTTTCTATCTTGAATAGATAATCCTGCTCGTTGTCTATACCACCAAACGTAAGAATTTTCTTTTAAGATAGATTTAAAATCACGATAAACCATTAATGGAGAACCTGTACTTCCGCTCGTATATCCTTTTGTTTTTGTTATATGCCTCTTTGTAGATAAAAAAGATGATGGATTTTCTTTAATATACCTCTTTTCAAGTATGGGTAGCTTTTCTAAATCGTCTAAAGAATAAATTTGATGGATATCTACTTCATTTTTTTCATAAAAGCTAGGATAAAATTTAGTTTTTTTAGCAGCTTTTATAAGCTTTAAAAATGCCTCATTTTGTTTTTCTTTTAAAGAGTTTAATTGAAAATAACCATCGATTTTTTTAATTTCTGTTCTCAATAAAAAATTATGCCGTAAATGAAACTTTAAAAAATCTTTCATATATCACTTGATAACCTTTGCAGGAATCCCTGCAACCACACTATTATCTGGTACATCGTTAATTACTACCGCATTCGCCCCTACAATAACATTATTACCTATTTTTACGGGTCCTAAAATTTTTGCCCCTGTAGCTAGATATACATTGTCACCAATAACAGGAACTTTGTAGTGACCTGATTTGCCGCCAATTGTAACTTGCGTGCCAATCATACAGTTTTTTCCCATTACCGTTCTTTTATGAAGCACTACCCCTATTCCGCTATAAGCAAAACGTGTTCCTTTTCCCAGAACACATTCATAAGGAATACTTGAATTATATATTAAAAAACAAAGTAACTTTATAATTTTAGGAATAATAGGTATTTTCTTCAAATAAAGCTTATGTGCTAATTGATAAAAGGAATATGCATTAACCATAACTTTCTACAATTCTTTTAAATACCAGTTCTGAATTAAATTTAGCAAAACTCTCTAAAGCATTTTTACTAAAATAAGGATAATTTTCTTGGGTAAAGCTTTTAATCGCTTCACTTAATGCTTTACTGGATTTGATAGGGATTATTTTGCCATTAACCTCATTAGAGATTAATTCTTCTATAGCGTTCCACTTAGTACTAATAACAGGTAAACCAAGAGATAGAGCTTCTATGATAATTCCAGGATAACCTTCTCCAGGGTGAAATGTGGGTAAAAGTAACACATCATAATTTATAAGCGTAGGAATAACTTTGTCTGCAGAGATGACACCACAATAATTTAAATGGAGGTTTTTAAATTCTTTTTCTTTATAAACACGTTTATCTAAAGGGCCATAAATATCAATTGTGTAATCCTGTGGCAAATTTTGAACAGTTTCAGCAATCACATCAATTCCCTTAGTAGGTGTTACTCGGGAAATAAAGACAAAACGTTTTTCAAATTTCTTTTCAGTAGGCTGAAATAAGGGAGCTTTTCTAGAGTTGGGCAACCATTGTAAATTAAAGTTTTCTGTTTTGAAAAAATCTATCATCTCTAGGGTTTCCATAAAAACTGTATCGGCTTGGAAGATGGTAGATTTAATCCACTTTTGATAAAATCTTGGTAGCTGCTGGAACTTTAGGTGAAAGCTTCCGCCAAAAAAGTGGTAACTATATTTTTTACCTAATAATTTACAAAACCCAGTTACTAAAGGTCCTAAAATAATATGAAAATCTGTAGTGGCATGAAAACTTATATGTGCAAAACTTTTCTGATACCATACAAACCTAAAAGGAAACCATAAATAATCCAATATTTGTGCTTTAGAGCTCCAGTGCTTTCTAATAGTCAGAAAATAAAGATCAATTGATGGCTGTATTTTTATGAATTCAAAAATACGTTGGGTCAGCACAGTTGCCCCGCCAATAGAACGGGCATTTTGAGTTGGTAAATTACCTACCATTAAAACTTTAAGATTTTTCATTTTGCTGCGAATAATAAATTATTGGAAAAACCCAAATAATAGCAACCATTAAATAACCTGTATTGTTTAATGAATAGGAGAAAGCAGCATCAAAAAATAGGGCAAAATAAACAATTCCTAAAATTCTCAATGCTTGTATAGAAACTCTCCTTCTTAAAAGCGGTGACAATAAAAAAAGTAAATATAATAATGCACCCACTAATCCAATCTCTACAAATAAATGCGGGAAATAGGTATCGGTAGTTCCTAATTCTAAACCATACCAATTAAAATTTACTTCATTATAAAAAGGTGAATCATGGTCTATCGAGGCTGGCCCCCCAAAGCTGCCTAGACCTTCACCTAGTAACCCAGTATGGTTTACCATTACTCTATAAGATTCCGACCTTGCAGAATTACCTTCAGAAATATATAATTCTGTTCTTAATATAGCTCCTTCATAAAAATCTAAGGCCTTTTTTGGGAATGAAAATATAAAAATTAAAATAAGTAAGATAAACCCCGATATTATTTGAAGTTTCTTTTTTGATAATATAAAAATCAAAATTACAAATGTTACTATTCCTTTATATGAGATACTTGCAAAAAGGCCTGCAAGAGATAATATCATTAGTAGGCCTTTAAGTTTTCCTTTATAGTAAGTTTCTATTAAAAAAAACATTATCAAACAAAAAAAACCAAAAAGACTAAAAAAACCCATAACTCCAGTAGCCCTCATAATTCCATAAACTGAAGGAATTGTATAGACTCCGTTTTCATGTAAATCAAAATACCATAATTTTATTCCTTTTTGCCATAAAATATAATTGACAATTTGTGCTATTATATTGACAATAAAAAACACTAAAAAAAAATTGAATAATAGCTTAAATCTATTTTTCAAGGTATAGCTATAAAAAAGTATTACAACAGGAAATAAATAACGTATCAACTCTTCTATAGCAGCCCGATAACTAAACGAAATAAAAAAGTGATAGATTAATATAGGGATTAATAAAGTAAATATCCATAAGCTATGAATATTGTATTTATTTTTTAGCAAGGTAATAGACAACATAGAAAATATTGCTAAAAACTTGATAGCCACTCCTATTTGTGGATGGGTAAAATGCAGTATTTCGGAAATAAAAATTAAAATAACCGGAAAAAGCAATAAAAGCCCTTCAATATTATTTTTTTTAACAGAAAGTGAAAATTTCATTCTTTATTGAATATTTTCTTTATTTCGGAAATATATATTTCTTTTTTATAATATTCCTCAAATATCTTTTGATATTCTTGGTAAAGTTCTTTTTTATTTATTGGCTCTCTCTCAAACTCAATTATTTGATCTGCTATTTTTTCTAAAGAAGCTTCTTTTATTTTAATTTGATTTTTTACTGCATCAAAAGTATTAAATGCTTTAATTACATTAGTAAAAATAGGAATTACACCACTAGCTAAATATGTGCTCATTTTAGTAGGTGTTGCTACTCGATTTACTGCAATATTTTCTCGCAATAAAAAGCCATACTTATATTTTAATAATTCTTTATCTAATTCATCTAATGGAACATAATCAATTGTTGCTGTGATTTGATATTGTTTACATTTTTGCTTTGCCTTTTCTGTTTGAGCTGTAAGTAAGGTTAAACGAGCTTGAGGAAGTTTATCTTGTACTAACTTAAATACTTGTAAAACTTGATCTACACATTGCCAAGTTGCCATTGACCCGATATATACAAATTTTGGTAACGTGTAATTTTTTTCTAAAAACTTATTTTTTTGTTGGATTACTCCATTAAAGCAAGGCATAATAAAATAGTTTTGCTTATTAAAACCATATTTTTTTTGATAATGGTTTTTCATTTCTTCGGAAACAAAAAAATTAAATGAGGCAAATTTTAACGTAAAACGCTCTAAAAAATTAAATGCAAAATATTGTGCTTTACTACCTGTTTTCAATTTAGCTTCTTCTGGAATAATTCCTTGAAACCAATGAATAATTTTTATTCGGGGCCGGTTAACTTTTAACTTTAAAAAATCAGTCACCGTAAAGGTTATCACATAATCTACAGGCTTTACATCCTTTAAATTCTTGGTGATTCTTAAATCTGAAGAACCACCGGTTAACGCTTCACTTAAAATCTCTAAGTAAGTTTTAGTAGCATCTTTAACCTGATTAAATTGTGTGATGTAAAAAAGAACTTTCAAAAGCTTATTTATCTAAGATTTCCAATAAAAGTTGATTTAGCTTTATAAACATACTATTAGCTAATTCATGATTTCTGAGGGTTTCTTGTTGAAGATTTTGTTGAATTTCCGAATAATTTTTATCGAGTTGTTGAATTTTATCAACCAAAGATTTAGTAAAAGGATAGGGCCAAACTTTTAAGCTCTTCGGAAAAAATTCAGCTACTATTTCAAGCTTTTGTTCTATACCAATGCTAATACTGGGAATTCCTAAAAGAGCAGCAAAAATAATCCCATGGAAACGAGCACTAATCATTAAATCAAACTTAGATAATTCATTTAAAAAATCATGAATTTGCATCGTATCAGGATTCCAGGCAATATATTTTTCATTTTTGCTTTTCAGAAATTCTTCCCAATAAGCTTCTGGTTTAAATAAAATAAATGTGGTGAGATAGCCTAATTCTTTTATATAATTTGACTCTGATTGAAGTTTTGTATAGTATTGATTTCCTTTTTCTGAAAAATTCCAGTCTCGTACAATTATTCCTATTTTATTTATTTTACCTCTTTTTCTTTGAAATTTTGAAAAGTCGATAATTTCAGGTAAAAAACAAATATCTGTAAATTGAAAAGTCTTTTCATTTAACACTTTAGAAAACTCAAAACTTAATCTATCACGCGTAAAAACTTCATCTAAATGTTTAATATCTTGACTTGCAGCTTCAAGCTCCTTTGTATTCTCTTGGAAAGGTCCTAAACCTAAGCCTAATCCTATAATTCTTTGGGAATTAATTTCCTTTTTTAAAACCCTTTTCTGAAAAGTGAATAAGAGTTTATTAAGGGATAAATTTTTAATATAAAAAGCTAATTTCTCTTTTAAAGTAATTTTTTTGAAGGCAAAAAACTGAGTTCCTCCTCCTAAAATAAGGACTTTTGAGTTAATATTAAAAGCTTTTTCTTGGGAGTATAATTTTACGTCAGGAAAAATTTTCTTCAGATATCCCGCATGCTTAGTGATAAATGCAACCTTAAATTTATTTTTCTTAAACCATTCAATTAAAAAATACTGAAGGGCATCATCACCAAAATTTTTTGCTCCATAGGATCCTTTTACTAAAATATCAACATTTCTTTTCCTAAGCATTTTCTGAAGAATTGAAAAGTTTGTAAAATAGAAACACAAAAATAGAACTACTTATTAAGATAATAGATGACTTTACGAATAAATTCATTTCAAAATAATAGCATATAAATGCTAAACCTATTACAGATAACCATACACTAATAGCATAAGGAGAAAAAACTAAAAATTTAGGAATAATTTTTCGCTTTAAATACAGAGGAATTATAAAAGATACATTTATGCAATAGGCTATTAAATACGCCGAAGCAAGACCTGCTGCGCCATCATCTTTTAATAGAACAAAACTTCCCACTAGACACAGACCCCAAATTAAATTACTGAGAAAACTAAACCACATCAAATCATTAAGAACCATAATTCTAGCTATTCCTTGTTTATAAAGCATCACAATTGTAAAAAGTAAAACAATTAAATAAGTATTAAAAAAATTAGAGTCTTTTAAGTAATCATTCCCAAAAATTATCCCAAATAATTCAGGAAAACATATAAATGGTAATGAACCAAAAACACCTATAGCCCAAGGTAATATTAAGCTAATTTTATCAATTTTTAGATTACCTCCTTTTTTTGCCATTAAGGTAAGTAAAGGAGCATTTAATGTATTTGCAATCATGTATAATAAAGTCTGGAATAAAATAATTGCTGCAAATAATCCCATTTCATTATAACCTCCCGGTTGATTTACTAACAAAGCCTCAGATAACCATTTAAAGGGAACTACCATTGCACCGCTCAAAATTGCTGGAATTGTAAATTTTGAGAGAACAGAAAATTCATCTTTTAAATGAAGAGTAAGTTTTATAGCTCTATATTTTAACTCTCTCCACAATATGATACTTTGGAGAGTAAAGTGTAGAATTGTAGCTAATAAAAAACCTATAAATGTGCTTTCTACACTATTAAATTTTGCTCCAACATACAAGCCAAAAAATAAAGCTATACTAAATATAATATTTATTATAGCAGTTGCTTTAAATAATTGAAAACCTTCTAAACAGCCTTTTAAAGAACCGTTTAAAGCTCCAAAAAAAAGTAAAAAAGCACCAAGCTTTAGAGTTTCAGTAAGATTTACAGCATTTAATGTTTGCGCAAGACTAAAAGAAAAAATATAGAAAAGAAAACTAATAAATAAACCAAACACAAAAGTTGTTAAAAGCGTTAAACTTACGATTTTAGCTTTTTTGAGTTTTTCTTCATTTTTGTATTTTGAGATATAGCGTGTTGCCGTTAGTCCTAATCCAGATCCAACAAAAATTAGGAATAGGTTAATGGTTGAACGGACTATACCTATTTCTCCATTTAATTCTTTTCCTAAAAAATTAGCGACAAATACCCAACCTAAAAATGTTAATCCTTTAGATATAACCGTACCAATAATAGACCAAAGAGAATGTATGGTTATCTCTCTTGCATCTTGGGAAGAAAAATTTAATAATTTTAATTTGTTCCGCATTTAATCGATACAATCTAACCTTTTTTTCAACGCTTCACCAAAAAGTGTGGATTCAGTAAGTTTTCTTTGTTATATCGAAGAGGCTGATCGTCTTCCATATTGATTACTTCCAAATCTAAACCTTTTAAAATGGCGTGTGCTGCGGCAGTATCCCATTCCATAGTTGGGGCAAAACGTGGGTAAATATCGGCTTCACTATCGGCGATGAGCATGAATTTTAAAGAACTTCCCATCGATACCGTCTGTGCGTTATCAAATTTATCTATATAATCAGCAGTCTTGTCGTTTAAATGAGATCTTGAGGCAACTATCCTTACAATACCGGTTTCGTTCTTTATAAGCTCTAATTTGTGCTGAGGATCGGTATTTTCACCCATAAAAGCTCCCAGCTCTTTTCCGCCAAAATAAAGTTTATCTAAAACGGGGGCATAAACCACTCCAAGAATAGGCTCATGGTTATGAATTAAAGCAATATTTACAGTAAACTCTCCATTTTGCTTGATAAATTCTTTGGTTCCATCTAACGGGTCTACCATCCAAAAATACTCCCAATCTTTTCGTTCTTCATAAGGGATATCCTTTCCTTCTTCAGATAAAATAGGAAACTCGGTATGTTCCTTTAGCTTTTTTACAATCACTTCATGCGCTAAACGATCTGCCTTGGTTAAGGGGCTATCATCTCCCTTTTTTTCCACATCAAAATCATCAGAATTATAAACTTCTAAGATTTCTATTCCTGCATCCCTTGCTGCATCTATTATTGTTGGGAGGTATTCTTTTAATTCCATAGCTTTTTTTTTATAAAATCATCCCGGCCGCGACTGTTTCATTGGTACTTTCATCAATCAAAATGATGCTTCCGGTATTTCTGTTTTCTCTGTAGTCGTCTGTCATTAAGGGTTTGGTAGTTCTTAATTTCACCCGGCTGATATCATTCATTTTTAATGACTTGTCTTCGGTATTTCTATTATAGGTATTGATATCGATTTTATACACTACTTCTTTTATCATCGCCCGTTGTTCATTAGAAGTATGCATAATTGTGTATTTTGCCCTTGGTTTTGCTTCATCGGTATTTAACCAGCAAAGCATCGCATCTATATCTTGTTTAGCTTCAGGTTGATTGTTAGTTTTTACAATCATATCACCACGACTAATGTCAATATCGTCTTCTAACGTAATGGCGATAGACATGGGTGCAAAAGCTTCTTCTAATTCACCCTCATCAGAATGAACCGCTTTTATGGTTGAAGTAAAACCTGAAGGTAGAATAGTAACCTCATCTTTGGGTCTAAAAATTCCGCTGGCCACTCTTCCCGCATATCCTCTAAAATCGATAAATCCTTCCCGTTGTGGTCTTAATACGGTTTGTACCGGAAAACGGGCATCTACTTTATTGATATCACTACTAATATGAAGGGTTTCCAATTCATGTAAAAGTGGAGAGCCTTGGTACCATTTCATATTCTCTGAGCGGTTTACCACATTATCTCCATACAAAGCACTAATTGGAATATAGCGAACATCTTTAATTAGTAACTTAGATGAAAACTCTTCAAACTGACCAATAATATCGTTATATACTTCTTCTGAATAATCAACCAAATCCATCTTATTGATACATACAATAATGTGTGGAATTTGAAGTAAAGACGCGATAAAGGTATGACGTTTAGTTTGCTCAATTACGCCATGTCTAGCATCAATAAGAATAATAGCTGCGTTGGCTGTGGAAGCACCAGTAACCATATTTCTGGTGTACTGAATATGCCCCGGAGTATCTGCAATGATAAATTTACGTTTAGGAGTGGTAAAATAACGATACGCAACGTCGATAGTGATCCCTTGTTCACGCTCATCTTTTAAACCGTCGGTAAACATGGCTAAATCTACGCCTTCATGACCTTTCTTTTTACTGGAACTTTCTACTGCTTCAATCTGATCTTCAAAAATCGATTTAGAGTCAAACAATAATCTTCCGATTAAAGTACTCTTTCCATCGTCTACACTTCCTGCGGTAGTAAATCTTAGTAATTGGTTTTTATCTATTTGCATTGGTTTAAATTTTAACTTACCAACTTCTCCATATTTTCTAAGATAAAGTTTCTCTGTGAGCAGTTGGTATAAAAAGTATTTTTTGGAAAAACTTTATCAATTAATCATAATATATTCACAAAACGAAAAAGATTATTTTCTAGAAATAACCTTCTCTTTTTCTGTCTTCCATCGCGGTTTCAGAACGTTTATCGTCAGAACGGTTTCCACGCTCGGTTTGGCGCATGGTTGAAACCTCTAACGCAACTTTCTCTAAGGTATCGGCATCGCTTTCAATTCCACCGGTAATGGTAATGTCTCCCAAAGTTCTAAATCTAATTTTCTTAGTAACGATCTCTTCGTGTTCTTCTAACTTCAAGAATTCTGAATTCGGAATCCAAGAACCGTTTCTCCTTACCACTTCTCTTTCGTGTGCCAAATACAATGAAGGAATTTGAATGTTTTCACGCTGAATGTAGTTCCACACATCCATCTCTGTCCAGTTACTAATTGGGAAAGCTCTAAAATGCTCACCTTCAAAATGCTTTCCGTTGAGTAAGTTCCAAAGTTCCGGACGTTGGTTTTTAGGATCCCATTGTCCGAAATCGTCACGATGTGAGAAGAAACGTTCTTTTGCTCGTGCTTTTTCTTCATCACGACGACCGCCACCAATTGCACAATCTACTTTGTTCTCTTCAATCGCATCTAAAAGAGTGGTGATCTGTAAAGCGTTACGCGTTGCATTTTTTCCTTTTTCTTCCTGAACGCGACCTTTATCGATCGATTCTTGTACAGAACCTACGATTAACCTTGCGCCTAAACTTTCAATAAGATCATCTCTAAATTTGATCGTTTCCGGAAAGTTATGGCCGGTATCTACGTGCATTAACGCAAATGGAATTTTACACGGGTAAAATGCTTTTTTTGCCAAATGAGTTACTAAAATGGAATCTTTTCCTCCGGAAAAAAGGATCACCGGATTTTGAAATTGAGCGTAAACTTCTCGCAATATGTAAATTGCTTCCGATTCTAATTCGTCTAAATAATTTAAATAATATTTACTCATGACTTGGCAATTCTAGTTTTGTTTTAATTTGATCCATAATAATTTGTATGGATTCTGCTATCGTTTCTTTTTCAGAATTTACTACTACATCAGGATTTTCAGGCTCTTCGTAAGGAGCGCTAATTCCTGTAAAATTCTTTATTTCTCCGTTTCTGGCTTTTTGGTAAAGTCCTTTTACATCACGCTTTTCACAAGCTTCTACACTTGCTTTTACATAAATTTCGATAAAGTTCTCTTTATCAACAATTTGCTTGATCTTTTCTCGGTCTTTTTGTAAGGGAGAAATGAAAGTTGCTAAGGTAACAACTCCTGCATCGATAAACAACTTTGCAGCTTCTGCAATTCGTCTAAGGTTTTCTTTTCTACCTTCCGGTGTAAAATCTAGATCGGTATTTAAACCTCTTCTAATATTATCGCCATCTAAAACATAGGTTCGTAAACCTTGCTCGTGCAGCGCGACTTCTACTTGATTGGCTAAAGTAGATTTTCCTGAACCGCTAAGCCCTGTAAACCAAATTAATAAACTGTTATGTTTATTTTGTTTTCTACGGTGCTCAACGCTTACGTTATAATCTTGCTGAATAACGTTCTTATTCATTTTCTTTATTTTTTGCCGAAGCTTCTACTTCTTCATAATACGTAATCCCGAAATTGGTTTTATACCACAAACGTTCGTGAACGTAATATAAAATCATTTTAGTGATTACTTCAGTTACTCCTATTTTCATACCGATATAAGGATCACCTGAAATCGCCCAACCTAACAAAGTGGTGTCTAAAGTACCGATAATTCGCCAGGTGATGGTTTTGGCAATATGGCGTTTTCTACTATTTAAGAGTTCTTTTTTCTTGTTAAGGTCTGCTTTTGCCCAAATGCGTTCATGAAAATAATACAGTACTGGTTTGGTGATCAATTCGGCTGTACCCAACATCATTCCGGTTTCAGAATTATCGATCACCGAACCTAAGAAAATAGTATCTAACGTACCTAAAGTTCGCCAGGTTACGGCCTTCGCAATGTGACGCTTCTGTGCTATTTTTACTTTTCTATTTTTCTCTCCCATCAACCTTAATCAAAGAACTATTTACGAACTCCGCAGAAATCTAATATAACTTTTTCCTCCGAAATATCTATCTTTTTAAATTCATTGTGAGCTACTAAAAAAACGATAATATCTGCTTTATTTGTTGCTTCTTCATAATCGGTAAGTTTAAAAACCTGGTGACTTTCAACATTAGGCTCTACAATGTAATAATCTTCGTCTTGAGCGTTTTGAAGTACACGCTGAACGATATATTTAGCCGGAGATTCTCTTAAATCATCAATATTCGGTTTAAACGCTAAGCCCATTAATGCTATTGAAGGCTTACGATGATGCTTTAATTCAAACTCTTGTTTAGCTTTTACGACCTGCTCGGCACACCAAAATGATTTATAATTATTAATTTCTCTTGCCTTCCCAATGATTTGTGATTCCATCGGAAATTCTGAAACAATAAAATAAGGATCTACCGCAATGCAATGACCTCCTACGCCACAACCCGGTTGCAAAATGTTTACTCTCGGATGCTTGTTGGCTAAATCAATAAGTTCCCAAACATTGATTCCTGCTTTATCACAAATAAGCGAAAGCTCGTTAGCGAAAGCAATTTGTACATCTCTTGATGAATTTTCGGTAAGCTTACACATTTCTGCCGTACGTGCATTGGTAGCGTGTAATTCACCTTTTACAAAATCTTTATAAAAGGCGATCGCTTTTTTAGTTGAAGCTTCATCTACTCCACCAATCACGCGATCGTTATGTACCAATTCGTACATCACATTACCCGGTAAAACTCGTTCCGGGCAATAAGCAATATGAATTTTATTTTCTAATTCTGGTCGTTCAGAGTAAATATAATCACGCATTTTCTCCGTCGTCCCTACCGGGGAAGTCGACTCGATAATGTATAAATCATCTTCTTTTAAATGCGGAATAATTTCTTTGGTAGCAGCTTCTACATAAGAAATATCCGGTTCGTGATTTCCTTTAAATGGAGTGGGTACAACAACCAAATACGTTGAAGCCGCTTCAATTTTGGTTCCGGCTTTCAAGTAACCTTTTTCAACGCTTTTAGCCACTATCTCCTCTAAATCCGGCTCTACAATATGAATTTTTCCTCGATTGATGGTTTCCACCACCTCAGGGTTAATATCTACACCAAAAACCTCAACTTTATTATTCGCAATTAATGCTGAAGTGGGTAAACCTATATACCCTAAACCTACGGTGGTTACTTTTGGTGTCATACATTTATTTCTTTAAGCAATCTGCAAAAATAAGATTTTCAATGACTAAGCCTTAGCCTTCATAAAAGAAATTATTCGTTCGCTCGCTTTACCATCGCCATAAGGATTATGCAACTTACTTAGCCTTTGGTAATAGCTTGTATCGTCTAATAATTTTTGAGTTTCTGTGGTGATTTTTTCAGCATCTGTTCCTACTAAAATTACCGTTCCGGCTTTTACTGCTTCAGGACGCTCTGTAATTTCTCGCATCACTAAGACCGGTTTCCCTAAACTTGGAGCTTCTTCTTGTACGCCACCGCTATCGGTAATAATGAGATAAGATTTTTCCATTAACCAAACAAATGCCGGATAATTAAGCGGAGCGATCAGTTTTATATTTTCAACCTCTGAAAGTAAATCGTATACCGGTTTTTGCACATTCGGATTTAAATGTACCGGATAGACTAACTGACAATCAGGATTCTTTTCTGCTATTTCTTTTAAGGCTTTGCAAATATTAATAAAGCCATCACCATGATTTTCACGACGATGACCGGTGACTAAAATTATTTTCTTCGTGGTATCAACTTCTTGTTGAACCATTTCTATTTCTTGATCTGTGTAATTTTGCTGTTGAAGCTTATCGACACTAAACAATAGAGCATCGATCACCGTATTACCGGTAATAGTAATGTTTTCTTCAGAAACGGCTTCGTTAACTAAGTTTTCTTTAGAACGATCTGTGGGCGGAAAATGATAATCGGCCAACCTACCGGCGATCGATCTATTAATTTCTTCGGGGAAAGGAGCTCGTTTATTAAAAGTTCGAAGTCCTGCTTCAACATGACAAACTTCTGTACCACTATAAAAAGCCGCTAAAGCAGCAGCCATGGTGGTTGTAGTGTCTCCATGAACATACACATAATCCGGCTGAAAGTCTTCCAACACCGGTTTCATATTTTCTATGATTCCTGCGGTTAATGAATACAGATTTTGGTTTGGTTTCATCAAATCTAAATCGTAATCGGGCGTTATTTCAAAAAAATCTAACACCTGATCGAGCATTTCGCGATGCTGAGCCGTGATACAAACCTTGGTTTCGAAAGTGTCTTGTTGTTTTTGAAAAGCTTTTACCAGCGGAGCCATTTTAATAGCTTCCGGGCGCGTACCAAATACGATTAAATTTTTCTTCATTTATAAATTATTTTGAAGATTCGCTAAACTCTCATTCCAAGAAAAAACATCGAGCTGTAATTTATTCTTCAATTTTTCTTTTGATAAGACACTGTTATTTGGTCTTTTGGCGATGGTTTTATATTCGTTGGAAGCAATTAATTCAACATCATCTAATTTGTCTGCATTGGTAAAGATCGCTTTTGCAAAATCGTACCAAGTGGCTTCGCCTTCATTACTGAAATGATAAACACCGTAAGCATTTTTTTGTTCAGAAATTATTTGCAGTGCTGCAAATGCCAAATCGTTTGCGTTGGTGGGTGTTCCTTTTTGTTCTGTGGTAATTTTTAACACACAGTTATCTTCATTTGCTTTTCGAAGCATGGTATTGAAAAAATTATGACCAAATTCTGAATACAACCAAGAGGCTCTTAAAATGAAATATTCAGCTAAATTCTGCTGAATGTATTCTTCTCCTCTCAACTTTGACGCTCCGTAAACATTGATGGGATTCACTTGATCTTCTTCCACATAGGCTGAATCTTTTTCGCCATCAAACACATAATCTGTACTGATATGAATAAGTTTTACATCGAATTCTGCACAAGCTTTAGCTATATTTTTGGCGCCTTCAGCATTAACAGAAAAAGATTTCTCTTTTTCAGATTCGGCTTTTTCAACATTTGTATAGGCAGCACAATTTATACACCAATCGTAATTTCCTTCTTTAAAGGCTTCGGTTACTTTTTCAGCATCAGTGATATTTAAATTGACAGAAGAAAAATAGTGAAGTTCTAATTCTGAAAAGTTAGCAGCTTGCTTTTTAATGCATTGTCCTAATTGTCCGTTGGCGCCAGTTACTAAAACTTTCATGACTTTTTGAATTCTTCGAAGGTTGGTAATTCTTTATCTTTTTCTGAAAGAATTAATTGCTCTTTAGGCAAGTGCCAATCGATATTTAAAGTTTCATCGCTATAAATAATTCCGGCTTCTGAAGCTTTGTTGTAGTAATTATCACATTTATAAGCGAAAATAGCTTCGTCTGAAATGGTGATAAAAGCATGACCAAAACCTCTGGGAACGAAGAGTTGATGGTTGTTTTGTTCATTTAAAATAATGCTGAAGGTTTCACCGAAAGTTTCTGAACCTTCTCTAAGATCGACTACCACATCCATCACTTCACCTTTAATCACTCGCACTAATTTTGCTTGTGCGTGCTCTCCTTTTTGCAAATGAAAACCTCGTAAGGTTCCTTTTTTAGAAATGGATTGATTGTCTTGCACAAAGTTAACTTCTAAACCGGTTTCTTTTTGGAAAGTTTCTTCATTAAAGCTTTCAAAAAAAGAACCACGATCGTCTTCGAAAACGCGTGGTTTTATAATTAAGCAGTCTTTTAAAGGTGTCTTTTCTATCTGCATCTTAATATTGTAAATTTTTTGCGTAACCACTTTTTAATAAGGAGGCTACTTGCTTTTTCATTTCTTCTTTGGTGATGTAACCCATTTTATAAGCTACTTCTTCTATAGAACCTACTTTTAGTCCTTGACGTTCTTCAATAGCTTCAACAAAATTTGAAGCTTGCATCAACGATTTAAAAGTACCGGTATCTAACCAAGCGGTTCCTTTATCGAGAATACTTACGCTAAGTTTTCCTTTTTTTAGGTAAGCATTATTCACATCGGTAATTTCTAACTCACCACGATCACTGGGCTTAATATTTTTCGCGATTTCAACCACTTCATTATCGTAAAAATAAATTCCGGGAACAGCATAACGGGATTTAGGTTGTTTTGGTTTTTCTTCAATAGAAATCGCTTTTCCTTCATCATCAAATTCAACCACTCCGTAACGCTCAGGGTCGTGAACGTGATATGCATAAATAACTCCGCCATCAGGATTGTTATTGCTTTGTAAAAGTTCATCCATCCCTGAACCGTAAAAGATATTATCGCCTAAAATAAGCGCTACTTTATCGTCGCCTATAAAATCTTCTCCGATAATAAATGCTTCTGCTAAACCATTTGGGTTTTCTTGAACTGCATATTGAAAATGACAACCTAAGTTTTTTCCATCGCCTAGCAATTGCTCGAATAATGGTAAGTCTTTTGGAGTTGAAATGATCAAGATTTCTTTTATTCCGGTAGACATTAACGTAGCTAACGGATAATAGATCATAGGTTTATCGTAAACCGGCATAAGCTGCTTACTTACCGCGATGGTTAACGGATGTAATCTTGTGCCAGAACCTCCTGCGAGAATAATACCTTTCATAACAAATCCTTTTTTTAGTTGATTTTATTTACTGTATTTTTCTAAATACCATTTAATGGTCTTCTTGATACCGGTCTCGAAAGTTTCTTCTGCTTTCCAACCTAAATTGTCTTCAATTTTAGTGGCGTCGATCGCATATCTGAAATCGTGCCCCGGACGGTCTTTTACAAACGTGATTAATTCACTGTAACTTTTTTGATTTGCTCTCGGCTTTTCTTCATCTAAAATGGAGCAGATTTTTTCGGCAATGTATAGGTTTTTACGTTCGTTGCGTCCGCCAATATTGTAAGTTTCTCCTAGATTCCCGTTAGTCACTGCCAACTCAATACCTTTACAATGATCAAGTACATACAACCAATCGCGAATGTTAGTTCCTTCGCCGTAAATAGGAATATTTTCTTCGTGGATAGCTTTTCTAATAATAGTCGGGATTAATTTTTCATCGTGTTGATGCGGACCGTAATTATTAGAACAGTTAGTAGTTACTACAGGCATTCCGTAAGTATGAAAGTAACTTCTGACTAACAAATCTGAAGAAGCTTTCGATGCACTATATGGACTATTAGGCGCGTATGGTGTTTCTTCGGTAAATAAACCTTCATCACCTAAGGTGCCGTAAACTTCATCGGTAGAAACGTGTAGAAAACGAGCGTTCTTAAATTCTTCTTTGATGCTAAATGGTTCGTGCATCCAAAGTTTATAAGCGGTTTGTAAAAGGTTGAAAGTTCCGTTAATGTTGGTTTCTATAAATGCTGAAGGATCTGAGATCGAATTATCTACATGTGACTCTGCCGCAAAATGAATGACCTCATCAAATTGATATTCTGCAAATAATTCTTGAATCAATTTTAAATCGCAAATATCTCCCTGAATAAAAGTATAGTTTTCAGCTTCAGAATTTGTGATATTTTCTAAGTTACCTGCATAGGTTAGCTTATCTAAATTGATAATATGGTTTTCGCCTTTTTCAATTTGGTAGTTAACGTAATTACTTCCTATAAAACCTGCTCCGCCAGTCACTAATATTTTTTTCATTTATTTGTCTATTTTTCTAGCTTTTTGAACAACTTTTACAAATATGATTAATCCAAAATAAGCAAGCACTAATAAAAATGGAATTAAGATAATTTTATAAGAACCTATTCCCTTTTTTTCTACAGCAGACGGATAACCTAAGTCTACTAACCTAAAAAGTTCTTCATTTGCCACTTTTTTAGAATATAAGTTATCTAATTCTTCTACTAAATCGGCCCTGTTCCCTATCATTACTCCTAAATCTAAAGTATTATTAATATTGTAGAGGCTTGAAGAATTTAATTGTTTATTATCTGAAAGGTTCTCAGAGTAATTTGCTAATAATGAATCCATTTGTGAAATAAGATATTCATTAGAGTTTATTAAAAATTTTATCTTATGTAAATTAAGCTCATATACTTTTTTAAAATAATCGTTATCACGAATAATATTTATAATACTATTTAATATTCTTCGAGAGTCAATATCATTTGCATGATATAAAGTTATTTTATAGAAATTGGATATTTTTCTAATTAACCCTTGTTTAGCTTCTTCATCGAGAAAATTAGATTCATTTAAGACTTCAAAATAAGTTTCTTCTTCTCGAGTTAACTTATCTAAATCAATAATAGGCTTTACATCTAAAGACAGAGCAGTATTAGAGTCTTTAAGTTCTAACTTTTCAATTGTTGCTTCATCTTTTATTTTTAATTTATACTGAAGCTCTTTTACCGATTTAAAAAGGTATTCAGCACTTCCAAAGTCTGAAGCTACAATCATTTCGGTTTTCACCAAGTTAGAGGATTTCTTCTGAAGAAAATATCCTGCTACAGCTCCTATAATTATGAGAATAATGAGCACAATTGCATTTCTCAATAAAAAAGCAATAAACCTCAACAATAGGTTTCCTAGCTTTTCAAAACCTTTTTTTAGAAGTCTGAACAGATCTCCCAGATCTATTTCTTCATTATTTTTATTTGTAGAATTTTCCTTCATTTAGCTTGTGAGTATTTGTTCTAAAATTTTTTCAGTAATTAAATAAGTGGGTTTTACGCCGGTGGTTCCTAAACCACCGGAAGCTAATGTGCTTCCTGTTTCTAGTGGGTTATCACTGGCATAATAAGCGTACCGAACTTTAACTTTTGGTTTTATATTTCCGCGTAGTTTAGAAGCGGCTTGTATGGCTTTTTGGTAATGTGCTCCTTCCATTTCCAACCCTATTACATTCCAAGTGGAATCGTGGAAAAACGCAAGAATATCTTTATTTTGAAGCGAAGTTCCCAATACGGTAATCATGGCACCGTCATAAATATCAATACCGTTTCCTTCTAAGTCTTTTTTCTTCAATTTATTTTTGAAAGGGTAATTATCTGCCGTTCCTTCAAATAAATGAGCGGAAGGAATCATAATATCGCCTTTTTTCCCTTCTAAAATTCCGGCTTTTCCCATGATGGAAATCGATTCTACACCTAAATGAAATTGCTTTTCACCCAGTTGAAATGGTTTCAGCAGCTCATCCATCGTTTCATAAGCTTGTTCTCCAAAAGCATAGTCCATCACGATAATGACCGGGTCGGTTTCATCTTGATTGACTTTAAAATTTTCATAAGAATGATTAATCTTAGACGTATCAAAAACCTGAACATTTATATTGGCGCCACTTTTATCTTCAATATAGAACATGCCATTATCTAAAGCAGTTTTAGTCACTTTTTGTCTAAGCTTTACATTAGTACTGTTGCTTAAATCTTCATAAATAGCATTAATGGGTTTCTTTTTCAACTCCGTTTTTAAAGCTAGCGGAGCGTAAAGTGTATTCATCACGCTATGCATATTGGCGCTAATAATATGAATGGGCCTTTGTAATAATCCGTTTTCAGAAAGGGTTTGTTTTATTTTATTGGCCCAGACTTCTCCGTGAAGATGATGCCCTAAACGTTCCCGTAACACTGGGCTAAAAGTAACAATCCGTTTGTTATTGGTGACTGCTTCATCAATAGCCAACTTCCCTAAACTGTAAATGATATGTAAAAAACGGTCGGGACTTTTTGAAGTAGCAAATAACGGATGTACCCGAGAAACTTCATTAAAAGTTCTTCCTAAAATATTAGCGGTGTGCGTTAAAGCAACTTCCCGGTCTATTTGAGAAAGTTCTTTCTGTTGAACTGCCGCTTGTAGCTTTTCCCAATCCCTATTTACATTTCCCTCTTCGTCGATAATTACACGTCTCATAATTTTATGAGATTCAATAAAAAGAAAAGTAAGATGGGTAAGGATATCATAAATTTCTGAACGCCCTCTGGTAATTTCAATATTCATTTGCTCATCGTCTATGCGATAGCAATTTCTTCTTCTTTTGGGCGGAACAATGGGCGTAAAATGAGAATTGCCGTAACCTTCATCGCTCGTGAGGTTAATAAACCGGCATTCTTCAATTCCTATGGGTAAGCGGTCTATCACATAGAGTAAACCATTTAATTCTAATTTATCTTCAGTAATGGAACCATATATTTCCGGTCTTAGAATTAATAATGCTTCGCGCAAAGTTTCTCCGGAAACCCCCATCGGTTTATAAAAACCACGATTAAAAAGATGTCGCATCGTAATGTACATCCTTTCTATCGCGTTAGAGCTTTCTTGTGCTCTTGTTCTTCCTCTATCTGTAAAGTTGCTCATCAAGCGCTAAATATATAGATTTTTTTATTTCTGAAGGTTTTCCAGCTCATCGGCTATTTTTCTATCGTTGGCTAAGCGGGGTATTTTATTCTGTCCGCCTAGTTTTCCTATAGATTTCATATATTTTTGAAAACCTCCTTTTTCAACAGAAGTAATTACCAAAGGTTTTAAAATTTTCCCTTCTATCAAATCTTTATAATAACTATTTTGTTGCTGAAGGTTTTTATCAATTTCCGCAGCAAAATTTTCTAAAGACTCTGGTTGTTTTTCAAACTCGACAAACCACTCGTGGTAAGGAAGCCCTTCTATTGGATTGGTTTGGGGCGCTACGGTAAATTCAGCTATTTCTACTTGGAACTTTTTACCAGCTTCACTTAAAGAAACTTCTACTTCTTTCGCGATGACGTGTTCTCCAAAGGCTGAAGTAAAATGCTTAATTCTACCGGAAACAATCACCCGATAAGGTTGAATTGAAGTAAACATGACGGTGTCTCCCAAATTATACGCCCAAAGCCCGGCGTTGGTAGAAATGACCATTACATAATTCACCTCTGTTTCAACATCAGCAATCGTAAGGCGTTTCGGGTTTTCATTGAAAAAATCATCTGCTTTTACAAACTCATAAAAAATTCCCGCATCTAACCTGAGCAACATTCCTTTTTCATCTTGTTGATCCTGAAAAGCAAAAAAACCTTCTGAAGCAGGGAAAAGTTCAATACTGGGAACTCTCTTTCCTATTAAGCTTTCAAACTTGGCTCGGTAAGGCTCAAAGTTGACCCCGCCATAAATAAACAAGTTAAATTCAGGAAAAACCTCTCCGATTTTTTTTCCTGTTTTGGCGTAAATCCTTTCAAAATACATTTGCACCCAAGACGGAATTCCGCTAATCACCGTCATATTTTCGGCTAGCGTTTCCTCAATAATGGCTTCTACTTTATCTTCCCAATCTTCAATGCAATTGGTATCCCAACTGGGCAATCGGTTTTTCTGCAAATAGGAAGGGACAAAATGCGCTACAATCCCGGAGAGCCGACCAAGTTTAATTCCGTTTTTACTGTCTAATTTTGGACTTCCTTGTAAAAAAATCATTTTACCATCTACAAAATCTGCTCTTCCGGTTTCTGCGATGTAATTGAGGATTGCATTTCTAGCTCCGTTAATATGCGTTGGCATCGATTCTTTGGTTAACGGAATATATTTCGCTCCGCTGGTAGTTCCTGAAGTTTTTGCAAAATATAAAGGTTTGCCCGGCCAAAGTATGTCTTCTTTTCCTTCGACTACTTGATTCACGTAGGGTTTTAATTCTTCGTAATCACGAATGGGAACTTGCTTCGCAAAATCTTCGTAGGTTTTAATTTGTTGAAAACGATGGTCTTTACCAAACTGAGTTTCTTTCGCGCTTTTTATTAATTGCTGAAATACTTTTTGCTGAGTTTCCACAGGTTTATTGGCCCAACTATTTATTTGATGTTTAATGACCTTGGCAAATATTTTAGCAGCAAAAGATTTGATACTCATATTATTGAAATTCTAAAAAATCGGTTGGGTTTACGGGATGACCGTTGCTCCATAATTCAAAATGTAAATGTGGTCCGGTGGTTAATTCTCCAGTGGAACCTACTGTGGCAATTACTTCGCCTTTCTTCACTAATTCTCCTTGTTCTTTGGTTAAAGATGCATTGTGTTTATATACAGAAATTAGTCCGTAGCGATGTTCTATAATAATCACATACCCGGTTTCTGAAGTCCATTCAGAAAAAATGACTGTCCCATCTGCCGTGGCTTTCACCGGCGTATTTTTGAGCGTCACAATATCTACGGCATAATGGTTTTCTTTCAAATTATATTCAGCTGTAATTTCTCCTTTTACCGGCGGAAATAATTTAAAATCGGTTCTATCTACCGCAGCATCAATTACATTGTATTTATCTTCTTGCTCTACTTCTTTTCGTAAAATGGAATCGGTTTTAGAAGGTTGCAAAACAGCCGGATTAATAGTTTCGGTATTTGTAATTACTGAATCTTTATTGAATTCTTCTGAAGAAATTTTTCCTGTGAGCACATTTCTAATCGAAGAATAATATTGGTTTTGTTTATGAATTACATTTTGCAACGAATCTGTTTTCAGCATTAATTGAGTAGCAGTACTTTTTAAACGAGCTGAAGAATAACCCGGAATATATTCCCGTAACGGGGTAAAGGCAATAAGCAAGGTCGTTAAAATAATTAACACCAACACCGAAATCCCCGTGGCTACAAAAACATTGAGCCGAGTGAGTTTGAAGGCAAATTTTTCTTCAAAGGTATCCTCGTTAAGCACTACCAAACGGTACTTATGGAGAAGTTTTTTTGCTAACTTTTTTTCTTTTTTCTTCTTTTTTACCATTCGCCACAATTACTTGTACAAATATAGAATAATCTATTATTGTAGATTGATTTATTACAATGTTAACGCAAGGTTTAAATATTAATTATTAAGTTTGTAATGCATTAAAACAACAAAAATTATGTCATTAGGTATTTTTTTAGTAATTGGAGCATGGCAGTACATCATTATTGGTGTAGTGATTTTACTTTTATTTGGAGGAAAAAAGATTCCTGAACTTATGAAAGGTTTAGGAAGCGGAATAAAAGAATTTAAAGATGCTTCCAAAGAAGATGAAGAACCAACGACTAACAAAAAAGTGGAAGACAATAAACAGTAATTGTTTATATATTTCAACAAAAAATCCGATAACGTTAAGTTATCGGATTTTTTTGTGCTTCGTTTTCTCTATTCGATTTTAGCTGATTTCAAAATAGATTCCAGCTCAAACATATGGTCTCGTTTGGTGTTAGAAGGCCTAAATACAAAACCTTCTAAAATCACGTAACGATTGTTTTTTTCATCCTTTACCGCATAGTTAATGAATGGTCCAGCCATAAAAGCTCCTTTTACTTCCCAGGTTCCTTTGGTTTCGTAAGCAAATCTACCATCAATTTCAGATTCAAATAAATAAGGCGCATAAGCTTCTTCAGTAATCATAAAAGTCCCTTCAGAAGGCCCGGGAATGTATTGCTCCCCAATGGAATCACGCATTTTGATGATATTACCAATTACATTAGTATCGCTATCTATGACTTTCATCGGAACTTCATACACTAAAATTTCCATGCTACCGTGTGGAATGTCTTTTCTTATCCAGAAAAAATCATCTTCCTTTTTCGCATATCGATAGGCTGTGGGAAACTTCATTTTCACGCCTAAGGTTTCTTTTAATTTCTCATCATTTTTTAAAGATTTCCCGATACGACGTTGTTGTTCAATGATTTCGGTATTCTTTAGAGTAGAAATTATTTTATCAGTATTATCGTTGATGAGTTTATTAATTCCACCTTCGGTGGGAGCCATCACATAAATTCCTGTCTGTGGTCTGGCAAAGGTGTCTTTGACGATTTCCAGTTGAGGTTCGTTCGCTTCTTTCACATAAAGAAAAGTCCGGTTTCTGGTTACAAATCCATCAAAAGCTTTAGGAGGTATTTGATTCAACGAAAATAGCGGTTCTTGCTGTGGCAAACCATCTACGGGAGCAGCAAGTTTTTTACGTAGGTTTTCACCTATACTACCTTCCCACAAATTATTACTTATTACTACGGAAAGATTATTTAATCGACCGTTAGACTCGGCTACAATTCTTTCGTTTTTACCATTTCCTGAATCTTTACAAGCGACAAGAATTGCTATAGTAAAGAATAGAACAGCTATTTTTTTCATCTTTTTAGTTTTAGTTAGTTATCCGTTGGAAACTTTAAGCTTCATTCCCGGTTTTAATTTGTTCCCACGAATATCATTCCACTTTTGAATATTTTGCACAGTAACTCCCGGAAATTTTCTGGAAATGCTCCACAAAGAATCTCCTTTTCTAACGGTATAATATTGTTCTGAAGATTTTTTAACCTCTTCTTTTTGATTCGTTTCCTTTGGTTTTTGAATTTGAACCGGATTACTCGCTACCGGCTTTCTTGGGTAAATGGTTAAATATTGCCCAACCCGAATATTATTGCTCCGTAAATGGTTCCAGCGTCTAATTTTACTCACCCCGACGCCATAACGTTCAGCGATTTTACCCAGATAATCTCCCGGTCTCACACGATACCTAATCTTATCGTCAGCTTCATAATATTTAGGAAGTACTTGTTTACTGGCAAGAATGGCTTCTTCAGCATAATTATAAATCAGGTTTTCATTCGCTGCGAAAATTCCGCTTTCTACCAACGGTAAACGAATGTAGTATTCTTCATCTTCAATATACGGGATGATATTCAGTTTATAACTCGGGTTTAAAAATTCCAGTAATTCTTCATCAACATTGGTTACCCGCGTAATCTGGTCGAATTTGATGAGCTGTTTTACCTTGATAGTATCGGTTTCAAAATAAGTGATTTCCGGACGATATGGTTGAAAGTTATGCTCTTCAGCATATTCAAATAAATACATCGTCGCCAAAAAAGCAGGAACATAACCTGCGGTTTCCCGTGGCAAATGCCTTCTTAATTCCCAATAATCGGTTTTACCACCACTTCTGCGAATGGCTCTGGACACATTTCCGGGTCCTGAATTATACGAAGCCAAGACCAAATCCCAATCGCCAAAACTATCGTACAGGTTGGATAGGTACTTACAAGCTGCTTCGGTAGCTAAGACCGGATCCATACGTTCATCTACATAACTGCTCACATCCAGTCCGTGCATTTTTCCGGTAGCGAACATAAATTGCCAAAGTCCGGTAGCTCCTACTCTCGATTTTGCCTGCGGATTTAAAGCAGACTCCACAATGGCTAAATATTTTATTTCTAAAGGAATGTCGTATTTGTCGAGCTTTTCTTCAAACATTGGGAAGTAGTAATAGCTCAGCGACATTAATCGCTCCATTACTTCTTTATCCCGTCTTAGATAATATTGAATTACACTTTCTAAGGATTCATTATAAGTGACATTAAATGGCGTTTTAGCATTGAGTTTTGCTAATCTCGCTTTTAACGTATCTGTAGGAATAGATTTATGAACAGTGTCGTTGTACGGCGTATTTTTGATGGTTTCCTGCATTTCAGCATACAGCTGGGAATCTAATAAGGTATTTTGCCAGATAGAATCGATTAAAGCAGGTTGATGGTAATCCCGTAAACCAAATAAAACCTCTTCATTAACCAAAGTAGAAGAGCGGGAAAAAGCAGTAAATTGAGGTTCAATTACCCTATCAAAACCCGAGTTTTGGACTGCTTTTTTGGTATAATCTATTTTTTCTTGTGTTTTTTGAGTTTCAACAGAATCGGCTTTTTGAGTGAGGGTTTGTGAAAAACCTAATCCGGAACAAAAAACCATTCCCAATACAACATTCTTTATCTTCATATACGTTCTTCGTCTATTTAAAATGGATATAACAGGTTCTGCACTAAAACTCAACTTATTGAACTTTAGTACAGAACATTTATATTAAATGGAACAAGAATTATGCCTAAGCATTCTCTATCGCTGCAATACCCGGCAATGATTTCCCTTCTAATAATTCTAACATCGCTCCGCCTCCGGTAGAAACATAGCTTACTTTATCTTCAAACCCAAACTGTTTTACGGCAGCAACGCTATCACCTCCACCAACTAAAGAGAAGGCTCCATTTTTGGTCGCTTCAGCCACATAATTTCCAACTTCAATAGTTCCTTTGGCAAAGGCATCCATTTCAAAAACTCCTAGCGGACCGTTCCACAGGATTATTTTAGAGTCTAAAATAACTTGCTTTAGGTTTTCCAACGATTTTGGTCCCGCATCTAATCCCATCCATCCGTCAGGAATGCTATCAATTGCTGAAGTATCTTTATTAGCTTCGGCATCAAATTTATCGGCAATTACACAATCTACCGGAAGTACAATATTGGTGTTTTGTTCTTTTGCTTTTTCCAAAATAGAAAGTGCTAATTCTTGTTTATCGTCTTCTACCAACGAATCTCCAATTTTTCCGCCTTGCGCTTTAATAAAAGTATAAGCCATTCCCCCACCAATAATTAAGTTATCTACTTTTGGAAGAATATTTTCAATCACTGTAATTTTAGAAGAAACTTTGGCTCCACCTAAAATGGCTGTCACTGGTTTTTCTTTAGAATGAAGTACTTTATCTAAACTCTTAATTTCTTTCGCCAACAAATAACCGAAGCATTTTTCATCAAAAAATTGTGCTACGATGGTTGTGGAAGCGTGTGCTCTGTGAGCAGTACCAAAGGCATCATTAATGTAAATATCACCGTGTTTTGCTAGTTTTTTAGCAAAATCTTCATCTCCTTTTTTCTCTTCAGCATAAAAACGAAGGTTTTCAAGTAGCAAAACTTCACCGTTTTGAAGACTTTCAGACATTTCAAAAGCTTCATCACTAACGCAATCGGAAGCAAATTTTACTTGTACGCCAATAATTTCTGAAACTTTATTGACGATATGCTTCAACGAAAATTCTTCTTGCACTCCTTCGGGTCTACCCAAATGCGACATTAGCACAACTGAACCGCCGTCTTCTAAAACTTTGGCAATACTTGGTTTAGCAGCTTCAATTCTTGTGGTATCGGTTACTTCGTGCTTATCGTTAAGCGGAACGTTAAAATCGACACGGATTAATGCTTGTTTATCTTTAAAATTAAAATCTTCAATTGTTTTCATAAATAGGTTTTTTTCAAATTTAATTATTTCTTCCTTTGTGGGGTAAATTCAATTGAAATAAATCAAAAATAACTATTTTCGCTCGGCATGTTATTTTCAGATATACTAGGATTAACGCATTTAAAAAAGCACCTTACCGGTACCGCCGATAATGGTAGAATACCGCATGCACAATTGTTTGTAGGTGCAACAGGAAGCGGAACTTTACCCATGGCGATTGCTTATGCGCAATATGTGTTGTGCAAAAACACCAACGGAGAAAACCAAGAAGGCAACCAAGCTTGTAATTTAAAGTTTCAAAACTTTTCCCATCCCGATTTGCACTTTGCCTATCCGGTGACTTCCCGAAAAGGAATTACCAAACCAAAATCTACCGATTTTTTAACCGAATGGCGAGAGTTTATCACACAATCTCCCTACGGAAATTTATACGATTGGTATCAACATTTAGGTGTTGAAAATCAACAAGGGGAAATTAGGGTGCAAGAAGCTGCCGAAATTTTAAAAAAGCTTTCGCTTAAATCCTATGAAGGCGGTTTTAAGGTTTCGATTATCTGGGGCGCTGATAAGATGAATACAGAATGTTCCAATAAGTTACTGAAACTTATTGAAGAACCACCCAACAAAACTTTACTGATTTTAGTTGCTGAAACTGAAGAGGATATTTTGCAAACCATTCGTTCGCGCTGTCAAATCTTACAATTTCCGCCCCTTGGTGAAAAGGTAATTGTGGATGCTTTAGTGGAAAAGGAAAACTTGAGTGAAGCGGAAGCTTTAAAAATTGCTCATCGCGCTAACGGAAACTACAACGATGCACTTCATCTGTTGCATCAGGATAATGATGACGACCAATTTGAAAAGTGGTTTATTAGTTGGGTGAGAACGGCATTTAAAGCCAAAGGAAATAAAGCGTCGATAAGGGAATTGATAGATTGGAGTGAAGAAATTGCCAAGCACGGAAGGGAAAGTCAAAAACGGTTTTTATTGTATTGCCAGAACTTTTTTCGGCAAGCCTTGATGCAGAATTACACACAAGGAAAATTGGTTTATTTAGAACCTGCTACGGAAGGATTTCAGTTAGCGAAATTTGCTCCTTTTATTCACGGAAATAACATTATGGAAATTAGCGAAGAATTGGAAGATGCTATTTTTCATATTGAAAGAAACGTAAATCCAAAATTGGTGTTTACCGATTTATCGATAAAACTTACCCGTTTATTACACAGTAAGAAATAAAAAAATCCGCTGAAATGATCAGCGGATTTTTGTTCTTAGCTAAAAACTATTCTAATTAATAGAATCTTTTTCTGTAGTTTCTTCTACAGCTTCTCCTCCGTATTCTTTATTTAAAGCTTTTAAAACTTCTTGAGTAATGTCTTTTCCTTCTTTGGCATACATAATATTGGCTGATTCATTAGAACCAAAAATATAGGTGTAACCATTTTCTTTTCCGTAACCGGCCACAAAATCTTTCACTTTGGTTACAAGTGAATCGATAATTTTGTCGCTTTCTTCACGAAGTCGTTGCCCTTGCATTTGTTGCTGTTGAGAAAGCATTTGGTTTTTCTGCATTAACTCTTGACGCTTTTGCTCTAACTCAGCATCTGAATATTTATCTTGGTTTTCACGAAACTCCTGTACTTCCTGCTGAAATGACCTTGCTACGGAATCCAAGCCCTTTTGAAGTTCTTCTGACCTTTTGTTGAATTGAGCTTCGGTTTCTTTCATTTCTTTAAAATCCTGAATCAAAACCGTGTTATCTACATAAGCTGTTTTTTCTTGATTACAAGAAGTTAATATCGCTGCCCCAAAAATTACCAATGCAATTTTTTTCATTTTTATCAATTTTAAATTTGAGCCGCTAAAGTAAGAAGTATTTTAGGAAAATAGTAGAATTTAATAAAAATTGAATAAAACTATTAAATTATAAAAACAATAAATAAAATCTATTAAAACTGAATTTAAATTAAAGCTATTTTAGAACGTTTAAATTTAGACGCAGGGAACAAACTTATTTTAATCAAAAAAGTGCCTTAAATCGCTTATATTGAAGAATTATTGCTTTTTGAAGACATAAATATGGCTAGAATACTCATTTGTAGATTTTGCTTGTAAATTACTCTTCAAACCGACTTGAAAAGCCTTTATAAAATTAGATTTTCCGGTTTTATATTTTTCGGAAAGTAAACTTACGTAGTAAGAATCAAAAATTAAAGGTAAAGTTTTTTGAAGCTGAAAATGATGATTTTTCATTAAACGTTCAATTCCTTCTTTAGAAAAATGCCAAAGGTGGCGAGGCACATCATAAGCTGCCCAAAATTCTTTGTAATAATTAGCATCATAACTTTTAAAATTAGGAACGGCAATGATTAAATATCCATTTTCATTTAATAAAGAATAAAACTTTTCAATTTGAATTTCTAAATCGGGAATATGTTCTAAAACATGCCATAATGTAATCACCTCAAACTTTTCAGAAGAATCGACTAAAGAAATTTCTTCCACTAAATTAATTTCTTTTTGTTGAGCTAAATTTCGAGCTTGAGCATTAGGCTCTACTCCCCTCACCTTCCAGTTTTTTTGTTTTGCCGTTTTTAGAAAATCTCCAGTTCCTGCTCCTACATCTAATAAAGATTTGTTAGAAGAATTTACTAAAGACTCAATCAACTTCACTTTTTTTTGAAGCATTAAATTTTTTACGCCTTGGTAAAGTTTATCAGATAATTTTTTAGTAGAATCGGTATGGGAAATATAATCTTCGCTTTGGTAATATTTCGGGAGATCTTCTGCGGAAGGTTGCGGTTGGGTAATTAAAATATCGTTCTCTTCATTCCAAACCAATTTAAATTCTTCACCAGAAACGGTATGGTCTTTACAGGTTAAAAAAGCTTGATTCTTTTTATTCTTCATTAATCTATGATTCTTTGATAAAATCGAAGTTTTTCCATCACCGCCTGATTACGGAAACTTTTTTCTTTTAAAACATCATTTCCTTCTTGGTCGGTTACTTGAATAGAAATATAATGATGAAGTGTTTTCTTTACGGTGGGTTCTTCCTTTTGGTCGCGCGTTCCAAGAAAATCGGATATGGTTACCAATTGAACCATCTTTTCATCATCTTCAAAAGGATATACAAACACCGATAAAGTGTCGCTTGGAAAAAGGGAGGTCGTAGAAAAGCTATAAGGAAAATAGGTATCTTTAAGTTTAAAATATTTTAAGGATTTCTTTTCGAACCGTTCCATATTTCCATCAAATTCAAAAGTAAATGAAAGATTAGCATCATTATCGGGAGCATCAATTTCATTCACATCAATTTTTCTTGCTTGCTTGATAGGAAAGCATGAAGAAAAGCAAATAATTAAAATGATAAAAAGTGTGTTTTTTTTCAGCATAATTAATAATTGAGAAAAGCTCGAAATTCATTTAGTTTTTCAATTACGGCATCTTTACGCTCCCCTTCTTTTGTAAAAACATCATTCCCGTGTAAATCTTTTACCTTCACATATACATAATTATATACCTCATCCCCTTTTTGGGAAATTTGCTCTCCTTTTAATCCATCTTGAACACCTATAATAGAATTAAATGTACCTGTAAAAAAATCTAGATATTTATCTCTATCTGAAGTAAGATAAAAACTAACCTCTAATTTCTCTTTTGAATAAAGTTCTGTTGTAATGAAAGAATCTGGCAAATAGTCTCCTTCTACTTTGAAGAACCTTTTGGCATTAGGATAAAAAGATATCCTACTTGCTTTTAAGCGAAAACCATAAGAAGTTGTACTATTCTTCAGTTTAGAATCATATAATTTATATTCATCAATTCTTCTTGCTTTATGAATCCTAAAGCAAGACTGAAAGCTAAAAACGAGTATAAAAAGTACTATTATTTTCTTCAAAACAAATAATGTTCCACGTGGAACATTTTAAATTTATCTTCCCATATAAACCAAAAGTACCGAAATATCTGCGGGACTCACTCCGCTAACTCTTGATGCTTGTGAGACGGTTCTTGGTTGAATTTTATTCAATTTCTCACGCGCTTCCATCGACATAGATTGTAACTTCATATAATCAAAATCAGATGGAATTTTAATATTTTCTAGTCGATGAAGTTTGTCTGCATTATTCTTTTCCTTTTCAATATAACCGGAATATTTCACTTGAATTTCGGTTTGTTCCAAAACTTCATGGTCTAATTGATGCTCTTGCACATAATTTTCAACCGACTCAATTTTACGCATATCTTCCATAGTAATATTAGGTCGTGCAAATATTTTGAACATCTTTCCGCTTTGTTTTACCGTAGCAGATTTATTGGCTTCCAATATCGGATTCATTTCTTCAGGATTAACACTAGTTTCTCTAAAGAAAGAAACAAAAGCATCGGAAGAATCCTTTTTAGATTCCATTCTCGCCATTCGTTTTTGAGAAGCTAAACCGAGTTTATAAGATTTTTCAGTCAATCTAAAATCGGCATTATCTTGCCTAAGCAGCGTTCTGTACTCTGCACGCGACGTAAACATACGATAGGGCTCTTCTGTACCTTTTGTGATTAAATCGTCTATTAAAACGCCTATATACGCTTCATCTCTACTCAACACAAATTCTTCTCGCCCTTGAACTCTTAATGCAGCATTAATTCCCGCCATTAAACCTTGGCAAGCAGCTTCTTCATAACCTGTAGTTCCATTAATTTGTCCAGCAAAATATAAACCTTCTACTAACTTCGTTTCTAAAGTATGCTGTAATTGTGTTGGTGGAAAATAATCGTATTCTATGGCATAACCCGGTCTAAAAAATTTTACATTTTCAAATCCAGCAACAGATTTTAAAGCCCGATATTGAACATCTTCCGGCAAGGAAGTAGAAAAACCATTTACATAATATTCTACCGTATTCCAACCTTCTGGTTCAACAAAAAGTTGATGACGATCTTTATCTGCAAAGCGATTAATCTTATCTTCAATACTTGGGCAATATCTAGGACCAACACTTTCAATTCTTCCATTAAACATGGGCGAGCGGTCAAAACCTTCTTTTAACAAATTATGTACTTCCGGTGAAGTATAAGTCATATGGCAAGAACGCTGTTTTGCTAATGGCTTGGTAACATCTAAAAAGGAGAACTTCGCAGGAACTTCATCTCCCGGTTGTTCAACCATTTTAGAAAAATCTAATGAACGACCATCTACTCTAGGCGGCGTTCCTGTTTTCATTCTTCCTGTTTCGAAACCAAGATTTACCAAATCTGCAGTAATTCCGGTAGCGGCTCTTTCTCCTGAACGTCCTCCGCCAAAATTCTTTTCACCAATATGAATTAATCCGTTTAGAAAAGTTCCATTTGTCAACACTACACTTTTGGCTTTTATTTCCAACCCAAGTGAAGTTCTCACTCCAGTAATTTTTCCGTTTTCAGAAAGAATGCCAGCCACCATTTCTTGGTAGAAATCCAGATTAGGAGTTTTCTCCAACATCATTCTCCAATCTTCAGCAAAACGCATGCGGTCACTTTGCACACGTGGACTCCACATCGCAGGGCCTTTCGATTTATTCAACATTTTAAATTGAATAGCACTGGTATCACTCACAATTCCACTGTAACCTCCCATTGCATCAATTTCACGCACAATTTGTCCTTTTGCAATTCCGCCCATAGCAGGATTACAAGACATCTGTGCGATATTTTGCAAGTTCATGGTTACCAATAAGGTTTTACTTCCCATATTCGCAGCGGCAGCGGCAGCTTCACTTCCTGCGTGCCCTCCTCCTACTACAATTACATCGTATTCTTTCTCAAACATTACCTTATAAATTTCTATTGTTCCACGTGGAACATTTTCATTTTTTCATTTTCTTTTTTACGCATTAGTTGCGCATCTTCATCGATCTTATCTTTATATCCACAAAAATGTAACATCCCGTGAGCAATTACTCGCTTTAATTCTTCGTCAAAAGAAACTTCAAATTTTTTAGCATTTTCCGCGACACGTTCTGTACTTATAAAAATATCTCCGTGTAAAATATTTCCCACAGCATTATCAAAACTGATGATGTCGGTATAGTCGTCATGATTTAAATACTTTACATTTATCTCATGCAAATATTCATCATCACAAAAAATATAATTGATTTCTCCTTCTTTTTTTTCTTCTGAAATTAAAACCTCCCGCAACCAATTTTCATAGCCCTCTTTCTGTTTTAAATCGAAATTGTTTTCACTGAAAAAATTAATCATTTGACTTGAAATATTCTTGAACTTTAATTTTGAAATTTTGCTGCAAAGGTAAACTTTGTCTGTTTAAAATTTCAGTTGTATTGAAATATTCTTTAGCCTTATCTAATTGAAGTTGAGTTGGGTTCTGATAACTTTTTCTATTAGTTTCAGATTCACGTTTATTATCTTGACCTTGTTGCAAAGAAGCTTCTTCCAATTTTAGTAATTGATGTTGAATATTCTTCATTTGTGATTCGGTACGTTCGGTAACTCCACTGCGCAATAATTCATCTTCAACTCGCTTCATTTGTCGGGCTAGGTTCTTCGCTTTTTCGTCTAAACCTTCTTTACGAATCATATCTTCTAATTGATTCCGCAATTCTTGCTGACGCTTATAAATCTCATAGATTTCTCCACTTAACTGTTCTGAAGATTTATTGCCTTGTTTTCCTTGTTGGCCACCATTTCCTTCTCCTCCATTTTGACCTCCTTCACCGTTTTCTCCTTGCTGTCCAGATTTTCCAAATTGATTGCCCTGTCCTGATTGTTGTCCCTGACCAGATTGACCATTTTTACCGGAACCGGGCGATCCTGATTCTCCCTCTTTCTTTCCCTTGCCTTGACCAATTTGCTCTCCTAATTCTCCTTGTTTTTTAATAATATCCTGAAGTTGAAAACCTCTCCCCTCACCTTGGCCTTGTCCTGGACTTGGTTGTCCTTCTCCTTGTCCTTGACCGGAACCCATTGCCATAGATTGCATTTGCTGTAAAGATTCATTCAGCATATTGGCTAAATCATTGGCACCTTTAAAAACATACTGTTGGCTGGCAACACCAGTTCTTACTTGATTTTCTGATAATCTTTCCAAGGATTTATCAATATTGAATTCAATATCAGTTAATTGAGAGGTAATTTGGTCTCCAATCATCGGATTTCGTAAAGCTAAAGCATACAAACTGTCATCTACATGTTTAAAATTTTCCTTTAATACATATTGATAACGGAGTTTCTTAGCGTATTGTGGACTGTTTTCTTCTATCGCTTTAAAGTCTTCCATCAAATCTTCTTGCTGAAAAGAAAACGTGATTAAATTATCTAAAATCTGGCGAAGCATTTCTGCATCTTCTTGGTTTTGTTCAGAACTTCCTTGCATCATCATATTCATCATTTGTTGTCCCATTTCTTGCATTTTCTCTCCAGCAGATTTTTGCTTTTGTTTAGCTTTCTGAGATGGCGAAGATTTTTGTTGTTGATTTTGCTGCTCTTGTTTTTCTTGATTTTGTTCAGAATTTTCTTGTTCCTCTCCATCTTTATTTTCAGAAGATTCTTGTTTTTCTTGTTCCTCAGATTTGTTCAATTCTTCACTGGCCTCTTTTTGATCTTTCTTTACGCTATCTTCTTTTTGGCCATCCCGAGGTAAATCCATCGGCTTTTTTAAATCTTGGTTTTCTTTATCCAAATCATCCATTTGCTTTTGTAATTCTTCAAAAGCTTGATTCATTTTTTCTTGCTCTTCAGCTGAATTTATAGAATCGTTTTCAGCTAATTTCTCTTGCTCCTTACCCAATTCATTCATCTCCTTAGCAACTTGTTCAGCTTTCTTTTGAACGTAATAACGTTTAGTTAATTCTAAAAGTTGTTCTAAGCTTTTTTGTTCATTTTGGTTTTGCTTGCTAAGTTTTTCAATCTTTTCGTTGAGTTCTTCTTTATTGATTTTGTCTTGATACTTCTCTAACTCTTTCAGCAACTCTTCGTTTTGCTCAATACGTTCTTCATTTTTTTCTAAACGCTCTTGCAATTGTTCTTTAAAATCGTCTTCTTTTTCAGGTTGAAATTCCTCTAAGTTTTCTTTCATTTGCTTAGAGTATTCTTTCATTAATTTTTCTTGTTGTTGTTGTCGCTGAATATAATTCTCCAACTTTTTACGGTCGTTGTAATTCAGTCTATTTTTTTCTTTCTGTAATTGGTCAAGCTCTTGTAATTCCTTGTTGCCTTCTTTCATTTTTTCCAAAGAACTATCCATATCTTTAATGGTTTTCTCCTGATTATTAAGTTGTTCTTGGGTTTCTTCATCTTCGGTAAACTTTCGATAAGAAAACGTTTCACTCTTCGTCCGTTTGTTGCCGTTTACTTGATCGTTATCAAAAACCTGAAAGTAAAACTCATAAGCTTTACCTCGCTTTAATTCTAAGTTATTAGGAAAGGTGTACACAAAATCATCAAAAGTAGAAGCGCTAACTTTTAGATTGATTTTTTGGGTTTGTTCGGGATTTTCTGAAGGAAAATACACCAACTGTAAATTGGTGAGTCCATAATCATCGGCTACTTTTCCGTAGAAATACATCAACTGACTGTCTAAAGAATCACGTTTCATTTCTACATCTAATTCTGGATATTCATCACGTACCACTTTTAATTGATAAGACAAACGTTCATAATCTTTTAACTGCTCGTTAGACGTTGAAATTTGATAGGAAGTGTTTCTGAAAATTTGCTGTTGAATGGAAAAGTTGTTTTCCGCTTGCTGAAAAGTTTCGGTAGTATCGGGTAAATTCAGTTGAATTTGATTGGTAGATTTTGCCGCTAAATTCCAAGAAACTTTGGTGCCTTCAGGAATTGTGGCATTTCCGGTTCCTTTAACGCTTTCATCTTTTTTGCCTACGTAGGAAGGATAATCCAATTGCATTTCAAAATTAACCAAGGTAGGAACGTTAATCACTTCAACTTGATAAGGCCGGGAAGTAACCTCGTTGGAACTTAAATAGAATTCTGTGTTTTTCGACACCCGGTCAAAAGTATATTCAAAAACTCCGGGATTGACATTCTTCAAAAAATAAGTTTCGCCATCGTAATGAATACTGGCATCTTCCGGTATTACACTCCCATTGGTATGAATCCTTAGGGTTAAACTTTCATTTTCCTTTACTTGAAGCTGACTTTGGTTTAATTGAAAAGAAAAAGGTGCAGGCGGTTCGTAGGCTTGATTGTAGTTGACCACACGTGTATAACTCTCTGAAAACAAACTGCTATTTCCCGAAATATAAATGGCCAGAAAAATGAGCACCGGAATTATGGCGTATTTTACATACTTGAGGTTTGATTTAAAATTTATCGCAATCTGAAAAGGAACAGGTTTTAATTCAACCGATTTCTGGTCGATACTCGCCAGTAATAATTCAGATTCTGTGTTTTTTGCGTTTTTATGAAGCTGAAGGATGTTCAGCAACTTATCATTTACTTCGGGAAAATGTTCGCCAATAATTCGGGAAGCATGTTCGTAATTTATTCCTTTAGAAAGTTTAAATAACTTAGCGAGCGGATACAAAATGAAACGAGCAAACAAAGCTACTTCTACTCCAACAAAAAGCCAGAATAATATTTTTCTTCCGAGGGAATTCAGCCAGAAAAAATATTCAAAAGAAACGGTAATCAGAAAATACAGAAACCCTATGGCAAAAAATAATAGGGTTCCTTTTAGGAGTTCATTAAGGTAATATTTTCTAATAAAAGCTTCTAACTTATGCTTGATAAGTTGGTAATTATTCATCTACAAGAGGTTTGCTTATTCATTAACTTCTAAAACTACAATAAAAATTTAAGCTATTTAAATTGCTTAAGTAGTTTAACATCAGCACCTCAACAAATTTCTTACCAATTTAATCTTCTGGTTTTGGTTGAATTTTCGCTAGATAAGATTGTATCTTTGCCAAAAAACAGAAGAAAATGTCTCAGAAAGTACGCGTGCGTTTTGCACCAAGCCCAACCGGACCTTTACATATTGGCGGTGTAAGAACTGCTTTATTCAACTACCTTTTTGCCAAAAAACACGATGGTGATTTTGTATTGCGAATTGAAGATACCGACCAAACCCGTTATGTAGAGGGCGCCGAAGATTATATTGTGGAAGCTCTCAACTGGTTAAATATTCCTTACGATGAAGGACCGGGAAAAGAAGCTGATGCCGGCCCTTACCGACAAAGTGAACGCAAAGGCTTGTACCGAGAATATGCCGATAAATTATTAGCTAGCGGAAATGCTTATTATGCGTTTGATACTGCAGAAGAATTAGCTGAAAAAAGAGCTGAACACGAAGCGCAAAAAGAAACCTTTATCTACAATTGGCATAATCGAAACGAGTTAAACAATTCGTTAGCACTTTCTGAAGAAGAAACCAAGCAAAAAATTGAAAGTGGCGAACCTTATGTGATCAGATTTAAAGCTCCAGCAAATGAAGAGCTTGATTTACAAGACGAAATTCGCGGCGATATTCAAGTCAACACTAAAGTACTAGACGATAAAGTTTTATTTAAAAGTGACGGAATGCCTACCTATCACTTAGCGAATATTGTTGATGATCATTTGATGAAAATTACCCACGTTATTCGTGGTGAAGAATGGTTGCCCTCATTAGCTTTACACGTGTTGTTATACCGTGCCTTTGGGTGGGAAGCACCCAAATTTGCACATCTACCGCTTATTTTAAAACCTACCGGAAAAGGGAAATTAAGTAAGCGTGATGGCGATAAAATGGGATTTCCGGTTTTCCCTTTACAATGGAAAGATTCTAAAACCGGCGATATTGCTTCCGGTTATCGTGAAGAAGGATATTTACCACAAACGGTGGTAAACATGTTAGTTTTCTTAGGATGGAATGAAGGTGAGGGCTCAGAAAAAGAAATTTATTCATTGGAAGAATTAGTGAATGCCTTTAGCCTAGAACACGTTTCTAAAGGAGGTTCTAAATTTGATCCTGAAAAAACAAAATGGTTTCAACACCACTATTTACAAGAACAAAATAATTTTGACCTCGCTGCTGAATATTTAAAAATCCTAAAAGAAAAAAATCTGGATCCCGCAGCAACTTATGTAGAAGAAGTGGTAAAAACCATTAAAGAACGCGCTACGTTTGTAAGTGATTTTTGGGAACTCTCTTCTTTCTATTTTGTTGCTCCTACTGACTTTGACGCGAAAGCTTCTAAAAAAGCTTGGAAAGAAGGAACTTCAGAAATTATGGAAAACGTAAAAAATGTAATTGCTGGAGTAGAAGATTTCAATCAAGAAAACCTTCAAGACCAAGTCAAAACATGGATTACCGAACAAGAAATTGGCTTTGGAAAAGTAATGCAACCATTACGTTTATCGTTAGTTGGAGAAATGAAAGGTCCCGATTTATTTCATATTATGACTTCTATTGGAAAAGAAGAAACCTTAAAGCGAATAGATTTCGCCATTGAAAAGTTAAGTTAAAGTTTAAACTGAATTTATATCCAGGTCTCATTAAGCCAATTCTTATAGACAAACACTATGAGATGCTAAAACAAGTTCAGTATGACAAAATTAAACTTTCAACAATACCTTATAAAAAGCAGTTTGAAATCTTCAAGCTGCTTTTTTGTTAATAAAATCTAAAAACATAAGGCTTAAACTTGTATCTTTAGACCTATAAACAACTAATATTATGGGACTATTTCTTACAGGATTTATTATTTTCTTGGCTCTTATTCTTGTCCTTTCAGGAATATTTACGGTAAAACAACAAACTTCAGCCATCGTAGAACGCTTCGGAAAATTCAACAGCATTCGAAATTCAGGACTTCAAATTAAAATTCCGATTATTGATAGAATTGCGGGAAGAATCAATTTAAAAATTCAGCAATTAGATGTAATTGTCGAAACCAAAACAAAAGATGATGTATTTGTTCGTTTGAAAATTTCGGTACAATTTCAGGTAATTAAAACAAAAGTATACGATGCGTTTTATAAGCTTGAAAGTCCGCACGACCAGATTACCTCTTACGTTTTTGATGTGGTACGTGCAGAAGTGCCTAAAATGAAGTTAGACGACGTGTTTGAACGCAAAGATGATATTGCTAACGCTGTTAAGTTAGAGTTGAACGATGCGATGGTTGATTATGGGTACGACATCATTAAAACCTTGGTCACCGATATTGACCCAGATGTACAAGTAAAAGCGGCCATGAACCGAATTAATGCTTCAGAAAGGGAAAAAGTAGCTGCAGAATATGAAGCGGAAGCCGAACGTATTAAAATTGTAGCGAAAGCAAGAGCCGAAGCAGAAAGCAAACGTTTACAAGGGCAAGGGATTGCAGATCAGCGTCGCGAAATTGCCCGAGGTTTGGAAGAATCTGTTGATGTGTTGAACAATGTTGGCATTAATTCTCAAGAAGCTTCCGCATTGATTGTCGTAACGCAACATTATGATACATTACAATCATTAGGCGAAGAAACCAATACCAATTTAATCTTGCTCCCCAATTCACCTCAAGCCGGAAGTGATATGCTGAATAATATGATTGCTTCATTTGTAGCGTCTAACCAGATTGGTGAAAAGATGAAGGAAGAAAATAAATTAAAAGGAATTGCTTCGGAAACTAAAAAGTCTAAACCAAAGAAACAAAACCCTCCTATTGACGATGATGAATATCGTAGTGAGGAATAAATTTTAATCTATGAAAAATATTATTTTTTATCTATTTATTCTTCTTCAAACTTTTAGTTATTCTCAAGTCAAGAAAAATGGAAAGCCTCTTTCAGAAGAAGAATTAAAAGAAGTAGATACTTTGGTTAAACCTGAAGAAATATTATTTGAAAGCTCCACCTTAGCTTGTAAATGTATTGATTCTATACCTGCGATAAATAAATCAACTAAAGAAAAATCAATTCAAATTAGAAAATGTATAGACGATCAAGTAATTGCTTATCAATCTGCTGTTAAGCTAAGTCTAATAGTTTATACAGAACCAACTGATAGTCTTAATATATCAATAAATGTAAATCCTGAATCTAAGGAATACAAAAAATATTATTATGAGATAGAAAGAGATTTAATGGATAATTGTTCTTCTTTAAAAAATTTAATAGGCTCTAATGATGTAGAAGGCAAAAATTCTTTTTCTAAAAACCCTGATGCAATTGATGCTTATAATGATGGGTTGAAATGGTTAAATGCCAATGACTATGAAAAAGCTCTACCCTATTTTCAGAAAGCAGTTGAAATTGATGCTAACTTTGCTTTTGCATGGGATAATTTAGGTATTATTCATCGTAATTTAGGAAATTATAAAGAAGCGATCAAAGCTTACAAAAAATCTATAGACATAAATGAAATTAATAGAACACCTTTACAAAATTTGGCCTTAGTGTATATGTTTCAAGAAAAATATAAAAAGGCTATTAGAACGTATAAAAAACTAGGTAAGATTAATGAAGATAATCCAGAAGTTTTTTACGGAATAGGGAACGCTTATAAGAATCTAGAAGAATATGAAAAAAGCTTAGATAATATGTGCAAAGCATATAACCTATATATTTCGCAAAACTCTCCATACCGAACTGATGCGGAAAAAATAATTAATATTCTCTATAAAAAAATGAAATCTGACGGTAAAGAAAATAGGTTTAAGGAAATTTTAAAATCAAACAATATTAATTATTAAATGAAAAAAATCCCGATAACTCAATCGGGATTTTTCATTTTTATCTTAGCAATTTTTATTTATTGACAATTTTCGCTTTTTGGATGCCAATAAGTTTTGAAACAGCCTTTAAAATAAAGGCCCTTTTAGCGATTTTGGTAGCAATGCCGGTAGCAATGCTAATTGGACTAAAATCTTCTTTAATATCGTTAACAGAAAGCTTGATGCGTTCTTTATCAATGTGGTTTTGAAGTTTTAAAATCTTCAAATCATTATTAATTTCGTCGTATGAGTCGTAAATCTTCATTCGCTATCTACTTCAGTTTGTAAGGGTTCATCTAATACTTCATCTATCGTACTTTCATTAAAAAACATTTTCGAGAACTTGGTAAGAATAAATCCATCGAAAATATTTCTTCCAAAGAGAAGAAAAAGAATAAATACCAATAAATAGGTTCCCGCTACAATAAAAAATCCTGCAGCATAACTATCCATCGCAGTTCCTATTAAAAAAGCAACACCAAAAGATAAAAAGCCCAGAAATAATAAAAATATACTTCCGGCTACAAGCATCGTAACCAACATGGAAGAACTTTCTGTTAGCTTTTTAAAAGCAAACAGTTTGTAATACTCAAACGTACTTTCTACATACGCTTGAGTATGTTTGTATAACTCGTCAATGTGGTTGGTGATCTTGTTTAGAGGCATAGACTACGCTGTGGCGTTTTTAACATTCGTCTTTACTTCTTCCTTTTTTACTTCTTTTTGAAATTTAGCATTTTTTTCTCGTAGAGCTTCCAATTTCTCTTCCATGGCAGATAAAATATCGTCTGCTTTATAACTGGCAGAAGAAAGGGTTTCTTCCAGTTTAGATTCAAAATTCAGCTTTGCACTTTTTGCTGATTCAGATAAATTAGAAGAGGTTTCTTTTACTTGCTCATCTAATCTCTTTTTCGCCTTTTTGGCTTCTTTATTTAGCTTTTTACGGGTATTTTCTCCTTTATCTGGAGCGTAAAGTAAACCTACTCCTGCACCAATGGCAGCTCCGGTTAGTAAAGCTAAGATGGTTGTTCCTGTATTATTTGCCATAACTTTTGTTTTTAAAGGTTAATTATGATTTCCTCCAAATTTAACATTTATCGCCAACGCTTGTTGTTAATAACCGGTTAATATCCTGAAATCCAATGCTAAAATTATCTTAATGAAATAGTATCAAATTCCATAAAAAAATGCGTACCCAACTTTAGTTGCATACGCATTTAAACTGAAAATTATAATTGAATTATTTCTTCTTCGCCCAAGAATCTCTTAGCGTTACTGTTCTATTGAAAACAGGTTTTTCTGAAGAACTGCTTTTATCGATACAGAAATAGCCGATACGCTGAAATTGAAAATGTTCTAATTCCTTTGCCTCTTTTAAACTCGGTTCTACATAACCGGTAATTACTTCTAACGAATTAGGATTTACAAATTCTAGGTAATCCTTTTCTTTATCGGCATCTGGAGCTTCTACGGTAAACAAACGATCGTATAATCGTACTTCTGCCGGTATTGCGTGCTTTATAGAAACCCAATGCAAAGTCCCTTTTACTTTACGTTGAGATTCTTCGGTACCACTACCACTTTTACTTAGCGGGTCGTAGGTACAATGAATTTCTGCAACATTTCCTTCTTCATCCTTAATAACCGCTTCCCCTTTGATGATGTAAGCATTTTTTAAACGCACTTCTTTTCCTAAAGTTAATCTGAAAAATTTACGGTTCGCACTTTCTTTAAAATCCTCTCTTTCAATATATAATTCTTTTGAAAAAGGTACTTGCCTGCTTCCTGCATTTTCATCTTCAGGATTGTTTTCTGCTTCTAGCCATTCTTCATCTTTCTCGTAATTGGTAATGACTAATTTTACTGGATCTAAAACACCCATTACTCGTGGTGCAGTTTTATTTAAATCTTCTCGAGCGCAGAATTCTAAATGAGAAAGATCGATGATATTTTCACGCTTTCCTACTCCAATCGATTCAGCAAATTTTCTAATAGAATTTGGCGTATATCCTCTTCTACGTAAACCGGAAATTGTAGGCATTCTAGGATCGTCCCAAGATTCTACAAATCCTTTTTCTACCAATTGCGCTAATTTACGTTTACTAACTACCGTATGACTTAAATTACGACGTGCAAACTCTCGTTGTTTAGGTTGAAATTCTTCTGGTTTGCTTACTTTATTTACAAACCAATTGTACAATTCCCGATGCGGAAGAAATTCTAACGTACAAAATGAATGAGAAATCGATTCAATAAAATCACTTTCTCCATGTGCCCAATCATACATCGGATAAATTTTCCATTCTTCATTGGTTCGATGATGCGCTTTGTGTACACAGCGGTACATAATTGGATCGCGCATTAACATGTTAGAAGAAGTCATATCGATCTTAGCACGAAGTACGTGAGCTCCTTCTGGAGTATCGCCGTTCTTCATCGCTTCAAAAAGTTCTAGGTTTTCTTCTACAGAACGCTCACGATACGGACTTTCTTTACCAGGCTCGGTTGGTGTTCCTTTTTGGTTGGCAATCGCTTCAGAAGTTTGGCTGTCTACATAGGCATCGCCATTTTTAATCATCTCTACTGCCCAATCGTACAATTGCTGAAAGTAGTCTGATGCATAACACTCTTTTGCCCATTTAAATCCTAACCATTCTACATCACGCTTGATCGAATCGACAAATTCTTTTTCTTCTTTAATAGGATTGGTATCATCAAAACGAAGATTTACCGGCGCATTGTAGCGTAAACCTAAGCCAAAATTTAAATTAATCGACGAGGCGTGACCAATATGTAAATAGCCATTAGGTTCTGGCGGAAATCTAAATTTTAGATCTTCCTTTTGATAACCTCCCATCGCTAGATCGTCTTCTATAATTTGTTCTATAAAATTGAGTGACTTCTTTTCTTCTGCCATAATTTTTTCTTGTAAAGCCGCAAAGTTATCAAAAATTAAAATGTAGTGAATAACTTCAAAAGGTTTTATAATTTTATAATCTAAAACTAAATGATGACTGAACTTCAAAAAATAATTCTGTATTCAGGTTTATCGGGAATTACTGTGTTTATTGGCGGAATAATTGCTCAACTCGTTGAAAAAAAATCTTCATCAACTAGTTTATTGATGAAAGAAATAAACCACGGTATTTCTGCTTTTGGTGGCGGTATTATTGTTTCTGCGTTAGCTTTAGTCTTAATCCCGAAAGGCATTGAAAAGTTAGCTGTTTTACCCGTTGTTCTTTGGTTTAGTTTAGGTTCGATTTGCTTTTTTATGCTCGATCGATTAATCGCCAAAAAAGGAGGAAAAATTGCTCAACTTTTAGCGATGTTGATGGATTTTATACCTGAAGCCATTGCGCTGGGTGCTGTTTTTGCTACCGATAATAAAACAGGAATTTTACTGGCTGTTTTTATCGGTTTACAGAATTTACCGGAAAGTTTTAATTCTTATAAAGATTTACGATCCACAGGTTTTTCAGCTAAAAAAACACTTACGCTTTTATTCATTTTAAGTTTTAGCGGAATTGTAGGTTCGTTAATTGGCTATAATTTTTTACAAGATCGGCCAGAAATTACTTCAGCTTTAATGCTATTTGCCAGTGGTGGTATTTTATATTTAATTTTTGAAGATATCGCACCGCAAGCCAAACTTAATCATACTTGGGTTCCGGCATTGGGAGCCAATCTAGGTTTTTTAATGGGTATTATTGGCCATTTATTAATTTAGCTGAATTAAAAATTTAGATAGTATATTCGTAAAAAAAATAGTTTATGGGAATTATTAAGCTGAATAATATACGGGTTTACGCCCATCACGGTTGTTTAACGGAAGAAGGAAAAATTGGTAGCGATTACCGGGTAGATGTAGAAATTCATGCGGCTTTGGAAACCTCTTCGGTTTCAGATAAATTAAAAGATACCGTTGATTACGTACACCTTAACCGAATTGTAAAAGAAGAAATGGCCAAGCGTTCAAAACTTTTGGAACACGTTGCCAAACGTATTATCGACCGTATTTTTCACGACTTAGAAATGGTGGAACAAGCGGAAGTGGCGGTTTCTAAAATTAATCCACCTCTTGGTGGCGATGTAGAAAATGTAACAATTGTGTTATCTAAAGCAAGATAATTGTTTGCTTTTATCTAAAAATTATTACATTTGCAGTCCTTATTTGTAAAGGGTGCCGTGGCCGAGTGGCTAGGCAGTGGTCTGCAAAACCATGTACAGCGGTTCGAATCCGCTCGGCACCTCAATAAAAAAGCCTTTCTAAATAGAAAGGCTTTTTTTATGACTCGTCGTTATCGTTCTTTGGGATAACGTTTTCTACTCTATTTTCGAGTTGTTCCATTTCTGAAGGGAAAATTCCACGGGAAACCAATACTAGTCCAAAGATTACAATTACCACACTAATTCCTTTTTTTAACCGATAGATTCGAGTGGGTGTTAATTTATGGTTTAAGCGTTTGGCCAATAAAATCTTCAGCAAATCGATAATAAAATACGTGGCGATTACTGTTGAAAAGAACACCAATAAACGTTCTGGATCCATTTCTAACTGCGGACCAAAAACTATAATTAAACCTAACCAAAAGCCTAGCACCCCAATATTTACAAAATTCAGCAAAAAGCCTTTGATCATTAACTGAAATAAAGCACTTTTTTTCAACTTTCGAATACCTTCTTCTTCATCGGGATGCGGTATAGCTTTTTTCTCTTTTACGAAGGTAATAACGCCGTAAGTAGCCATCACGCAACCGCCAAAAACAAACAAAGCAGGGTCGTCTTTAATGCTATTTAATAATTTGCTAGTGCCTAAATAAGCTATGGATAAAAAGAAAATATCGGCTAAAATCACGCCGATATCAAAAAAAACAGCCGCTTTAAAACCTTTAATAGCAGCAGTTTCCAACAAAACAAAAAATACAGGACCCAATAAAAAGGCTAAAAAAAAGCCTAACGGAATTCCGGCAAAAATGTCTTGTAGCATACAGTGGAGTTCTAATCTTGTTTACACAAAGGTAAGCAATAGAAAATTGAATTTTACTTAAGCTTAATAGTTCCGCCTAAAGTAGTCTTTTTATCTACTTTTTCAGGTTCACCGTAAATATCAATATCACCGCCGGCTTGTACTTTGGCTTTGCAGTATTTGGAAGCGTTGACTTCGGCATTTCCGCCCGCTTGTACTTTTACTTCGGTGGTGTGGGTTTCTAAATCTTCCCCATCATAATTTCCGCCGGTTTTTACCTCAACAGTTTGATTGGTTGCTTTTCCTGAAGTTTGAATATAACCCCCGGAAACACTTTTTATTTCTAAATTTTCTATAGTTAAATAGCCGGCAATAATTTGAGCGCCTTCTTGCGCTTTTAAATTAAGGTAGGTTTGTTCTACATTTTCGGCAATTTCAACATAAGAACCTTCATTAGCATCTATTACTTCGGCAGTTTTGTAATAGACTTTAATTTTGGTATCGGTTTCACTCCAAATATTATCTAAACCAAGTTTTATTTTTAAAACTCCGCCTTTTACTTTGGCTTCAATTTCATCTTTATCAAAACCCGTTGCGATAATTTTATTTTCTGTGGAAGAAATTAAGGTCGCTTGGATTTTATTATAAATCTTGATTTCTGAAAAGTCTTCTGAAATTTCAATTTCTGTTTTTTGTGCAAAGGCAATGCAACTAAAACTTACGAATACTATCAACAATAACTTTTTCATAAGGTTTTGATTTGAATGAATGATCCTTACAAATTTACAAAGGAATCTGGCTTATTTTTCTGAAAAGGATGTTAATTGACGAAAACAAAAAAGGAACCGAGAGTTAGCAGTTCCTTTTCCCGCTAAATTTAATTTTCAAAAAGCAGACATAGTTAGCAAAATATAACTTAATATTTCACAATTAATTTCATCTATAGTTTCATTACTGGTTAATAACTCTTCTATTTTCTCCTTATTTAACTGTCACGACTATACTTGGTATAACAATAGCACTTATAGTAGTATTTAACTTACTATTTTATTCTCATAAATTAAAAATTGCTTTCGGTTATAGTAGCTTGTATTACACTTTACAAAAAATCTTTTTGAGTTCTTTTTGATATAAAATTAATTGCAATGCCAATAGCATTACGAATTGCCATATTGCTATCATTATGCTATTTTTTATATCAAAACTCAAAATAAGTATAATTTGTAATACACATGTAAAATAACTTACATACTTAGTAAATTTATTTTTAGGTACTTTAAACAATTTTTTATACCAAAAAAAAATAAGAAAGGGAGAAAAAATAGAATATGACAAAGTTGCTATCAGTTCAAATATTAATTCACTTATCTTATTTTCTAAACTAATTAAATGAAACAAAAACTCTAATGGGTATCCTATTCCCAAGCCAAGCAATATGGAAACAAATAAAGTAGCAATAGAAAATAATATGGTTAAAATTAATGTAAGTAAAAAATTATAGCTTCCTTTATGAAAATTAAACAAAATAATTGAGAGACTAAAAGGTATAAGAATGATTTCAAAATGATTATATCCATCCAAAAAATAGTTTAAAAAAGAGCAGATAACTGCTGGCAACAACAATCTAATTGCCAGTAATATATAACTTGACACCTTCCTATCAATCACAATTAATTTCATCTATAGTTTCATTACTTGTTAACAACTCTTCTATTTTCTCCTTATCTACCCTAACAGCCGTACTCGGAATAACAGTAGCTTGACCACCATGATTATTCACCCATTCGGCTATTTCATCTTGCATATTTTGCCATGTAGCTTCTGCAATATCATAATAAGTATCCTGTTGGCATTCTGTAGTTGCTCCACCCAGCGATAAAACATTTAGGAGTTTACTAATATTAGCGGCATCAACCGCTCTGGTATAAAATTCAAAATTACCGTACTCATTAATTATCCAACCCCATTGGCGATTACCAGAAAAAGGCTGCGTTCCGTTATTGGCAGTTGTTATTGTAGAAATTGTCCAATCGTTATTGGTAAAATCAGAAACTATAATTGCCCCATCATCTGTCGCAATAGTAGGCAAAACACCAGAAGCATCAGCTTCTATCAATAATATAGAAGCAATGGGACCACTGGAGACAAAATCTAACCCATCTTGGGTTGAAAATGGGATAAATTCCCACTCTATATCTCCTGTGTTAGTAGCGTTACCCGGAATATCACAACTAAACTGAAAATCATCTTTCTCGCCACTTGCCAAATCTGTGAATTTTTCCCGAAAGGCTTGATACATCTCTGCTTCAGAGTCTTGCGTTCCGTCATTGTTAAAGTCAGGGTTTGTACTAACTTCCACTCCATAATAATCAATGTTTGCAAGGGGAACATTTCCATCAGTAATAGGTTGATGTGAGTATTGGGTACTTCCCAAATTAAAAAGTCTGTCACTACATTCTTGAGGAAGATCATGCTCATATAAATCAATATAATCTTGCGTATCCATTCCATTTTGTTGTGCACAATCTTGTATCAATACCCAAGGGTTTTGTTCTACCAAATCATTAATCTCAATAAACCTATCAAAACGGGCATCCGGTATTTCCTGGGTTATTTTCAAAAATTCTTTTATTTTTTCCATTACTGTTAGTGGTATTTGCCCATTTTCTTTATTCATTTCAAGAAATTCCGTTATAGCTAATGTATTTTCATTTTTAAGTGCAGTATTATCTTCAATTAGATATATAAGTAACTCTAAAAGTACATCTTTTAATTCTCCTGTTACAAAAGGGGAAAGTACCATATCAAAACAATTATCTACTATTTCTACGATACCACTTTTTTGATTATTGTTTATAAGCCAGTCTTTTACTGTTTCATCAGCATCAGTAATCGCAACGATTGTTTCTATTTTCATTTCGGTAAGTTCATCTATCACTTTAACCTCGGGAACTTGGGTAAAGGGTACAGTCACCATCCCACTAGGATAACCTTCTCCACTTGGCATATTTATCGGATTATTTTCAGGTGATGGACTTCCGCCACCGCCTCCGCCTCCGCCTCCGCCTCCAACGACTCCAACACTACCATCTTCAGTATAAAATTTAGCACAAGGTATACTAAAACCTCCTCCATCATTACATAGAGGTTTATGACCACTTTCGCAGCCTGGTTCACCACAACAACATTGAGAAATTTGATCACAACTATGACTTCCAGAACAATTGCAAGGAACATCTCTAGAGGTGGCCATTGGCAAACAAGGATTGCTTAATATATAACCAAAAACAGGTTCCCACCCTATAGGTTCGTCTGTATCCATATCGTAACGCATAATAAAACCATTGGCATTATCTTCGTTATCTTCTATCACTACTAAATTTTCATAATAGGATTTTACTCCTTCATAGAACTCTTCCCCTAAAGGAACGATCCCTGTACTATACGAAGTACCTAATTCGTTTTTTAAAACATACGTATTACCGTACAACAAATGAGTAAAATTACTTTCCTCTGTATTGATATACTCTTTAAAATCTATTACTTCTGCTTCTGCCGCTTTCCTAGATGCTTTATTAGAGAAATTTTTATTGATCCTATCACTAGAATTTTTTTCAAAGCTTGCTTCTTCATCTTTTTCACAGCTTATCATAATAAGTGCGAATACAGTTAACAGCCCCAAAAGGCTAAGTAGTTTTTTCATAATAAATAGTTTAATGGTTAATAAAGTTTTTACAGTTAAAATGGTCAATTATTTGCTTAATACTTAAAATTTTAATATTAATTACAAAATAGTGAGGTGTTCTTTCAAAAATCAATCGATTTATATTTAAAATTTGCAGTATCACAATTATAACGTCATTTATATAATATTTATTACCTCGTCAAGTATATAATTTAAAAAAATTAAAAAATAAAACTACAAAAATACTGTCTGTGTAAATTGTCAACCAACATATATTATACTTAATCTTTTATCTTTCCTAGTAATAAACAATACTTTAACCACTAAATAATTTCTATTTTGCTTATTTTAGAAAAATTTAATTCATTATTTATGAGAAATATAACTACTAAATTATGTACAATCACCTTCTTTTTAACAGGTTTAGCTTTTTCACAGACTTGGGAAAGCAAAACCGGTTTACAGTCTAATGTTAGACATCACCCGGTAACATGGGCATTAGATGGTTTTGGCTATGCAACAACAGGAACAGATGTAAACAATAACCCCACAAAAGATTTTTTTAAATATGATCCTACTTCAGATGCTTGGGAAACTTTAGCAGATTTTCCTGGTCCGGCCCGTAGTTTTTCTATTGGTGGAGTCTATAATGGAGAAGCATATATGGGTTTTGGAGAAGGATTTAACGCTGTTTTAAATGATTTATGGAAGTATAATGCTACTACGGAGATGTGGGAAGAATTAAGTTCTTGCCCTTGTACGGGGAGAAAACACCCCACTTTTACAATTAATGATCAATATGGAAAAATTTATGTAGGAAAAGGAAATAACGCTACAGGAAATTTAAAAGATTGGTGGGAATATGATATCGCTTCAGATTCTTGGACGCAGCTTATTGATTTTCCTGATACAGCCAGACATCACCCTTATCATTTTTCTATTGGCGATTATAGTTATACGGGGCTTGGGCATGATGCTAACCCTCAAGCTGCCAGGGATGATTGGTACCGTTTTGATCCTTCCACCAATTCTTGGGATCAAATGGCAAATGCACCGGGAGCACGGATTGCCGGGACTCAATTTGCTTACAACGGTAAAGGATTTGTACTTAGTGGCGACGGGCTAAACCATGAAGCTACAAACCCTTCTATTTTTTGGATGTATGAACCTGCTAGTGACGAATGGACAGTTTTAAATCCACATCCGGGACCTAGTATTTGGGCGCCGGGTTCATTTATTATTGATGATGTACTCTACTTTTTTGGAGGGGTAGATTTTATAAACCAAACCTTCCAAACCGGTATGTGGTCTACTAATCTAAATGAACTGTTGAATGAAGATTCATTTGCTACTGAAACGGTTAAAATATACCCTAACCCTGCAGAAAATTTTATTTCTATTACTGCTACAAATTCAGATTTAAAAAATTCAAGTGTACATATTTATAGTCTAGATGGAAGATTGGTTAAAGAAGTAAAGGAAATTAAAAATTTAATAGATGTAAGTAAACTTACATCAGGTATTTACATTATACAAGTTTCTAACGAAGAAAAAACTTCTACTTTTAAATTGGTAAAAAAATAGAATATTATATCATCATTTAAAAATGCTGTTTAAGATAATTTTTAAACAGCATTTTTTATACCTTAAAATTATACTTCTACTTCTTCCCTGGCCCCCACTAAATTAAAATCTAAATGTCGTTTGACCAAATCTGCATTTTTGACGGTTACGTAAACTTCATCGCCTAATTGAAACACCTTTTTACTTCGTTTTCCTACAATGGCAAAGTTTTCTTGGTCAAATTCAAAATGGTCTTCTTTAATATCACGTAGTCGTACCATTCCTTCGCATTTGTTTTGCTCGATCTCTACGTAAATTCCCCATTCGGTCACTCCGGAAATTACACCCAAAAATTGTTCGTTTTGGTGATCTTGCATAAACTTTACCTGCATATACTTAATAGAATCCCTTTCAGCATTGGTAGCAAACATTTCCATATCGCTACAATGGTTACAACGGCCTTCATATTCTTCTTCATTGGCAGAATTTTTTCCATCTAAATAACGTTGCAATAAACGATGCGCCATTACATCTGGATAACGACGTATAGGTGATGTAAAATGAGAATAGTAATCAAACGCTAATCCATAATGACCAATATTGTGCGTACTGTAATAGGCTTTACTCATGGTACGAATGGTCAACGTATCGACCATATTTTGTTCTTTTTTACCTTGAACATCTTTTAAAAGTCCATTTAAAGAACGGCTCACCGATTTTCTATCTTTCAGGTTAAGCTTATACCCAAATTTACCCACCACGTTCTCTAAAGCGGCTAATTTATCGTCGTTCGGTTCATCATGGCAACGGTACACAAATGTTTTTTGCGGTTCTTGCTTTCCGATGAATTCAGAAACTTTCTTATTGGCCAAAAGCATAAACTCTTCAATGAGTTTATTGGCATCTTGAGAGGTTTTAAAATACACGCCAATAGGATCGTTATTTTCATCTAAATTGAATTTCACTTCTACCTTATCAAAAGAAATGGCTCCGCTCGACATTCGCTTAGCTCGCATTTTTTTGGCCAAACTATCCAAAGTTAAAACAGCTTCTACAATCTCTGGAGTGGTATCATAAAGCTTTCCGGTAAGGGATATTTTATTGGGAATAGTTCCTTTTTTCGTTTCAATAATATGCTGGGCTTCTTCATAAGCAAAACGGGCATCACTGTAAGTGACGGTTCTCCCAAACCAATTGTTAACTACTTCTGCTTTTTTGTTAATTTCAAAAACAGCTGAAAAAGTATATTTTTCTTCGTTAGGTCTTAAGGAACACGCGTTATTCGATAAAACTTCAGGAAGCATTGGTACTACCCGATCTACTAAATAAATGGAAGTGCCACGTTCGTAAGCTTCTTCATCTAAAATGGTTCCCGGTTCTAAATAATGGGAAACATCGGCAATGTGAATACCAATTTCATAATTTCCGTTTTCCAGGATTTTAAAACTCAGCGCGTCATCAAAATCTTTCGCGTCTTTCGGGTCTATTGTAAAGGTGAGCGTACCCCGCATATCCCGACGCTTTTTTATTTCTTTTTCTTGGATAGAAGTATCTAATTGATTGGCAAATTCTTCTACTTCTTTCGGGAAATCATGCGGTAAACCATTTTCAATTAAAATAGTTTGCATCTCGGTTTCGTGTTCACCCGCTTCTCCTAAAACTTCTAAAATCTTACCGGTTGGTGAATCTTTTTTCTCGGGCCAACCTTCCATTTTTACTAAAACTACAAGTCCGTTTTTCGTGTCTTTGGTTAAGTTTTCTTTTGGAATAAAAATATCGGTGTACATTTTCGGGTTTTGTATTTCTACAAATCCAAAATTGTCGTTGAGGTGCAAAACGCCAACAAAATTTTCTTTTTTGCGTTCCAGCACTTCTACTACTTCGCCTTCGTGCTTTTTATTACTTCTTTTTCGATACACATAAATTTTTACACGGTCACCATCAAAAGCTTTGTTTATATTTTTCTGCGGAATGTAGACATCTTCTTCCAACTCTTCCACAATTACGTAACCATCTTTACGCGTGGTCATGTCTAGCACACCTTCGTAATAATTTACTTCTTCATTAATTTTAAATTTTCCACGACCTGCTTGTGCAATCTGTTTACTTTTAACCAAAGTGGCCAACTTTTTAATGATCTGGTTTCTACCATTGGCATTGGTAATATCCAATATAGCTGCTAATTGTTTGTAATTAAAAGTTTCATTTGGATTTTTGCGAAGTACTTTCAATATTTTTTTTGAAAGTCCGGGTATATTTTTTGAAGTTCTTTTTCGTTTACTTGTTCTCTTTGCCATCTACTATCTTCTTCTCTACTTAATTTGTTAAAAATTAAAAATACATTTAAAAATCAAGAATGCTATTCTTTTAAATTAAAGTTTTGTTAAGTGAACACTAAACTGAATAATAGAAGATTATCTGAAATAATTAAAGATAAAATAACTTAAAAATGTTAATCGTATCTTAAAATATATTAACTTTGTCGTATAAATGTTAAAAATTATGTACAAACAACGACGTTTATACTTACTTTTTTTCTTGATTTTTACCTTAGGTTTTGCGTACTTATTGGTAACCATTAATACGTTTTTAAGTTCTAAAAATGAGCCTGAAATAATTCATAGAACTTCCACTACTTCAGTACATTTCAGAAAATATTAAGATTTAAAAGCGTATTTTAGTCTTTTCAAAATGCTATGAAAGACTATTTACATTTAGCTACCTTTAGTAATCCCTTTCAATATGCCGTTTTAAAATCTATTTTAGAACGCGAAGAAATCCGTTTTTTCTTTCAGAATGAAACCGTTCTTGGGATTATGCCTTTTCATTCTTCTCCCACCGGAGGCATCCATTTAAAAATTCACCCAGAAGATTTTCAAGAAGCAAAAATCCTTTTAGAAGAATTCAATTACACTTCCCATTTAAAAATAATCTAAACCAGAGTTGTTATTAACAGTACTAATAATAATTATCTTTCTTTTTTAAATTTTAAAATCTAAATGATGATATATGATAGCTTGTGAATAGCGGTAAATTTTGTTGAAATTAAATTTTGATTTCTCATTATTGAATGAAATTCAACAACTATTCACAAGCCTTGTTAATTTTAAATGCTTGAAAATGAAATTAATTTTACACTTTATTAACAATTATCAAACCTTATGTTGATATCGAAAAAGTGAATTGTTTAATTGAAAAATTGATGTTGATAACCTGTTTTTGACTATGAATAACTTTTTACTAGAAACTGAAAAACTTATTTGGTAAATACGAAAAATTATCCTGATTGAATTTTTTCTGAGATAATCAAAAAAACTTTGTCAGATTTCATGTATAGTTATTCACATTTCCTGTTAATTTTTAAAATTTTGAAAACAAGCACTTTAAAAAATTTAATTAACAAGCATAATTCTTCCCGTTAATAAGCGATTATTTACCTTTGTAAACTAACTTTTAAACCCAATCTCATGAAAATTGCCATCGGTAACGACCACGCTGGTACAGATTATAAAAACCAAATTGTGAAATATCTTGAAAGTAGGGATATTGAAGTAGTTAATTACGGTACCAATGAAGCCGACAGTGTAGATTATCCAGATTTTGTTCATCCTGTTGCCAATGATGTAGAAGATGAAAAAGTACATTTAGGGATTATTATCTGCGGAAGTGGTAACGGTGCTGCGATGACTGCCAATAAACATCAAGGAGTTAGAGCGGCTTTATGTTGGACTAAAGAATTGGCACAATTGGCCCGTGAACATAACGATGCGAATGTATTGAGTATTCCTGCCAGATTTACTTCGTTACCACAAGCAGTAGAAATGGTAAAAATATTTTTGGATACACCATTTGAAGGCGGAAGACACCAACGTCGTGTAGATAAAATTGCTTGCCAATAATAGATGCATCAACATTCCGGACATACCCACCATGCCGTAAAAGGCAAAAACCTCTGGTATTCCATATTGTTGAATATTGGGATTACCGTAGCTCAAGTAATTGGTGGTTTGGTAAGTGGGAGTTTATCCTTACTATCAGACGCCTTGCATAACTTTAGTGATGTAGTTTCGTTAATCATCAGCTACATTGCTAATAAAATTGCCGGCAAGGAAGCTTCTTACAATAAAACTTTTGGTTATAAACGAGCTGAAATTATAGCCGCATTCGTCAATGCACTTTCCTTAATAGTAATTGCCATTTTATTAATTAAAGAAGCCGCGGTGCGGTTTTTTAATCCGCAACCTATTGAATCTAATATGGTAATTTGGTTAGCCATCTTAGCTATTGCCGGCAATGGTTTTAGTGTTTTATTAATGAAAAAAGACAGTAAAACCAACATGAATATGCGTTCGGCCTATTTACACTTATTGACCGATATGCTCGCTTCCGTAGCAGTTCTAGTGGGCGGTTTATTAATGAAATTTTATCAAGTTTACTGGGTAGATAGTTTATTAACAGCTGCGATTGCTTTATACTTAATTTTTGTAGGTTGGGATTTACTTCGTGAGAGTTTTAGGGTATTAATGCTGTTTACTCCGCATGAAATTCCGTTAAAAGCCATTGCTTCCAAGGTTTGCGAAATTGAAGAAATTAAAAATATGCACCATATTCACGTTTGGCAATTAAACGAAAATGAAGTGCATTTAGAAGCGCATGTCGATTTTAATAAAGATATCACCCTTTCTGAATTTGATAAGGTACTGATGAAAATTGAAAAAAAAATTAAAGAATTTGGAGTAAACCACATCAATATTCAACCGGAATTTAATAAACCCGACAATAAATCAATCATCGTTCAAGATTAAACTATGCTTCAAATTGAAACCAAGACTTTTGAAGAATTAACAACTATTGAATTATACGAAATACTTCAACTCCGCTCCGAAGTTTTTGTGGTCGAGCAAGATTGCATTTATCAAGATATTGATGGAAAAGACGAGAAAGCACTTCATATTCTTGGGAAAAAAGAAGGTAAAATTGTGGCTTACACCCGTTGTTTTGCGCCAAATATTTATTTTGAAGAAGCCGCAATTGGTCGTGTTGTTGTTAAAGAAACCCAACGAAAATTTGGTTACGGTCACGAAATTTTAAAAGCTTCGGTAGATGAAATTGAGCAGCGATATAAAACTTCAACCATCAAACTTTCTGCACAACAATACCTCACTCATTTTTATGAAGCGCATGACTTTAAGCAAATAGGTGAAGGCTATTTAGAAGATGGCATTCCGCATATCGCCATGCTAAGAAAACCTGTAGTGAATTAAGAAATTAAAAATTCGTCCTTTCGAGTGATTTTGTGCAGTGAAACGAAGTAAAATTATATCGAGAACAGAATTATAATTTCAATCGAATTGACGGTCTTGAAGTTAAAATAGTAATTTACATAAAGTTAAACCCATAGCTTTTGGTAGAAGCGGCATTTATAATTACTTTTGCACGCTTAAAATTTTAGCGGGCATGAAGAAAGTTCTCAATCTTTTCGATTTTAAACAAAAAGTAAACTATAAAACCGAAATCTTAGCCGGATTAACGGTGGCGATGACGATGATTCCTGAATCTTTATCATTTGCTATTTTAGCCGGTTTTCCTCCGCTAGTAGGTTTGTATGCTTCGTTTATTATGGGCTTAATTACCGCGGTTTTAGGCGGTCGGCCCGGATTAATTTCGGGTGGTGCCGGCGCAACCACCGTCGTCCTTATTGCCTTAATGGTTTCTCACGGACTTGAATACGTTTTTGGAGCTGTGATTATCGCGGGTATTATTCAAATTATTGTAGGCTTATTCAAATTAGGGAAGTTTATTCGATTAGTGCCACAACCGGTAATGTTTGGATTTGTAAATGGACTCGCTATTATCATTTTTATGTCACAGCTCGAACAATTTAAAGTAAGAGTGGGCGATAATGTAGAATGGATCACCGGGACCCCATTTTTTATTATGGCAGCTTTGGTAGCGCTAACTATCGCAATTATTGTAATTCTACCAAAATTTACCAAAGCTATTCCTTCCTCTTTAGTGGCAATAATTGTAGTTTTTGCTATTGTTTATTTCTTCGGAATTGATACTAAACAAGTGGTAGATATTGCTTCAGTTAGTGGAACTTTACCTCCGTTTCATATTCCAGATATTCCTTTTACTTATGAAGCTTTTAAAACCATTCTTCCTTATGGGTTAATTATGGCAGCAGTTGGTTTAACCGAAGGTTTATTAACCTTGAACCTTGTGGATGAAATTACCGGAACTAAAGGGCAAAGTAACCGTGAATGTGTTGCTCAGGGAACGGCAAATATTGCGAACGGCTTTTTCTTTGGGATGGGTGGTTGCCCTATGATTGCGCAAACCCTTGTAAATTTATCTTCCGGTTCTCGCGCTCGACTTTCAGGTATTATTGCAGCAATTACCATTTTAACTATTATTCTTGTGGGTGCGCCGGTAATTGAACTTTTACCAATGGCAGCTTTAGTTGGGGTAATGATCATGGTGGCTTTTGGTACGTTTGAGTGGGCAAGTTTTAGAGTGTTTACCAAAATGCCCAAACACGATATTTTTGTCATGTTATTAGTAACCTTAATTACCGTTTTCTTACATAATTTGGCGTTAGCGGTGTTAATAGGAGTTATTATTTCAGCCTTGGTTTTTGCTTGGGATAACGCTAAACGTATTCGTGCCAGAAAACATATAGATGAAAACGGAATCAAGCATTATGAAATTTACGGACCTTTATTTTTCGGTTCGACCACCACTTTTATGACCAAGTTTGATGCGGTTAAAGACCCTGAAGAAATTATTGTCGATTTTACCGAAAGCAGAATTGTAGATATGTCGGCCATCGAATCCCTTAATAAACTTACGGAACTTTATGCCAAGCAAGGAAAAAAGGTTCATTTAAAACATTTAAGTAGCGATTGCCGAAAGTTATTAAGCAATGCCGAAGCAGTAATCGATGTCAATATTATTGAAGATCCTACTTATAGAGTAGTTACGGATAGATAAATAATTTTAATATTTATAAAACCTCATATTTCAACCATAAATAAAGAAAAGCTATTCTCAGAATAGCTTTTCTTTAGAAAATTTACTTACTGTATTTTTTTTATAGGCTCATGTAAATTGCGCATTTTCAGTAGAACCTGCCAATGCTTTTGTGCTGGCTGTTCCTGCGGTAATTATATTTTGAACTTCATCATAATAACCGGTACCTACAAAGGTTTGATGCTTCGCAGCGCTAAAACCCTGTTCCTGCAATCCAAATTCGCGTTCCTGTAATTCTGAATAGCCTGCCATTCCCCTTTCTTTATAAGCTCTGCTCAATTCAAACATACTGGTGTTAAGTGCATGAAAACCGGCCAGGGTAATAAATTGAAAACGATAGCCTAATTCTGCTAGATTTTCCCTGAACTCTTCCATTTCAGCGACACTTAATTTAGCGGCCCAATTAAAACTTGGAGAGCAGTTGTAAGCCAATAATTTACCGGGGAACTCTGCATGAATGGCCTCAGCAAATAATTTAGCTTCTTCCAAACTCGGATAAGATGTTTCCATCCAAAGCAAGTCTGCGTAGGGAGCATAGCTTAAACCTCTGTTAATAGCTTGATGTATTCCATTTTTCACATAAAAAAAACCTTCACTGCTACGTTCTCCCGTAATAAACTCATGATCGGTCTCATCAATATCACTTGTAATCAGGTTTGCGGCATTGGCATCTGTTCGTCCTATGATAAGGGTAGGTACATCCAGCACATCTGCGGCCAAACGTGCCGAGATTAATTTGTTAACTGCTTCTTTGGTAGGCACGAGCACTTTACCGCCCAAGTGACCGCATTTTTTGGCACTGCTCAATTGATCTTCAAAATGAACTGCGGCCGCTCCAGCACTTATCATTGATTTCATTAATTCATAAGCATTTAAATTGCCTCCAAAACCTGCTTCGGCATCGGCAATAATGGGCACCAGCCAATCTTTTTTCTCATTGTCGTTCAGGCAATGTATTTGGTCTGCCCGTAATAGTGCGTTATTGATACGTTTTACTACAGAAGGTACTGAATTTGCCGGATATAAACTCTGGTCTGGATACATCTCATTAGAGAGGTTAGCATCTGCCGCTACTTGCCAACCACTTAAATAAATGGCCTCCAGGCCGGCGGCCACTTCTTGTATGGCTTGATTTCCTGTTAATGCTCCCAAGGCGGAAACACATGATTGAGAATTAAGTTTATCCCAAAGAACAGTGGCTCCACGACGGGCAATGCTGTATTCAATACGATAACTACCGCGAAGTTTTAAAACTTCTTTAGCAGAATAGGGACGTGTAACACCTTTCCAACGGGGATTTGTTCTCCATTCTTTTTGGAGGTTCTTAATTATTGTTTCTCGGTTCATAATAAAAAATTTAGATATTTAGGATTATATTAATTGTTTAATTGTTGGTAGGCGGGAATGGTTAAAAATTCTTCAAAATCCTTATTTATTACCAAAGCGTTAAATAAAGTAGCCGCATCTTCGAGATGATCTCTCCATAATGGGTTTTGCAACCCGCCGTTTTGTATTTTCTCAAGTTCTTCTTTAAACAAATGCTCGTACATGGCCTTATTAAAAGGGCGCCCGTCATCTATGACAACTTCGTTATGTAACCAATACCAAACTTGTGTTCTTGAAATTTCTGCTGTTGCCGCATCTTCCATGAGATGAAATATGGCTGCAGCACCATTGCCACTTAACCAAGCTGCAAGGTATTGGATGCCCACATTAATATTTTTACGCACCCCATTTTCTGTTACCGTTCCTTGGGGCACCGCTATAAGATCTTGGGCAGCTATATCAATAGTTGGATGTTGAAGTTCAATTTGATTGGGAGCAGGCATATATTCATCAAATACCTCCATTGCCGTTGCCACAAGAGCCGGATGGGCTACCCAGGTTCCGTCATGTCCATCGTTTGCCTCCCTTAGCTTATCTGCCCGTACCTTTTCAAAAGCTTTTTCATTCGCTTCAGGATTTCCTTTTATGGGAATTTGTGCTGCCATTCCACCCATTGCGTGTACTTTTCTGCGGTGACAGGTTTTGATCAATAAAAGGGAATAGGCCCGCATAAAAGGCACGGTCATGGTAATTTGATCCCGGTCTGGAAAAAAATAACCAGACTGATTACGAAAACGTTTGATAAATGAAAAAATATAATCCCATCTCCCACAGTTTAATCCTGCGGAATGTTCTTTTAATTCATATAGAATCTCATCCATCTGGTAGCTTGCCAGTATGGTCTCTATTAATACAGTAGCTTTAATGGTACCTCTGGGAATCTTGAGGTAATCTTCAGAAAAAGTAAAGATTTCGTTCCACCAGCGTGCTTCAAGGTAACTTTCTAACTTAGGAAGGTAAAAGTAAGGAGCACTTCCCCGCTGTGTCAGTTCTTCAGCATTATTAATAAAATAAATTGCAAAATCAAATAACGAGGCACTTACCGGGTTTTTATCTATGCTTACATGCTGTTCCTCTAAATGTAACCCCCTAGGGCGAACCATTAAAGTAGCTACTTCATCATTTAATTGGTAAGATTTGCCTTTTTTTAGATCTTTAAAAGATATCGTCTTACGTATGGCATCGTATAAATTTACCTGACCTTCCACCACATTTTTCCAAGAAGGGGCATTACTGTCCTCAAAATCTGCCATAAAGACCTTTGCGCCAGAATTTAAAGCATTAATAATCATTTTACGATCTACCGGTCCTGTTATTTCTACCCGGCGATCCCATAAATCCTCTGGCAACGGTGCTACTTTCCAATTGGTTTCTCTTACTTGCTTTGTTTCTTCCAAAAAATCAGGTTGCCAGCCTTGGTCCAATTTAGCCTGTACTTGTTTTCTTTTTTTTAGTAAATCTTTTCTGCCATTATCAAATTTAAGATGAAGAATACGTAAAAAATTTAATGCTTCTTGGCTAATTATTTTTTTTTGATGAACATCAACAATTCCTTTTACAAGAATTGATTTTAGATTTAATTCTTTAGTTTTCATACATTTAATAGTTTTGTTATTTCGAAAGTAAGAATAAATTTTTAAAAAATAGCGAACGTTCGCTATTTTTTAAAATAATTCTTTTTAAGAAGTTATGCTTTCTAAGTATATTTGATTTATGATAGGTAAAATGCTAACAGATGAGCAAGTAAGAAGGATATTTGGTCTTAAACTACAACAAATACGTAATGGGCAAGGACTTTCTTTACTGGGGCTTTCCAAATTAACGGGTTTAAGCAAAAGCTATCTTAGCGAGATAGAAAGAGGTAAAAAATATCCCAAGCCAGATAAAGTGGTTCAACTCGTAGAGGCTTTGAACACGCAGTATGATGAATTGGTGAGTCTTAAATTAAGTGGCAAGATGGCTCCTTTAAGTGAAATTATACAAAGTGGTATTTTAAAAGAAATACCGCTTGAACTCTTTGGGATAGATGAAGGCGATCTTATAGATATTATTGTTGAAGCTCCAGAAAGGGTAACCGCTTTTATTTCTACTATTTTTGAAATTGCCAAAAATTACGATGTTACCCGGGAAAACTTTTACTTAGCGGCTTTAAGAAGTTACCAAGAAAGCCACGATAATTACTTTCCAGATATTGAAGAAGAGGTAGAGGCCTGCGCAAGGCGTTATCAGATCAACCAACATCAAAAAATCCAATCGGTAGAACTACAGGAAATACTGGAACAGGAATTTAATTATACGGTAGAATATAAAACCCTAGCAGAAGCCAGCCTTCCTAAAGAAATCAGATCTATCTTCATACCAACGAAGAAAAAATTACTTATTTCCCCAACCGTTTCTGAAACGCAACGTGTTTTTATATTGGCTAAAGAATTGGGGTATGCATTTTTGAAGATTAAAGAACGCCCTTTTACTTTTACGTGGATCAAGTTTGAAAATTTTGAAGATGTCCTTAATAATTTTAAAGCTTCTTATTTTGCCGGTGCATTAATTATCCCTAAAAAAAGAATAATTGAAGATATAAGAGCGTTTTTTAATACAACAACATGGGATCCAGAGCGTTTTTTAAAATTGATGTTTTCTTATACAGACTCTGCCGAAACTTTTTTTCAGCGCCTAACCAATATCCTGTCTGTTCATTTTGGGCTGAAAGAGCTGTTTTTTTTAAGGTTGACCTACAACCCTCAAACTCAATATCCGGATCTTAACAAAGAACTACATTTAGCACGCAATCATCAGCCTCACGCCATCAAAAGCCTCGAGCATTATTGTCAACGTTGGGTGAGCTCAGAAATACTTCGAAATTCAAGTTTGTTTTATCAAAAAGATGAAATACATACCGGAATTCAAAAAAGCAAATATGGCACAGGGGAAGAATATATAATTTTTAGTGCGAGCAATAGTGATCCTTTTAATGAAAAAAGTTCCCGTAGTGTATGTATAGGGATTTTATTGAGCAAAAAACAAAAGAAAAAAATTTCATTTACAGATGATCCTGTAATCCCTCGCCAAATGGTGGGGGTTACCTGTGAACGATGCAATATCGAAGATTGTAAAGTACGTGCAGCACCTCCCGTAATACATCTAAAAAATCAAAAAAACAAAGCAATTGAAAAAAAGGTTTATACGTTGATTAACCAGCAACAAGAAGAATAAAACAAAATAAATTTATCATTTTTTTCTTCAGCTAGTATGTCAAAAAATAAGATTACAGTTGTTTAGGTTAATTACTATATTAAATTAAAGTAAAAAGATGATGATATTATTTTCAAATTAGCTCTATTTTATAATTACTGTTCTCCCTTAGGGATAATATAGGAGAAAGATCAAATTTTCATTAGTCTTCGTCAAAATTCACCTCTTCTATCTCTGGGGTTTCCAATTGATCTGTTCTTTGTAAATACAAGATTTCTTTTTCTTCATAATTGGCTTTGGCATTTACCAATTCGGTTTGTGCTTGTTGTTGCGTTCTTTGCGCATCAAGCAAATCGCTTAGATTATTTAAACCGCTATTGTAATTGTCACGGGAAACTTCTAGGTTTTCCTGGGCGTATTCCAAATTTTCCTGAGCGTATTGTATTTGTTTGTAAGCATCCAGTAAATCATACCAGCTCTTCATTATTGAAACTTTTAATTGGTCTTGTCCATCCTTTAAATTGTTAATGGCAATTTCTTCATCTATCTCCTTTTGTCTTACTTTTTGACGTTCACTACCCCACCAAGCTGAAATGGGTATGTTAAGCGTACCAAAGGCAAGTGGTTGAAATTGGCTATCGAAAGTATCATCAAAAGTGCCTATTTGTGAAGCCGATATTCCTACAGAAAATTGGGGTAATAAATCTGCCCTAGCCAATTGGGTTTGTAATTTAGAGGCTTCTATTGATTGTTCCAATAATTGGTAATTGCTGTTGGAAGTTAAATCTAGCTTGGGCCGCCCGTATTTAAGCTGGGGAGGCTTAATGGTGGTAAAAGTATCTATGGCTACCATAGTCGTATCATAAGGGATACCCACATAGAGTGCAAAATCCAATAAGGCAACTTTCCTACTGTTGTTCAATTTACTGCGTTGCAATAAAACCTGACTGCGGTTGGTTTTTACCTGAAGTAGTTGGTAACGGGCAATTAAACCGGCATCAAGCAAATCTTGTTGCTGTTTTAAAAGCTCATCCAGGTAAGCTTTACTTACTTCCAATACTTTTTGGCGCTCTTGTAATTCTACTAATTGCCAATATTTTTGTTCCGTTAATAAAATTACAGAATCAATACTTTGTGCTGCCCTAATTTTACTGGTTTCTACCTGAATATCAGCTAATTCACTACTTGCGCGTATTTTTCCGCCGGCATAGATGGGCTCAGAAGCGGTTGCGGCGGCAAGGTAAAAATTATTAAAACCGTTGGGCAAGACCACGGGAATGGGATCTATAAAATCATCTATTCCATAAAAAGCGGCGCCAATAGCACTCACATTGGGAAAATAGTTTGAGATGGCTTGTTTTTTTGAATATTCAGCCTGATCAATTCTCAATTTCCCATTTTTAATATCATTGCTGTATTGCAATGCGGCTTTTTTGCTTTTTTCTAGGCTAATTGTTTTTTGCTGTGCAGTGGCCAAATGTACTATGCCTAATAGAATCAATATAATTAAGCCGCTACGGATTCCTTTTTTATTCTTTTTCATTTTCTTCGGAATTTTTTTCTTCGGAATCGTTGTTCTTATTACTTCTTGCTGTATTATTTTTATTAGCCTCACTTTCTTCAGAAATATCTTTCCTTTCTGAAGAATCTTGATGGGCATTTTTTTCATCTTCCTTTCTAAAAAAAAGCCAGTACAACACCGGGAGAACATATAAAGTAAGCACCATTGATGCCATTAAGCCAAAGGCAATTACCGTTCCTAACGGCCCCCAAAGGCTAGAGCGGCTGGCAATCATTGGAATAACACCAACTGCAGCTGCAGAAGAGGTTAAAAAAATAGGACGCATTCTTCGTTGTGCAGCGTGAATTGCCGCTTCTTTTACTGTAAAGTTGTTTTCTAAACGAATTTCATCTGCAAAATCAATTAAAATAATCCCATTACGAACCACAATCCCGCAAAGTGCCAATATTCCCAAGAAAGAGGTGAAGCCAAACGGATATTGCATTAATAATAAGCCCAAGGCAGCACCAAAAATACTAAGGGGCATCGTCATAAAACTTAACAAGGCATGCTTAAAAGCTTTAAAATGCCACAATAAGATGAGAAAGATCAATGCAACGCTCATCATTAAAGATAGCCCCATAGGGCCTAAATTTTCCTGTTGCATTTCAAATTCTCCTCCATAACCTATGGTAATGTTTTTTGGGATCTCAAGGGCCTCTATTTTAGGCCTCAATAAAGCCAGTACTTCATTAGCTACTGCATCTTTGGTAATATCTACTCTTACCGTAAGGCAACGCATCCCGTTTCTGCGTACAATTTGCTCTTGGTTCCAAGCGGGTTTTACCTCTGCAACTTGACGAAGGGGAACCGTACTTTGCTCCTGCGGAACAATTACGGATAGTTCCTGTAGGTCTGAAACGGTTTGGTTAGGGTTGTTTTCAGATTTAATTTTTACATTAACCTTATACTCTTCATCCCAAAGTTGGGTAGCCTGTAGGCCATTCATATTTATAGCTATGGTGTTTGCTATATCGTTTCGGGTTAGCCCCAATCTTCCTGCTTCATCGTTTTTAATATCTATAGCTATGGCTTCCTGCATATTGCCAAAATTGGTACGGGACCAAAGAGTTTGTGGGGTAACACGGGCGAGGTCTATAATTTTATCACCGTAGATTTTCAATTGCTCAATATCATTCCCAAATAAACGTACTTCAATAGGAGCTGGTTTAGCCACCATATCTAACTGCTTCATTCGTAAATAAGCCGAGGGGAACATAGCGGCATACTTTTCATCATAATCGCGCAGCACTTCTTCCGTAGCATCATCAGATTCTGTAGTTACTAAGATTTGTGCAAAATTTTTAGCAGGAAGTTTCGGGGCGTAAAGGGTATGAAAACGAGGTGAACTTTCCCCAATAAAACTGGTATATCCTAAAATGCGCTCATCTTTGGCCAGTATTTTCTCAAACTGCTTAACAATACTATCTGTTTGCTCGAGGTTATTTCCCTTTGCAAGAGAAATTTCTATGGCAAACTGATCTCTTTCTACCTTCGGAAAAAGTTGCTGCGACACATTGGTAAATAAGAAAATACCTGTCACTATGGCCAAAATGCCCAGTATTACTGTTAATTTAAAATGCTTTACAGCTTTTTCTACCGTAGTATTGAAAAAAGATTGAAGTCGGTCCAGCATAGACTTTTTTTTCTTTTCCCCCTCTTTCTTTTCTTCCTCTTTATGAAGTCCTTTTTTGATAAAAAGAGTATTGAAAAAAGGTACCAACAATACCGAAATTGCTAAAGATAAAAACAGGGCAATCATTATGGTGTACGGAAATGAGCTAATAAAATCTGAGGCCACCCCTTCCATAAAAAAGACCAAAGGAAGAAAAGTTGCCGAAATAGCAAGCGTGGCTGTAAAAACCGAGGGAAAGAGTTCTATAGCGCTATTACGGGCAGCTTCCCAAACAGATTGGCCTTGATCTAGTTTTTCTACGTGATTGTCTATTACCACAATAGGATCATCTACCACGATCCCCAATACTACAATAAGTGCGGCGAGGGTAACGGTATTAAGTTCTATTCCTGCTAAAAACATTACAGCCAAGGTTGCTGATATGGTAATGGGAATAGTAGCTGCCGCTACTGATGCTACCCGGAAAGGCAACAAGATGAGCGTAACCAAGATTACTCCAAATAATGCAAAACCAAATTCTTTCATAAAATGGCCAATAGAGTGATCTACCACTACCGGTTGGTCTGCAATCTTCGAGATTTTTATATCGCTGGGGAGATCTTGTTTAAGGATTTGAAGGCGTTCGTCTATTTCTTTTCCAAACTGAACAATATTATTTCCAGTAGCCATTTCTAGCGTTATAATCATTGCTTTAGTGCCATCAGTGGTTACATAAGAATCAGGATCTTCATATTCCCTTTTAATTTGCGCCACATCCCTAAGGCGAACCACGTTGCCGTCTTTATCGCTTCGCAGCACTTGTTTGGCAATGTCACTTTCTGTTTTTAGAAAAGTGGTAAGTTCAATAGGGCGGTCTATATATTCACCTTCTAAAGTTCCTGCCGGACTTATGGCTCCCTGGGTTTGTAAGCTTTTTTTTATCGCCCCAGGGCTAATGCCATATTGCGCAAGCTTATCATTATCTACATAGACGGCTACCTGTTCGGTTAATCCGCCAGAGTGGCTAATTTTTGCCATCTCTTCTATCTGGCGCAAATTATCTTCTATGTCTTCTACGTGGCGTTGTAAATCTTTATAAGGACGGGTTTTTGATTCTACCGAAAGAATCATTGCGGCAGTACTCCCAAAATCGCTGTTTACAATCACCCCTTGTACTTCTTTGGGTAATTGTTGTTGCTGAAAAATCAACATCCCGCTTTTAAGCTTGTTCCAGAATTGTTGGGTAGAATTATGTTTAATACGGCTGGCTACCTCTACATAAATGTACATCATCCCATCTTGGGAATAAGAATAGGTTTTTGCCTTATCTACTTCATTATAGCTAAACAGGTATTCTTCTACTTTTGATGTAAGCTGTTTCTCTACTTGGGCAGAAGAGGCACCGGGATAATAACCAATGATCAATCCTTGGCGAACGGTAAAATCTGGAAATTCATTTCTGGGCATATTAAAAAGGCCAAAAAATCCCAGCCCCACCATAACAAAAGCGAGGGCCAAGGGAAAAGCCTTGTTTTTCATTGCCCATTCAATAAGGGTATGTTTATTTTTCATTGGAAGTCTTGGGGATTATTGAACGATTTTTACCGAGGTATTATGGGTAAGTTTATGGTATCCTGACACGATAAGTTTATCTCCCAAATCAAGACCACTTGTTATGGCAATCTCATTATTGTAAAGTTTGCCGGTTTCTACAAAACGTTTTTTTGCTTTATTTTCAGTAGTATCAACTACATATACAAAATTGCGACCCTCTTCTGTAACTGACACACTTTCTACAGGAACGGCAAATGCTGAAATATTGGAATTTTCTTTAGTATTATTTGGCAAAAATACCTTGCACGACATTCCGGGCTTTATTTTTTGTTGGGGATTATCTATACTTATTTTAAGGGTATAGATAGGATTTTCCCGGTTGGATTGTACAGATATTTCACTTATCCTGCCATTAAATTCCTCTTTTTGGAGCACATCAATTTTTACTAAGGCTTTTCCTCCTGTTTTATAGGTATTAATTTCATCATCGGGAACAGGAACAATGGCTTTAACGGTATGAATATCCAAAAGCTCTACTACAGGTTGCCCAGGGTTGGCTACATCACCAGCTTCCATCATTTTATCGCCCACATAGCCATCTATAGGAGCAAATAGTTTGGTGTGTTTTACATTTTGATAAGCAGCATTGGCAGAAGATTGCGCTTGCTCATAATTAGAACGGGCTTCAATCATCCTAATTTCAGCGATACTTCCTTTTTGGTATACTTCATTAATACGTTCAAAATTTTCTTTTGCAAGATTGGCCTGGGCTTGTTTTGCTTCATATTGATTTTGATAAGTTGTGGCATCTATAGCAGCCACTAAGTCCCCTTTTTTAACAAAACCGCCCATCTCTACCGGGATTTGTTTTACAGTACCAGAAACTTGAAAGCTTAGCTTGACTGTTTTGCTGGCTTTAATAGTTCCGCTATAGCTTATTTTACGTGATTGTTGACTATTGCCATCATTTTTTCCCACTTCAAGGATTTTAACATTTACTGGCGTTGCTTCTCGGGTTTCTTCTTTTTCACCACAACCCATTAGGCTGGTGAAAACAGCAATGAGCAATACTAAATAAGGGATCTTTTTTTTCATTAGGATAGCGGTATTTGGCACTCAATTTTTTTAATAATAGTATCAGTTGCGTTTTTTATATGGATAGTAATGGGCTATTTAAGTCCTTTAATAAGTATCTTCATAAGCCATAGTAATCGAGTGGTCATATTCTCTATAGTCCCGTATAACAAAATTTCTTTTTCTAAGCTACTTGCAGCAGTTACCATTGCCATTGGTAAAAAATTAAGTTCTTCTTCTGTTAAGGGTTTGATTTCATTTTTCTTGATTCCCCATTCAAGACAGGTTTTAAAAAGGGCCATCTCTCGTTGCCGTACTTCTTTAAAAATCTTATCTATAAAGTATGGGTTTTCTTTAATATCTGAAATGAGAAATTTATAATCTTTACTTTTCTGAATAAGGAAATCTAATTTAGATTTATTGTAGCCCAATAAATTTTCTGATAGGGACTGAGCCTCCTTAACTTTTTGAATTCCCGGTTCCATGATGGTTAAATATTCCTGAATGGCCACTTCGGCAAAAACATCGTGCTTGTTCTTAAAATAATAATATAAGGTGCTTCGCCCCTTTCCAGAAGCCTTGGCGATATCTTCCATTGTAATTTGGGTGTACCCTAATTGCTGAAAAGCTTTCTTGGAAGCTTCTATTATATGCTGGCGGTTGGAAGTATCTTTTAATTTCATTCGACAAATATAGTGTATTTGTCGAAAAATAAAAATTGGCTTTATTATAACGAGGTTTAATTTACCACCAAACCACAAAGAAACGCTCAAAAGTTAGGGAGTCTTTTTTCAACCAGATAAATGCTGATTTTTTATGCTGAAGTAAATTATTTACATTCTTTAATATCTCTGTATAAGATTTCCAATCTTGATGGTGTTTTGGCTGAAGTGGCCAATCTGCCTTTTTAGGTGAATAGAATTGAAAATTACCATATTCAGCTTCGGTAAATTCGTGTTCGTGCAACCAATAGCCTAAAATGCAATCGTTATTGATGAATTCAAATTGATGTTTAAGCAAAGATTTCGGGACAAATAAATTTGCTAGAAAACAGACTTGCTGCTCAATTTTTTCTAATTCAATTTCTTGTTGCTGAAGTAATGTTGTGCTTTCTTCTCGAAACAATAACGGAAATTGATGCGATTTTAGATGTTCAACTTTTTTGAGCAACGTGTCTTTACGGTTGGGTCCGATCCATCGGTCGAGTTCATTTTCAAAACTAGGATCGTAGACGTAAAATTTATAGACTAATTCTGTATGAATAAGTTGTTGCGTTGTGTTTTCCTTCAGAAAAAAATCGAATTCACCCAAGGTTTGCTTTTCGTGAATAAGCTGCAAATTTTGAGCGATGACTTCATAAGTTGAAGATTGTTTAATCACTTCCGCAAAAAAAACTTCTGCACGTTTTCCCAATACTAAATTGGGCGGAATTTCTAATTCGTTTTGAAGTAAAGTGGTTGATATTTTAGGAATTTTAAATTGCTTTAAATCGAATAGACCTTTCCCTTCCCAAAGCGGAAAAGTGTTTAAAAAACCTTGGTATTGAAGTTGGAGTGATGAAATAGAATTTTAATTTTTTTTGTGGTTTGAGAAGGCTTTTCGACTCCGCTCGAAGTGACATTCTATAGTCGTCGTCATTCCGTGCTTGACACGGAATCTCATCTTGTTTGTTAATTAATGTGCTATATAAATAATGCGATGCTGAATCAAGTTCAGCATGACGATAAGTTTTCAGTTACAGACTATTCATAATTAATTTCAATTACAAAATTATCTGAAATGTTGTTTTTTTTCTTTTGCAGTGGAAAATCTTTTAACCGATAGCTTAAGTCTAAAAAAGCATAAAAACGTTCTGCGGGCGATAGTTTTAAAAACTCTTCCTGCTGTTGTCGATTGCTTTCTTCTTTGGTTAAAAATTCTAATTTCATGATCTCCCTAAAATCTTGTTGTATTCGTTCGAGTTATTTAAAATTTCTTTCGCTTTAATGATCTCCGGATTTTCTTCAATATAATAGTCGTATAAACCTTCTTGGTAGAAATAACGCTTGATAATTTCATCGGTTAATAAACTCACGATTTCCGGTTTCTTTTCGTCTAGATCTTGCGTTTTTGCTTTTTCGATCTCTTTAAGCAGTCGCTCGTATTGATTTCTAATTTCATCATTAAAACCTTCTTCTTTAGCTATTTTAAACGTCTCTTTTAGTTCTTTTTCAGTTTTGGTGGTATAATCAAAATCGGAAGAACTCAAGAATTTTTTAAAATCTTCGTAATCGGCATCGGTAAACTCAAAGGCTTCCGGTTGCGTTAATTGATGGTTGTAGTAATAGTTGGTCGCATAATCGAAAATGGCATTTTTCTCCATTAAAGCTTGTGTAACACCACTGTATTTAGAAGTTTCTAGTTGAACATCAGGTAAAATTCCGCCGCCGTCGTACACTTTTCTTCCGTTACGCGTGGTAAATTCGTTATAATCTTCAGCTTTCGTTCTTACTGCTTTGCCTTCTTCATCACGATTCCAATAATCCAAGGCTTGTATACATCTTCCGCTTGGCGTGTAATAGCGAGAAATGGTCACCTTCATCTGCGTATTATACGTGAGTTTTTTCGGGCGTTGTACCAAACCTTTTCCAAAACTTCTGGCACCGATCACCACACCGCGATCTAGATCTTGTAAACCACCGGAAACGATCTCGCTGGCAGAAGCACTTCTACCATTGATCAACACCGCTAACGGAATTTCTTTATCCATCGGGTCACGTTGCGTTTTATAAGTTTTGTTGTACTTCTCGATCACCGATTTTGTAGTGGTGATCACTTCATTTTTATCGACAAAAATGTTGGTCGTGTTTACGGCTTCGGTTAATAAACCGCCTGGATTGCCACGTAAGTCTAAAATAATTTTTTTCGCGCCTTGTTCTTTTAATTCTTTTAAAGCGGTAGCGACTTCTGATGAAGCTTTTCTGTTGAATTTAGAAAGCACGATGTACCCAATATCACCATCGATTAATTTTGAATAAGGAACGGCGTGCAACTCTACCGATTCTCTTTTTAATTGTGTAGTTTTTGTTTTGCCTTGGCGTTTAAAAGTAAGTTGAACTGAAGTTCCTGCAGAACCTTTTAGCAATTCTCCCGCATCATTTTCAAATTGCGATAAATCTACGTCACCAATTTTTATAATTTCATCTCCGGCTTTTAAACCGGCTTTATCGGCCGGATAAGCTTTGTAAGGCTCAATAATGGTAATTTTATGGTCTTTGGTTTGTACCGAAGCCCCAATACCAGTGTATTCTCCCGAATTCTGAATTCTCGCCTGCTCGACTTCCTGCTCGTTCCAATAAACCGTGTAAGGATCTAGATCTGCCAACATCGCCGTGATCGCCGTATCCATTAAATCTGCCGGATTGGTTTCATCGACATAATTCATATTAATTTCTTTGAAAAGCGTCGTGAAAATTTCTATTTGCTTCGCGATCTCAAAAAAATCTGATTTATAAGAAGTGGTCGTTAAAAAAATAACCACAGCAGTGATCGGTAATATAATTCGTTTCTTCATCTTCATTCGGTTTGTTCTTGCTCCCTAAATTTAGTCAATATTTTTTGAATGGAATTTTCCAGTTCCGGTAAACTGAATTTCTTTCGACCTAAGTAAATAAACATCAACGCATAGCGATGTTCTTCTTCGGCCAAGATCGTTTTATTTTTTCGGTAAGCCTCGCGCATTAATCGCTTTAAACGATTGCGATCTACCGCTAATTTAAAGCTGCGTTTAGGTACCGAAAATGCCGCTTGATGCTGCGTAGCGTTATTGGTTAAGCGTAAATACACCAATTTAAACGGAAAACTTTTTACGCTTCTACCTTCTTCAAACAAGGTTGAAATAACGATTTTGCCTTTGAGCTTTTCGGTTTTTCCTAAAGTTTGCTTCATTTTTTAATATTCAATCTCCGAAATTTAGAATAGTTGTCACACTGACCTTGTCGAAGTGTTTTCAATTTTCAGTATTCAATTTTATAGCTTCATTTGATACTAAATTAAGTTCAGTATGACGTCTGCAAAAAAATATTCCTGATTAATTAATAATCAAAAAAAAACCTTTCAACTTACAATTGAAAGGTTTTTGTCATGTTTTTTGGGTGTTTCCCTTCGGGTCGGGCTACCTGACTGCCGACAGGCAGGTTCGTTACAATTCCTCTTTTCGCTTTGCTCCATTGCGGGATTTTCACTGCTATCCCTAACACAAAATTATTTTTCCCAAACATTATTGCTACGATCCACATCTGCCATTAAACCACTTGGGTCAATTTCAATTTTCTTGATGTTTTCTTTTGCAGCATATAACTTTACGGTGTGTGTTGGGTAAGCCCAAGCCCAAGAACCAGAATTTTCCATATTTTCTTTTTCCCAATGCATCATCGTAAGCGGAATGTACATCATCGTTTTTTCTTCTTTTTCACCATCGGTAAAAGTTATTTCCACTTCAATTGGCATCGGCATTTGTCCGATTCTTTCTAAAACTATTTCTGATCCATTTCCGTCTGCTTCAACAGATTTAATGCTGTAATCTACCGTGTTGGTTGTTCTCGTCCAATCATTGAGGTACCAGCTTAATTCTGCTCCGCTAACTTTTTCAGCAACACGAATAAAATCGTTTGGTGTTGGGTGTTTAAATTTCCACTCTTGGTAATAACGCTTTAAGGTTTTTGCCAGATTTTCTTCACCAATTACATAACCTAATTGCGCTAAGAAAACAGAACCTTTGCTATAAGCACCAATTCCGTAATTCATATTGGTTTGATAACGATCGGCGTGTGTAGAAAGCGGTTGTTCTTGCCCAGAGTTGGCTAAATAATTATAACCACGGTAAGAACCACTTAACGGGTTGGGGTTGTTTTTATTTAAAATTTCATTTTCAGCTAAACTAGAAATGTAGGTGGTAAAACCTTCATCCATCCATTCGTGTTGAGATTCGTTGGTCGCTAAAATAAACTGAAACCAAGAATGTGCAAATTCGTGAGCGGTAACGCCGACTAAACTTTCGTAACTTCTTTCACCGGTAATTAAGGTACACATTCCATATTCCATACCGCCGTCACCACCTTGGATCACAGAATATTGATCGTAAGGATATTGACCAATATGCTCGTTGTAATACGCTAATAATTCAGCAGTTTTTGGCTGAAGTTTCTTCCAGTTCTCTTTAATTTCATCATTATCTTTATATAAGAAATGAAGTGTCGTACCGTCTTCTGCTTTTAATTTATCGTGAATAAAATCTGGATCGGCAGCCCACGTAAAATCGTGTACATTTGGCGCGTTAAAATGCCAGGTGATCTTTTTGCCTTTACGTTTTACTTTTTGACCTTCTTCTTGGTAACCGTAACCAATTTCTTCCGGATTTTGTAAATAACCCGTTCCGCCTAAAATATAATCTTTATCGATGGTGATTTTTACATCAAAATCTCCCCAAACGCCGTGAAATTCACGACCAATGTAAGGATCTGCGTGCCAACCTTCAAAGTCGTATTCTGCTAATTTTGGGTACCATTGTGTCATTGAAAGTGCTACACCTTCCGCATTATTTCTACCCGAACGTCTTATTTGTACCGGTACTTGACCTTCAAACTCCATTTCGAAAGTGGTAGATTCTCCCGGGAGTAAAGCTTCGTGTAATTCAACTTCTAAAATAGTTCCTACGGTTTCATACTTTAATTTATTACCGTCTTGTTCTAAAGATTTTACCTTTAGATAGCCAATTTCATCTTCGTTAAGCTTGCTAATTCTACTTTCAAATTCAGGATTTTCACGTGTTCCTAAATTATTCACCATTCTGCCATCGGGATCTTGAATGCTTTGTAAACGAGCGTCCATTTGGCTTCCCGGCTGAAAAGCATTAAAAAACAAATGATAAAATACTTTGGTTAAGGTATCTGGAGAATTATTGGTATAAGTAAGTTCTTGTTCCCCATCGTATTGGTAGTTTTTTACATTCATGGCTACCTCCATTTTGTAATCTACCTTTTGTTGCCAATAGCCAGATCGTTGTTGTGCGGTAATTGCTCCCGTCACTAAAAGAGAAAACAATAAACTTTGAAGTTTAAATTTCATAGAATTTTAAATTTTAAGTTAAAAATAAAGAGCGTTCACTTTGCTAAGATAAGCCAGTTCACGCCCTTATACCAATTTCACCTTAAGATGTTATAATTATATAAATTTTCCCATTTTCTGCGTTAAAAAGCCTCGCTGTAGCTAATGCTATAGCTACGTTTTTTGCCTAAAAACTCAAAAAATTTAAAATAAATCCAATTCAACATCTCAAAGAAAAATTGATATTAAAAAATTCATCCTAAAATAGGATTACATTTTGCTCGCCATAATTAAGGCGTTATACATATTTACCATTCTTCCTGAAACAGAAAGCTCTGCAAATGGTCGAATATCGTCTGAGTTACCACCCACCATTACTTCTTGTGGTGAAGCTAAACCACTCTTCATTAATACATCTTTTACTTCTGCAGCACTTAGTTTTGGGTATAAAGAACGAATCATAGCTGCAACTCCTGCAACCGCCGGAGAAGCCATCGATGTTCCTTGTAAAAATTCGTATTCGTCGTTTGGCGTAGTTGACCAAATTTTAGTACCTGGTGCAAAAACATCTACATTGGTTTGCCCGTAGTTAGAAAATCTCGCTACTAGATCTGAACCATAATCGAAATTAGATGCACCAACCGTTAAGAAGTTATCTGCAATTTCTTCGTTATTATCTGGTGTTTGATCGTTAGGATAAATGCGCGTAACATCCATATCTAAAGCATCGTTACCGGCTGCATTTACGATTAAAACATCCTTTTTAGCGGCATATTTAATGGCATCGATCACCCATTCCGGATGTGTAGAATAGTATTTACCAAAGCTCGTGTTAATTACTTTTGCACCATTATCTACCGCATAACGAATACCTAAAGCGATGTCTTTATCGTACTCATCACCATCAGGCACCGCACGAACTGCCATAATTTTTACATTATCGGCAACACCATTAATTCCGATACCATTGTTACGTTCAGCAGCGATAATTCCGGCAACGTGTGTACCGTGCCTAGCATCTTCTTTTTTAGGATCGGGACCATCAACATCATTATTTCCGTAGTTGGTATCAGTAAGATTATCTGGATCATCACTGGTTTTTCTACCGTCCAATTGCATATTTAGGTGAGACTCTAATCTTCCTTGGTAATAGTCTACCGCTCCTTGAATTTCTTTTTCTACCGCAGCGATATCTTCCCCGGCACTACTCATGATATTCATGAGTAATGCTTTGTGTTGTTGAAGTTCTGGAGTATCTGCCTCCATGGCTTCTAATTCTTCTAAAGAGAATTTTTCTTTTCCTATTTTTTCTGCAGCAGCGGCTTGCGCTGAAGATACTTGTTGAAGAATTTGTTGGTAACGGTTAATGTTTCTAGTTACTTCTGCATATTCTTCATCGTATTCTTTTTGTGCTTTTTCGTAAAGTTCAAATTCTTCTTGGTTAGCAGCGCTAATTTCTGAAGCAGATTTTCCTTCATATTTTGGTTTTAGTTCTCTTAGGATTCTTACAAACTCCATATTTTCTTCAATGGTGTTTCCTAAGAAATTCCAACCGTGGATATCATCTACATAGCCATTTTTATCGTCATCAATTCCGTTGCCGGGGATTTCATCTTCGTTGGTCCAAATGATGTTTTTAAGGTCTTCGTGTTCAATATCAACTCCACTATCAACAACACCAACAATGACGGTTTTTCCTTCGTAGTTTTTTATAATTTCTTCGTAAGCTTTTCTCACACTCATTCCGGGAATAGTATCAGATACCAAATCTGAACCTCCCCAACCTTTCAATTCAGTTTCACTTAATTCTGAATTTTTTAGCGGTTGTTGGTCTATATTTTCTATGGGTGTTGAAATAATTTTTGGGCCGGTTGTACCACAACTAATGGCAAAAAACGCAGCCATTGCAGCTGCCAAGGTAGGTTTAATGTATGCTCTTTTCATTTGAATTATTATGAATTAAAAAGTTCGTTAAAGGTATAGGTTTTGTCTAAACGAACCCCTTTTTCGGTTCGCTTAAGAGTAATTATTTCATTATGGGCATCGTGTTCCATAAACAGGTAAAAGCCTTCATCAGCGGCCTTTTCGAGAAAAGCTTCCTTTTCACTTAATGTTAGTAATGGTCGGGTATCGTAGCCCATAACGTAAGGCAATGGAATATGACCTGCAGTTGGTAATAAATCTGCCATGAAAACCAATGTTTTGCCTTGATATTGAATATGCGGAATCATTTGTTTATCGGTATGACCATCTACAAACAATACACCAAAGTTTAACTGGTCATAAAAATGAGAGCCTTGCGTACGTTCTAGAAAATGAAGTTGTCCGCTTTCTTCCATCGGAAGCAAATTCTCTTTTAAGAAGGAAGCTTTTTCCCGTGGGTTAGGATTGGTTGCCCATTCCCAGTGTTCTTTGTTGGTCCAAAACTTGGCATTTTTAAAGGCCGGTTCGTAACCTGTTCGTTCTTTATTCCATTGGATGCTTCCTCCACAGTGATCAAAATGGAGATGGGTTAAGAAAACATCGGTAATATCGTCCCGATGAAAACCATGTTTTTTTAAAGAAGAATCTAAATCGAATTCTCCCCAAGGATAATAATAGCTGAAAAACTTTTCACTTTGTTTATCGCCCAATCCGTTGTCGATGAGCGTAAGCTGATTTCCTTCTTCAATTAATAAGCAACGAGCTCCAATATCGATCATATTGTTGCTATCGGCCGGATTGGTTCTAGACCATAATGATTTAGGGACGACGCCAAACATAGCACCGCCATCAAGTTTAAAATTTCCGGCTTCGATGGGATATAATTTCATAAAAAGGATTTTTTAGCTAAAAAGAAGTCGCAAAATAAGAAAATAGAAATTTTTAAGCTAATCTTTTACAAATGAATTAACGCAACTGGCTTCTGCACAGAAAATTTACAACTTTTAAAAAGAGGGTGTTTTTTCTTTATAAAAATCTTATTTTGCAAGAAAATTATTTTAAAGTAAACGATGTTAGAATTAGCAGGTTTAATCATATTCGGAATTTTAGCACAATGGGTTGCTTGGAAATTTAAAATTCCTGCAATTCTTCCGTTAATATTAATTGGTTTAGCGGTGGGCCCAATTGCCACCCTTTATACGGAAGACGGAACAAAATTAATAGAACCTATTTGGAATGGCGAATACGGTTTATTCCCCGGGGAAAGTTTGTTTTATTTTGTATCGCTCGCCATTAGTATTATCCTGTTTGAAGGAGGTTTAACCTTACGCCGAGGAGAAGTTTTAAATGTAGGCCCGGTGATTGTCAAATTAATTACTGTCGCAGTGATTATTACTTTTTTTGGTGCTGGGATTGCAGCACACTTTATTTTTGGCTTATCCTGGCAAATCTCCTTTTTATTTGCAGCATTAATCATCGTGACGGGACCAACCGTAATTACACCTATTCTTAGAAACATCCCTTTAAAGAAAGATGTTTCGGCTATTTTAAAATGGGAAGGGATTCTTATTGATCCTATTGGAGCTTTGGTGGCCGTATTGGTTTTTGAATTTATAAGTGCCGGGGAAGGCCACGAATTTACCCAAGTTGCCTTAGCGGAATTCGGTAAAATTGTACTCTTTGGATTTACTTTTGGATTTACTTTTGCGCATGCGTTAGGTTTTTGTATCAAGAAAAATATTATTCCGCACTATTTATTGAATGTTTTTACGTTAGCGACAGTATTAGGCGTTTTCGTCTTGGCCGATTTATTTGCACACGAAAGCGGTTTATTGGCTGTCGTGGTAATGGGAATGGTACTTGGAAATATAAATTTACCGAACATTAAAGAGCTACTGTACTTCAAAGAATCTTTAAGTGTTTTATTGATTTCGATTTTATTTATTCTTCTTTCGGCAAACATTAATATTGAAGATTTATTATTGGTTTACAATTGGAACGCGTTATTCCTTTTTGTAGCAGTGGTATTTTTGGTCAGGCCTTTGGGGGTTTTCTTGAGCAGTTTCCGGTCTTCCCTAAAGTTTAATGAAAAGCTTTTCATTAGTTGGGTAGGACCCCGTGGTATTGTTGCAGCGGGTATCGCTTCTTTATTTGGATTAAAATTGGCCAGTCAAGGAGTAGAAGGCGCTCAGTACATCACTCCGTTGGTATTTATGATTGTTTTGGGAACGGTACTTTTAAATGCAACTACGGCGAGAGGATTCGCGCAATTGGTTGGAGTGTTTTTAACCAGTTCTGAAGGGATTTTAATTATTGGTGCTTCTTCTATTTCAAGATTAATTGGAACTTATTTGAAGAAAAATAACCGTCACGTAGTGTTAGTAGATAATAACCGAATTAATGTAAGAAAAGCAAAAGAATTGGGATTGGAAGCTATTGAAGGAAGTGTATATGCTGATGATTTAGGAAATAATATTGAATTGAACGATGTTGGTTATTTGATGGCTTTAACCGGGAATACCGATATTAACAAAACGGCTATTTCAAAATTTCAGAAACATTTTGGGGAAAATGGTTCGTTTAGGGTAGTTTCTTCAGATGAAATGGCAGACCCTGAAAACAATCCGCATGAAGGTTTATTCTCACATACCGATGATTATATTAAGTTAACTGAAGTGGCTAGAAAATTCCCTCAAATTCAAGAAATTGAGCTGAATTCTCAAGAGCATTATAGCGGTTTAATTGAAATCACTAAGGCAGATGATGATATTATTCCACTTTTTGTAAAAGACAATGAAGGAGATTTAAGTATTATCCCTTCCAATAGTCAAGAAGTGCAAATTGAAGAAGGGAATATGCTAGTTTATTTAGGAAAGACCATTGAAACCGAAAAACTGAAAGAAAGTACAGATTTGGGAGAAACCGTTTCTAAAGATGAAGAAGATAAAAGTTAATCTTCTTCATCTAAAGCTTCTGCAAGTTCATCGGTGATTTCTAAGTTGTGGAAAACGTTCTGTACATCATCGTCTTCTTCAAACTTATCTACTAAATTCATTATTTTTTTACCCTCTTCTACACTTAATTGGTTAGTATTGGTAGGTATTCTTTGTAATTCAGAATTTTTTACTTCAATTTCTAATTTTTCTAAGGTTTCAGCCATTTTTCCGAAGTCGACAAAATCGGTGTAGATAGTGATAAAGTCATCACTTTCTTCAAAATCTTCGGCACCACCTTCAATAAGTTCAAGTTCTAATTCTTCCAAGGTCATTTCAATCTTATCTCTTTCAATGGTAAACACCCCTTTTCTATCGAACAGAAATTCTAAGGAACCATTGGTGCCTAAACTGCCTCCGTTTTTAGTAAAGATAGAACGTACCGAAGCTACCGTCCGGTTAGTATTATCGGTGGTGCATTCTATAAAAAATGCGATTCCGTTAGGGCCGTAGCCTTCAAAGGTGACAGTTTCGTAATTATCTGCATCGGCGCCACTTGCTTTTTTTATAGCCCGTTCAATGGTATCTTTAGGCATATTTACCCCTTTGGCGTTAGCAATAGCATTACGTAAAGTAGGGTTAGAGTCAGGATCTGGACCGCCCCCTTCTTTTACTGCTACATTTATCTCTTTAATTGCACGGGTAAATTGTTTGGCCCGTTTTTTATCTTGCGCTCCTTTTCGGTGTTTTATATTTGCCCATTTGCTATGTCCTGCCATAATTCAGTTTCATTTGGTTTGGTTATAACATAATAAAATTCTTGAATTTTCAAAATATCTTTAAATCTGAAAAAAATATTAAAGTATGTCGTAGAAATTAAATTATAAGCGTTCAATATTTTATATACATGAATGTTAAAGTTTATAATGTATAATTTTAAAAATCAGAATGTTAACTATACCGTATAAAATTATTGTTAATAAAATTTTAATTTAAATATTCAATTAGATATATTGCAGCATTAACTAATAAAAATTTACAATTATTATGAAAAAATTTACTTTATTAACACTTGCTATTGGTCTTTTCGCATTTACTTCTTGTTCCAGTGATGATGATGGTGGAGATGGTGGAAATTCAGATTGTGTGGTATGTTCTATGTCAATGGAAGGAAATAGTATCGATACTGAATATTGCGATAATGGAGATGGTACTATGACAGTAACTGTAAGATCAGGTGGCCAAGAAGTTTCTCAAGACCAAGATATTCCAGAGGGTACTACTTTTGATGAAATAATCTCAGAAATGGAACAAAATGGGGAAAATTGTAATTAATCGCAACGCAAAAACTAGAACCAAAAAAGCCTCTGAAATTTTCAGAGGCTTTTTTATATCTAATCATTTAATTTTAAAACGGCCATAAAGGCTTCTTGCGGTATTTCTACATTTCCTACGGCACGCATCCTTTTCTTCCCTTTTTTCTGTTTTTCCAAAAGTTTACGCTTACGGGAAATATCACCTCCATAACATTTTGCGGTTACATCTTTACGAAGGGCTTTTACGGTTTCCCGGGCAATAATTTTGGCTCCGATTGCAGCTTGAATGGGAATATCGAATTGTTGTCTGGGAATTAATTCCTTTAATTTTTCACACATTTTCTTCCCAATATCATACGCATTATCTACGTGTAACAAGGCTGAAAGTGCATCAACCGTATTTCCGTTGAGAAGCACATCTACTTTTACCAATTTAGAAGGTTTCATTCCAATAGGAGCGTAATCAAAGGAAGCGTAACCTTTAGAAACGGTTTTTAAACGATCGTAAAAATCGAAAACAATTTCAGCTAAAGGCATATTAAAACTAAGTTCTACCCTTTCTGGGGTTAAGTAAGTTTGATTCACGATTTCCCCGCGTTTTTCAATACAAAGCGACATAACCGGTCCTACAAAATCGGCTTTTGTAATAATAGTGGCTTTAATAAAAGGTTCTTCTACCCGGTCTAATTTGGAAGGTTCCGGTAAGTCTGAGGGGTTGTTGACCAGAACGAGTTCATCGGGTTCTTTATTGGTGTAAGCGTAATACGATACGTTGGGTACGGTGGTAATTACCGTCATATCAAACTCACGCTCTAAGCGTTCTTGTATAATTTCTAGATGCAGCATACCTAAAAATCCACAACGGAAACCAAAACCTAAAGCGGCAGAACTTTCCGGTTGAAAAACTAAAGAGGCATCATTTAACTGTAGTTTTTCCATACAGGAACGAAGCTCTTCGTAATCTTCAGTATCTACGGGATAAATTCCGGCAAAAACCATGGGTTTTACATCTTCAAAACCTGCCACGGCTTCAGTAGTTGGATTTTCAGCATCGGTAATGGTATCTCCTACTTTTACTTCACGGGCGTCTTTAATACCGGTTATTAAGTAACCTACATCTCCGGTTTTTATTTCTTTCTGCGGAAATTGTTTCAGTTTTAACGTACCCACTTCATCTGCAGAATATTTTTTATTCGTGTTGACGAATTTAATTTGTTGTCCTTTTTTAATACTTCCGTTAATCACCCGAAAAAAGGTTTCAACTCCACGAAAAGGATTATAAACTGAGTCGAAAATAAGCGCTCTAAGTGGGGCGTCTGGTTTTCCTGTTGGAGCGGGAATGCGTTCAATAATGGCTTTTAAAATTTCTTCAATTCCTAGTCCGGTTTTGGCACTTGCGGGGATCACCTCAGAACGATCACATCCTAAAAGATCTACAATATCATCGGTTACTTCTTCCGGATTGGCGCTTGGTAAATCTACTTTATTAAGAACCGGGATAATTTCTAAGTCGTTCTCCAAGGCTAAATATAAGTTAGAAATAGTTTGGGCTTGTATACTTTGAGCCGCATCAACGACGAGTAAAGCTCCTTCACAAGCGGCAATAGATCGTGAGACTTCATAAGAAAAATCTACGTGACCGGGAGTATCAATTAAATTAAGCACATATTCTTCTCCGTTATAAGGAAAATTCATTTGGATGGCGTGACTTTTAATGGTAATTCCACGTTCTCGTTCTAAATCCATACTATCAAGTAGTTGCTCTTGTTTTTCCCGTTCGGTTACAGAGCCGGTAAAGTCTAAGAGTCTGTCCGCCAGTGTGCTTTTACCGTGGTCTATATGTGCAATAATGCAAAAATTTCTAAAGTGCTTCATAAAACGTTATCAAATTGGACATCAAGAATCATAAATTTTAATACATTTCACAAAAAAAGTATTAGATTTGATTCTCAATAGATTTTGCAAATATAGTTTTTTAAAAATCGAAAAAAGAAAGTTATATCTTTTCAGCAAAGAATAATCAAATTTTAACGTCTACCCAAATTTCCCTAAGATTGAAACGCTTAACCTCCATCATCTCCTTTTTTATTATAAGCATGACTGTTTATGGTCAACATACCATTGATGGAAAGGTTATTAGTATTGAAAATAAAGCTATTGCCTATGTAAATGTGGTTTTATATCAACAGGTAGATTCTAGTTTTGTAGACGGTACTATTTCTGAAGAAAACGGCAGTTTTCATCTACAAGATATTAGTAAAGGAAATTATTTTATTGAAGCCAGTTATGTGGGCTATCAAAATTCTAAATGGAGTTTTCGGTTAGACAAAAATAAAACGCTTCAACCTTTGGTTTTAAAAAAAGATGAGGAATATTTGGATGAGGTAACTGTTAGAACCAGAACTCCTGAAATTAGAAGAGAAAATGGTAAGATTATTTTTGATATTGAGCATACCAGTCTTTCTAGCGGAAATACTTGGGAGGTTTTAAAAAAAACCCCTGGGGTTATTAATATTCAAGGAAGTTTAAAAATTAGAAACACTTCGGCCACCATTTATATTAATGATAGAAAAGTAGATATCACTGAAGATGAACTTCAGCAATTATTGCAAAGTTATTCAGCAGAAAATGTACAAAAGATAGAGGTCTTAAGAAATCCCCCAGCAAAATACGATGCAGGTGATGGACCAATTATTAATATTGTGACTACAAAAATCTTGGTTCCCGGTTATAAAGGTAGCTTTAATGGAAGTTACACTCAAGCTATTTACGCCAAGTATAATCTTGGGACGAGCCATTATTACAAAAACGATCATCTTAATATTTTCGGGAATTATAGCTTTTCACCTTCAAAGCGCTTTAAGCAAGACGAAAGCTATATTAATTATATAAATGAAGAGAAAGAGGTTTTTCAGTCTTGGCAAACCGATTTTGATAGGACTACTAAGCAAGAAAACCATAATGCCAACTTAATGATTGATTATAAGTTGGATGATGAAAACACCTTGAGTTTTAGTTCCACAGGATTATACACTCCAGATAAAACTTACGATAACCACGGACAAACCAATATTTACAATCAAGCATTTGAACTAGATTCACTTTTCACCACAGAAAGTCATTTAGATAATAATTTATTTAATACTGCTTACGATATTTCCTATCAACATGTGTTTAATTCTTCTACAGATATTAGTGCAAATTTCCATTCCACTTATTACGATGAAGAAAAGCAGCAAATCATATTTACCGATTATTTTAATGCTGAAGACCAATTGCTCAACCAAAATAGTTTTGCAACTGGAGCAGAGCAGAAAATAAATATTTATACCGGACAAATAGATTTTAAAACATTATTTGGCGATTATAATTTTTCTAGCGGAATTAAATATTCAGATATCAATTCTACTAGTTTAATTAATTTTTATGAGGTTGAAAGTAATGCGCGTTTACTTGAAAACAGTTACTTATCAGATAAATTTCAATACGATGAAGCTGTTTACGCAGCTTATTCAAGTGTTGCTAAAGAATGGGAAAAATTTAGTACAAAGTTAGGCTTACGGGTAGAGCATACCAATAGAGAAGGACATTCTTTTAGTTTAAATCAATCTAACCAAAGAGATTATACAGAAATTTTTCCTTCTTTATATGTAAGTTACAAAGCATCAAATAATCATAGTTTTGCTTTCGATTATGGCAGAAAAATAAACCGCCCTAAGTATGAGAGCTTAAACCCCTTTCGGTATTTTATAACTGAAAATAGTTATCAATCTGGAAATCCCAATTTGCGGGCAGCCATAAGTAATGAATTCAATTTAAACTATACCCTTAAAAATAAATATTCATTTGATTTTTATTATCGTGACAATGGTAAAAATGTAGCTCACTTGGTTTTTCAAAACAATACCGATTTATTTTTGCATTCCATACAAGCCAATGTTTTAGAAAGTAAATCCTACGGTATCGATTTTTTTCATGCCCGGTCCCTAAAAAGTTGGTGGTATGCACAAGCGGTACTTTCAAGTTTTTATGAAGAAGAAACTTTTTTAGCAATAGAAAGTAATAATACCCCGGTAACTAATCAGGTAAGTGGTTTATATGCGTCTATTTATAATGGCTTAACCTTGTCTAAGGACGGGACATTTACCGGAGATCTTACCTTCTTTTATATGTCTGCTTTCCTGTCTGGTTCCTATAAAATGGGAAGCAGGTCTAATTTATCTGTAGGGGCAAGAAAAACCATTTTAAATAACCGGGCAGAACTTTCTCTGCATTTTTCTGATATTTTTAATGATTATGCCCCTCAATTAAACTCTACATATTTAAATCAAGATAATGGGTATTATGCCTTACCGGAAAATAGATTTGTTCGTATTGGTTTTAAATATAAGTTTGGGAATAGTGATTTAAAGGATAATGAGCGTAGTATAGATGCTGCAGAACGGGATAGGTTGTAAGTGCAAATTATTCTATTCATTTTTAATATTAAAAACAGCAGTTCATTCTTATTTATTAATTTTGCAGCTTAGAACCTAAAATAAAATTCAGTTTTGGCAAAGATAGGAGATATAGATGTAGGAGAATTTCCGTTGTTGTTAGCCCCGATGGAAGATGTGAGCGATCCACCATTTAGGGCATTGTGCAAAGAGCAAGGTGCCGATGTGGTGTATACTGAATTTATTTCTTCAGAAGGACTCATTCGTGACGCCGCAAAAAGTGTAATGAAGCTTGACATTTATGAAAAAGAACGTCCCGTTGGTATTCAAATTTTTGGTGCCAATTTAGAATCGATGTTAGAGTCGGTTGAGATTGTTGAAAAATCGGGACCGGATATTATTGACATTAATTTTGGGTGCCCGGTAAAAAAAGTAGTTTCCAAAGGCGCCGGTGCAGGGATTTTAAAAGATATTGATCTCATGGTTTCGCTTACCGAAGCAATGGTAAAACATACCAAACTTCCGGTAACGGTAAAAACACGTTTAGGTTGGGATCACGATTCAATTAAAATTATTGAAGTAGCCGAGCGTTTACAAGATGTGGGCTGTAAAGCCATTTCTATTCACGGAAGAACCCGTGCGCAAATGTATAAAGGTGATGCTGATTGGAAACCTATTGCTGAAGTAAAAAACAATCCGCGAATGCATATTCCCGTTTTTGGGAATGGTGATGTAAACACACCCGAAAGAGCCGTTGAAATGCGAGATAAATACGGACTGGATGGAGCCATGATTGGTAGAGCCTGCATTGGTTATCCTTGGTTTTACAGAGAAGTAAAGCATTACATACAAACTGGAGAACACTTGACTCCACCTACCATGAAAGAACGTATTGAAGCTGCTAGAAGACACTTACAAATGGCCATTGATTGGAAAGGTGAAAAGTTAGGTGTTTTTGAAACCCGTCGCCACTATACCAACTATTTTAGAGGAATACCACATTTTAAGGAGTACCGAATGAAAATGGTAACCAGTGATGCTGCAGAAGATGTATTCGCCGCGTTTGATGAGGTTGAACGGGATTTTGGTGATTATGTTTTTAGCTAATGAATTTTCTATCCTGTAATCCATTTATCATCGCTAATGGTGTATGGGTTTGTAGTATGAAATTTGAAAAAGTCAACAGAATAAAGAATAAATGTTCAGGCATCAAGGAAAAAGCAGGACGTTAAAACATAACCTGAGAATTGCAACTGTTTTGTCTTTTGTAGCCGGAATTGTGAATGTTACAGGTTTTTTAGCTTTTAATCAATTAACAACAAATGTAACCGGACATTTTGCCCTGTTTATTTATGACCTTTCCAATTTCGAATTTTGGAAAGGAACAGTGTACTTTTTGTACATTCTTGTTTTCCTTATAGGTTCTTTTTTTTCAAGCTTTTTAATAGAGAAATACAAAAAGAATAAAAAGTTAAATGTTTTTGTTGTGCCAACCGTAATTGAATGTTTGATTCTAACAACAATCGTAATTCTAAATTATTTTTCAGAAATAAAATATCCTAATTTAATCGTTTGTTCTCTGCTTTTTGCAATGGGAATCCAAAATTCTTTCGTCACAAAAATTTCAAATGCGGTCGTAAGGACCACACATCTCACGGGACTTTTTACCGATTTAGGTATCGAACTGTCACAACTATTTTTCCCAGAATCTCAAGCCTATCGAGAAAAAATTAAAGCGACTATAAAACTGCGTATTTATATTATTACCTTTTTCTTCCTTGGTGGATCGGTTGGCGGATATTTGCATTCAAGACTATTCTTGGGGTTAAATACTTTAATTTTCGGAGTGATTATTTTATTTATCAGTTTATTTTATGATGATTTGAGATATAGGTTAATTAGAATAAAAAGAAAATTCAAAGGAAGAAAAAACTATAAAAAACAATTACTATAAGTAGTTGCTTGGTCTTTCCTAATTTTTTTAAACAAGGGGTAAATTAACGTAATATTTTTCCAACTCTTGTAGAACCAATGTAAGAAGCAATGATTCCTAAAATCATAATAGTAAAAAATACGATCACTATATTTTTCATTTCAAATAAAACGGGATAAGGCAGGCTTGGGGTAATCATCACTAAATTAAATTGCTGTTGAAGGTATATAACTATAAACCCAATTACCAAGCCTAAAACTCCGCCAATAAGCGTAAGCAAAGCTCCTTGCAAAAAGAAAACCCTACGTATTTGATGAATATTTGCCCCTAAACTATAAAAGGTTTTTATATTGATTTGTTTATCAAGTATGGCCATGACAATCGCTCCCCCTACATTAAAAAGAGCGATAATAATTATTAAAGTGAAAATAAGATAAACCGCAAGATTTTCAGTATTCAGCATTTTGTAAAGCTTATCATTCAACTCAATACGGTCCTTGATGATCACTTCATTATTGAATAATTGCTGAATTTTCTCACGTACATCTGCTTCATCTGCATTTTCAGCTAAATCAATTTCAATAGCAGAAATTTCATTTTCCTTTAATTCAAGTAATTTTTTTGCTAACGGAAAAGGAGTATACACATATTTATTATCCAGTTCTTCATTAATGCTATAAATTCCAATCACCATGGAAGAAACTGAATTAAAAGCTTCTGCAGGATTGGAAACTTGTCCTTTTCCCGGCCGGGGCACAAAAATTTTTAAAATATCACCATATCCGGCAACTCCCAACGAAAGTTTACGGGATATACTATTGCCAATAACTACTTGTTTTTCATTTTGATGGAGCCAAGTCCCTGCGATAATTGCGCTATCTACCGCATTTACTTGTAAATAGTTTTCGTCAATACCTTTTATATAAGAAGAAGGAACATTTTTATCTCGAAAATTGAGCAATACCCGTTCTTCAATTACCTTAGAAGAAATGTTGATTCCTTCAATTTGATTCAATTTATCTTCTTGCTCTGCTTGATAGATGAAATATTTTCCGGTTTTTGGAAGGATTTTTAAATCGGGATCAAACTTGTTGGAAAAAGAGAGACTGAATTCTTTTAATCCCGAAAAACCTGAAAGTACAATAAACAAAGCCATTGCTCCGGCAAAAACACCAATGGCAGCAATAAGCGTAATAATATTTATCGCATTATTTTTGCTTTTGGTAAATAAGTAGCGTTTGGCAATGTAGTAGGAAAAATTCAACTTAAGATTTTTTACGCTTGTCTAGCAGGTCTGGATTTTCAATTGGGTTTTCTTCTCCTTTAACGGCCTCTTCAATTTTTTCGATATATTCTAACGAATCGTCTAAATACAAGTTTAAATCTGGCATTTTTCGCAACTGATTTTTGGTACGTTGCGCTAGTTGATGCTTTAACTGTGGGGCAATATTTTTTAATTCTTCTAATAAACCTTTGGCATCTTTCGCGGGGAAAATGCTGATGTAGGCTTTGGCAATCGATAAATCTGTGGTTACTTTTACTTTAGAAACCGAAACGATAATTCCGGTTAAATTATTCCTTTTTAATTCTTGCTGAATAACATCGGCAAGGTCACGTTGCAAAACACCGCCAATTTTTTTTTGTCTATTTGTCTCTTCCATAGCACAAAAATAGATTATTTAAAAGGATTTATTATTTTGCTGCTATAAAATTTACTAAAAATGAAGAAAATAGAACATATTGGGATTGCGGTAAAAGATTTAGAGCAAGCCAATCAATTATATTCAACCTTATTAAACACAAAACCTTATAAAGAAGAAAAGGTAGAAAGTGAAGGCGTAATCACCTCATTTTTTAAAACAGGTGAAAGTAAAATAGAATTATTAGCAGCGACAAATGAAGACAGTCCGATTGCTAAATACATAAATAAAAGAGGGGAGGGAATCCATCACATTGCTTTTTACGTAAATAATATTGAAAAGGAAATAGACCGACTACAAAAAGAAGGATTTGTTCTTTTAAATGAACAACCCAAAAAAGGAGCTGATAATAAAAAGGTAGCCTTTTTGCACCCAAAATCGGCTAATGGCGTATTGGTAGAGCTTTGCGAAGAAATTGAGGATTAAATAAAATAAATTTGTTTGGTTTAATTCAATTACATATTTTTGCGCTCTGTTCAGGACCCATAGCTCAGCTGGTTAGAGCACCTGACTCATAATCAGGGGGTCGATGGTTCGAGCCCATCTGGGTCCACAATTTTAATGAGGAGGTCTTTTAAATTTATTAACGAATTTTTGGTTAAAACTTTGTTTAAGTTTTTTTAATAATTTTTTATGATTAATTAACCTTGAAAAGAATAAACAATTTATAATTTAGCCCTCTATGAGAAAGAAGAATTTACAAATATTATTTTCATTACTACTTTTGCTTCTAGTAGTGAATCCAGCCTTTGCTTATCAAGGAGGGCCAGGTTTTCCTCCTCCAGGTATGCCTATTGATGGTTTTATTTCAGTTTTTATTGCGGTAGGTGCTTTTTTAGGTTTTAAATTTTTCAACAGAAAAGATAAATAATTCTAATTATTTCTTACTTCAGTAAGTCTTTTTACATATTTCCCTATTACATCAAATTCTAAATTTACTTTATCATTAACTTTTAGATTTTTAAAGGTAGTATGTTCTAAGGTGTAAGGAATTATGGCTACACTAAATCTATCCATTTTACTGTTCACTACGGTTAAGCTAACTCCATTTACAGTAATAGAGCCTTTTTCAATAGTTACATTTTTAAGTGCAGCATCATATTCAAAAGTAAAAAGATGACTTCCGTTTTGCGCTTCAATATTAATGCAAGTAGCGGTTTGATCTACGTGACCCTGAACTAGATGACCATCCAGTCTCTCTCCTAAAATCATTCCTCTTTCTAAATTAATGGCGTCATTTACTTTTAATTCACCTAAATTGGTTTTTTCAAGTGTTTCCTTAATAGCAGTGACGGTGAATGATTTTTCTTGTAAATCTACTACCGTTAAGCAAACTCCATTGTGGGCAACACTCTGATCTATTTTTAATTCTGAAGAAAAATTTGCTTCTACTGTAATATGTAAGTTTTCATTTTCTTTTTTTAAATCGATTACTTTTCCTATTTCTTCTATAATTCCCGTAAACATAGTTGCCAATAATTTAATTACCTTTGTTCAGCAAAAATAGGCATTAATTGTATGAAAAAAACAGAAAAAGTAAGAGTAGGAATAAGCGTTGGAGATTTAAATGGGATTGGTAGCGAAATTATTCTCAAAACTTTTGAAGATCCTAGAATGTTAGAATTCTGTACTCCTGTAGTTTTTGCTAATACAAAAATTTTATCGTTTTTTAAAAAACACTATAAACTACCTAACATTAAATTTCAAGGTATTGATGATGCCTCTAAAGTGATTGACGGAAAGTTTAACGTGGTAAATGTTTGGAAAGAAAACCCCCGTATAAACTTTGGTAAAGAAGATAAAGATTTAGCAAAATATACTATTAAATCTTTAGCGATAGCAACCGAAGCTTTATTAGAAAAGAAAATAGATACTTTGGTAACCGCGCCCATTAATAAGAATGTAGTACAATCTGAAGAATTCAAATTTCCGGGACATACCGATTATTTAGCTCAGCAAATGAAAGGCGATAGCCTTATGCTCATGCTTTGTAAAAATTTAAGGATAGGACTGCTTACCGATCATGTAGCGGTAAAAGAGGTAGCTGAAAAAATTACCCCGCAATTAATTCAGAAAAAAGTATCAATCATTCACGATACCTTAAAGAAAGATTTCCGCGTACAAAAACCAAAAATTGCCATTTTAGGAATTAATCCGCATAGCGGGGATCATGGAGTTATTGGCAAGGAAGATGAAGAAATTTTAAAACCTACCATTCAAAAAATAAACGATAAAGGTACCTTAGTCTATGGTCCTTATTCGGCAGATAGTTTCTTCGGGACAAAAAATTATAAAAATTTCGATGCCATAATTGCGGCTTATCATGACCAAGGTTTAATACCCTTTAAAACTTTATCTTTTGGAAGAGGCGTAAACTTTACCGCAGGATTATCAGGAATAAGAACTTCTCCCGATCATGGAACCGCCTATGAAATTGCCGGAAAAGCAGAAGCAGATTTCACTTCTTTTAAAGAAGCCGTTTTTGCTTCTATAGAAATTTTCAAGTGCAGGCAAGAATATGCGCAGTTAACCAAAAACCCACTTCAAAAGCGGTCTAAAAAATTGTAAACATTTTTTGTTAATAAATATAGCTAATTAATTATATTTTATATATTTGCACGCCCGAAATGGATGATGGAATGAAGAAGCTAAAAGAGTATACAATCCAATTCGTTGGATTAAAGACGGGGATACATCATTATGAATATCAGGTTAATGATGAGTTCTTTGAATTTTTTGAGTACGACGATTTTAATCGTGTAGAGGTAAAGGTAGATCTAGAATTAGAGAAAAAACCTAATATGTTAGATCTGCGTTTCGATATTAAAGGAAATGTCAACATCAATTGTGATGTCACTAATGAGCCTTTCAATCAACCTATTGAAAATTCATTGGAGTTGGTGGTAAAGTTTGGTGATGAATACAATGATGAAAACGAAGACCTTTTAATATTACCCCATGGAGAATATGAACTGGAAGTACAACAATATATATATGAAGCTATTGTGTTGGCAATTCCCTATAAAAGAGTTCATCCGGGAGTAGAAGACGGTACCTTAAAATCTGAAGTACTTGATAAACTAGAAGAACTTCAACCCAAACAAAAAGAAACAAAAAAAGAGGAAGAAGAAATAGATCCTCGTTGGAATAAACTTAAAGAATTACTGAACGATAATAAATAATTAGTAGAGCAATGGCACATCCTAAGAGAAAAATATCTAAAACAAGAAGAGATAAGAGAAGAACGCATTATAAAGCTACAGCACCTCAAATTGCTAAAGATCCCACAACTGGGGAAGCTCACTTATACCATAGAGCTCACTGGCATGAAGGAAAACTTTACTACAGAGGTCAAGTTTTAATAGATAATACAGAAGAAGTAGAAGCTTAAGAAAGCATTTGCTAATCACATAAAAACCCCACACCGGTAATTCGGCTGTGGGTTTTGTTTTTTTACAATAATTTTTGATAATTGTAGCCTTAAATCTACTAGGTATTCAACCTATTTTTATCTATTCAGGTCAATTCTGATAAAAATTTATGATATATCGAACGTAATTTGTAGGTTTACATTTATTTTTGTGATAGAAACCCTATTATATGAACAAAATTAGCGCAGCAATAACCGCTGTAGGATCTTATGTGCCAGACCATATCCTAACCAATAAGATGTTAGAAAAAATGGTAGAAACCAATGATGAATGGATAACCTCCAGAACTGGGATTAAAGAAAGGCATATTTTAAAAGATCCTGAGAAAGGCTCTTCTTACTTAGGAATACAAGCTGCGAAAAACCTTATTGAAAAAAATAATATTGATCCCGCAGAAATCGATTTATTAATTTTTGCAACCGCAACTCCCGATATGCCGGTAGCCTCTACAGGAGCTTATACCGCTTCTCAAATTGGTGCCGTAAATGCTTTTTCTTACGATTTGCAAGCTGCTTGTTCCAGCTTTTTGTATGGAATGTCTACCGCAGCAAGTTATATTGAGTCGGGACGTTATAAAAAAGTACTGGTTATTGGGGCAGATAAAATGTCTTCAATTATAGATTATACAGACAGGGCAACCTGCATTATCTTTGGGGATGGTGCAGGTGCCGTTCTTTTTGAGCCTAATGAAGAAGGCTTCGGTTTACAAGATGAATTTTTAAGAAGCGACGGAATCGGTCGAAATTTCTTAAAAATTGATGCCGGAGGTTCCTTATTGCCGGCTTCAGAAGAAACAGTTGAAAAACGTCAACATTACGTTCATCAAGATGGGAAAACGGTATTTAAATTTGCTGTTTCCAATATGGCAGAAGTAAGTGCCAAAATTATGGAAAGAAATAATTTAACGGAAACCGATGTAGATTGGTTGGTAGCACATCAAGCCAATAAGCGTATCATTGATGCCACAGCAAAAAGAATGGGATTACCAGAGCATAAAGTGCTTATGAATATTCATCGATATGGTAATACTACTTCAGCTACCTTACCATTATTATTAAGTGATTACGAAGAAAAATTAAAAAAAGGAGATAATATAGTGTTCGCTTCTTTTGGAGGCGGGTTCACTTGGGGCTCTATCTATTTAAAATGGGCTTACAATACAAATAAGTCATAAAGATTTAAAACTCTCAGTATGGAATTAAAGGAAATTCAGAATTTAATAAAGTTTGTAGCTAAATCTGGAGCTAGTGAAGTAAAACTAGAAATGGAAGATGTAAAAATCACCATTAGAACTTCCTCTTCAGAAGAAAAAGAAACTACCACCGTAGTTCAACAAGTACCAATGGGTAATATGCCACAGCAAATGCCCGTACAACAAATACCACAACAACAGCAAGCACCACAACAGGAGCAAACTTCTGCTGAGGATACTTCAGCTAAAAAAGAAGACGATTCTAAATATATCACAGTAAAATCACCTATCATAGGTACCTTTTACCGTAAACCATCTCCAGACAAACCTGTATTTGTTGAGGTAGGAGATTCTGTAAAAGAAGGAGATGTAGTCTGTGTGATTGAAGCGATGAAACTTTTCAACGAAATTGAAAGTGAAGTAAGCGGTAAAATCGTTAAAGTATTAGTAGACGACGCTTCACCGGTAGAATTTGATCAGCCACTATTCTTAATAGACCCATCATAAGAAATTTTAAATCGTAAATTTTGAATGTTGCCCCGCTTCATTTGAAACAATTTAAAATTCAGATTTAAAAAATTTAAAATTTCAAGAGATGTTTAAAAAAATATTAATTGCCAATAGGGGAGAGATTGCCTTACGTGTAATTAGAACTTGTAAAGAAATGGGCATCAAAACCGTTGCGGTGTACTCTAAAGCAGATGCAGAGAGTTTACACGTACGTTTTGCAGACGAAGCGGTTTGTATTGGCCCTGCTCCCAGTAACGAATCTTATTTAAAGATCCCTAATATCATATCGGCTGCAGAAATTACTAATGCAGACGCCATCCATCCCGGTTACGGATTCTTATCAGAAAACGCCAAATTTTCTAAAATCTGCGAAGAGCACGAAATCAAATTTATTGGTGCCAGTGCAGAAATGATTGAAAAAATGGGGGACAAAGCCACCGCAAAAGCTACGATGAAAGCAGCTGGCGTACCTTGCGTTCCTGGTTCTGAAGGAATTATTGAAGACTACGATGAGTGCTTGAAGCTTGCCAAAGACATGGGCTTTCCTGTGATGTTAAAAGCAACTGCCGGAGGTGGCGGTAAAGGAATGCGTGCGGTTTGGAAAGAAGAAGACCTTGAAGCCGCTTGGAGTTCTGCTCGTCAGGAAGCTGGAGCTGCCTTCGGGAATGATGGCATGTATATGGAAAAGCTTATTGAAGAGCCTCGCCATATCGAAATTCAAATTGTTGGAGATAGCCGAGGAAAAGCGTGTCACCTTTCTGAAAGGGATTGCTCTGTACAACGTCGTCACCAAAAATTAACCGAAGAAACCCCTTCTCCTTTCATGACCGATGATCTTCGTAAAAAAATGGGAGAAGCGGCCGTAAAAGCTGCTGAATATATTAAATATGAGGGAGCCGGAACCGTAGAGTTTCTAGTAGATAAACATCGTAATTTCTACTTTATGGAGATGAATACCCGTATTCAAGTAGAACACCCTATTACCGAACAGGTAATCGATTACGATTTAATTAGAGAACAAATTTTAGTAGCGGCAGGAGTACCCATTTCAGGAAAAAATTACTTCCCAAAATTACACTCCATCGAATGTCGTATCAATGCAGAAGATCCTTATAATAACTTTAGACCATCCCCGGGAATGATTACCAATTTACACGCACCGGGCGGTCATGGAGTGAGAATTGATACCCACGTTTATAGTGGCTATGCAATCCCGCCTAACTACGATTCTATGATTGCTAAACTAATCACGACGGCACAAACCCGTGAGGAGGCCATTCATAAAATGAAGCGTGCTTTAGATGAATTTGTCATTGAAGGGATAAAAACCACCATTCCGTTTCACCGTCAATTAATGGAAGATCAACGCTATACTTCCGGTAATTATACCACTAAGTTGATGGAAGATTTTACAATGGATGAAAAGTACCAAGACGAAGAGTAATTTCGTTTCAATATACAAGTAAACCCTCGATTTTTATCGGGGGTTTTTTTATGGGCGTTTCACTCTTAGGTTAGATATCCGTTAATTTGCTAGCAGATATGCATGGTTTTTATCTTCGTAAGAAGTCTGGGGTTCCTTCCCTTTCAAGGGAAGGTGGCTTATGTAGCGATAGTGGAATAAGTCGGAAGGGTGTTTTCTCTTCTAACTATATTCATAAAACACTTTTATATCGAACTCACCTTAATTTAGTATTTTTAAAAAATCATATTGTTTTCAATGAAAAAACTCTTCAGATTTATATTCAAAACCATCGGGTGGTTATTTGTCTTCTCTATTTTGTTAGTAGTGGTTTTTAAATGGGTGCCCATTCCTGTAACTCCACTTATGGTGATTCGTTATTTTGAAACTCCTTCAGAAAAAAGAGAACTATGGAAACACGATTGGGAATCTTTAGAAAATATTTCAACAAATCTTCAAAAAGCTGTGATTTGCAGTGAAGACCAAAACTTTGTAAAACACAATGGTTTTGATATAGAAGCCATAAAAAAAGCAATTGAAAACAATCAAAAAGGAAAACGCATTCGTGGGGCAAGCACCATAAGTCAACAAACCGCTAAAAACGTTTTTCTTTGGCCCAATAGAAGTTGGTTAAGAAAAGGACTGGAAACTTATTTTACCTTTCTTATTGAGCTTATTTGGAGCAAAGAACGCATTCTGGAAGTCTATTTAAACAGTATAGAAATGGGTAATGGCGTGTATGGCGCTGAGGCCGCGTCAGTATATTGGTTTAAAAAACCGGCGAGCCAATTAACCGCTTATGAAGCTGCAGCAATTGCCGCTATTTTACCCAATCCGCAAAACTATCGAGCTAATCCTGCCAGTAATTATATTCAAGGAAGAAAATCGTGGATTGTTAGGCAAATGGGCTATTACGGTCCATTGAACCTTGCTACAGAAAAGAAAAAGAAATGAGCGAACGAGCAGCATTAATTCAGCAGTGCGATGAATATCTTCAGCATAGAATTCAGCGTTTAAAAAAATCGATTCAAGCTATTGAAAGTGATTTGGAAGGAGAAACCAAAAGTAGTGCCGGCGATAAATATGAAACTTCCCGCGAAATGATGAATGCTGAAATTAATAAACTTCAGCAACAATTACAGGAGTTTAGAAAATTGGAAGAAGTGTTGGCTGTTGTAAGTCAACGAAAAGTTTCAGAGAATGTAGAATTGGGAAGCATCGTAAAAACAAATCTCGCTAACTATTTTTTAGCCATTCCGGTAGGAGAGTTAAAAGTACAAAACGAAAGTTATTACGGAATCGGAATTAATTCGCCCATCGCGAAATTAATACTTGGAAAAAGAGAAGGTGATAAGGTGTTTTTTCAGCAAAAAGAAATAAAAATAGAATCAATTAAATGAAAGGGTTAAGTATTGCTGAAGTTCTAATTTAAAAATCGTACCGCCCAATAATTCGTTTACTTGTTCAAGCTCTTCCCAACTAACGGCAAGGTCTATTTTCTCTGACGGTGTTTTTAATAATAGATTTTTACAAGTTTTTGAGAAGTTACAGTTGCTGCAGTAAATTTCAGCTTCCACATTTAAAACGTTCTTCTGAAAAGATTTAATTTCTTCTAGGGTTAAAAGAAAACCGGTGTTTCTAAAAACTACCTGAATTTTATCTCGTTTATCTTTCCAGTAAAAAGAGATTCCAAACCCGTTTCTGAAAATTATTTTAATATCCTCCATGAAATAAACTTTGTTACCCAAAGATATTAATTATTTAGAATTATTCTAAACTAAAATTCAAATTTATTCTTTTCGGGAATTTTTTGTTCCTACATACTTTCCTAAGAAATAAATTACTAATAAAGGAATCAATATAAACTCACTTGAATTACCGAGTAAATTCATTTCATTTGCAATAATGGTAATAGTAGCTAAAGCTAAAATTACTAATATATCCACTAATTGAGTTTTCATAAAATCGAGTTTTGTAAAAAGAAATGTAATAAAAATTACCGAATATCCCTAAGCTTCAACTGAAGTGAAACATTTCCGTTCCATTCATTTTCATCGATGGAATAAACGGCATCAAATGGTTTTTTATGTTGAATAATGTGGAACTTCTCTCCTAAATTAAATCCAATTGCACCTATAAAATTAGGCTCCGGCAATTGCTGAACGCTACATTTTAAATGATCTCCGGTTTGCCCGACAGGTTTTCCATAACCCGTATCGGTTAAGTTTTTGGTCAAGAAAACTGGCGTCATATTTCCCGGTCCAAAAGGGGCGAACTGTTTAAGGATTCGGTAAAACTTGGGTGTAATTTCATTTAAATTCAACTCTAAATCAGCATTGATTTCTGGAGTTAATAAATGTTCATCGATACTTTGGCTCACCACTTCTTCAAACTTATGTTTAAAAGCTTCATAACAGCTTTCATCTAAAGTTAAACCAGCGGCGTATTTATGTCCGCCAAACTGTTCAATATGCTCCGTACAAGCTTCCAACGCATTATAAACATCAAAACCTTTTACCGAACGCGCTGAAGCAGCTAGCTTATCTCCACTTTTGGTAAATACCAAGGTTGGTCGGTAATAGGTTTCGGTAAGTCGGGAGGCTACAATCCCAATCACGCCTTTATGCCAATGCTCGCCGTAAACGACAGTGGTGAAACGCTCTTGCTCTTTTAGTTCTTCAATTAATTGTAAGGCTTCTTCCGTGATGGTTTTATCCGCATCTTTTCGTTCGGCATTATAAGCTTCAATTTCAGTAGCATATTTTTCAGCGGTTTTTTCATCTTCTTCTACTAATAATTGTACGGCGTGTAAACCGTGTTTCATTCTTCCGGCCGCGTTGATTCGTGGAGCGATGATAAAAACCACATCGGTAATGGTGAGCGTTTCTTTTTTTACTTGATTCAAAATGGCTTTAAAACCGTTTCGAGGCAAAGTATTAATCACGTGTAATCCGTGATAGGCCAAGACTCGATTTTCTCCCGTAATAGGCACAATGTCGGCACCAATCGCCGTCGCTACCAAATCGAGATAAGGTATCAAGGTTTTTACCGGGTTTCCCAACTTTTCTTCTAGTGCCTGAATAAGCTTAAAACCTACTCCGCAACCGCATAGTTCTTTATAAGGATATTCACAATCTTCCCGTTTGGGGTCTAACACCGCGACAGCGTTTGGAATTTCACTCCCCGGACGGTGGTGATCGCAAATAATAAAATCGACTCCTTTTTCTTTGGCATAAGCAACTTTATCGATGGCTTTAATTCCGCAGTCTAAGGCAATAATTAGTGTGATGTCATTATCGGCGGCATAATCGATCCCTTGATAAGAAACCCCGTAACCTTCTGCATAACGATCGGGAATATAGGTGGTAATTTGTGGACTCCGGGATTTTAAATACGAACTCATCAAAGCAACGCTCGTGGTTCCATCGACATCGTAATCACCATAAACCAAAATGTTTTCTCCTTGGGCTAAAGCTTGTTCGATTCTTGTCACCGCCTTATCCATATCTTTCATCAAAAAAGGATCGTGCAAGTCTGCTAAACTGGGGCGAAAAAACTTTTTAGCTTCTTCAAAAGTTTCTATTCCCCGCTGAACCAATAAACTGGCAATCGCTTTTTCTACGCCTAAAGCTTGTTGTAGTTGTTGTACTTTTTCAGGATTTGGTAAAGGTTTTAAGGTCCAGCGCATGGTTTTGTTTTTCTACAAATATAATTGGGTTTGACTAGCTAAATCAATCTTCTTTCAAAATCTCTTTTACCATTTTCTGTAATTCAGGGACGACTCCTTCTTCAAACCACGGGTTTTTGATTCGCCAAAATCGATTGACGGGAGAAGGGTGTGGTAACGGGAAATACTTAGGTAAATATTCTTGATAATTTTCCACCAAACTCGTCAGCTTTTCGGTTTTAGAAAGGTAATACTTATTCGCGTAAGCTCCGATTAAAATAAACAATTCAGCTTTTTTAAAATGATTAATGACGGTTTTGTGCCATAAAGGAGCGCATTCTTTTCGCGGAGGCAAATCACCGGTTTTGGCTTTGCCGGGATAGCAAAATCCCATTGGTAAAACCGCAAAATTAGCTTCGTTATAAAAAGTAGTTGTATCGACAGCTAACCACTTTCTTAACTGTTTACCGCTTTGGTCTTGCCACGCGATTCCTGATTCGTGTACTACTCGACCAGGCGCCTGACTTATTAAAATAATTTTTGAATTTTCGTTTCCGCTTACAATTGGGTTTGCTCCCAAAGGTAAATGAGGTTCACAAAACGTACATTGTCTAACTTCCTGCAATAAATCTTTCAAAAATACTTCGGTTTAAAAGAATAAAAAGTAAACGGCCATCGAAATCATTATTGCTAATGAAATGGTGAATATAATCATCACTTTTTGATGATGGCGTTGGTTTTCAACAATGAGTTTATCGCGCATCGCTTTGCGTTTTTCTTCAGAAATATTAATTACAGGAATGCCTGTACTTTTGCCAGAAGTTTTATCGTGACCCTTTTGAAAATAATTAGTTCGATGACCACGCCTTGAATTATTTTTCAAGATGGTGTTCATGGCTTGCGCCGCACCTCCAAATCCCATTTTAGTAAAAATTAAGTTAAACTATTAATTTACGAAATTTTCCTGAATTTTGCTAATTTGTATCGGTTGTACTAGAAGCTTTTCTGTACTTTCGTGGTGGAAAACGATTAAAAATGAAACAAGAACTCACAATTAAATATAAAAATACCTTACAGAACCTCATTATTTTGTTTGTTGGTATTCTTTTACTGATTATAGGTTTTGTTGCTTATTTTTGGACCGAAGAATTTTCCTATTTCTACCTCATCGTTTTAGCCAATATTTTAGTATTGTATGTATTAATTACAAGCCAGGTAAAGAAAAACCAAGTGGTTTACGATTCAGTTTTTATAAAATACAAGTTGAATTCTAATCCTGTAAAGCGATTAAAAGTAGATGAAATTAACGGAGTAAAAGAGGAGAATCATCATTTAAAAATTCAGCTAAACAAAGAGCGGCAAGCTGAAATTAATTTAGAAAACTACGCCGCAACTTCTTTAGAAGAATTTAAAGACTTACTGCAAAGAATGGCTGATTTCAACTCTAAAAAATCTGATAATTAGACTGTTAAAACTCTATTTAATAATACGTTCTTGACATTTTTTTAAAACCCTGAATGATTTTGTGTAACAATTTCAATTTAAATTAGTCTATTATAATAGAGCAAGTTTCTCAAAACTAATTCATTAATCAAAAATCATTCATCATGAAAAAATCAATCGTTATCGTAGCGCTAGCATTAATCAGCTGTGTTACATTTGCAAACAACAGTTATGAAAAAACCCCAGAAAATTTATCTTCTGAAGTAAATTGGGAAACAAGTGCAGACCTGAATTCTTTCTGCAAAGCCATTATGAAGGGGAATCTTGAAATGGTAAAACAGTTAATTGACTTTGGGGAAGATGTGAACAAGAAGTCTTTAGGAAAAACCCCGGCCATGTACGCAGCCCGTTACAACAAAGTAGAAGTTTTAAAACTTCTTGTAGAAAAAGGTGCTGACTTATCTATCAAATCTGATGTTGAAAAATACACCGCTAAAAAGTTTGCTGAACTTTCTAACGCAAAAGAAGCTTTAGCTTACTTAAATTCTTTAGAAGAAAAATAAATTTTCTAAAAAAAGTTGAAATAAGTGGTTTGTCTTTATTGATGAACCACTTATTTTTTTCCTTCCACAATTACCACGATTTCCCCTTTGGGAGCTTTTTGTTGAAAATGTGCTAAAACTTCTTCCGTAGTTCCGCGTACTGTTTCTTCATGAAGTTTGCTTATTTCCCGAGAAACCGAAACTTTTCTATCTGTCCCAAAATATTCAGCAAAATGTCCGAGTGTTTTGATAAGCTTATGTGGCGATTCATAAAAAATCATGGTTCGGGTTTCTTCCGCTAATAAATTCAATCGGGTTTGTCGTCCTTTTTTCACCGGTAAAAAACCTTCAAATATAAATTTATCATTGGGCAAACCACTATTCACCAAAGCGGGAACAAAAGCCGTGGCTCCCGGTAAACAATCAACTTCAATGTTATTTTCTACGCAAGCCCTAGTCAATAAAAATCCGGGGTCAGAAATTGCCGGTGTTCCCGCATCGCTAATTAAAGCAGCGGTTTCTCCATTCTGAATGCGCTTAATAATTAAATCGACCGTTTTATGTTCGTTATGCATATGGTGGCTATGCATAGGCGTATCAATTTCAAAATGTTTAAGCAACTTTCCGCTAGTTCGTGTGTCTTCAGCCAAAATAAAGTCGACTTCGTTTAGCACTTTTACCGCTCTAAACGTCATATCTTCTAAATTACCGATGGGCGTAGGAACTAAAAATAGCTTTGCCATTAGTCGTATTTATTTTTAATGGCGTGTAAAAAGCGTGCTTCATAAACATCTTTATTTTCCCAATTGTTATAATCGGGTTTGATTTGTTGCTGAATAAATTGATGCGCTTCCGTAAACGTTTCAATTGTATTTAACTGGGAAAGCACGCGGTTGTAATCGGCAGCATTTCCATCAAAAAGATGTTTGATGTACGCCAGTCTATCGTTTAACCCAATATTGATTCCTTTTTTAAGTCGGTCGTTTAACGATTTTCGTTCACCGCCCAAATCGTTTTTTGTAGCCGATTGTTCTTTAGGTTCAAATTCCGGGGTTTCATAATTCTGAAATAAATCGTGTGCCGCAGGGTTTTCTTTTTCCTTCGGAAGTTCTTCTTCTAGTTTTGTCTCCGGTTCTGTTGAAGCTTCTTCTGTTGGGGCTTCCGGCTGTTCTTGCGGAACTTCAGGTTCAGGCTTAGGTTTTTCTTCTTCCTGTTTTGGTTCTTCTTTTGGAGGCTGCGGAGTTTCCATTTTTGGTACAGGTTCAAATTGTGGCAAATCGTCATAACTTACCCCAAAATTTTGTTCAGCTTTATTCTCTTTTGGGCTTTCCTGTTTTTTTTCTTCTTTCTGTTCTGGAATATTTTCTTCTAATACTTCATCTACCTCATTTGCTTCAGGAAACATTTGTGCGACCATATCCTTAATCTTTTCAGTATTGGGTTCGGTAATCGCTTCTTTGTTATATTCTAAACCATCGGGACGGGCGTTTTGCTTAATGGCCTGTATTTTTTCCATAGGCATTTCAGCCAAAATACTTTTCAAGATATCGGTATTCAGCTCTATGATTCCTTCCGTATTGTGCTCCAATCCAGTGGGTGCGCTTGCTTCTTCGTGTTCACTATTTTTTTCTACTACTTTTTCTTTCTCTTCAGCAGTATCAGCAATTTTTTCTTTTACATCCTTTAATCCAATGGTAGGTTGGGCACCGGCAAAGTGTTTTTCAGCAAAAGAAAGCACGCTTAATTTTTCGTATAAAACACCGGTAATGGTTTTTAGTTCGTGTATATCTTCTTTGTTTTTTAGCTGTAATATTCTGTGCGCTATGCTAATTAGTTCGGCTTCCAGGGACTTCTTCATAACTTTATGATTAACTTTTTTTGTGCGGATGTATTTTTAGTAAATTTACCTTGCTTAAATTTAAACAAGAATTTTCTTGTTTTAGTGCTGAAAATTACAAAATGTTTCTCGAAAATACCGTAAATCACGAAGAGCAATTTGGATGGATTGAAGTAATTTGTGGAAGTATGTTCTCCGGCAAAACCGAAGAGCTTATCCGCCGGTTAAAACGCGCCCAATTTGCGAAACAGAAAGTAGAAATTTTTAAACCTGCGCTCGATAAACGCTATGATGAAGAAATGGTCGTTTCTCACGATGCCAACGAGATTAGGTCTACTCCTGTGCCTGCCGCCGCCAATATTAGATTGTTAGCAGACGATTGTGATGTGGTGGGGATTGATGAAGCACAATTTTTTGATGATGAAATTGTAAGTGTTTGTAACGATTTGGCCAATAAAGGGATTCGCGTAATTGTAGCCGGTTTGGATATGGATTTTAAAGGAAATCCGTTTGGGCCGATGCCTAACTTAATGGCGACGGCAGAGTACGTTACCAAAGTTCATGCGGTATGTACGCGAACAGGAAATTTGGCACAATTCAGTTTTAGAAAATCGGCTAACCGGGATTTGGTTTTACTTGGAGAAACGGAAGAATACGAACCTTTAAGCAGAGGCGCGTATTACAAAGCAATGTTGAATGAAAAAGTAAAAAAAATAGATGTTGAGGAGATGAAAGAAATTACTCCCAACAAGAAATAGTTATGTCACAAACTTCAGAAACTGTATTAGAAATAGACTTATCGGCCTTAGAGCACAATTACAATTATTTACGTTCCAAGTTATCGCCTGGCACTAAAATGTTGGGCGTCGTTAAAGCTTTTGCCTACGGAAATGATTCCGTTGAAATTGCCAAACGATTATCTAAAATAGGCATGGATTATTTTGCGGTGGCTTACACCCGGGAAGGAATTTCGTTAAGAGAAGGCGGAATTCAAAAACCAATTTTGGTACTTCACCCGCAATCTACCAATTTTGAAGAAGTTATAGAAAACGATTTAATTCCTAACATTTATAGTAAATTTACATGGAAGGCTTTTGTGGAGACTGCGGAAAAACTTCAGTTGAAAAATTACCCTATTCATTTGAAAATCAATACCGGTTTAAACCGATTGGGTTTTGACCCGGAAGAAGCAGAATGGCTTACTGAAAAATTAGCTGAAACGGAAGCGATAAAGGTGGAAGGGATTTTTTCTCATTTAGCGGCCAGTGAAGATGATGCAGAGCGGGAGTTTACTAAATATCAAATTGAAAACTATCAAAAAACGCTTGATAAAATTTTGCCGAAATTAGATTACCAACCCATTCGGCATTTATGTAATACTTCCGGGATTATCAATTATCCTGAAGCGCATTACGATATGGTAAGAACGGGAATTGGGTTGTATGGTTTTGGAAATTCGGCAGCAGAAGACAAAAAACTAAAACCCGTAGGAACGCTGAAAACCATTATTTCTCAAATTCATCATATTAAAAAAGGAGAAAGTGTAGGTTACAACCGAGGTTTTAAAGCGCCCGTTGCTACCAAAACGGCAACACTTCCGTTAGGTCACGCCGATGGAATTAACCGCATTTACGGAAAACAAAAAACCGGGGTTTTGGTACACGGCCAACTGGCGCCCATCATTGGGAATGTTTGTATGGATATGTTGATGATTGACATTAGCGGAATTGATTGTCAAGAAGGAGATGAGGTTATTCTCTTCGGAAAAGATAAAAGTGCCGAAGAATTTGCGCATAATGCCGGCACGATTTCTTATGAATTAATTACTTCTATTTCACAACGCGTAAAAAGAAAAATCATTAATTAACTATCGCGACAAACTTTTTTTATACCACCAAACTCTTTGTGAGTGTTTGCTTTTTTGCTTTCTTCACTAAAACGATTAATGCTCAATTGGGTTTTTGTAGTGGGAGCAAGGGCGACCCTATTTTTCAAGAAGATTTTGGGAGCGGTTCCGGCACAGGAAATCCTTTAGCCACAGGAATTACCAATTATGATTACGCCGTTGGCGACCCGCAAGATGGACAATACACGATTTCTGACCAGATTTCACAACAAATAGGTTCATGGCATAATTCTTTACCCAACACGACCGAATCGAATGGTCGGGCTTTAATCGTGAATGCCGATTATACTGCCGGGCTATTTTATCAAACTCCAATTTCAGGATTGTGTGAAAATGCTTCTTACGAGTTTTCTGCTTACTTAATGAATATTTTCAATGCGGCAAGTGGAGCTTGTCCGGGAACAGGAATTCCCATTAACGTTCGGTTTGAAATCTGGAATGCTACCGATACGCAACTTTTAAAGCAAGGAAGTACAGGAAATATTGAAGGAAGTTCCAATGCGTTTTGGGAGCAATACGCCATGACCTTTCAATCACAACCGGGACAGAATTCAATTATTTTAAAAATGTTCAATAATTCGGATGGTGGCTGCGGAAATGATTTGGCCATCGATGATATTATTTTTAGGTCGTGTGGCGATTTAACAACCATTTCACCTGCCAATTCCAATGAAAATGAAATTAGTCTTTGTGAAGATAGTTTGCCACAGACGATTACCTTAGAAGCCAATCCTGATTTTTCGATTTACTCCGACCATTATTACCAATGGCAGCGAAGTCCCGATGGAGAAGCTTGGAATGATATTTCCGATGCAACACAAGAACAATTTTCAACTAGTAGTATTACTGCCAACACGTATTTTAGGGTACAAGTAGCTGAAGATCCTGTTAACTTAGCCGATAATTTATGTAGCACTTTTTCTGAAGTTTTTTATGTTGAAGTAATTCCAACGCCGCCAACACCCACCAGTAACGGCGATGTATTTAGTTGTGAAGACGGTAATCCGCCACAACTTTCGGTTAGCGTTCCTTCTCCGTATGAAGTCAATTGGTTTGATTCCGCTACTTCAACTACACCTATTGCTAGTAATACTGAAACGTTTACACCTCCCGAAAACGGAACCTTTTTCGCGGAAGCTTATTTACCGGATTCTGAATGTAATCCCGGCACTAGAATTCAACTAACATATAATCTGTATGAAAGTCCGCAACTTTCCACTGATGAAACCATTGAAATTTGCGAAGGAGAAAGTGTAGAACTTTCAGCAGCTATCAGCGGAGTAATGTACGATTGGTCCAACGGAGAAGAAACTTCAGCAATTATAGTTTCTGAAGAAGGAAGTTATACCTTAACAGTCACCAACAGCGATGGTTGTACGGCTAGCAAAACCTTTACAGTAAATTTTGTTCAAGAACCGGAAATTGCAGAAGTATTCGTCGATAATGGATTCATTCAAATCCTGACTTTACAAGAAGGAGATTTTCTATATTCTTTAAACGGAAATAACTTTCAAACTTCTAATGAATTTCAAGTGAAGGAAGGCGGCGTTTATACCGTTTACGTAAAAGATTCAGCAGCTTGTGGAATTGCGGTAAGAGAATTTCCGGTATTGCTTTATCCCAAATTTATTACTCCAAATGAAGATGGTGTGAACGATATTTTTCAACTAAAAGGAACAGAGTATTTTTCATCTTCAGAATTATTCATTTTCAATCGCTTCGGAAAACTTTTGTACCAGCAAATAGGAAATCGTTTAAATTGGGACGGAACTTTTAATGATGAATCACTTCCTTCCAATGAGTACTGGTTTATGGTAACTATTGAAGGAATGCCGAGTGTAAAGGGTCATTTTTCTTTAATTAAATAAGCCAATAATTTTTTCATTTTCAAAAAGAACAATTTATTAATTGATATTTTTGTCATTCCAGACCTGCCAACCGGCGAGGCAAGCTTGATCCGGAATCTCATACACATATGAAAAGTAGAATTTTGAGAATGAGACCCTGAATCAAGTTCAGGGTGACGATTATTTTTATAATCATTATTTATTATCTTTAGAAGGTGTTAACCAACCTCTTTATAGATTATGAGTTTCTTTTCAGATTTTAAAAAGTTTTTGATGAAGGGCGATATTGTTGCCCTTGCTACTGCCGTGGTTATTGGCGCTGCTTTTAAAGCTATTGTCGATTCTCTAGTAAAAGATGTAATTACGCCTATTATTGGAGTAATCACCGGCGGAACCGATTTTACCCGAAAATTTATCGCGCTTGACGGAGAAACGTATGCAAGTTTAGATGCTGCCAGAGAAGCAAAAGCCGCTGTAATTACCTACGGAAATTTAATTCAGGCAATGATTAATTTTATAATTGTTGGCTTATTTATATTTTTGTTTTTACGGGCTTATGAAAAAACGAAGCAGAAAGAAGATCCCAAACCGGTCGCTGCTCCCAAAGGTCCAACGCAAGAAGAATTACTTGCTGAAATTAGAGACGAATTAAAGAAGCAAAACGCAGCTTCCTAAAATACGTAGTAACCGCTACACTATTCAATTTAACTAGTAAACCCTGCTCCAAAGGCAGGGTGTTTTTTGCTAAGCACTTTATTTTCTGAAGCTAAACAACACTTCAATTTAAAATTCTCTACTATCTTTGCAGCCAGCCAAAAAGAAGGCTGTAAAAAGTATTAATTTAAATTTTTATATCTCAGTAAAAATGAAAGTAGCTGTTGTTGGAGCCACCGGAATGGTTGGCCAAGTGATGCTAAACGTATTAGCAGAAAGAAATTTTCCCGTAACCGAATTAATTCCTGTGGCCTCAGAAAAATCTGTAGGAAAGGAAATCGAATTCAAAGGGAAGAAGTATGAAGTAGTAAGTTTAGACACAGCAGTAAAACGAAAACCTGAGATTGCTTTGTTTTCTGCCGGCGGAAACACTTCTTTAGAGTGGGCACCAAAATTTGCTGAAGCAGGAACTACCGTCATCGATAATTCTTCGGCTTGGCGAATGGATCCAACCAAAAAATTAGTTGTACCGGAAATTAACGCCGATAGTTTAACAGAAGAAGACAAAATTATAGCGAACCCAAACTGTTCTACTATTCAGTTAGTGATGGCTTTAAAACCACTTCACGATAAATTCGGGATTAAAAGAGTTGTTGTTTCTACTTACCAATCCATCACCGGGACGGGGGTAAAAGCCGTTCAGCAATTAGAAAATGAATATAAGGGAGAAAAAGGGGAAATGGCGTATCCTTACCCAATTCACCGAAATGCTTTACCACATTGTGATGTTTTTTTAGAGAACGATTACACCAAAGAAGAAATGAAATTAACGCACGAAACCAAAAAGATTTTGAATGATGATTCCGTCTTGGTTTCAGCAACTGCGGTGAGAATTCCGGTAGTTGGCGGTCATAGTGAATCGGTGAATATTGAGTTTGAAAAAGACTTTGAAATTGATGAGGTGAAGAATATTTTGAATGACTTCCCGGGAATTACTTTGCAGGATAACCCTGATGTAAACACGTATCCGATGCCTATTTATGCGGAAGGAAAAAATGATGTGTTTATAGGAAGAATTCGTAAAGACCATTCGCATCCTCGTGCATTAAATATGTGGATTGTTGCCGATAACTTAAGAAAAGGAGCAGCAACCAACGCTGTGCAAATCGCAGAATATTTAATAAAAGTAAATGCTTAATGATTTCCTGCAAGGTCTTTAATACCTTGTAGGTTTTGTTATATTTAAGGACTTATTTTCTTGCAAGGTTTCTGAAACCTCACAGAAATATAAGATCAATCTCAACCAAGTTTTAAAAATTTTAACACTGGGTTGAGGTTTTCTTTTTTAGTTTTGCAAATTGATGATGTTGTCTAAACGAGTAAAATATAGTTTGTCTTGGTTTTTTCTCGCTGCTTTTATGTTGATAAAAGTTTCGGGACTGCACGGAATTACTCATAAAGATGATGTTAATGATGCCAAAGATTGTGTTTGGTGTCATTTATCTGGAACCGATAAGAATACACCGTTAATTGCAGCGGAAGAAGCTTTCGAGTTGCAGGAAATTCCTTCTCAGGAATCTACTATAGTAATCAACAATTATACTTCTTTGGCAACGGAAAAAACACCTGCTTGCCTTATTTTCAACAAACCTCCACCTTTTTATACAGTTTAAAATTAGTCATATTGAATTTAGTCGTCCGTTAGGAAGATTTTATTCAGCATCCCATCATTTTGTAATTGAGCGCTCTAAGCTTACGATTGGATAAATCTAATCGGGTTTAGGATGATTCAGTTTTCAATTATTTACTATTTCTCTTTTCAAGGATAGAATTAATCACTTGGGAATAGTTGAAAAGTATTGATTGAAAATCTTAACTGTATAAAATTAAAATTAATGAAAACTCTTTCAGTAGTTTTTATATTCATATTAGCTAATTTGTCTTTAACAGCACAAAACTGTGATCATACCTTAAAAGGAAAGGTGATAGATGATCATACTGGCGAACCACTTATTGATGCTGTGATTGAGGTAATTGACAGCGATATTGAAGTATATTCAGATTTTGATGGAAACTTTGAGATCCCCAACTTGTGTAATGGAAAAATCGAATTGAAAATTACTCATCCTGAATGTCAAGATTTGATTTATCCGGTTTTAATTGAAGGAGATACGTTTGAAGAAATTAAACTAGAGCATCATTGGAAAGAACTTCAGGAGGTTTTAATACATGGAAAAACCGTTGAAACCTCTGTACTTAACCGAGAGATTGTAAATAAAGATTATATTGAAAAAGAATATACAGGATCACTTTCAACCAGTTTAGAAAAACTTCCCGGAGTAAATGCGATGGAAGTAGGCTCGGGAATCTCTAAACCTATTATTCGGGGTTTGGGATTAAACAGAGTAGTGGTAAGCGAAAACGGAATTAATCAAGCCGGACAACAATGGGGCGCAGATCATGGCTTAGAGTTAGATGCTCTTTCCGTAGAGAAGTTAGAGGTGATTAAAGGAGTTTCTGCTATTGAATATGGAAGCGATGCTATTGGAGGGGTTTTAAAAATTGATAACGACCAAGCACCTATAGATGAAGGTATTTCAGGTAGTGCAATGACTATTGCTAAATCTGTAAATAATACGTTTGGTGGCTCTTTCAACTTAAATTATAAATCGAATAAGTTTTTTGCTAAAGCAAGACTTACTGGTTTGTCTTATGCAGACTACAAGCTTCCGGCAGATACAATTAATTACCTCAACTTCAACCTTCCTATATTTGATGAAGAGTTAAAAAATACGGCTGGAAAAGAATTAGATTGGTATGTTCAAGCAGGATATTTAGGCGAAAAATTTAAAAGTACTGTTAGCGCAAGTAATGTTTATCAAAAATCTGGTTTTTTTCCGGGAGCCCATGGGATTCCTTCCGTAGATCGAGTGCAACCTGATGGTGATCGAAGGAATATTGACTATCCTTATCAACGGGTAAATCATTTCAAACTAATTAATAACAATACATTTTTCGTTAATGATAATGCTAAGCTTATAGTTAATTTGGGCTATCAGAAAAACCATCGTCAAGAATGGAGTTTATTTCACACGCATTATGGAAATCAAGCACCGCCCGAAAATAACCCCAATCTAGAACTGGACTTTAATTTAGAAACTTATGATGCTAAAGTTAAATGGGAACAAAAAGTTTCTGAACAGCATACCACAAATCTTGGGCTAGAAGGAAGATGGCAAGAAAATGATATTGCAGGCTTCAACTTTTTACTCCCAAAGTATGATGCACAAAATTATGCTGCTTTTTTAACCCACCAATATAAAGCTTCTAACTCCACTTTATGGAGTTTAGGCGTTCGTTACGATTTTGGAAAAGTTCATTTAAATCAATTTAACGATAATTATTTGTATGATTATCTTATTCAAAACGGTGAAAGTGAAGAAACGGCTAATAACTATGCAGAAAGAAGTCCTGATTTAGATCGGGATTTTGGAAATTTGAATGTGATGTTAGGTGGTTTATTTTCGTGGAATAAATTTACCTTAAATGCTAATATTGGTACTAACTTTAGATTGCCAACCCCGATTGAATTAGGAGCTAACGGAATACATCACGGTTCATTTAGGCATGAACAGGGTGATCCTGATTTAGATCCAGAAAAAGGTTATGTGGGGGATGTTGAAGTAACTTACGAAACCAACAGTTTTATAGCGAGCGTCAACCCCTATATTTATTACTTCGATAATTATATCTTTCTGCAACCCACCAAAACATTTTCTTTATTACCACATTCTGGACAATTGTATCGATATAGCCAATCAAGAGCGTTGCTAAGTGGTGTTGAGGTAAGTTTACAAAAAACATTTTTTAATCAGTTAAAAACACAAGTGGTTGCGGAGTATTTATACAATCAACAACTTACTTCAGATAGTTCTAGGGATTACCCTTTACCTTTTACTCCGGCAAATAATCTGTATGCTGAAGTTGGATATACTTTTAGTACCCAAAATTCTTTTCTTCAAGACACAGAAGTATATGCCAATACCAGAATGACCATGGAACAAGACCGAATTGCACAAGGAGAAATGATTACTCCAGGTTATGCATTATTTGGTTTAGGCGTAAAAAAAGGATTTAATTTGTTTAAAAAGCAAAGTAACGTTCATTTACAAGTTTCTAATTTGTTCAATAAAAAGTACTTTAAGCATACCAGTTTTTATAGAAGGTTAGAAATTCCTGAACTTTCTAGAAATATTCAACTAACCCTTCAAGTCCCTTTTTAATTGAGAGGTTTCCGCTTACATATTAGCATTTTATTAATAACTGTTTTTATAAGCTCGCAGCTGTATGTGCCTTTTCATTTCTTATTGATTAAGCATGAATATGACATATCTGTTAATGATCAAAAAATCTATCAATATCAGTTAAAAAAGACAACTTCAAAAAATCACGAATGTAGTATTTTTCATCTATGGAAGAATAATTGGTTTTTAGTAAATAGAGAAACCAATTATCAACAAGACTTTACTTTACAAAGAGAGCTTTCATCATTTATTAGAGTTAACCCCACAGAAGATCTATTTATATATTATTATTTAAGAGGTCCTCCGGAAGAGGTAGAATTATCTCAGAAAAAATTATATAAAAAAGCAATCAAAACAATTTAATTTTATAATTATGAAAATTTATAATAAAAATATATTTTATTTATTAACCCTAATTAGTGTTTTAGGATTAACCTCTTGTAGCGATGACGATGATTCAAGCAGTGGTCTTGATAACCAAGCACCAGTAGTTACAATTAATGAACCAACTGTAGATGAAGCTTTTGCTGTAGGAGGTGAGGTTCACCTAGACGTAGATCTAGAAGACGATGTTGAATTGGCTTCTTATAAAATTGAAGTACACAACAATTTTGACGGTCATACCCACGGAAGACCTGCAGGAGTTGTGGAAACAACCCCTTGGTCGTTAAACCAAACCGAAGAATTAGAACCCGGACAAACCAGCTATAATATTCATGAGCATTTGGAAGTACCTGCCGATGCTGCAGAAGGAGCTTATCACTTAGGAATAATTGCATTAGACCAAGCCGGAAACCAAACGGAAGCCTACGTTGAAATTATTATAGGCGAAGACCACAGCGGTGAAGAGCACGGCATCACTATCACAGATATTGATGTGGAAGATGCTAATAAAGGAGGAGAAGTACACGCAGAGGCAGCAATTACTGCTGAACATGGAATTGAAAGTGTTTCTGTAAATATTCATGGTCATGACCTTACTCCAGAGGGAGATGAAGAAGATTGGACATTTGAAGAAACCTTTTCTAACTATTCTGGAAATTCAGCAGAATTTCATGAGCATATTGATGTTCCGGCAAATGCAACTCCAGGCGAATATCATATAACTATTACTGTTATCGATACAGAAGGTCATACCCATGCGGAAGGTGTCCATTTTCATGTGACTGATGCAGGTAATGATGCAGATGCAATTGAAATCTCTACACTGGATATTCCAGCAAACGTTAGCGCAGGGACAGAAATGCATGCGGAAACAACCATCAATGCGGAACACGGAGTGCAACATGTTCACGTTCATATTCACGCAGAAGGTTTTGAAGGTTGGAGTTTTGAAGAAGAATATGAATATAGCGGAGAAACCACTGTGAATTTTCACCAACATATTGATGTACCTTCTAGCGCAGCCGCTGGAGAATATCATTTTGAGTTAGAGGTGGAAGATACAGAAGGAAATGTAAATTCAGCTTCAGGACATTTCGATATTAATTAATCAATAATAAATATTAAGTTTTAAAACCAAGATTGGATAGCCAATCTTGGTTTTATTTTATAGAGCTTAGATTTAAATGATACCTATAAATTATTAATATAGTTTCCATACAAATCCTGAAACTGGATTCCTTTAGAGAATCGATGTTTGCTCAATTTGTTATAAGTGGTTAATCCCCACAATAAAAATTCAGTTAAGAAATAACGGTCTTGCTCGCTGGTTTCCGGTTGATATTTGTTGATTAACTCTTGTAGCGGTTTTATTTCTTTTAGCGTTTCTTGATATTCTCTTTCACTAAGGTCATCCGGCAACTCTACACCGCTCGATTCAAAAAACCATTGCGTTACCCCATCATAAGGATTTTCCTCATCCTGTTTTTCTAGCTTTTCAATCTTCGGAAATAAGGTAGGGAAAATGGTTCTGATTGAGTTTTCAATTAAATGTTGCGCGACAAACGCAGCACCTTCTTGCTCACCTTCATAAACCAATTCAACTTTTCCGGTAATTGATGGAATTACGCCCATAAAATCGCCTAAGCGTAGTGTAGTTTCGGTATCACCATTTTTTAAAGCGCGACGCTCTGCGGTACTCAATAAATTTTGAAAAGCGGTAATACTCATTCGAGCGCTAATTCCACTTTTTTCATCTACATATTCACTTTCTCGTGCTTCAAAGCTAATTTGCTCTAAAATTTCTCGCGCTAAATCGGGTACTTTTACATGTTCTTTTTGGTTGCTTTCTAAATTAGCTTCCTGCTCGGTAATAGTTTTGGCAATTTCTACGGTTTTTGGGTAATGCGTTAAAATTTGCGAACCAATTCTATCTTTTAACGGAGTCACAATGCTACCACGATTAGTATAATCTTCGGGGTTGGCAGTAAATATAAATTGAAGGTCTAATGGCATTCTTAATTTAAAACCTCGAATTTGAATATCGCCTTCCTGCAAAATATTGAACAATGCTACCTGAATTCTCGCTTGTAAATCGGGTAACTCATTAATCACGAAAATACAACGGTTTGCTCGCGGAATCATTCCAAAATGAATCACACGATCATCAGCATAACTCAGTTTTAAATTTGCCGCTTTAATCGGGTCTACATCACCAATTAAATCGGCTACCGTAACATCTGGTGTCGCCAGTTTTTCAGAAAAACGCTCGTCTCGATGCAACCAAGTGATTGGTGTTTGATCTCCTTTTTCTTTTAAAGTTTCTTGGGCATATCTGGAAATAGGATGGAAAGGATCATCATTAATTTCTGAGCCTTCCACTACCGGGATATATTCATCTAATAGTTGCACCATCAATCTGGCTAAACGCGTTTTTGCTTGTCCGCGTAAACCGAGTAAATTAATATTATGTTTTGAAAGAATAGCACGTTCTAATTCAGGAATTACGGTGTCTTCATAACCGTGAACGCCTTCAAAAACCGTTTCGTTATTTTTTATTTTTTCAATTAAATTTTGACGTAACTCTTCTTTGATGCTTTTACTTTTGTAACCTGCTTTTTTGAGTTCGCCAAAAGTTTTTATTTCTGTTAAGTTCATAGCTTTTTATTATTCTATATTCTTCTTTATTTCGCATTTTCAGGTCGAGCGGAATTAAGAAGATATCTATTTATCGTATTCTCTTTTTTCTGTTCGATTCGTAATCTTCAAAAATCATTTCACCTAAACCACCGAGACCGGTGTAATAAGCTTTACCTTGGTTTGATTCGGTAAATTCATCTACAAATTGTTGTAAATAAGGGTCTGAGGTGATCATAAATGTTGTGATGGGAATATTCAACTTTCGGGCTTGCGCCGCCATATTGTAACATTTATTGGTGATGTAAGGGTCGAGTCCCATCGAGTTTTTATAATAGGTTCCGTCCGGCATTCGTAAGCAACTCGGTTTACCATCGGTAATCATAAAAATTTGCTTGTTGGCGTTTCGTTTTCTACGTAAAATATCCATCGCTAATTGCATCCCGGCAACGGTGTTGGTATGAAACGGACCGACCTGCAAATACGGCAGATCTTTAATTTGAATGGGCCAAGCATCATTTCCGAAGACAATAATATCGAGCGTATCTTTTGGGTAACGCGTTAAAATTAATTCTGAAAGTGCCATCGCCACCTTTTTGGCAGGAGTAATTCGATCTTCGCCGTAGAGAATCATACTGTGACTAATATCGATCATTAAAACCGTACTCATTTGCGATTTAAACTGACTATCTTCTACAACTAGATCGTTTTCTGAGAGATTAAAATTCCCGATACCGTGATTGATCTGAGCGTTTTTTAAACTCTCGGTCATCGAAATTCTGTCGAGACCGTCGCCATATTGGTAATTTCTAAATTCTCCGGTACTTTCGTCACTATTGCCACTATGTTTAGTTTTGTGATTACCCGAATTTCCTTTTCGCATTTTACCAAAAATCTGGTTTAACGCACGTTGTCGAATGGCTTTTTCTGTTTTCGAAGTAATTTCCATTCCGCCTTTACCATCGGGTTTTACGCGTTCTTGAATGTAACCTTTTGCTTTTAGGTCTTCAATAAAATCGTCGATAGTATAATCGGGCGTGGTGAGTTCGTATTCTTTATTTAACTGGCGTAACCAATCGATTGCTTCATCAAAATCTCCCGAGGTGTAGGTGATCAACTCTTTAAAAATTTCAAAAAGCTTTTCGAAAGGAGTTTGGTGGGGCGCTTCGTAACTTTTAAAAATAAATCCTCTGCTAACTTCATCTCTTTTCATAGCTTAAAATTACGACATTTTTAAGGCAAATCTAAGTGTACAGATGTTAAACTGATTTTAATTTATGCGCATTCGTCCATAAAAAATATTGAGCTGAATCGTTTTAAAGAACCGAGCCAAAACTTTGTTAATAAGAGTATTAAATCAAGTTAATCTCTAAATAATTTCTTTGAAGTTGAATTATTTTTGGGGTTTCAAAAAATATAAATTATGGTCGAATTTATAGATATCCCGAAGCTTTTCTTGGCTTTTTTTGTGGTGTTGCCCGTGGTTTCGCTTATCCATGAATTTGGTCACGTGCTTATTGCTAAATTATTAGGAGCTAAGAATGTGAAAATTATTATAGGCTCTGGGAAAGTTTTGCTGAATACCAAGTATTTTGAAATTAGGAAGTATTATTTTTATTATGGTTTTTGCTATTTCGAAAACATAAGCGACGAAAGTCGTTGGCGGAATCTATTTATCTACGCAGGAGGTTTGTTGGGAAATATTCTTTCGTCTTGTTTAATGATTTATTTGGTTTCTAACCAATATTTGGAAGCCACGATTTTTACCTATCAATTTTTATATTTTTCGCTATATTATGTGTTTTTCTCCTTACTTCCTATGAGTTATCCTGACGGAAATTATAGCGACGGAAAAATTATTTATCATTTGCTTAAAAGAAGTCATCATTTAATTCAGCAAAAGCGATTTCAATTGTGGTATGATGAAAAAAACTCTTGTTGGAAATTATCTAAAGAAACCCGAAAAAAGGTAAAACAATTTGAAGGTTTTGATAAAGCTTACGCCAAAGCTTTAAAAGAAGCGCGTGCAGCACGACCTAGTAAATTAGAGATTATCAAAGAAAGTAATAGCCGTTTTGAAATATTTCCCAGGAATCCTATTTAAGTTTTCAGTAGAAATACTATAGAGCTTCTTTTAGATATTTTCTTCGGAATTTAATCACCAAGGTTGAACTTCTTATGAGCATCCAAACCAAGAAACCCAGCCAGATCGCATAGAGTTTTAAACCGAAATAGTCGGCAATCAGTAAAGTAGGGGTGAAGCCTAAAAAGGTGGCAACAAGCAAAACATTCCGAAGGTATTTGGCTTCTCCTAAACCTTTAAATATTCCATCAAACATAAAAGCAATGGCATTGATAGGTTGCATCAAAAGTACTAGCCAAAAAACGGAAGAAAACAAGGCGAGTACGGTTGCTTCTTTGTTAAAAATAAGTCCGATTTCGTTGTAGAAAAGTCCGCAAACTCCCATTAAAATTAAGGCGATAAACACGGCATATTTGCAAATGTCTTTACTTAAATTCCATAATCGAACGTAATCTTTTGCGCCGAGTAAGCGACCTCCAATTGCATTTCCTGCGTTAGCATAACCATCAATAAAGAAAGAGAAAAACAACCAAATATTCATCAAAATACTCTGTGCGGCAATGTAATTTTTCCCGTAATCGGTAGCGTAAGCATTGGCTAAATAAATAGCGAAATTAAGTGCTGCGGTTCGTACAAATAGATTGGCAGCCATCAATAGCAAAGGTTTCATTTGCGGATTGATGTTGAAACTCAATTTTAAGTGAAAAGGCGTTTTTTTGAAGAAGAAATAAAAAGCCATTACCAGCATCGTCGCTTGGGCAGCTAAGCTTGCATAAGCTGCTCCTTTTAAATGAAGCGGCGGAATGAACCCTTCAATACCATAAACCAACGCATAGTCCAATCCAATATTTACGGCTGCTCCTGCCAAGCTACACTTCATTGCCCAAAGGGTGTTTTGTAAACCACGAAAAATTCCGAAGATAGCGAAAGTAACGAGCGTTAATGGATAACCAATGGCCCGAATGGTATAATAATCTTCCGTATATTTTAGGATTAAACCATCAGCATTGTACGCACTAAAAATACTTTCAGCAAAAAAAGCAGTGGTAGCGTAAATCACTATGCTTAAAATAAGATTAAAAACAATCGCCTGCGGAATTAAAGTCTTTACCGCGTGAACCCGATTAGCTCCCAAATGCTGAGAAACAATTGCTGAAATGGCGGTTTTAGTTTGCGCGACAATCCAAATAATAGCTGAGAGGAAAGAACCTACAATTCCCGCTGCCGCTAAAGCTTCCACAGAATGATGTTCTACATTTCCGATGACGGCAATATCGGTTAGGGAAATGAGTGGTTCGGCAATGCCCGCAATAATCGCCGGGATTGCAATTTTATTAATTTCTTTAAAAGAAACTTTTGGAGTTTGGGCCATAGAAAATGGCGTTTTTAGTCTTCAAATAAAGCTTTTAGTTCAGTTGCTTCGCTTGGCTTTATTTTACCTGCTAATACCAAACTTAATTGTTTTCTTCGTAATGCTGCGTCGTAGCGTTCTTTTTCGACTTCAGTTTCCGGTTCAATTGCAGGAACGGGAACCGGCATACCAGAATCATCAACTGCCACAAATGTATAAATCGCATCGTTGGCTTTAGAACGCAGTCCGCTTTCCCGGTCTTCCACCCAAACATCAATGACTACTTCCATCGAGCTTTTAAAAGCACGGGAAAGATTGGCTTCTACCGTGACCACACTTCCTAGCGGAATCATTTTTTTAAAGGCCACATGATTTACAGAAGCGGTGACTACAATTCTTCGGCTGTGCCTTCTGGCCGCAATACTTGCAGCGCGATCCATACGAGCTAATAATTCGCCTCCAAAAAGATTGTTTAACGGATTGGTTTCACTGGGTAAAACAAGGTCGGTTAAAATAGTGCGGGATTCTTGGGGATGTTTTGGCTGCATTTTTTTCTGCAAAGGTAATCTTTTGTGTTAAAACAAAAATTGATGCCCGGTAAAAGCATCAATTTTAAAGAAATTTTATAAGTATGGGAAAATTTATAATTCCTGAACCAATAACCAAGCTTCTTGGTTTTCGGTGTTTTTTATGTTTTTCAACGTTTTTAAAGCTTCAATTCGGTTTTCGTGGCTACTGTAAATTACCTGATGTAATCCATATTTATTAGCTCCGATTTCCCTCGCGTTGAAACCCTTTTCCCGTAACTGATTTACTTTTTTGGTAGCATTTTCTTTCTCTCGAAAAGCACCGGCCACAATATGATAGTTTCCAGATTCACGAGCTACTTTAAAAGTAACTTCGGGCAATGGATTGCTAATGACAAACGTTGCTTCTTGTATTTGAGATTCTATTTGCTTTTCGGCTTTTTGTTGCTCAACAATGTTATGTTCTTTAATATCATTGCTGTAATAATTGGCTCCTAAAAAACCAGCTAAACCAATTGCAATTGCTCCTACGGCAGCATATCGCCAAATTGGGGTTTTGCTTTTTTGGTTTTCTTCTGAAGTTGAAACTTTTTCTGAAATGGTAGCTGAAGCAACTTCTTCTTTAGTTGTATTTTCTTCTACTTTAGCAAGAACAGGAGCTTCTTCTTCAACCATCTCTTCTTCTCTTTTAATTACATGAGAAGTGAAAGTAGATAGTCCGAAAGATTCAGCTAAATAGTTGTTGTGATAAAAAGGTTGAAACAGTACTTTTTCTTCTTCTAAGCTAAAAGTTCCTATTTCATCTAAAATTACTTCGTTGTAATTTTCTAGGGTATGAGAAAGATTTTCTACAAATTCGGTGACTTTCTGGTTGGCTTCGCTGTAAGAAAGTTCTTCAGATTTTGCAATATAATTAGCTAAAACACCATCATTTTCAGAAAGTTGTTTGTTAAAAGAAATCACTTTTTTAGGCGGATAAAACGCGTGGGTAGATTCGTGAACCTCTGCCGGTTTACGTTTAGCCAAAAATGCTCCAAAACCGGGCATTACTACACATTCGTAACGATAAAGTAATTCTTTTAAATATAGCTCTACTCTCATAATTTCAAAGTTAGTTTATTTTCAGTTTTTATGAAATATGGATGGTAAATTTTATTAACAAATCTTTTTCGTTATTTTAGATATATATTTTCTTCAGAATGAGTGAATCAGAGTTAATTTATTTGTTAGCACTGCAACGAATCCCAAATATTGGTGACGTTACGGCAAAAAAATTATTGCATCATTTTGGTTCTGCCAAGTCAATTTTTGAAATAAAGAAGTCAGATATTATAGCGGTAGAAGGCATTGGAGAACGAACCGCAGCTTTGTTGGATTTTTCTACTTACGAAAGGGAGGTGATGCAAGAACTGGAATTTATAAATACAGCCGATATTAAGGTGAAATATTTTCAGAATAATGATTATCCGCAACGGCTCAAGCATTGCATTGATGCACCTATTTTACTTTTTGAAAAAGGAAATATAGACCTTCAGCATAAAAAAATTATTAGTATTGTGGGAACGCGAAAAGCAACCACTCATGGAACTGCTTTTTGCGAGCAACTTATTGAAGATTTGGCTCCGTTAAACCCGGTAATTGTTTCGGGATTTGCTTACGGAATTGATATTTGTGCCCATAAATCAGCTTTGGCCAATAACTTACAGACCATAGGTTGTATGGCGCATGGATTGAATCAAGTTTACCCAAAAGTGCATAAAAAATATGAAAGTGAAATCTTGAAAAATGGCGGTTTCCTTTCTGATTTTTGGAGTGACAAAACCTTTGATCGAAAGAATTTTTTAAAGCGTAACCGAATTATTGCAGGAGTTAGCGAAGCTACCATCGTAATTGAAAGTGCTGAAAAAGGAGGTTCTTTAGTAACAGCAGATATTGCCAATTCTTACAATCGGGAAGTTTTTGCATTGCCGGGAAGACCTACAGATAGTTTAAGCAAAGGTTGTAATGAACTTATTAAGCACCAAAAAGCGCAAATGATTACTTCGGCTGCCGATTTGATTTTCTATTTGGGTTGGGAGTTAGAAGAACAACCACCAAAACAAACCCAACTTTTTGTTGAGCTTTCCCCGGAAGAAGAAATAGTTTTAACCGAATTGAAAAATCTAGGCAAATCTGAATTGGATAATCTGGCGCTAGCTTGTGAAATGCCTACTTTTGAAATTACCACCTATCTTCTAAATTTAGAATTAAATGGGTTGGTAAGACCATTACCTGGGAAAATGTTTGAAGCGATTTAATATTTTAAAAACCCAAATGGAATTGGAATAGTAGTTTGCGTTAGCGATTGAACGTTGTGTTTGAGCTCTTTTTTGTTTTTGGAAAAATAAAAAAAGCGAGTAGTGAAAGCGCGGCGGGCTTTTTAGCCCGCAACGCCCAAATTTTAATATCCCAATTTAGTTCTCACCCTGCTCAATACTTCATTAGCTACTTTTCTAGCTTTTTCAGCTCCTTTTTCTAGAGCAGCATCAACTTCTTCAAGGTTATTCATATAATAATGATAGGCTTCCCTTTCTTTAGCATATTTCTCCACTAAAAGTTCATATAAAGCCTGTTTAGCATGACCGTAACCGTAATTGCCACCCAAGTAATTTTTACGCATTTCGGCAATTTGCTCTTCTGAACCTATTACTTTATATAGATTGAAAACATTACAAGTGTCTGGGTCTTTTGGTTCTTCAAGCGGAGTGCTATCGGTTTGAATGCCCATGACTTGTTTTCTCAATTTTTTATCGGGTAAAAACAAATTGATATAGTTATCACGGGACTTACTCATTTTCTCTCCGTCTGTTCCGGGAACATACTTCGTGTTTTCTTCGGTTTTGGCTTTTGGAAGTACAAAAGTTTCTCCCATTTGTGCATGAAAACGGGAAGCTACATCGCGTGTCATTTCAATATGTTGTAATTGATCTTTTCCTACTGGGACAAATTCAGCATCATACAAAAGTATATCGGCCGCCATTAACATCGGGTAGGTGAAAAGGCCCGAGTTCACATCAGCTAACCGGTCGGCTTTATCTTTAAATGAATGGGCCAAGGTTAATCGCTGATAAGGGAAAAAGCAACTTAAATACCAAGTAAGTTCTGTTACTTGTGGTATATCGCTTTGTCTGTAAAAAACGGTTTTTTCAATATCTAAACCAAAAGCCAGCCAAGTTGCAGCCACAGAATAGGTGTTTTCTCTTAAGGTTGGAGCATCTTTTATTTGTGTAAGCGTATGTAAATTCGCAATAAATAAAAAAGATTCGTTGTTAGAATCGTTTGCCATGTTAATGGCAGGAATAATGGCTCCTAGTAAGTTTCCTAAATGTGGGGTTCCTGTGCTTTGGATCCCAGTTAGTATTCTAGACATTGTAAATAAATTTTTTGTAAAGGTAAATGTTTTATGGATTTTGATACATACATTTTATTACTTTTGATAACTCATGGGAGTTTTAAAGAAATTTTTGATTGTACTTTGGAGAATATGGTTTTATATTCTCATAGCTGTTCCCATTATTATATTTTTCCCTTTACTACTTATTTTAACTTCTAAAGAAGAATATTATAGCAAGTTTTTTGTGATTGCCAGGATTTGGGCAAAAACGGTTTTATACGGGATGGGGTTTTATCCGGTGGTGAAGAGGTTACAAAAACTTGAAAAGGGAGAGAGTTATATGTTTGTTGCCAATCATACCTCGATGACCGATATTATGTTAATGCTTACAGTGATTAAGAATCCGTTTGTTTTTGTGGGTAAGAAAGAATTGACAAAACTTCCCGTATTTGGTTTTTTCTATAAACGGACTTGTATTTTGGTAGACCGATCAGATGTGAAAAGTAGAAATGAGGTTTTTAAACATGCGCAGCGCAGATTAAATCAAGGAAACAGTATTTGTATTTTTCCTGAAGGCGGTGTTCCTGATGATGAATCGGTTGTGCTTGATCCCTTCAAGGATGGTGCGTTTAGATTGGCGATAGACCATCAGATACCAGTAGTTCCATTGGTTTTTTATGATAATAAAAAACGTTTTTCTTATAGTTTTTTAAGTGGTTCTCCCGGAAAAATGCGAGTAAAAATATTACCTTTTATTGCTACTGAAAATCTTCAGCAAAAAAATAAAAAAGAATTGCGGGAAAAAGTCCGTAAAGAGATCTATGATGAATTAACGGGTACTTATTAAAAAGAAAAGGAGCCAAAACCACTTGACTCCCTTTGCTCATCATTGCATTCTTAAAAAAACTAACTTAAACTTAAAATTTGAAACTAAAGCCTGTATATACTCCAAAGTAGTAAGGCTTAAAGTTGTTGATGTTGTTATTGAATCCGTTGAGTTGGTATTTAAAAGTGGGTTCTAGATTTAAGTCGAATTGTTGACTCAAATTATAATTTAATCCTAAACCAACATTTGTAGTGAAACTTACATTGTTTAGGTTGTTGGCTTCCCCTAAAGAAAGCTGACCTTCCCCTGAATTGATAACTACAGCATTATTGTCAAGAAATAATGTACTTGCTCCCCCTATTAGGTTAACACCAAATTTTTTATTTAAAAGTGCATATTCAATTTCTAAAGGAACTTCAATATACCCCAATTGTTGGTTGAGGGTTCCTTGTGAAAAAGTAGGAGTTTCTGCCCGCCCAAATTCATTTGTAATTGCATCTGAATTTGGTTGAGGTCTGTTGGTGGAAACTACTTCAATACTTTCGTTAGAAGGATAATTAAGGCCTTCTAATTGTATGGCGTTTACCGCCGGTGAAAAGGCAATATTATTTACATTATAACTCATATTTACTTTACTCACACCGGAACGCACTTTTAGTTTTTCAGAAATACTGTAAGCAAAGTTTACTCCATACGCCATGGTAAGCTCTCCACTGGAACTGTTATTGGCCAAACTTTTATCTAAACTGTTCCCTCCGTTTAAACTTCCGTAGTAAATAGGGGAAACATTGGGTTTAATTAACCATTTAGATAAATGCTGTTCATCATTTTCTTTTTCTTCGCTGCTTTTTTCCTCATCCTTGTCTTCTTCAATTTCTTTGGCAGTATCTACTAAAGATTTTTTATCCTCTTCATTTTCTTCAACTCCGGTTTTATTTTTATCTATTAGACTGTTCTCTTCTTCAGAAGTATTTTCAGCTAAGCTATTTTTTTCTGTTGAAGTTGATTGTTTATCAGAATTAGCATCACCTGCGATTGAAGAAGATAGGTTTTGCTGATTTTTAGATTCTTTAGAATTAACTTCTGAAGTATTTTCTCCTGCTGAAGCAATTCGGCTTGAATCTTCAGTTTCAGAATTTTTAGTTCCAGTTGAAGCTAACCTCCCCGAATTAGAGGAGGAGTTGCTTGCAACCGTAGAACTCTTTTCAACAAGACGTTTTGAATTCGCCTTTCCATGCTCAGTGTTTGTGTTTGCAACTTCTTGTTGAGAATTCTTAGGGTTTGAGGTTTGGGGTTGTATTATGTTTTCTGTTTTTTCAATGGTATTTTGTCCGGTAGCATAGCCGCCATCCTTGTTCTTACTTTCAGAAGAGGTAAAGGGCGTCTCTGGTTTTTTTTGAATATCTTCCTCCTTTATTTCTTCTATAGAATTAACTACTTGGTTTTCATTGCTATCTAACCAAAAATTGCCTGCAAGAAAGACCATTGCTAGAACGGCAGCGACTCCTGCTATTCTGTACCACCAGATAGGAATAACCTTCCGGTCGTTTTCTTTTTGCAGTTCACTTTTTATATTTTTCCATACTTTCTCGTTAGGAGCTGCCTCAAAATCTTTGAACTTCTCCTGAAAAAGCCGGTCTATATTTTTATTTTCCTTCATTGTGCAGAAGTTGCGCTATTATCGTTAAATTCTTCAACCTTGGTTTTTAAAATTTGCCGTGCTCTTGCTAGATTAGATTTTGAAGTTCCCAAAGAAATACTCATTGTCTTGGCTATTTCTTTATGAGAAAAACCATCTAAGGCGTAAAGGTTAAAAACCATTCGGTAACGATCGGGTAACTCTTGTATTATTTTTAATAAAAATGCTAACGGGAGTTGATCGTTATCTATTTCTACTTCGGGTTCTTTTAAGGCATGCTCATCTATAATTTGAAAAACGTCTTGTTTTCTATAGCGTTGCAATGCGGTATTGATAACAATTCGTTTAAGCCAACCTTCAAAAGAGCCTTTGTTTTTATATTGAGCGATTTTTTTAAAAATTGTCAAAAAAGCGTCTTGTAAATTGTCCTCGGCTTCTTGATAATTTCGAGAATATTTTAGACTGACCGCAAACAATTTATTAGCGTAAAGCTTATATAATTGCTCTTGCGATTTTAAATCTTGCTTTTTACATTTTTGTATGAGCTGCTCAATACTCAATTTACCTTACTCTACTTTTACTGGTATTTTTTTTGTTAAAAAAATATCTTCGTTATTTGAATCTGTTCCTTGCCAAAATTTAAATATATAATAATCCTGTCTGGTTACTTCAAAATGAAGTTGTTTGGAGATCAATTCATCTTCTAATTCTTCACAGTTATTATCATTAAAAACTCTGTTTAATACAAAAATCTTTCTTTCATTAGTATCTTTTAGGGATTGATATGTTTCAAATAAATGACAGGTAGAGATTTGTTTATAAGTAACTTCAAAATCATGAATCTCTCCATAATTAAGTGTATCTGGTACAATTACACTTTCAATAGGAACAGCAGCATAAGAAAAAGTAGGATTTACATCATCATCTAATGAACAGCTAAAAAAGCCGCCTACTATTACTAATAAAACTAAAAAATTCTTCATCATCATTCTGGTATAAAGTGGGGTTTGTATAGTGTAGATACATTAAAAACTAAATGGTTGCGTGGGTAACAAAAAAATCCCGTCATCACGGGATTTTTTTAAACTAGTATAAAATTTTAGGATTTAAGACTTTGCTACTTTAATTGCTTCGGTAATCTTGGTTTCCAATTCTTCCATTAATTCAGGATTGTCTTTCAGTAAAGTTTTAACTGCATCACGACCTTGTCCCAATTTGGTGTCTTCATAACTAAACCAAGAGCCGCTTTTTTTGACAATTTCATAATCTACGCCAATATCAATTACTTCTCCTACCTTAGAAATACCTTCACCATACATAATGTCAAACTCAGCAGTTTTAAAAGGAGGGGCCACTTTATTTTTTACAACTTTTACTCGGGTTTTGTTACCCATTACATCGCTATTGCTATTTTTTATTTGGGTAGACCGTCTAATATCTAATCTTACTGAAGCATAAAATTTAAGTGCATTACCCCCTGTTGTAGTTTCAGGATTCCCGAACATAACTCCTATTTTCTCCCTCAGCTGGTTGATGAAAATTACTGTACAGTTGGTTTTACTTATGGAGGAGGTAAGTTTTCTTAATGCTTGTGACATTAAACGGGCGTGTAGTCCCATTTTAGAGTCACCCATTTCCCCTTCAATCTCGCTTTTTGGAGTTAAAGCAGCAACAGAATCGACCACAATAATATCTATCGCTCCAGATCTAATTAAATTATCGGCAATTTCTAAAGCTTGTTCTCCGTGATCGGGCTGAGAGATAATTAAATTTTCAATATCTACGCCCAGTTTTTCAGCATAAAATCTATCAAACGCGTGTTCCGCATCTATAAAAGCTGCTATCCCTCCGGCTTTTTGAGCCTCAGCAATCGCATGTAAAGTTAAAGTGGTTTTACCTGAAGATTCTGGTCCGTATATCTCAACAACTCTACCTCTAGGATATCCACCTACTCCTAATGCTAAATCTAATCCTAAAGATCCAGATGGGATGGCATCAATATCTTGTACCGCTTGATCGCTCATCTTCATTACGGTACCTTTACCGTAGGTTTTATCTAACTTATCTAGCGTTAATTTTAACGCCTTTAATTTTGCATCTTTCTCGTTGTCTTTACTCATAATCTTTTAAAAAGGCTTTCTATATTTTTTGAAGAAATGCTAAAATACTATAAGTTTTTGTGATTACCATTTGCCACGCAACCTTTTTTAATTTTTTGTATCTAGTTAGTAAAGCAAGAGAACAAAAATGAAATTTCTCAAAAGAAATATTCTTTTAAATTCTGTTGACCAAGCAATTACAGTGTGCTATATCTGTAATTGTAAGGTTGATGGAGGCTGACGTTAATAATTAAATTTTGGAACAATGTTAAAATTGAATTTAGAAAATTTAGTAATAACGAATTAGCCATAAAAATGCCCTGAAAAAGTCAATTTTCAGGGCATTTTTAATTGAAAACATTTACTTTTGCAGCTTAACTTTTGTTTAACTTATAAAAAGGTATAGCATGCAACTGTACAACAAATTAAGTGCAAAAGAAAGAGAAGCCTTACTAGAGGAGGCCGGAGAAGATAGGTTAACCATCTCTTTCTATCAATATGCAAAAATTGGGAATCCAGAACTTTTCAGAAATCATTTATTTGTAGCTTGGGATCAAATGGAAGTTCTGGGACGTATTTATGTAGCCCACGAAGGAATTAATGCACAACTTTCTGTTCCTGCCAAAAAATTTAATACTTTTAAAACGTTTTTGGATGACATCTATTTTTTAAAAGATATTCGGTTGAATATTGCTATCGAGCAAGACCTAAAATCGTTCTTGAAATTAAAAATAAAGGTAAGATCTAAAATCTTGGCAGACGGTCTTAATGACGAAACCTTTGATGTCACTAAAAAAGGAGAACATGTAAATGCTGAAAAGTTTAATGAGCTCATTAGCGACCCGAACACCATATTGGTAGATATGCGTAATCACTATGAAAGTGAAATAGGTCATTTTCAAGGGGCTATAACCCCAGATGTAGATACCTTTAGGGACTCTTTAGATATTATTGAAGAAGATTTAAAAGATCATAAAGAAGATAAAAATTTAGTAATGTACTGTACCGGTGGTATTCGGTGTGAAAAAGCTAGTGCTTACTATAAACATAAAGGATTTAAAAAAGTTTTTCAATTAGAAGGTGGTATTATTGAATATACTAGACAAGTTCGTGAGAAGGACATAGAGAATAAATTTATCGGAAAAAACTTTGTTTTCGATCATCGTCGTGCCGAAAAAATTTCAGAAGATGTAATTGCGCAATGTCATCAATGCGGAAAGCCTTGTGATACACACGTAAATTGTGCAAATGAAGCCTGTCATTTACTATTTATTCAGTGTGAAGAATGCGCCGAAAAAATGGATAATTGTTGTTCAGATCATTGTAAAGAAATAAATGCGCTACCTTACGAAGAGCAAAAAGCTTTACGACGAGGAACGCACAATAGCAATAAGATTTTCAAAAAAGGAAGATCTGAAGTTTTAAAATTTAAACACTAAAGGTTGGTAGGTACTTATCATATATCAGAAAGACAAAAAAGTAAAATAAGGCTACTCTCCTTTTTGGTGGGTAGCTTTATTTTAGTTCTTGGTTTTTTCAACTTGTCTATTTGGTTCTATAAATTTGATAACCTAGGTTCTTTTATTGAAGCCAAAAAAAGTTACTTAAGGCATTTTCCTGAAATTATAGATTATCCTTCCTACATAAATGCTGGAGCCATGACGGCCATTGTGTTTTCTATTTTCTTCTTCAGAATTTCTGCACATCAAGACCAACTTCGTTTTTTAAGCATTATTGGTATTTTAGGAAATGTTGTTTTCTGGGGCGCCAGTATTTGGTTAATGTTTAGTTAGTCCAATCTTCAACAAGATATTTCAGTTAAAATTTTAAGCTGAAAAATTTTCACCCAAATCATCATTTTTCTTTCTCCTCACAATAAATTGGTATATTTACCATTTAAAATAAATAATAATCATTATCAATACAGGAGCTTTGTAGTTTCTAGTATTTCAATATATAACATAAGTTTATGGCGTGTGGAAGTTGCTCGACCAAAGATGGTCAGCCAAAAGGATGTAAGAATAACGGAACGTGCGGAACCGATGGTTGTAACAAACTTGCGGTCTTCGATTGGCTCTCAAATATGTCCCTGCCGGGAGGTATAGAACCTTTCAATTACGTAGAAGTACGTTTTAAAAACGGAAGAAAACATTTTTATAAAAATACAGAAGGATTAAGTTTAACGATGGGCGATGTGGTAGCTACAGAAGCTTCCCCCGGTCACGATGTGGGTGTTATTTCTTTAACGGGTGAATTGGTTAAAGTGCAGATGAAGAAAAAACGCGTGAAGCCCGATAGCCCTGAAGTCAATAAAATATACAGAAAAGCCAGTCAAAAAGATATAGATGTTTGGCAGGCTTCTAGAGAACGGGAAGAGTCTATGAAAGTCCGGGCCCGGGAAATTGCGATTAAGCTCAATTTAAAAATGAAAATTAGCGATATCGAATTTCAAGGGGATGGTTCTAAAGCTACTTTTTATTATACTGCAGAAGATAGAGTGGATTTTAGGCAATTAATTAAAGAATTCGCTAAAGAATTTAAAACCCGTATAGAGATGCGTCAAATTGGTTTCCGTCAGGAAGCAGCACGATTGGGTGGTATTGGTTCTTGCGGCCGGGAATTATGTTGTTCAACATGGTTAACAGATTTTAGATCCGTCACCACTTCCGCAGCAAGGTATCAGCAACTTTCTTTAAATCCGCAAAAATTAGCGGGACAATGCGGTAAATTAAAATGTTGCCTCAATTATGAGTTAGACGCCTATTTAGATGCACTCAAAGATTTCCCAAAACAAGACGTAAAGCTACAGACCCAAAAAGGAACAGCCGTTTGCCAGAAAATAGATATTTTTAAAGGAAGCCTTTGGTATGCCTACGAAGGCGAATGGATGAACTGGTTTGAGCTTACCAAAGACCAAGTAAAAGAAATTATAAAAGCTGCTCAAAGTAAAAAGCCGGTAGCAAGTTTAGAAGAATTCTCTGCTGAATTGGAAAAAACTTCACAAAATGACTTTAGTAATGTAGTAGGACAAGACAGTTTAACACGTTTTGATAAACCCAAAAAAGCGAGTCATAAAAAGAGAAGAAATAAAAAACGAAGACGCAAAAAGCCCAGAAACAATGCGTAAAGCTTTGGTATGTTCTTTGGTAGCAGTAATATGCTTGGTCGCTTGTGATTCTAAGCGGGTTTACGATGAATATCAATCGGTGCCGGAAAAAGGTTGGCATAAAGATTCTATCATTACTTTTAAAGTTGAAAAAATAGATACGCTTAAACCTTATCATTTATTCATCAACCTAAGAAATAATAACAACTATAATTATAACAACATATTTTTAATTACCGAGATGAACTTTCCCAATGGAAAAGTAATTTCAGACACCTTAGAATACGAAATGGCTTACCCTAATGGTGATTGGATGGGGCAAGGTTTTGGTGATGTTTACGAAAGTAAACTTTGGTACAAAGAAAATGTACGTTTCCCCGAAACCGGAACTTATCAATTTAAAATTAGGCAAGCGATGCGAAAAAACGGAAATGTAGACGGTATTTCAGCATTAGAAGGAATTACCGATGTAGGTTTCAGAATAGAAAAACCATAACCTTTAATTCAACTTTAAAGTGACTTCAAAAAAATCGACAAAAAAAACTTCCTTTAAAAAATTCATCCTTTGGTTTTGGGGATTGTTCCTAGGAGGCATTCTTATCGCGATCTTATTGTTTTTAATGGCGGGATGGGGCGTATTTGGTAAAATGCCCACATTTGAAGAATTAGAAAACCCGGAGACCAATTTGGCTACCGAAGTTTTCTCTTCCGACGGAAAAACTTTGGGTAAATATTACAACGAAAACAGAACTCCCGTTAAATATGAAGATTTACCGGACAATTTAGTAAATGCCCTTATTTCTACAGAAGATGAACGTTACTACGACCATTCAGGAATAGATGCTCGCGGAACGTTAAGAGCAGTAGCTTTTATGGGTTCTAAGGGAGGAGCAAGTACTATTACCCAACAATTGGCTAAACAGTTATTTACAAAAGTGAGATCAGATAACTTAGCAGAAGCTATTATCCAAAAAATCAAGGAATGGGTAATTTCAGTAAGGTTAGAGCGTCAATATACCAAGCAGGAAATTATTACCATGTATTTAAATAAATTCGATTTTGTATATGAAGCGGTAGGAATTCGTTCAGCATCAAGAATTTATTTTGATAAAGAACCTCAGAATTTAAATACAGAAGAAGCTGCTGTTTTGGTTGCGATGCTGAAAAACCCTATACTTTATAATCCAAAACGGGAAAAGTTTAAAGCAAATTCTTTAGATCGAAGAAATATTGTATTAGGGCAAATGGCGAAAAATGGTTTTTTAACCGAAAAAGAACGAGATTCCTTACAGCAATTGCCATTAAAAATCGATTACACTCCAGAAGGCCATGATGAAGGAGTTGCTACTTATTTTCGAGCATATTTACAAGGGTTTTTAAAAGATTGGATCGAAAAGAACCCAAAACCTGATGGGGAAAAATATAATATTTACCGTGACGGCTTAAAAGTTTATACCAGTATCGATTCCCGTATGCAAAAATATGCAGAAGAGGCCGTAAAAGAGCATATGAAAAATTTACAAGCTGAATTTGATAGTCAAAACAAAAAAAATAAAACCGCTCCTTTTAGAGGAATTGGAGAAAATGACATCAAAAAAATTGTGGATCGAGCTATGAAAAATAGTGACCGGTGGCGTGAGATGAAAGCAAAAGGTATCGATGAAGATAAAATCTTAGCTTCCTTCGACAAGAAAAGAGAAATGCGGGTATTCTCTTGGGAAAACGAGCAGGATATTGATACTACAATGACGCCAAGAGACTCTATTTTATATTACAAATCTTTCCTAAATGCAGGGATGATGTCTATGACTCCACAAACCGGAGAAGTAAAAGCCTGGGTTGGTGGAATCAATTTTAAACATTTTAAATACGAACACGTAAAACAGGCACGAAGACAAGTAGGGTCAACTTTCAAGCCATTTGTGTATGCCACGGCTATAGATCAGCTTCATTTATCGCCTTGTTATCAATTGCCCAATACCATTCATACCATTCCTGCAGGAAAACATGGGGTAACCGAAGATTGGTCACCAAGAAACTCAGGAGGAGACTATGGAGGAATGGTTACTTTAAAAAATGCATTGGCAAGATCTTTAAATACGGTAACTTCTCGGGTAATCGATAAAGTAGGTCCGGAGCCGGTGATAGATTTGTTAAATAAATTAGGCGTCAATACCAAAAATATTGATCCTGTTGCTGCTATCGCATTAGGAACAGTAGATTTAAGCGTTTTTGAAATGGTTTCTGCCTATAGCACTTTTGCCAATAAAGGAGTTTATGTAAAACCCGTTATCGTTACTCGTATTGAAGATAAAAACGGAACCATACTTTACCAACACGTTCCTGAAAGTCGGGATGTGATGAGTGAAGAAGCCGCTTATGTAACCATCAACTTAATGGAAGGAGTAACCCAAGGAGGTTCCGGTACCAGATTGAGAACCACATGGTCTCCACCGTATTATAAAAATGTCGTGACAGGACATCCTTACGAATTTAAAAATGCCATTGCCGGAAAAACAGGAACCACACAAAACCAAAGTGACGGTTGGTTTATGGGTATTGTTCCCAATCTAGTCTCCGGCGTTTGGGTTGGGGGGGAAGACCGTGCGGTACACTTTCCATCCATTCGTTATGGTCAGGGCGCAACCATGGCCTTACCTATTTGGGGACTTTATATGAAAAAAGTTTATGCCGATGAAGAGTTGAACATTTCTAAAGAACAATTTGAGCGTCCGGAGAATTTAAGTATTGAAGTAGATTGTAGTGGTTATGAAGAAGGAGAAGGTGAAAAAACCGATGAAGAATTATTAAAGGAAAAAGAAGAAGACGAAATGGTGGAAGATTTAGGAGGACTTTAGTTTCTTAGATTTATTCACGAAAAAGATAGAACCCATTATCAATAATTTAATAATGGGTTCTTTTATTGTGGCTATCTTGTAATTTTCCTATTTTTAGAGAAAATATTTAGCAAATGATTAAAAAAACGGTGAATAACGTTCAAGAAGCCATTGAAGGTGTTCAAGACGGGATGACGTTTATGTTAGGGGGTTTTGGCCTCTGCGGAATTCCGGAAAACGCCATCACAGCACTTGTTCAAAAAAATATACGAGACATCACCTGTATTTCTAACAATGCAGGCGTCGACGATTTTGGTTTGGGTTTATTACTTCAGAAAAAACAAATCAAAAAAATGATCTCTTCTTACGTAGGTGAAAATGCAGAATTCGAACGCCAGATGCTTAGCGAAGAATTGGAGGTAGAATTAACTCCACAAGGTACTTTAGCAGCCAAATGTCAAGCCGCGCAACAAGGTTTTCCTGCCATTTATACACCTGCCGGTTACGGAACCGAAGTTTCCATGGGGAAAGAAACCCGTGAATTTGATGGGAAAATGTATGTGCTGGAAGAAGCCTATAAAGCAGATTTTGCTTTTGTAAAAGCCTGGAAGGGTGACGAAGCAGGAAACCTTATTTTTAAAGGAACCGCCAGAAACTTTAACCCGTGTATGTGTGGAGCTGCACAAGTAACTGTAGTTGAAGTAGAAGAACTAGTTCCAGCAGGAGAATTAGACCCTAATCAAATCCACATTCCCGGGATTTTTGTACAACGAATTTTCCAAGGGAAAGATTACGAAAAGCGAATTGAACAACGAACCGTTAGACCAAAAAATTAAACAAATGGCTTTAGATAAAAACGGAATAGCACAACGCATCGCCAAAGAAGTAAAAGATGGCTATTATGTAAACTTAGGAATTGGGATTCCCACATTAGTGGCCAACTTTGTGCGTGACGATATAGAAGTAGAATTTCAGAGTGAAAACGGTATTTTAGGAATGGGCCCTTTTCCTGTTGAAGGAACCGAAGATGCCGATTTAATTAATGCGGGAAAACAAACCATCACCGCTTTGCCCGGTGCCAGTTTTTTCGATTCTGCCACCAGTTTTGGGATGATTCGCGGCAAACACGTAGATTTAACCATTCTCGGCGCAATGGAAGTAGCCGAAAACGGAGACATTGCCAATTGGAAAATTCCCGGTAAAATGGTAAAAGGAATGGGTGGCGCGATGGATCTGGTGGCTTCCGCAGAAAATATCATCGTAGCCATGATGCACACCAACAAAGCCGGAGCTTCCAAACTATTAAAAAAATGTACACTACCTTTAACCGGCGTAGGTTGTGTGACTAAAATAGTCACCAATCTTGCCGTTATTGAAGTTACTGAAGATGGTTTTAAACTTATCGAGCGAGCTCCGGGCGTAAGCGTAGAAGAAATTGAAAAAGCAACCGAAGGAAAACTCGTTGTAGAAGGCGATATTCCAGAAATGGTTTTATAAAATATTGATGGCGTTTCCCGATTGGAAAAATCGGGACCGCGCTATCCGTTAAATCTTTTTTTGCCACTTATCAAAGCAAAAAAAGGATACCACTCCTATCGCTAACGCATTTTTGAATTGAAATTATACTTCAGAATAAGTCATTCTGAAGCACACAACGTCATTCTGAACCTGCCCGTATTCTAAGGTTTGTCCAAATTTTTATGCTGCAAATTTAAAGGTTTCCACATAGGGTGTTTGCCTTTTGGCCACAGCAAAAATTCTGCTAACAATTTTGTTTCTAATGATGTTGAGTGTTGACATTTTGTTTTTTCCTTCTTTTAATCGTTCATTGTAATAAATTTTTAATTGTGAATCATGTAAAATAGCTGTTGCGGCAGCTGATGACAGAATAGTTTTTAAGTCTCTATTACCTAAAACACTTATTCTTGTCCTGCCCCTGTAACTCGTTCCAGAACTATGCTCAAAAGGCGCAATACCAGCATAACATGCAAATTTCCGCCAGTTCTGGAATGACTTAAAATTATTGGTATGCGCTATCATTGTTGCA
>NZ_RXOM01000045.1 GCF_008692195.1 Salegentibacter sp. R32
CCGCCAAAACCTTGTTTTGACTTTTTGAAGTATTAAGATAAAAAACCAGAAAACAAGGTTTTGGCTCTGTGCTCAACCGAATGGAAAGCGCGTGTTTGCGCCCGCACTACTCATAGCCAAGACCGTTACCTGCAAGCTGAAAAAACGCCACCGCACGTTCAAGCACATTTCATTTTGCTCGTACCTCACAAAATAAAAAGAGCTTTCACTTCCCCACCACCACCCGAAAAAAAATTAAATGAAAACCGATTAATCGAAATTAATTATTAAATTTGACTGATTTAGGTCAAGTCAAAATAAGGAAAATGACGATTGGACAAAAAATAAGAGAATTACGAGAAGAAGCTCAAATGTTACAACGTGAACTTGCTTACAAGTTAGAAGTTGGTGATGCTTATTTGAGTAAAATAGAGAGAAACCAAAAAAACTTAAAAAAAGAACATTTGAAAACTATCAGTAAACTTTTCAAATACTCATATGAAGAATTGGAAACACTATGGTTAGCAAACAAAGTGTACGACCTAATAAAAGATGAAAAAAAAGCAATTGATGTTTTAAAAGTTGCTGAACAAGAAATAAAATATCGAAAAACAATATGACCTACTTTGAAGAATTAAGAGAAATAACGAAATCTATCCCAACTTCTATTGTTGATTTTACAATCCCAAGAGATAGAACTTCACCGCCAACACAGGCATCTTCTAATTTTATTACAAACAAAGAACAAGGAGATTGGGCAGAAGATTTAATTTTTAGAGCAATAAATGAAACTTCAAAAAATTACGTTGCTGTTCGATACGGAAAATCTGATGATTTAATAGCAGGTGATGCAGGATTTGATGAATTCTATACCGACTTTCAAGACGAACTAGATACCATTGGAAAACGACCTGATTTATTAGTTTTTAAAAAAGAGGATTTTGACCAAAATCTTGGCTACGACATAAGTAAAATTGCACACTCTAAAATAACAGAGTACGTAAAAAAAGCAATTGCAGGACTTGAAATTCGTTCAAGTGCATTTCTGATTGATAAATATGAAAATGAAATGCAGGAAAGAACCAATTATCATTTAAAAGAAGCATTAAAAATCAGGGATATTTTAATAAATGACTTTGCAGAAGAGTTCGAACATCCAAAAAAGAAACCTCATTTGGAAGTACTCAAAAGTATAACAGAGGAAACGATAAATGCAATAACTTTCAGAAGACCAAGTTGGAACTCAACAGAAAGATTACAAAAATTGACTTTATTATTCAAAGACTTAAAAGAACATATTAAAATCGTCCAAAAAAGAGACTATTTAAGTATTACACCAAAAGTTGAAGATATAAAAGTTGTTTACATATGGGCTGAAACATTTAACGTTCCCCACTATTATTTCCAAGTATTCTTTGACAAATCTTACGGAATTTCTTTTAGCAATATACTATCCCTAATTACTGATTCAGACAAGGAGGGAGAACATTATGAAATTTCCAAAGACATAAAAAACCAAAACAAGACCACTATAAAAATTAATACTAGAAACACCAATCAGGTTGCTTATAAAGTTGAAGAGCCAGAACACAAGAGTGTTAGACGTGAAATGGGTAGAGGACGATTATTATTTTATGTCACTTTTGATAAAGGAACAGCATATTTAGACATTGATAGTCTAAAAAATTTATTAAACATAGAAGATTTTTAAATATGGATATTGAAAAAATATATACTAAAAAGACTGCTCTCGAACACCGTAAAGAGTTTGCTCAATTTTTTACACCACAGCCAATAGCTAACCTTATGGCTGATTGGTTACTTGGTAATGAATCATTAAAAACTGTTTTAGAACCAGCTTTTGGATTAGGTATTTTTTCAAGAACACTTTTTAAAAAGAAAAAAAATTTAAAAATCAAAGGTTTTGATATAGATGAGAACATTTTTAAAGATGCTTCTGATTTTTTTAAAGAAAATCAAAACGTCTCTTTAAATCTAGAAGACTATATGTACAATGGATGGAAAAACAAATATGATGGTATTATTTGCAATCCACCTTATTTAAAATTTCACGATTACGACAATAAAGAAATTCTCAAAGAAGTAGAAAGTTATTTAAAGTTTAAATTTAACGGTTTTACTAACTTATATACTCTTTTCCTACTTAAGTCCATTTTTCAATTAAAGAAAGGAGGTCGAATAGCCTATATTATTCCTTCGGAGTTTTTAAATTCTGATTATGGTAAACTTGTCAAAGAATATCTTTTAAAAACAAAAACATTAAGACATCTTTTTGTAATTGATTTTAAGGAAAACGTATTTGATGATGCAATGACAACAGCTTCTATTCTTCTTTTAGCAAATGATGAACATAATTCTGAAATTGAAATAACCAATATTCAATCAAAATCTGACTTACAATTAATTGAGGGATACATTAGTTCATATCCAAATGCTAAAGGTGAATTCACTTACAAACCATCTGAATTAGATGCTAGTGTTAAATGGAGACAATATTATCAAGTTCAGAACTCTATAAATTATAAAAATCTCGTTCCATTTTCTACTTATGCTAAAGTTGTAAGAGGTATCGCTACAGGAGCAAACGAATATTTTACATTTAGAAAATCAAAAGCCGAAAAACATTCTATACCTAATGAAAACTTGTTGCCTTGTATTTGTAAATCGAAAGACGTGAAAGGCAATTTTTTCACTAAATCAAATTATGAGAGTTTAATCGAAAATGATGAATTGGCTTATCTATTCAACGGTAAGGATTCTGAAAACAAAATGGTTACTGAATACATAGTTTTAGGTGAAAACGAAAAAGTAAATGAAAAGTATTTAACCAAAAAAAGAAAGCCTTGGTATTCATTAGAAAATAGACCACCCGCACCAATTTGGGTTTCTGTATTTAATAGAAATGGTGTTAAGTTTATTAGAAATGAAGCAAACATTTCTAACCTGACAACCTTTCATTGTGTTTATCCAACAAACTCGGATTTATTTTCAGATGTTCCTATAGATTTATTATTTGCTTACCTATTAACAGACGTAGCAAAAGAAATCTTTAGCGACAATAGAAGAGAATATGGTAATGGTTTGAAAAAATTTGAACCTAACGATTTGAACAAATCCAAAATGCTTGATTTATCTAAACTATCTCAAGAACAAGTTGAGAGAATTTTAAATCTTTACTCGGATTTTAAAGACACAAAAGAAGAACAATATATCAAACAAATTGATGAAATTTTACGGCTGGAATTTACCAACGCTAAAAGCCATACACATTTGCAATTCGCTACAGCCAAAACACAAGCCAAAATTGCAAAAGAGTATGTCTTTGCCAACGCTGAATAAAAGTCTGAATAAAAAAGCCAGCAGGTAACAATGTATAAAAATAATAGCGGTTTAATCGCTAAAACGAGAGTAAGTAAATATAAAAAAGGTCTGTGTTTAACTGAAAATTTAGTATGTGTAAATCCGCTACTATTCTTATACTAGACCGTTGGCATTCATTAAACACCGAACTGAAAACAAAAATTATGACAAACATTAGAATAAAGCAAAAACTGACTAAAAAAGACTATTTAAAAGTTACCATTTTCGTTGTGACTTTTTTAATAGCAAAAACAATATTGTCAGATTGGGAACATTTTAAAGCAGGATTGTTTGGATTTTAATAAAAATAATTAGAATGAAATATAAAATAGGATTTAGACTCGATATATTAGAAATGATTATAGTGTTGTTTTCGACCTTTTTTTCGGGAATGCTTCTAGCAAGTGATTTAAATGACAAATATATTTACTTTGGTTTGGCAATACTTGGAGCAGCTGGAATTTTAATTAAGAAAAGAGTTAAAATGCCACTAAAAGAAAATAAAACTGACTGAAGAAGTGAACAGAATTTTAGCTCGGAAAACTGAACTGAAAACAAAACTCGAATTAATTGCGGAATTTCTCACTCAATCAGAATTGAAAAAGTTTATGGAATAAAACGCTGACTGAATTTACTGAAACGTGGGAAAAACTATAAAATGAAATAAGTTTGGTAAGAATAAGTCGGAATAAAAAATAACGAAATGCCAACACCGTATAAAATTAATTGCTTGGTACGAGCTTACTTACGAAAATCCTCTCGGATTTTCTATTAGGTTTGTATTTGCTAAATTCGTTGCTAATCCACGCAACTAATCTTATACAAAATCGTTGTAAGCAAGCTGAAAAAAGAGCCAACCGCACAAAACAAAGAGTGCCGAAAAAGGCACACATTGTTTTTTTGCCAACGCTCGGAATAACATTAAATTTGAGAAAAAACATAAAATATATATGAGCTTATTTCAGAACTCTGTTCTAAACAAATATTTAAAAGGATTGGAGTCCGAAAAAGTTACGCAAGCATACGAGCGATTTACAAGTCATTTCCATAATCCGACCATTCAAGAAAACATTCGAAACTCGAAAGAGGAACAATATCAAGGCGAATTTCTGATTGACCTTTTTGTGAATGTTTTGGGCTACACCAAAAACCCAACGCCTGACTTTAATCTTACAACGGAATTAAAAAACATAAAAGGCTCTAAAAAAACGGATGGAGCAATTCTAAAAGGCGAAAAAGCACTTGCGGTAATTGAACTAAAAGGAACAAACACAACCGATTTAAGCAAAGTAGAAACCCAAGCATTTGGATATAAAAACAACCAACCTGGTTGTAATTATGTCATTACTTCCAACTTTGAAAAGTTGCGTTTCTATATTGACAACGCAGTTGACTTTGAGGAATTTAACCTGTTTCATCTTACAAAAGAGCGTTTTGATATTCTTTGGCTTTGTCTTTCATCAGAATATCTTTTAAAAGACATTCCCAAAAAGATAAAAGATGAATCTATAACGCAAGAGGAAAACGTCACTAAAAAGCTTTACAAAGATTACGCTTCATTTAGAAACGAGATTTTTGATGCCATTCAAAAAGAAAATCCCGAATACGACAAACTGACCTTATTTAAGAAAACGCAGAAATTACTCGACCGTTTTCTATTTATCTTTTTTGCAGAAGATAGATTATTACTTCCACCAAATTCCATTCGTTCAATAGTAAACCAATGGACAGATTTACGAGATAAATACGATGAGTATTTCCCTTTGTACGACCGATTTAAAAAGTATTTCGGTTATATGAACACAGGACACAAAGGACAACAACACGATATTTTTGCATACAATGGTGGACTTTTTGCACCTGACGAGATTTTAGATAATATTAAAATCAATGACGATTTACTTTACAAACACACAGTTAATTTAAGTAATTACGATTTTGAAAGTGAAGTAAGTGTTAATATACTTGGACACATTTTTGAACATTCGTTAAACGACATTGACGAAATTCAAGCAGAGATTCAAGGAATAGAAACCGAACAGAATAAAACCAAACGTAAAAAAGACGGTGTTTTTTACACACCAAAATATATTACCAAATACATAGTAGATAATACAGTTGGCAAACTATGTGAGGAAAAGAAAATTGAACTTGACATACAAGAAGCTGAATACGAAAAAGAACGAAAGGGAAGACAAAAAGCGACCTTAAAAAAACTAACTAAGAAATTAGAAGGTTACAGAAAGTGGTTATTACAGATTACCATTTGTGACCCAGCTTGTGGTAGTGGAGCTTTTTTAAACCAAGCGTTGGAATTTCTAATTGCAGAACATCAATACATTGACGAATTGCAAGCCAAATTGTTTGGAGATGCAATGGTATTGAGCGAAGTAGAAAATTCCATTTTAGAAAACAATTTGTTCGGTGTAGATATTAATGAAGAAAGTGTAGAAATTGCCAAATTATCACTTTGGTTAAGAACTGCACAAAAAGGCAGAAAATTAACGTCATTAAACAACAATATAAAATGTGGTAACAGTTTAATTGACGACCCAACTGTTGCAGGAGAAAAAGCATTTAATTGGAAAAACGAATTTCCAGAAGTTTTTGCAAAAGGAGGATTCGATGTAATTATTGGAAATCCACCTTATGTTAGAGTTCAGAATTTAGATAAAAATAGTGTCGTATATTTTGAAGAACATTATAAATCAGCAACAGGAAAATTTGACATTTATGTTCTCTTCAATGAATTGAGTATTGAGCTTTTAAAAGAAAGAGGTTTATTGTCTTTTATACAACCTCATAGATTTATTAATGCAGATTTTGGAAAGGGTTTAAAAAATGTTTTTGAATCTACTCAATACCTAAATAAAATTATTTCTTTTTCAGATATAGATATATTTCAAGGTGCGACAACATACACTGCAATCTTTTTTTTAGAAAAAAAAGTAACCGATAGTATTCATTACAAAGAATATACAGATAAAAAGCCAATCTACATATCAGAAAATTTAGATTTTCTTAAAAATGATGACTTTATAAAAGTTAGTTATTCTTCAATAAAAAACAATTGGGAATTTAAAAATGAGGCTGAATTAACCTTGCTTAATAGGTTAAGAGGTTTTAAAAAACTATCCGATATTGCATTGAACATTTCTCAAGGAGTAATTCCAGGTAGTGATAAAATTTATTACTTAGAAGTAATTGAAGAACAAGGCGACAAAATTTTGGTAAAAAATCAACTTGATGATAACAAGTTTTTGATTGAAAAGACTATAACAAAGAGCATTATTAAAGGAAATAATATTAAGCGTTATGCTTTACCAACAAGCGACTACGTAATTATTTACCCTTATACATTCTTAAATAATGAGCAGAAACTTCTTAGTTTAAAAGAGTTAGAACAAAACTATCCATTGGCATTTAATTACTTGTCTATGCATAAAGAGTTCTTGATTAACTTAAGAAAGAAGTACAAAACAAATCCATTAGAATGGTATGGTTTTCACAGAGCAAGAGAAATGAGGTTTTTAGAAGTTGATAAACTCATTACTTCTCATACCTCAATTTCACCTTCATTCACATATGCAACAGGTTCAAATTATTTTAATCAAAATGTTTATGGAATAGAGATAAAAAAAGAGATTTCCCTAATTCAGATTTTAGGTATATTAAATTCTAAACTTTCAGATTTTTATATCAGAAATACGAGTAGTATGATTAATGGCGGTTACTTCCTTTATAAAACAGATTACATTAGCAATTTACCTATAATTACAAAAGAAAAGAGCCAATTAATATCATTAACTAAAAATGCGTTGGAGTTAAACTCTAAACTATCAAATCACAATGAAAGATTTTTAAAGTATTTATCACGAAGCTACAGAATTGAAAAATTTTCAAAAAAGTTGGAAAACTGGAACGAATTAGATTTTGGCGGATTTATAAAAGAACTTAATAAAGCAATTAAAAAATTTGGCGGAGAAAAACTTAGTAAATCGGATGAAATCGAATGGATGGAAATATTTGATGATAAAAAAAATGAAGCGTTTAATTTAATAAAACAAATAAGCGAAGTCGAAAGAGAAATTGACCAAATGGTTTATGAATTGTACGGATTAACAGAAGAGGAAATAAACATTGTGGAAGAAGCCACCGCATAAGCCATACACATTTGCAATTCGCTCAAGCCAACGCCACGCCAAAAATTGCAAAAGAGTATGTCTTGCCAACGCTGAAAAACCAAGCTGAACTGAAAAAAGCCAGCTTACAACAATGTATAAAAATAATAGCGGTTTAATCGCTAAAACGAAAGTAAATAAATATAAAAAAGGTCAGTGTTTAACCGAAAAGTTAGTGTATAAAAATCCGCTACTATTCTTATACTAGACCGTTGTAAAACATTTAAAACCAAATGGATGCTCACAACAAAACAAAACAATTGACAGAAGAGTATATAGATAATCTTAAAGAAATAGAAAGTTTAAGAAATTATGAGGTTATCATAAACATAGAACCTTTAGAAAAATATCAAATAGAAGGAATAAGTGGATTTATAGAGCCAAAGAATTCTTCAAAAAATGAAGAAGTTCAAGAATTTATAATGATAAGACAACCAAACGGATATTTATATAATTACCGAGGTAAACTAACAATGACAGTTAAATAAAGAGGTTTGTCATAATCTTCAACATCATCTTTAATGTTTTTACTATTTATAATATTCATTGCAATTTCTTCTGCTTGTTCTTTAGAATCAACAGGTATTACATTAAAAGAATTTCCAGGTTCTTCATTATTTAAAATGAGCTGAGTAGGTATCGGAACATTACCAATAAAAGGTTGGCTATCTAAGATACGATTTATAGCTTCTTTTATTTGGTATGTTTTGAGTTGAGTTGACATAATAAATTAAATTAAGTTCTTTGAAATATCGGTAAAAAGTTAAGACAGTGTTAAAATCTTAGTTTACACGATGTAAAAATTTCACATCGCTTTAAAGGGTTAAACATTAGTTTTTAAAGTTAAAGATTAGCAGTCACAACCGC
>NZ_RXOM01000046.1 GCF_008692195.1 Salegentibacter sp. R32
ACGAGGCTGATTGATGCGCAAAGGCAATCTTCAGCTTTTAAAAATGAAACAACCGCAGGGCGTTAGCTATCCGCAAACTTGCTAAAAAGAGCGTTGGCAAAGCCGGCTATTTTACATAGTTGTATTACAGTACAGAAACCTAAATGAATGCTACTGTAATGCCCAATTATGTAAAGATAGCTTTGGGAAGGGCTTTTGCCCGTTCCCGTTTGCCAACTCTTTTTTACCGATAGAAACCAATGAGCGGATCTCAAAAAAGTGTTGCAGGGAACATAAGGGCTAAAGCCCGGGCGGGGGATCGGATGGCAATGGGAAACCGGAAAATTATTTTATATTTACAAAGCTGAAAGGCAATACGTTCTTTTATAAAATTTTGAAAAGTAGGCATTAAGAAAAACCGGTCAACCGCATAAAAAAATGCGTAAGATTAGTTTTCCTTCGGGATGCTCATGCCAAACCGCCACCACAACACCCCCGATTACCGCTACGGCTTTAACGGGATGGAAATGGACGATGAGATCAAGGGGGAGGGAAATTCCATTAATTACAAGTTCAGGATGCATGACCCACGTATTGGAAGGTTCTTTGCGGTGGATCCTAAAAATAAAAATTACCCTAATTTCTCCCCGTATAATTTTGCAGCCAATCGTCCAATTGATGGAATTGATTTGGAGGGACTATCTTGGGTTCCCGTGGTTGATAAAGATGGGAACGTAACTGGATTCGAATGGACTGATGAGGAACCAGATCCGACTAATAATATATATAAATATGCTGTTTTTGTTAATGATCCTGGAACTTTTGATCCAACAGACCCTAAAAAAAACAGAAAACAAATGGGTACAGCGACAATCACAACTTATGGACTTACAAAAACCGATATTAAAGAATTTAAAGGAACATCTTATCCTGCAGATATAAAAAACCTCCCTACTTCTAAACCGGGAATCTATTGGGCAGTCTTAGGAATGCATAAAGGGAAATACCCTACCCTAAGAGTTTTAGATGGGGGAAGAGTTCCCACAATGAATGATTATAACCCTGCCTACCCTGACCGGCAAAAAGGCGGTTTAGATGGACAAAATATTCATTCTGCTTGGCCAGATCCTTGGAATAAAAATTTTGATAGATACAAACATAACCCAACAACAGGCTATAATAGCTCTGGTAGGAGACCAACCTCGGCAGGTTGTATTCTTGTCGATCCTGCACAATATTTAGAATTTTTATCAGTGTTTGCCCAAGAATCTATATCGGATATGGATAACAAGCTAAGTATTCTTAATAATAATTTAACACTCTTATTGGGAGTTCATGTTAATATAGAGATTCCTGTTGAAGATAAGCTCATGAAAATAGGTAAAAAAAGATTAAGTAAAGATAGGATTGGGGTTGGGGTCTATAGAGAAAACCCAGTTGATTATATAGACTTGGATGAAGGGGTCTATGGTCCCCATAGGGAACTAGTCCCCGTTGAAAAATACATATTTCCTAAAAAAGAAAATACAAATAATAACAAAAATTAACAGTGTAACTTTTTAAAAATTAAGATGCATACATATCTATATAAAATATTAATTTTTATAATGGTTTTATCCTCATTATCTTGTAATTTTAATAAAAGGAATAAAGCAAGATATATAAATGATAAAGTCAATAAACAGGCAAAAACCGAAATAAAACTTTTATCTTGGTGTGAAATTATAGATTCTTTATCTAAAAAAACATCAAGTATACCATATGATACCTATAGAGGTACTGATTATCTAAAAAAAGAAATAAAAAATAAAAATGAAAAAATAATCTATCACTTTTTTGAAGATTATCCAGAATATGATGATGAAGGTTTTTATAATGGAGGAAAAATTACACTCCGGTATATTCTTCTTCGTCAAAAGCCTATGAACGATATTGTTATTAAATCTTCAAGTAAAACAATAAATGTGAGTAGCTCAGATATTCAAGAAATAGGAAAGGATATTTTTTTAATTAGTACAATAAAATATTTCAAAAATGATGATCCCTTTTACGAAGATAAAATTGATTTTTACATTCAATTGAATGAAGATACATTTACTCAAGATCCTGTATTAATTGGTGTTTATTGGGATAATATCAATGATTTTTATGATAATTATGATTGTAAATAAATTTTAATTTAAAGAGTTTCGATTTTAGTCCATTTATTACAAATATAAATATGATTAAAATAGTTTTCTATAAAGGGTAGATTAATTAAACAATTCCTTAAGTAATAATTAAATTTTTATTTACGTATTATTCAAAAAATTACATTCAAGAATATGATTTTCATGAAAAATTCTTATTTTCCCTTTTCATATAAGCTTAACATATGGTACAGAAAATAATTTTATTATTTCTAGCTTTACTATTCATCTCTTTTATTAGCCCAGAGGTTCAAAAAAAAGTAATTAGAAAGGGTGAATATGATATTGAGTGTTTTGTGGCTTTAAAGACTCTAAAAAAATATAAAGAAGATAAGGTTTATTATTGGTATAAAAGTAGGGAGATTCATTTTACAAAAGGAATGACTGGGGGCAAAGTATTGGAAGGTGAATTTAAAAAATATTATAAATCCAACCAATTAGCAGAACAAGGGAAGTTTGATATGGGATTAAAAGAGGATAGTTGGTATTCCTGGTTTGAAAATGGAGAAATTAAATCTATTGTAGAATGGAAAAATGGATATCGCCATGGCGATTATATAATATATGATTCTATTGGTAATTTAGCATCTACAGGAAGCTATAGAAAAAATAAAAAACATGGGGAATGGATTAATTACTCTACGGGAGATACCTTAAAATATAAACGAGGAAAGCTAATTGCTAAAAAAGCAGATAGTTTACAAACCAATTTTTTTAAACGCTTATTTAACACTAATAACCATAAAGATACACTATCTAAAAACGATACATTAAAGAAGCCTGGATTTTTCAAACGCTTATTTTCTAAAGACAAAGACTCCCTGAAAGTTAAAGATGCCGAAAAAGAAAAAACCGGATTTTTTAAAAGATTATTTGGTAGAACTCAACAAGAGAAAAATAAAGATTGAAAAGTGATTTGCAAGTATGAAGAAAATAACCCCTCTTCTCCCTTTATTTAGGCAATTTATAAAAGACAGTGAAAATGGTAAACGTTTAAAGAAAAATGGAGAAAAAATAAAAAAAGGGACTATTGCCAATTACCAATATACTTATAATAACTTAACACTGTTTTGCCAAAAGAAGAATGTTGACTTAAGAATATGTGATTACTCAAAATTAACCAAACGGGAACGATTGTCTGAAAAAAATTATTGGAAAAAATTTTATAAAAAGTTTACCGATTTTTTATATAAGAAAGGTTGTTACGATAATTATGTGGGCGCCAATATAAAACATATTCGAACATTTTTTAATTGGCTTTCTATAGATCAAGGACTATCTACAGGCTCTTACCATCAATTATTTTATGTGCGTAAAGAAAAAGTAGAAATCTTGGTGTTGTCACCAGATCAATTAAAATATTTAATACACGATAAAGATTTCCATAACTCTTTAACAACTGCCGAACAATGCATTAAAGATGCTTTTGTTTTTGGGTGTACAACAGGACTTCGCTTTTCAGATTTATTTAACCTTACCAATAAGAATTTTGAACTCCAATATGATAATATTTATTTAAAGTCTCGTTCTCAAAAAACCAAAACAGAATCCAGCATTAAATTACCCGATTATGCCATCGAAATCTATAGCAAGTACAAACCGCGACGGAAAAATGGAAAAGTTTTTAAGCCTATTAGCTTATTTGTATTTAACCGTACTTTAAAACAGATTGGTAAAAAGGCTAATTTTGATAGGCCTATAGGAGTAACAAGGGAAAAATTAGGTACTCCTAAAAACAAAGAAGTTTCCAACTTAAAATTTTATGATAAAATGAGTTCTCATATGATGAGGAGAACCGCAATCACCACCTTACTTATTTTAGGAATGCCGGAGCATTTAGTACGAAAAATTAGTGGGCATAGTCCTTCCAGTCCTTCTTTTAACCGCTATGTTAATTATGCTCAAGTGTATGTAGATAGAGAAATTGATAAAGTTCACGCACAGCTAGTGATGGATTAATCTTTATAATAATAAAGGAAGACAAGTGCTTTCAGGAGTGGTTAAAATACCCTGCAGATTGATTGTATTCCAACCACAATAAAATTGAGAACTGTAACCGTGAGCTTCCGTTAAGAAACTAACTAGGAAGTGCACGAACAATTTTATTTCTGAACTTAACAAAAACGATAACGTTATCATTTTTAAAACGATTGAGAAGATACTGACATCCAAAAAAGGACTATCTTATAAACTGTGTAAATAAAAAATAACAGGGGTCGCGACCCCTGTTATTTCTTTGTCTAATCTTGCCTGTCGGCAGACAGGTTTTAAATTTTACACAGTATGAAAAAAGAAGATTTATTCGAAGAACAAATACGGGCGGTTTATAATTTTGAAGTTTCTACTTCCACCATTTCCAGGATTACCGAAAAGATAACTAATGATATCGTAGCCTGGCAAAACCGCCCTTTGGAACCTATTTACCTGATCGTATGGATGGACGGAATCGTCCTTAAAGTTAGAGAGAACTCCAACAGTATATCTAGCAGCAGGCCTTAAAAGGGACTGTAAAAAAGAAGTTCTTGGCCTATGGCTTGGCAAGAATGAATCCGCAGCCTTCTGGATGTCCATTCTCACTGATCTTAAAGCCCGGCCCGGGGAACCGAAGATATCCTAATCACTGCCACAGATAACTTGAATGGCTTTACCGATACTATCCGCAATGTCTTCCCGGAATCCAAAACCCAGGTCTGTGTAGCCCATCTAATCAGAAATGCTACAAGGTATGTGGTCTGGAAAGATAGAAAGGCCTTTACGGCTGATATGAAGCATATCTATAATGCTCCTAATCAACAGGCCGCTAAAGCCGCCTTGGAAGGTTTTGCAACAAAATGGAACAGTAAATATTCTTATGCCATCAAAAGCTGGAGGGACAACTGGGAGGACCTGACCGTTTTCTTTGAATTCCCACTGGAGATCAGAAAGATCATATACACCACCAACCTGATGGAGAAACCTCAATGGGAAGATTAGAAAATACACTAAAAACAAATTATCCTTTCCTGCCGATGAAGCAGTCATGAAACCAGCCTACGGCAGGCAGGTCTGTATATTTGGCTACAAGAGAAGCTACTAAAAAGTGGTCGATGCCTATTAGGAACTGGGGCATCATTTTAAACCAGTTCCTTACGATCTATGAAGAAAGGGTCAGACTCTAAAAAGTCTAACCCCTGTTATTTAATTTACACACTTTACGGGATAGTGTCGATTTTAGCAAAAAATTAATTACATATCTTTTCTTTCCTTTCCCAAGGATTCACTAATTTGGGGTTTTTATTTGCATAAGATTTTAGCTGATAAGCACCGTTAATGTTTATAATTTTTAAATAAATTCTTGTGCAATAAATTCCTTTTCCATGATCTATTTCAACAACAACCTCATTATCGTTTGTTTTTTTTATTTGATATTTGTCAACTCTAAAATAATTGACTATTCTATTGTTAACACTACTTACATAGCTGTCTAATTTTTCTTGTTTAGACATAGCTGTCATAAAATCTTCAATAAAAGCATCAATATTTTTCACTTGTTGAGAATAACCAAAACCTAAATTTAATAAGGTTATTAGAATAATATATTTTTTCATTCACTCAATTATTTACAAATATTCATTAATAAGGCTTCTCATATGGTCAATATCTTCATTTTGACCAACCCTAAATTTGCTAGCATAATCTAAATATCTATTAAGTATTTTTTGTTTTTCCGGCATATCAAAATGTACTGCCAATAAAGAGCCAACTAAAACTTGTCTCACTACAAAAGTAGTGTAACTTGTTGTATTGGGTTTTGATGAATTATTATTTTCATAAGGCAAAATATTAAAAATATAATTTAGTTTTTCTAATGTGTTAGTCTTTTCTACAATTGTATTTTCAACTAATCCATATTGATTAACATACAATTCTTCTACTAAATCTTCAATATCTAAATCACTTAGTATAGGCTTATCGTCAATCTTATTTCTTACCGTGTCACTTGTATTATAAATACCATTTGCATTCTTTGTATGCATAATAGAATTTAATCTTACACTACATATTTCAAAACAATTACCTTTAAATTCTTTATTTATACATTTATACAAATCAGTTATCTCACTAGATACTATTTTGACATAATTATCATACTCTAAATATGATGGTTTTATAAAATTAATTGATAACCTGTAATCTAATTTATTAACACTTTTACCATAGTCTGCATAATGGTCACCACGAAATTTCTTTTCAATTAAAGTCCAACCATCATTACTTATCTTTTCAGTAAAACCTATAATTATTTTCTCTTCTATTTCCTTTCTACTCATTAATTATTTTTTAAATAATCTTTTTAAAAATGATTTATTCCCTAATACTTTTACCTTTCCTGTAAATTTATTGACCTTACTTTTAACTATTGAAGATTTCACTTGCTTAATACTCAACTCAACCTTTTTTGGATTCTTCTTATCTCCTATAAGTCCAGCTTCTTGTGCTCTTTTCCCCATTAATTCAAGAGTTTCTCCACCTTCAAAAAATCTTTTTTGATTTGGTGATAGTTTTGCTCCATTAGCTTTACTTTCAACTATTTCAATTATATCTCCCGTTTCTTTATCTACAACAAGAAAATCGAAAATTACTCTTTTACCATCTTTAAATTTACCTTGTGCCTGTTCAACAATTTCAACACCAGAATCTTTATATTTTTTAGAAAGTAAATCTCGTGCTGCATCTTCTCCTAAATCGCCAATAGCTTTACTTCCTAATTTATCCTTTCCTAGTAAGCCATAAATTTTTTCTTCAACATTTCCTACATCGTAACCAGCTTGTACAGCTTCTTCTATTAAAAAGTCTAAGCCATATTCAATAACTTTATTAAGGATTTTTCGTTTTTTAGGGTCAGCTAAAGCACTCGCAAATTTACTAACACCGCCATCAAAAAGACCAGTAACAGCACCCACTGTAGCACTACCTGTAACTGATAACCAATCTACTTTTTCAAAAGCTGCTCCTAAATCATCACCTTCAAACATATGCTCACCAATTTGGAAAGCCATATCCATTAAACCTCCAATAATAAAGCCTGATATACACGTTGGACAGTCTCCGCTGACATCATTACGAATAATTGGTTTATTATCCATTCCAACGTAGGGACTTTGCCAAGGCATCTGCTTGAATAATGGGTCATTGGTTAACCATCTTCCAATTCTTGGGTCGTATTGTCTAAATTCAGTTGTGTAACTATTTCCCTCCCCCTTGATCTCATCGTCCATTTCCATCCCGTTAAAGCCGTAGCGGTAATCGGGGGTGTTGTGGTGGCGGTTTGGCATGAGCATCCCGAAGGAAAACTAATCTTACGCCTTTTTTTATGCGGTTGACCGGTTTTTCTTAATGCCTACTTTTCAAAATTTTATAAAAGAACGTATTGCCTTTCAGCTTTGTAAATATAAAATAATTTTCCGGTTTC
>NZ_RXOM01000047.1 GCF_008692195.1 Salegentibacter sp. R32
GCCGGACGATCAATTGTTGGTAGTGGTGTACCAACCGGAGCTGCATCAATTTTATTTTGTGGAACAGGTGGCGGAACGGCAAGCCGGACAAGCTACTTTTGGTTTACCGGAAGTTTGGGACCCGGCAGCCGAATTTCATGCATGGGTAGGCTATTACCGTCTGGAAGAACAACAAGCTTCGCTGAGTGTTTATTTGGGCAGTTTGTAGGCCCCTCCCGGCCCTTCCCCAAGGGGAGGAGAGTTACCTTGACCTTTCGACATGTTGGAGATGGTCAGAAATGAAATTGAAGTTGAAATTGAAATCGAAGCTGAAGTTGAAAAACTCTGTAAACTGAATACTGTCTAATGTATATTGAATGTTGAATAACGAATATCCAATTTCTAAGCTTTGACCTTTAACTTCTAGACTCTAGTTTCTTGTTTCCCGTATAACGTCTATTGTCTATTGTCTACAGAACTACTTATCGATCCAATTTTACCCTCGCTATCGCTTGTTTAAAATCACTGGAAGTAACACTTCCTGACTCCTGCTTCCACTTCTAACCCCTACTAATTCAATCCCCCTCCTTGGGAGGGGCTAGGGGAGGAAAATAAGAGAGCCCACGCGTTGCAGATGTGTTGCCACATTTAGTGAGTGCCACAAGAGCCTCACCTTACGGGTGTGCAAGCACCCTCTAATATTTCAAATTTTTAATAACAAATCTAAACCCAGCATCAAACCACCCCGTCCTTCGATCCCCCTCCTTGGGAGGGGCTAGGGGAGGAAAATAAGAGAGCCCACGCGTTGCAGATGTGTTGCCACATTTAGTGAGTGCCACAAGTACCTCACCTTACGGGTGTGCAAGCACCCTCGGATATTTCAAATTTCAAATCTCAAATTTCAAATCTAAACTGCTTCTCGATACCATTTTATCCGCGCTATTGCTTGTTTAAAATTACTGGAAGTAACACTTCCTGACTCCTGCTTCCACTTCTAACTCCTACTAATTCGATCCCCCTCCTTGGGAGGGGCTAGGGGAGGAAAATAAGAGAGCCCACGCGTTGCAGATGTGTTGCCACATTTAGTGAGTGCAAACAAGTACCTCACCTTACGGGTGTGCAAGCACCCTCGGATATTTCAAAACTTCAAATCTCTAATTTCAAATTTTCAATAACAAATCTAAACTGCTTCTCGATACCATTTTATCCGCGCTATTGCTTGTTTAAAATTACTGGAAGTAACACTTCCTGACTCCTGCTTCCACTTTTAACTCCTACTAATTCGATCCCCCTCCTTGGGAGGGGCTAGGGGAGGAAAATAAGAGAGCCCACGCGTTGCATGTTAAAACACTTAGTGAGTGTAAACAAGTACCTCACCTTACGGGTGTGCAAGCACCCTCGATAATTATTTAAATTTCAAATTTCAATAATCAAATTCCAAACCTGGCATCCAACCACCCCGTCCTTCGATCCCCCTCCTCAGGAGGGGCTAGGGGAGGATCACACCCACCGCCTATCATCCCGAAATCACTTCAATTCCCGCCTTTTCGGCTTTGTATTTTATGTTGGTAATCAACTCGCAGTAACTCCAGTTGCGAAGGACAAACTCTTCTTCCTTGGCGATGCCTATTTTATCTTCTTGATTCATCAACATTAAGGTTCCTGCTTGTTGTTGAACGCAGAAATCAATTAACCTTCGGCTATAGACATGTAAGCGATTTTTGATATAGTTCCGCTCCATTTGCTGATAGGTATCCAAAGCTTTTAACTTCCGTTTGCGTCCTTTACCTGATTTGGCATAAGTCACACCTACCTGCGTGCGCTTGCGGGCGGCTTGAATGGCCAGCCTTCGGTGTAAAAACTCTTCTTTGGTACCGATGGGGAATCGTTTGGTGCCGACTTTAACCACGAGCGGATATTCCAAGGAGAGGGAAGCTTCGGCTACCACGCCCGGCTTTAAGGCATGTTGTTCTTTTTCCAATTCAAAGACTGCCAGCCAAAACGTCTTTCCGTTTTTCAGCTGTAAATGCGAGGTACATATCTTCAGTTCTTCTTGAGAGACACGCTCCAACAATTTCCACTTATCGCTATGATCCCTGCCTAAATAGGTTTTTAAAGGAATTTTAAACAAGCGAAAGCAAAAGGCTTTCTTTTCTTTGTCATAGACCAATTGGCTCATCCCTTGGGAGGTAAAAGGAAAAGGCATATCGCGTTTAAAATTCATCAGCGACCGCTCGCCACGCCAATAGGCGTCCTTATTCTTTTTAAAGTTACTATACAAGCTTGCTTTTAAGCAAGTAATAATGTTGGTGGGCATCTTGCCTTTAAAACGTTTTGAAGTCACCTGATAGATGGTATTCATCCGGGAGGTTTGTAAGATACCGGCTTCGTCTTTTTGTTCATCGACTAATTTAGAGTTAATTCCTTCGGATAGGTAAAAGAACTCCTTTAGCGTATCCTGTACAAACAGATGGGTAAGCATGATATTGGCGGTTCTATAGGCGCGGTCTTGCCAATCGTGTAGTTTGCCAATCGCCTCTTTGCGTTCTCCTGCCGTAGGGAGATCGATCACCACTTGTATTTTTCGCGTGAGTTTGATCGTGTTCTTTTTCATCTTAAGCCGATTTTACGGGTTGTGCGTCGTGCTGTTGCTGTAAGTATTGGTAGGCGGTACTAAAAGCTTGGTGCACCTGCTTGGGCGTTTGCCCCAGTTCTTCGGCAATCTGCGCGAAGGAGAGCTGCTGCTCGCAGCGCAGCCGGAAGACCTTGGACTGTGCCTCGGTAATGCCCCCTTCAAAGCTGAGCTTGGTCGCCTTCTTGGGGGCGGTCTCCAAGCTGTCGCCTTGGTGGAGGATTTCTTTAATCGCCCCAATGGCCGCTTGTACGTCGTGGTACACCTGGAGGGTAGTACTACCCAGGGCCTGGCCTATGGCTTTGTATTCAAACCCGAACTTCAGGCAAAGTTCGATCAAGCGTTGCTGTTTGGGGGCGAGTAGGGACAGCAGCTTTTCCACCTGTTCCAGGGCCTGCTGTTGTTCCTGTTGCTCCCGTAGGTGTGCCTCGTCCTTAGCGACATCCGCTTTGAGTAAGTAATCATTATAATTTTCATAATATTCCAAGCGGTTAATCGTCCTGTAAAACCGGTTACGGGGCCGGGTAAAATAGGAAATACACTCGCGCTTCATCACCAAGCGCAAGAAAAAGAAGATATGCTTGGGGCTTTCGAGGGTCTCGCGGTGCAGCCAGAGCTTTAGAAAGCAGTCCTGTACCAGGTTTTCGACCACAAACTCGTCTTCGAGCCATCGCCGACCGAAATGAAACAGCATCCGCCCGTACCTCTGGTAGAGGTAGGTCAGCGCCAAGGGATCGCCCAGTTTTAATTGGGTATAAGGGTGTGTTTGCATAAGATTTAGGTTTTAACGTGCATTTTATAGCTTTTTTAAAGCAGAAATGAGGGTGTGAAATGGGATATTGTAAACATTAACTAAAATAATATTTCATATAAAATGATAATATGTTCTTAAAATCGGAATAAATGTATTGATTAAAAGATAAAATCACAAGTAAAAGTTTAGATAATCGGAAAATTTTAACTTAAAGCCTAACTTTATGTATTGAAAAGAAGATAAATTGATGACAGAATTAGGCCTCTATTTTGCTAAAAAATCTATTAATAGATCAGATGTTTCTCGTAAAACAGGAATTAGCAAAACTCGTTTGAGCGAATTGGCGAATAATCCCAACACTCAATTAAGAGTTAGAGAATTATATTTAATTGCGTTAGCTGTAGATGAAGACCCTGGTTTTCTTTTTAAAAAAGTTTGTAAGGATATTGAGTTGCCGAATGAATAAGTAGAGTTTTAAATTTACTATAGTTTAAAAATTAGATTATTAGAAACTAATGATTTTAAATTCATCCAGAAGATTTGTTCTCTTTTAGTTTTTCGAGAGTGTGATTGGGAATTAAATCTTTAATGTATTCATAGCGTTATATTTTTTATCGTAAAGTTAGTTGTTCTTAATTTTTTATCTTTAAAGCTAATACAACATGTTTTATTTTTTGTTTTAATTTTTTGTAATATTCAAATTAGAAATAATTTCGATAAAATCTATTATTGAGAGCTTTATAGATACGATATATATATATTATGCCTGCTAAAAAATTTAAAATACTAAGTATAGATGGAGGTGGAATTAGAGGTGTTTATCCTGCACGATTTCTATCTGAATTAGAGGCAGATTTAGGCGGACATTTGGCTGATCATTTCGATTTGATTTGTGGTACTTCAACAGGAGGCATATTGGCTTTAGCTTTAGCACTTAAAATTCCTGCAAAAGAAGCTCAATATCTGTACGTCGAGCATAGCAAACAGATATTTTCAAAACCACTTTTATTACAAGGACGTTTGGGCATTAGACGTTCTAAATACGACAATAGTAATCTCGAAAATCTAATAAAAGAAAAGTTTTCAGAAGTTTATAATGGGCATCAGCCTCGCATTAATGATTTAAAAACTAGAGTTTGTATAACGGGATATGACCTTATTAATGCTAAACCAAAGGTTTTCAAAACTCCCCATAAGGACTCCTACCATATTGATAAACATATCCCGGCATACCAAGTCGCAATGGCAACCGCTGCTGCTCCAACATATTTTAAACCTTATTCAAGTCATTATGAACAATTAGATAGCAAAGAAACCCGTGAATTTTTAATGAGGGTTGATGGAGGTGTTTTTGCTAATAATCCCGCACTCATAGGTTTAACCGAGGCCCATTGTGCATTAGGTATAAAATACGAAGATATTGAGCTGTATTCTATCGGTACAGGTCAGAGTACCTATAATGAGACTAGATCAAAAATTTTATATGGAGCATTTAATAAAGCCTTCGGGAAAATTTATTGGATGTCCAAAATTAGAATTCTTGATTTAATGATGCAAGCGCAGTCGCAGCACGTACACGATTTGTGTACTATTTATTCAGGAGGAACAGGAAGCGTTAAAAATAAAGTTTTCAATTATTACAGAATACAGGAAGAACTACCGACTTCATTTAGGATTGCAATGGATTCTAATAATAAAAGAAAACTTCAAAAGCTTATGAGCATGGCAAGTAATAAATATCAAGTAAATGGTCAATCTATTGTATCAAGCATTAAAAATTGTAGCCGGTGGAATAATTATCCATCAGCTAACTAAAGAAAAACCTTTAAAACCAAACAAAATGGCGAATTGCACTAAATTATTTTTAGATTTTAATAAAGAGCTAGAGGTCACATCTAGCAAAGTTCAGAAGATAAAAACTGCGAGAGATAATATTAAAAATAAAATTGTAGCCCATTTCGAAAATAAATCTAAGTATAATTTTAAAGGTACTTGGATTCAAGGTTCATACAAAATGGGTTCAATGATTCGCACGAAAGATGATACTTGTGATTTAGATCTAGGAATATACTTTGATGAAATAGATGAAGATGTCACCTCGGCTACGGTAATGGATCAAGTGTTTAAAGCTGTGGAGGACGTTACTTCAACAACTCCTTCAAAGAAAGAAAAATGTATTAGAGTAATCTATAAAGGGGATTTTCATATAGATTTACCGGTTTATCATTTTAATAAAGATAACCATGCTCATCCAAATATAGCCACGCGTAGTAATGGCTGGAATGAAAGTGATCCTAAAGATTTTTATATTTGGTTTAATAACCATTCTAACCTGCGTCAATTAAAAAGGATTGTGCGATATCTAAAGGCCTGGTCAGATAACAAAAAGGGTAAGTTTCCATCTGGTCTTGCTTTTAGCATTTGGGCTGTAGAACATCTACAATCAAATGAAAGAGATGATATAGCCTTATATGAAGTTCTTAAAAAGATAAAAGACCATATAGGTTCAAGCTGGTATTTAGAAATGCCGGTCACTCCTTATGATGATGTTTGCAGGAAACTAACAAATGAGCAGAAGTCTAATTTTTCAGATGCTATTAATGACTTTATAGATGATGCTAAAGATGCTATAGAGTCAAAAAATCAATTAGAAGCGAGTAAACTTTGGCGAAAATACCTAGGTGATAGATTCCCTGAAGGAGAAGATGAAGATACTGATGCAAAGGAAGCAGCTTTAAGAGCCACATCGAAAAGTATTTTAAGCGGATCAGCTTATGCTCAGAGGTCTGGAGTAATAAATGAAGATACTGCGGGAGTTAAGCATAAACCACACACTAATTATGGTGGGTAGAAGTTTTCATAAAAACAGATTTAAGATACCAGGACAGAATCTTTCAACAAGATTAATATTGATTAGAGAGAAAAAGTTCATACAACATCACTATGATTTTTTAAGTTGCTCCATAAAGAAAAATTATTTAGTATGTAAAGGAAATTTTAAACCAACAGAATACTCTACTGATTATAAGTTTAAAATTACTTATAATGGTATTTCTTCTCCTGATATTCACGTTATTGAACCTCAAATTGAATATAGTGATGATATTCATATGTATCCTAAAGGCAAGTCTTTATGTCTTTATCACCCGCAAAAGGACCAACTTGAATGGGATGCTAGAAAACATAATTTATATGAAACTATTATTCCATGGACTTTAGAATGGTTTGTATATTACGAACTATATTTGATAAATGGCAGATGGGAACATCCTTATGTACCCCATAAAAGAATAAAAAAATAAAATTAATTTATAATGTTTATTTCGAAAAATTCTTGTTTTAGGTTGTCCTTGGGTTAAAAGAAACCACATAAACTAATGAGATATGGATAGATTATAGCTTAAATCTGACGACTAAAAATTTTGGCTTGGCTCTTTTTCTAATAAGTATATGTAAAATAAAAATATAAAGCTTTTATATATCCAGTTCCATAATCTTTAGGAAGTATTGATAGGTATAGAAATATATATTTAAGATAAGATGAAACCAATAGAAATTAAATATAAGTATGGGATTTTGATTGCAATAATTGTAGTGATTATTGCAATTATTGGATTGATTGGTCTCAAAAATGGGATTTAAACCCTGCAATTTTATTGCAGCACTTTAGTAGTGCGAAAAAATCTATATTTTCGTATTATGAGTTATCAAAGAAAAGGCTCTCATACGGTTAGTTATTTAACGT
>NZ_RXOM01000048.1 GCF_008692195.1 Salegentibacter sp. R32
AATTATACGATAAAATTTCTTCTTGATAAGAAAAGCCCTCAAATAAGAGGGCTTTCTTTAGTATTAGGCATATTAATCTAGTTATCTTTTTAAGGTGAAGTTCGCCTTGAATTCAGCCTTCTGCATCTCCCCTTCGGGCTGGAGCTGCAGGTACTCTATCAAGAACCAGTAATCCCCGGAAGGCATCACTTTACCGTTATAGGTACCGTCCCATCCCTCACCGCTCGGGCTCAACTGCTTCAACAGTTTTCCATAGCGGTCAAAGATATAGATCTTTGCCCCGGCATTCTCTTCGCCCAGGCCAATGATGTTCCAACGGTCATTATAGCCATCTTCATTTGGGGTGAAGAACTTGGGGTAATCGATAAACGAAATAGTATTGACGGTAACCCCACAGCCGTTTTTATCACGACCGTACACGTAATGGTTCCCGGCGGACAGGCCATCGATTGTTAAGGTACCATCGGCACCTACACCCATCCAAGGGCCATTGTCCACACTGAATTCATAATCCCCGCTCCCCCCGGTTGCCGTGATCAGCACTGCGTGTTCTTCATCAAAGGCCAAGGTCAATGGCATTACCGTAAATTCAGGTGGTGTACTTTGAGTAAAAGTGGCACTACTTGTACTGCTACATCCAGTAACATCATTGGTCACTTCTACTGTATAAGTCCCTGCCTGTGTAACTTCTAATGTTGAACCGGTTTCTCCCGATATTACAGTACCATCAAGTGACCAAACAAAATTATAGGTATCTTCCGCCAATCCGGTTTCGATTAAAACCGGATCGTAATTGCCCCCTTCTGTTGGGGTGGATGGATTACTATCTTCACAGATAATCCCGCTATAATTAGAGATATCCACTACAGGACGATCATCTACTTCTACCGTAATGCTTGCAAATAAGGCTGACTCACACAAGGTATTGGTGTCGATCACTTCTGCAATAATGGTCTGCGGGTTTTCTACAGTAGTATAAGCGGTCAGCTCTCCCGGTTCAATATTATCACCGGTCATATAATCATCCATATTGGCATAGTAAACTACATCTGTATCGGCTGGAGCTCCAGGATTGATTTGATCATTATAACTGGTCAAATCTATGGTTACTGTACTCCCTCCCTGTTCATCTGAACAAAGGACCTCGGTAATATCTATTTCTTGGATATCAGGTCTTGGCTCTACTGTTATCCGGACTGCCCCTATAGCATTTGTATTATAACAACCGGTATCGTCATACTCCACCCGGATGTACAGTACATCTCCATCACTAGCTAGGTCCCCTGAAGAAACGGGGTTTGTTCCGCCTTCTGCATCAGGTATGGACCTGTGATAGGTAATGGTATAATTATCCAAGTTCAGATCATCATTTTCCGTTTGATCCAATAAAGGGATTAAAGTAGAGGTATCCGGTGTGGCCACTGTATTGTCATATAGGTTTTCTGCTATATCTTCCACAAATAGGGTGGCGTTTCCTGTATTACCATCTTCACACAAAGTATAGCCAAATTCATCTGGATCAACTAATGTGAGTACCGGTGCACGGATCACGGTAATCTCTATAGGTACGATCACATAACAGAAGTTACCACTTGCACCGCTATCTACCCGTACATAGATTTCCTGTACCGTAAGGCCATCATCATTTCTACTATTGTAAGAAGGCTCGTTCTCATAAGCGGTTGGGTCAGGAATATATTCCGGGGAAGAGGTATCACCATCTTCGGCTGCATTTTCCGTTTTATAGTAACTTAAATCTACATTCTCGCTACCACTGATCTTATTGCCGGCCTCAGTTAAATCGAATGGATCAGCTGCTATACCATCATTGTTATCATCACATTCTTCTATCCTGAGTTCATCTGGATCGGTGATGGACGGACTTGGCAATGGAAGTACTTCAATGGTTAAGGTGGTTACATCGCTACACATTTCTGTAGTAGCGGTATTGACCACCTCTACATAAATATCCTGGGGATTGGCCTCATTTTCATAGTTTTCAGGATCTCCAATTGGACTTCCTGCCAAGTAAGCTTGTTCATTTGCATAATAAGTAAATTCATAATTACTTGGCGGTAATGCCCGACCGGTTATCTCCCCTTCTTTAGAAGTAAGGTTAAATAGGGTCTGTGACAGTGGGTTATTATTATAATCATCATCACAAAGCTGTAATGGCGTTGGTTCCATAATCACTGGCAATGGCTCCACAATTAATTGGAATGTATTATCGCTGGTTGCATCAAATACATCAATACATTTTGTGGTATCGTTCTCCAAACGTACATAGATCGTCTGATTATTAACAATATTAGTATACATCGACGGAACAACGATAGCATTATCCCCTGTTTCTGCATCACTTTGGGTAAGGTGATAGGATATGTTCAGATCACTTGAATTTTGAGAGCCGATAATGTTTGCTGTATTTTCTGTTAAGTCAAATACCGTGAAACCGTCATCGTCATCATCACATTCATAAAGGTCTTCTAAACTACCTATCTCTGGGGTCGGAACAGAAACCAGTTCAATTTCACCAGTGGTATAACAATCTGTATTTGTGTTAGTAGCCCTTACGTATACTATTTGACTACCAACACTACTAATTTGAAATGGCTGGGAAGCATCTATTGGGTTACCACCACTATTGGCATTAGCTAAAGTCCTATGATAAGTAATCACTACATTGGATTCATTGTTCAATATTTCATCGGTCAGATCTCCCAGTTCAAACTCTGCTATGCCATCATTATCCACATCACATACTTCAATAGGTTCGTCGGGGATTTCAGGGGATGGAATAGGATATACCACCAATGTTAAGGTAAAGCCTTCGGTGACCACACAACCAGTATCGGTATCTTCCACACGGATATAGATACTTTGGTTATTTTCTATGTTTTCATAGGAAGTAGGTAACGCATCGCTATCTGAATTTGCATCAGATTGACTGATATAGTATTTCACATCTATACTGGTATCCCCTCCAGTGATTTCCAAGGTGGCATCAGTTAAGTCAAACACCTCTTTTTCATCGCCCGGGTTATTTACATCACAAAGTTCTAAAGGTGATGGTGGATCCACTGTTGGCAATGGGTTCACAATAATCTCAAAACTTGTTTGATCTTGACAGGTATTACTTCCTTCCACTACTACATAAATGGTCTGAGTCATCCCATTGCTTGGATAAGCAGACGGTAAATCAATTTCATCATTCGCTGTTAAATCTGCCTGGCTTGCATAATAGGTTAGAGTAAAATCGGAAGGGTTAGCTTCTTGGGCGAGGATATCTGCCCTTCTTTGGGTCAAATCAAAAATGGCATTTCCGCTTTGGTTATCATCACATTCTTCCAATGGCTCTAAGTTTTGAGCGATTACCGCTTGGGGACTATTTCTAACTTCTAGTTCAACTTCGACTATGTTAAAACAGGAAACTCCCGGAGCTTCGACCCTTGCATAAATGGTTTGGTTATAATCAACATCATTATTATAACTATCAGGCAGCGGGTTGACCCCGTTATTACGAGCATCTGGTTCTGTTAAATGGTAACTAACAGTTACTCCCGGTGCATCCCCCGTAATTTCGTCATCAAGATCCGGTAAAAAGAAGGCCCCTTCCCCATCATTATCGTCATCACAATACACATACACATCTGGTTTAAAAGCGTTTGGCGCATCGTTCACCTGTAAATCAAGTGGTAATACCCGGTAACAATCAGTAGTTTTATTCCTTAACCTTACATAAATGGTTTGGTTGTATGGACTACTTGTATTTGTGTAATTTAAAGCTTCGTTATTTGAGGCTCCTGCTTCAGCATCCGATTGTTCTTGATAATACAATACCTCTAGGTTAGGGTTATTGCCTGTAATTTGAGCGGTGGCCAATGAAAGATCAAATTCCGCTACACCATCTGACACCCCTGTATCACAAATAATTCTAGTTTCAGGGGTATTATGAGAAGGTAATGGGTTCACAATTAAATCAAAAGTGGTTTCGGCTGTACATCCTCCACCTTCTACTTCAACAGTTATAGTTGCTGAGCCACTTTCATAATCGGTGATATCCCCGCCGGTTATTTCTGTGGCAGTATCATCAAAATAGCGAACCGTATAATCATTTGGGTTAGATAAATTGGCCAAAATAGCTGAACGGCGGTCTTCTAAATTAAAAGACATTACCCCTGTTTCATTCTCATCACATTTTTCTAAAGGAGCTATGGTAGAAGGTAAATCTGGAGATGGCAATAAAACCAACTCAACTTCTACAGCATTGAAGCAATTGATTGAACTGCTTTCCACACGGGCACCAATGAATCCAGACCCTGAATTAAATGGAGGGGTAATCAATGCCGATGTATTATCATTCTGGGCAGCTGTTAAACTCGTATAATAAGATACGGTTAAACTCGAATCGCCACCGGTAATCTGATTATTTAACTGAGTAAGGGGGAAACTACCGCTACCGTCATTATTATCATCACAGACCTCTAATGGATCAGGGGTATCCGCAGTGGGGGAACCAACTACATTCAAGGTTAATTGCGATACATCATAGCAATTGGTAGTATTATCTTCAATACGCACGAAAACAGTTTCACTGTTCGCAGTATCATTGGTATAGTTTAAGGGCAATGGGGTCACTGCACTGGGTCCTTGCTCTGCATCCCCCGTACTTGTATAAAAAGTAATAGTCAAGTTACCTGTACCGGTAGAAATTTGAGCAATGGCATCATTCAAATCAAACGGGGTTTTACCGTCTTGAATATCCTGATCGCATTCGGTTAGATCCTGTGGGGTATTATAAGTTGGTAAAGGATTAACAACAATATCAAAATTCCCTTCCGAAATACATCCGTTAGGACCTTCAACTGTAATGTATATTGTTTCAGTTGCAGACTCATAACTGGAGAGGCCTGAAGTTATGGCATCTCCACTATTATAATTGTTTAGTCCTGCATAATAGGTCACCGTAAAATCGGAAGGGGCGGTTTCATTAGCTAATATGACAGACTTATGGTTTTCCAGATCAAAAATTGCCGTACTTGACCCATCTTCATCACATTTTTCAATTGAAGCTATATTAGCAGGTAAATCCGGCGAGGATCGGACAACAAGTTGAACGCTAGAGGTATTATAACAATCACTGCTCACCTCTACCCTTGCATAAATTGTCTCACTATTTGAAGAGGTTGTATAACTCGTTGGTAAAGTATTTCCATTACCTGCCTGGGCATCGGCCAATACCCCATAATAGGTGACCGTAGTGCCCCCTGCCCCACCAGCTGTGACATCATTATCAAAGTTTGATAAGGTAAAAGATCCTTTTCCGCTGGCAACAGAAGTTTCACAGGTGTAATATGGCCCAACATCATTGGCCGTAGGTGCCCCGGTAACCAAAAGATTAATTGTTTCAACCTGAACACAGCTGGTAGCGGGATCTTCCAGGCGAACGAAAATTTGCTCCGTAGGGTTTGCATTTGGATAAGGGTCTGACAACGGTGTTCCCGTACCATCTTCTGCTTCCGCTTCTAAATTATAATAAGTTGCATTAAGTGAAGAACTACCTATAATAGTATTGGTTAGGGCTGTTAAATCAAAATCGGCTTGGCCGCTCCCAGGTACATTTTCGCATTCTGCTACTTGGCCAGGTATGGTGTAAGAAGGGAATGGCTCGGCAACAACATCAAAGGTGATTTCCGAGGTACACCCCCCCGGGCCTTCAACCACTACATAAATAGTCTCATCAGGGGAAACAAAAGTGGTTAAATCTGTAGTGGCTATTGCGGTACCACTTTGATAGTTGGCCTGTCCATCATAATAGGTAAGGTCATAATTGGTAGGGTCCCCACTTATATTCGACAGAATCTCGGCTCTTTTTTCTGTTAAATCAAATTCGGCCTCCCCGGTACCGTTTCCACATTCACTGTAATCTGCAATACTGGCAGGAAGGTTTGGTGGCCCACCTACAGAAACATCTATGGGCACAATATCATAACAATCATCTACCGGGGAAATACCCAGTGCATTATAATCATAACTTAAACGTGCATATACTGTTGTTGACGCCGTAGGTTGAAAACTTGAAGGGTTGGGCACTAAAAAGCTTGCATTTGCATCTTGAGCCCCCGTTAGGTCCGTATAAAATTCAACTTTATAATTATTATGCTGCGCACTTGGTATATTTGATAAAATATCTGGATTGCTCAAGGTCAAATCGAAATCGGCAGGTCCCGAAGAGCCCGTGCAATCCCCGTAAGCTATCGTATTACAACCGGCAACCGGGCAGAACTTAAACCCGTTACTCTGTGCCTGTACATAATACTTGTACTCAGAACCACAGTTCATCGTGAATTCTATTTCCCCCTCTACACTGAATTGGCCGTAAGGATCAGGGATATCGGATTGGTTGATGGTCACACAAAACTCCCCGGGGTTGGGCTGAACAAAACTGGCAGGGGTATAGATTACATTACCATCGGACACAATGGCTATATTTACTTCCGTCACACCAGCTTTTTGACCGGTAGGTGTTCCCTTAGGCGCATCAAAAGTACCGCAGATCTCTATGGGAAATGCAGGGTTATTTACAGAAAGGGCCGGTTCGCAATTGGGGTTGACAGGTTCTGTCACCAAGGAACAGTCCTCATATTCCCCACCGACCTGGGCTATTGGGTCAACTGCCATATAACCGAA
>NZ_RXOM01000049.1 GCF_008692195.1 Salegentibacter sp. R32
GAAGGGTTGTATATTTGCACCCGCTTTCGGGCGGATATAAGTTCATTGAGTGGTGTTTTCTGGTTTTATTTTTTTGTTTTCCAGCCCGTTGGGGCTTGGTCAAAAAAAAACTTTAAAAAAATAGAGAAAAACACTTGCGGGTTTTAAAAAAGGCGCTACATTTGCAGCCGCTTTCGATTCGAGGGGAAGCGGTGTACATAGAAAGGTGTTTTTTGGAGCTGTTGTTTCTGCCGAAAAAAAAGAAATAAATTTTTTGATTTTTTCTTGCGGTAACAAAAAATAGTTTTACATTTGCACCCGCAAACGCAGAAAGCGTTAAAGTTCTCAAAAAAGTACTGAACTGAAAAGCCGGGCGGGCGCCAAGCTGAGAAGCGAGGTCAGGAGGTTCGACTCCTATGTTTTCGACAAAAAACGGAAGCCTTTTTAAGGTGGAGGTTTTAAAGAAGTTCATTGAATTATTGATTGACAGAATAAATACGAATTAAGGCTTATTATAGCAAACCTTGAGTGTCGCTTTTTTTTAGGAAAAGCGTCATTGAATTCCAAAGTTGTATTAAAGGTATCGTAAGATATATTAAGAAACAACGATGAAGAGTTTGATCCTGGCTCAGGATGAACGCTAGCGGCAGGCCTAACACATGCAAGTCGAACGGTAACATTGGTGCTTGCACCAGATGACGAGTGGCGCACGGGTGCGTAACGCGTATGCAACCTACCTTGTACTGGGGTATAGCCCAGGGAAACTTGGATTAATCCCCCATGGTATATGGGAATGGCATCATTTCCATATTAAAGGTTACGGTACAAGATGGGCATGCGTCCCATTAGCTAGTAGGTATGGTAACGGCATACCTAGGCAACGATGGGTAGGGGTCCTGAGAGGGAGGTCCCCCACACTGGTACTGAGACACGGACCAGACTCCTACGGGAGGCAGCAGTGAGGAATATTGGACAATGGGGGCAACCCTGATCCAGCCATGCCGCGTGCAGGAAGACTGCCCTATGGGTTGTAAACTGCTTTTATAGGGGAAGAACCCCCTCCACGTGTGGAGGGCTGACGGTACCCTACGAATAAGGATCGGCTAACTCCGTGCCAGCAGCCGCGGTAATACGGAGGATCCAAGCGTTATCCGGAATCATTGGGTTTAAAGGGTCCGTAGGCGGGCAGTTAAGTCAGTGGTGAAAGTCCTCCGCTCAACGGGGGAACTGCCATTGATACTGATTGCCTTGAGTCACTGTGAAGTGGTTGGAATGAGTAGTGTAGCGGTGAAATGCATAGATATTACTCAGAACACCTATTGCGAAGGCAGATCACTAACAGTGCACTGACGCTGATGGACGAAAGCGTAGGTAGCGAACAGGATTAGATACCCTGGTAGTCTACGCCGTAAACGATGGTCACTAGCTGTCCGGCACAATTGAGTGCTGGGTGGTTAAGCGAAAGTGATAAGTGACCCACCTGGGGAGTACGTTCGCAAGAATGAAACTCAAAGGAATTGACGGGGGCCCGCACAAGCGGTGGAGCATGTGGTTTAATTCGATGATACGCGAGGAACCTTACCAGGGCTTAAATGCAGCCGGACAGGGGTGGAAACACCCTTTTCTTCGGACTGGCTGCAAGGTGCTGCATGGTTGTCGTCAGCTCGTGCCGTGAGGTGTCAGGTTAAGTCCTATAACGAGCGCAACCCCTGTGGTCAGTTGCCAGCACATAATGGTGGGAACTCTGGCCAGACTGCCGGTGCAAACCGCGAGGAAGGTGGGGATGACGTCAAATCATCACGGCCCTTACGTCCTGGGCTACACACGTGCTACAATGGTAGGGACAGAGAGCAGCCACTTCGCGAGAAGGAGCGAATCTACAAACCCTATCACAGTTCGGATCGCAGTCTGCAACTCGACTGCGTGAAGCTGGAATCGCTAGTAATCGCATATCAGCCATGATGCGGTGAATACGTTCCCGGGCCTTGTACACACCGCCCGTCAAGCCATGGAAGCCGGGGGTACCTGAAGTCCGTTACCGCAAGGGACGGCCTAGGGTAAGACTGGTAACTGGGGCTAAGTCGTAACAAGGTAGCCGTACCGGAAGGTGCGGCTGGAACACCTCCTTTCTAGAGCTGTCCATCCTTAGGGGTGGCAAGCGCGGTACCACGGCTTTTGGAAAAGGCTGTTATGTGGGCCTTAATCGTCTGTCAGTTAAAAACAATGATGCAGTCTCATAGCTCAGCTGGTTAGAGCGCTACACTGATAATGTAGAGGTCGGCAGTTCGAGTCTGCCTGAGACTACAATGTAAAGGCAGGTTTTTAATTTGCTATAAAATTTACAAAGTTCATAAAAAATATATTGAAAGGAAATTCTGGAAGCTAAGGATTCTAATTCTAAATTCTGAATTCTACATTCTGAATTCAAAATGGGGGATTAGCTCAGCTGGCTAGAGCGCCTGCCTTGCACGCAGGAGGTCATCGGTTCGACTCCGATATTCTCCACGGATTGGTTATCAATCGATAACCGGTAAACGTTCATTGACATACTGAAGAAAAATAAAGAATACGAGAGAGGTTACCTGTCCATTTAATAATGGGCAGTGACAAAAAATAAATAAAACAAGAGCAAATTAGGTAAAGGACATAAGCTTGATAAGGGCGTATGGGGGATGCCTAGGCTCTCAGAGGCGACGAAGGACGTGATAAGCTGCGAAAAGCCGCGGGGATCGGCACATACGAATTGATCCGCGGGTATCCGAATGGGGCAACCCACCGTACTGAAGGTACGGTACCCGAGAGGGGGCAAACCCGGAGAACTGAAACATCTAAGTACCCGGAGGAAGAGAAAACAAAAGTGATTGCGCCAGTAGCGGCGAGCGAACGCGCATTAGCCCAAACCAATTGGTTTACGGACCAATTGGGGTTGTAGGGCCGCAATATTCAATACCCAATGAACTGGAACAGGCTGGAAAGCCTGGCCGTAGACGGTGACAGCCCGGTACAGGCAAGGAGGGTGGAGATAGCGGTACCCTGAGTAGTGCGGGGCACGTGAAACCCTGTATGAATCCGGCGGGACCATCCGCCAAGGCTAAATACTACTGAGAGACCGATAGTGAACCAGTACCGTGAGGGAAAGGTGAAAAGAACCCTGAACAAGGGAGTGAAATAGACCCTGAAACCATACGCTTACAAGCGGTCGGAGCCCTTTAGGGGGTGACGGCGTGCCTTTTGCATAATGAGCCTACGAGTTACTTTAGTTAGCAAGGTTAAGGTGTTCAGCACCGGATCCGTAGCGAAAGCGAGTCTTAATAGGGCGTTTGAGTTAGCTTGAGTAGACGCGAAACCGTGTGATCTACCCTTGGGCAGGTTGAAGCTGTGGTAACACATAGTGGAGGACCGAACCCGTTGACGTTGAAAAGTCTTGGGATGACCTGAGGGTAGGGGTGAAAGGCCAATCAAACTCGGAAATAGCTCGTACTCCCCGAAATGCATTTAGGTGCAGCGGTGATCTAGTTTTATAGAGGTAGAGCTACTGATTGGATGCGGGGGCTTCACCGCCTACCAATTCCTGACAAACTCCGAATGCTATAAAATGATTTTCATCAGTGAGGGCATGGGTGCTAAGGTCCATGTCCGAGAGGGAAAGAACCCAGACCATCAGCTAAGGTCCCCAAATGTATGTTAAGTTGAATAAACGCGGTTGGACTGCTTAGACAGCTAGGATGTTGGCTTGGAAGCAGCCATTCATTTAAAGAGTGCGTAACAGCTCACTAGTCGAGCGGTCCGGCATGGATAATAATCGGGCATAAACATACTACCGAAGCTATGGACTATAGTTTACTATAGTGGTAGGGGAGCATTGTAACAGGTTTGAAGGTGTACTGCGAGGTATGCTGGACCGGTTACAAAAGAAAATGTAGGCATAAGTAACGATAAGGCGGGCGAGAAACCCGCCCACCGAAAGACTAAGGTTTCCTCAGCTATGCTAATCAGCTGAGGGTTAGTCGGGGCCTAAGGCGAACCCGAACGGGGCAGCCGATGGACAAGCAGTTAATATTCTGCTACCTGCTTTACGATAAAAGTGACGGGGGCATCAACTTGGTGCGTACTGACGGAACAGTACGTTGAACCCACTTAACGTGGGGATAGTACACTCAAGCTACGGCGGCGGTGACAATCCAGGGGCCTGCCCTCCAAGAAAAGCGAGTAAAGCAGCCCGTACCCCAAACCGACACAGGTAGTTGGGATGAGAATTCTAAGGTGCTCGAGAGATTCATGGCTAAGGAACTAGGCAAAATCGACCCGTAACTTCGGGAGAAGGGTCGCCCATCCTCGGATGGGCCGCAGTGAAGAGGTCCAGGCGACTGTTTATCAAAAACACAGGGCTCTGCTAAATCGAAAGATGACGTATAGGGCCTGACACCTGCCCGGTGCCGGAAGGTTAAGTGGAGATGTAAGCTTCTGCGAAGCATCGAAATGAAGCCCCGGTAAACGGCGGCCGTAACTATAACGGTCCTAAGGTAGCGAAATTCCTTGTCGGGTAAGTTCCGACCTGCACGAATGGTGCAACGATCTGGACACTGTCTCAGCCATGAGCTCGGTGAAATTGTAGTATCGGTGAAGATGCCGATTACCCGCTGTGGGACGAAAAGACCCCGTGAACCTTTACTATAGCTTAGTATTGACCTTGGACAAGTGATGTGTAGGATAGGTGGGAGACGTTGAAGCTGCATCGCCAGGTGTGGTGGAGTCGTTGTTGAAATACCACCCTTTACTTGTTTAGGGCCTAACTTCCTAGGGAAGGACAGTGCTTGGTGGGTAGTTTGACTGGGGTGGTCGCCTCCAAAAGAGTAACGGAGGCTTCTAAAGGTCCCCTCAGCACGCTTGGTAACCGTGCGCAGAGTGCAATGGCAAAAGGGGGCTTGACTGAGAGGCATACAGGCCGATCAGGTACGAAAGTAGAGCATAGTGATCCGGTGGTTCCGCGTGGAAGGGCCATCGCTCAAAGGATAAAAGGTACTCCGGGGATAACAGGCTGATCTCCCCCAAGAGCTCACATCGACGGGGGGGTTTGGCACCTCGATGTCGGCTCGTCACATCCTGGGGCTGGAGAAGGTCCCAAGGGTTGGGCTGTTCGCCCATTAAAGTGGCACGCGAGCTGGGTTCAGAACGTCGTGAGACAGTTCGGTCTCTATCTACAGTGGGCGCAAGAAATTTGAGTGGACCTGACCCTAGTACGAGAGGACCGGGTTGGACGGACCTCTGGTGTACCAGTTGTCCCGCCAGGGGCATTGCTGGGTAGCTACGTCCGGAAGGGATAAGCGCTGAAAGCATATAAGCGCGAAACCCACCACAAGATGAGGTTTCTTTAAAGGGCCGTGGGAGACGACCACGTTGATAGGCCATAGGTGTAAAGGCAGCAATGCCATAGCCGAGTGGTACTAATAGCCCGTACGGCTTATGTCGGCCCCCTCCGCAGGGAGGGGGCGTAAAAGGCCTAAAATGCACAGTTTTGTTATTGCTTTTGTACCCTTTATTTTTCGTTGGTATGTTAAGATATTGCCGCATATAGCGGCGAAAGCTTAAGGTGGCTATGGCAACGGGGCTCACCCCTTTCCATTCCGAACAGGGAAGTTAAGCCCGTTAGCGCAGATGGTACTGCTTGACCGTGGGAGAGTATGTCGCCGCCTTCTTTTAA
>NZ_RXOM01000050.1 GCF_008692195.1 Salegentibacter sp. R32
AAGTACCTTCAATTATACCTGAATGAATTCATCTATAAGCTAAACCGAAGATATTTTGGGGAGAAGCTTTTCGATAGGCTCGTCATTGCTGGAATCACAGGATATGACTAATTACGGATATTCAAAATCTCTTTCATTTTTAGTTGTTTATTATTGTTCTTTGAGTTAAATAATAAATATTCTTCAAGGGATTTACTTAAATGATTTTCGCTGATTTCTCTTTTTAAAGTTGGAGTTATTATGATTTTTTCTAAGAATTTATTTATTGTAGAATCTTCTTCAATAGGTGTTTGAATGTATTTTGAGTTAGGAATAATAAAATTTCCATTTTGTCTAAATGATCTTATTTCTCCAACATAATCCATAAAGTCACTTGAGAACTGAGAATAGTGTTTAATTAAATAAGTTTTATCTAGTTCTAAAGGATGTATATCAAAATACTTAAAATTTTCTTGTTGATTAAAATTAATTAAATAATCACCTTCATAATAAGGACACTTGAAAATCCATAGAACTCCCGATTTATCTTTGTATTCTTTTTTATTGTCAAGAGTTGCAAAAAATAATCCAGTATCAAAATCTTGAGTCCAATCTGTTAAACGGGTGTAAAATCCTAAATGTTGTGCTTGAAATAAATTATGCCAATCTTGTGCATACTTATAATTTTCATTTTGAAAATGTTTTAAAATAGGAATTTCAGGTATTAGTTTGTTTTTGAAATCATTCAAGAATTTTTTTTCGGAATTGAGAATTTTTTCATTAGATAACTTATTTCTTGTAATATTCGGTTTTATATTCCAATCATAAATTTGCCCTCTAAAATTTGATAAGTAAGGGGAATAACCATCTATTCTAATACTACTTTTTATATCTAATAATTCTTGTAAATTTTTAGGTTTATAAGTTTTCATAATATTATAGATAACGTTATTTTTTAATTTTAAATTGAAATGTTTTAAAACTAAGTTAGCCAAAATTCCCGACTTTATACTTACACGCTGGTTGAGAAGTGATAAAGGCTTATTCGATAAAATCGTGGTATAATTCATTGACATTTGTGGTGTGGATAAGGAACAGCTTCAAAAGAAAGTCGGTCAACGTATGGTTGAGTTAAGAACCCCAAAGGGATGGAGTCAGTCTGATTTGGCGCGTGCTTGCCATAAAGATAGACAAGCCATTGAAAAGTTAGAGAACGGAAAAGTAAATCCAACTATTTATTCGCTGTTAGAAATTGCCCAAGCTTTGGAGGTAGAGTTAAGGGATTTGGTTTCTTTTTGAGTTGGGAGGGTGTTTTTTCTTTTTTGAAATGTGTGGTTCTTACAGTTATTTTTTATCAATACTGTCAATAACGATAAATGTATATTCAAAAAATGTTTTTGGACCGATAATACTATCTATTTTCATTCCATCTTCATCTATTTCAGTTGGTCCCTTAAAATATTGTTGATAAAAGCCCCTTAATGTTTTTTCACCTACGCTATCCTACCATTGACCAAAAGTAACCAAATCTTTAAATTCGGCACCTTCAAACCACTCTTGATTTATTGTGTCTTTTGTGAGGTCATAAAAAGTGTCCAATTTCACTTCCTTTTCGTTTGAAAATTCATAATTATAATTGTTCTCTTCTCTTGCTAGAAGTACTCTAGTGTTAGCTGGATATTCGGTAATTAAATGAGAAAATATTTCAACATAACCACGTATTGGTTCATTAAGTTTTACTGTGTCACGATTAAAAAAAATAACATCTAATTAAGTTAGGCGACGATTTACTGTATCATTTATAAATTCTTTTTGCTTATAAATAGAATCTTCGGTTCTCCAAGCTAAAGTATCACCTTTTTTATTCAAATGCCATATTCGATTAAGTCTTGAATTTCCTTTAAAGGGAAACCATTCTCTTATTTCACGTACATTACCTTCTTTATCATACAGAATCCAATTTTTATATTTTTGTTTTTCATTAACCTGTTTTCCTCTTTTAAAAATATTTCCGTTTTTATAAAAATAGAAAACACTATCAAAACCTTCATAATGAACAGTTCTTTTGAATGCTGTTTTATTTTTATAATATTTAATAGTTTTATTATCAGAGTTGATTTTAGAAGTATCATTACAACCTAATAGAATATTAAATATGGTAAGTGCTATTAGAATTTTTTTCATATTTACCGTATAAAAAATAAGTTCAATAATCTAAAAATAGCGCTTTTATTGGGCCTAAAAAATAGTTGTCTGCAATTGTCGAGAATTGTTCAAAATTGTCAACAATTGTCCATTTTTGTCAATAATTGTCCACTTTCACCTATTTTAAGGGGGTTTTGTTCGGGTCTCCTTCGGGTCTTGTTCGGGTGAGCTTCGGAAAAAAGGGTATTTTACCGAAGGAGACCCGAAGGAATGTCGAAGCAGAGTAGGATAAATTAAAATAAATTTACTCAAGACTTTTAGGGGAGCAGCGAGCAGAAAAATATCTGTCATGTGGTGTTTTTACCTTCTGTTTGTTGAGGATTTGCAGAACTTTTCTGCCACAGATAGGAGTGCTTCCCATTCTCTTAAAAATGCTCTGAAAATGTAGATGGGTTTATACGCTTGCTATTAAACTTCAAAATGACCTTAGATACAGCCTATCACTTTATTTTAAGGAGAAAATTTAGTGATGATATAACAACAAGAAAACCGCTTAAAAGCGGTTTAGATAAATTAGTTTTTCTAAGGATTGGAAACTAATGCAAGGAGTATTAAAAGCAGTTTTATTTTTGAAGTAGTTTTTTTATTTCTGCTGCTAATTTGTCGACATTTCCTTCTGAATTTCCAATAGAAATATATTTTATAATTCCATGTTGGTCAATGATAAAACTTTTTGGTATTGCTCCAGTAGCATATTGATCCCAAATTTCTTCTTGGGGATCAATGCCTACATTAAAGTCAACCCCGTATTTTTTCATTTTTTCCATTTTTTGTTCAACTTTTTGTTTACTTTCTCCTATAGATATGGGGATTAAAACAAAATTTTCATCTTTAAAGGGCTCAATTATTTTTTCTGGAAATTCTGTAAACTCCATGAGGCAAGGTGCACAATAAGTTGCCCAGTAGTTAAGAAGCACAACCTTTCCTTTTAAATCTGAAAGATTGATTTGTTGACCGTCAATCATTTGGACGGTGAATGGATCTGCGGGGTCATTAACTTTTAGTTTTAATTCATCTTTCGTATTTCTTCTCTTAGCAGTTTCTCCCTTGTTGGACGATATTTTCTTGGAACGTTCAATTTTCTCTTTCTCGGTTAATATCCCCACTTTGATGATAAATTCCCGATCACCAATTTTATCACCAAATTTTTCCGCAAGTTTATTTCGTTCATCTTCCGTTACTCCTTTATTCATACCGGCTATTAATCCTTGCTTTCCTAATTCTGCAAGTTCTTCATTGGTAATGATTTCATTATTGGCAATGATTACGTATTCTGGTTTCTTGATATCTTTTTCTTGAGCAAAAAGAGTAAGGTTGAAGGTGAAGAATAGTAATAAAAATAAGTTTTTCATCGTTGTTTTATCTGGTTTAAAATTAGATTAGGTGTTTTTCAAATTATTGGTAACCGTCTCGTGTAAAAATCGGTTATTGCTTACAATGTACAATTTTTCAGTTAAACATGAACCTTAGCAATTCTGAGTGGATTGCCATACCAAGAAGAATATGTATCGAAATTAAACTAAAAAAGCTTGGTTTTTAACTCAGACCTTTGTTGGGCAATATTTATTCTGTTTTTATAATTTCTTCTCCAAAAGCAACCCATTCAGTTTTTTTATTTCCAAAGTAAACACCAGGAGAACTTCCAATCGTTTCCTCTGAATTGACAATTGAATTAAAAAACTTTTCATTAGTTTCATAATATCTCAAATCTTCTATATTTCTATTATTCACTAGGAATTCTTCACATTCATATTTGCTAGATGTATGCCTAAAATAAAAGTATTTAGTAGTCGTATTGCTTTTTTCTTGTTTCAAAAATAAATGATGTTTTTGTTCCATTTTATACCTATTTAGTTATTAATAAAATTTTTCAAATTTTGTAATAAATCTTTACCGTGACAGTGTTTATACTTTCTATTCAGTCCGCAAAAACATTGGGAATTTCTGGTGTAATTTTGTTTGAGCATTTCATTAATAAACACCATCATTTCATTTATGACACTATAAACTTTAGCTTCTTTACCCTCCAATTGAACAAGTCCATTTTGTTTGGCTCTTTCATCTTTATTCAATAGTGAATATTTTACTTTTGCTAATTCAATATAGTCATCTGCAAGCTTATTGTCAATTGTGCGTAATCTTATGTTATCAATCTGTTTACCATCATATTTGGTTTTATTATCTGTTACAAATAAGATTTGTTTTGAATTATCAGCCTGAGGTGTAATATCAATCAATTCATTAGATGTATTTCGCCATATAGAATGAAACTCGGCTTCAATCATAAAACTGTGCTTCCATATCTTCCATCCAAATATTTGTGCCCCACCAAAATTATTTACTTGTTTTTTTACATTTTGAAAACAGAAATTTACATCGGAACTAAGTTCCTCATGTAGAGGAATAATTTTTGGAGTGTTAGTCTCTGGAAGTAATTTTATCAATTCTTCAACTTGTTCAATTGGTATATCTAATAATTTACTCATTCATTATTCTCTTCTTGCAGTGCTGTTTTATATTGCACCCAACGGCAGTCTGTCCCAAAACTACCTAATTTGTTTTTAAAAATAATTGAAATTAGGGGTAAAGCCAAAATTTGCATTAATTTTTGTTTGCTTTTGTATTAATACCTTAAAAGTTCGTTTTAGTCT
>NZ_RXOM01000051.1 GCF_008692195.1 Salegentibacter sp. R32
CAACAACGTGTATAGCTCATTGCGGCGGAATTTCCTTTCGGAAATTCCCGCTTTTTTGCTAAATTAGTTGCCACAGCGGAAAGAATCCTGCGGATTTTTCCGCAACGAAGCCATACACAAAAACGTTAGCAAACATATAAAACCAACACTATGAAAAAATTATTATCAATATTGTTTATTACATTAACTACAAGCGTTTTTTGTCAAACCAATTTTGTCAAAGGGTTTAATAATGGTTATAAAAAAGGGTATTGCCATAATCAGGGTGTAGGTTGTATTGCTCCAAATCCTCCAATTGCACCAATTCCTAAAAGCGATGAAAATTCTCACAGTTATAATGATGGATATAACAGAGGATTTGAAATGGGATTAGAGGCTAAGGAACCACAATCTAATAACAACACAAATTCATTAAACAGAACCAGATACAAAACTTCAAATTCAGATTTCTCAACTGATTTTGTTTATCAACCACCTACTGATATAATGTTAAAAGCTTTAAATGCAAAACAAAAAAAATACGAAAAAAATAGAGCATATTCTGATGCACTTAAAAATTGGATTTCTGAGTTAAGAGAAGCAATAACAGAGGAGAAATATAATAAAGAATTAAATACTCAATTTTTATATTTAAAATTTGGTGTAAAAACAACTGATAGTGAACTAAATGAAGTTGAGAACGATGTTAAGAAAATTATATCTGAATATAAATTATGGATTTCAAAAAATAACAATCATAATTCAAATAGTAATACTAAAGCAAAAAGTAATGGTTACTTAAATTCAGGTTTAATTTATTACAAAAAAGGAGAATATGATAATGCTATTGAAGATTTCACAAAATATCTAGAATATGACAAAAATAATGCTGATGTGCTATTTTACCGAGCTATGGCTAAATCTGAAATTTCAGATTATTATGGTGCTTTATCAGATTACAGTAAAATTTTAGATATAGACAATGAACACCCTATGAAATATAATAGTTTAGCAACAATTTATAATAACAAGGCTTATATTTTGGTAAAACAAAGAAAATATAAGGAGGCATTAAGTTTAGTCAATGAAGCTATTGAACTAGAAAAATCAGAATGGTATATTTGGGATACAAGGGCTGAAATTTATTTTAAAACAGATGAATATGAAAAAGCTATAATTGATGCTACAAAAGCAATTCAAATTAAAGAAAACTCTAACTCCCTTTTTATAAGAGGTCTAGCAAACATAAAATTAAACGAAAAAGAATTGGGCTGCAAAGATTTATCTAGAGCCGGAGAACTCGGAAAAAAAGAAGCTTACAACGAAATTAAAAAATATTGTAACTAATGGAAGATTATTTTTATCCTCAAATTGTAGAATTTAATGAAACAGAAATTGATCAAAAGATTATAGGTAATACCTATGAGTTTCATCTAAATTCCACACAATCTGATTTTGACGGAACAACTATTACAGGAAAAGTAGCTAACTTAAATTTAGCAAGTAATAATGGATTACCTTTTAGTTTTGTAATCTTACTTCTTGACAAAAACATAACGACTGAATTACTAATTGACAACATTAAAAAGATGAAATACGTTTGCTAACAAAGTATATAACAAATAGCTGTGACTTTCTTAAAACGGTAATTTTGGTATATTTGGTAAACTGCCAAATCTTTTGATTTGGCAGTTTAAAAAGAAAAGATAAAAACAAAATGCAAAAGTTTTGGCTCTTAGCTAAGCGGAAAAGTATTCACTAATTTGCACGCTACTTGTCATATACAAACACGTTGGCAGTTATTTAAAAAAAACACAATATGAACAATAAATTATTAATAATAGTTTCGCTTTTAATTTTTATCAAAACTTATTCGCAACAAACAATTAGTGCTAATCAAGGTTTTGTGGAAAATAAAGAATATTTCAGTAAAATGAAATATGAAAATAAAAATGGAAAAATAATAATCAAAGTTTCAATTAACCAAAATGAATATGATTTTCTATTAGATACTGGTGCGACAACAGCAATATCAGAAAATTTATACGATTTGATTAAAACTAATAAACTTGGAAGTGTAAAAATAAAAGACCAGTCTGGTATCACAGATAGTTTAGAAGTTGTATCCATACCAGAGATTATAATTAATGAAATAAAATTTAAAGAAATTCCTGCATTTGTCTCAAAAAAGGGCTTAAATCCTATTTTTGAGTGTTTCAAAATTGACGGTATTATTGGTAGTAATTTATTGAGAAATTCAACAATTCAATTTGACTCTCAAAAAAATGAAATTATTCTAACAGATAATAGTAAGAATTTGGGATTGAAAAAACGAGATGCAATCGAGATGAAAGTTAACAAAATTCAAAGTAGTCCATTCATCCCAATAAAACTGATAAAAGAAAAACACGAAGGAAATGGATATGTATTATTTGATAGTGGCGATAATGACTTTTATGTTGTTTCTAATACAGCTTATCATCAACTTCAATCACAAGTAGATATTTTTGAAACTCTCGCAAAAAATGTTGGTACATTTAGTATGGGATTATTCGGTACTGCAAATGAAAAGGAACATTTAGCCTTGAAAATTCCTAAATTAAAAATAGGAGATATAGATTTTAAAAATGTAATTACTAAAACTACTTATGGAGAAACTTCTCGAATTGGCTCAGAGTTATTGAAATATGGAAAAGTTACCTTAGACTATAGAAAAAAAAGATTTTGGTTAGAAAGTTTTAATGAGGGAAAGTCTATGGAATTATCTAAAAAAATGTGGCCTATTGAACCAGTTCTAAATAATGACAATGAAATTGTAGTTGGTATAATATGGGATAAATCATTAAAAGGTAAAATTAACCTAGGAGATAAAATTTTAAAATTTGATACTATTAATTATGAAAAAATGGATTACTGCGAAATTCTAAATCTAACTTTAAAAGTGAATAAATCCAAAGCTAAATTAACTTTTCAGGATAAAAATACTAAAGAAATTAAAGAATTAGAATTAAGCCAATTATAAAAAAACAACTGCCAACAACGTATATAGCTCATAGCTAATTAGTTGCCTAATCAAAGTTAAGGCATATTTGCAAGTCCGCCAAATTTTTTAATTTGGCTTATTGAGAAAAAAAGATAATAAGAAAATTAAAAAATTCGGCTTGTGTTTAATTCGAAAATAATCGCTAATTTACACGCTACGATCCATATACAAAACCGTTGTAAAACATTTAAAACCAAATGGATGCTCACAACAAAACAAAACAATTGACAGAAGAATACATAGATAATCTTAAAGAAATAGAAAGTTTAAGAAATTATGAGGTTATCATAAACATAGAACCTTTAGAAAAATATCAAATAGAAGAAATAAGTGGATTTATAGAGCCAAAGAATTCTTCAAAAAATGAAGAAGCTCAAGAATTTATAATGATAAGACAACCAAACGGATATTTATACAATTACCGAGGTAAACTAACGATGACAGTTAAATAAATAGGTTTGTCATAATCTTCAACATCATCTTTAATGTTTTTACTATTTATAATATTCATTGCGATTTCTTCTGCTTGTTCTTTAGAGTCAACAGGTATTACATTAAAAGAATTTCCAGGTTCTTCGTTATTTAAAATGAGCTGAGTAGGTATCGGAACATTACCAATAAAAGGTTGGCTATCTAAGATACGATTTATAGCTTCTTTTATTTGGTGTGTTTTAAGTTGAGTTGACATAGAAAATAAGTTTAATTCTTTGAAATATCGGTAAAAAGTTAAGACAGTGTTAAAATCTTAGTTTACACGATGTAAAAATTTCACATCGCTTTAAAGGGTTAAACATTAGTTTTTAAAGTTAAAGATTAGCAGTCACAACCGC
>NZ_RXOM01000052.1 GCF_008692195.1 Salegentibacter sp. R32
CATTTTACATAACGCAATTTATAACTGCAAAACCTATCCTTAAATTTCAACTGCAACTTTGGTTTTGCATTATAAAGCCCGTGCGTTATGTAACTTGGCTTGGGGCAGGTTTTTGTGCATTGGTTTTCTTTTGGTGGCGCAGCGCTTTGGTTTTTGCTGTTGGCTAGGGAGGTGCGTAAAAAATGCCTGTACTTTTTACGTACAGCATTTTTTATGTGCCGGACGCTGCGGTGGGCAAAAAGCAATGGGCTGCTTTAGCTGTTGTCGCATAAAAACCTGCAATGGCGGTGGCGCGCGGAACAAAACAAAAAACAGGGGGTTTTGAGGAACGAAAAAACTGGGTTTTGTTTTGTGGGGACTTTATCCGATTGGATGGTATTTTTCGATTTCGTCCTGTAAATCTTCTAAATCGTTGATTAAATAGGCTTCCGTTGAACTCACGTAACGATGTCCTGCCATATACTGGACTTCCCGGAGGTTGTACATTTTTAGCCAATGCACGATAACACTTGTCCGTATCTGGTTGACGCTTTCTAGCTTTTTGTTCAGCTTTTTTAATTGTGGCAGGAGTTTGCCTATGATGTTATTGAACTTTGTACTTCGCCCAAAACTGGTAAATAATAAATCAGTTTGTTTTCCTGTTTCAGTTAAAATATCTGCTCTTGTTTTTAGTTGATACTCCATAAAATCCAAGATTTGATGGGATTCCAGTTTTAGGGTCCTTTCGTTGCTTCTTCGTGTTCCGTTTATAAATATTTTGCCTTCCCGTAATTTTAAATCTTGTGTGGTTAATCTTCCCAGTTCTGTACTATTTAAACCTTGATAAACGAGTAAACTTACTATAATTTCATTTCGCTTTTTAGCTAAGGCCCCTTTTGCCCGTTGGGCATTTCCCCCAAAGGGGGAAGGTTCCAATTGCCTAAAATCGTTGTACAGTTTCTCCAGTTCCTGTTTGTTTAAAATGTTGTAAAGTATTTTTCTTTTTACACCTTTTACTGCAATATTTACCGTTGGGTTTTCTGCTACCAGATCCAGGTCTTTTAGGTAATTGTAATAGTGTTTTATGGCGTTGGTTTCGCTCTGTATGGTACGTTGTTTTACTGTATTCCGTAAACTTTGGATATAATGTACCAGGTCGTTATAACTTGCCGATAGTTCGCTTACATTTTCTTTGTTGAGCCATTTCAGGTATTTGGTTACAACTCTTTCAAAACTTTTAATCGTCTGTAAACTGTAGCCTTTTTGCAATAGGTATTTCTTAAAACTCGGTTGCTCTTTTTCGTTGAGCGTTTTTTGCAAAAGCTTGATTTCCGCATCTTCGGTTTTGGGTTTTCTTCGTGTCCTGCTGTCCTTGGTCTTGCCGAGTTTTATTTTAGCCATTTTGTTCGTTGATTAAGTGCGTATATACTTGAGTACTTTCCAAACTGTTATGACCTAAAAACCTGCTGATCTTTTCCAATGGCATTCCGTTCTTTAACAGGTGTGTAGCAATGCTATGGCGCAGGACGTGCAACCGTACATTCTTTTCTTGCAGCTGTAGATCGTCCGTTCTTTGTTGCAACAGTTTCAACCGTAATGCCATGCTTTGCGCTTGCATACGGTTGCCCTTCTGGCTGATAAAAAAGGCATTGTTCCGTTTGTCCAATACGATCTGTGGCCTGCTGTCGTAAACGTATTCTTGTAGATATTGTGAGTTGGTTTTGTTAAATGGCACTAATCGTTCTTTGTTGGCTTTTCCTTTTCTAACGTGCAGTATTCTTCTATCAAAATCGATGTCGCTTAAATCCAAGTGATAGCCTTCATTTCTTCGTAATCCGCAACCATAGAAAATGGTTAACATTGCTCTATCTCTAGCGTTAAATGGTTCTAATTTGTTGTTTTCGTTGTAACCATAAGTTGCTTTATAAAGTAGCTGTATTTCTTCTTGAGTAAGTGTTTCTATTTCGTGAGTATCGTCGGTTTCCCAATCGATAGTCAAGGTTGGCAATATTAATCTTCCGCTTTGCCTTAAATACTCCGTGAACTTGTAGAGTGCCTGTAAATGCTTGTTCAGACTGCCATTGCTCAGCCCACCACCTTTTCTATCGTTACTGCGCAGTTTTACGTTTTGATAGTGTTCTTTTATAATGTAATTATCCAGTTCTGTAATGTGGCTGATATTGTTCTGTTCCAAAAAATAAAGGAGTTCCCGGATGTGGTTGGGCAGGTTGTAAACCGTACTTTCTGCATAACCCAAAATATCCAGCCACTCCCTAAAGGATTTCTCAATGTACTGGAAGCTCTCGTTTTTTAAGGTTAATTTTCTCATTGCGATTATACCTATTTTGGGAACGATGGAACAGCAAACCTAACTTGCTGTTTTTGTTGATTTTGACCGTTCCACTTTTGTTTTGGAACGCTTTGGAACAATGGAACGCTTCGGCAGGCTCAGCGCATCGCTCTTTATTGTATTTAAACAATCATCCAATACAGTCTGTATACGCGTCTCCAGTTCTTTGTATTCCTTTTCGTTGGTGACTTGGTATTGATTGGTTTGCCTGCCCTTTTTTTCTACTTTCTTGATCAGATAGGCATCTACCAATTGTTTGTGGTAACGCCATTGTGAGGTTTTGGGCAGTCGTAATTGCTTTCTGATCTCTAACGCCGTGAACTGTTTCTTCTTTTTGAGTTTCAAGTATGATTTAAGCAACTCTAAATAGTTCCGGCAACTTCCCGTGAGTTCATCACTTTTGCGTAGTAAAACTTCTTTTAAAAGGGTATTGGCATTTTCAATGTCCTCTAATGTGGTTTCGATGTATTCTTCTCCTGTTTCTTTATCGTGCTTCCTTTCCCGTTGGTATTGGTAATAAAAGGTAATGGCTTCTATAAACTGTAAATAATGGTTATTAGTTCTACGTGGTTTAAATACGGATTGTGGTAAATGGAGTTGGTTGGCAAAAGGGTTTCTTATGGTTATTGGTTTTAGTATTCTTTGTGTATTCTGTAAAAACTCTTGTATTTCTTTTTGCTCGTAAAAATTGATTTCGCCACTTGATATTTGCCTTTGATATTGCATTATTTTTTCATCCTGCTGTTGGCTTTCATCGAGGTAAATTAAGAAGCTCCTGTTTGCGTTATCTTCGTAAACCTGCTCTTTGGTAGTGCAACCTGCTACGCAAACGGGGCCTTCTACTGTTAAATACTTGGTCTGTGTCTCGCCCTTGCTGTTTTTACTGGCGATGGTTTTTACAATACGTTTTTTGGTCTGTAGTTCCCGTAATGGATAAAGTGCGTTTTCCGCGCCGTCCAGATCCTCAATAAGTATGACCTTATTTTTAAGTTCTTGTTTGCCGAAGTAGTAAAAAGCATTTTCGCTTAAAGTGGTTATGCTTACCCGTTCTTCCTCTGGAATAAGTTCGCCTACTTTTTCCTGTAGATGTGTCTTTCCTGTTCCACTACTTCCCAAGCTTACCACGTGTAAGGGTTGTTCTCGTTTTCTGCTTGTAAAGATGATGTACATTAAGAGCCTATTGATTTCTTCGCCGATGACACCGGACTTTCCGATTAACTCATTGGTTCTGTTCAGCAAATCTTTGGACTTTAGGAAGGTTTCGGCTTCCTCAATTTCTTTTTTATTGAGTTGCTTGGTTTTTGGTGTTAGGTTTTCTTCCCTGGCCTTGATTTCCTGTAAACGGTATTTTTCCAGTTCTTCGGTGAGTTCTGATA
>NZ_RXOM01000053.1 GCF_008692195.1 Salegentibacter sp. R32
AATTTGATTTGTCCCTTAATCCGTTTGGTGTAACTTCAAATTCTTGAGCAAATCCGATAAAGCTTAAAAATAGAAAATTCAGAAGTAGAATTTTTTTCATAATTTTTGTTTCGAAATGTTTTACAACGGTCTCGGCTATGAGTAGTTGCGTGGTTTAGCACTTAACTTAGCAAGTACACACCAAACTGAAAATCCGCGAGGATTTTCAGAAGTAGGCGAGAACAAGCAATTACTTATAGCCATTGTTGTGCGTTCGTATTTTTTATTCAGTTGAAATCAGAAAATTGTGCATTTTCAAAAATAGCTAAAACCTTTGCCTACCATATCCTTATTATCATGAATTCCAATTGTTGGTCAACGAACTCTAAAACAACACAATATAAACTTCCAATAATAGATTTATTTTTTCTACTTCAAAAAATCCTTTTTTTGAAAAGCTGGATTTGGGTATGTATAAAATCCTTCACCCGTAGCCACACCTAATTTATTTTTATTAATGAAATTTTCTTCTAAATATTTCATCACTTTTATCCTGTTGGCATCCTGTGTTTTCTCGGCTGCTATTTTATTTATGTTGTAAGCTGTTGTAACGCCTACCACATCCAAAATACCAAATGGTCCAACTGGTGCACCGGTTGCGACCATCCATGTTTTGTCGATGGTTTCCACATCTGCCACTTCGTTCACATACAAATCCAACGCAGCACCTATAAGAGGTACAAGTAAAGAATTGAGAATATAACCGGGCTGTTCTTTGTGCAATGGCAAAGGCAACATTCCAATTCTTTTTGCAAACTCCACCACATCGTTGAACACTTTGTGCGAAGTAGTTGGATGCCCCATAATTTCTGCGGTATTGTGTTTCCAAATTTCGTTGGCGAAATGCAGGGCAACAAATTTCTCCGGTCTTCCAGTAGAGGAAGCAAACTGACTTGGTAAGAGTGTGGAAGAATTCGTAGCAAAAACAGTTTTTGCGGGGGCAACTTTTGCTAACTGCTCGTAAAAACCGATTTTAATCTGCGGATTTTCCGGTACGGCTTCAATCAGCAGGTCGGCATCTTTTACAGCCTCTTCTAAATTAGATGAGTACCTTAATTTTTGATATGTATCTTCCAATTGTTGCTGACTTGCATTCAAATCACTTTTAAATGCGGAACTCATAATTTCAAACTTGCCTTTTGCTTTTTCCAATACTTCATCATTAATGTCATAAACGGTGACATTAAATCCATGAAATGCCGTCTGGAAAGCAATTTGATAGCCTAATACGCCACTTCCGGCTACTGTAATATTTTTATAATTCATAAGAAACGAATCAAACTTATCTGTTATTTTCTTCATTGTTAAAGTATTTGATTATTTAATGATAACAAAGATATGGCTATACTTAAATTTACATATATCCTTTAATTCGGTATTTGTGTCCGTTAATTCTTATCGAACTATGTTTTGTCTTGTTCTATATTGTGAAGGTGAAATTGTGGTATGTTTTTTAAAGAATCGCCCAAAGGCAGAGGTAGAATTGAAGTGTAACTGAAATGCAATTTCAGTTACTGTGAGTTCAGGATTTCCCAATAGTACATACGCTTCTTTTAGCAGTATTTCATTAATGACTTCATGCGGTGTTCTTCCACTTGTTTTTTTTACTATTTCAATTAAATATTTATTAGAAATATGCAATTGGTCGGCATACAATTGTACTGTTTTATGTTCTAAAATTTGTTCTTGTACCAGTTTCCTAAACTTCAAATAAATAGTAGAAATGACTTGGTCTTTACTTTCTGGTTCGTTAGCATAGCGATGTGTAATTTCGGCAACTTCAAGTAATATGTTAAAAATAATACTTCGAATAATTTCATCAATAAAATTTCCGTGGGTTTTAGTTTTATGTTTTAAGTAATCAAGCAAGGTCAATATATGTTCTATGTCTTTTGCGGGTGCATTTAATAAGGAATAGCTAACTTGTTGAAACAGACCACTTTTTTCAATAATAAATGGGTTAGAAATATTTTTGAGTAAGAAATTTTTTTCAAAAAACAGAAGTTTCATTTTAAAATCTTTACTAAACTTCCTAAAATGGACAATGGTAGATGGTGCGGAAATAAGAAAACTATTTTGTTGAATAAGATAATTATTACCATCTATTTCCATAGTCATTTTTCCGCTTGTACAGATGCACAGTGAATAAAAATCCATGCGGAACGAGTTTTCGGGAAATTGAAAAATTGATTTCCCCGAAGAAATATAGTAAGGCTTATCACAAGCCACACCATAAAACGAAAGTGTCTGTTTAAGATTTTGGTACAAATGATTTTATTTTATATGACGCACAACGGTTTTGTATATGATACGTTGCGTGGTTTAGCACGTAATTTAGCAAATAAAAACCGAATAGAAAATCCGCGAGGATTTTCGTAAGTAGGCTAGTACTAGCAATGGATTATATACGTTGTTAGCCACAGTTTTTTATATTCTATAAGGAACGTCAGATTCTATTATTTCAATATTTTCATAGCCATTACTTTTTAAAAGTTTGGTTATAGATTGTTTATTTGGTTTAAAATCTAATGATGGTCCAATTATAATTTCTTTTATCGGTAATTTTTTCACAACAAATGTTGGATGAATATCATTTTCTTTATAATCTGGATTGCTTATATAATCTTTATATTCGTTAGTCAATTTTAAGTACGGAACAACTAAACTGTCAGTTGACTTAAATAAAAGTTTTTCTTTACCTTCTTTATTTATATTTCCGTCCATTTCATATTCAATTCTGTATTCTTTCTCGTCTTCAAAACTTGGGTGCTTAAATGAAGAGATAGACTTTTCTAAATATTCAATTATTTCTTTTGCTACTAAAAAATCATAGTCATATCCATTCCAGTCAATTAATTCCTTTGTGTTTTCAAAATATTCAATTATCCAATTTATTTGTTTTTCTATAGAATAAATTTGGTCATTTTCGTTGTAAACTATCATTTTCTCATTTAAATATTGAGAAAGACTACTACTTAAATTATTTCTATCGAAGCCAATAGAAATACCACGACCATTATTTCCATAAGCTCTCCACTGACTTAATAAATCTCCTTTAAGAGAAAAACAAGTTACATATCTCTCACATTTATAAATCAAGTCAATATTTTTCTCAACCTTTTCTAAAATATTTAGAGTCTTTTTTTTCTTTTTCAGTTGACTAATAGCTGACAATATAAGTTCTACGCCATATTCAAATTCTTTTCTGTCGTTTAGGAATTGAATATTTGATGAAAATAGGGCTTGAGATTCAATAATACCTATTAATCCATTCAATGAGGTATAATGATAAATTGTATCAGATAATTCAGATTTGTGATATAGCCTTTGGTCAGCCAAAGATTTTTTTATTAAATCATCAGCTAAATTCATACGAATTCCTGTCCAATTTTTATTTAGTTCGATTTTTTTCACAAATTGTGGCTAACGGCAGTCTGTCCCAAAACTACCTAATTTGTTTTTAAAAATAATTGAAATTAGGGGTAAAGCCAAAATTTGCATTAATTTTTGTTTGCTTTTGTATTAATACCTTAAAAGTTCGTTTTAGTCTTA
>NZ_RXOM01000060.1 GCF_008692195.1 Salegentibacter sp. R32
ACACTCAACATCATTAGAAACAAAATTGTTAGCAGAATTTTTGCTGTGGCCAAAAGGCAAACACCCTATGTGGAAACCTTTAAATTTGCAGCATAAAAATTTGGACAAACCTTAGAATACGGGCAGGCAGCTTTTTATCTATTTTTCTTCGCTGCCACCTTGATTTTCAATATTTTCCTCGATAGGCCGGGATACTTCTATTCGTGCATAAGTTATCAAAACGTTCTCTCAATCAAACACTCAACAACTAATCCCAAGAACTATTAACCATTGACCAATAACAGCTTTTCGCTTTTACTCCCAGCTTTATTCCTCCTGCTCACTAAGCGCTTCCGCATAACCCATGCTAAACTAGAACCTACCATCTAGACTTTGGTTTCGAGTTCAACTTCAAGTTCAGGTTCAACTGCGGCTCACCCATTCATTCACTACACTCTAATCTTAAAATGTTCTTTGGTTTGCTCTTTTCTAAAAAAGACCAATCCCCAATGAAACGTATCAATGGTCACCCTAACGTCTGGATGTTGTTGTATTTCTTTCCAAGCTTTTTGCATTTCAGGAGACCAATAGATATCGTCAAAAATGAATACAGAATTATTGTGTTTTCGGGGCAAAAGCAGTTCAAAATTTTTTAAGGTAGCTTCGTAACTGTGGTTGCCATCAATATAAGCCAAGTCATATTTTTGTTGAAGTTGAGGGATAATTTCTTCAAACTTGTGCACCTCGATTTTTACATTTTTAAATCCGTGGTCTTGCAAATAATTTTTAGCTACCGTAGCAGTGTTAGGGCAAGCTTCTATAGTAAGGATTTTATTTTTTGGATAACTCGCTAGACTGGCAGTGGCTAAACCTACGGAGGTTCCCAGTTCTATACTATTCTCAATATTTAGATAAGCGGTAATTCGGTAAAGTAATTTACTGCGTTTCCAAGAAATACCTGCATTCTTGGCAATAGCTGCAATTTTACGTTCATTAGATTTAAAGACTCGGGAGCCATTTCCAAAATCTTTTACTTGAATGGTGTTTTTATTCCGAAAAAGCTCTTTTCTGTAATCAGCTATTTTTTGGTAAGCTTTTTTATTTTCTTTATCATAGAAACACTGGGTTACCAATTTGTATACAAATGGGGAATGTACCCCATGCTGATTTCGGGAAGAAAATAAAAATTTGATATAAGATATAAGTTGAAACCACATAGTTTAGGGTTTAGGGGATAGGAAATAGGAATGAGGTAGGAGGAAAGGAGGATCTTGAAATTTCATAGTTTGTTAGTACTAATTGACTGTTCAAAAATATAAGTTTCTTTCTAATTTGTTAGTTTTTTTAAATAGATCCCATAATCCAAGCATCAAAAACAATTAACCTGAGTTCCATATAAAAGTTTTTTACAGGCATTTTGGATCATTGAGTAAATTTTCAAGGAAAATTTGTATCGAAATGCTACCAAAATGGAAACTTCGATACAAAATCTTTTCCAAAGATTTCACTCAGTCTCCCAAATTTTCTTAATCGAATTCAGGTCATTAAACAATAATCGCTTTCCGCTCCCAACTATAGAACACTGCCCACGAACTCAGAACACTTTTTAGGCAAGCGCTAATTTTAAAAAAGAAAACTAAAAACTTTCAATTAAATTTTTAGATTTGAAGTTTAAAGATATTCTAAGACTTCCATGCTGTTTAATTCCATCGATTTTGCCATCTTCCTGCCCATCGTGTTTACCCTGTATTGGCTGCTAAAGGTGCAACTAAAACTACAAAACTTGTTAATAGCGGTGGCCAGCTACGTGTTTTATGGGATGTGGGACTGGCGATTTTTGTTTTTAATCCTTTTTAGCACGGTGGTCGATTATACCATGGGAATCCTTATTGAACGAAATGACTCCCACCAGAAAAGAAAACTTTTCCTGTGGATCAGTATATTGGTGAATTTAGGGTTTTTGGGTTATTTTAAATATTCCAACTTCTTTTTAGAGAATTTTGTGAATGCCTTTTCCTTCTTTGGTCAGGAGTTAAAATTTCGGGGCTTGGAAATAGTCCTTCCGGTAGGGATTAGTTTTTATACCTTTCAAACCCTCAGTTATACCATTGATGTATATCGGGAAAAGTTAACCCCTACGAAAGATTTTATAGCATTTACGGCTTTTGTGAGTTTCTTTCCGCAATTGGTCGCCGGGCCTATTGAACGGGCTACCCATTTGTTACCACAGTTTTACAGGAAGCGGAAGTTTGATTATGGTTTGGCAGTCAATGGAATGCGACAGATTTTATGGGGGCTATTTAAAAAAGTGGTCATCGCCGATAATTGTGCGCAGTTTGCCAATCAAATATTTAACAATTATGAAGATTACAGTGGGAGTACCTTAATCTTGGGGGCGGTATTTTTTACCTTTCAGATTTATGGAGATTTTTCGGGTTATTCAGATATTGCCATTGGAACTTCCCGTCTGTTTGGTTTTGATTTGATGCGGAACTTCGCTTACCCTTATTTCTCTAGGGATATTGCCGAATTTTGGCGTCGCTGGCACATTTCCCTTTCCACTTGGTTCCGGGACTATCTGTATATCCCGTTAGGAGGAAGCCGTGGGGGCACTTGGATGAAGGTTAGGAACACTTTTATTATCTTTTTGGTCAGTGGGTTTTGGCATGGGGCCAATTGGACTTTTATAGTCTGGGGGGCTTTAAATGCGTTGTACTTTTTACCCTTGTTATTGAGAGGAAATAATCGAAATCATTTAGAGGTCGTCGCTTATGATCGAAGATTGCCCTCCTTTAAAGAGCTTTTACAGATAGGAGCAACATTTGTACTGACTGTTTTTGCCTGGATCTTTTTTAGGGCGGAGAATTTGCAGCATGCGTTTAATTATATTTATCATATCTTTAGTAAGGATTTATTTTCTATTCCTGACATTCGACCTAGTTATCTTATGAGCTTACTATTATTAGTAGTAGTTATTGAGTGGTTAGGGAGAAGGAATCAATTTGCAATTGAAAATCTATTGATATATTCAAAGTATAGATTTCACTATTTATTTTACTTCGTGTTATGTTACCTGATATTTATTTTTGGAGGTCAAGAACAGGAGTTTATTTATTTTCAATTTTAAGTGATAATGAAAAAATTCATATTAAAAATAGTTGTCTTTTTAGTAACATCTCTACTGGTAACCGTAGTAATTAATTTTGCTTTAAATAGTTATACGAGATCAAGATCGAAATTTAAAATGGAAAAACAACCTAAATCCATAGTGGTTGGACACTCACATCCAGAATGTGCTTTTAATGATTCTTTGATTCAGGATTTCAATAATTTTTCAAATTCCGGAGAAACTTATTTTTATACTTATGTTAAAACAAAAAAAATAATTTTAAATAATGAGTCAATAGAAAATGTTTTTGTAGAATTTACTAATAACAATATTTATAAAAGTAGAGATTCATTAATTTTTAATGACAAAAATATTAATTATCGCTATCCTAAGTTAGATGCATTTTTAGAAAAAAAGCAACAAGAAATTTTATTAAAAAATAATATTACAGCTTACTTAAATGCATTATCTCAATCAAAAAAAAAGCAAATATTGCGAATCTTTGAGAGTGACTTTAATTTTATTGATGAATTTGGAGGTTATCTTTACCTGAAAAGGTTTAAGACAGATTCATTACTCAATAATATTGGAGAAAGAAAAAATTTAAAGGAAAAAGCAATTAACTCCTTTCCTTTTTCAAAATTGGATTTATCCTATTTGAGAAAGATCATTGAGTTTTGTGAAAAGAATCATAGAAAAGTTTACTTAATTCGTTCTCCTCAACACCCTAGAAATAGAACAATGAAGAATGAAATTGCTTTTCAATATATTTTACATGAAGAATTCAATGACGTAGAGTTTTTAGATTTTGTAAATTTTCCTTTGAAAAATTCCGAATATGGAGATCTAGGACATTTAAATTATTTGGGTGCTGAGAAGTTTTCGAGTTGGGTAGATCTATTGCTGAAAAATGGTTTGTTAAGAGAGAGAGATAAACAAAGTTTTATCAATTATCAAATGGAATAATTAAACACTCTATTTTTCTGATAGTTTATGCTTTAAATAGCCCTGATCTAATTTTTATCTAGGGATGACTTAAAGACTACTCTTTAATGGAAAATTGAAACACCAAATTCCGAAACCCATGAGCTAGTCACTACTTCGAGCTTCCAGCTTTCCACTTATGGTAGACTGACAAATCCAAGCAACAAAATCTAACCTCCAATCACCAGTAAACTGAGTTCTATATAAAAGTTTTTTACAGGCATTTTGGATCATGGAGTGAATTTTTAAGTAAAATTTGTATCGAAATACTACCAAAATAGAAACTTAGATACAAAATCTTTTGCAAAGATTTCACTCAGTCTCCGAAATTTGAACTTCTTGCTTCCCACTTCGTACTGTATACTGTAACTTGTACACTGTATACTACCCTCTCACCACTACTTCCTGCTCCCAACTAACCATTCGCTTACTTGTCATTCCAAGGTATCGAGAAATCTGTGGAAGTTGAAATTGAAATCAAACTTCCAACAGGAAGATCCTTCGCTTCCCTGTATGGTACGCTGGATGATAGTTAAATGAATACTTACAAGTTAAATTTGTATCGCAATGCTACCCCCATGGAAACTTCGATACAAAATCTTTTGCAAAGATTTCACTCAGTCCCCGAAATTTGAACTTCCTGCTTCTCACTTCGTACTGTATACTGTAACTTGTAAACTGTATACTACCCTCTCTCCACTAACCTCTCACCACTACTTCCTGCTCCCAACTAACCACTCGCTTACTTGTCATTCCAAGGTATCGAGAAATCTGTGGAAGTTGAAATTGAAATCGAACTTCCAACAGGAAGATCCTTCGCTTCCCTGTGTGGTACGCTGGATAATAGTTAAATGAATACTTACAAGTTAAATTTGTATCACAATGCTACCCACATGGAAACTTCGGTACAAAATTTTTTCCAAAGATTTTACTCCGTCTCCGAAATTTAAACTTCCTGCTCCCCGCTCCCAACTTCCTCCCCACTGCCTACTGACCACTGTATATAATCCCAACTTTCCGACACCGCTCGACGTCTTTTACTCCATCTTCGCTGAAAGTTCAAACCAGCGTTCGGTTTTTAGGTCGATCTCATCCATGATGCCTTGGAGGTATTGTGATTTTTTATTGATTTCTTCCTCCGAAAGTTCTGCGAGAAATTCTTGTTGCACGTTTTCTTTCTTTTTTTCCAGTTGCGCAATCTCTTTTTCCAGTCGCTTATATTCTTTCTGTTCGTTATAAGATAATTTATGGTCGCCGTTCGAAGACTTCCAATCCTTTTTGGCTTTGCTTTCTTTTTTTTCAGTAGGGCCGGCTTCCGCCGGTTTGCTTTTATCATAAGCCCTAAAATCGGAATAATTGCCGGGAAAATCTTCTATCACTCCATTCCCGCGGAAGACAAAAAGGTGGTCTACAATTTTATCCATAAAATACCGGTCGTGGGAAACCACGATCAGGCATCCCGGAAAATCCAATAAGAAATTTTCTAACACATTAAGGGTAACAATGTCTAAATCGTTAGTCGGTTCATCCAGGATAAGAAAATTAGGGTTTTGAATAAGCACCGTGCATAAATACAGTCTTTTGCGTTCGCCCCCACTTAATTTCTCCACATAATCGTATTGCTTCTTACGGTCAAATAAGAAGCGCTCCAAGAGTTGTTGTGCCGAAATTTGCCTTCCTTTTTTTAGCGGAATATAGTCCCCAAATTCACGGATGACGTCAATTACCTTTTGCACCTCCTTGACGGGAATTCCTTGTTGGGTGTAATAGCCAAATTTTACCGTTTCCCCCATCACCAGTTTCCCGTGATCCGGAGGTAGATGGCCGGTAAGGATATTTAAAAAAGTAGATTTCCCCGTCCCATTTTTTCCAATGATTCCTAAGCGCTCCCCGGGTTGAAAATTATAGTTCAACTTATCCAACAAAACTTTATCTTCAAAGCTTTTGGAAATATGGTGGAGTTCCACGATTTTATTGCCCAGGCGTTCCATATTAATTTCCAGCTGTACTTCGTGTTCTTTCCTACGTTGGGAAGCTTTCGCTTTTATTTCCGTAAAATCGTCAATTCGCGATTTCGATTTGGAGGTACGGGCTTTGGGTTGGCGCCGCATCCAATCCAATTCTTTTTTATAAAGCTGTTGCGCCTTTTCGGTATTGGTTTTTTCAATTTCCACCCGGGCCTCTTTTTTATCTAAATAATAACTATAGTTTCCTTTATAACTATAAAGCACGCCGTCTTCCAGTTCTAAAATTTCGTTGCACACCCGTTCTAAAAAATAGCGGTCGTGCGTGACCATCAATAAGGTAAGGTCTTCCTTGGTAAAAAATTCTTCCAACCACTCAATCATTTCCAGGTCCAGGTGGTTGGTAGGTTCATCTAAGATCAGCAGGTCTGGATGATCCAGTAAGCGGGTGGCCAAGGCCAAACGCTTTTGCTGTCCACCGGACAATAACTTGACTTTTTGGTCCAGTTTTTCTAACTTTAATTTGGAAAGGATTTGTTTATAGGTAGTTTCAAAATCCCAGGCCTGTTTGGCTTCCATCAAGTCAAAAGCCTTTTGCATGCGTTCCGTATCTTCAGGATGCTGTAAGGCTTTTTCGTATTGCTTGATGATGTTTAATACCTCATTGTCCGAAGCGAAGATGGTTTCTTCTACCGTTAAATTTTCGTTAAGGTCGGGTGCTTGCGAGAGAAAGGAAATTTTGATATGATTTCGATAATTTATTTCACCCTCGTCAGGACGGTCTTGACCGGATAAAAGTTGGAGCAGGGAGGTTTTGCCCGTGCCGTTCTTGGCGATAAGTCCTATCTTTTGCCCGGCATTAATGCCAAAGGAAAGGTCTTGGAAGATGATCCGTTCGCCATAGGCTTTGGAAATATGTTCAATGGATGCGTAATTCAATTTCTTAATTTTTTTACAAAATAAAGATAAATAGTTGACTTATGGAGAGGGAAGTTTTTTTATTAGTATTGAAAAACTATATTTGTTGCTCATTTTTAGAGAAATTAATCGATGAAAAATAATTGTCTGTTCGTATTGCTGTTGTTGATCATAGCTTGTAGTTCCTGTATTAGTACTGAGAAGCTTACCTACCTGCAACAACACGAACAACAATTAGATAGCTTGATCGCCGTACAGCGGGTACAAAAACCTTATCGGGTACAGGTGAACGATTTGTTAAGTATCCGGATCAAAGCCTTGGACCAGGAATTGGTGGGCATGTTTAACCCCATTGACGAAGGTAACCCCAATGCGACCGGTGAAGAACGCTTGTATTACGATGGTTTTCGGGTAGATCCCCACGGAAATGTACGTATTCCTACCCTAGGGGAAATGAATGTTTTGGGCTTTACCACGGAAGAAATCCGGAAAAAAATTGAAGCCAAGTTATTAAAAGATTATTTTCGGGAAGAAGCCAATATTTTTGTGACGGTCAAATTGGCGGGGATCCGCTATACCACCATTGGGGAAATTGGGGCCGGCAGCCAGATTATTTATAAAGACGAAGTGAGCATTATGGAAGCCATCGCGAATGCGGGCGATATCGAAATGACCGGCGATCGCACCGATGTGATGATCTTACGCCAATACCCCGGGGGCCATAAAGTGCATCATATCGATTTGACCGACATCGATGCGGTGCAATCCCCGTATTACTACATCCAACCCAACGATTTAATTATGGTCAAACCCTTACCCCAAAAATCTTTAGGGACCGGCGAAACCGGCTTAGGAACCTTTACAACTATAGCCGCAGTTATAAGTATGATTTCTACCTTAGTCTTATTATCAATTAGAATTAATCAATAATGGAAGAAGAATTTGATAAACAAGACCCGGGCCTGAGCTTTGATTTTAAAGGCTTTTTATTACGCATCCTCAGTTATTGGTACCTGTTGGTGATGAGTGTACTGATGGGTTTGGGTATTGCCTATTACATCAATGTCCGTAAATTGCCCGTCTATAAGTTAAGTTCTTTGATCAGTATTAAAGATGATCAAAATCCTTTTTTTACCTCCAATACCAGTTTAACCTTTAATTGGGGGGGCATTTCCGATAAGGTGAATACGGCGGTCACTACCCTACAAACCCGTTCGCATAACGAAAAGGTGGTGGAAGACCTTCAATTTTATATCCAATACTTACAAGAGGGAGAATACCAAAAAGTAGATGTCTATGGGCAAACTCCATTTAAAGTAGCGATCGATAGCTTAAAGGGACAGGTCTTACAGACCCCTATCGGGATTCGTTTTTTGGATGAGCAGCATTTTGAACTTTTTTTAGACTTTGAGGAAGCCCCGGGTGCCCGACAGGCCATGGTCTATGCCGATCAATCCACCTATCAGGTACCTCTTCCCAAGCAATTAAAGAAAAACTATCAATTGGGCGAGGCCATTGACTTGCCCTTCTTTTCAGGTCAAGTGATGCCGGCCATGCGTCCCCCACAAATCGGAGAGGTATTTTATATTCAATTTCTGAATTTTCATTCAGTGGTCAATAAGTATCAGGACATTTCCGTGAATACTCAAGGAAAAAATTCGTCGGTCTTGGAACTTTCTTTCGCGGACAATAACAAGCAAAAGATTGTGGATTATTTAAATGCAACTGCCCGGGTGTTGAGTCGGGATATGCTGAACCGGAAAAACCTCTTCGCGACCAAGACCATCCGTTTTATCGATAGCAGTTTGGCGGAAAAAGCCCGGGAGCTGGAAGGGGTGGAAGAGGAGATGAACAAATTTATGCGGGAAAATCAAATTTTAGATCTGACAGCAGAAAGTTCTAGTTTAAAAAATAAACTAAATAACTTCGATGCAGAAGAAAGGAAGTTGCAACGACAATTGGATTATTACCAGATGTTGGAAGAATATTTACGTTCACGATCCGATTATACCAATGTTCCGGCCCCTTCTGTGTCAGGTATTGGAGAATCGAATATTACTAATGGGGTATCGAAGATCATCGCCCTTTCTGAACAACGCAGTTCGTATCAATATTCGGTCAAGGAAGATTTTCCGGCTTATGCCGATATCGACCGGCAGATCGATGCCACTAAAACGGTACTCTTGGAAAATATTGAGAGTTCCAAAAAAATACTGCAACGCCAATTGGGGCAAATCCGACAAGAAATCGCGCAATTGGAAGGGGAAGCCGGGAGTTTGCCCAAAGAGCAACAGGATTTATTAAATATTCAACGCCGCTACGATATTAGTGAACAAACCTACCAGTTGTTTTTGAGCAAACGGAACGAAGCCGGCTTGGTCAAGGCCGCTAATGTCAGTGATGTGCAGGTGATCGATCGGGCCAAAGATACCGGCGGTGGGAAAATAGGCCCGAATACAGGTTTAAACTATGTCTTGGCCATTATCTTTGGACTGAGTATCCCTTTGGTCTTTGTCTTTCTCTTGGTCTTTCTCGATAATAAAATCAATACGCCCAAAGATTTGGAACGTTTGTCTTCCATTCCTGTCTTAGGGATCATCGGTAAAAGCCGTCAAAAAAGCAATTTGGTGATTTATAACCGGCCTAAATCTTCCATCGCGGAAAGTTTTCGGGGTTTACGTACGAGTTTACAGTTTATTTACCGGAAAAAGGGAATCGAAGGCAGCAAAACGGTTTTAATTACCTCTTCGGTAAGTGGGGAAGGGAAAACCTTTTGTTCCATGAACCTGGCTTCGGTTTTTGCCATTAGCGGGAAGAAAACCATCTTATTGGGCTTGGATCTTCGGAAACCTAAAATCTTTAAAGATTTTGAAATCAGTAATTCAGAAGGAGTGGTGGATTATTTGGTAGAACGTAAAGCATTAGCGGAGGTGATTCAGCCGACGAATTACCAAAATTTAGACGTCATTACCGCCGGGGCGGTGCCACCCAATCCTTCCGAACTCTTGATGAGCGAACGCATGGAAGTCTTGATGCGGGAATTGAAACAGGTCTATGATTGCATCATTATGGATACCCCACCAGTAGGCTTGGTAGCCGATGCCTTGAACCTCACCCGCTATGCCGATGCTACCTTGTATATGGTCCGGCAAAACTATACCAAGGAGGGCATGCTGAAGGTGATCAATGAAAAATACGGGCAGGGCGAAGTAAAAAATATCAGTTTGGTCCTTAATTATTTCCAACAAAAAGCCAAGTATGGCTATGGCTACGATTATGGCTATGGCTACGGAGCCTATGGGAATGGTTATCATGAAGAGGAACCAAAACGTACGTGGATAGCACGTTTATTAAAAAAAAGAAATAACAAGAAATGAAAACACTTCAAGAGGTAAAAATAGGGGTGATTGGTTTGGGCTATGTAGGCTTGCCCTTAGCGGTGGCCTTTGCGGAGCAATACCCCACCCTGGGCTTTGATATCAATCAAAAACGGGTAGCCGAATTGAATACGGGCAAAGATGCCACCTTAGAAGTGGCGGATGAGGAGTTACAGGAGGTTCTTCAAAAAGAGGAAGGCTTACGCATCAGTGCGCAGCCGGAAGCTTTACGGGAAGTCAATTTTTATGTGGTGACCGTTCCTACGCCCACCGATGAAAACCATAACCCGGTGCTTACCCCCTTGGAAAAGGCCAGTGAAAGCCTAGGCAAGTATTTAAAAAAAGGAGATGTAGTGGTCTATGAATCGACGGTCTATCCCGGGGTGACCGAAGAAGTCTGTGTACCCATTTTGGAAGCCGTTTCCGGATTGAGCTTTAATCAAGATTTTTATGTGGGCTATTCGCCCGAACGTATCAATCCCGGGGATAAACAACATACGGTCAAGCAAATTTTAAAGGTCACTTCGGGTTCCACGCCGGAACAAGCGCAGTTTATCGACCAAGTCTATCGCTCGGTCATTACCGCAGGTACCCATTTGGCCCCCTCCATTAAAGTGGCGGAAGCGGCGAAGGTGATTGAAAACTCCCAACGGGACATCAATATCGCTTTTGTGAATGAACTTTCTAAGATTTTTCGATTGTTAAATATCGATACCCATGCGGTCTTGGAAGCCGCGGCGACCAAATGGAACTTTATCAAGTTTACACCCGGCTTGGTAGGCGGGCATTGCATTGGGGTCGATCCCTATTACCTAGCGCAAAAGGCTTTACGGGTGGGCTATAACCCGGAGATTATTTTGGCGGGACGACGGATGAATGATGGGATGGGGCAGTATGTAGCCCAGGAAGTCATAAAACTGATGGTGCAAAAAGAAGCCAAGATCAAGCATGGAAAAGCCCTGGTCTTGGGCATTACCTTTAAGGAAAATTGTCCCGATATCCGGAATACCAAAGCCATTGATGTGATCAATAGTTTAAAAGAATATAATCTGGAGGTGGATGTCTGTGATCCTTGGGCCAATCCGGAGGAAGTCAAAGAGCTTTTTGGTTTTTCTTTACTAGAAGACTGTTCTGACCTCAAGCATCAATATGATGCGATTGTTTTAAGCGTGGCCCATCAAGAGTTTTTAAATTTAGAGTTGAATTCCTTAAAAAATAAGAATTCGGTCGTCTTTGATGTCAAGTCGTATTTGCCGATCGAAAAAATAGATGCACGTTTATGATGTTTGAAAATAAATACCATTCCAGCAATTTAGCGGATTATTCCTTTTTAGTAACCGGCGGGGCCGGTTTTATCGGTTCCAACTTGGTCGCTTATTTATTAAAGTACGAAGCGAAGAAAGTATGGGTATTGGATAACCTTTCGACCGGTTTTTATAGCAATCTCCAAGAATTTGAGGCGTATGAAAATTTTGAATTTATCGAGGGAGATATTCGGGATTTAACCACTTGTCAAGCGGCTTTGAAAGGAATTGATTATGTAAGCCATCAAGCGGCTTTAGGTTCAGTACCCCGATCCATCAACGACCCCATTACCTCCAACGAAGTCAATATCAGTGGCTTTTTAAATATGTTGGTCGCTCTGAAGGAAAATCCTTCTGTAAAAAGAATGGTTTATGCGGCTTCCAGTTCTACCTATGGGGATAGTAAAAGCTTACCCAAAGTGGAAGAAAAAATCGGCAAGCCGCTTTCGCCTTATGCGGTCACTAAATATGTAAATGAATTGTATGCTGACGTGTTTGGGAAGACTTATGGGGTAGAAGTGATTGGCTTACGTTATTTTAATGTCTTTGGTCCCAAGCAAAGTCCTCAAGGCGCTTATGCCGCGGTGATTCCCTTGTTTATGAAGGCTTTACAGGATGGAGAAGCGCCTACCATCAATGGAGATGGAGAGCAGACCCGGGATTTTACCTATGTGGAAAACGCGGTACAGGCCAATGTCAAGGCCTTATTTGCGCCACAGGAAGCCGCAGGCGAGGTGTTTAATGTGGCCTATGGGGAACGCATCAGTCTCAATCAATTATGGACAAGTTTACAAGAAGCTTCCGGAAAAGAGATAGCCCCAAATTATGGCCCTCCCCGCCAAGGCGATGTTCGGGATTCCTTGGCGAATATCGAAAAAGCCAAACGTTTGTTAAATTACGATCCTTTATTTGACGTAAGTAAAGGCCTTGCGTTAACTTGGCAAACTTTTCAAAACTCATGAGTACACAAGAAAAATGGCTGTATGAAATCACGCCACATAAAAAACTGATTGACCTGAACCTCCAAGAGCTTTGGCGCTACCGCGACTTGTTGTTTTTATTTGTCAAGCGGGATATTGTGACCGTTTATAAACAAACCATCTTGGGGCCGCTTTGGTTTTTTATCCAGCCCTTATTTACCTCGGTCATTTTTACCTTGGTCTTTAACAATGTGGGAGGGATTGCCACCGGGGGCATCCCCAGTTTTCTCTTTAACCTGGCAGGAATTACGGCTTGGAATTATTTTAAAGAGTGTTTGACTAAAACTTCCAATATTTTTACCGGAAACGCCAAAATTTTCGGAAAGGTGTATTTTCCCCGGGCGGTTATGCCCTTGTCGATTACGGTTTCCAATTTATTAAAGTTTGGGATCCAACTCTTGATTTTTATAGGGTTTTATGTCTACTACCTAGCTATTGGAAAAGAGGTACAGCCCAATGGAAACTTGCTGCTGTTTCCGGTTTATGTAGTGATGATGGCGCTAATGGGCTTGGGCTTAGGGATGACGATTTCTGCCTTTACCACCAAGTATAGGGATTTAACGGTCTTGGTCTCCTTTGCGGTACAGTTGCTCATGTATATCTCCGCGGTACCCTTCCCGCTTAGTAAGGCCAAAGAAAAATTACCTGATTTTGCTTGGGCTTTTGAATATAATCCCATTACTCAAATCATCGAAGGCTTTCGGTACATGACCTTGGACTTCGGAAGCTTTACTTGGGGAGGCTTTGGTTATGCCCTTGGCTTTTCTATCGTGATTTTCCTGATCGGTCTTATCATTTTTAACCGGACAGAGAAGAATTTTATTGATACGGTGTAAGGGAGTAACAGGTGAGTGGCTGAGTGATGAGTGGTAAGTTTATTGAGATTGAAATTTAATTTTAGTCTCTTCGAGTGGTTGAAAGGAATAAAGTGGAGTTCAATTGTATCGAGAAGCTGAGAGGTAAATAGTAAGTTATTTGAAAAAGATAATTAAAAAATAACTGTCATCCAAAACATAACACAGTGAAGCGAAGGATCTTTTTGTTGAATTTCGATTTCAACTTCAACAGATTCCTCCCTGTCTAGCAACAGGCAAGCTTGAAACGAAAGAAGTGTCACTTCGCAGTGATTAGTGATTTTAGCGAAGCGATAGCAGAGCTAAAATTGTATCGAGAAGCACTAATTTTTTTTCTTTAATAAGAAAATATAAAACAGAAAATAAAACGAATAATCAGCAGGATTGATGAGTGATGTAATTTTAAAAGCAGAAGGAATATCGAAACAATATCGGTTGGGAGTCGTGGGCACGGGAACGCTCTCCCATGACCTGAACCGGTTTTGGCATCAAATTCGGGGCAAAGAAGATCCTTATACCAAAATAGGAGCGGTCAACGATCGCAGCAGTAAGGCCTCTGAAGAATATGTCTGGGCGCTAAGGGATATTAATTTTGAAGTGAAGCAAGGAGAGGTCCTCGGGATCATTGGTAAAAATGGTGCAGGGAAATCGACTTTATTGAAAATTTTATCCCGCGTAACGGGGCCCACGACAGGGAGTATCAAAACTAAAGGACGGATCGCTTCTTTGTTAGAGGTGGGGACGGGCTTTCATCCGGAACTAACCGGGCGTGAAAATATTTATTTGAATGGGGCTATTCTAGGAATGACCAAAGCCGAGGTGAATGATAAGATCGACGAGATCATTGAGTTTTCCGGTTGTGCCATGTATGTCGATACTCCTACCAAACGCTATAGTAGTGGGATGCGGGTACGCTTGGCCTTTGCCGTAGCGGCCCATTTAGAACCGGAGATTTTGGTGATTGACGAAGTCTTGGCCGTTGGGGATGCCGAATTCCAAAAAAAAGCGATTGGGAAAATGCAGGATATTTCCCAAGGGGAAGGCAGAACGGTCTTATTTGTAAGTCATAATATGGAATCTGTACAGCAATTGTGTACTAGGTGTCTAGTGTTAGAGAATGGGACCTCTGTATTCGAGGGCAATGTAGAACAGGCAATAAGTTATTATTTATCGAATAAAATTGAAAATAATATTAATTTACCAATAAATGTTAATGGCATATCGATAATTGATTATTATATAAGGGATTTTACTGGTAATAAATCAAAAGGTTTTTTATTAGGTGAAAAAGGAAGTCTTCATCTGTTTGTTAAAAATACTTCTAATTTTAAAATTAATGTGAATGCTAGATTGCAAATATTCAATTCTAAAGAAGTGTTAATAACTACTTTAAATACTTATCACGTTAATAAAAATATAAACATATCCCAAAATGTAACTATGGAATTTCAATGTGAAATTTATAAAAATCAAATCACTTCCGGTTCGTATATTATTGGAGTTCAGTTAATGGATTTAACTAATAAGAAAATTCTATATCAAAATGATAATTTTGATAAGCTAGAAATTACAAATGGTGATTATTACAATACTGGAAAATTACCAAACTCAAAGAATACGGGATTTTTTATTTCTAATCATGATTGGATAATTAATAAAGTATGATTTCACATAAGCATAAAATAATTTTTATTCATATCCCAAAATGTGCTGGTTCAAGTATTAAAGATTATTATTTTGATAATCCTTCAGTCGATTGGAGAAAGCCTAATTATGAGTTATTGTATGGATGGTGCCCTAAACGCAATCTTCATTTACAACACGCTACCACCAAAGAACTTCTAGAAACAGAATTAATTTCTGAAGAAAACTGGAAGGATTACTTTAAATTTACTTTCGTTAGGAATCCTTATGATCGGGCTTATTCTGATTACTTATGGATAAAGAAGGATCGTAAAATTGAGGATACTTTTAAGAATTATATAAAAAAAACAGGAAAGTTTGAAAAAGTGTTACGTGATAATACTAATAAAGATTATAGAGGAGATCATTTGTTAAAACAAACCGATTTTTTTGATATGGAAGGAGATTTTAAAATCGATTTTGTTGGTCGTTTTGAAACTCTACAGCAAGATATTCATAAGCTAAATGAAATCCTTTCTTATTCTGCGCCTTTTACTCAACATTCAAAAAAAAATAAAAAACGTTATAATCATTATTCATTATTTTATACGGCTTCTAGAAAAAAATTGGTACAGCAAATTTACGCAAATGATCTTAACAAATTAAATTACAATTTTGAAGAAAATAAATCTGGTTTAATTAAACTAAAAAATTTAATTTGAAGAGCGTATTTATAATCATAGTAACCTATAATGGAATGGATTGGTTACCCAAATGTTTGACTTCAATTCCCGATCAATATTCTGTGATTGTGGTAGATAATAATTCTACCGATAATACGGTTGAATATATCGAAGAGCATTTTCCTCAAATAAATCTATTTAAAGAGAATAGGAATTTAGGTTTTGGTCAAGCAAATAATAAAGGGATAAGCTATGCTATAAAGCAAGGAGCTGATTATGTTTATCTATTGAATCAAGATGCTTATTTAAATTCTGATACAATTCCAAGACTTTTAAAAGTACATTCAAATAATAAAAAATTCGGTATTCTTAGTCCATTTCATTATAAAAATAGTTTTACAGGATTAGACGATAAATTTGTAATGTATATGGTGAAATATGGTGTTCATAAGAGTTATATTTTTGACTCCAATGAAAACCAAATTAAATCTGTTTATGAAATACCTTTCGTCAATGCAGCGGGTTGGTTGATATCTAAAAGGACTTTATCGGTTATTGGTGGCTTTGATCCTATCTTTTTCCATTACGGCGAAGATAGAAATTATTGTCAACGAGCTATATATCATGGTGTGAAAATAGGTATAGTACCTTCTGCAAAAATGATTCACGATCGTGAAAATAGAGAAGAAAAAAAAATAATTAAGTATACTGAAGAATATTATGAAGAGTATATAAGAAAGATTAAAATTGACTTTGGAGATTTGAATCTAACTAATTTTGAAAAAGAATTTTCAAAAATAATTTCTGAGTTGAGAACCTCTCAATTTAAAGCAATCTTGAAATTAAATATTAATAAATATAAAGACTCAAGATATAAATTATACTTATTGAATAAATATAAAGAAATTTTAAGTAATAGTAGAAGTGAAAATTCAAATGTTGAGAAACAACATTATTTATAATTATGGAAAGTCCTTCTTTAATCTCGATAATTATCCCTACCTATAACCGAGCTCACTTAATTGGTGATACTTTGGATTCTATTTTAAACCAAACTTATTTAAAATGGGAGTGTCTGATTATTGACGATGGTAGTAGTGATAAAACTGATGAGGTAATTAGAATGTACTGCAAAAAGGATAGTCGTTTTAAGTATTATAATCGACCTGATAAACATTTACCGGGAGGTAATGGTGCCCGGAATTATGGTTTGCAATTAGCAAAAGGTGAATATATTATTTTTTTTGACAGTGATGATATAATGACAGAAAATCATGTTGAAGTTAAAATAAATGGTATTTTAAATTTTAAAGTAGATTACATTATTACGAAAACAAAATTTTTAAATTCTACCGACGATTCTCTAGAAAAGTATTATAGATTTGATCAATTTGATATCACAGCGCATAATTATATAGTGCAAAATATTAATTGGCTTACATATGATACCTTAATTAAGACGAAACTGGCAAAGAAAATTGAATTTAATGAGCTGCTGAAATCGGGACAGGAATATAATTTTTTCTCAAAGTTGGTAATACACTCTACTAAATGTAAGTTCATAGACGAATACTTAACTCTCAGAAGGAAACACGAAGAATCTAAACGAGCGGAATTAAGAAAAAATACTATAAAACAACAGCAAAGCTATTTATTAGCAAGCTGGTTAACTTATATTGATATAAAGGATGGATTATCAAAGAAAACTACAAAATCTTTGCTGTTTAGGATTATAAAAATTTGTTTTGCATTAAAATCATTTCCTATTCCTCAAAAAAAAATGTTTTTTTCTGAATTAAGTTCTAACTTTAAATGTGGAAAACTTTATTTCGTTTTAATGCTCATTTTTGAAATAAATTTTAATAGAGGTTATTTTTTTCGAAATAAGTTAAAAAAACAATTATAGATATGATAGAATCACCCTTGGTCTCTGTCATCATCCCAACCTATAATAGAGCGGATTTAATAGGGGAAACTTTAGACTCTCTATTAGCCCAAACTTATGAAAATTGGGAATGTATTGTCGTTGATGATGGAAGTAGTGATCATACAGATGAGGTAATGCAAGCCTATGTAGAAAAAGATAGCCGTATTCAATATTATCACCGGCCTGAGGAACATTTACCGGGAGGCAATGGTGCTCGAAACTATGGTTTTAAAAGGAGTAACGGGCAGTTTATACAGTGGTTTGATTCTGATGATCTAATGGTAGAAAAAAAAATTGAAAAAAAAGTAAATGCCTTATTGACGAAAAAGGTTGATTTTGTAATTAGCAAAACAAAATATTTCAACCATAAAAATAATAGTTTCTTCAATTATCAGTTTGAGGAATCCCAAGTGAGTTTTGAGAGTTACGCAATAGATTATATTAGGTGGCACACTCCAGATTTAATGTTAAAAAGAAATATAGCTGAAAAAATATCATTTAATGAAATATTAAAAGCAGGACAAGAACATAATTTTAATTGTAAATTGTTATTACAGACCTCAAAATTAGCCTACATAAAAGAATTTTTAACTCTTCGAAGATTTACACCATCTTCTATTCAAGGGAAGAGAGATATTAATTATGAGAAACATTTAGAAGCATTATTTAATTCTAACTGGTATAATTACTTAGATTTAAAAAATATAGCCAATAATGCCAAATTTAATAGATTCTCGCTTTTACAGTGTGCAAATAGTTATTTGAATAGCAATAAGATTTCTTTACCAAAAGAATTCAGTGTAGAAATTAGAAGAATATTTCCTAATAGATTTTATTTTTTTTATTTAGCAGTAGCATCAAAAAAAATTTCTGGAAAATGGTTTTATTTTTATAAAAGACTAAAGGGTAAAGAGGTATTTAATACTTACTCCTTTTAAATCTAATTTCATTACTCAAAAAAATGTACTATTGAAAAGGGACTAGGTGTTTATAAAATAATATGATTGAAATTTAGATATATAAATATATAAAATTATTGGGAAGTAAATATCGAATCAAAAAATATTACTGAATTATTGATGAAAAAAGAAACTAGCATCAGTTTACTTAAAATATGACTATAAAATAAGTCTAGAACAATTTATATCAACTTAAGAAAGATAAATATTTATGGCTTTAGTTTACAAGTAATAAATGTTTTAGAACTTGGTTATATTTACTAGGGGGTAAAAAATAAATAATTAATTAAAGGTTAGAGGGGCTATGAGTAAACAAAAGTTAAAAATAATCATTTTTGATGGTACTTTTCAAACCACTACTTTTATTCGACGCTTAATCAAAGGTTTAGACCTGAATGGTCATCAAGTGTATGTCTTAGGTTTTAATCTCTACAATCCTCGTCCAGTAGAGGGCGTCCATTATGTGTCTTTAGGAAGTAATCAAGATAAATTAGAATTGCTCACCACAAGTTTAGTTTTACACGGATGGCAGGCATTTAGAGATCTTTTAAAATTTAATAAACAGGAACTTCAACGCAAAAATTTAGCAAAAGTATTACAAAAAATTCAGCCGGATGTCATTCACGCCCAGTGGAACTCGGTCTTGCCGTGGCTGGAACCTTACCTCAAAAATAAAGCATATCCTATTATTTTAAGTCAGCGGGGTTATCATACCAATGTCCGTCCTTTTGTAAATAAAAAAAATTTCGCCTATCTTCAACACATCTATCCCCAATTAAGTGGGCTCCATTCGGTTTCCGAAGCGATTTCCGAACAAGGGAAAAAAATAGGAGTCCCTTTTACCGGAATCGATCAAGTAGTATATACCGGCTTAGATTTAAAACTATTTCCTGACTTAGCTGCTTATACCAGACAACCTCGCTTAGAGCTTATTTCAGTAGGAAGAGGTCACTGGATTAAAGATTATTCATTGGCTATTCAGACTTGTGCTATTCTAAAAAAAGAAAATATTAATTTTCACTATACCCTTATTGGAGCTGCCGGAGACGAAGAATTACTTTATTTAATAAATTCTTTAGGCTTAGAATCGTTTATAAGCCTTACCGAAAAACTACCTTTTGAGGAAGTACAACATAAAGTAAGGAATGCCTCTATTTCATTAATAACCAGTATTGAAGAAGGTATCCCTAATGTGGCAGTTGAAGCCATGGCATTAGGAACGCCTGTGATTAGTACTAATTGTGGCGGAATAGAAGAACTCATTACCCATAACAAAGAGGGGTGGATCGTTCCCCGACGGGATTCGAAAGCTTTGGCCGCTCAAATACAAGCCTTTATAAGTTTACCCCATTCAGAAATTGAGGAAATTCGGCAAGCAGCCCGTAAAAAAGTGGAACTTCAATTTAATGAAGAACAAATGATCAAGGGAATGGAACAACTTTATACAATGGTGTTAAATACTACCAAAAATTAAGCTTAGAAAAGTTCATCGCTGCCATAAGTTCTCTACAAATTCAGCATTGCTCTTTTCGAAAACTTACAAGTACGTTGAGAGGTGGGGATATGGTTCCATGTGGTTTTCACACCTAAGGATCGGTTCTTCCGGTGAGAGATAAAAAGATAAAATGTCCGGTTTACGTAGCTAGTTCCGTAATCGATGTTCCCCTTCCTTATCGTTCTGTAAAGCCACCATTCTTAGTTTGCTTATTTCAGGAGGGAGGGCCAGTATTCAGTAGGAAGTTAGTTAGCTGCGTCCATTTTCTAATTGTTCTTTGGTACTAGGATATATACAACTCCTTTTAATTCCTTATAAAGTAGTTAGTAATCCCTAACGATTATTCTGCGATAGTTTGGGAAGATCTCATCTTGCTGGTACTGATCTGAAAATACAGTTTTTTTAGTAACTCTTCGCGAAAAAATGTAGCCACTAACGCTGCTTCATAACTGTTGATTGTTTCTTGGCAAACTAATATGTTATTTTCTATGAAAAGCTTTTTCTCCAAAAAACTTTTATAACGCTCATCTTCTTTAAATTTATTAATATCAGTATAATAAGGTAAACCTAAGGCTTTGGTAACTCGAATAGAATCCTTGCTTGCTCTACGTTGTGCAACTTTTAAATCTTCGATATTAATATCTTTCATTCTTTTGAGATTATGGAAATAAAGATAAAGAAATTTTTCATCTTACTTTATTAAAATTTTTCCGCTTGGCTAAGCTATTCAGATGATTTACCATTCTTGAATAAGTTTCTATCTAAAAGTACACTTTTAAAAGCTACGACTTTAAACTATTTAATAAAAAAAGCGATACAGACACAATTTTAAACAAGGTGCTTTTATATATTCTCATTTAGAGTTATACAGGAACTTTGCGGGACATAAAATAAATGAGTTTCTAAAACCTAGCCAACCACAACTGGAGTTGAGTTTTTGAGAGGGGAGTATTCAGTATACAGTAATACAGTATGCATGAAGTGGGGAGCAGTTAATAGTTAATGAATTTGGTTTTTTAGAATTTGGAATTTAGCTTTTCAATATTCCAGATTTAGTTGAGCTATCAATCTTTCCCTATGGGGAGCCTGCCTGCCAATAGCAGTTTTCCCCTAGGCAACGCCATAGTGTGAGTAAGGTGAGTCCATATCGCTAGCACTGCATCTCTACTAAAGTCCATACATGAATGGAGGCATGGCAAATCCCACCCGTGGGAATGATGAATATATATAATGAATTAATAGAAGTAAATAGGGAACATTTAAATAAAGATTATCAAATGGTAGCAAAAAAAGAATCTAATCTTTAGGGGTGTGAACGGTCAAGAGGTAGTCCGGTACCAACTCGATTACTATAGTCAACAGGGACCAAAAAAAGCCACCTGAGATTTTAGGCAGGGACGCAGTAACGACCAAGAAATTAAACCTAGGATGGCAATGGTACAAGGCTATCACAGCTCTGATATGTTTACATGTCTACGTTCAAAGTATAACGGGCTTCACGAACGCAAAACGAACAGCCTCTGGGGCAAAAAGACTTATGGCACGGCAGTCTGGAGCTCTTGGAAAGCTTTGAGTTTAATCGGGAAAACCCAGGAAGTTGGAAGTAGTTTTTTAGTGGTGAGGGGAGAAGTACAAAGCGTCATTTCGATTTTTTAGCAGAGCGACAGCCTAGAAAAATTGTATCGAGAAGCAGTGGTGTGAGTTGATGATTTGTTAGGGGGAAAGGGGAGTGTTCAGTTGGTAGGTAGTTGGGAGTGGGAAGCAGGAAGTTCAAATTTCGGAGACTGAGTGAAATCTTTGGAAAAGATTTTATATCGAAGTTTCCATTTTGGTAGCATTTCGATACAAATTTTCCTTGAAAATTCACTCAATGACCCAAAATGCCTGCCTGCCGGCAGGCAGGCCTGTAAAAAACTTTTATATGGAACTGAGCTTACTAGTTATTAGGTTTCAACTTCAACTTCAACTTCAACTTCAACTTCAACAAATTTCTCAATACTCCGGAATAAACAGTTCGTGTAGTGAGTTCTTGAGCCGGTGAGTTCAGTAGGCAATAAATAGTAAAAAATTAGAATAGAAACACTCTTCGACTGAAGTTTATCCTGAGTAAAGTCGAAGGGCTCAGGAGGACAGTAGAAAGTGGCAAAACAGTAGAGAGTTAATAGTTAATGGGATTTAGAGTTTGACTTTTGGAGTTTGGGTTCTTGGAATTTTGGTGTTCAGTAGGAAGTAGGCAGTAGGTAGTAGGCAGTAGGTAGTAGGAAGCGTGAAGAAGTTATTGATGATTAGTTAATAGGATTGGGAGTTTGGAATTTCAGTATACAGTATACAGTATTCAGTAAGCCAAAGGCTTCAGCGGTTTGGAATTTGTTTTTTCTTTTTTCCATTTTTTGGTCTTTAATTTTCTCTCAGATTATGAAAGTTAAATAAAACAAAAATTCATACCTTGCTCCCTTAATTTTATGATTTTAGCGGAAAATCCGGCAAAAAAGTTTTAGTGAAAAATATAACCACCCCCATCATTCCGGTGCAAGCGCAATTTGCCCATACCAATCAACAGAAATCCCTCGATTACCGGGCGATTTGCTTATTCGCGGCGACCGGGTTCTTTTGGGATACCGATACCTATTGGATTGACAAAAAAGTATTAAAACCGGCCACCAGCAATGAAGTGGACGACCAACAAAAGTTGGTTTCCAGCTATCCCTATTTTGATTGGCACTATTCGCCCAAAAAAAACTATTCTTTTGAAGATGCCCTGAATGATTTTACCGAGCTTTTCGAAAGGATTATCGATGAACAGATCGGAGAGCAGCAAGCTATTCTCCCCATTTCGGGGGGGCTGGACAGTCGTACACAGGCGGTCGCGCTAAAGCACTTGGGAAAAAAAGTGACTTCCTACAGTTATTCGTTTACCGGGGGCTATTCTGAAAGCGGTATTGCCCGAAAAATCGCGAAAGCTTGTGATTTTCCATTTGAAGAATTTTTGATTCCGAAAGGCTATTTATGGGGAGTGGTAGAAGACCTGGCGGAGATTAATCAATGCTATTCTGAATTTACCCATCCCCGGCAGATGGCCGTCCTCCCTCAATTCCAACAAATGGAAGGGGTGTTTTCCTTGGGGCATTGGGGCGACGTGTTGTTTGATAAGGGGGCTCCGGAAGCCTATACCGAAAAAGAGTTGGTGGCCTTGGTCAAGAAGAAAGTTATTAAAAAAGGGGGCTTGGAATTGGGAACCTCCCTTTGGCGGGATTGGCAGTTGGAAGGCGATTTTGAAGCCTATATGGAAGAGAGGATTGAAAACCTCTTGGCCAAGATCGATATTTCCCATGTAGGGGCGAAAATGCGGGCCTTTAAATCGTTGTATTGGGCACCGCGTTGGACTTCGACCAATCTTTCGGTCTTTGCCCATGCGCACCCCATCACGCTACCCTATTACGATAACCGGATGTGTGAATTTATCTGTAGTGTGCCCGAGGAATACTTAGCCGACCGCAAATTACAGATTGCCTATATTCAACAAAGGAACCCGGAAGTGGCCAAGATTACTTGGGAAGACCACCGACCTTTTAATTTAAACAATTACCGGTACAATACCATGCCCTATAACTTTCCTTTTAAAGTGGGGCGGAAATTACAAGCGGGCTTGCATCAACTTCAACATAAAAAATGGATTCAACGCAATTGGGAACTTCAGTTTGTGGGTGAAGAAAACGAACCACCCCTTGAAAGTTATCTCTTTGATAAAAAGTTCAAGGACTTTCTTCCCCGGGAAACCGTGGAAAAGTTCTATGCGCAATTTCAACACGAAGATGCGGTCTATTACTCCCATCCGGTAAGTATGTTATTAACTTTATCCCTAGCAAATAAAAAAAACTTTTTATGCTAAGTATTATTATTCCGATATATAATGGTTCAAAATTTATACAAAGATCTTATGAAAATATTTTGAATCAAAACCTTACTGATTTTGAGATTATATATGTAGATAATAATTCAACCGATAATTCATTAGAGCTTTTAAATAATTTAGCTGCTAATGAACAGAGGATTAGGATTTTTAAAGAAGAAAAACAAGGAGCAGCTTCGGCCAGAAATAAAGGCATAGTAAATAGCAGGGGAGATTTAATACAGTTTTTTGATGTGGATGATTATATTGTGCCAGGCTCCCTCGTGAAAATGATATCTATCTTGCGGGATTACCCTGATTGCTATAGTATATTTGGAGAAACACGCAGGGTTAGGGAGTTAGATTTATCGGAAAGTAATAGAAATATTCCTAATTTTGAGATTATTGAGCCCCCAGGCTTGGGAATGAAATGGGCAAAGAATTTAAATAGTATACCTGGGCCTTCTGCTTTTATCCATAGAAAAATTCTCTTTCAGCAGGAAGAGAGCTTTAATGAAAATTTAATGTTGGGTGAAGATGCAGAATTTCATATTCGTTTAGGTTTAAATTATAACTTAATTAAGTTGGATGATATTGTACATCAATATTTTCGCCATTCAGATTCAACTGTATCTAAACAAAATAAGGTGGAAGAGAAAGTTTTTACCTATTGGGATAGAATAGTGAATGCTCATCTTCCTTATGTAATAAAAAATACAGTCCCAGTAAACTTCGAAAAATTAGTAGCTAAAAAAGTTTATGGTTCAATAATTAAAATGTTGTACTTGACCAAAGGATTAACAAAGAGATCTAAGTTGAAAAAAAGATTATTTAAACAAATAGATCAGATTCCTCAACCAATTCTCTTTCACATATTTTCAAATATAATTATATTGTTCCCTTTAAAGGTAGTTTATAAAATCTATGTTTATTATATTATTAAATACCATAAATTAAATTTGAAAGATGCCCACTAATAAAATTAAAATTTTATATACTATTCCTAATTTTGATACGGCCGGGAGCGGGAAGGTAGTATATGATCTGGTAAAGGGTTTGGATACTTCCAGGTTTGAACCTGCCATTGCGGTGGAACATACCCAAGGGGCATTTTTTAAAGAAGTGGAGAAATTGGGGATTCCCATTTATATTCAGCCGATGACCACCCATTACCGACCCTATTTCAGTTTGTATGGTAGGATTAAAAAAATAGCTTCCTTTATAAAAAAACATCAATTTGAGGTGGTGCATTCGTGGCATTGGAGCAGTAATTGGACGGAGGTATTGGCGGCAAAATTGGGCGGGGCCAAGTATGTCTATACCAAAAAAGCGATGAGCTGGGGGAACAAACATTGGAAAATAAAAAGTTATTTAAGTGATTTTATCGTTACGATTAATCATGAGATGGTAAATTATTTTCCCCGAAAAAAAGCCCAACAATTAATCCCGATAGGAATTGATACGGACTATTATAGCCCAAAGGATTTTGAGAAAAAGCCTAAGGATAAATTTCAAATTATAAGTGTGGCCAATTTAGTGGAAGTAAAAGGCATTGAAGTACTGATAGAAGCGGTGGAACTTTTAAACGATAATGAAATTGAAGTGAAAATTGTTGGAGATACGCGGAGCGATTATGCACAAAACTTGATGAAGTCCATCGAAGCAAAGGGCAAACAAAATCAAATTAAGTTTTTGGGCAAAAAAAATGATGTGCGACCTTATTTGGTGGATAGCGATCTATATATAATTCCTACTTTAAATAAAGGCCGAAAAGAAGGCATGCCGATGGCGTTGGTAGAAGCCATGTGTATGGCGACTCCGGTGTTAGGTTCTGATATTTCCGGAATTAATTATGTGTTAAAAGACTTTCCGGAATTGTTATTTGAGGCTTCGAATGCGAACATGCTAGCCGGCAAAATAAAAGCATTAAAGGAAAAAACAAAAAAAGAGCGCAATGCCTTAGGAGAAGAACTTCGGGTCTATTGTGTCAAGAATTTTACCATGAAAAAGTTTCTAGAGGAACATGAAAATTTATACCAAAAATTAGTTAGTTCATGAAAATAGGATTGGTACTTGCGCAACCTCCCGGCTATTCGGAAACTTTTTTTAATGCTAAGATTCAAGGCTTACAGGCTCATGGATTTGAGGTGACTTTATTTTGCCAAACCAGTCCTAATCATTTTTCATTATGTGAAATAAAAACCTTTCCCGGGAAACCTAAAAATCCCTTGCTGTTAATGCTTTCTTTTTTTAAAGTAGGTATAAGCCTTCTTCCGTATGGGAAAAGAATATTCAAATGGTACCGTTTAGAAAACAATATCGGACGAATAGAATTTATAACGAAGCTATACCTGAACGCCCCTTTGCTAAAGGCAGATTTGGACTGGCTACATTTTGGCTTTGGCACCATGGCCTTGGGCAGGGAATCCTTAGCTCAAGTGATCGGTGCTAAAATGGCGGTTAGTTTTAGAGGTTTTGATATTGGGATTTATCCGATCAAACATCCGAATTGTTATCAAAAACTTTGGGAGTACTTGGATCAATTGCATGTGATTTCTAATGATTTACATCAGTTAGCGATTAAAGAAGGTTTACCCTCAACAATTCCTGTGGTTAAGATTACCCCGGCCATTGATATCAACTTTTTTAAACCGGAACAGAAAATTCCTCAAGAACCTTCTTCACCGCTGAAACTGATTTCGGTAGGTCGACTGCATTGGAAAAAAGGTTTTGAAGAAACCATGCGAGCTTTAAAAATTGTAAAAGAACAGGGGTATGAATTTACCTATACCATCATCGGAGAGGGAGATCAATACGAACGTATTGCCTATGCCGCCTATGAGTTTGGTTTTTTAGAACAAGTTCGTTTTTTAGGAAAACTTTCTCGGGAAGAAGTAAAAAAAGAAGTAGAAGCTGCTGAAATTTATATTCAATATAGTATTCAGGAAGGTTTTTGCAATGCGGTGCTTGAAGCACAAGCCTTAGGGAAACTTTGTATTGTTTCGGATGCCGAAGGTTTACCGGAGAATGTTCTTGACGAACAAACCGGTTGGGTCGTGCCTAAACTACAGCCGGAATTACTCGCCAAAAAAATTATAGCCTTAAGCCGGCTTTCAGAAGAAAGAAAGCAACCCGTAAGGACGGATGCTATAGATAGGGTTCGACAAACATTTACACTAGAAAAACAACAACAAGAATTTGTAGATTTTTATAAAAATTAGAATTATAATCATTCATCGATTCAAAAAACAAAAGCCATATGCTTTTTCCTGAACTTAATAGAAATGAGATTAATAGTATGAAAGCTTCTGAAGCTTTTCTTTTAGGATTGCCTAGAAGGCTTTTGTATAAAAGAAGTCAAAAAGTTTTTGTGATTGGGTTTCATAAAACCGGAACTAGTTCTTTAGGGAAAGCTCTACAAATTTTGGGGTATTCAGTCTGTGGTAGTCTACGAGAGGCTAATACACTGCCTTCCAATGCTGAGCCTGAAGTTAAAAATTTTTTAATAGAAAAAGCAAAACCCTTATTGGAGAAATATGATGCTGTTCAAGACACCCCATGGTTTATAATTTACAAAGAGCTTTATCAATTATACCCCAATGCCTATTTTATCTTAACGGTAAGGGAACAAAATAGCTGGATAAAAAGTTTGCAAAAGCATTTTGGGACCTCTTCGATCCCTTTTCATCAATTTATTTATGGCACTCTTGATCCATTTTCAAATAAACAAACTTATATAAATAAATATTTGGCCCATAACCAAAATGTAAGATCATACTTTAAAAACAATAATAAATTTTTAGAGTTGAACCTAAATGAATTTAATTGGGATAAACTATGTGTTTTTTTAGGAACGGATATTCCAAGAACCTCATTTCCGCATGCTAATAAAGCATCAAATTCAAAGAAAATGTTTTTCGTAAAAAAAGTAAAATCTATTATGAAATCCTTCTATTATAAAAAATGAAAATTTATTATCCTAAACACTATAACAAAGACTATCGCGTTCAAGTCTTTCCGCTTCTAAAGCCATTTATCAAAGAAGAAAATTTCACCGATGAAAATCGTCGAGAAATGTACGGTGTAAGTGCACAGGATTATCAGTTTGTAAATGATTTATCAGATGCCGAGCTGGTGATCCTACCTATGGCTTGGAATTATTATGTACAAACTAATCAATTGCATTTGGCCTATAAATTGGTAAAAGAAGCGGAAAAAGCAGGCAAGAGGGTATGGAGTTGGAATGCCGGGGATTACGGTGTGAAAATACCGGAATTTAAAAATTTAAAGGTATTTCGGATGAATGGCTATGGGTCTAGGAATCAAAGGGGACACGAGGGGATGCCGGTGTTTATTAAAGATCGTTTTCAGGGATATTCAAAAGAAGACTTTTCCGATTTTCCGGATAATAGAAGACCTATCGTAGGCTTTTGTGGGCAGGCCGATGCTGCTTGGAGCAAAGCGCTCCAAGAGCAAAGTAAAATTATCTATCGAAATATAAAGTCCTTGGTGGGATTAAATCCCCATGAACCGCAAGCGGTAGTAGCTACCACAAAACTTAGGGCGAACTTATTAACTCAACTGGAAAGGCATCCGAAGCTTAGGACTAATTTTATCCTTCGTAAAAAATACCGGGCAGGGGTCAGTACGCCGGAAGAAAGGGATAAAACTACCCAAGAATTTTATCAAAATATCAACAGTTCGCAATATGTGTTATGTGTCCGCGGGGCGGGTAATTTTTCGGTTCGTTTTTATGAAACCTTAATGATGGGAAGAATCCCTTTGTATGTTCATACCGATGGCTATTTGCCCTTACCAAATAAAATAGATTGGAAACACCATGTGGTATGGGTGGATCAAAAAGAGATCGATCAACTAGGAGAAAAATTAGTGAAGTTTCACCAAGAGCGGACGCAAAAAGGCTTATTGGAGTTAGCTAAAAAAAATCGGCAATTATGGAAAGACCACTTAACCTTGGATGGATTTTTTAAATCTTCTTATTAAATGATTTTTACATTTTTAAAATACCTGCAACCTACGCATTATTTTAGCCTTCAACGGAAGCAGAGGGGGTCTGTGTTTCCTAAAGTAACAGAACTTCCCCCATCTATTCTTAGGCAATTAAAGGAAGATATGGCGTTTAGTTCCCCGAAAGCTCGGGAATACGATTTGTCTTGGCAGGCCCTTCAGTTAGGCTATATCGGGCAGGCAACCACCTATCAAAGTTTTGAAAGGGTTCCCCTCGAAGATGAATATCGTTTTATCCATAAGTACTTTCATCCCGTTTGGTGTATTTATGTATTATTGCTGAGGTTAGCTAGCTTTAAAAATCCCTTACAAGAATTCTCGGCCTATAGAAAAGGAAGAAGTGCTAAACGAAGTAATTATCTCCAAAATCCAATAAATTACTCAGGCTACAGTTCTTTTCAATCTTCACTGCTAGAAGAAAAGCCTTTCATAAGTGTTATTATCCCTACCCTAAATCGCTATGAATATTTAAAGGATGTACTTTTAGATCTCGAGCAGCAAGACTATCAGAATTTTGAGGTGATTGTGATAGATCAGTCCGAGCCCTTTCAAAAAGATTTTTATAAAGGCTGGAAGTTAGAGGTAAAAGCCATTCCTCAAAAAGAAAAAGCCCTCTGGTTAGCTCGAAACCGGGCTATCAAAATGGCCAAGGGGGAATATGTGTTATTATATGATGATGATAGTCGGGTAGATCCTGATTGGATAAGCCAACATTTAAAAACTTTGGATTATTTTCAAGCCGAGGTTTCCTCTGGGGTGTCTATCTCCACCTCGGGAGCAGAAGTGCCCCAAAATTATTCGTTTTTTCGGGTTTCTGATCAATTGGATACCGGTAATGTACTCATTAAAAAAGAAGTTTTTAAAACCACCGGATTGTTCGATCGGCAATTTGAAAAACAACGCATGGGCGATGGAGAATTTGGTCTCCGGGTCTATTTACATGGCTTTTTAAATATTTCAAATCCCTATGCCAAACGATTGCATCTTAAAGTAGGTTCCGGTGGACTCCGGGAAATGGGCAGTTGGGATGCGTTTCGAACTCAAAAGTGGTTTGCCCCACGGCCAATCCCTAGTGTGCTCTATTTATTTCGGAAATACTATGGTAATCATCAGGCTAAATTAGCCTTGTTAAAAACCCTTCCCCCTTCCATCATGCCCTATAAGTTTAAGAAAAATAAGCCTATGCTATTGCTGGGGGCAATCTTATCGGTTTTCTTGCTGCCGGTCATTTTGATACAAGTATGGAAGTCGTGGGAATTATCAAGTCAGAAACTGAAAGAAGGGGATCGGATTGGGAGGCTTTAATGAGTAATTAGTATTAAGTAATGAGTAGTTAGTGCTGAGCGGATGATTTTGAAATTTGTTGGCAGATAGCAGTTGCGGGTGAGTGGGGTGCCCTTCGACAAGCTCAGGACGATAAGAGAATTCCTTGCGAGCTCGAAATAAAAATTTATTTTTAAAGTAAAATTAATATATTGGAATCTAATCAGAAATTTTTATTGATTACTTCAGAGTTTCCTCCGCAACCGGGGGGGATTGGGAACCATGCTTGGCATTTGGCACGCTCGTTTCAAGCCAATGGAATCGATGTGCAGGTCGTTTCTGATCGACGTTCCGGGGAAGGAAAGGAAGAGCAAGGATTTGATATGTCTCAGGATTTTGAAGTCGTTCGTATTCCGCGAAAGAAGCTTATTTTCTTAAGTTATCTTGATCGGATCTTCAAATCCTTTCAGCTGGCAAAAAAAAATGATATCGTTTTGCTTTCCGGGAAATTTTCTATTTGGGTAGGAGGGCTACTAAGTTTATTGCTAAATAAAAAATACGTGGCGGTTTTGCACGGGAGTGAGGTATTGTTACCTTCTAAAATTCAACGAAGATTTACCAACTTTTGTCTGCAACGCTTTGATCAATTAGTTGCAGTGTCAAATTATACCAAAAGTTTGATCAATCATTTAAAGTTGAAAATTACAGTCATTCCCAACGGCTTTGAAATATCTGAATTTGCTAGTCAACCTCGAACTTTATCACCAGACTTTAAATTGAATTTAGTGACGGTGGGGAATGTGACTCTGCGAAAAGGTCAACATAACATCATTGAGGCCTTGCCGGAAATCAAAAAGAAATATCCGCAGGTAAAGTATCATATGGTTGGAATACCAACAATGAAAGATAGCTTAATAGGTTTAGCTGAAAATTTAAATGTAGCGGAGCATGTAGTGTTTCACGGAAAAGTTTCCGAAGAAGGGAAACTTAAGCTATTAAAGCAAGCAACTATTTTTATGATGCTGAGTGAACATACGGCGGAAGGCGATGTGGAAGGGTTTGGAATCGCTATTCTCGAAGCAAATGCACTGGGGGTTCCGGGAATTGGAGCTAGGGGATGTGGGATTGAAGACGCCATTGCTCATCAACAATCGGGGATATTAGTCAATCATAAAAATAAAGAAGAAATTGTTGATGCTATTGATACTATTGTAGGGAATTATCCTCAATTTAGTAAAAATGCTATTGAGTGGACACAACATTTTACGTGGGATAAGATTATTCAACAGTATTTGGAAGTGTTGGAGAAGCTGAAGTGATGAGTAGGGGTTAGCAGTCGCGGAGGAGAAGCTGAAATTGAAATTGAAACCGAAATTGAAGTTGGTTCACGGTCAACATACCTAAATGGAAGCAATATATGATTATTTTTTACAAGCATTTTGGGCATTGAGTGGATTTTTAAGAAAAATTTGTATCGAAATGCCACCAAAATGGAAACTTCGATACAAAATCTTTTGCAAAGATTTCACTCAGTCTCCGGAATTTTCTTATAGCGAAAGATTCTGATTTAGACCTGAGTTTGATATAAAAGTTTTTTCCCGGCAAATTAGTTCATGGAATGAATTTTCCAAGAAAGTCGGTATCTAAATGCTACCAAAAAAGAAGCTTCGGTACAAAATCTTTCTCTAAGATTTCACTCAGTTTTCGAAATTTTCTTACATCGAAAGATTTTAATTTAAAATTATTTGAAGTTAAAAAAATTAATCTACGTACAATCTTCTAGTCTCCCAATCACAAATCCTCGGATACCATTATAATAATTAGTATACTTGCATCCATGAAGGGATTTGGATAAGGGTTGATCGATCGTCTATTGAAATTGCCTTGTCCAGAAAAGATTTAGTTATGAAGCTAGCCATTATTTCACATACGGAACATTACCGCACGGAAGACGGGGGAATCGTTGGTTGGGGCCCTACCATCACTGAAATCAATCATCTTATTGATCGGTTTGATAAGATTTATCATGTGGCTTTTTTTTATGAAGAAGAGCCGCCTCCCAGTTCTATCCCTTATACTTCAAATAATATTGAATTTGTACCTTTACCACCTTCCGGGGGAAAAACCTTGGGCAGTAAGTTAAGCGTGTTGACGAACCTACCGAAGACCTTGGCAATTGTAAAAAATGTGCTTCGTAAAGTGGATGCGTTTCAGTTCCGGGCGCCGGTAGGCATAGGGGTCTATTTGATTCCTTATTTAAACCGAACGAAAAAAAAGGGTTGGTTTAAATATGCCGGCAATTGGGCGCAGGAGAACCCCCCACTGGGATATGCCTTACAGCGTAAAATGCTGATGAACCAAGACCGTACCGTTACCATTAACGGAAAATGGCCTAACCAACCCAAACAGTGCCTAACTTTTGAAAATCCTTGTTTAACTTTGCAGGAAAGGGAAGAGGGAAAGAATCTTATGGAAAGCAAAGCTTACCGGCCTAGATTTACCTTTTGCTTTGTAGGGCGACTGGAAGATGAAAAAGGCGTACAACGAATTTTGGATGCTTTTGCTGCTATAAAAAACTTACCGGATGGGATAGGGGAAGTGCATTTAATTGGGAATGGTACTAAACGAAAGCAATATGAGAAACAGGTAAGCCGCCAACAATTACCCATCCGTTTTCATGGGTTTTTAAGCCGAACGGAAGTGTTTGATATTTATAAACAGTCTCATTTCCTACTTTTACCGAGTACCGCTTCGGAGGGCTTCCCGAAGGTGATCGCCGAGGCCATGAACTATGGCTGTATTCCTATAGTATCCGATGTTTCCAGTATTGGACAGTACATTCATTCTGCGAACGGATTTATCGTGAATCCTACCACCGCCGAAAAGCTAGTTGATATTCTAAGGGAGCTGCAAGAGTTGGACAAGAACTTGTTGAAAGCGAAGGCTGCCCAAGCCTATCAAGTAGCTGCAAATTTCACCTTTGAACATTATAATGAACGCATCATAACAGAGATTTTATAAATACCCACCTGGCCTCACTAAGGGGAGGTGTCATCCGAGGTATCAAGGAATCTGTTGAACTTGAAACCGAAATTGAACTTTAAATCGAACTTTCGATTTAAAAGATGCTTATTACCTCTGGGTTCAATATAGAAATTTTTGGGAATGGAGTGAATTTTCCAAAAAAAAACAAAATGCTACCAACATGGAAACTTCGGTTCAAAATCTTTTGCAAAGATTTCACTCCGTCTTCCGAATTTTCTTGCTTCTAATTCAGATTATTTAAAATTCTCGAATTTGAAAAACATCCATCCCACCCTTAGGTCATCCCTCCTTGGAAAGGAGGAGGACAGTTGATGAATTAGGATCCTTCGACAGACTTACCCAAGAGGGGGTGGCAGGTCAAATATTAAATGCTGAAAGGAATAATTCCAAAGCTATTAGGCTAGCTATGATCTGAGGTATTGAGGAACCTGTTGAACTTGAAGCTGAAATTGAAATCATATTCACATTCAAAATATGCTTGACTAGGTTCTGCATGGCCGTTTAATTTGTATCCTAAAATCCCAAGAACCAAATCCCAAATTCCAAAAGTTAAATTCCAAATCCCATTAATATTAATCAATAACTGCTTCCCGCTTCGTACTTCTCGTCCACTGAACACTGCATACTGTAACTTGTAGACTGAAATTCCAAGAACAAAGCTCAAATTCCAACTTTAGAAGCTCTTAGCTTTTACCTACTGTACCCTGTAACTTGTAAACTGTATACTGCCTACTAAACACTGAATCCTGAAATCTCTACAAACAAACGTACAACGTACAACTCCTCACTACCCACTATTCACTTGAATCCTATAATCTCAACTTCACAGGTGTTCTGCTAAAATTAAACAAAAGCTTTTTCTTATCTCTAAAAAATATAGTATGTTGCCGGTTAGAAGCAAAACCTAATTCATCATTAAAAAAAATAGTATAAAGGCAGGGCATTCACATCGTAAGCAGTTGTGGGCTATTCTCTTTCACGTGGGGCTGGGGGTGCTGGCCAGTAAATTCCGGCCCTTGATGCTGGCCTATGTGCCTTTGGTCTTGCTGTATTTTGGCTGGCAAATTGTACAGACCAAAAACAAAACAGTGGCGGTGCTGGCCGCGGCGGCTTATATCGCGGGAGCGGAGGTGTTTTTTAGAATGACCAAGGGCTATCTGTTTTATGAAACCGGCAAGTATGCGGTGATCCTGTTGATGCTCGTGGGAATGTTTTACCGCGGCTTCCAAAAAAAGTCCTATCCCTATTTGCTTTATTTTGTATTGCTCATTCCGGGAATATTGGTGACCATTAACGTGATTGGCCTGGAAGAAAAATTCAGGCAAACCATTCTTTTTAATTTAAGCGGGCCAATGGCCTTGATAGCTGGAGCGCTGTTTTGCTACGGACGGAAGATCCGTTTTAAAGACTTATTGAAAATTTTAGATTATATGGTCTATCCTATCATAGCGATGACCATTTATGTGTTTTTATATACTCCGGGCGGGGATATTGCCGATATTGCGACTTCAGCGGCTTCCAATCCTGCCCTTTCCGGAGGCTATGGCCCAAATCAGGTCTCCACGGTTCTGGGCTTGGGGGTGTTTATCTTATATACGCGTTTTTTGATTCCTTATAAAAATAAATGGATCCATCTGCTCATGATGTTCTTTTTGGTGGCCATGGCCTATCGCGCTTTGTTAACCTTTTCCCGGGGAGGCGTCTTGGTGGCGATCTTGATGGCGGCCGCCTTTACCTTTTTTGTCTATACCCGTACCGGGATAAAAACCAAAACCAAGGTCACCCTGAAGTTATTGGGCACCTTGGGCATCACCATCGGGATCTGGTTTTTTACCTTGCTGCAAACCGGGGGCATGTTGGGGTATCGCTATGAAAATAAGGACTCTATTGGCCGGGAAAAAGAAAGCATCACCACGGGGAGGCTGGAATTGTTATTGGCTGAATACCAAGCTTTTTTAGATCATCCCATGGTTGGAGTGGGAGTGGGGAAGGTAGATGATTACCACCGGGAAATCCTGGGGGTCGATTTGCCTACGCATAATGAAATTAGCCGGATGTTTTCAGAACACGGCATATTTGGGATTGTGGCTTTATTAATTTTAATAGGCTCCCCCTTATTAACTAAACTGCAAGGAAGAAAAAACATTTACTTTTTCCCCTTATTTATATTTTGGTTTTTAACGGTCTCCCATTCTTCCATGCGAATTGCCTTACCGGGCTATATGTATGGGCTTTCCCTCTTAAGTTTACACTATGGAAAAAAAACAAAAAAGAAACCACCTCATGAAAATTCTTTATCTGGGCAACCGGTTGGCTAAACACGGAAAAACCCCAACCGGCATCGATTTTATGGTTCCCCGTCTACGCGGTTTGTCGTATGAAGTGAAGGCGGTGTCCAGTAAAAAAAATAAGGTGTTACGTTTACTGGAGATGTGGACAACTATTGTTAAAGAGTGGAACACGATAGATTATATACTTATTGATACCTATAGCACGCTTAATTTTTGGTATGCGGTGACTTGCGCAAAACTAGCCCGAAGGTTTTCTATTCCCTACGTCTGTATTCTTCGAGGAGGGGATTTACCTCATCGAATAACGAAGAGTAGAAGGAGAAGTGATGAGCTTTTTAAAAATGCGCACACCAACATAGGTTTGTCTAAGTACTTGGTCAATACTTTTCAGGACTTAGGCTATGAGAATATTACCTACATTGAAAATACCATTGAGTTAAAAAACTATTCTTTTCAGCTAAAAAGTTTGGAATACCCTAAACTCTTATGGGTACGCTCGTTTAGTGAGATTTATAACCCCCAATTGGCGATTCTGATTTTAGAAGAAATTAAAAAAGATTTTCCTCAAGCTGAATTATGCATGGTAGGCCCGGATAAAGATGGCAGTTTGGAAAAATGTAAACAACTCGCAAAGCGTAAACAGCTTTCGGTAAAATTTACGGGAAAGCTTTCCAAAGAAGAGTGGATAAAACTTTCTAAAGATTATAACCTATTTATCAATACCACCAATTTTGATAATACCCCTATTAGCGTGATAGAAGCCATGGCCTTGGGCTTACCGGTGATCTCTACCAATGTGGGAGGATTACCTTTTTTAATTGCCCATGAAAAGGATGGGATTTTAGTAGAGAAAGAGCAAGTAGCTCCTTTTATCCGGGAAATTAAGATCTTAGTAACCCACCCGGAGCGTGCCTATCAATTAGCTGCCAAGGCCCGAAAAAAGGTGGAGCAATTTGATTGGGAGGTGGTCAAAGAAAAATGGAAGAGGGTGTTGCAATAAAAGAAAAAAACTATCTTAGCGAATTGAAAATTAAAGGGGATGGCTAAAAAATCTAGAATACATTTTGAAATATCTGAGCGGAAGGTACTGCTCAGGATCTTAGATGTAGTTTTAGTCTTGGGAGGCTTACAGCTGGTGAGTCATTTTTTGGATTTTGATTATTTTAAAGTGACCGATGCCCATTGGGCCTGGATTATTGTGTTGGCGGTTTACCTCACCATTTTCTGTACCATTTTTGAATTGTACAACCTCCAAAAAACGAATAACTATACGAAGGTTTTTAAAAATCTTACCTTAGCGTGTTCGATGACGGTGTTATTCTACCTGCTCACTCCTTTTTATACCCCTAATCTTCCTGCCAATCGGTTTCAAATTGTCGTTTTTTATTTTACCTTATTGGGAAGCTTAACGCTGTGGCGTTTTGCTTATATTCGGTTTATTTCTTCGCCCCGCTTTCATAAAAAGGTGATTGTCGTAGGAGACTCTTTAAATATTACTCAATTAGCCCAAGAATTACAAGCGGCCGATCCCCATTATTTGGTCAGCGCTTATATAGATACGAACCCCAACACGCCCCCGGCCAAGGATATTCCTCAGTTAGCCTTGGAAGAGCTAAAAGATTTTATAGAAAGGGAGATGGTAGGGGAAATTGTGGTCTCTACGGCGTACAGTTCTAAATTAGACAAGCAACTCTATGAACTATTAATAGACTTATTGGAAGTAGGTTTTCCTATCCGGGAATACACGCAAGTTTATGAAGAATTAAACAGTAAAATCCCTGTGGATCATTTACGGGAAGATTTCTATAAATATTTTCCTTTTAGTAGAAGTAATCACAATAAACTGTATTTATTTTTTCATCGCTTGATGGATATTGCTTGTGCCGTCATCGGTATTCTTAGTGGTTCCTTATTTGTTCCTTTTGTATTGGTAGGAAATATGCTGGGCAACAAAGGGCCGTTGTTTTATTCCCAAGTGAGGGTAGGAAGGCATGGAAAAGAGTTTAAGATTTTAAAGTTGAGAACCATGGTGACCGATGCGGAGTCGAAAGGAGCCCAGTGGGCGCAGGCAAACGATACTAGAATTACCAAATTCGGAAAGTTTTTGCGAAAGACCCGCTTGGATGAAGTTCCTCAATTCTATAATGTATTGAAAGGAGAGATGAGTATGATTGGGCCACGTCCTGAACGCCCGGTATTTGTGAAAGAACTGGCTGAGGAAATTCCGTTTTATGAAATTAGGCACGTGATTAAACCGGGGCTCACCGGTTGGGCACAAGTAAGTATTAGCTACGGCTCTTCCGTAGAAGATAGTTTACATAAACTTCAGTACGATTTATATTACATTAAAAGAAGAAATCCTTTTCTAGATCTTCGTATTGTTTTAAAAACCCTGAGCACGGTTATTTTCTTTAGAGGGCAGTAGAAAACCCCTCCCGACCCTGCCTGCCGGCAGGCAGGCTCCCCCAAGGGGAGGAGGTGTCATCTAAAATGAAAGCCGGAATACTGAAACCTGAGTTTTCTATAAATGTTTTACAGGCCTGCCTGCCGGCAGGCAGGCATTTGGGACATGGAATGAATTTTCAAGGAAAATTTGTATCGAAATGCTACCAACATGGAAACTTCGATACAAAATCTTTTCCAAAGATTTCACTCAGTCTCCGAAATTTGAACTTTCTGTTTCCCACTTCGTACTGTATACTGTAACTTGTAAACTTGAACTTCCCTCTACCCACTAACCTCTCACCACTACTTCCCGCTTCCTACTGTATACTGAATACTGAATACTGAAATTCCAAATCCCAAAAGTCAAACTCCAATTTCAATTAAATATTAACTAATAACTTCTTCCCGCTTCATACTTCCAACTTCCCGCTGACTACAGTACATTACGAACCGTATACCTTATCTAGCTTTCTTTTCATCTGTGATAAATTCAGTGGTTAAAAAATAAAACTAAACTTGCCTTTTCCTTCTAGTAAGTGCAATAAGGAAATACACAACAGCTAGAAATTGAGCAATTCGGGCCAAGTAATCTCCGTAGTTCACATAGAAGGTTTTTGTAGAATTTAAACTGACTTCCCCTAAAAGGCTTCCTCTCTTTTCATAGCCTAATTGTTGAATAAGCTTTCCTTTAGTATTGATAATGGCAGAAATTCCTGTATTGGCGCTTCGTACTACATTTTTTCGGGTTTCAATGGCTCTGAGGCGAGCATAACTTAAATGCTGTTGATGTCCCTGCGTATTGCCCCACCAAGCATCATTGGTGATGATAGCTAATAACTGTGCTCCATTCTTTACATATTCACTTACATAAGCTCCGTAAACCGATTCATAACAAATAATAGGAGCTACTTTCTCACCCGAATTTAAGGTAAAAACCTCCCGGTCAGGCTGCGTGGTCTTCATAGCTACAGTTCCACCAAGGTCAATCATGGCATCGCCTAAGATGGGTTTTAAAGTAGATTGATAAGGAAAATTTTCAACCCCGACTACTAGTTTGGACTTGTGATAGAGTTGTTCGGTTTTGGAGTTGTTGATTAAATAAGCTGAATTATAATCGTTAAACCAAACGTCTTCTTTGTAATAATTAGATTGTGGAGTGGTTTCAGCTTCATCATTGATCACCTCAAAAAAAGAAATTCCCCCTAAAAAATTAGCCGTGGGGTGTTTTACAATGATTTCTTTACTGTAATAATTAGCATCGGAATATTTGAATTGGGAGAGCTTTGTTCCATCCGCAAAAACGGTTTCAGGGGCGAGCACCAGTTGGGTGGAATCGGTTATTTTTTCTTCAGAAAGTTGTACCAGTAATTTTCCGATGCTTTTATCGTTGGTGTTGTATTTTTCAGTATAAGGATTAATATTGGGTTGAAGGATAAGCACTTCCATTTTTTTCGAGTCGGGTTCTTCTTCCGCATAAAAAAGAAAAAGTGAAATTGCGATAGGAATACCCACCAAGAACACATTTCTTAACATACTTCGGTAAATGATCGTCTTGTCTTTATATTTTAGAAATAACAATAGGCTTTTATAAATGCTGAAGTTGACCAACAATACCCATAACGTTCCTCCAAAAGTTCCGGTGTATTCGTACCATTGAATCCACGAATAATATTCAGAAAATCCATTTCCCAGATTCAACCAAGGCCAAGAGAACTCCCAGTTTAAATGCATTTTTTCAAAACTCATCCAAAGGGAAATAAAGAAAATGGCTGCTCCGGTAAAATTAATCTTTCGGGCAATTTTGTGGTAAATAAGAAAGACCAATGTCATTAATAGGCTATTGACCAGGACGGCAAACCACATCCCGAAAGCGGTGGAATAATAAAGCCAAGAAGTAGTGATGATGTTGAAAAGAAAAAAGCTGAGGTAAGCCAGGCCGAAAATTTTCCAAGAGTTTTCATTTCGCAGTTGGGATTCAGCAAATAATAGCGGAACAAACCCAAAAAATAAAAGTAAGGGGAAACCATAAGTAGGCCAAGCAAAAGCCAATAACAATCCACTTAATAAGGCGAGTAAGAAATTTTTCATACCGGAAAAGAAATCAATAGGCTTCAAAGTTAGAAAAGTAATTGCAGTTGTGTGCCATTCAATTTGTTTTATCTAAACAAGGACCAATCGATTTTTAAGGAAAATACATTGGAATATAAAGCTACACTTTGGTCGCCAATATCGGTAAACGCATAGTCTAGGTGAATGCCTTTGTATTGAAAACCAACTCCAAACCCCGGTTGAAATCCTACTTGGGTGGAGTTGTCAAACTGCTCTACATTCTGAAAATTCCCAACACCTCCTCGCAAATAGACCAAATCGATATACCCCACTTCAAAACCAAAAGACGGGGTGGCACTGACCGATGAGGTTGAAATGATATCGTTGGTTTGCGCAAAACGCATATGCATATCCAGTTCGGTTTTAATATCAAAATCGTAATGAATAGTAAAAGTTTTAGCGACTCCTAATTGGAGTTTAGGAATGGTAATTTCAGTGGTTTCCGGCAGTTCTTGATTTTGACCTTCTACTGCTCCTTGAACAGTGCTGTATTCATCTTCGTCAATACTCCAAGTGTTGTAAGTGGTGGTGATGTCACGTGCCATCGCTCCAAATCTCCAGCCGTTATCACCTTCAAATTGAATGGAAGCATCAAAGCCAAATCCCCAGGAATTGGCAAACTCACCAATAATCCTTCTAATCACTTTGGCATTGACTCCATAGCGAAAACCCTCCAAGGGTAAATTACGGGCGTAGGATAAAGTGAACGCATAATCGGCGGCAGAAAAGTAACTAATGTTATCGTAATTAATTTGCCCGTCTTCTTCAATAAGTTGGGTGGTATTCATAATATTATCCACTCCAAAACGAATGACGCTAAAAGCGACGGCACTTTCTTGGTCTAAAGGCATCGCGCCGGCGATATAATCGTAATTAGCGATGTTGGCAAAATAACTGGCGTGCATTAAAGAGATTTGATGGTCTTCCAACTCCAATAAACCGGCAGGATTCCAATAAGCAGCATTGACATCGTTGGTGGTGGCCACGACCGAATTAGCCATCCCAAATGCAGCCGCATCAACACCAATATTCATAAACTCATTGGAATATTTTCTAACGCTCTGTGCGAATAGGATAGGACCCAGTAAACTAAAAATAAAGAGTAATCTACTTTTCACCAATTAAAATTTTGCGCAAATATCTTAATTAATTTATAATATAAACTCTACTTCTGTTTATATATTGTTATACGTAGAAGGTGTTTGAATAGTTTTTTCTACATTAGCTTACAAAAAACTAATCCATGCTTAAGAAACAAGTTCCCAATATCATTACCTTATTAAATTTATTGTCCGGCTGTGTCGGCGTAATTATGGCGATGCAAAACCATTTAGTGGCAGCCGCTATTTTTGTAGGATTGGGAATATTTTTTGATTTTTTTGATGGTTTGGCTGCTCGGAGTTTAAAAGTACAAAGTGAATTGGGCTTGCAGTTAGATTCTCTGGCAGATATGGTCACGAGTGGTTTGGTGCCGGGAATAGTCATGTTTCAATTATTGAAAAGAGCGGTAAGTTTCGAAACCACCCTCCCCAAAGACTGGAACAGTCCCGGGATTTTTGATTTCAATTTTCCTGTCTTTGCCCTTGTCGGTTTATTGATTACCTTAGGCTCAGCTTACCGATTGGCGAAATTTAATATAGACGATAGACAAACTTCTTCCTTTATAGGCTTACCTACACCCGCCAATGCTATTTTTATCTTGAGCTTGCCTTTAATTCTCATCTTTCAACCGGAAGTGTGGATGGTAAGTATCATTCTTAATAAATGGTTTTTGGTAGTTATCACGTTGTTAAGCTGCTTTATGTTGAATGCTGAAATTCCGCTTTTTGCTCTGAAATTTAAAAACTTCAGCTTCAAAGAGAATTGGTTCAGGTTTTTCTTTCTGCTGTTCGCTTTGGTGATGATTATATTTTTACAATTCATCGCCCTGCCGGTAGTTATTATTAGCTATGTACTTTTATCCTTAATTCTTAATTCTACCTTGAAGAAAGAAGCATAGTACCTTATTTATAATTATTCTAAAAAATAAGTCATCATCGTTTTATATTCAGATGAATAATTTTATTTTTGTCTGCGTATTAAATTAGATTAATTATAAATAAATGAAAAATATAATTCTTGTTCTGTTGCTGTTGATCAGCGCTAATTCTTTTGCTCATTACATTTGGTTAGAAACTTCCCCCCACGGGAAACTAGGAGAGAAGCACGAAGTGAAAGTCCGCTTTGGTGAGTATACTTATGGAGCGATAGAAGAAGTAGAAGGAGAGGCTTTTCAAAGTGTAAAAGATTTTGAATTGTGGATGGTATCGCCAAGTGGCAAAAAACAAAAGCTAAGGATTACTGCTGACGAAAATTACTATTTGGCCTCTTTTGTTCCTTCAGAAAAAGGGAGTTATACCTTGGCTTTAGATAATAAAGAAATGACCGTGCTGGATTATACCCAATACGATTTCGGCATTTTTAAACCGCAATACCACGCCAAAGCGAGAGTGGCTGTAGAAGAAAAAGCAGAAGAAATCAAGAAAACCAATCCTGATGGAATTGAAATTGTAGAGCTTTCCAAAGAAAACAATGGTAAACATGCTGAAGTAAGTTTACAGGTATTTTTTAAAGGGAAACCCCTAGCTGAAAATGAAGTAAGTATTTATGTTGCTGACCTTTGGAGCAAAAAATTAACTACCGATAAAAACGGAAAGATCAATTTTCAACTTCCTTGGGATACCCTTTATACAGTTGAAACGACTTTTAATGAAAAAGTTCCCGGAACCTTTAAAGGAAAAGATTACGAGTTTATTTGGCATTGTGCTACCTATGCTATTCAACTGAAAAAATAAGTGATGATTAGTCTTGCCATTCTCCTTATAAGTATAGGTTTTTATGCTTGTTATTTAACTTCAAAAAAAACGAAGTATCAGCCTGTGTTTGATTGGGAATGGTGGTTGAAAAAAAATGAAAAGCCGGCTAATTTTATAGGTATATTTTTGATGCTGTTGGGGAGTTTCCTGTTTGTTGATCTTTTTAATCTAGGAGTGGGGATTTTTTCAGCTATTATAGCCATTACTATTGCCGGAAGCTTTATTATCCTTTTTGCTCCCTTGAAAACCTTTAAATTCTACGAGTTGCTAAGCATTATCGTAGTTTGTTTCCTTTTAGAAATAGTTTTATAATAGCCTTATGCCTGCCAATAAAAAGCATTTAACCCATTCTAATCTGCATAAAACCTTAAAAGTGACCGCTGCGATTTTGGGTGGTTATCTATTAACGGTTGCTACACACTTATGTTTATCATTAGTAATTCCGCGCGATGAGTTGATAATGACCATGGCCTTTAGTGGTTTTATTTTATGGCCCGGGTTGATGGTAGTAGCTTTTCTGGCAAAAAACGGATGGAAAGTCTGGGGGCTTTACCTTGTGTTAAGTTTCCTTTTTATGATTCCGGTTTACCTAACCTATTACCGTTAAACTATGAAAAACCGCGATTACAATATTTTCTTTAATCTGCACACCATTAGCGGAATCATCATTAGCGCATTACTATATGTGATTTTTTTCGCGGGTTCTTTTTCTTTTTTTAGGGATGAAATTATTAATTGGGAAAACAATACTTCTGCTTATCAACAAAAGCCTGAAGAGGTAAACTTTAACCGGGCAATCGATAGTTTAGATAAAAATTATCAATTGTATAGTCGGGACATTAATTTCAATAACAGTCGTGATGAATATCAAATGGGTGTGAATGTAGGTCCTGTAAAAGATACGACACTTATTAATGCAAAGCCGGGTGGTTATATTTATTTAAACAATTTTGATTTTCAGGAGAACAGCTATGTAGAAAGTTATGGGTTAGGTGAATTTCTGTATCGTTTGCATTTCTTTGCCCAAATTCCCTATCCGTATGGTTATTACCTATCGGGTTTTGTATCGCTATTTTTTGTGTTTGTGATTATTACGGGAATCTTGGTACATTGGAAAAAGATAGTTTCTAACTTCTATATCTTCCGTCCCTGGACCAAATTAAAAACACTATGGACTGACGCGCACACCGCTTTAGGCACGATTGGTTTACCTTTTCAGTTGATGTTTGCAGTGACCGGTGCTTTCTTTATGATTAAAACCATACTCTTAGGGCCACTTTTAAGTGTTTTGTATGATGGCAATCAAACTCAGTTATATCAAAATTTAGGTTATTCTTTTCCTGCTGAAGAATTCAATTATCAAAAAGAAGAAGGACGTGTTGATATTAATGCTTTGGTAAAGGAAACCGCAGCCAAATGGGAAGATTTTGTAGTGGAAAAAGTCCATATCAATAATTTTGGCGATGAATCGATGAAAGTTACCGTTGCCGGAAGATTGGATTATATCTCCAAGTTTACCGGTCTAGGAGAAGTAAAATATGACGCGTACACCGGAAATATTCTTGCTGAAAAAAATCCATATCAAACCGCCAGTTATGTCGATGTGGTAAAAACCGTTTTATACCGTTTGCATTTGGGAGATTATGGAAATTATGCTATCAGAATACTCTATTTTATTTTAGGAATTATTGGGTGTTTTATTATTATTTCCGGGATTATTATTTGGCAAGTAGCCCGTGATAAAAAGAATGTTCCTGAAAGAAAAAGAAAATTCAATTTTCAACTGGTGAATATTTATATGGCGGTTTGTATGAGTATGTATCCGCTTATTGCTCTTTTGTTTATTTTGGTAAAATTGAAAATTCTTTCTTCCCAAAGTGAGATTTACTCGTTCTTTTTTATTGCTTGGTTGGTTGTCAGTATAGGTTTTGTATTGCTGAAAAACTATAAGTTAACCACTAAATATTCATTACTTTTCGGAGCCATTATCGGATTGGGAATTCCAGTAGCTTCCAAACTTTCTACCGGAATAGGTTTTTGGCAACATTACCAAGAAGGTAAATTCGATTTATTTTTTATAGATTTCTTTTGGTTGGTACTTTCCTTGGTAGCTTTCTTTGCTTATTGGAAAGCTTATGGGAAGAAAAAATAAGTTTTTAATTTAACCCTTCCGATTTTTTCAACTATCGATGAAAAACCCACCTTCCCTTAGCAAGGGAAGGAACTATTTTTTTAAATATATGTAAGTTTTTTTATTAGTTATAGCTGCCGACTGAAGACTGCTACTTATTAGTCGATATAATAATGACTACTGAAAAAGTTTCTTTTTTCTTAATTCGAAGTTTTGGCCTAAGTACACTTTTCTTACCATTTGGTCTTCGGCAAGTTCTTCAGGAATACCGTGTTTTAAGATACTTCCTTCAAACATCAAGTAAGTCCTGTCGGTAATGGCTAGGGTTTCCTGTACGTTGTGGTCGGTAATTAAAATACCGATGTTTTTATTTTTTAATTGCGCTACAATTCGCTGAATATCTTCTACCGCTACAGGATCTACTCCGGCAAAAGGTTCATCTAACAGAATAAATTTTGGATCGGTAGCCAGAGCACGGGCAATTTCTGTTCTTCTTCGTTCTCCACCGGAAAGTAAATCACCACGGTTGGTACGAATATGCCCTAAGCTGAATTCTTCAATGAGGCTTTCCATTTTTTCTTCCCGTTCATTTTTAGAAAGATTGGTTAATTGAAGAACGCTCATAATATTATCTTCAATACTCAACTTCCTAAAAACCGAAGCCTCTTGCGCAAGGTATCCAATCCCATTTTGGGCGCGTTTGTACATTGGGAATTTAGTAATGTCAGTTTTATCCAGATAAATATGCCCTTTGTTAGGTTTTATAAGGCCAACAATCATGTAAAAAGAAGTGGTTTTTCCGGCACCGTTGGGGCCAAGCAATCCTACGATTTCCCCTTGGTTTACTTCTACAGAGATGCCTTTTACAACTTCTCTTCCTTTGTATGATTTTACAAGATTTTCTGCACTTAATTTCATATAACTAGACTATAAAAAGGCGGCAGGAACTACCGCCGGTCATTTATTTTTTACTTTCTAAAGTTTCCCAGTATTCGTAAGCTCTACGCAAGTGTGGGATGACGATAGTTCCTCCAATTAATGTGCCAATACTTAAGGTTTCCATCACCTGGTCTTTGCTAACACCGGATTTATGGCTGGACTCCAAATGGTATTTCACACAATCGTCGCATCTAAGCACCAAGGAAGCTACTAAGCCCAATAATTCTTTTGTTTTTTTATCTAAGGCTCCTTCGGTGAAGGAATTGGTATCTAGGTTAAAAATACGTTTTAAAACTTTGTTGTTTTCACCTAGCAATTTGTCATTCATTTTTTGGCGATAAGCATTAAACTCATCAACTTGATCTATCATTTAATTAAGGGTTTTTAGTGATATTTTTCTCTTCAATTTCTTTTTTTCGTTGTTTTCTCAATACAATTTTTGAGATGAAAATACTTATTTCATATAAAATTAAAACAGGAATAGCCACCACTATTTGACTAGCAATATCGGGTGGGGTAATAACTGCTGAAATAATTAATATACCTACCAAGGCAAATTTTCGGTATTGCCTTAAAATTTCAGGAGTTACCAATCCTATTTTAGTAAGTAGAAAGATGATAATGGGAAGTTCAAAAACAACTCCGCTGGCTAAAGCCGAAGCTCTTACCAATCCCATATAACTACTTAAATCTATGTCGTTAAAAACTTCTTTACTTACTTGATAGCTTCCTAAAAAATTAATGGAAAGCGGAGAAATTACATAATAACCGAATAATACTCCAATAAAGAATAGTAAAGAAGAAATAAATATAAATCCTTTGGAAGCTTTTCGTTCGTTTTCGTGAAGGGCAGGAACAATAAATTTCCAGAATTCATATAAAATATAAGGAAAGGCGATAATAAAACCTGCGGTAATGGCTGTCCACATATGAGCGCTAAACTGGCCAGACATGGTTCTACTTTGTATTCTAAAAGGAATTTCTGTAAAGCAAAAACTCTCATCCATCCCAATCGATTGTGCTACGTTACAAAGGATCCGATAGGTAATAAAATCAGGTTGTTTGGGTCCAAAAAGAATTACATCAAAAATAAAGTCTTTCGCAATAAAAGCTACAATTCCTGCAATAACCACAGCAATAGCCATTCTTATTAAATGCCACCTTAATTCTTCCAGATGGTCCAGAAAAGACATTTCATCTGAGTGCTTCTTTTGTTTTTTAGCCATATTAAATAATTCCTTCCTTAATTAAATTATGTAAATGTACGACGCCCGCATACTTTCCGTGCTCTTCTGCCAATAATTGCGAAATTCCGTTTTCTTCCATCATTTCCATCGCATCTACGGCCATGGCTTTATTTTTAATCACTTTTGGGTTTTTACTCATAATATCTTTTGCCGCTAAATGAGTAAATTCTTTATTTGCTGTAATCATTCTACGTAAATCACCATCTGTGATAATTCCTATAATTTTTTCATCTTCAATTACTGCAGTTACCCCCAGCATTTTTTCAGAAATTTCTACAATTACCTCCGTAATTTTTGTTTCCGGGCTAACCCTAGGTTTTGCATTTTCCTTGGTGATGTCACTCACGCGCAAATATAGTTTTTTGCCCAACGCACCACCGGGATGGTATTTTGCAAAATCTTTACTGCTGAAGCCTCTTAAATGCAAGAGCGAAACCGCTAAGGCATCACCAATTACCAATTGAGCGGTCGTACTCGTGGTAGGCGCTAAATTGTTGGGACAGGCTTCCTTTTCGATATACGCATTTAAAACGTAATCAGATTGCTTTCCTAAAAAAGAATCTTTATTGGCAGTGATAGCAATTAAAGTATTGTTGAAATTTTTAATTAATGGGACCAATACTTTTATCTCGGGCGTATTTCCGCTTTTAGAAATACAAATCACGGTATCGTCTTCTTGAATAGTCCCTAAATCCCCATGAATAGCATCTGCCGCGTGCATAAAAATGGCAGGTGTTCCGGTAGAATTTAAAGTCGCTACAATTTTAGTGGCAATAATGGCGCTTTTACCAATTCCTGTAATAATTACCCTTCCTGTAGAATTGTATATATGTTCTACAGCTTGGGCAAATTCTTCATCAATTAAGGGGATTAATTCTTCAATCGCGCGAGCCTCATTAGAAATTGTTTCTTTTGCGACCGATAGTATATTCTTTTGAAGCATTAATTTTTATTATTTGGATTTGTGAGAACTAAAGAAATATGTATCTTTAGAATAGACAAAGGTAGTAAAATTGTAATACTAAAATATCAGTTTGACAGAAATCAATTTACATCAAGAATTAAAGAAATATTTTGGGTTTAGTCAGTTTAAAGGGCTTCAAGAAGAGGTGATAAAAAACATCGTTTCAGACAAAGATACTTTTGTAATTATGCCCACCGGAGGAGGAAAATCACTATGTTATCAACTTCCGGCACTCATTAAAGATGGTACCGCAATTGTTGTTTCCCCACTTATTGCCTTAATGAAAAATCAGGTAGATTCACTTCGGAGTATTTCTTCTGAAAAAGGCATCGCTCACGTACTTAATTCCTCCTTAAATAAAACGGAAACGAAGCAAGTAAAAAGCGATATTGCTAACGGAATTACAAAGTTATTGTACGTTGCTCCGGAATCGTTAACCAAAGATGAGCATATCGATTTTCTTAAAAATCAAAATATCTCTTTTTTGGCCATTGACGAAGCACATTGTATAAGTGAATGGGGGCACGATTTTAGACCGGAATACCGTAACCTTCGTAGAATTATTAAGCGTATTGGGGACGATATCCCGATGATTGCTTTAACCGCGACGGCAACCCCAAAAGTACAGGAAGATATCCTTAAAAATTTAGGAATTAGTGATGCTGAAGTTTTTAAAGCATCCTTTAACCGTCCTAATCTATATTATGAAATACGGCCAAAAACTGCCAGCGTAGATGCCGATATCATTCGGTTTGTGAAGCAAAATGCCGGAAAAAGCGGAATCATTTATTGTTTAAGCCGAAAAAAGGTAGAAGAACTCGCACAAACCCTTCAAGTAAATGGAATAAATGCCGTTCCTTATCACGCTGGCTTGGATGGTAAAACCCGAGCCAAACATCAGGATATGTTCTTAATGGAAGATATCGATGTGGTGGTTGCCACCATCGCCTTCGGGATGGGAATCGATAAACCTGATGTTCGTTTTGTAATTCATCACGACATTCCTAAAAGTATCGAAAGTTACTATCAAGAAACCGGTCGCGCCGGTCGGGATGGAGGTGAAGGACACTGTTTGGCTTTTTATTCTTATAAAGATATTGAAAAGCTAGAGAAGTTTATGAGCGGTAAACCTGTGGCCGAACAAGAAATAGGTCATGCCTTGCTGCAAGATGTAGTGGCTTTTGCTGAAACTTCCATTTCCAGAAGAAAATTTATTCTTCATTATTTCGGGGAAGATTTTGATACTGAAAAAGGAGACGGTGCCGATATGGACGACAATGTCCGTAACCCTAAAAAGCAGCACGAAGCGCAGGAAGAAGTAGAATTATTGCTGAAGGTAGTTGAAAAAACCAATGCCATCTACAAAGCAAAAGAAATCGTTAATACACTTATCGGTAAATCTAATGCTTTAATCAAATCACATAAAACCGATGAGACGGAACTGTTCGGGAAAGGGAAATCAAAAGATGCCAATTACTGGATGGCGCTTCTTCGTCAAGTATTAGTAGCCGGATTACTTCGAAAAGATATTGAAACCTATGGTCTTATTAAATTAACAGATAAAGGAAAGGAATTTTTGAAGAATCCTACTTCTTTTAAAATGACCGAGGACCATATTTATGAGAGCGATACTCAAGATAAAATAAACACTGCCCAAAAAGGAGGTGGCGCTACCGATGAACAGCTGATGAAAATGTTGAAAGACCTTCGTAAAAAAGTAGCTAAGCGAAAAGAAGTTCCGCCATTTGTGGTTTTTCAAGATCCTTCTTTAGAAGATATGGCTACCAAATATCCTATCAATATTGAAGAACTTTCTAATATTCATGGAGTAGGTGAAGGGAAAGCCAAAAAGTTTGGAAAGGAGTTCGTGAAACTTATCGCACAATATGTAGAGGATAATGATATTATGCGTCCCGATGATTTGGTAGTGAAATCTACCGGAGCCAATAGCGGACTCAAATTATATATTATTCAAAACGTAGATCGTAAACTACCACTTCCGGATATCGCTGATTCGAAAGGATTGGAAATGCCGGAATTCATCAAAGAAATGGAAGCTATTGTATATAGCGGAACCAAATTGAATATTAATTATTGGTTAGATGAAATTCTAGACGAAGAGCAACAAGAAGAATTACATGAATATTTTTTAGAAGCAGAAACCGATAAGATAGATGAAGCCATGGAAGAATTTGATGGGGATTATGAAGATGAAGAACTTCGTCTCTATCGAATTAAATTTATTAGTGACGTGGCTAATTAGAGTTTTAATACTATAATAAGTAGTACATAGGATACTGTTTTTTTCAGTATCCTAATTTTTTTTAAACAGTATTCAGTTATACTTACTAATAGAACCGGAGAAATGAGTATTACCAAACTGGATTTTGAAAACCATATTGTTTCAGGTACGTTTTGGTTCGATGCGATTAATGAAGATGGAAAACTGGTAGAAATACGAGAAGGCCGCTTTGATATGAATTTTACAGAATAAAGCTTCCCTTAAACTAATAAAACTAATTTTTAATCTTAAGATAATATATTTTACCGTTATTTATTTTATATTCGTAATTCAAAATTTACTACTTATGAAAAACATATTCTTTTTGTTGGTGATGATTGCGGGGCTGATGGCCTGCGATAAAGATGACGACCAAAGCTCTAACGATCCAATAGACCAATTGCCTAAAGCTACCCAGACCGGATCGAATACCGTGGGCTGTTTGGTAAATGGTGAGGCTTTTTTGCCCAAAGGTGGTGGACTTGCTGGGAACAAAAACTGTTTTTACCAATATGTAGAAGGGGGGTATTATTTTGGACTTAAATTTACTAATAGTGATGGCAATATATTAAGAGCTGTCAACCTCTTTACTAAAAATTCTCAAATAGCAGAAAATCAAACTTATTTATTGGATACCCCTAGGTTTCCTGATGATGAACTTGGTAAAGGGGGGGGGTATAATTATTATACTTCAGAACCTTATACAGAGACCCAATATTTAACAACTCCAGAGGTGACAGGAGAAATGAGTATTACCAAACTGGATTTTGAAAACCATATTGTTTCAGGTACGTTTTGGTTCGATGCGATTAATGAAGATGGAAAACTGGTAGAAATACGTGAAGGCCGCTTTGATATGAATTTTACAGAATAAATAATAACTATAAACCATACGATGATGAAAAAATTAATACCTCTAAGCTTGCTGCTATTTTGCTGCATACTGTATGCTCAAAAAGATGATGGTCGGGAAATCAATACCGAATTTGCCGAGAAAATCAACCATATTTTTGAGCCTTTGGAGAAAGAACGCGTCCCTCACGGTTTATTGCTGGACTATGCTTTTGAGTTTACCGACTTGGCGGCCTATAATGGTAAGGTCACCGATACCAATGCCGTACATTTAGGGATCTATAAAGAAATATACAATACTTTGTTGATGGCTCAGGTAAAACGTGATAAAGAATATATGTATAATCCTGAAGAATTTAAAAGCCGGTGGAACAATTTACGTCAACTAAATAATCAGGCGGTTACTTTTACCCCTCATATCGTGTTAAGCGGTTTGTATTATAAATATGCGAAAATAGCCGCTACGGCACTTGAAGAAGAAAAAATAAGGGTAGAAGATGACCAGATACACGATGTATATCATAACGGGATTTGGCAAAACCCTTACGATGTTAAACCGACTTTTGCCATGAGTGCCCCGGTGATGAAAGTACAAGGCTTAACCGCCAATATTAGCTTGCCGGAAAGTTTATTTTATACCAACCAAAAAATTACGGTACAAAGCATTAGTGCTAATTTTGATGATGGCAAGGGTTACCAAAATATAAGTTATGATACTCCCATTCAGGTAAAATACGATCAAGAAGGGATGTACACCTGGCTGTTTAGGTTACGCCTCACCAATGGTGAAGTGTTGGAAGCCCATACCAAAATGATTTTTAAAGCCAATCACATGATGGAAGAGCAGCAAGATTTATATGATACCGAACAGATTACCGCTACTAAAGGTTATTTAGGCGTGACCGGCACAGCCAGTTTGCAAATTATAGACAGGCATGGGGACGGACTCCAAAATCCTTTGATCATAGCGGAAGGTTTTGACCCTGCCCTTATGGAACCAGAAAGTGTATATGGTATTAATAATTTGATAACTTTTACAGAATCAACTTATTTAGGAGGAACCTTACCAAGCACTTTAAATCTTTACGATATTATTTATGTCAACTGGGACGATAGTTTTGCGCCCATACAGCGCAATGCTTATGTATTAGAAGAAGTGATTAATTGGGTAAACCAAGAAAAAACCGGCAATAACCAAAATGTAGTGTTGGGCCAAAGTATGGGTGGGCTGGCAGCGCGTTACGCACTTAAAGATATGGAGAACGACCCCAACCAAGATCATGATACTTGGTTATATGCCAGTCATGATGCCCCGCACCAAGGGGCAAATATCCCCTTGGGTTTTCAATATTTAGATAGGCATGTCTATAAACAATTTGTACAATCCCCATTACTGGAAAATCTTATAGTAGGTATCGCAGATGGTGCGGCCGTGCTTTACGATGTACAGACCATGTTCGATGCTTATTCTGCCAGACAAATGCTTAAAAACTACGTAAATAATAATTACCAAGTTAATAACCAAGTACATGAAGCTTGGCAAAATGAATTGAATCAAATGGGCTACCCCCAACAAACCAGAAATATAGCGCTGAGTAATGGTAATAATTGTGCTTCTCCCCAGCCTTTTAATCCCGGTGACCAATTGTTCAAGGTAAAAGGAAGTGTGCGTAGTGGTTGGCTTTCAGATTTGTTATTAACGGTATATCCACTAGCTAACACCATTATATGGGCAAGTACGGCAACCATTACTTATGAGCCTGGTTTTTTATTGGGCGTTTTACCGGGAAGCAATAAAATTAAAACAGATTTTTGGGCCAAAGCACTACCACAGAGTGGAAGCGAACAGATTTATAGGGGGTTTATGTCCTATACAAAAAAGATACTTTGGGCTATCCCTATTACTGTACATATTACTAACAAAAATTTTAATTCCCCCTCTAACACACTGCCTTTTGACTATTATACCGGAGGTAAATATGAAACCCCGGTAAGTATTGATAATGATAGTTATCAAAATGCCCTTGTTCAATATAGTATAGAAGGGAATATGCAGGAATCTTTCTCTTTTGTACCCACTCCAAGTGCTTTAGATGTGGGAGAAGGTGATGTTACTTTAAATGATAATGATTATCAAACTATTTATGCGGCAACGGCACCTCCTGCAGCCCCAAAAAATATCCCTTTCAATAATTTTGCAACCTCCTACAATGATTCTTCCATTAACGAAGTACATATTTCGTTTAACACCCGTAACGGAAATTGGTTGGCAGATGAGTTGGAAAATGATCCTGAAGTTTCAGATTGTTCCCTCTTTTGTGATATTGATCCTAGTATTGCAGGAAATTCTACCATATGTGATACAAATACATATCAGCTTTCCGATAGTGCCAATGGTTTAATAAGAGCTAATTGGAGTATTATAGAGGGAGGGGATTTAATAAGTTTTCAAACTCATAATCAAGGTGAAAGTATAAGTCTTACTGCTCTTAGTGAAGAGACAGGATATGTCACTCTCCAAGCAAGAATAGGTAGTGAATTTTGTAGAAATGTTATAGTTAAAACTAAAAAACTTTTTGTAGGTGATCCAGAAGTTGGTGTACAACGTTTAACTACACAAGAGTACTGTGACATTAAATATCATTATCTTTTTTTTAAAGCAAATTCAACCTCAACTTTGGTAAGTTATCAATGGCTTTACCCTATTAACCTTCCAAGTATACAGGTATATGAAGAGGGGAATATTTTAAGGTTAGGGGTGCCCAAAAACGATTATAATGATTTTGCAGTAAGTGTGCAGGTTGAAAATGATTGTAACACTGGTTACGGATATTGGGAAGGAGACATAATTCAATGTAATTCTTCGCAAAGCAGCCGAATGGCAACTGAAGATGTCTTGGTTACTCCTAATCCAAACAATACAGGAGAGAGTGTATCTGTAAGTTTACAGAATAACATGAATAATATTATAATTGAAAAGATAGAAGTTTATGATTTAGTTGGACAAACAAGATTTTCCCAAACTTATAATGGGAGTTCTGTTAACATAAATAGTCTTAATTTGTCTCAAGGAAATTATATCCTAAATGTTTTTACATCTGATAATGAAGTTTATCAAAAATTAATAATTATAGAGTAATTATTAATATGATTAGCTCTAAACAAACCGAATGTCAACACATTCGGTTTTTTGTTTTTACATCCCATTAGGAAGATGGCTAATGAAGTTTTATCTTTGTCTTTTCAAAAAATAGACAAATGGAAAACGGATTATACGCAAAATTCAATACTTCAAAAGGAGAAATTTTAGTCAAATTGCATCATGATAAAACGCCGGGAACGGTTGGGAACTTCGTTGCTTTAGCTGAAGGAAACCAACCCAATGAAGCTAAAAAAGAAGGAGAAGCTTATTACGATGGATTATCGTTTCATCGAGTCATCCCTAATTTTATGATTCAAGGAGGTGACCCTGATGGAAGTGGTGCCGGCGGACCAGGTTATCAATTTGATGATGAAATTCACCCGGATTTAAAACATGATAAACCGGGAATTCTGTCGATGGCCAATGCAGGACCGGGAACCAATGGGAGTCAGTTTTTTATTACCCACGTAGAAACTCCTTGGTTAGACGGGAAACATACGGTTTTTGGTGAAGTGGTAGAAGGACAAGAAATTGTAAATGAAGTAGCGCAAGGCGACAAAATGGAAAGCGTAACGATTGAAAGAGTAGGCGAAGAGGCTGAAAACTTTGATGCCACTAAAGCTTTTGAAACCTTTCATGCTGAAAAAGCTAAACGTGAAGCGGAAGCTAAGAAAAGAGAAGAAAAAGCCTTAGCAAAAATCACTCAAGGTTTTACTAAAACAGATAGTGGTTTGTTTTATAAAATCACTAAAAAAGGAGAAGGAAAACAAGCTGAGAAAGGAAAACCAGTAAAAGTTCATTACCGTGGAAAATTAACCGATGGAACTGTGTTTGATTCTTCTTTCAAAAGAAACCAACCTATTGAATTTCCAGTAGGTGTAGGTCATGTGATTGCCGGTTGGGATGAAGGGATTTTATTATTAGCTGAAGGTGACCAAGCAAGTTTTGTGATCCCATCGCATTTAGGTTATGGAGAGAGAGGGGCCGGTGGAGTAATTCCACCCAACGCTACTTTGATTTTTGATGTAGAATTAGTAGAAGCTAAATAAAATTATATAAAAAACTTAAAAAAGAAAAACCTCAAAGTGAATGCTTTGAGGTTTTTCTTTTTTAACAGAATGACACTGCTTCCATTTGTTATAAATTAATCTTCCGGTTGAGAAGTCATTCTTAAATAAGGTTTCACTTCTTTAAATCCTTTAGGGAATAATTTTTCAGCTTCTTCATTAGAAACCGATGGGCTTATCACTACATCTTCTCCATGTTTCCAGTTAGCGGGAGTAGCTACCTTCTTATAAGCGGTTAATTGTAAAGAATCTATCACCCGAAGTAATTCTTCAAAATTTCTTCCGGTACTTGGTGGGTAAGTAAGTGTTAACTTCACTTTCTTATCCGGACTAATGATGAAAACAGACCTCACGGTTGCTTTGTTGTCTTCATTAGGATGAATCATTCCGTAAAGACTGGAAACATTTTTGTCTTCATCGGCAATGATTGGGTAGTTGAGCTTTACGTTTTGGGTTTCTTCAATATCTTTCACCCAACCTTTATGCGATTCTAAATCGTCTACACTCAGCGCAATTACTTTGGTGTTTCGCTTATCAAATTCTGGTTTGTAGTTGGCAACCGTTCCTAATTCTGTCGTACAAACCGGTGTGTAATCTGAAGGGTGAGAAAAAAGCACTCCCCAGCTATCTCCTAAATAATCGTAAAAATTTAATTTCCCTTCGGTTGTTTCCGCATCAAAATTCGGGGCGGTATCGCCTAATCTTAAATCACTCATAATATTTCAATTTTTTATTAGTAATATAAATTTAAAAATTATAACGCTACTATTTCTAATTGAAGCATTGTTTTGAGCTACTTTAGCATAAGATTAACTGATGCTAATTTTCAGGCTTCCATTTAATGCCACAGCCTAAACTCGGTTTTTGTATTTCAGCCACTTTTCGGTTGTTTAGAATAGCATCCAAGGCTTCCCGAATGCTTCTACCGGTAACAGGAATTCCATTTTGAGGTCTGGAATCGTCTAATTGTCCGTGGTAAACCAATTTTAAATCGCCATCAAACACATAAAAATCCGGTGTACAAGCTGCTTGGTAAGCTTTAGCTATTTCTTGGGTTTCATCATATAAATAAGGGAAAGTAAAGTTATGCTTTCTGGCATTTTCGTGCATGAGCTTGGGATGATCTTCAGGATAATTTTCAACATCGTTGCTAGAAATAGCCACAAAACCAAAACCTAATACGCGGTAATCGTTGGCTAATCTTACAATTTCTTCATTCACATGTTTTACAAACGGACAGTGATTGCAAATAAACATGACAATGGTTCCTTTTTCACCTTTTACATCATATAGGTTTACTAAATTATTGGTGACGCTGTCCCGAAGTTCAAACTCAGGTGCTTTTGTGCCTAAATCTATATCTATAGAATATGTTCTTGCCATTATTATTTTAAATTTGAACAACAAATTACTAAAAATTGAAGAATTACTGAAGTCGTTTCAGCTGAAAATTCAACTAAAAAAGAAAGTATGGAAAATGAATTGAGTTGGCAGGATTTTGCTAAAGTAGATATGCGCGTAGGGACTATTATTGAAGTGAATGATTTTCCGGAAGTAAGAAAACCGGCTTATCAATTAAAGATTGATTTTGGTAAGGAAATAGGAATCAGAAAAACTTCAGCACAAATTACGAAGCGCTATACAAAAGAAGATTTACAAGGGAAGCAAACCATTGCCGTGATTAACTTTCCCAAAAAACAAATCGCCAATTTTATGAGCGAATGTTTATTGTTAGGTGCTGTAAATAATGATGAAGTCACTATAATTCAGCCGGAAGCGAAGATTCCGAACGGGTTGAAAATTAGCTAAAAAATAAAAAAGCCGCTAAATTTTAGCGGCTTTTTGAGTATTATTTTAGATATCGTCAAAACTTACATCGGTAAATTTTTCAGCTGGTTTTTCTTCCCCGTTGCTGTCATAATCTTTTTTAAAGTCTTTTTGGTGGCGCTCGCTAATAACTTCTTCTCCTTTTTCATTAACAATAAAAGAAGTTACTTCATCTAACATTTCAGCAAAACCTTCAAAATCTTCTTTGTAAAGATAAATCTTGTGTTTTTTGTAGTAAAAAGATCCATCTTCATTGGTGAATTTTTTACTTTCTGTAATCGTTAGGTAATAATCATTAGCTTTGGTTGCTCTAACATCAAAGAAATACGTGCGTCTTCCCGCTCTTAATACTTTAGAATATATTTCTTCTTTCTGCATCGTTCCGTTATCGCTCATAATCGAAAATTAAATTGGTTTAATTTTTATAGGTGTTGTCAAAAATCTTAAAAAAATTAACATCTACCAAGAAAAATTAATTTTCTTTTTCACTTAGTTGTTTTAAATACAACTCTTTGTAGTAACCATCTTCTTTTACTAATTGATTGTGAGCTCCTTGCTGAACTATTTTTCCTTCTTCCAATACAATGATTTTATCTGCATTTTTAGCTGAAGAAATACGGTGACTTACAATAATGGTGGTTTTCTGTGAAGAGATTTTGTGCAGGTTGCTTAAGATTTCTTCTTCAGTTTCAGTATCCACAGCTGAAAGGCAATCGTCAAATAATAATATTTGTGGATCCTGAATAACAGCCCTCGCAATGGAAACCCGTTGTTTTTGCCCGCCGGAAAGCGTGATTCCGCGTTCTCCCAATACGGTATCGTAACCTTTACTGAAACCAACAATGTTTTTGTGTACGGCGGCATTTTTAGCGGCTTCGATTACTTCTTTATCGGAGGCATCATTTTTACCAAACCGAATATTGTTTTTAATAGAATCGCTAAACAAAAATGCATCTTGGGGAACATAACCAATTGCATTTCTTAGATTCTTCAAGTTGTATTGGTCAATGGGTTTTCCATCAACTAAAAGTTCACCTCCATTTTGTATATCGTATAACCTTCCAATCAATTCTAAAATAGTCGATTTTCCCGCCCCTGTTTTTCCTATGATGGCTAGGGTTTCTCCAGAATTTATTTCAAAAGAAACATTTTTTAGAGCCGTAATATTGGTGTCGTCGTAAGTGAAAGAAACATTTTTAAATTCTACTTTTCCTTTGACCGGAGTAGTTTTAGCAGGGTGATAGTTTTTAATTTCCGGTTTCTCTTTTAAAAATTCATTGATTCGTTTTTGGGAAGCTTCGGCACGTTGTACCATATCTGCAATCCAACCAACGCTGGCTACCGGCCATGTGAGCATATTAACGTAGAGTAAAAATTCAACAATTACCCCAAAATTTTCAATCTCTCCATTAATAACGCGTTGACCACCAATGTACACGACGAGAATGTTACTCCCGCCAATTAATAATGCCATTAACGGGAAGAAAAAAGCTTGTACTTTAACAAGGTCTATATTTTTTTCCCTACTGGTGTTGGCTAAATCTACAAATCCGCTATTAGTCTGGCTTTCCAAAACATAAGATTTGATCACTGAAATTCCACTAAAACTTTCTTGGGTGAAGGTGCTTAATTTCGACAAATATTCTTGTACAATTGTGCTTCGCTCATTTATGGCTCGGCTCAATTTGTAAATAGCAAAAGAGAGTACAGGGAATGGCGCAATGGTGTAAAGGGTAAGTAATGGGGCTTTACTTATCATATAAGCGAGCACCACAAAAAACATGGTAACTGTGGCTACACTGTTCATTAAAGCGGGGCCAAAATACATGCGCACGCGAGAAACGTCTTCACTAATACGGTTCATTAAATCGCCCGTTCTGTTTTTCTTATAAAAATTAAGTGAAAGATTTTGGTATTGTTGGTAGACTTCATTTTTAAGGTCGTATTCAATATGCCGGGAAACTACAATAAAAGTCTGTCGCATTAAAAAAGTAAACAATCCGGAGAGTAAGGCAGCTCCTAAAATGTAAAGGATGTTAATAGATAATTCAGATTTCACCTGAGAAATTTCTGTAATTTCCCCATTTACATAACGTTCAATAACATTGGTAGAATCTCCTATAAATTGTGGAACGTAAACTGCAAATATTCTAGCTGCGACCGTAATGACCAAGCCCAAAAGCATTTGCCATTTATATTTTTTGAAAAATTTATTAAGATATTGTAATTCTTTCATAAAACTGAAAAACATCAAAATTATTAAGTCTTCATTTTTTGATCTTAAAAATACTTTTAAATTGAAAAATTAATTATTTTTGCGCTTAATTTTATTAATTTAATAATTCAACTTAATTAATACAGCTTATGAATGCTGAAATTTTAAAAGCAAATGAATTAAAAAAAGTCGCTCCGGTTTTCGGGCAACTTTCTTTTGATAACCACGAACAAGTGGTTTTTTGTAACGACAAAGATACGGGTTTAAAAGCAATAATTGGAATTCATAATACAAATTTAGGACCTGCATTGGGAGGTACACGTATGTGGAATTATGCAAGTGAATATGATGCTTTAAATGATGTACTTCGACTTTCTCGCGGAATGAGTTTTAAAAGTGCAATTACCGGTTTAAATCTTGGTGGGGGAAAAGCTGTAATTATTGGCGATGCAAAAACACAAAAATCTCCTGCATTAATGCGAAGGTTTGGTGAGTTTGTGCATTCATTAAGCGGAAAATACATTACTGCGGAAGACGTAGGGATGGAAACAGAAGATATGGATACCGTAAGAGAAGTAACTCCTTTTGTAGCAGGTATTTCTGAAGAGAAAGGAGGTTCTGGAAATCCTTCCCCTATTACAGCTTACGGAGTTTTTATGGGAATGAAAGCTGCTGCTAAATACAAATTTGGTAACGATAATCTAGCCGGTAAAAAAGTATTGGTGCAAGGTATTGGCCACGTTGGTGAAACCTTGGTGAAATATATAACTGAAGAAGGAGGGGAAGTAATTATAGCCGATATCAACCAAGAGCGATTAGCAGAAGTAAGCGCAAAGTACGGAGCTACTATTTTGGAAGGTGATAATTTGTACGGTCTAGAGGTAGATATTTATGCGCCTTGTGCTTTAGGAGCTACTTTAAACGATCAAACCATTTCACAATTAAAAGCAAAAGTAGTTGCCGGCGCTGCCAACAACCAATTAGCAGACGAGTTAATTCATGGTGAATTACTTCAGCAAAAAGGAATTGTATACGCTCCGGATTTCTTGATTAATGCCGGGGGGATTATTAATGTTTATGCAGAATTGGTGAAGTATGATAAATCGGAAATTATGAGAAAAACTGAAAATATTTATAATACTACTTTAGAAATTTTAGCCAAAGCAGAGCTTGAAAATATGACCACTCATCAAGCAGCATTACAGATTGCTAAGAACAGAATTTTAGCAGCTAAAAAATAAATTTATAATAAGATTTAAAACCATAAATAAAATTCTATTTTTGCAGGGCGAAACTTTTTCGCCCTTTTTTAATTTTAAAATGTTCTTTAAAAGCTATGTTAACAAGAAGACATATTCGGGTAAAGGTAATGCAATCAGTATACGCATTCAATCAGTCTAATAATGACAGCCTTCAAGTAGAGCAAAAATTTCTTCAGAAAAGTATGGAAGAAATGTACGATTTATTTTTGCTGAACTTGTCTTTAATTGTTGAAATTAAAAATAGAGCGGCTACTTTTATTGAAAAATCACAGCAAAAATACCTTGCTACAGCTGAAGATAAAAATCCTAACCTTAAGTTTGTTCAAAATGAATTAATTCAGAAAATAGAACAAACCGAGCAGTTTAATACTTTATTAGAAGATAGAAAACTCAATCATTGGAAAAGGGATGATGAATATGTAGGAATTCTTTGGAATGAATTGAAAAACAGTGATTTGTTTGCGGAATATTTAAAAACCCGTAATTCCACTTTTAAAGAAGATAAAGATTTTGTGATTGCTATGTTTAAAGAAATCGTAGCGCCAAATGATAAACTTTACGAATATTTAGAAGATAAAAAGCTTACATGGCTAGATGATCTTCCTATTGTCAACACTGCTTTGGTGAAATTACTGAAGAAAGTAAAAGAAACCGATGAGCAACTCAAAATCCCTAAGCTTTTTAAAAACTTAGACGATAAAGAATTTGCTAAAGACCTTTTTAATAAAACAGTTCTTCATCAAGAAAAATATGAAGAAGATATTGAAGGGAAAACCCCTAACTGGGATAAAGACCGAATTGCCGAAATAGATGCCGTGTTGCTGAAAATGGCGATTTGTGAGTTTTTAAAGTTTTCTTCCATTCCGGTAAAAGTAACTATTAATGAATATTTAGAAATTGCTAAAGAATATAGTACCCCAAAAAGCAGTATATTTATTAATGGAATCTTAGATAAGCTATCTAAAGAGTACCAAGACAATAAAAAATTAAATAAAATGGGGCGTGGTTTGATGTAATAAATCATTTTTATTACTTTTAGCGCTCAAAAATCAATTTTTAAACTTAAAAAATAGAACAATGAAAAAAGTAGTTTTGATGTTAGCTGCAGTAGCCACTGTAGGGTTTACCTCTTGTAAAGAAGAAAAAGCTTCTGATAAGGTAAACGAAGAAAAGGTTGAAGAAGTAGCAGAAAGAGATGCAAACTCAGAAGGAACTCCACAAATGAAGTTTGAAGAAGAAATGCACGATTTTGGTACTATCAATGAAGGTGATGTTGTTGAACATACTTTTAAGTTCACTAACACAGGAGATGCTCCTTTAGTAATCTCTAATGCAAAAGGAAGCTGTGGTTGTACTGTACCATCTTGGCCAAAAGAGCCAATCGCAGCAGGTGAAACAGGAGAAATGTTAGTGAAGTTTAATTCTCGTAACAAGCCTAACAACCAAATGAAAACTGTTAGAATTACTACTAACACAGAGTCTGGACAAGAAATGATTAAGATTAAAGCTTTTGTGACACCTAAGTCTGGAGGTGATCAAGCTCAAGCTGAATCTCACGAAGGTCATTCCCATAGCTAAAAAGAATACAGAAAATTTATTTTATGGAAATTATCCAAAGTCTTTGGCCCTTTTTAGCAATTTTTGCAGTGATGTACTTCTTTATGATTCGTCCGCAAATGAAGCGACAAAAACAAGAGAAGAATTTTGCTGAAGAATTAAAAAAAGGGGATAAAGTAGTTACTAAAAGTGGAATGCACGGAAAAATAGTTGACTTTAGTGAAAAGCTCAACGCGGTAATTATTGAAACCGGAGCCGGTAAAATCACTTTCGATAAGTCTTCCATCTCTATGGAACTTAGCGCTGCTTTAAACAAACCAAAGGACGAAAAAGAAAAGAAATAAATTTAATTATTTCTCATTTAAAAAAAAGCTTCCCAAATCGGGAAGCTTTTTTATTTTCTATACTTATCATTTAAACCAACTCCGTTTTTAATCATTGGGATGCATTTTTGTAAACGAGAAATTCTTGTAGCTTCTCGCTTCGCACTAGCAATATGTTCTGTAAACTCTCGTTGTTTGCCTTTGGTAAATTTTTCAAAAGCAGATTTTAAGGATGCATCATTTTTAAAAGCTTTTTCTAATTCAGTTGGGATTTCTATGGGTTTACTTTTTCTAGGCTTAATTTCTTTGCCGTCTTTTTGTAATTGAATGGCTTCTTCTACATATTTTTTTAAAACGGAAAGTTGTAGTTGATCGTTTTCTTTAAATCTTATTTGTCGCAAAGCTTTCGTTTTTTCTTCCTGCGCATTGACGAGTAACTTTGTATTTTGCTGAAGTAAAGCTCCGTTGAAAAACCATAAAGCGCAATGATTTTTAAATGATCCTAAACCCACGACATTTTTATTATTTAATACATAAGTTGGAGCTCCCCATTTAATAGTTTCTTCTAATTCTGTTGAAAGAAGTAATTCTCTTAGCTGTTGCAACTGTTCTTTCCATTTCTGGTGTTTTTCTGCGTATTCTTCAAATGATTTTACAGGCATAATTTTATTTTTATGTAATTAAAAAAAAATAAAGATATTTTTTGCGGCCGTGATGGTAGCGATAGCTTATGGCTGAAAAAAGTTTTAAAAAATGAAGGCTGGCAGAGCGACTAAAAGAAGCTCCTGCCAGCCTTTAATTTTTTAGCTTTTGTAGCTATAACTATAAGCGTACAGCGCGAAAAGCCGCCCTTATGATTTATTCTTTTCTGCCGTAAGTTCTGCAATTTTTACAATCACTTCGGTAGCTTTGATCATACTTTCTACAGGAACATATTCGTAACGCCCGTGAAAGTTGTGACCGCCGGCAAAAATATTAGGACAAGGTAAGCCCATAAATGAAAGTTGAGAACCATCGGTACCGCCACGAATAGGTTTGATAATTGGCTCAACATCTACGGCTTTCATCGCATCTTCTGCAATATCTACAATGTGCATCACCGGTTCTACTTTTTCACGCATATTGAAGTATTGATCTTTAATTTCGATCGTGATCACTTCTTTTTGATGCTGACTGTTAATTTCTGCGGCTAGATCGAGCATCATTTTTTTACGCGCTTCAAAATGTTCTTTATCGTGGTCGCGAATAATGTAGTGCATGTTGGTTTCTTCTACCTTTCCGCTAATTTGGGTAAGGTGAAAAAATCCTTGTCGGCCTTCGGTATGTTCCGGGGTTTCTAGTCTTGGTAAAGAATTTACAAAGTCTTGCGCGATGTACATACTATTTACCATTTTGCCTTTGGCGTAACCGGGATGTACGATTTTACCTTTAACTTTCACATCGGCACCGGCAGCATTAAAATTCTCGTATTCTAATTCTCCAATTTGGCTACCGTCCATCGTGTACGCCCATTTGGCTCCGAATTTTTCGACATCAAATTTATGTGCACCACGACCAATTTCTTCGTCTGGAGTAAAACCAACTTTTATAGGTCCGTGTTTAATTTCTGGATGCTGAAGTAAATATTCCACCGCGCTCATAATTTCGGTAATTCCCGCTTTATCGTCGGCGCCTAAAAGTGTAGTTCCGTTAGTAGTGATTAGCGTTTGCCCTTTGTATTGAGTCAAGTCTTCAAAATAATCTGGTGAAAGCACAATATCTTCCGCTGCATTTAACACGATATCTTTACCATCATAATTTTCTACGATTTGCGGTTGAATGTTTGCCCCGGTAAAATCTGGTGAAGTATCAAAATGTGAAACAAAACCAATAGCAGGAACTTCGTGGTCAACGTTAGAAGGTAAAGTAGCCATCACGTAAGCATTCTCATCAATGCTCACCTCGCTCATTCCCATTTCTTTCAGTTCTTCGGCTAATTTTTTAGCTAAGTTCCATTGTTTTTCGGTACTTGGTGTACTATCGCTGGTAGGGTCGCTTTCCGTATCGATGGTGATGTAAGACGTAAAGCGATTGATAATATGTTGTTTTTTAATCATTATAAATGTTTTTCCAAAAATACATATTCAAAAAGTGGGAAACAAAGACTTTCACATTCGGCTTTGCCTTTTTTATTTTTAGCGTATTTTTGCGCAAACCTAAGCACAGATGTACAAGCAACTCATACGACCTTTCTTATTTAAATTTGATCCTGAGAAAATTCATTATTTTACGTTTTCTTTTCTTCGAAAATCTTTTAAAGTACCGGGAATGGCTGGTTTTTTAAAGTCGAAATATGCGGTAGAAGATATGCGATTGGAACGAGAAGTTTTTGGATTGAAATTTAAAAATCCGGTAGGTTTGGCTGCAGGATTCGATAAAGATGCAAAATTGTACAAAGAACTTTCCGGGCTTGGTTTTGGTTTTATTGAAATAGGAACTTTAACTCCAAAACCACAATCGGGAAATCCTAAAAAACGTTTGTTTAGGCTGAAAGAAGACCAAGCGATTATTAACCGAATGGGTTTTAATAATGAAGGTGTTGTTGCTGCTGTGGAACGTTTAAAGAAAAATAATGGTGAAGTTTTAATTGGTGGAAATATTGGAAAAAACAAAGTAACGCCTAACGAACATGCTGTTGAAGATTACAAAATCTGTTTTGAAGCGCTTTTCCCGTATGTAGATTATTTTGTGGTGAATGTAAGTTCGCCGAACACGCCAAATTTACGCGCCTTACAAGACAAAGAACCACTTACTCATTTACTAAATACGCTTAAACAGTTAAATGCTGAAAAGCCTACGCAAAAGCCAATTCTTTTAAAAATAGCTCCCGATCTTACCGATAGTCAGTTATTAGACATTATTGAGATCGTTCAGCAGACAAAAATAGATGGGGTGATCGCTACCAATACGACCATTTCACGCGAAGGTTTACAGTCTGAAAATAAAGAGGAAACCGGAGGTTTAAGCGGAAAACCTTTAACTTCTCGTTCTACAGAAGTCATTCGGTTTTTAGCTGAAAAAAGTAATCGCTCGTTTCCCATTATTGGAGTAGGCGGAATTCATTCAGCAAAAGATGCCTTAGAAAAACTAGAAGCTGGCGCAAGTTTAGTTCAATTATATACAGGCTTTATTTATGAAGGTCCGCAATTAATCAAGGATATTAATCAGGCGATTTTAGGGAAGTAATACTGTGTGATGCTGAACTCAATTCAGCATCGCATTCCACATATCTCACACTGATTAGACCTTGATACAAGTTCAGCATGACGAATCGTCGAATAAATTGAATACTTCATTAAACTTTAAATGAATACCGAAATTCTTATCTCCTTTTGTTTGGCAGTATTTGCTTTGGCGCTTTCACCGGGTCCCGATAATATTTTCGTGTTGGTACAAAGTATTCGGTTTGGTAAAAAATATGCTTTTGCAGTCGTGGCAGGATTAATGACGGGATGTTTGGTACATACTTCGCTCGTGGCGTTTGGAGTTTCTTTATTGATCGCTAAGAATGAAATGCTATTTATGCTATTGAAGATTTTTGGAGCTGCCTATTTATTTTTCTTAGCTTATAAGGTTTATCGATCTTCAGATCAGATCAATTTTTCAGCAGAAGAAGTAGAAGCGAAGCCCTTATTAAAACTTTTTCGACAAGGGTTGATGATGAATGTCTTAAACCCGAAAGTATCTTTATTCTTTTTAGCGCTTTTTCCCGGATTTTTGTTTTCCGAAGATTTAAATGAAACTCTACAGTTTTACGTGTTAGGAATTTTGTTTATTCTCGTTTCATTCCTCGTTTTCGGGAGTATTGCTTTCTTAGCAGGATCGTTAAAAACCTATTTAGAAAAACACCAACATTCCGGAGTATTTTTAAAATGGATGCAAATTATTGTTTTTATAGGGATTGCGATTTTTATTTTAGTTTAGATTTTATTTTTAAATTACATATTTTTCAACAGAAGTTAGTTTAGGTGTATATTTTTTACAAAATATTCATTTTTTTAGACTGAAACTGTATATTTGAAACATGGATAACATCAAGCTTATTGAATGCCCACGTGATGCTATGCAAGGCATTAAAACTTTTATTCCTACCGAGAAGAAAGTTCAATATATACAGTCGTTGTTGCGCTGTGGTTTTGATACCATCGATTTTGGTAGTTTCGTTTCGCCAAAAGCCATTCCGCAAATGGCAGATACCAAAGAAGTTTTAGCACAGTTAGATCTTTCTTCAACCAAAAGTAAATTGTTGGCGATCGTTGCCAATGTTCGTGGAGCGCAAGATGCAGTGGTTCATCCTCAGATTGATTATTTAGGTTATCCTTTTTCGATTTCTGAAAATTTTCAGATGCGAAACACGCATAAAACCATCGATCAATCGGTCGATATTTTAAAAGAAATTCTCGAATTAGCTAACCAGAATAATAAAGAAGTCGTGGCTTACCTTTCGATGGGTTTTGGTAATCCTTATGGTGATCCTTGGAATGTCGAGATCGTAGGCGAATGGACCGAGAAACTCTCTAATTTAGGTGTGAAAATTCTTTCACTTTCTGATACCGTAGGAACTTCTGATGCAGAAACGATTACATATTTGTTTTCAAATTTAATTCCGCAGTATCCAGAAATTGAGTTCGGTGCACATTTACATACTACACCAGATTCTTGGCACGAAAAAGTAAATGCAGCTTATCTTGCCGGTTGCAAACGTTTCGACGGCGCCATACAAGGTTTTGGCGGTTGCCCGATGGCGAAAGATGAACTTACGGGAAATATGCCTACCGAAAAACTGGTCTCTTTCTTTACTTCAAAAAAAGCAGAAACAAATATTAGGATGGGTAGTTTTGAATCTTCTTATAATGAAGCTTTGAAAATATTTAAAAATTATCACTAATTTTCTTTATTGATTAATAGGTTTTTATAGTACTTTAGTCATTCTAATATTCAATTTTAGATGAAGTTTACTAGCACCCTTCTATTAATCTTTTTTCTTTTTTTATTTGCTTTTATTACATCTGCTTTCGCTGTGGATCGTGAGCATAAAACCGATTCTACTTATTATTATTTAGATTTAGCAAAATCCAGTTCTAAACAGGATATAGAACTCACCTTGTCTTATCTAAATAAAGCAGAACGGTATTTGGCAGAAAATCCGGATGCTGAATTAGAAGGAACTTTAGATTTTTATTATGGTGTTGCCTATTATATAAAAGGTAATTACGATAAATCCCTTAACTATTTTATTTATGCGGAGAATATCTTTAGAAAGGCTAAAGATGAGGTTAATTTAAGTAAGGCCTATAATGGTATTGGACTAATTCAGCAAGCTATTGATAGACATGAAGAAGCTATTCAATATTTTCAAAAGGCTATAGATAATACACCTAAATATTCCCATTCCTTAAGTAAATTTAATTTAAATATAGGTATTTCCCTAATTGAACTAGAACGTTACGATGAAGTTGAAACCTATATTGATCGTGCCTATAAACTGGCCAAAAAATATAAATATGAAGAAATTTTCTATCAGATATTGAATAGGGAAGCTCAATTACTTTATCTGAATAAAAATTATACCGAAGCAAAGCTTGCTTATGAAAACATTTTATCTAATCCTAAATTTTTAAGTAATTGGGAGAAGTCTTTTGCTCACGCTGGTTTAGCAGAAGTTTTCTTAGGCTTAGATGAACTTGAACGAGCTGAAGATCATGCCTTAAAATCATTTAATTATGCAAAAGCTATTAACTCATTTTGGGACATAAATAGAAATGCCAATGTGCTTTCTAAAATATATTTGAAATTAGGGCAAGAAGAAAGCCGAAAATATTATACAACTATTAAGCAACAGTATGAAGATTCACTTTACAATAGAACAAAAATTAGTGATATTAACTTATTGCAGTTAAAGCAGAAAGAGAAAGAAAATTTACTTTTAATTCGAGAAAAAGAAAAGTCTGAAAATAAATTACTTATTATATATATATTACTGATTTTATTAGCGATTAAAACTAGCTTAGCGCTTTTCTTCTTATACAAACTAAAAAAATCACACGAGGAAAAAACTACTTTAAATAAACAATTGTTAGAAAGTAACGAGCAGTTGGTTGCCATAAATAACGGAAACAATAAAATGTTCTCAATTCTCTCGCACGATTTACGTTCGCCTATATCTTCTATGCTTCAATTAATAGAATTATTAAAGGAGAATGCTTTCTCAGAAAAAGAGCAGAAAGAAGTTTTAGGTGAAATGCATTTACAGCTAACCTCAACCTCGTTAATGCTTCAAAATTTACTAAAATGGGCCGGTGAACAAATGGAAAACACTAAAGTGAATTTAAAAGAGGTTGATCTTATTGAAAAAGTTAAAGAAGTGATGGGGGTATATTATGGCATTGCAAAAAACAAAAAAATAAAGCTAAAACACGAATTGCCAACCCAAAAAGAATTAATGGTAAAAGTAGATGAAGCTCATTTAAATGTGATTTTGCATAATATAATTTCTAATGCCATTAAATATACTCCAGAAAATCAAACGGTAAACCTGTATTATTCTATAGAAGAGAATATTTGCTTTTATGTTTTTAATGAGGGAGAACCAATTTCTGAGAAAAAAGTAAAAGAAATTGAAGATAAAACGATTCGTTTAGAGTCTGAAAAAGGAACATCTAATGAATATGGTACGGGATTAGGTTTATTATTGGTAAAGCAATATTTAAAACCCAACAGTGCCACCCTTAGTATTGCGCCAATACCAAATAAAGGAACTCAATTTAAAATATGTTTTAAAAAAGCTTAAAAAATAAAACCATCTAAAAATTTTGCTTTAGATGGTTTTATTATAAATTTTATGCAACCTCTTGCGGAGCCCAATGAGAACATTGCATATGTGGTGCAGCTTTTTTAGGATTTGGGCAAGTAGCGCTCATATATCTCGCACAGGTGGTGCAATTAGGATCGTCTTTAATGGCTGGTCGCATATCAAAACTATCACAAGTATGCTTTATCCCTACTGTAGTTTCGTGCAATTGACAGAAATGATCTTCATATTTTTGGCAGTTTACACAGCTATTTCCTAGTCTAATACTCATAACCTTTCTTTTTAGTTTCCTCTAAATTAGGTTGAAATGAATATAGAAACAATTTAAATAGTTGTTTGTTAGTATTTTATAATTAGATTCATTTAAAACAAGAAAAGCTACCGTTAGGTAGCCTTTCATCATAATTCAAAAAATTAATGAGGTTTATTAATTTTATTTCAGAATTAATTTCTTAGTACTTGTTTGATTTCCAGATTGAAATCTAATTAAGTAATTTCCTTGGCTTAACTGAGAGACATCTAACTTTTGATTGTAAAAACCGTTATTTTGAAGCTCTTTTTCCAGGACTTTTTGACCGGTAATGGTATAAATAGCAACATTTACATTAGCGTTTTGAGAGTTTTTGTATAACACTTCAATTTCGTTTTTCGCCGGGTTCGGGTAAAAACCAAAAGAATCTCCATTCTCAAAAGTAGTTGTGCTCATTTGACTGGTTACATCTTCGTAGTTAAAGCTAAGATTACCGGTAGATTGTCCATCAAAAGAGGCAAAGTGTAAACGGTATACATTGTTATCCATATCTTTTACGTAATAATACATATCAGAAACTATATCGTATTGGTAAGAAGCATTAAGTACTTTCCAATCGTAGCCAATTGTATTAATTTCTGTCATATAGGTTTGTGCGTCTGGATCTCCTGCACCACTTTCGGTATTTTCAGCAACCGTTACGTCAGGATGGTGTAAAACTCCGGTAACGGTATATTTCATAGTTGTCCCATTATATGGATAATCTGTAGTAAATCGAGTAAATTTTAAATCCCAATCTGTTGCTTCTGGTTCAGCAATTACTTCAGCTTCATCGGCAAGATTGTAATAATTAAAAATTCTGTTTGGGTTGCTAGTGTTAGCTACCGTTTCTGTAACGTCTGGTCCCCAAGCAGAGGTTGAGTCATCCCAAGTTGAATATTTAAAAGTATAACCCGCTGCGTATTGTTCGATAAAAAACTTTCTATAAGTGTCGTCTTCATATTTTAAAACAAAAGTAGTTGTTCCTTCAACTACGTGATTGGATGGATTGTATTCTCCCCATCCGTAAGAAGCTGTACCTTGATCGAAAGCACCAAGCATCCAATCTGTATCACTATTGTAAAGTTGCGTCCAATTGGCTTCATTAGCAATGTCTACTGTTGCATAATCTGAAGGAGTGTTAGAAACCTCGAATAATTCTATCCCGGCTCCATCATTAATTCTGGTTGCAAATGCATAAGCACTTGTTCTTAAAAAGGCAATGTCCCAATCTGCTGCGGTGTACGAATAGCTTTCATTTTCAGAAAAATCGTAAAAAACTTCATTGGCGTAGCTTGCACCCATCGATAAGTTTACAGCTTGTTGCGCGTTAGAAATTAGCGTGATGCTAAATAATGCAATAAATAATAGTTTTGTTTTCATAGGTTGAATAATTTATATTGAGTGATTTATTAGTTTAAAAGACTGTATTCAAAAGAAGGATAACCTCTAACTCCGTTTTCATTTACTAAAGCTGTAAATCTTAATTTGTAGAGGTTTCCATCTGGATCTTCGATCACATAGAATAAATTAGGAGTGACCGATTGAGAGAAAACATCTCTCCAATTACTACCAATTACACGTTGATCGATCTCGAATTCATTTTCATCGATATCTTCTAAAGAGAAATTCTGGTAGTTAAGATTTTCGTTTGCTGAAACTTCGTAAGCTTTTGTTTCTGCTAATACGTTGGTAGCTACATAATCTGAGAAACCATAAGCAGTTTGCCCACCGCCCGGTAAGTCTAAAACTTCAACAAAAACGGTAAAGTTTAAATCCCATTGTGTTGCTTGCGGTTCTACATCGACAATCGTTTCATTGACTAAGCTGAAAAACGTAAAGTTATATTCCGGTGATTTTGCTATGGTAAATTCTTGGTGAGTCGAGGCTTCTAAATTTGCATATTGTAATACATATTCTCCGTTTTCTTGATGTACGCGAACCTTCATCCAGCCACGATAATCGCCTGCAACAGCCACACTACCAACTTCCGGCGTGTTTGTGCCTACTTCATTACCCATATTGATGAGGTAAACTTTATTCTCTTCAATTGTGCTTGAAACTTCATCGATAGCGGTTTCAGAAATACTTCCGCTAGGATCGTCTACATATTCGTTAGAACCATCTTGCAATAATTGCATCTGATTTTGAAGCTGAAGCACATCGTTCGCCACCACATTGTCGATATTGGTTTCTTCTAATGCTGCCGCCATCATAAAAAGTGAAGAATTTAGTTTTACTCGAAACTCATCTTTACTGTAAAAAGCAAGATCCCAACGATCACGTTCTACGATTTTCTCGGTTCCGGTGCTTAAGTCAACATAAACCTGATTCCCTTGATTGGGACCACCAAGTTCTGGAGCTACGCTTCCACCGGCAGAAGCAGCGTCAAAGTAATTTGCAGTAAATGTGGTATTCCCTTGTGAGAAACCGTTGCTTACTTCAGCAATTAAAAAAGTTACGCTTTTAAGTTCTTCACCTTCGATAGGGTTAGGTGTTAGTTTTTCGAAAGTGAAAGAAGTTCCGGTGGTTCCTGCTTCAAAAGGAATTTCAATAATACCACTATTGGCTTGAGGTGTTGTGCTAAAATCTGTATCGTAAATTAAACCGTTTTCGGTATAAGTGATACTAATAGTACCGCTTTGCGAAGCTTCTTCAGAAAAAACTAAATTAATTTCTCTATCGGTATCGCTATTGGTAAAACTGTAATTTTGATTTTCAAAAGCAACGACAAATTCATTGCTAATTCCGGTATCGTTATCATCATCGCTACACGCTGTTAAAAAAGCGATAAGCAATAGGCTAAATAGGTGAAATTTATATTTCATAGGTTTAAAAATTAAGGTTGTATAATAGTTTTAAAAAGTAGGATCTTCCGTAACCCAGTAACTGACTTTGAGCTCCGGAACTATGAGCGCCACCTTGGCCATTACTAAGGTTAACGCGAGTGATATCGAGCACGTTTCTAGCGCCAAGAGTAACTTCAAAATCATCAAAAAAGGTTTTTCTAATCGAAGTGTTTAACCAACCGAAACCTTCGAGTTTACTTCGTGAAATCTCATCTTGATTTTCTCCGCCATAGACAAATTGATAGGTAGGACCGTTGTATTTAAAAAAGCCAGAGAAAGTTGTGTTCCATTTATCGACGGTATAGGAAACATTAGTGTTTAGCTGAACCGAATACAGGTAATCGTCGTTATAATTTTCGCTGGCATTTAAAATTTGCGATTGCCCGGAGAAGCTAATCCCTAAATTGGTTCTAAAGTTTTTATAGCTAAGATTGTTGCGTAATGAAAGTCCCCAAGTTCTATGCAAATCAATATTTTCAAATCGGTAGGCTAGCGGAGAGTTACTCACCACGATTAAATCTATTTTATCATCGACATCTAAATACCAGGCGCTAAGTTTAGGTTGGTATTTCAGTTCATAATCTTTGCTCCAAAAAGTTTTCTTAAGGTGAAGGAACACCGATTTACCGTTTTCCGGATTCAGATTTTCATTTCCTTGCACGTTATGATTAGAATCAACCATATAGGTAAATAGTTGTTCAAAATCTGGTAGTTTAGGAGCGGTACCGGCTATAATGCGTAATTGGTAGTTTTTAGGTAAACTAATTTTAGTACTTAACGAAGCCACATATTCCGGATTAAATCTAGAAGACATCATTAACCGAAAGCCCGGTCTAAATGAAAAAGTTGAATTCGGTTTAATTTCTGAAGAAGCAAAAGCACTGTAAGTATTGTAGGTGTTTTTCTTATTACGCTGAGAGATATCCTGTAAAGCCAATCCGCTCTGCGTACCTTCATCTAATTGCGTTTCGTAACCTATTTCAAAATTTGCTTTTTTACTGTTGAAAAAATTGCTGAAGGTTCCTCGCGAGAAAAAACCATTTCTAGTATTGTAATCATACTTATCTAATTGCTCTTTTTCTCCAGTATTCAGGTAATACGTAAACTGCTCGTAATTTTTTAACTGTTCCTGATAAGATGCAGAAATATTATAGTTAACCTGCCGGTCTATTTTCCCCGAAACATTTAGATGATGATAAAAACGTTCAGATCTAAAAATCTCATCGTTAGCCGTAGGATTTACGGTTTGCGTAGCCGAATTTTCATTAAACCTTACTAAATTGGTAAAACCCAGTGTTTCTTCGGTAAAATATTCAAACTTATAGAAAGCTCTAAAATGTTTTTGGTTATTGAAGTTTACTAAACCTTTAAACGTGTTTTGCTCCTTAGGAAGCCACTCATACCCGCGAAGACTATCATTCACATTTTCAGTTTGGTTGTAGTAATCTTTTCCTTTTAAATTATTTAGAAATCCTTTAAAATCGTTTCGGGTATATAAAGCTTGTGCATACCATTTATCAGAGAAATTATGTCCGATTTTTAGAGATTGAATATGCCGACCTTCATCAAACCAACCATACTCATCATCAACCGTTTCTTCTTGCACATAAGGTGTAATTTGCCAACGATGGTCTGAAGATTTTTTAGTGATAATATTCACGACTCCCGTAACCGCATCGGCTCCGTATTGAACCCCCATCGAGCCTTCAATAATTTCTATTTGTTGAATGTCGTCAAGGTTTATTTGCGTTACGTCGATAGCATTTCCAAAACCTTCATCACCAACGATGGGAATATTATCGACCAAGATTTTTACGTAGCCGGAACTAAAACCAAATTGCTCGATACCAGATCTACCTTCACCGGCTTGGGGCACTACATTCATATTTAAAGTTTGGGTAAGTACATCGGCTAAATTATTTCCGGCTAAAAGTTTAATGTCTTTTTGTGTTAGCACTTCAACTTCAAAAACAGATTTGTTAACCGATTGCGGATTGTATTGCCCGGTTAAGACAACTTCGTCAAGTTTGTTGCTATTAATTGAGTCAATTTTTTTCTCAGTATTTTCCTGAGCCAAAACTTTGTTTGTTAGTAGTGATAGAAGTAAGGTTGGTAGTAAATATTTCATTATTTAGACTAAGTCTTAATTAAATTTACGATGCAAATATATAAGTTATTTTAAACCAATCTAAATAAAATTTATATTTTTGTCGAAAATTTAAATTCAACTTAAACTCATCAAAATGAATTTTAAAAAATTATTTGCAGGAGCAGTTTTAGGTGTAGGTGTAACCGCAGCTTTTGCGCAGAAATCAGTAAAGCAAGACCGCGAAGCGATTAAAGATATGTGCGGTTGTTTTGAAGTAACCTTTAAATACACCGAGACTTTTGCGCCGGAAATTGACTACGAAAAGCATTACGACTACAATGCAACGGCTTTAGAATGGGCAGAATTAATTAAAGATGAAAAAGACGAACTTTCGATTCAGCATTTATTAGTGATCAACGATTCTACCATCATTAAACACTGGCGTCAAGATTGGTTATACGAAAACACTAAACGCTACGATTTTAATCACGATAACGAATGGACGTTTGTAGAAATGCCTAAAAAGGAAGTAAAAGGGCAGTGGACGCAAAACGTATATCAAGTAGATGATAGTCCACGTTATTCTGGTTCTGCCACTTGGTTTCATGCTGATGGGAAACACGTTTGGGACGATGTTGCCAGTTCACCATTACCAAGAAGAGAATATTCTAAACGTAGCGATTACAATGTGATGATGCGTGGTAACCAAGTAGAGATTACCGAAGATGGTTGGTTACACGAGCAAGACAACGAAAAAGTAATTCGTGAAGATGGTAAAGAAGATGTACTTTTAGTTCAAGAAAAAGGCTATAATATTTATAAAAAAGTGCCCGATGCAAAATGTAAAGCCGCTAAAGAATGGTGGGCAGCAAACAAAGAATTTTGGGCAAAAGTTAGAGCAAAATGGTCTGAAGTTTACGGTAGAGATAAAGACCTTTCGTTAGAGAAAAAAGTAGAAGGTCAAGCTTTATTTATGAAACTCTTCCCGATGGATGTAACCACGAGTCAAGATAAGATTGATGAGGTGATTGAAGCTTACGTTAAAAAAGGATAATTTATGTGGAAAAGAATTTTCATAGTAGTTTTTATAGGTCTAGGTTTTAGCTTTATGGGTGGCGAATTAGAAGAGAAATTCTATAAAGCCATTCGCGGTACATACGAAGTCGATCAATTTAAATTAGAAGAAATTGAAGCTTCTGCCGCAATCAATGAAAAATTACCCGCCAAAACCGGAAACGAAAACTTATTTCAAATTTTTTCTGATGGTCAATCTATCGGTTATGCTTATCTAGGCAAAGCTCCCAGTAAGAAAAAAGAATTTGATTATGTGGTAATGTTCGATAACGATTTGATCATCAAAAAATCGAAAGTGCTTATTTACCGTGAAAATTACGGTCAGCAAATTGGGACGCAACGTTGGTTAAGGCAATTTATCGGGATGTCGCCGGCTTCAGAAGTAAATTATGGTGAAAATGTGGCTGCGATAAGCGGTGCAACTATTTCAGCATCTTCGATGGCAAGAGCTGTTAATCGAGTTTTAAAAACCATGAAAATTCTTCAAGAAGAAAATATTCTTTAAAAATGAATTTCAACACCACTTTTGCTGAATTTCCTAAAGAAGTAAAATTATTAATCGGCGCTTTTCTCATCGTTTTAAGCGTCGGTTATTTTACCGGATTTCGCTTTGTAAATGAAACGACAGAAAATACTCCCACCGGTATTCAAGAAAATTATTTAGGGAATGAAGACGATCTGGAAGCTGAGGTGATGAAGTTCAAAAAACCAAAGCGGGAGATGCTTACCATTATTCATACGCATATCTTATCGATGTCTGTTATTTTCTTTATTTTAGGTGGTTTGGTAAGTTTTGCAAAACTCCCTGCTTGGTTAAAAAAATCATTGATGCTAGAACCGTTGCTTTCGGTTTTACTCACTTTTGGTGGTATTTATTTAATGTGGTCGGGTTATCATTTTATGCGATATGTGGTGATGATCTCGGGTATATTGATGACCACTTCATTTATGCTTTCTGTAGTTATTGTTTTTCTTCAATTATTTAAAAGAACTAAAGCTGAAATTTAATTTTCAGGATCATAGCTTTCTGAAGGTAATACCAGAAAAGGAAACTTGGCGTTGAACCCAATTTCATTAATGATTGAACTAAATAGAATTTTTTCAATAAAACTTCTTCGGTGCTTGATCATAATTAATAAGTCAATCTTATTTTCTTTATTAAATTCTTCAATAGCTTCCGGTACACTATCTTTGTAAACCGAATTGAAATCGTGTGGAGTTTCAGCAAAAAAATTATCTAAATCTTTTTTAGATTGAAGCTGTTTCTCGTTAAGTCTAGTTCCAAAGTTAGCGTGCATCACGTGTATTTTTGCGTTTTTCTTGTCAGCAAGATTTTTAATGAAACTCATTTGGTATTCAGTAAAATCAATTTCATATTTTGTCGCAAAAAGAATGCTTTCCAATTCTTTATAATGATAATTAGATGGAATGGCTAACAGTGGGCATTTAGCAATTTGAATGGCATGAACCGTGTGTGTTCCAAATAAAAGCTCTTCCCCGCCGGAAGCACCATTGGTTCCCATTATGACTAAATCAATCTCTTTGCTTTTTACACGTTCCTCTATTTCTTCATAAAGCATGTTGAACGTAGAAACCAATTCAAATTCATGATTTTGGTTATTAAATTCTTTAAGAATGCGTTTTCTTAACCGTTCTAACTTTTTTAGAGAATTCTCTTCATAAAGCGTATTCAAACTACTGTATATAATGTAATCTGCATTATAAAGTGTATTTAAAAGAATAAAATGGCATTCCTCTTCCTTAAAAAATTGTAAAGCATAAGAAATGGCATTATATGCGTTAGCTGAAAAATCGGTGGGTAATAAAATTTTTTTCATCACTCTATGGGTATAATGTTTTACCCAAAGATACAAAAGATGCTTCTTATGAAAACTGATATTTATCAGTAAAAAAATATATTTTATTACTGGTATAAACAATTCTAAAATAATTGCGGTAGGTAGAAGATTTCTCATAGGAAAAACCTATATTTGCATGCAATTAAATCTTTAATTGCTATGACTGCACACGAAAACAAGATTTTAGGCGAAGGACTTACTTACGATGACGTCTTACTTGTACCAGCCTTTTCAGAAGTACTTCCCCGTGAGGTAAATATTCAAACAAAATTTACGCGAAACATTACCATTAATGTTCCCATTGTTTCTGCTGCGATGGATACCGTCACAGAATCCAGAATGGCAATCGCGATTGCTAGGGAAGGAGGTATTGGTGTTTTGCATAAAAACATGACCATCGAGCAGCAAGCGCTCAAGGTGAGAAAAGTGAAACGTGCAGAAAGCGGAATGATTATCGACCCCGTTACCTTGCCTATTACCGCAAAAGTAAAAGATGCAAAAGCATCAATGGCAGAACATAGCATTGGTGGAATTCCTATTGTTTCTGAAGAAGGAAAGCTTTTAGGAATTGTAACCAATCGTGATTTACGTTTTGAAAAAAACAATAATAGGCCTATTTCTGAAGTGATGACCTCAGAAAATTTGGTAACCGTAGCTGAAGGAACTTCCTTAGATGACGCTGAAGATATTTTACAAGCCAATAAAATTGAAAAACTTCCGGTAGTCAATAAAGAAAATAAATTAGTTGGTTTAATCACTTTTAGGGATATTACAAAGCTTACTCAAAAACCCATTGCCAATAAAGACCAATACGGAAGATTGCGCGTAGCTGCGGCTTTAGGAGTTACCGCAGATGCCGTAGAAAGAGCGGAAGCTCTAGTAAAAGCAGGAGTTGATGCAGTGGTTATCGATACCGCTCACGGCCATACCAAAGGCGTGGTTTATGTTTTAAAAGAAGTAAAAAAGAAATTCCCAGACTTAGAAGTTGTAGTTGGGAATATTGCTACAGCAGATGCCGCTAGATATTTAGTAGATGCCGGAGCAGATGCGGTAAAAGTAGGGATTGGTCCGGGTTCTATTTGTACGACACGTGTAGTGGCCGGAGTTGGTTTTCCTCAATTTTCAGCTGTTTTAGAAGTTGCTGAAGCATTAAAAGATACCGGAGTTCCCGTAATTGCCGATGGTGGTATTCGCTATACCGGTGATATCCCAAAAGCGTTAGCGGCGGGAGCAGATTGCGTGATGCTAGGCTCTTTATTAGCAGGAACAAAGGAATCACCAGGGGAAACCATTATTTACGAAGGAAGAAAATTTAAGTCTTATCGCGGAATGGGTTCTGTAGAAGCAATGCAAAAAGGTTCTAAAGATCGTTATTTCCAAGATGTAGAAGACGATATTAAAAAATTAGTCCCTGAAGGGATTGTAGGCCGTGTTCCTTATAAAGGAGAATTGGTAGAAAGTATGAACCAGTTTATCGGTGGTTTACGTGCCGGAATGGGATATTGTGGTTCTAAAGATATTGCTTCGTTAAAAAGTGATGCAAAATTCATTAAAATCACTTCTTCAGGAATTATGGAAAGTCATCCACACGATGTGACCATTACCAAAGAAGCACCTAATTATTCGAGATAATTAGTTTATTTCACAGTAAAACAAAAGAGCCTTCCAAATTGGAAGGCTCTTTTGTTTTAGGAATATATTTTTATTTGTGTATTTAGATAAAATAATACTAAAAATTCAAGTCTAATTTTGTGTATATTTAAATTGTTATTAACGTTAATTGTGAATTTTTCGTTAAACACAGATTTGAATTATCATAAGTAATTTAAAAGTATTTTCAATAAAAACAACTAACTAATAATGGAGAATAAATCTACTTACAGTATTATAGATACAACTGCAAATCCTGGTCCGTTAGGGCTTTTAGCTTTTGGGATGACAACCGTTTTATTAAATATTCACAATGCAGGATTTTATGAAATGAACTCTATGATTTTTGGGATGGGTATATTTTATGGAGGTACTGCACAGGTTATTGCCGGAATATTAGAGGCCAAAAAAGGTAATACGTTTGGCTTAACAGCTTTTACTTCCTATGGTTTCTTTTGGCTTACCTTGGTAGGTTTATTAGTATTGCCAAAATTAGGTTGGATTCAATCCCCTTCAAATACAGCAATGATTTGTTATTTAGTTATGTGGGGAATATTTACATTTTTATTGTTTTTTGGAACTCTCAAAATCAATAAAGCCCTTCAATTTGTATTTGCAACTTTAGCTTTACTCTTCTTTTTATTGGCACTTGGCGATGCCACCGGAAATAAATTATTAAAACAGATTACAGGCTTTGAAGGAATTATCTGTGGCGGTTCTGCAATTTATACAGGTGTAGGAACATTACTAAATGAAGTTTACGGTAAAGAACTATTTCCGCTAGGAACAGTAAAAAAGTAAAAGACGCTAAAAAGCGATTTAAAGGCTCTCGTTTAGAGAGCTTTTTTTTATGTTTTATATGAAAAAAGTTTCAAAATAATTTTATTAAAATATTTTGCTAAAACGTTTTATTATTTTAATTTGCTCAAAATTTAAGTAGTTATTTTTTAAATAATATAATAAAACTGTGTTTTTTACTTCTAATCACTTTATAATTTTCATCCTATTTTTTACTGTTTGTTCGTTGAATCTTTCGGCGCAAGAAAAGGCATATTTTATTGATGGTTTTCACGGTGGAATTTGGGGACATTATCCTGAAAAATATACCTCTTATATTATTGAAGAATTAGAAGAGCACCCAGATTGGAAAATTAACTTGGAAATTGAACCGGAAACTTGGGATAGGGTTCAAAAAATAGATGCAGAAGGTTATGAGAAATTCAAAATAATTTTTTCAGATCAATCTTCGAAAGGTAGAATTGAGTACGTAAATCCTAGTTACGGACAAAGTTACCTGTTCAATACTTCAGGGGAAAGCATTATTCGGCAATTTCATTATGGAATGAAAAAGTTGGAAGAACATTTTCCAAATGCGGTTTATAGCACTTATTCTTCAGAAGAGCCTTGTTTCACTAGCGCACTACCACAAATTTTAAAATCATTTGGTTTTCAATACGCTTCTTTAAAAAATCCCAATACCTGTTGGGGAGGTTACATGAGAGCTCATGGCGGTGAATTAATTAATTGGACTGGGCCGGATGGTTCACAAATTATCACTTCACCCCGTTATGAAATTGAAAAGCTAAAACCCGGTTCTACTTGGGAAACTATAGGAAATAGAAATTCTGTTGAATTTATTCAAGCAGCTTTCGACTACGGAATTGAAAATCCTATAGGAATGTGTTTACAAGATGCCGTTTGGCGATGGGGACCTTGGTTGAAAGATGAATATTATAAGCCGAGTATTTACACAACTTGGAGAAATTATTTTGAAAATATTGCTAATAAAAATAAACAAATTTCTACGTGGAAATTTAATCAAGAAGATGTGTTGGTGAGTCTGGTTTGGGGTTCACAAATTCTTCAGCAATTAGCGCAACGAGTTAGGACTGCAGAAAACAATATTGTACAGGCAGAAAAAGTGGCGGTGATAAATTATCTAGTAGAAAATAAACCTTATCCAAACGAGAATTTAGATGAAGCTTGGCGACAGCTTTTACTGGCGCAACATCACGATTGTTGGATTGTGCCCTACAATGGTAAACCCGGTAATAATTGGGCAGACAAAGTAAAACGTTGGACGACTCATAGCAATAGAGTAAGTGATGAAGTTATTTCAACAAAAACCAATTCTTCAAAATTTATTAAAGTTTACAATACTTCCGGTTACACTAGAAATGATTTTGTGTATGTAGAAGTGCCTGAAGATTTTCAAGAGAGAAAAATTCAATTGAAAGATGAAAATAATCAAATTTATTCAGCCGAATTCATTCAGAAAAAAGATAAACAATATTTAAACTTTAAAGCAGAAGTCCCTGCTTTTGGTTATCGGGTGTTTAGTATTGAAGAGAAAAAAAATCAAACAAAGTCTTCCATAAAAATAGACTACAATAGAAATTTAATAAAGGTGAATACTCCGCTTTATCAGTTAACATTTGATAAATCTAAAGGCGGAAGTATAACCAGTTTAATAGCAAAAGAACTTGAACAAAAAGAATTCGTAAATCAAGATTTAAAAGAAAAATTTAGCGGACTCCAAGCCAATTTTTACGAAGAGGATGGTTTTCAAACTACTTTTTCTGAAGAATCTGAATTTGAAGTGCTAGCTCAATCGCCGGAATTTCTCACCTTACAAATAAAAACACAGATTAATCATATTCCGGTAGTCAAAAACGTTACAGTTTATAGATCAAATCCACGAATAGATTTCAATTTAAAAATAGATTGGAAAAAAAATATAGGGATAGGAGTAGACCCTGATGTAGAATTTAAAAGAAAATCAGTAAAAAAAGTATTTTATGATGATCGCGGCAAACTATTGACTGTTTTTCCGTTGAATTTAGAAGGGCAGCGTGTGTTTAAAAACGCTCCTTTTGATGCGATGGAAAGTCAATTGGAAAATACTTTTTATGATAGTTGGGACGGTATAAAGAATAATATGATAGTGAATTGGGTAGATGTAACCGATAAAGAGGAAAAATACGGTTTCGCACTATTTTCTGACCATACTACAACTTACACACACGGAAAAGATTTTCCGTTAGGCCTAACTATTCAATATTCAGGAGCCGGTTTATGGGGAAGAAATTATACCATCGAAGGCCCTTCAGAAGTCAATTATTCCATTTTACCACACAAAGGAAATTGGCAAGAAGCACAAATTTGGAAACAGAATACCAATTGGGACGAACCTCTACGAGCTACATTTCTAAATGCAAAACCTTCCCAGACTTCCGAATCTTTATTGAAGTTGGAAAAAGAAGGGTGGCAACTTACTTCCGTAGAAAAAAGGGGAGAATCGCTTTATCTGAGAATTTTTAATGCTGAAGGGAATAGTGAACCCGGAAACATCAATTTCAACTTTAACCCCGGCCAAGTTTCATTAGTAGAACTAAACGGAGAAGAAAAAAACAAGTTGCAGGTTTTTTCAAAAAATCAACAATATCAACTAGAATTGGAAATGCCTCAATTTGGTTTCAGAACAATAAAATTAACAAACTATTCTAAATGATGAAAAAAATAATTTTAAGTCTTGCTCTCATCTTTTTTGTATTGAATCATGCCAACGCTCAAGAATTAAAACCTTTTCAAGAAGGCGACCGCGTAGCTTTTTTAGGAAATAGTATTACCGAAGCAGGTTTTTATGAAAACTACATTTGGTTATATTATATGACTCATTTCCCTGATCGGAAAATTAAAATAATGAATGCAGGTATTGGAGGTGATACTGCCGAAATGATGAATGCTCGTTTTGAAGGTGATGTATTGAAATTAGATCCCAACATTGTAGTGCTCACTTTTGGAATGAATGACAGCGGATATTTTGAATTCTGGAAAGATAATGCTGACAAAACTGCCCAAGAACGAATAGCTAATTCATTAAAAAACTTTCAAGAACTTCAAGAAAAATTTAAAAATCATCCGGAAATTACTCCTGTAATTATGTCCGGATCTCCTTTTGATGAGTCGGTTAAAATAGGCGCTAATAATTTTGATGGTAAAAAAGAAACCATTGAAAAAATAGTAGCTTTTCAGGAGAAAGCGGCAAAGAAAAATAATTGGGCGTATGTAGATTTATACCACCCTATGCTCAAAATAACCGAACGGGAACAAAGAAAAGATTCCACATATACCATTACAGGACCTGACCGTATTCATCCGGGAAAACCGGGACATTTAGTGATGGCCTCTATATTCTTAAAAAATCAAGGATTGGCTGGAAAACCAGTGGCCAATGTACAAATTGATACCAGAAAAGAAAAAATTCAGCAATCAGTAAATGCTTCCACAAAACTTATAGAAGCTTCCAAAAAGCAGGTGAAATTTAATTATGAAGCCAAATCGCTTCCCTTTCCTATAGATTCGGTTTCCAGTACCTGGGGAAATCCTCACAAACAACACGAAGCCTTGGCGATTTATCCTTTCATGAAACAATTTAACCAAGAACTCTTAAAAGTTGAAAACCTAAAAAAAGGAAAGTATCAGCTAAAAATTGACGGAGAAAAGATAGCTCAATTCTCTGCAGATAGTTTAGCAAAAGGAATTAATCTCGCTTATCTTTCCAATACACCACAATACAAACAGGCAAAAAATGTGATGTATTTAAATGAGTTACGCGGTGAAATTGAAAATAAATTTAGACAATATGCTTGGATTCAATTTAATTTCATGAAAGATAAAGGTTTATTATTTGATGATTCGCAAGAAGCTTTGGATACAGCAAATGCTGTTAAAGAAGGTTTTCTGCCTAGTAAAATGGGGATTTATCAAACCTTTCGCTATAAAGAAATTCGAGAAATGTGGAAGGAGAATATGACAAAAGTAACGAATATGATTTATGAGATGAATCAACCCAAAGATCACATTATCGAAATCAGTTTAATTGAAGATTAATTTCAACATGAAACAACTTTCATTCTTACTTATACTATTCATAGTTCTTTCTTGCGGAAAGAAAAAAGAAGAAACTACTGCGGTCACCAAGAAAGAAAATACAAAAACTCCGGCAGATTATGTAAATCCAATGATTGGCGCTAGTACCAACGTGGGTGACGCGGGAGTTTATCACGGTCTGGGAAAAACTTTCCCTGGAGCAGATACTCCTTATGGAATGGTTCAAGTAAGTCCCAATACCATCACCGGTGGCGATAATGGTTCGGGTTACAGTTCGGAGCATACCAGTATTGAAGGTTTTGCATTTACACAAATGAGCGGCGTAGGTTGGTTTGGCGATTTAGGGAACTTTTTAGTGATGCCCACCATCGGAAAGCTTCATACCAATAGTGGAAGTATAGAAAACCCTTCAAGCGGTTATCGTTCCAGTTATGATAAAAGTTCAGAAGAAGCTTCAGCGGGATATTATAAAGTTCATTTAAGTGATTACGATGTGACTGCAGAAGCTACCACAGCTCCTCATAGTGGAATGTTACGTTTTACCTTTCCAGAGTCAGATTCAGCAAGAATTCAAATAGATTTAGCGCGAAGAGTAGGAGGAACTTCAACTCTACAATCGGTAAAAGTAGTGAACAATCATACGATTGAAGGTTGGATGAAATGTACACCGGAAGGCGGTGGTTGGGGAAATGGCGATGGAAAAGCCAATTATACGGTTCATTTTTATGCAGAATTCAGTAAGCCTTTTAAAAACTCCGGAATCTGGTCGGCCGCTATTCCTGATGATTGGTCCAGAAAGCGGGAATCTGTTACCAGTGAAAAATATCAAAATCAAATTGCTAATGCCGAAGTGCTTCCCAAAGCTTCAGAAAAAGAAGGAAAACACTTAGGTTTTTATGCAGAATTTGACACTGAAAAAGGAGAGCAAATTCTATTGAAATCTGGCATTTCATTCATCAGTATAGAAGGGGCCAAGAAAAATTTAAAAGCTGAAATAAACGATTTCAATTTTGATGAAATTCGAAAATCAGCCAAACAGTTATGGAACGAATCTTTAGGTGATATTGAAATAGCTGGAGGTTCTGAAGAAGAAAAAACTATTTTTTATACTGCATTGTACCACACTAAAATAGATCCCAGGATTTTTGAAGATGTCGATGGGCAATATTTGGGTGGTGATGGGAAAGCCCATGCTTCAGAAGGTTTTACCAAGCGGACTATCTTTAGTGGTTGGGATGTTTTCCGTAGCCAGATGCCTTTGCAAACCATTATTAATCCTGAGTTAACGAATGATATGATTAATTCGTTAATCACTTTAGCAGAGCAAAAAGAAAAAGATTATTTTGAGCGTTGGGAATTGTTAAATGCTTATAGTGGTTGTATGTTAGGAAATCCGGCTGTCTCAGTTTTAGCCGATGCTTATGCCAAAGGAATTAAAGATTATGATGTAGAAAAAGCCTATGAACTCGCCAAAGGAAGCGTCAATAAATTTGGCAATCAGGAATTAGGTTACACACCCGGTAATCTTGGGATTTCTTATACGTTGGAATATGCGTATTTTGACTGGTGTTTTGCTCAATTAGCGGAACAGTTAAATAAATCTGACGACACAGAGGAATATCAAAAACGTTCTAAATATTATGTGAATATTTTTGATGAAGAAAAAGATTGGTTCCGACCCAAAGATGAAAATGGAAATTGGTTACCATGGCCAAAAGAAGGTCGATTAGAGCAATGGTATGGGAGTATGGAAAGTAATGCGTACCAACAAGGCTGGTTTGTTCCGCAGGACATCGAAGGAATGGTTGATTTGATGGGCGGTAAAGAAAAAGTAATCGACGACTTGGTGAATTTCTTTGAAAAAGCTCCTGAAAATATGATGTGGAACAATTATTACAATCACGCTAACGAGCCGGTACATCACGTTCCCTTTTTATTCAACAGATTAGGAAAACCTTGGCTCACCCAAAAATACACACGAATGATTTGCAAAAGAGCCTATAAAAATTCGGTTGAAGGATTAGTGGGTAATGAAGATGTAGGGCAAATGTCTGCTTGGTATGTGTTGGCCGCTTCAGGAATTCATCCTATCGCCCCTGGAGAAACACGACTTGAAATTACAAGTCCGATGTTTGAAAAAATTACACTAAATGCCAATAAAGAAAATAGCTTCAGCATACAAGCAAATAATAATAGTAAGGAAAATATTTACATTCAAAGTGCTACATTAAATGGTCAACCTTATGAAAACTGCTATATAGATTATCAAGATATTATGGCAGGAGGAGAACTTATTTTAGAAATGGGCGCCAAACCAAATAAGAATTGGGGTAATAACAATTAATATGAAATATTATTTATTTTTAATAGTAGCTATCATCCATTACATAGGAAATAGCCAAGAGTTCAAACTCTCCAGTCCAAATAAGGAAATAGAAATAACCCTGCAAACAGGAGATAAATTATCTTTTTCAATAAAAAGTCAAGGCGAAAAAATTATAAAACACGCAGAAATAGGTATAAACATCTCTAAAAAGAGTATTCGGTATAATCCAAAATCTACAAAAACAAAGTATATAAGCAATAAAATAGAACCCGTAGTTTCATTACAAAATGCAATTATTGAAAATAATTATAATGAATTACGAGTAAATTTTAATAAAGGAATTGCTTTAGAATTACGTGCATATAATGAAGGGTTTAGCTACAGATTTCTACTATCAAAAAAAGATTCTATTGATGTTATAGATGAAAAATTAACGCTTGAATTTGAAAATCCTACTTGGGTAAGTTGGGCCAACGCAGAAAGTTTTAAAAATGATTATCAAGTGGTATATCAATCAGACTCTATAGTAAACATCGATGAAGGAAAAATGAGTACCCTTCCTTTACTATTTAAAGAGAGCGAATATAAAATTTTATTTTCTGAAGCCAATTTGTACGATTACCCCGCGATGTTTCTCAAAAAAGAAAGTCAAAAGTTAGTAGCAAATTTTCCTAAAGTTCCCTTAGAACACGAACCGGATGGAGATAGAAGTGAAAAAATCTTAAAAGAAGCTAATTATATAGCTACTATTTCAGGTGATAGGACTTTGCCTTGGCGTTTTATGGTGATTAGTAAAGACGATAAAGACATTGCAGCCAATGAAATGGTTACAAAGCTTTCTGAACAACCTGAAAATAAAAAGCAATTCTCTTGGGTTAAACCAGGGCAAGTTACTTGGGAATGGTGGCACAATGCAGAAGTGTATGGAGTAGATTTTAAATCAGGTTATAACCAAAAAACCTATGAGTATTATATTGATTTTGCTTCAGAGAATCAGATACCTTATATAATTATGGATGAAGGCTGGGCAAAATCAACTTTAAATCCATTTGAGCCCAATCCAACGATTAATTTACCTCAGCTCATCAATTACGGAAAAAAGAAGAATGTGAAAATCATCCTTTGGTTTACTTGGCTTGCCGTAGAACAGAATTTTGATGTATTTGAAACCTTAGAAGATTGGGGAATTGCAGGAATGAAAATTGATTTTATGGATAGGAGTGACCAATGGATGGTTAATTACTATGAACGTGTGGCAAAGGAAGCGGCCAAACATCATTTAATTGTAGATTTTCACGGTTCTTTTAAACCGGCAGGCCTTGAAATAAAATATCCTAATGTACTATCCAATGAAGGAGTAATGGGAATGGAAGCGAATATTCACGGAGGAGTAGCGACACCTGACAATAATATGTATTTACCTTTTGTAAGAAATGCTGTAGGACCTATGGATTACACCCCGGGAGCTATGTATTCTGCTCATCCAGAAGATTATCGTCCCAATTGGACCAATACGATGAGTATAGGCACGAGAGCTCATCAAATAGCGATGTATGTCGTTTTTAAAAGTGGTTTGCAAATGCTGGCAGATAATCCAGTTAATTATTTGCGGGAAAAAGAATGCCTGAACTTTATAACACAAGTTCCTGTAACTTGGGATGAAACAAAAATTTTAAAGGCAAAATCTCCAGAATACATAGTAATTGCCAAAAGAAAAGATGATACTTGGTTTATCGGAGGAATGACTAATAGTCAAGAACGCGCTTTTGATTTTAAATTAGATTTTTTAGATGTAAATAAGGAATATGCTATGACAATTATTAAAGATGGAATTAATGCAGATGTTCAAGCCATGGATTATAAAAAATCTACTTTTCCTGTATCGAATACAAGTGATATTAAAATTTTTATGGTTAAGAATGGAGGCTATGTAGCTAAAATAGAACCTCAATCTAAATAAGGTATAACTCATGAGAGTCACTAATTTTTTCCAAACCTCGAGAAAAGTTGTCTGGATATTTTTAATTAATCTTTCTTTTACGATAAATGCAGCAGAAGTAGATACAGTAGTTACCTACAGTAATTCTATGGAGAAAGAAATTAAAGCTGTAGTTATTCAGCCTCAAAGCTATCGAAAAAATAAAAGTTTTCCTGTAGTTTACTTGTTACACGGATATTCTGGGAATTATAGTGACTGGATTAAAAAAGTACCTGCCATTAAAAAGTATGCAGACCTATATGATTTAATTATTGTATGTCCTGACGGAAACTATAATAGTTGGTATTTAGATAGTGATGTCAAGAAAAGCAGTAACTATGAAACCTACATTTCCAAAGAGCTTGTTGGTTTTATAGATAAGAATTATAAAACTATTCCTAAGCGAAAAGCTAGGGCGATAACAGGATTAAGCATGGGTGGTCACGGGGCATTTTATTTAGCTTTCAGACATCAGGACGTTTATGCAAATGCCGGTAGCATGAGTGGAGGTTTAGATCTAAGGCCATTTAAGGATAATTGGGAATTAAATGAGCTGTTAGGAGATTATAAAAATAATCCTGAAAATTGGGAAGAAAATAGTGTCACTATGTTTATTGATTTATTGCGACCCAATCATTTAAATATATTTTTCGAATGTGGAGTAGATGACTTTTTCTATGCGGTAAATGTAGATTTTCATAAGAAATTATTAGAAAAGAAAATACCCCATCGTTTTACGTCTAGTCCCGGAAGTCATACCTGGGAGTTCTGGTCTAATGCTATAAAATATCAGCTACAATTTTTTAAAGATTGTTTTAACGAGTTCAATTAAATAATACTGCTGAATTAAATTTTCGTAAAAATAAACAATCACTAGTTGTGAAATCTGTATTAAAATTTTCATTATAAAAGTCTATTTTCGTAAAAAATATGTAAGTTAAGGAGATAACCTTTTGTCAAGTTAGTTGTATGAAAAAGAAACGGGTGTCTATAAAAGATATAGCCAAACATTTGAATGTTTCTGTGACCACAGTTTCATTTGTTTTAAATGGAAAAGCAAAAGAAAAAAGAATTTCAGAAGAGGTAACCAATAAGATTTTAGATTACGTCAAGAAAATCAATTATAAACCCAACCAGTTAGCACAAAGTCTTAGAACAGGACAGTCTAAGATTTTAGTACTCATGGTAGAAGATATTTCCAATTATTTCTTTTCTAAATTAGCCAGGGTATTTGAAGATTTAGCTTATGAAAAAGGTTATAAGGTTCTCTTTTGCAGTAATGAAAATAGCGATAAAAAATCTATAGAACTCATCGACCTTTTTAATGAAAGGCAAGTAGATGGTTTTATTATTATCCCTTCTGCAGGAATTGAAAACAAAATTAAATCTTTACAACAACAAAATATACCGGTGGTGCTTTTAGATAGGTTTTTTGAAGGGATGGAGATAGGTTATGTGGGAATAGATAATAGATATGCTTCCCGACAAGGAATAGACCACTTAAATATGAATGGTTTTAATTCACCGGCATTTGTATCGATAGATGTTCAACAGACACAAATGTTAGGTAGATTAGAAGGTTATCAAGAGGCGGCAAAAGAATATAGCTTTAAAGAGAAAAAACTTTTATTACCCTATAACCTTAAATCCAATGAACAAGGAAGGGAAATCTTAAAGAAATTTTTTAATGAAAATCCAGAATTAGATTCTATTTTGTTCGCTACCAATTACCTAACCCAATTAGGATTAGAAGTTTTAAAAAATGATTTTCCTGAAAAAATCCATCAATTAGGTATTATTACCTTCGATGATAATGCATTGTTCTCTATTTGTACACCTGCTATTACCGCCATCTGTCAACCTATCGAGAATATGGCAAAAGAAACCATGAATATTTTATTCCAATTAATTAATAAACCAACTCAATCTACCGGTTTTCAAAATAAAATTTTAAAAACCTCTTTAGAAGTAAGGGAATCTACCAAAGCTTTAATAGAAAGAGTTTAGTATTGTATTTATGATAAAATTTTAGCTTTAAAAATATCATTTTATTAATTATTGATATTTTATTTTGATATATTATTAATTTTTAATTAATTTAGCTAAAACGTTTTATTATGTGCACATATAAAATGCTAAATCGTTTAATCTTAAAATTTTTATTGTGAAAAAAATATACACTTTTAGCACACTACTTGTTTTCCTTTGTGGAATGCTCATGCAAGCACAAATTATAACCAATGGTAGTTTTGAAAATGGAATTAACTCTTCGTGGAGTCATTCCTTTTCAAGTGGTCAAGCAAGTTTTAATACGGAAACTATCGAAGTTAGGGATGGTTCTCAAGGTTTACGCGTTGAGGTTACCCAAACCGGAAGCGGTCAGGAAGATATTAAATCGGTGAACTCTACATTTTCCAATACTTCAAAAGAAATTTATTTAGTTAGGTTCTGGGCAAAAGCCAGTGCAGATGCAGATTTGTACGTTTCTGTGGCAGGTAATAGCACCGATAAAGTTCATTATAAAATTAGACCCCATTGGAAACTCTATCACTTACCTTTTGATAGTTCAGCTAGTGCCATTACGCTTAATTTTTTCTATCAAAATCAAGCGACTTATTATATCGATGGCGTAGAAATATTAGACCAAGAAAGTGGAGTGATAGATGTTGAGCAAACCTTTAAATGGAATGAAAAATATACTTCTGGATTTGGATGGACGGCCGGTGATAATGATATTTCTTTAGAGTTACCCGATGGAAGAATAGCTTATTTTTTTAATGATTCTTTCTATGGCTATAATGATGTTACCGATAACGAATTTGATAATTCAGGAGCGAAGTTTTTAAGAAATGCAATGGTAGTTGAAGAAGCCGATGGTTTGTTGCACAGTAGGTATTCCGGAGATCAAAGTACCACCGATAGGTATTTTGAAAGTATCGAAGCTTCGCCAGATCCCAATGTAGATAACTTTTATTGGGTAGGAGATGCGATCATGGATCAAGGTAAAGTTTTAGTGTATTTAGTAGAATTACTAAATAATAGTGGAGGGGCTACAGAAACCGGTAGAACCTATATTGCTCAATTTTCCTATCCGGAATTAGAATTAGAGAATATCAAAAAACAAGAAGATTTTACAGCCGCTTATGAATCTTTTTTTAAGGATGGTAATTACCTTTATTTATATCGAACAGAAACAGCCGATGGTGGTTGGAGTAGGTTAACCCACGTAGCCAGATGTGCACAAGGAGATTTATTAGGTAGAAAGGGGACTTGGGAATTTTATGATGGAAGTAATTGGGTGAGTGATAGAAGTCAGTCACAAATTGTAAATAATGTAGGAGCAGAAGGTTTTGTAAAATTGCAAGAGGGTAACTATGCTCAAATTTCATTACCGGTTTTAGGAAGGGATCTTCAAGTATCTTTTGCAGAAAACCCTGAAGGACCTTGGACGCAGGCGCAGACCGTTTACACCATTCCCAATGATGAAGAATATTGGTGGTATTTACCCAATATACACCATCAGTTACCCAACGGTAAATTTCAAATTTCTTATTCAGTAAATTCTTGGGAAGGCTGGGCCGATGCTTGGAAAGATAAATATTGGTATAGGCAACGCTATATTCAACTAGATCTTTTGGGACTATCACCTTATACTACTAATAATTCTCAAGATAATTTAGCCTTAAACCAACCTACTACTACCTCTTCTACCTACGGTAGTAATACTGGAAATTTAGCAGTAGATGGTGATACGCAAACCAGATGGGAAAGCAATTATAGTGATCTGCAATGGTTGAGTGTAGATTTAGGAGACGCTTATGAAATCAATCAAATTAAAATAACTTGGGAAACGGCCATGGCGGCAAATTACGAAATTCAAACCTCTCACGATGGCAGTACTTGGGCAACCGTTAAAACCATCGAAGGAAATTATTCTGAAATAAATAACCACGCAGCCTTAGCCAATGTTGCAAGATATGTGAGAATTTACGGGACTCAACGAGCCACCATGTGGGGACATTCTATTAAAGAGTTAGAAGTTTATGGTACCCCGGTGCAAAGTATAGATATTACCGATTTAGGCGGAAATATCTCAGCAGAATATAACGATTCTCCAATAACAGAAGGGATTAGCAATATTATCGATAATTCTTCTTCTACTAAATTTTTAACCTTTCATGGTTCAGCTTACGTAGATTACGAAGGTATTTCCAATTATATAGTGAATAGCTATACCATTACTTCGGCCAATGATGCTCCTGAAAGAGACCCGCTGAGTTGGAACTTTCAAGGTTCTCACGATGGAACCAATTGGGTGACTATAGATTCCCGATCAAATGAAGATTTTGCTTCAAGATTTCAAAAACGCACTTTCAGCTTCGATAACGATAAAAGTTATCAATTTTACCGATTTGATATGAATAACAATAGCGGATCTATTCTACAAGTAGCAGAAGTTGAAATTTTTGGTTTCGATGCCCCAGTAATAGAAAATGGTATGGCAAATAGGGAAACCTTAGTGACTGAAGTAGTTTCTACAGAAGATAATCTCAAACCTTATCCGCTTCCTTTTTCAACTACCTTATTTGTCCCTTTAGGAAACTCATTGGGTGAAAAAGAAATTACCTTATATGATATTACCGGTAAAAAATTATTTGTAAAAACTATAGAGGGTGAAGGCTATTATCAATTAAATGCAAGTTCTATTTCCAACACATTAGCCAGCGGAATATATTTGCTGAGGATAAAATCTGAAAACACATTTAAAACCTATAAAGTTTTAAAACAATAAAACTTCTAAAAATCGGGCTGAATTCTATATTTAGCCTGATTTTTTATAATTACCTCAATTTATTTCAACTTCTGAGCAGGTAATTTATCAGAATTCAATTTTTAGACTCAATTATTTGCTTACTTCATATTAATTTGCTTTTTTAACTAAAACGTTTTAGTTTTGAAATATTATTAAAATATATATTCAATTTTTTAAGTTGAAATCAATTTTGTTTATGAGAGTCTTTAATTCACTTCAAATAATGAATCATCCAAAACTACATTTACTATCACTTTTAATTGGTTGTATACTATTTACAAATTGTACTACCCATAAAGAAAATAATACCATTGGCGAAGTAGGTCAAACTTCTCTTAATAGTGGCTCTTCCCTTATCAATTGGCAAGTAAAGCCCCAAGCAGAAGTGACCGATAGTCTTCAATTATTCAATAAAAATTATTCAACAACAGATTGGGTTACTGCCACTGTTCCCGGCGTTGTGTTTAATGACTATGTAAATGCTGGGATAGAGAAAGAACCCAATTTTGGCGATAATATTCATCAAGTAGATAAAGAAAAGTACGACCGAAATTTCTGGTACAGAACTACTTTGAAAATTCCAAAAGAATATAAAGATGACGGCAAAATATGGTTAAATTTTGAAGGGATCAACCGTAAAGCAGACATTTTCCTGAATCAACAAAAACTAGGACAGCTAGATGGTTTTATGGACCGTGGAATGTTCGATATCACCAATATTGCCAAAAAAGATTCTACCAATATTTTAGCGGTGTTAGTGTATTGGCCACAAAAACCAATTCCCAATTATGCCAGTCCTACATATATTTCCAGTGCCGGTTGGGATTGGATGCCGTATGTGCCCGGTTTGCTAATGGGAATTACCGATGATGTTTACCTGAGTTATTCCGGTGATGTTACTATTCAAGACCCGTGGATTCGTACCAAAGTACCTACTAAAAAGAAAGCTGAATTATCCCTACAAACCGAACTGAAAAATCATTCTTCAAAAAATAAAAAAGGCACTTTAAAAGGAATCATTAAGCCGGGTAATATTGAGTTTGAGGTAGAAGTTGAATTAGCTGCTAACGAAACAAAAACCATTCAACTGGACAAATCTAAAGTTGAAAAATTTCAAATTGAAAATCCTAAATTATGGTGGCCCAATGGTTATGGTGAAGCCAATCTTTATACCTGTGATTTTCAATACATAGAAGATGGGAAAATATCAGACCAGCAAAAAGAAACCTTTGGTATTCGTGAATATAGTTATGATAGTATTGGCGGAGTTTTGAATTTGTCAATCAACGGAGAAAAGGTTTTTCTAAAAGGCGGAAACTGGGGTATGTCAGAATACATGTTGCGTTGTCGTGGTGAAGAATATTTTACCAAAGTTAGGCTTCACAAAGAAATGAATTTTAATATGATTCGTAATTGGATTGGTTCTACTACCGATGAAGAATTTTACGAAGCTTGTGATAAATATGGAATTATGGTTTGGGATGATTTTTGGCTGAATTCCCATAAAAACCTTCCAAGAGATATAGAAACTTTTAAGGAAAACGCTATTGAAAAAATAAAACGCTTACGGAATCATCCTTCTATAGCCATTTGGTGTGGCGATAACGAAAGTTCTCCGGAGCCTCCGTTAAACGAAGCTTTACATGATATTGTTGAAAAATACGATAAAACAGACCGAATGTATCAACCTAATTCCAGAAAAATAGGAGGGTTATCAGGTAGTGGTCCGTGGTCCAATTTCAGTCCGCAAACTTATTTTGTAGGACTTGATGGTTTTGGCGGTGACGAAAATACCGTAAAAGGATTAAGAAGTGAGGTAGGTACAGCCGTTTTTACCACTTTCGAAAGTTTTAAAAAGTTTATGCCCAAAGAAGATTGGTGGCCAAGAAACGAAATGTGGAACAAACATTTTTTTGGAAAATTAGCCTCTAATGGTGGACCTGATCAATATGAAAAAAGCATCAATGAAAGATATGGGAAAGCAGAAGGTATAAAGGATTTTACACAAAAAGCGCAACTACTCAATTTAGAAACCAATAAGGCTATGTTTGAAGGTTGGCGGCATAATAAATGGGACGATTCCTCAGGTATTTTAATCTGGATGAGTCAATCGGCGTATCCTTCGTTTGTGTGGCAAACCTATGATTATTATTACGATTTAAACGGAGCTTTTTGGGGAGCCAAACGCGGATCTGAACCTTTACACATTCAATGGTCAGCAGCAGATAATACCGTCAATATAATTAACGGAACTTTGCAGGACTATCCCAAACTTACTGCAGAAGCAGCTGTTTATGATATGAAAGGGAATAAACTTGAAAATTATACTGAAAAAAAAGAAGTTAAGATCCCTAAAAACAAATCTACCCAAGCTTTCAAACTTAATTTTAATATTAATAATTTGGCTCAAGGAGCTCAAGTTTCGGCATCTTCTACAGCTAAGGATGCAAAAGAACCAAAGAGCATCACCGATGGAAGTGCCGGTACACGTTGGAGCAGTAAGTATGATGATGATGAATGGGTTACCGTTAATTTAGGAAGCCCTACTCAAATCAATACCATTCGCTTAATTTGGGAAAGTGCTTATGCCAAAGCTTATGAAGTGCTAGTTTCTAAAGATGGTAAAAATTGGCAAGAAATTTATAATACTACGAATGGAGATGGGAGTACCGATGAAATTACATTTCAGCCCACTAGTGTTCAATTCATCAAAATGCAAGGGAAAGAGCGTGCGACCCAATGGGGCTATTCTTTATATGAAATGGAAGCTTATAACATTCAGGAAGAAGACGATGAAAATAAACTTCCATCCGTTCATTTTATAAAACTGAAATTAAAAAATGAGAAGGGTGAATTACTTTCAGAAAATTTTTATTGGAGAGGAGCAAAATCATTAGATTATACAGCTTTAGACCAGTTACAACCTGTTAATTTAGAAGTAACAGAAAATAGCTCAGAGAAAGATAATAATTATACTGTGAAGGTAATAATTACCAATCCTAAAAATTCAGCTATGGTAGCATTGGCCGTTCGGGTAAAATTGGTCAATGAAGAAGGAGAACAATATTTACCAACTTTTAAAACCGATAGTTATTTTTCACTATTACCAGGTGAATCGCGTGAAGTAACCTTAGAAGTAAAGAAAGATATTTTAAAAGGAAAGAAACCTAAATTAGTGGTAGAGCCTTATAACAACATCAAATAATAAAAAGTGCCTGTAAAAATAATGACAAAGCATCAAATTTTAAAGTACAGTATTTTCATTGGGCTGTTAATAACAGCTACTGCGGTAAAATCACAAATTAAATTACCTGCGGTCATTAGTGATGGTATGGTTTTGCAACAAAACGATAAGATAGTTCTTTGGGGCTGGTCGGCTCCGTATGAAGAAATTAAAATTACCACCAGTTGGAACCAAAAGAGTTACCAAACAAAGGCTAATTCAGAAGGGAAATGGAAAACCAAAGTAAAAACCACGAAAGCCGGCGGACCTTTTCAAATTGAATTTAAAGGGAAAAACGCTGTAACTGTCTCAGATATTTTATTAGGAGAAGTTTGGTTGTGCAGCGGACAATCTAATATGGAAATGCCCCTTAAGGGTTTTCCAAACGAACCCATTAAAAATGCTGAAGCTGAAATAAAATCTGCCAATTACCCAAAGATTAGAATGTTTACCGTTAAGAAAAACACTGCTTTAGAAAGAACAGAAGATACGCAAGGAGATTGGAAAACCGCCACTACAGAAAACGTAGGAAACTTTAGCGCGACAGCTTATTTTTTCGGTAAAAATTTATATGAAAAATTGAATGTTCCAATCGGTTTAATCCATTCCAGTTGGGGCGGAACGGTAGCAGAAGCTTGGACAAGTGAGAAAGCGTTGAGGGAATTAGGCGATTTTAATGCGGAGTTGGATAGAATAGATTCTTTAAAACCCATTGCTAAAAAAATTAGAAAAGATGACCAAGAAATTCAGAAAGAATGGGAATACCTAACCACACATCCTAAAGATGAATTTTATAAAACTGATTTCGATTTTTCTGAATGGAAAAAAATGCAGGTTCCTTCAACCTTAGCCGATTCAGGATTGGAGAATTTTGATGGAATAGTTTGGTTGAAAACAAAAATTGATATTCCAAAGCAATGGCAAGATCAAAATTTAATAATAGAACTTGGACCCATAGATGATATTGATATCACTTGGTGGAATGGTGAAAAAATTGGTGAAACCAAAAAAGAAGGATTCTATTGGGCGGCAGAAAGAAAATATAAAATTCCTGCTCAATTCATTAATACACAAAAAAATGTACTCACCGTTCGAGTAGTAGATTTTATTGCCATCGGTGGAATTTATGGGGAGAAAAGTCAATTAGAAATATACCCAGAGGCGAAACCTCAAGAAAGTATAAATATTGCGGGAGACTGGTTTTACAAAACCACAGCAAGCTTACCGAAATTACAATTACCAGAAAACGCTAATCGGCCGTCAGCACTTTTCAATGGGATGTTGTCGCCTATTATTCCCTATACCTTAAAAGGGGCAATTTGGTACCAAGGTGAATCGAATGTAGGCCGAGCTGAGCAGTACGAACGTTTATTCCCAAAAATGATTAAGGATTGGCGAAAAAATTGGTCACAAGGTGATTTCCCATTCTATTATGTACAAATAGCACCGTTTGGTTATTTAGGGGATGGTAGGAGAGGAGCAGCATTGCGCGATGCACAACGTAAAAGTTTAGCTACCAAAAATACAGGAATGACTGTTTTGCTGGATATAGGTTCAGAGAAAACCATTCATCCGCCTAACAAACCAGAAGTAGGACGAAGGTTATCGCTTTTAGCTTTAAATGATACTTATCATAAAAATATCAAGGCCAAAGGACCCGTAGTTTCAGCTTCAAAAGTAAAGGGGAGTCAAGTAATTTTAAAATTCAAAAATGCAAAAAAGTTAAACTATAAGAAGGAGTATAATAGTTTTGAGTTAGCAGGGGCCGATGGTAAGTATTATCCGGCACTAGTAAAAGTAGAAGGAAAAAAGCTACTGTTGAAATCAGCACAAGCGGCTCATCCGGTTTATGTAAGATATGCTTATCAGGATCATTCGGTAGCCAGTTTGTTTAATGAAGTGGGACTTCCGGCTTCTACTTTTCAAATTCATTTATAAGTCAATAGAACACCCATGAGAATTAGTCAGATTAAGTTTGTTTGTGTAATTGCTTTTTTAAGTTTTGCTTTCGGTGTTTCGGCACAGGAGAGCAAGCTTAAATTAGCAGATCCTTTAACGAGTAATATGGTGATTCAGCAAAACCAAGCTTTTACGGTTTGGGGAACTGCAAAACCTAATTCAGCAGTAAAAATTGAAGCAGACTGGGCAGCGCCTGCTCAAGTAATGAGCAATAGTAAAGGAGAGTTTGAAGGAATAATTCCTGTTCCTGCTATTGAAAAAGGAGATTACACAAAGCATCGTTTAACGATTTCTTCAGGTGAAGAGCAAACAACCCTTTCCAATTTATTAATTGGTGAACTTTGGATTTGTAGCGGACAGTCGAACATGCAATTCTCCTTAAAGGAAGTCGTAAATGCTGAAGAAGAATTGCCCAAAACCCATAATGAAAATTTGAGGTTATTTAATACCCCATTAAATTTTAGCAATACACCTATCAATACGGTTAACGGGGAATGGAGAATATCTACTCCCGAGACTGCCAAAGATTTTTCTGCGGTAGGTTATTTTTTTGGGACAAAACTTCAGCAGAAATTAGATGTGCCCATAGGATTGGTATTTACAGGAATTGGCGCTTCGGCTGCTCAAGCTTATGTTCCCAAAGAAGTGCTTGCACAAGATGCTTTACTGGATTCGGTTTATCTTCAACCTTATTTGCAATCGGATAAATCTAAGGAAAAGATAGATGGAGGTTTTTCATTTGAAAAAGTTACTAGGCCATATCTGTTGTACAATGCGATGATTCATCCTTTTAAAAATTTATCGATTAAAGGTGTGATTTGGTACCAAGGCGAAGCTAATCGTGACGACCGGGAGGAATACACCCATTTAATGTACAAAATGATTGAGTCTTGGCGAAAAGCTTTTTCACAAGGAAATTTCCCTTTTTATTATGTGCAGATTGCTCCTTACGATTACGATAAAAAAGCACCTGAACATACAGAAGATGCCTATTTTAGAGAAGCTCAAGAGAATATTTCAAAATTGAATAATACTGAAATGGTTATTACCCTAGATGTTGGAAATGCAAAAGATTTACATCCTAAAAACAAAAAACCCATAGGAATTCGATTAGCAAAAACAGCACTGCATAAAACGTATAATTTTTTAGATGAAAATTATTTAGGCCCTAAACCTGATTATGTGGAGTATAAAAAGGGAAAAGCCATTGTTCATTATGTTCCTGATAGTGTTTCTAAAGGATTACAAACCAATGATGGAAAGGCTCCTCAATTTTTTCAACTTGCAGGGAAAGACGGTAAGTTTTATTGGGCCGAAGCTAAAATTAAAGGAAAAACTATAGAAATCTCTTCAAAAGAAGTGAAGCATCCAACAGCGGTAAGGTATGCCTTTACTAATTATCCGGTGACTAATTTAGAAAATGCTGAGGGTTTACCGGCGTTTCAATTTCGAACAGATAAATCTAAAGAATAGAAAAATCTTAATTTCTTAAAGGTTAAATTAAATTTATCGCAATTTTATTTAACAAAAATTTTGTATTTATAAATAACATTTCTATATTAGCTTAATATTAAGGATTCCGTAATATTTATATCCTTTATTTTTTAAAAATTAAATTAATTGGGTTTAATTTTTTTTATGTAATATTGCTAAAACGATTTATGTCGTTTTATGTTTATTTTGCTATAACGTTTTAGTTAAATTGATTTTATGAAAACTTACATTCAAATAGTAGTAATTTTTTTAACAATTTCGACCGTAGTTTCTTGTAGTGAAGAAAATTTTTTGGATCAAACGGTTACTACAGATTTAGATGAAAGCACCGTTTTTGCCGATAGTACTTATACCACCGCTTTTCTTACAGATATTTATACACAGATTGGGTTTGCCAGTGACCCAGATAGGTTTAGTAATTTATTTGTTACAGCTGGTGGACTTCAAACTGCGTGTGACGAGTCGGAATTGCATACCACTAGTACTATTACAGCAGATTTACAATTTGTTACAGGGACGATGAATTCTATTTCAGTGACCGAACGTCCGTGGAATTTGCCTTACGCGAATATTCGTAAAGTGAACAGATTATTAAAAAATTTACCTAATACGCCTCTTTCCGATTTTAGAAAGGAAAGGTTTGAAGGAGAGGCACGATTTCTACGTGCATGGTATTATGCCGATCTGTTGAAGCATTATGGAGGAGTGCCCATTGTTGGTGATACTATTTATACGGCAGACGATGAAATTCCAGCTTTACGAAATAGCTATGAAGAAACAGTTGGTTATATAATAGCAGAATGTGATGCAGCTGCTCAGCTGTTGGAAGTTAAGCCAACTGGTAGGCAATACGGTAGAGCAGGAGCAGGCGCTTGTATGGCATTGAAGTCTAGGGTTTTGTTGTATGCTGCAAGTCCGTTGTATAATGGTTCTTCTTATGCAGATCCTTATAACGAGTTATTAGGTTATCCAACTGCTGATCAAGAACGATGGAAGTTAGCGATGGAAGCTGCCCAAGCAGTAATTAATTCAGGAGCTTATGAATTATATGTAGATAATGAAACTGAACCAGGCTTTGGTTTTTATGCAATATTTAATGCTGGCTCCGGAAGTAATGATGTAAACGCTACACCTGCTGAGGTTACGGTAGGGACAATTTTGGAGAAGCAAGCTACAAATGATGGAGCTCAGCTAGAGCAATTGTTTAATCCTCCTTCTAGAAATGGATTAGGAGGGGGAGGCTATCCTTACCAACAAACTGTTGAAGCATTTCCGATGGAAAACGGATTAAATATAGATAATCCTTCATCTGGTTATAACCCAAATAGTCCTTACAATAATAGAGATCCTCGATTCTATAATTCAATTGTGTACGATCAAGCTGTATTGCCACAAGGAACTACTGATCAAGCTCCGGTAAATATTTATTTAGGATCTTACAACGGTCAACCATCTGGACAAGATGCTATTTATTCAGGAACTCCTACTGGATATTATATCAACAAATTTAGAAATAGAAATATTTCAGGAAACGGAGGTATTGGAACTAATCAAAATAGACCCTTGATCAGGTATGCAGAAGTTTTATTGAATTATGCTGAAGCTAGAAATGAATATGTAGGACCGGACGATCAAGTTTATCAAGCTATAGAAGCTATTCGGGAAAGAGCTGGGCTAGTTCCGTTTGAACTTCCATCAGGATTAAGTCAAGATGAAATGCGGGAATTCATTAGAGAAGAAAGACGTGTTGAATTAATGTTTGAAGCTCATCGTTTCTGGGATGTAAGAAGATGGAATATCGCCAATGAAACCGAAGACCGCATGATGAAGGGAATGGAAATTACAAGAGATGGAAATTCAGTTGAATTTAATGAGATAGATGTGCGTCAACATGTTTTTAGGGAAGCTCAATATTTTTGGCCAATACCTTATAATGAAATTGCCAAATCTCCAGAATTAATTCAGAATCCAAATTATTAATTAAAACAAAGTATTAACCCATGTAAAAAACTACATTATGAAAAAAATCACACAAATTATTAAAGAGAGAAAAGGCTTTATAGCCCCAGTTATTTTAATGTTAATAGTCGCTTCTTGTATAGTTATTGACAGTCTTCAAGCTCCTACTCAGTTGAATGCGGGTCAAATAGAAACATTTACCTTAAATACCACTATAACTACTGAAGCTGATGTTGAAGATGATAGTTTAGTGGTAGCTATATTAATGCCTACTAGTTGGAATGCAAGACAAAATACAACAATTACTTATACCAGTAGTATAGATGGTGGGGTTGAAACCATGTCTCCTTTACCTTTAAATGAAACTCCAACTGCAGACGATACGATGACTTGGTCAGAAAAATTATATGATTATTTTGGAATGGGACCTAATCTTTCCGGGGATATGGAGTGGATAGCATTTGCGACAGATAAGGCTTACGATATCGCGAGTGAAGAAACAGTAACTGCAGAGATTACTATAGAAACCTTGGTTGGAACAGAAAATTTAAGTGCTCATCTAGGTTTCTTTGTTAATTATGTTACTGACGGATTTAATTATGAAGAAGACGAAGACGATGAAAAATGGGAAGTTATTTACTCTGATTGTTTGCCGGTAGTGGGTGCTTCAGGAGCTCATAACAATTATTGTGAAGAATTAAGTGTAGATGATCATCAATTAGCTTTTTCAAGTCCTTATCCAAATCCATTTTCAGACGAGGTTTATTTACCGTTAACATTAAATCCAGGTGAGAATGTTGAAGTGAATTTGTATGATATTATGGGGAAAAGAGTGGGTTTCTTTCAAAGTAAAACGACTTCAGCCAATTATGATTTACCTTTAAGTTCAAACTTAGAATTAGCAAAACTTAATCCTGGAATTTACTTAATTTCTGTAAAATCCGGAGAATATAGCTCTACATTTAAAATCATAAAAGAATAATTTATTCTCGTAAATAATTGAATGAAATCTACCAAGTAAAAGAAAATTTAACAAGATGAAAAAACAATTTTATCAACTTTTTTTCGCACTAATTTTAATAGTTGCCGGGGCTTGTTCACCCACTCAGGACGATGAAATAGAATTTTCTGAACCTAATAAAGATATCACCGGAGCTTGGGAAATAAATCAGGTTCTCCGCAATGGTGAAGATATCACTAGCTTGGTAGATTTTACTCAATTTAGAATTCTCTTTCTAGAAGACGGTACTTATGATTTTGAAAACTATCTGCCATTTGTAGTAAAAGAGGCAGGAAACTGGTCTTTAGATGATAAAAAATTTGCATTTCAAATTAACTTTCAAAATAGTGAAGGTACTACTTCTGTAGAGTTTACCTATCCTATTGTAGAAGGGAAAAGACAATTACAGTTGGTGTTAAGCCCAGGATGCAAACAAAACAAATACATATATACTTTAAATAGAGTCGAAGAATAAAACAAAACATAATGAAAATTTTAAAAAGACTCACTCCTAAAATAATCTTCGGTTATTTATTAATGATAATCTTAATTGCCTCTTGTGTTTATTTAGATGGAATTGGGTATGAAGAAAATGTAACCGCCGGTGAAGAAACTATATTCACGATGGATGTTAGCATTCAATGTCAAGAAGAGGGATGTAATGGAGAAAGATTAATTATCTCTATACTAGTGCCTAATAGTTGGGAAACAGAAGAAAACACGACTGTAACTTATACCAGTTCTTTAGATGACGGAACCAGAAGTATGAGCTTGGTGCCAGAAAGTGTTTTGCCCTTAAGTGGTGGTGGAGCAACGTGGGAAGATCATTTAAAAAATACGTTTGGAGTAGGTCCTAATGTTTTAAATGATATGAAATGGGTCACTTTCCAAAGTGATCAGGTTTATAATCTTAGTCAAAATGAAGAAGCCACTGCGGATGTAACAATTACTACAAAAGTGGGAGACAAAAATTTGAGAACAAAAATTGGCCTTTTTGTTAATAATTCTAATGATGGATTAGGAGAGGATGATAGAAGATGGAAAGTAGAATACACAGATTGTATTGAGGTAACCGGTGGAGAAGGTGTGTTAATTGATTATTGTGAGCTTCATTTCAACGCAGCACAACCTTTAGTAGCTACCAAGAATGATTTCATCACTTTCAAATTTCAAGGGAATATAGAAGATAATCCATTAGATGCTGTCAACGAAGTTCACTTCTGCTCAACGGTGTATACAAGCTCAGGAAATTCATATGCCGTTTGTGATTTAATGGAAAATACTAAAATGATGCCTATAGAAAATTCAGCAGGTAATTATTCTATTACTATATGGCCTTTAGATTATTACGGGATTTCAGAAAATGAACAATTGGATTATATAGAATATACTTTTAAAGACGCTTCAGGTACTATAGAAATTACTGAGGATGAAGGCTCACCCTTCCTGTACTATTTTGATTGTAACTAATCTCATTCAAAAGAAAACCTAAAAAGTTCGATTAATAAATTAAATAAAAAGTGTTACTTATGCACGATTCATATAAACGTAAAAAGTTAAAAATAACATCATTTTTACTTTTTGTAGGTTTACTCTGTTCGATTGCTTCAAAAGCTCAAAATACTAATCAAGAGTCTGATACTTTTTTAATAAAAGGATTGGTTATAGATGAATATAATAATCCTATTGAAAATGTAATCTTAAGAAACAGTAGTAAAGATTCTATAACTTCTACAGGAGAAGAAGGAAGATTTGAATTTAGTTTAGAAGCAAATCAAGATATATACTTTTATCATTCCAACTATTATATAGAAAAAATAGCGGTTACTTCTAAAAGTAGATTGAAAGACCTAAGAATAAGGTTAAAAGAAAGGTTCTTAAGGGAAGAAAATGAGTTAAATGTATTATATGATAAAATTCAAAAAGATAACTATTTAGGTTCGGCTTCTACTGTATATACTAATGAGTTGACGACTACACTTCAGCAAACCTATGTGCATGCATTGCCCGGAAGATTAGCCGGTTTATATACTGAGCAGACCCGAGGGATAAGAGATCCGCAAACTCAAGCAAATACAGATCTTAATTTTTTCACAGGAGCTGGAATACCTTTACCGGGAGAACGGAATATAGCAGCAGATAACACCCAATTTAATTTAAATCTAAGGGGGCAAAATCCGGTAGTGGTGATTGATGGAGTGCAACGGGATTTATCCTCTATAGATCCTCAAAATATAGAATCTATTTCTGTTCAAAAAGATGCTTTATCAAGTATTTTGTTAGGTATGCGCAGTTCTAGAGGAATGCTTTTAGTGACTACCAAAGAGCCCGATTCCAAAGGTTTTAGATTATCTTTCACACAAGAAACCGGTATGCAGCAATCATTGGATTTACCCAATCCTTTACCGGCTTATCAGTACGCTTATCTTCTAAATGAAGGCTTGCAACGCAATGGAATTTCAGCACTTTATTCCCAATCAGATTTTAATAAATATAAAGATGGTTCTAGTCCCTATACCCATCCAGATGTAAACTGGTATGACCAAACGTTAAAAAGTTCAGCTCCCATGTCTATTTATAATTTGAATGTAAATGGAGGGAATGAAATTGCCCGGTATTTTTTAAGTTTAGGTTATTATACCCAAGAAGGCTTTTTTAAATCTACTGATTTAAATGATTATGAAACCAATCAGAAATTAGATAGATATCTGGTAACTACAAAAATAGATGTAGATGTTACTGAAGAGTTTAAAGTAGGCTTAAGTTTATTTGGTAGAGTAGAAGAAGGAAATCAACCTGGTGCTACAACGAATAATATCCTTTCTACAATTTATAATACCCCTAACAATGCTTATCCGGTTTTTAATCCTGATGGATCGTATGGAGGTAGTCGTCCTTTTTCTAGAAATATTTGGGCAATGGTTACTAACTCAGGCTATATTGAAGATACCAAAAAGGATGTTTTAGCTACTTTAAATTTAGATTACGACTTCAATAAGTTTATTGAAGGACTTAGCTTTAAAGCGCTATCAACTATTTCAGTACAAAATAGAAGTGCGGTAAGCAGAGTGAAACAAAATGGAGTTTACGACTTTTCCTACAATGAAGATGGCTCAGATTCTTATTCTACTTATGGTACCGTCGCTGCCCAAACCAATAATTTTATTTCTGTAGGAGATTCTAGGTATTGGTATGGTCAGTTAGCTTTAAATTATGAAAAAACCTTTAATGAGCTTCATAATTTTGAAGCTAAAATTCTTGGCGACCAATATGTAGTCACTACCAACTATGATTTACCAAACCGACCAGCAGATATTGCAGGTAGTGTAAAATATGATTATAATAATAAATATTTTGCTGAAGCAGCCATCAATAGAAGTTATTATAATGGCTACCGTTCAGGCCAACAGTGGGGAACCTTCTACGCTTTTGGTCTAGGTTGGGATATTGCCAAAGAAAGCTTTCTAGATAATGTTTCTTGGTTAAATAAATTAAAACTTAGGGCAGTATATGGAAAAACAGGAAATGGTATTGATAATGCCGGATATTATAACTGGAGACAAAGCTTTTCTTCCACTGGTATTTTTAATGAAAATGCCTATCAGCAAGGGTATTCGGGTTCAACGAACCAAGCAGTTATCGAAAATGATCCCGAATTCGGAATTTATAATCCTAATATTTCTTGGGAAAAAGCAGATAAGCTAAATGTAGGAGTTGACGTAGATTTATTTAATAATCACTTGAATATAACTGCCGATTATTATTACGATCAATATTATGATTTACTACAAGTTCGCGGGAGAAATATAGAATTATTAGGATACAGGTATTCTCCTGAAAATATAGGGGAAAACTTACAGAAGGGTGCAGAAATTTCATTCACTTATCAAAATAATATAGGAGATTTCAACTACTTTGTAACAGGTAACTGGTCACAACAAGCTTCTGAAATTACTTTTATGGACGAACAGTACCGGCCGTACGAGTATAATAAAAGAACCGGAAATCCTGTCAATACAATTTATGGTTATATAGCAGATGGTTTTTATGAGACGCCGGAAGAGATAGAGCAAAGTGCTACTATCAGCAGTTCAAGTTTACAGCCTGGAGATATAAAATACAAAGATTTAAATGGTGATGGGGTTATTAATGACTTTGATGTCACTGCTATTGGAAATACCGACCCCTTAACTTTTTACGGAATTAATGCGGGTTTCTATTATAAAGGCTTTGATTTTAATGTACTCTTACAGGGAGTCTATAATCGTGATATTTATTATAACAGTGATATTTTACAGGCAGGCTTTATTGATACCAATCAAAGTTACGGTCAAGCTTACGCCCCCATTTTTGAAAGATGGATTCCAGAAAATGCTGATAATGCAGCTTATCCCGGGTTAACTCCAGGCATCAACGCCTTCTTCAATCCATCTCCTAACTTCTCAAACAGTTCAAGTTTATTTGTGTATTCGGGAGATTACTTTAGAGTTAAAAACATCACCTTAGGTTATACTTTTCCCAATGAAGTTACAAAGGCTTTAGGAGGAATCCAATTACGGGTATTTGCCCATGGTACTAATATTTTTACCGCTTCTTCATTCGATCTAGGCGATCCGGAAGTCATTAGTTTTACCAGTTACCCCAATCAACGGGTAATTAGTGGAGGCTTAAATCTTAAGTTTTAAAATTTTAGAATTATGAAAAAATCCATATATATCACATTAGCGTTCTCAACACTTGTTTTATTTGCCTGTAGTAGTGATTATGAAGAAGTCCCTGTGGAGCAATTTACAGAAGAATTCGTTTTTTCTGAAACAGATTCAATTGGGGAAAAAGCAAAAGAATTTTTGAATGGTATTTATTCTACCATGCAAAATGGTCATAATCGAGTAGGAGATGATTATTTAGATTCAGCTACCGACGATGCCGTTTCTTCAGCATTAGCTCAGACCAATGTTTTTAATCTTGCCCAAGGTAATTATTCTTCCATGGAAAGAATTGAAGCAGATATGATGTGGGGAAGGTATTATGATGCATTTAGAAGAGTAAATATTTTTCAAAATAATATAGACCGCGTACCCTTAAGGCTAACCTTTAATGGTGGCGAGCCCATGAATCGTGCTTGGAAAGCTGAAGCAAGATTTATAAGGGCTTATCACTATTTTAATCTTCTAAAACGTTATGGAGGGGTTCCAATTGTACCAGAAGAAGCTCTAAACTTAGAAGATAATGTACAATTCCCAAGAAATACTTTTTCAGAATGTGTAGAATATATTGTAGGGGAGTTAGACGCTATACAAGATAGTTTAAGAATAAGACCTATACCCAACCCCCAAGCGAATGCCCACGTTGTAAATAAAGGAGCTGCTTTAGCTTTAAAATCAAGGGTTTTACTTTATGCAGCGAGTCCATTGTTTAATGAAGGTAACATAGATCCTGGTAATGAACTAACAGGATATGCTACCGGTAATGCAGAACGTTGGAGAAGAGCTTCAGAGGCTGCTAGGGATTTTATCAATACTATGCCCTATTATTCATTAACATCAGATTATCGCGATGTATTTATTACCGAAGGAAATTCAGAATTAATTTTCTTTAGACAAGGAGGTCGAAACCAAAGTATTGAGGATAAAAACGGTCCTGTAGGCTATCCAACCCCCAATGATGCCGATGGAAGAACAAGCCCTTCACAAAATCTAGTTGATGCTTTTCCTATGTTGGATGGTAAAACTATAGACGACCCAACTTCTGTGTATTCCTACGATTTTAATAATCAATATGCCAATCGGGATCCACGATTAGAATATACTGTCTTGCATGATGAATCTCAATGGTTAAACGAAGAAGTGGAAACCTATGTTGGAGGAAAAGACAACCCAAATACAGCTATTCAAAAAACAAAAACCAGCTATTACATGCGTAAGTTCATGGGCAAGTTTGAAAATCAAGACGATTACCAAGACGTAAGGCACGATTGGATTATGTTTCGCTATGCAGAAATCCTACTGAATTTTGCAGAGGCCGAAAATGAATTTTCCGGTCCCACGAATGAAGTATATCAAGTTTTATTTCAATTAAGGGAAAGAGCAGGAATAGAATCTGGAGACGATAATAGATATGGCTTATCTGCAGGAATGAGCAAAGAAGAAATGCGTGAAGTTATCCATAATGAAAGAAGGATAGAAATGGCTTTTGAAGAACAACGTTATTGGGACATTAGACGATGGAAAAAGGCTAACGAAATTTATACTCAACCCGTATACGGTTTAGAAATTACAGAGGCTGGAGGAGTTAAAAATTACAATTTAACTACTGTAAGACCACCAGCTACATTTGATGAAAATAGGTATTTATATCCTATACCTTATTCTGAAGTTGTTAAAAACAGTAATATGGTACAAAACCCAGGTTGGTAAATAAAATTGGTTTAAAAGATTTTAGATAATAGTTATGAAGAATATTATAATATTAATACTGTTAATCCCGGTTATTTCATTTGCTCAACGCTCAGAGATTTCAGGTAAAGTAAACTCCTCAGATGGAGAAGTCTTATTTGGGGTAAATATTCTTGTAAAGGGTGAATCTAGAGGTACGCTTACCAATGAGTTTGGAGAGTTCAGTATCAATGTCGCTCCACAAGATACCTTAATGTTTTCTTATGTAGGTTATGTGACGGAGAATATAGTGGTAGGAGATAGAGACTTTTTAAATGTCACCATGTCACTCGATCAAGGATCTTTAGATGAAGTAATTGTAGTAGGTTACGGAGAAACTAAACGTATTACCAACACCGGATCGGTAAGTTCTATTAAAGCAGAAGAAATAAAATACGTTCCTACAGCGAGTGTACAAAATGCTTTAACAGGTAGATTGCCGGGTTTCTTTAGTCAACAAAGATCTGGACAGCCCGGACGTGATGGAGCAGATTTTTTTATTCGTGGAGTAAGCTCTTTAAATGGAGCAGGTAATAGACCTTTGATTATTGTAGATGATATAGAATATTCATACGAGCAATTGCAGCAAATTAATGTGAATGAAATTGAAAGTATTTCTATCTTAAAAGATGCTTCTACAACCGCTATTTATGGAATAAAAGGAGCCAATGGAGTATTGGTTATTAAAACTAAAAGAGGAAAAATAGGAAGACCAAAAGTAAATGCAAGAATAGAATCTGGGATTCAAACCCCTATTAGAAAACCAGATTTTTTACAATCCTACCAAACTGCTTTATTGGTAAATGAAGCGAGAGCTAATGATGGATTACAGCCGATGTTTACCGATGAAGATTTAGAGCATTTTAGAACCGGTGATGACCCTTATGGACACCCAGATGTAGATTGGTACGATAGAATTTTTAAAGATATAGCATACCAGCATAATGCCAATATAGATATCTCTGGAGGAACGGAAAAATTAAAATATTTTGTTTCTGGAGGGGCTTTTTCTCAAAACGGTTTAGTAAGGGACTTTTCTAGTCAAAACTCAGATATTAATAATAACTATTTTTATAGAAGATTTAATTACCGTGCCAACTTAGATTATGATGTTACCGAATCTACTTCCTTACGATTAGATGTTACTTCAAGATTCGGGAATATCAATCAACCTCACAACAAAAATGTAGTATCAGAGATTTACGATTGGACTAAAATTCATCCCTATTCATCACCATTTTTGAATCCAAATGGTTCATATTCATATGCTTATGATACTCAAGATAATTTAGCTACCATTAATGCAAGGCTTGCCAATGGAGGTTACGATAGGATTAAAAGAACAGACTCTAATATTTTAATAGGTGCAGAGCAAGATTTTAGTTCTTTAGTAGAGGGACTTTCAGCAACATTAAGAATTGCTTATTCCAGTATAGACGAAACACAGAGAAGTGTGGTAAGGGAAACTTTTCCAACTTACCACTATAACCCAGATAATGATACCTATACCATAGATCCAAGAGGTAATTATGCATACGGTCAATATAATGTTCAAGGTGGACAAAATGTTTCTAGCCAAAACTTAAATATCCAAGGTTTTATTAATTACGATAAAGAGTTCAATGAAGATCATTCCATTAGCACTATGCTGTTGTATAATAGACAGAGTAGTTCTTTCTTATCAAATGTTCCCTCAAAATTTAAAGGATATACCGCTAAAGTTAATTACAATTATAAAGACAAATGGATATTAGATGTCAACGCTGCTTATAATGGTACCGATAGGTTTGAATCTGATGACCGCTTTGGTTTATTTCCGGCAGTAGGTTTAGGATATAGCATTTCAGAAGAAAAATTCTTTAAGGATACTTTTTCAGATATACAATTACTAAAATTAAGAGCTTCCTACGGAGTCGTAGGTTCAGATGTGACTCCGGGTAACCAATATTTATATCAACAAGTTTATCAAGAAGGCGGAGGTTATTACTTCGGATATGCAGGTTACCCTACTGTTTACGAAGGAGCACTGGGAAATAATAATGTTACTTGGGAAAAAGCGAGAAAATTTGATGTGGGGATAGATTTAAATATGTTAGACAATAAGCTTTCCCTTACCTTAGATTATTTTTATGATTACAGATATGATCAATTAGTTACTCGTCAGGATATTCCTAATATTTTAGGGGTAGATATATCACCTAATAATATTGCAGAGACAGAGAACAAAGGTTTCGATGGACAGATTTCTTACCAAACTAAAATTTTTGATGAAGTCCAATTCAACTCTAACTTAGTATTTTCTTACGCAAAAAATAAAATCCTTTATCAAGCGGAAGCCCAAAAAGCTTATCCTTATCTGCAAAGTACAGGTCATCCTATTGGTCAACCATTTGGTTATACTTATATTGGTTTTTATAGCGAAGAAGATATAGCCAACAACAGTGACAATAATCCTGAAAACGATGTCCCTGTTCCATTAACAGATATTCCGGTACAAGCGGGAGACTTAAAATATAAAGATTTAAACGGAGACGGGGTAATCAATAATTTTGATAGAGGTCCCATTGGTAAACCAAATTTACCAACCACCACGTATGGTCTTTCCTTGGGCTTAAATTATAAAGGATTTAGTGCCAAAGTATTGTTTCAAGGAGCTTTCGACTACAGTTTTAGTGTCGTAGGAAAGGGAATTGAACCATTTCAAAGTCAATTTCAACCCATTCACTTAAGTCGATGGACACCTGAAACTGCAGATACCGCAGAATTCCCAAGACTAACTACTAACCCTAATACCGTCAACAGTCCTTCCACCTATATGTCAGATTTCTGGCTGGTAGATGCTTGGTACATCAGGTTAAAAACGGTCGATGTTTCTTATCAATTACCAGAAAGATGGTTGCCATTCGATATCAACAGCGGAAGAATTTACATTAATGCTTTCAACTTGGTTACGTGGACAAGCTACGACAAATACCAACAAGACCCGGAGATTAACACCAACACCGCCGGTGATGCATATTTAAACCAAAGAGTGGTAAATTTAGGATTACAAGTAGGATTTTAAAAAATAATCATGATTAAACATTCCATTACATATCTATTTCTATTTAGTTTCATTTTTATCAATGCCCAACAACAAAACTTAGTTGATTATGTCAATACCCGACAAGGCACGTTTTCAACACCAGGATTAAGTTACGGAAATACCTATCCAACTGTGGCCATGCCATTTCCTGTACATTCCTTTTCAGCACAAACTGGAAAAAACGGTGATGGCTGGAAGTATCAATATCAAGCTGAAACCATTCGGGGATTTCAACAAGTTCATCAATGCAGTCCATGGGTAAACGATTATGCAACATTTTCTTTAATGCCGATTTTAGGAGATTTAGTAGTGAATGAAGATGAAAGAGCCACAGTATTTCAACACAAAAACGAAACCGCGAAACCCTACTATTATCAGGTGAAATTGGATAACGGAATTAATACTGAAATTTCTCCCGTCACCCGTGGCGGACATATGAAGTTCAGCTTTCCAAAAGGAGATAAAGCTTATTTGGTGTTTGATGGTTATACCAAACAAAGCAGTGTGAAAATTCATCCAAAAGAACGAAAAATTACCGGATGGGTTCACAACGGACTTTTAATCCCCGATAACTTCAAAGCTTATTTTGAAATTACTTTTAGTAAACCTTTTAAAAGTTACGGTACTTGGGAGAACAGGGAAAATACCATACAGCAAAATCAAACTTCAGCTGAAGGGGATGGAAAAGGTTTTTATTTAGAGTTTAAAGAAGGTACCAGTGTTGAGGTGAAAATCGCTTCCTCTTACATAAGTCAAGAACAAGCCGCTTTAACAATGGAGCAGGAGCTTAAAAAACATCGAAAATTTAAACATACCAAAGAAGCAGCAAAAGAGGCGTGGAACAAATTATTTAATCGAGTAGTTGTTGAAACCGAATCTGAAAAGGATAAAGAAACTTTTTATTCCTGTTTGTTCAGGGCAAATCTCTTTTCCCATCGTTTCTTTGAAATAGATGAAGAAGGAAATCCTTACTATTTTAGTCCATATGACGGAAAAATCCACGATGGCTATATGTACACCGATAATGGATTTTGGGATACTTTTAGAGCGCAATTTCCATTAAGCAATATTCTGCACCCCACGATGCAAGGCAGGTATATGCAGTCTTTATTAGATGCTCAAGAACAAAGCGGTTTTTTACCTACATGGTCTTGTCCCGGTATGTCAGGAATTATGATTGGTAATCACGCCATTTCCCTATTGGCAGATGCACACGCCAAAGGGATAAAAGGTTTCGATGCTCAGCAAGCCCTGAATGCATATTACCATGAAATTACCAATAAAGGTCCTTGGGGAGGCTCTAACGGAAGGGAGGCATACGATGCTTGGTTTCAGTTAGGTTATATCCCAACGAAAGAAGTTGGTGAAAGTGCTGCCAAAACTTTAGAATATGCCTACGATGATTGGTGTGGTTATTATATGGCAAAATCTTTAGGGGATGAACATTATACAAATGTTTTTGGTCGCCAAATGTATAACTATAAAAATATCTATGATGCTTCAGAGGGCTTTATGAGAGGTAAAAAACGAAGCGGAGAATGGGAAGAGAATTTTAATCCATTAGCTTGGGGTGATCCATTTACCGAGGCCAACTCTTGGCAATATAGCTGGTCGGTTTTTCATGATGTAGAAGGACTTGTTAATTTGATGGGTGGAAAAGAAAAATTCATCAATAAGCTGGATACATTTTTTAATATGGAATCTACTTACGACGTAGGTAGTTACGGTCACGTAATTCACGAAATGCGGGAAATGGAAATTGCCGATATGGGCCAATATGCACACGGAAATCAACCCGTACAACATGTAGCTTATTTATACAATTTCGTAGGACAACCATGGAAATCTCAGGCCAAAACCCGAGAAATAATGTCTAAACTATACAATGCTACAGAAAAAGGTTATCCCGGAGATGAAGACCAGGGAGGTATGTCTTCTTGGTATATTTTAAGCTCTTTAGGTTTTTACAGCGTTTGTCCGGGAACTGATCAATATGTGTTGGGAAGCCCAATGTTTGAGAAATCCTCTATAGATTTAGAAAACGGAAACACATTCACGGTAATTGCCAAGAATAATAGTGCTGAAAATGTTTACATACAATCAGCTAAATTAAATGGAAAAACTTATGATAAAAATTACATCACTTACGGAGATATTAGCAATGGTGGAACTTTAGAATTAGTGATGGGAAATACACCTAATAAAAGTCGAGGGATTTCTGAAGAAAGTAAACCGTATTCAGTTTCAATAAAAGTGAAAAATGAATAAGTTTTGAATATAAAAATTTATACATACCTGAAAATTATCCTTATACTTTGTTTAGTGGGATTCCATTTTTCCTGTCAAAACTCTAAACAAAAACAAGAGAACAAAGAAAATCGCCCCAACATAATTTATATTATGGCAGACGATTTAACTACTCAAGCTATTACCGCATATAATGATCGTTTTAAGGGTATTGCAGATACCCCAAATATAGATAGGCTTGCCAAAGAAGGAATGATATTTCAAGATGTATTGTGTACCAATGCTATTTGCGGTCCAAGTAGAGCTGCAATTTTAACCGGTGATTATAGTCACAAAAACGGATATTACAAAAATACTAAAGGAGGAAAATTTGATGCCTCTCAATGGACGTTTCCTCAGGCGTTTCAAAAATCCGGATATCAAACCAGTCTCTTCGGGAAGTGGCATTTAGGAAGTGAACCCAAAGGATTTGATACTTATAAATATCATGCTGCAGGAGGCCAGCAGGGACTGTATTGGAATCCAATTTATAATGAAAACGGTAAGGAGGTTGAAGAAAAAGGCTATGCTACCAATTTAACCACAGATTTTGCTCTCAATTGGTTAGATAGTAACAAAAATAGTGGTAACCCCTTTTTAATGCTTTTGCAATATAAAGCGCCTCATCGGCCCTGGCAACCTGATAAAAAGTATGAAAATTTATGGGAAAGTTTGGAATTGCCATATCCTTCTACTTTTAACGACACTTATGAAGGAAGAGAAAAAACAGCCGGGAACACAGAAATGACAATGGATTTTTTCAGCCGAAACGATATGAAAATGAAAGCCCCCGACAGTATCGAAAAAAAAGGAATGTGGGAGTTTTATGGAGCAATGAGAAATCAAGTAGTAATTCCTGAAGGGATGAATACTGAAGAAGCCAGAAAATGGCGATACCAAACTTTCATTAAGGCCTATTTAGCTACTATTAAATCTGTAGATGATAATATAGGAAGGGTCTTAGATTATTTAGATAAAAACAATCTAACAGAAAATACGATGGTTGTTTTAACATCAGATCAAGGCTTTTACCTTGGAGATCATGGTTTTTTTGATAAAAGATTTATTTATGAAGAATCACTTAGGATGCCATTTATTGTAAGGTATCCCAATAAAGTTAAAGCCGGTTCAGAAAATACAGACATTATAGGGAATATAGATTTTGCTTCAACATTTCTTGAGGTGGCCAATATAAAAACAAAGCACTCTACACAAGGGAAAAGTTTTAAACCTGTACTCTTCGGAGAAAAACTTAAAAATTGGAGAGATGGACTTTATTACCATTACTATGAATTTCCTTTTTGGCATCACGTTCAGCCACATTATGGCATAAGAACAGATCGTTACACCCTAGCTCATTTTTATTACAATATAGATGAATGGGAACTTTACGATAATCAAAAAGATCCGGAGCAATTAAATAACATAATTGATAACGCAAAATATTCAGGAACTGTCAAAAAACTTAAAGAAAAATTAAACGATTTAATGAAAAAATATGAGGACGATAAAAGTCTAGAAGATTTTCGTGAGATAAGTGATAAAGATTTTGGCCGTTTGTCAAAAAATATGAAATAAAAAATCTAACTATTAATTATTCTAAAAGCTAAGAATGACTTTTTTACAAAAATCTAATACAAATTTTGCTAAAAGCTTTTACCAAAAAGCGATACTTTTAATTTCAAGTTTTTCCATATTGGCAGTTGCTACTTCTTGCGATGGAAATAAAAAAGAAAAAGACGAAAATATTCCCAAAGAAAATCAAACAGAAGAAGTGAATTATGCCGAAATGGTAAATGCAGAAATTGGTAATAAAGGTAAAGGCGTAAGCGAAACCGAATTACAATTTGAAGCTGGATTCACTTTTCCCGGAGCAACTTACCCTTTTGGAATGGTTCAATTCACGCAAACTTTTTTTCAACCGGATAAAGGTTTTGTAATTAATCAATTAAGTGGAGCTGGTTGTCCAAACATGGGAAACCTTCCAACTATGGCCTTACCTGGGGAGTTAAAAGAGTCGCCTAACGATATGAAAGGTATAAATCCTTCCAACGAAAATATCAATGCAGTAGCAGGACATTACCAGACAAAATTGAGTACTGATATTCTAGTAGATTTAACAGCTACTAAACGTACGGGAATGGCCAAATTCAGCTTTCCCAAGAATAATAAAACAGGAACAGTAGTCATTGGTACCGGTATAAACGCCAATAAAATGACCAATGCTGAAGTAACTATTACTGGTACCTCTAGTTTTGAAGGTCATGCCGATGGTGGTTCATTTTGCGGTTCAGCAACGCCTTATATCGTTTATTTTGTAGGAGAATTTGATACAAAATCTTCAACCTCTGGAACGTGGACAGGTGAAGATTTTAAAGAAGCTTCTAAAAACGCTTCAGGTGAAAACTCAGGAGCTTACTTCACTTTCGATGTATCTTCAGGAAAACCCGTTCAGTATAAATTCGGGATTTCTTATGTGTCTTTAGAAAATGCACGGGAAAACTTAAAAGCAGAAAATAGTAACTTCAATTTTGAATCCACCAAAAACGAAGCAATGCAAGCCTGGAACAGCTATCTGTCTAAAATTAAAGTAAAAGGCGGTAGCAAAGATCAGCAAGTTCAGTTTTATACACATTTGTATAACTCATTAAAGCATCCCAGTATTTTTAGCGATGTAAATGGTGAATATTTAGGTTCAGACAGCAAAGTATATAAAGCGGAAGGATTCGATTATTACACTGCTTTTAGTAACTGGGATACGTATAGAACACAAACCCAATTAATTGCATTATTGGCACCAGAAGTTACTTCAGATGTCGTAAAATCACATTTAATGTTTGCAGAGCGTTCCGGTGGTGGTCTTCCAAGATGGGTATTGGCCAATTATGCCACCGGAATTATGCAAGGCGACCCAAGTTCAGCAGTAATTGCCAATGCTTATGCTTTTGGAGCACAAGATTTTGATAAAGAAAAAGCCTTAAAAATTATGCGCCGTGGAGCAGAAGAACCCGGTCTTAAAACGCAAGAAGTGACTACTAGAACTTTCTTAGAGCAATATTTAGAAAAAGGATATATCTATGACCACATGGGAGCTTCCATTGCTTTAGAATTTACAACCGCAGATTTTGCCATTGGTCAGTTTGCCAAGCAAGCCTTAGGAAATAATAAAGTAGCTAACCAATATTTAAAACGATCACAATATTGGAAGAATTTGTATAACCCGAAAACCAAATGGTTAAACTCTAAAAATGAAGACGGCTCGTGGAAAGGTAAAAATGACGATTGGCGTGAAGCTACCTATGCCAATTATCATTGGATGGTTCCTTATAATTTGGGAAAACTTATCGATACTATGGGTGGTAAAAAACCTGCAGAACAGCGATTAGATTCATTGTTCGTTAAAATTGATGCTACTTATTATCAAGATTGGTTTGCCGCAGGTAACGAACCCGATTTTCAAGTGCCTTGGGTTTATAACTGGACGGGATCTCCGTATAAAACCCAAGCGATTGTTCGCAGAATTTTAGAAGAAAAATATCAAAATGCAGCCAGTGGTTTACCTGGTAACGAAGATTTAGGCTCTATGGGAGCTTGGTATGTGTTTGCTAATATTGGTTTATATCCAATGATCCCGGGACTTGGAGGTTTCGCTATCAATAGTCCGACTTTTTCAGATATCCAAATTGAATTAGGTAATGGGAATACTATTCATATTACCGGAGGTTCACCAGAGAAGAAATATATTGAATCACTTCAGGTGAATGGCAAAGAGTGGAATAACACTTGGATTTCTTTAGATAAATTGGAAGAAGCCGAAAACCTAAAATTTGAACTTTCTGAAACACCAAACAAAGAATGGGGTACAACAACGCCACCACCATCGTATGATTCAAAATAAAAAGAAAATGAAATTTAGAACAATATATGCCGGATTGTTTCTCGCTTCAACTATAGGCTTAATTTCCTGTGGAGAAAAGAAAAAACAAACCGAAACTGAAAAAGTTAAGGAAGTTTATACGGAAGAAAAAGACACTTCAAAAATTAATAAAGATTGGGCAATTACCGGTTTTACTCGTCCTGAAGGTATAAATCCTGTTTTATCACCTATGGAAGAATCTACTTTTTTTTCAGAAATGAATCAAAAAAAGATTGCTTGGGAATCTAATGATGTTTTTAATCCCGCTGCGACGGTAATGGGAGATAGTATTTACGTTCTCTACCGTGCTGAAGATAAATCGGGTAAAGGAATTGGTGAGCGTACTTCCAGAATTGGTTTAGCATCATCAGCGAATGGTTTCGATATGAAAAGACGAACTACTCCGGTTTTATATCCTAAAAATGATAACCAGAAACAATATGAATGGCCGGGAGGATGTGAAGACCCACGTGTGGCGATGACTGAGGATGGAACTTACATAATGCTCTACACTCAATGGAATAAAGATGTACCGAGATTAGCGGTTGCTACTTCCACAAATCTAATCGATTGGGAGAAACACGGTCCTGCTTTTGAAGAAGCTTACGACGGTAAATATTTAGACCGCTTTAGCAAATCTGCATCAGTAGTTACCAAAATTGACAACGGAAAACAGGTAATTACAAAAGTCAACGGAAAATATTTGATGTATTGGGGAGAAAAAAATGTATTCGCAGCCACTTCAGAAAATTTAAAGGACTGGAAACCTGTGGAAGAAAATGGCAAATTAAAAATATTAATGTCACCAAGAAAAGGTTTTTTTGACAGTCAGTTAACCGAATGTGGACCGCCGGCCATTTTAACTGAAAATGGAATTGTTGTGATGTATAACGGTAAAAACCTGAAAGGTGAAGGAGGCGATAAAAATTATACGGCCAATACCTATTGTGCCGGACAGGTTTTATTCGATAAAGAAAATCCAACTCAAGTTATAGACCGTTTAGATGAACCCTTTTTAGTGCCAACCGCTTCTTTTGAAAAAAGCGGACAATATCCTGCTGGAACTGTTTTTATCGAAGGTTTGGTTTGGTTTAAAAGTAAGTGGTATTTGTACTACGGTTGTGCCGATAGTAGAGTAGGAGTAGTAGTTTCAGAAGATAAAATAAAGAAATACTAATTCAATAAGTATGGAAAACAATCAACACTATAGCATTACAGATACGACTGCCAATCCGGGACCATTAGGCTTATTAGCTTTTGGGATGACCACAGTCTTGTTAAATATCCACAATGCCGGTTTTTTTGAAATGAATTCCATGATTTTCGGAATGGGGATTTTCTATGGCGGTTCTGCTCAGGTTATTGCCGGGATTTTAGAAGCTAAAAAAGGAAATACCTTTGGTTTAACTGCTTTTACTTCTTATGGTTTTTTCTGGTTAAGCTTAGTCGGTCTTTTAGTAATGCCAAAATTAGGTTGGATTGAAGCTCCTTCCAATACCGCCATGATTTGTTATTTGGTAATGTGGGGCATTTTTACGTTTCTTTTATTCTTCGGTACCTTAAAAGTAAATAGAGCTTTACAAGTGGTTTTTGCAACCTTAACCTTACTTTTTTTCTTATTGGCATTAGGGGATATTACTGGCAACTCAACTATCAAGACTGTTACTGGTGTTGAAGGGATTTTATGTGGTGGTTCTGCTATTTATACTGGCGTAGGAACCTTATTAAATGAAGTTTACGGAAGAGAAGTTTTCCCGTTAGGAACAATTAAAAAATAAATTAAAAAGAAAGATTGATGATGAAAAATATAATTACACTATTAGGTTTATTTTGTTTGATGGTAGCTTGTCAAGAAGATGATTATGATGCACCACCAAGCCCCGGTAGAATGATTAAAAGTTTTACTTTAGAGAACGGTCAAGTGGGCAATGCGAGTATTAGAAGCAATATTGAAGACCCAAAAGTAATCGTGAAAATTTCTCAGTATGAAGATTTAACTTCGGTTATTCCTAACATCAAAATATCAGAAGGGGCAAGTATTTCTCCCAATTCAGGAGAAGCTATTGATATTTCAGAAAATACTACAAAAACTTATAAAGTTACTGCTGCTTCTGGTCAAGAATTAGATTGGACGGTAGAATTTAACCTTGTAGATACAAATTTAGGAGAATATGGAGCGTACATCATTAAAAGTAGAGCAAGTGAAAAATCTCTAGCCGTAGCTGGAGATACTTTGTACAATGAAAAATATTGGGATGGTGCTTTTATTAACTTAGAAAATACAACATCAGAAGTTGGGAGTTTAGTGAGTAAATATAAAAAATGGCATATCATTTTACATTCTTCTGAAGGTGAAGTAGATTATTTTAAAATCAGGAATATGTTTTCCGGTAAGTTTATAAGTGCTCCCCTAGAAAACTCAAGTGAAGAAGAGGCTCAATTGATACAAGTTGGCTATGAGCCCTCTTCAGAAAATGAAGACTTAGAACTGTGGGAAGGTAGGAAGATAGGAGATTATTATGAATTCGTAAATAAAGCCAATGGACTTTACCTTACCGATTTATCTTCTGATGAAATTGATTCAGAAAGTTTGGCAATACAATCTCCCGCATCGGGAGAAGAAAATCAAGAATGGAATCTAATTCCTATTGAAAACGAATCGTACCGCGACGATATATTTACTAATTTCTTTGAAAGAAATGAGGAATGGATGGGATCGGTAGCTTTTGACCAAGGGAATAGTATTCCCTTAACTTGGGGACCAAATGCCGGAAAAGTACTATGGATTACAGAAGATTCTTGGGATGGTGCACAACTTACTCCAAATGATCGATTTGATTGTAATCATTTTTTTTGGTATAATAATTCCATCTTAATTCAACCATATGAAGATGATTGGGATCCTGAACATACGGTAAGTATTACCAATTCACAAGAAACCGTTCATCCCCGCCAAATGTTTGATGATACGCCCGGTAATGATTGGGTATGGCCTGGAACGGGAGTAGAAATTGAAGATAAAGTGTACATTTTTGCAGGAGAGGGTACTGAATTAAACGCTAATGAGAATGCCATGTATGTTCTTACTCAAAATGCCGGTACCGAATGGGATGTGGAACGAAAAACCCCAAATGGCATTACAGGAGCTGCTGGTTGGATAAAAGATGGTGACGGTTATATTTACACTTTTACAAGAGAATCTATTGGTTATGGTTATGAAAATTATATACATGTGGGGAGATGGCCAGAAAACGATCCTGATACTTGGGAGTTTTGGGATGGTTCTTCGTGGGTAGAAGAAATGCCACAAGGAAGCTCAAGTTCTGTATTTACAGGCTTAACCAATATTGGGGTGGCAAAAGTAAACGATAAGTATGTAATCATGTCGGTAGATCAAGGCTTTTTTTGTGATGTAGATCGGGGAAAAGTCTATATTTCTACATCTAATAACCCAACGGGACCTTTTTCAGAACCGAAACTGGTATATCAAATTACAGAATATCTAAAGGGCCAATATACAAGATATTATACCACAATTGTACACCCACATGCAGATAATGGTCATCAAGAACTGTTGTTGAGTTACAGTGTTAATTTTGGAGCTTGTGAGCAAGAGCCTTGTCAAGAGGGCTTCCTAGATCCATATTATTATAGAATAAAAGGAATTCGAGTCCCTTATGAAATGATTGGCTTATAAAATTCATTTTTTGAATGTTTGTGTTTGGTAGTAAGGGGGAGATAAGTGAAAAATTTCTTCCCCTTTTTCTAAAAATTAAAAAATCTTTACTCTTGAAACTATATCAAAAATTCTTCGTTTTACTGTTTGCTTTTTTTTCAATTCAAGCAATGGCCCAAAATTCTTTTTTAGCTGAAAAAGATATTGCTATATTTTATCCAAAAGATTTTGATTCTTTACAAACCCTGCCTTCTTTGGCTATTGTACATCCTTTGACTAAACAAAGGAATCTACCGGATAATTGGGAAATTCAACCAAAATTCAGCTTAATAGACGGTAAAAATGCAGTTGAAATAAATTTTGCTGAAAGTACCGACTTATATGGAACAGGTGAAGTTACCGGAAGTTTAAGAAGAAACGGAAGGGAAATAACCCTCTGGAATACCGATAACGGAAACTACTTACAATACAATGGAGACAGACTCTACCAATCACATCCTTGGGTGTTGGGAGTTCGTGAAGATGGTACTTCTTTTGGAATTATTGCCGATCATACCTGGAAACAAGAAATAAAATTGAACCATCCTATTCAAATGATTAGTGAAGGACCCTCGTTTCGTGTAATTGTCATTGAAAAAGAAACACCTCAAGAAGTCGTTCAAGCTTTAGGGAAATTAACAGGAACTATAGAATTACCTCCCTTATGGGCTATTGGCTATCAACAATCTAGATTTTCATATTATCCGCAACAACAAGCAGCTTCTATTGTGGATGAATTTAGAAATCGACAAATTCCCTTAGATGTGCTGTGGATGGATATTAATTATATGGACGGTTTTAGAATATTCACTTTTGACCCAAAAGGATATGCTGATCCAAAAAAATTAAACGAGTATTTGCATAAAAACGATGTGAAATCTGTCTTTATGATCGACCCTGGCGTAAAAAAAGAAGAAGGATATTTTGTTTACGACCAAGGAACGAGTGGGAATCATTGGACGCTTAATAAAAATAATGAAGCCTTTACCGGTAAAGTTTGGCCGGGACAATGTGTATTCCCAGATTATACAAGACCTGAAACCAGAACTTGGTGGGCTTCACTCTATAAAGATTTTATGAGTTTAGGAGTCGATGGAGTTTGGAACGATATGAATGAGCCTTCAGTATTTGATGGAACTAACGGAAGTATGCCTCCCGATAACTTTCATAGAGGTGGAGGTGAATTACCCAAAGGAAGCCACTTGCGTTATCACAATGTTTATGGAATGCTTATGGTAAAAGCAACTCGGGAAGGAATTTTAGAGACAAATCCCAATAAACGACCATTCGTGCTTTCAAGGTCTAATTTTATGGGTGGTCAGCGCTACGCAGCTACTTGGACGGGCGATAACAAATCTACTTTCGACTATTTAAAAGAATCCATCCCAATGTCTATTAACTTGGGACTTTCGGGACAACCTTTTAACGGTCCTGATATTGGAGGATTTTCAGGAGATGCCAATCCAGAACTTTTCGGTCAGTGGATTGCGTTGGGAGCGTATTATCCATTTTCCAGAAACCATACTTCAACAGAAACCGTGGCACAAGAACCTTGGGCGTTTGGTGAAGAAATAGAAAAGGTTTCCAGAACGGCCATTAACAGAAGGTATAAGCTACTTCCTTATTTATATACTTTATTCCGAGAGGCTTCAGTGAATGGAATGCCGGTGATGCGTCCCATATATTTTGCAGATATAAAAGACAAAACATTAAGGGAGGAAGAACAAGCATTTCTCATTGGAAAAGACTTAATGATTATTCCGCGATGGGCTAAAAATGTCCATGAACCTAAGGGGAATTGGGAAACTATTCCATTTGAAAAAGAAGACGATGGCTACCAATCTATCGTAAAATTAAGACCGGGGGGTGTGGTTCCTATTTCAAAGATTGTTCAAAGTACCGAAGAATATTCAGCAGAAAAAATAACCCTTCTTGTCAATTTAGCTGAAAGAGGAAAAGCTTCAGGAAGTTTGTATGACGATGAAAAAGATGGTTTTGGATATAAAAATGGTGAATTTTCACTATTTGAATTCAAAGCAAAAAGAGTTTCAAAAAATCAAATTAAAGTTAGAATAAAACAAAAAGAAGGAAATAGAAAAATTAAACAACAATATAGAATCGGTTGGGTAAAAGATAATCAAATACACTACAGTGCTTGGTCATATTCTAATAACATTCACTTGATAATTTAAGTGAATAAATTGCCAAAAAAAGCTAAACCGATTTAGTTATATTTTTTAATATTGTACGCATGAATATATATGCAGATAAAAGAATTGTTTTGACCTTAGATGCCGGAGGAACAAATTTTGTTTTTTCAGCTTTAAAAGGAGGAGAAGAAATTGTGAAGCCAATTACACTTCCTTCTAATTCCCATCATTTAGAAAAATGTTTAAAAACCATCATTGAAGGTTTTAAATTAATTATAAAAGAATTATTGCCTCAAAAACCTATAGCGATAAGTTTTGCTTTTCCTGGACCTGCAGATTATAAAAACGGAATTATAGGAGACCTTATTAACTTACCTTCTTTTAAAGGAGGAGTGGCACTCGGCCCAATGTTAGAAAATATTTTCGAGCTTCCCACTTACATCAATAACGATGGCGACCTTTTTACTTATGGAGAAGCGATTGCAGGGATTTTACAAGAACTAAATGAAGATTTAAAGAAGAACAAAATTAAAAAACAATTCAATAATCTCTTCGGAATTACTTTAGGAACAGGATTTGGTGGCGGAATTGTCATTAACCAAAATATATTTGAAGGCGATAATTCAGCAGCTGGTGAAATTTGGTTAATGCGGGATTTTAAGAATACAAAACTTTTGGTAGAAGAGAGTGTGAGTATTAGGGCCATTCAAAGAGTTTACGGGGAAATTTCAGGAGATAAACAAACATTAACTCCTCGTGAAATTTATTACATCGCTACTGGGAAGGCAAAAGGGAATCAAGCAGCAGCATTAAAAGCCTTTAGTGAAATGTCCTTAATGATTGGAGAATCTTTGGCGAATGCTATTACTTTATTAGATGGACCTATTGTAGTAGGTGGTGGAATTTCCGGTGCTTCAGAATTAATAGTTCCCGGAGTGGTAAAACACCTAAATGGTTTTATAGAAAATTTAGAAAGTGAAAAAATACCGCGCTTGGTTTCTAAAGTCTATAATATGGATGAAAAACAATCCTATGAGTCTTTTTTAAATTGGCCAAGTAAGAAAATAAAGATACCCTTTAGCGATAAAGAAATCCGTTATAATCCTGAAAAAAGACTTGCAATTGGTCTTTCTAGATTAGGCACAAGTAGAGCAATTTGTTTAGGAGCCTATGCTTTTGCATTGGCAAAGATGAATTCTCAACAACCAAATTCCGATTTACCGGCTAATGAAAAAGCGGTAAAACATAATTCCCTTTAAAAAATGAATCTAAAATTATTCAAAGCAGCCCTAATTGCATCTTTAGGCGGATTATTGTTCGGCTTTGATACCGCTGTAATTTCAGGAGCAGAACAATCTATTAAAGAAGTTTATGAACTGGATGGATTTTGGCACGGTTTCACCAATTCAATAGCCTTGATAGGAACCATCATCGGAGCCATGTTTTGCGGAAAACCGGCTGATAGATTTGGAAGAAGAGATACGCTCATAGTTCTTGCTTTATTCTATATGATTTCGGCCATAGGATGTGCTTTTGCCGGTTCTTGGTTTTCCTTACTCTTTTTTAGGCTTTTAGGAGGTTTGGGGGTTGGGGCTTCCTCGGTTATTGGTCCTATGTACATTTCAGAAATCGCTCCACCAAAATTAAGAGGAAGGTTAGTGGCGATGTTTCAGTTTAATATAGTCTTCGGAATTTTAGTGGCATTTTTTTCAAACTATCTTTTAAATTTCTATTTAGCTGAAAATGTTTGGCGATGGATGTTAGGAGTAGAAGCAATTCCAGCCTTTTTATTTTTTATGACACTTTTCTTAATCCCAAAAAGTCCAAGATGGTTAATGCTTCAAAACAGGGATGAAGAAGCAGTTAAGGTGATTGAAAGCTCTGGAATTAAAAATGTACAACAAGTTGTTTTAGAAATAAAAGAAAGTTTAAAACTAAAACGGGAGAGAAAAACCGAAAAGTTATTTTCGAAGAAATTTAGATTTCCTTTATTGTTAGCTTTTTTATTTGCCACTTTTAATCAGTTTTCAGGGATAAATGCAATTATGTATTACGCTCCTAGAATTTTTGAAATGACCGGTTTAGCTAAAGATACAGCCTTATTACAAGTGGTAATTATTGGAGTAACCAATATGGTTTTCACCATAATCGCGATGTTTTTTATAGATAAATTCGGAAGAAAAACTTTAATGAAAGTAGGTTCTATAGGAATGATTATTTCTCTTTCATTGGCAGCGTATTCCTTTTATGAAAAGAGCTTTACGGGCTATTCTTTACTAATTTACTTGATTTGTTTTATTGCGTTTTTTGCTTTTTCTCAAGGAGCTGTAATTTGGGTTTTTCTTTCAGAAGTATTTCCGAACTCAGTACGTGCAAAAGGGCAAGCTTTCGGAAGTTTAACCCATTGGGTTTGGGCGGCCATTTTAACTTGGACATTTCCGGTGGTGGCAGAACTTCCTCAGGGTGGGTTTTATGCCTTTGCATTTTTTGCAGTAGCGATGGTTTTTCAATTTATATTTGTACAAAAAGTAATGCCTGAAACCAAAGGCAAATCTTTGGAAGAAATTGAAAAAACGATTTTAAAATAAATTTTATCTAATTATATCGATACCTCGTGTACTTTTTAAAATAAACTTCCGTTAGCCTTTTGGGATAACTAAAAAACATATCATGACAAACACTACTAGCACCAAAACGTCTTACAGGACCGCTTTTATATTTTTAACGCTTCTATTTTTCTTATGGGGTTTTCTTACCGTAATTGTAGATTCCTTAATTCCTAGATTAAAAGAAGTATTTGAGCTAAGTTACTTTCAAGCCGGGATGGTACAGTTTGCTTTCTTTGGCGCTTATTTTTTCCTGTCAATTCCGGCGAGTTTTATTCTTTCGAAAATTGGCTATAAAAAAGGAATTATACTTGGTCTTTTAACCATGGCTGGTGGTTGTCTACTTTTTTATCCGGCTTCTTCGTTGAGAGTTTTTTGGATTTTCATGCTGGGTTATTTTATTTTGGCCGGCGGGATCACCATTTTGCAGGTAGCTGCCAATCCTTATGTAACAATTCTTGGGCCTGAAAAAGGAGCTGCAAGCCGATTAAATTTATCACAAGCCTTTAATTCTCTTGGAACGTCAATCGCACCTATTATTGGAGCACTATTTATTTTGAGTGATAAGATAATGACGTCTCAACAAATTGATGGATTAAGTGAAGCTGAAAAAACAAAATATTATGCTGCTGAAGCTTCAGCTGTTCAACTACCATTTCTAACCATTGCCGGTATTTTAATTGCAATTGCCTTGGTTTTTGTATTTGTGAATCTTCCCAAAGTAATAGGTGAAGGAGAGCAAAAAGGAAGTTACAATTCAGCTTTTAAGAATAAAAACTTGATTTTAGGAGCGATCGGAATTTTCTGTTATGTCGGGGCCGAAGTAGCTATTGGTAGTTATATGGTAAACTATTTTTTAAAATTAGAATTAGCTGAACTAATAAGAAACACTCCGGTCATGAAAACCATTGCCAATTGGTTTTTAACCGACGATTTAAATGCAGTAGATGCCAAAGCGGTTGTAGGGATTTTCGTGACTTTCTATTGGACGGGAGCTATGGTAGGAAGGTTTATTGGAGCTTATCTAACCAATATTATGAAGCCTGCAAAAGTATTAAGTGTTTTTGCAGTGGTTGCGTTAAGCTTGTTGATAATCTCAACACAAACTGATGGTTTACTGGCGATGTGGACAATTATCGGAGTAGGGTTATTCAATTCTATTATGTTCCCAACAATTTTTAGTTTAGGTTTAGATGAATTAGGAGAAAGTAAACCTCAAGGTTCCGGAATAATGTGTACGATGATTGTAGGTGGGGCAGTCATACCGCCAATGTTTGGTTTACTCACTGATAATTTTGGTTTTAGAATAGCTTTAATTTTAGTGATGTGCTGTTACTTCTATATTTTCTTTTTCGGTTATAAACACAAAAAGACAGAAGTTACCGTATAAAATTAAAACCCTTTCAATTTTTTGAAAGGGTTTTTTAGTTGAAGATATGTTCACTAAATTTATAAGATGAAGGAAGAAAAGAATACCAACGAAAACAACGGAATATCAATCCAAATCCCGGTCAAGATAAAATTAGAAGCCCTAGAAAAAGTGCTTCAGCAGAAGTTGGTCGGATTTAAAATTCAAAAAGAGGAGGGAAGTAGTAAACAATTTGGCGAAATCTTATCCTTAAAATTGTTTCCCGGTGAACCGGGTTACGATGTATGTATTCAACAAGAAGTTTTAATGAAAACAGTTTTGTTCAATAATAAAAAAATCAATTTTAGTTTTCAGTTAAAGTTGGGCTACGAGGAAGAAACACAAGAATTGAAAATTGAAGATTACAAAGTTGACGGCGAACATAAAACCTGGTTAGCCAATAAACTACTAAAAATAATCATGACCATACTTTTTAAAAAGAAACTAGGAGGCAACTCCAAATTTCTAGTAACTCCAAAACTTAATGAACTATTAGACCAACTGAACAAGAAACTTGAAAATATAATAGAAGTTAAAAAAGGCATACTCCTATTTGGAGCGATAAATAGTTTTCAGATAATTAACCTTTACTTTAAAGAAAACGGATTAATAGCATTAGTAAGTTTGAAAGGAGAACTTGCTGCTGAGATTTCTGAAATAGAAATCCCTGATTAGAAAATTCTACTTATATTTAGAGGTGATTTAATCTGAACTTTACTTTTGAAATACAAAATCAACATTCCCGAACCCTGTCACGAAGATTGGCAACAAATGACACCTACGCAAAAGGGAAAATTTTGTGCAAGCTGCCAGAAAGAAGTGATTGATTTCACGAAACTTTCATCTATAGAAATCACTAGAAAAACAAAAAATGCAAAACAGCTATGTGGCAGATTTACTTCAAGCCAACTTGAACAAGAATACGTTTCTACTTCTCAAAACTCACTTTCCAGATTAGGAATTGCTCTAGGTTTAGGTTCAATAATAGCGGTTGTTCAACCGAGTTTTGCACAGGAAAAACGGAAAATCCAAAAATCTGTTTTAGATTTTCAAGAAAATATAAAAGATACAGTTGATGAAAAAGTTGATATTAGTAAAATCCTAGAAAATCGAGCGGCAGTTTGTGGTTTGATGGAGCAAATATCTATAAGTGGTACGGTAACAGATCAGGATGGTTTTCCTATTCCTGGGGTTAATGTTATTAGTCAAAATTCATCTGAAAGTACGCATACCGACTTTGATGGAAATTTTAAATTTTCTATATATAAACCGTACGATGTTGATACTAATGTAGTGTTAGTTTTCTCAAGTGTAGGTATGGAAACCGAATTTTTTACGATCAATACTAAAATAAAATCTCATTCTTTAAAGATAAAGATGACAGGATATGTATTAGGCGAATTGATTGTTCGAAAACCCAACATCTTCCAGCGATTTTTAAATCTCTTCCGAAGTAAAGAAAATAAACGCCATTATTAAATGCACAAAATCTCTTGGGGAATAATAGGCTGTGGCGATGTTGCTGAAGTAAAAAGCGGACCGGCATTTAAAAAATGTGAGCATTCAGAATTATTGAGTGTGATGCGCAGAAATGCAGAAAAAGCGAAAGACTTTGCAAAAAGACACCAAGTGCCTCACTGGACAACAAATGCTGAGGAGATTTTAGAAAGCCCCAAAATAAATGCGCTGTATATTGCTACGCCGCCATCTTCCCATTTAGAATATACCTTAAAAACAATAGCGACCGGAAAGCACATTTACCTCGAAAAACCCATTACTTTAACGGTTGATGAAGCTCTACAAATAAAAACTGCTTTAAAAAATTCAACCAGTAAATTGGTCGTAGCGCATTATCGAAGAAAACTTCCCGCATTTTTAAAAGTGAAAGAATTGTTACAGGAAAATGCAATAGGGAATATTCAATTAGCAGAAATCAGAATCATTCAACCCAATAAAAATAAACTAGTTGCACAAACCGATGAAAACTGGCGGTTAACTCCCGAAATTTCGGGCGGAGGTTATTTTTACGATTTAGCTCCCCATCAATTAGATTTGATGTTGAATTACTTCGGAAAACCCAATCAAATACAAGGTTTTGCAGCCAATCAATCCAGTTTTTCAAGTGCCAATGATATCGTCAACGGGATTATGACTTTTCCGGGGAAAATTCAGTTTAATGGCATTTGGGCTTTCAACAGCAGTATTTCCAAAAGAATGGACAGTTGTAAAATTTATGGAGAAAAAGGAATCATTGAATTTTCATTCTTTGGCGATAAGGTTAAACTAACAAAACTTGATGCTGAACAAATTTTCAATTTTGAAAAAATACCACACGTTCAACAACCTATGATTCAATCTGCTATTAATTATTATCTTAGCAAAGAAGAAAATCCATGTTCTTTAGAAAATGGAATAGAAGTCATGAAAATCATGGAAACTTTTACAAAATAGCGTTCATTTTAAAGATTCCGTAACGATTAGAGAATCTTAAATTTACTTAATTAATCAAATTAATAATTTTTTTACAGGCTAATATTTGTAAATAATTCATTTTTAACACAAAAAAATTGATAAAAATTGAAATCATAAAAAAACATTTATATATTTGTGTAATCGATTGCATTGCTTGAAAATAGGAAGATGATTTTCAGGTTAGTGCAGGATGCGGTTTCTTTTGAATTATGAGAAATTGTACGCAAAATAATTGAAGAATCAACTAAAACAATAAAATTATGACAAAATCAGAATTTAGATATGCGCATCATCCCGAAGATGTGAAAAAATATACCACTGAAGAACTTCGAGAGCATTTTCTAATTCCGGAGTTGTTTGTGAAAAATCAGATTAGTTTAACCTATACGATGTACGACCGCTACATCGCCGGTGGAGCTTTTCCGGTAGATAAAGCTTTAAAGTTAGAAGCGATTGATGAGTTGAAAGCTGAAAACTTTTTAGACCGTCGTGAGTTAGGAGTGATCAATGTAGGAGGTAAAGGTAAAGTTACCGTAGATGGTGAAACTTATGAAATTGGTCATCGCGAAGCATTGTATGTAGGTCGAGGAACCAAAGAAGTTGTTTTTGAAGCGACCGATGAGCAGCCTTATTTCTATATAAATTCGGCTCCGGCACATAAATCTTACCCAACCAAAAAAGTAACCAAAGCAGAAGCTGAGGTGGTAGAGTTGGGAGATACCAAAACATCTAATAAACGTGTCATCAATAAATTATTGGTCAATAGTGTGATTGATACCTGTCAATTGCAAATGGGAATGACCGAGTTGCAAGAAGGTTGCGTTTGGAACACGATGCCACCGCATACGCACGAACGTAGAATGGAGGTTTACTTTTATTTCGATTTAGATGAAGGACAAACCATCAGTCATTTTATGGGTCAGCCGCAAGAAACCCGTCATATTTTTATGAAAAACCATCAGGCGGTAATTTCACCCGAATGGTCAATTCACGCCGGAGCGGGAACTTCCAACTACACTTTTATTTGGGGGATGGCCGGAGAAAATTTAGATTATGGCGATATGGACAAAGTAACTCCAGACGAATTAAAATAAGAGCAAATGAGTTTATTTAGTTTAGAAGGAAAAACAGCTTTAGTGACCGGATGTAAACGAGGAATCGGTTTTGCAATGGCAGAAGCTTTAGCAGAAGCCGGAGCCAATATTTTAGGCGTTTCAGCTTCCTTAGAAGTTGAAGGTTCTAAAATTGAAAAAAGAATTAAAGAAATAGGAAAAGATTTTAAAGGATATCAGTGTGATTTTTCAGACCGTAAATCACTTTATGCGTTTATCGAAAAAGTAAAAGCTGAAAACCCTCAAATCGATATTTTAGTGAATAATGCCGGAACTATTTTAAGAGCTCCTGCAGCAGAACATTCCGATGAATATTGGGATAAAGTAATTGAAGTCAACCAAAATGCGCAATTCATTCTAACCCGCGAAATTGGGAAAGAAATGTTGAAGCGCGGTCACGGAAAAGTGATTTTTACCGCTTCCTTATTAACTTTCCAAGGCGGAATTACCGTTCCGGGTTATGCGGCTTCCAAAGGAGCGATTGGTCAGTTAACCATGGCATTTTCTAACGAATGGGCCGGTAAAGGCGTTCAGGTAAATTCCATCGCGCCGGGTTACATCGCTACCGATAATACGCAGGCTCTACGTGATAACGAAGAACGTAGCGAAGCCATTTTAGCCAGAATTCCCGCAGGTCGTTGGGGCAAACCAGAAGACTTTAAGGGGCCAATTACCTTTTTAGCTTCCAAAGCCAGCGATTATATGAGCGGAAGCATTCTTACCGTTGATGGCGGTTGGATGGGACGCTAAATTTCTTAAACCGAAACAAACAAAATGAGTAAAAAGACATTTATTACAGATAATTTTTTGTTGGAAAATAAGTATGCCGAAGAATTATACCATCAGTATGCGAAAAACCAACCGATTATCGATTACCATAATCACTTGCCTCCGGCGCAAATTGCAGCCGATACACAATTCGAGAATATTTCCCGTGTTTGGCTAAACGGCGACCATTACAAATGGCGTGCAATGCGTACAATGGGCATAAATGAAAAATTTATCACCGGTAATGCCAGCGATAAAGAAAAATTTGAAGCTTGGGGAAAAACCGTTCCGCATACACTTCGTAATCCGCTTTATCACTGGACGCATTTAGAACTGAAACGTTATTTCGGGATCGATGAATTGCTGAATGAAAACAACGCTTCTTCCATTTATGAAAATGTAAATGCGCAGCTTCAGCAAAAAGAAAATTCGTGTAGAGGTTTGTTGAAACAAATGAATGTGGAAACACTTTGTACGACCGAAGATCCTACTGATACGTTGGAGCATCATCAAGCGATGAAAAAAGAAAATTTCGGAATAAAAGTAAGTACAGCTTTTCGTCCTGATAAATCCATTTTGATTGATGCGGAAGGTTATACCGATTATTTAAAAGAATTAGGAAAAGTAGCTGAAGTTGATATTCAGAGTTTTCAAGATTTAAAAGATGCGCTACTAAAACGAATCGAATATTTTGATGAAAACGGCTGTAAATTATGTGATCACGGATTAAATTCGATGTCTTTTTCAGAATTTACCGATGCTGAAGTCGATTTCATCTTAAAAGATAAACTTGCCGGAAAAGAAGTTTCAGTTAAAGATGCTGAAAAATTTAAAACTGCATTATTATTATTTTTAAGCGAATCTTACCACAAGTTTGGCTGGGTGCAACAATTTCACTTAGGAGCGCTTCGTAACAATAACAAGCGTATGTTGGCGCAATTAGGCCCCGATACCGGTTGGGATTCGATTGGAGATTATTCCCAAGCTGAAAAACTTTCTCAATTTTTGAATACCTTAGATGGAAAAGATAAATTGACCAAAACCATTTTGTATAATTTAAATCCTGCTGATAATGAAGTATTTGCCACAATGATTGGTAACTTTAACGATGGTAGCGTAAAAGGAAAAGTGCAATGGGGTTCCGGTTGGTGGTTTTTAGACCAAAAAGACGGGATGGAAAAGCAAATGAACGCACTTTCTAATATGGGCTTAATTAGCTGTTTTATTGGAATGTTAACCGATTCTAGAAGTTTCCTTTCCTTCCCAAGACACGAATATTTTAGAAGAGTGCTTTGTAACCTCTTCGGAAAAGAAATGGCTTCCGGTGAATTACCACAAGATATGGATTTGGTGGGTAATACCATTTCAAATATCTGCTACGGAAATGCAAAAGACTATTTCAACTTTTAAATGAAAGATTCAAAACAACATAAAAAAATCGTTTCCTTCGGAGAAGTGCTCATGCGTTTATCTCCTGCTGAAAACAGAAAACTTCCGCAGGCAAAAACCATAGATTTCTATTTTGGGGGAACCGAAATGAACGTTGCAGCTTCCTTAGCTTATTTTGGAGAGCAAACCCAGCAAATTACCAACGTTTCTAACGATTTGGTTGGCGATGCAGCCATTGCTGCAATGCGTCAGTTTGGGATCGATGTTTCCGCAGTTAATAAAGTAAATCATCCGCTAGGACTTTATTTTTTAGAAGTAGGTTCTGGGCTTCGCGCCAGTAAAATTGCTTACAATCGTTTACACGGAAGTTTTGCGAATATTATACCAGAAAGTGTAAATTGGGAAGAAGTTTTAGAAGGAGCCGGTTTTTTACATTGGACGGGGATTTCTCCTGCTATTTCAGAAGGTGCTTATCAAACTTTAAAAGAAGGCTTGCAAGTTGCCAAGCAAAAAGGAATTGCCGTAACCGCAGATCCTGCTTATCGAAGTAATCTTTGGCAATATGGCAAAGATGGTCACGAAGTTTTAAAAGAATTGGTTGGTTTATCGACCATTTTTATTGGTGGCGTTAACGAAATTAATGAGATTTTAAAAACTGATTTCGATTTTTCTAAAGAAGGTTTTGTGGCGGCAAGTAAAGCATTGATAGAAGAATGCCCTTCTATCGAAAAAGTTTTTGATAAGATAAGAGACGGTGTTAGCGCTTCTTGGCAAAAAGTCTATGGTCGCGCGTGGACGGGTTCAAAATATATTGAAACCGAGCAATTGGAAATCACGAATGTAGTCGATCGAATTGGTACCGGAGATGCTTATGCTGCCGGACTTATTTACGGTTTAATTCATTTCGACGATCAAAAAGCCTTGGAGTTTGCCAACGCAGCTTGCGCATTAAAACATACCATTTTAGGCGATGCCAATTTGGTAAGCCCGGAAGAAGTCTTAGAAGTGATCGAAGGAAGCACCGGCGGAAGGATAAAACGATAGCGAACGGCGGCTGAGTGATTGCGACGCAGGAGCAATAGTATCGAAGACAAAGTGGGATTGAAGTTAGGATATAGAAGGTAGAAAAGAGATACGAGAATATAGAGAATAGACGTAAGGTTTTAGAGTCTTGAGTCTGGAAGTAAGAGACAAGAAGCAAGAACCAAGATGTTACGTCATCCCGGACTTGATCCGGGATCTCATCAAATTGAGAAAAGGATGGGGTTCTGAATCAGGTTCAGAATAAACAATCTTAATAATATAAATAGTAGAAAAATTAATTTATAACCATTATTAAATGGCACAATATTCAAGAATAGCAGTAGCACAACAGATGAAAGAAACCGGGATTGTTCCTGTTTTTTATCACGCAGATGTGCAAACCTGTAAAGATATTTTAAAAGCGTGCTACAACGGTGGCGCTCGTGTATTTGAGTTTACCAATCGTGGTGATTTTGCACATGAAGTTTTTGCTGAATTAGTAAAATACGCTAACAAAGAATTACCAGGAATGATGCTTGGTGTAGGTTCGGTGATCGATGCAGGAACTACTGCGCTTTACCTTCAGTTGGGGGCAAATTTTATTGTTTCTCCGTTAATTAATGCTGAAATGGCGAAAACCTGTAATCGCAGAAAAATAGCTTGGATGCCGGGTTGTGGTTCGGTTACAGAAATTAATTATGCGGAAGAACTTGGCGCAGAAGTCGTGAAGATTTTCCCGGGATCTCAAGTCGGCGGACCTTCATTTGTAAAAGCCGTAAAAGGGCCTTTACCTTGGTCGAGCATTATGCCAACCGGCGGAGTTTCACCAACCGAAGAAAACTTGAAAGAATGGTTTGAAGCAGGCGTACATTGTGTAGGTATCGGCTCAAAATTGTTCCTGAAAAATGCAGACGGTAGCTTCGGTTTAGAAAAAGTTAAAGAAAAAGTGAGCGAGGCTATTCAAATTGTAGAAAGCTTAAAGAAATGAATTTATTCAGAAGTAAAATAACTTTAGGAGTGCTTTTGGCGTTTACCTTAGTTTTTTCAGCTTGTAAAAAAGAAGAGAAAACTAAAGTTATTCGGTTAGGGCATGCGTTAGATGTTTCGCATCCGGTACATAAAGCCATGAAATTTATGGCCAATCGTATTGAAGAAAAATCTAACGGACAATTAAAAGTAGATATTTATCCGAGTCAGCAACTAGGTTCAGAACGTGAGTTAATCGAACTGTTGCAAATAGGAAGTTTAGGAATGACCAAAGTTTCAACAGGAACCTTAGAGAATTTCGCTCCGGAGTTAAGAGTATTTGGTTTACCGTTTTTATTTAAAGATCGTCAACATCGTTTCGATGTTTTAGAGAGTGAAATAGGAGAAAAACTTTTAGAGGCTAGTGTACGAAATCGATTGAAGGGATTAACTTTTTACGATGCCGGAAGTAGAAGTTTTTACAGCACGCAACCGCTAAATTCTCCTTCAGATTTAAAAGGTCAAAAAATTCGTGTGATGGAAAGTCAAACCGCCATCAATATGGTGAAATATTTAGGCGGTTCTCCAACTCCAGTAAGTTGGGGAGAATTATACACTGCTCTTCAACAAGGAATTGTAGATGGAGCTGAAAATAACTTGCCAAGTTTCTATTTATCTTATCATTATGAAGTTTGTAAATACTACATGGTCGATGAGCACACGGCACTTCCAGATGAACTTCTAATAAGTACCGTAGTTTGGGATAAGCTTTCTAAAGAAGAACAAAAGTGGGTGAAAGATGCTGCGATGGAATCTTCAGAATATGAAAAAGGTATTTGGAGAGAAGCAGAACTTCACGCCTTAGAAGAAATTAAAAAAGCAGGAGTAAAAGTTACATATCCTGAAAAAGAACAATTTAGAGAAATGGTGCAACCGATGTATGACGAGTTTAAGAAAGATGAAGAGATGAAGAAAACCATTGAAGCCATTCAGGCCGTAAAATAATCGAGATTCATGAAAAAAAGTTTAGATAAAGTTTTGGGAACAATTTTAGTCTTTTTGATGGCTTTAATTGTGATCGCCATTTTATGGCAGGTCTTTTCTCGTTACGTTATGCAAAATCCAAGTTCGGTAACCGAAGAGATCGCACGTTACTTAATGATCTGGATCGGTATTTTGGGAGCAGCTTACGCTTCCGGACAGCAAGAACATTTAGCAATTAATATACTTCCACCTAAGTTAAATGAACGAAATCGTATTCGTTTGCGCATTGGGATCAATATTTTAATTATTCTATTCTCTTTATGTGCTTTAATTATTGGTGGTGGTAATTTGGTTTACATTAGTTATTTGTTGGGGCAAACTTCAGCAGCTTTGCATTTACCATTATCTGTGGTTTATGCGGTACTGCCAATAAGTGGTTTGCTTATCATTATTTATAAATTAAATGAAGTGTTTAACAGTAAAAAGTATTTGGTATGATTGCAGAAATATTATTGTTAGTCATTTCGTTTTTAATCTTATTAAGCCTCGGGGTTCCCGTGGCTTGGTCTATCGGTATTTCTTGCTTGTTAACTTTAGCGGTTTCTATCGATTCGATTGCAGCGTTCACTACTATGGCGCAACGAATGGCCACCGGTTTAGATAGTTTCTCCTTACTGGCAATTCCGTTTTTTATTCTCGCCGGGCAAATTATGAATCAGGGTGGGATCGCGCATCGACTCATTAATTTTGCGAAAGCCCTCATTGGCTCCTTGCCGGGAGGTTTAATATATGTGAATGTAATTGCAGCGATGCTTTTTGGAGCCATTTCTGGTTCTGCCGTAGCAGCAGCTTCAGCTATCGGTGGGATTTTAGGTCCGCCGATGGAAAAAGAAAATTATTCCAAAGAATTTGGAGCAGCGATTAACGTAACTGCTTCCACCACCGGTTTGATTATTCCACCTTCAAATGTGTTAATTGTTTATTCATTAGCAAGTGGTGGGGTTTCTATCGCAAGTTTATTTTTAGCAGGTTACATCCCTGGGATTTTAATGGGATTGGCGTTAATGTTAGTAGCAGCCGTTTGGATTAAAAAGAAAAAATATCCACCGGGAGAAAAAACAAATGTAAAACGTATCGCTACTTCATTTTTAGATGCTTTACCAAGTTTATTATTATTAGTAGTCGTTATTGGAGGAATTGTTTCCGGGATTTTTACTGCGACAGAAGCTTCAGGGATTGCTGTACTTTACACCTTAGTTTTAGCAGCGATCTATAGAGAAATCAATTTAAAGAAATTACACTCCATATTTTTGAGCTCTGTAGTAACTACTGCAATTGTATTGTTATTAATTGCGACTTCTATGGGAATGTCTTGGGTAATGTCTTTCGAAAATATTCCGCAGACAGTAAGTGATGCACTTTTAGGATTAAGTGAAAATAAATATGTAATCCTTATCATCATCAACTTACTCTTACTTTTTGTAGGAACTTTTATGGATATGACGCCGGCCATCTTAATTTTTACCCCCATATTCTTACCAATTATGCAGAATTTAGGGGTAGATCCCGTGCATTTTGGGATGATTATGGTGATGAATTTATGTGTAGGACTTTGTACTCCGCCGGTAGGTTCGGTACTCTTTATTGGAGTAGGAGTGGCCAAGACTACTATTCAAAAAGTAATAAAACCATTATTGCCATTGTATGTAGTGATGGCAATTATACTACTATTAGTAACCTATGTGCCACAAGTAAGTCTGTGGTTACCAAGTTTATTTGAATAAAAATTTTTAGCATTAATAAAATGAAAAGATTAACCAGAGAAAACGCCAATATCACAGAAACTTTACCTATAAAAGTTGTTCAGTTTGGAGAAGGAAACTTTTTAAGGGCCTTTGTAGATTTTGTGATCGATAAATTAAATAAAGAAGCCAATTTTAATGCTGGAGTAGCTGTTGTTCAACCGCTGGCAAAAGGTTTAATAGATATGTTAGACGAACAAGATGGTTTGTATAACTTATTTATGAAAGGCGTAAAGCAAGGAAAAGAAATTCAGGAACAACGAACCATTTCTTGTATTCAAAAAGGAATTAATCCTTATTTTGATTATAATGAATATTTACAATTGGCAGAAGAAGAAAGCTTAGAATTCATTATTTCGAATACTACTGAAGCTGGAATTGCTTACGATAAAACAGATACCTTAGAAGGTGCGCCACACAATAGTTTTCCGGCGAAATTAACGGCTTTGCTATACAGACGGTTTAAACATTTTACCGGAGATTCAGCAAAGGGCTTAACTATTATTCCTTGTGAATTAATTAATTATAATGCTGATACGTTAAAGAAAATAATTCTTCAGTATGCTGAATTATGGGAGCTGGAAGCAGATTTTGTATCGTGGATTAATAACAGCAATAGTTTTCATAATACCTTAGTCGATCGTATTGTCCCGGGATACCCAAAAGACGATATCAAATCTTACCAAAGCAAGTTAGAATTAGAAGATAAATTAATTGTTTCCGCAGAAGTATTTTTACTTTGGGTAATCGAAGGTGGAGAAGCTCTAAAAGCGAAAATCCCTTTCGGTAAAATAGATGAAAACATTTTAGTGGTTGAAGATATGCAACCTTACCGAACCCGAAAAGTTCGTATTTTAAATGGCGCGCATACAACCATGGTTCCTTTCTCTTTACTCTTCGGAAATGAAACTGTAAAAGAGACCGTAGATCACAAGTTTACAGGAACTTTCGTAAAAGAAGCGATTTTTGATGAAATTATCCCAACCCTTTCTTTACCAGAAGAAGAATTAAAAACTTTTGCAGAAGAGGTATTGGACCGTTTCAGAAATCCATTCATAAAACACCAATTGGCAAGTATTGCTTTAAATTCAGTTTCAAAATTTAAAGTAAGAGTATTACCAAGTTTGCTTGCTTTTCAAAAAGAAAACAATCGATTGCCTTTACATTTAACTTTTGCATTTGCCTGTTTAATTCGTTTTTACCGAGGAGAATGGAATAATCATACGCTTCCTGTTAATGATGACGATGCGGTAGTGGCAGAGTTAAAAAGAATTTGGGAGTCGCATAGCTACCAAGAAATTAGCGCGCAAGCCTTGAAAAATGAAAAATTCTGGGATCAAGATTTAACACAAATCCCAGAGTTAAAAGAACAAGTAGCGGTTGCTTTAGAACTTATTGAAACTAAAGGAATAGAAGAAGGTTACAAGCAATTTGCTTCAAAAGTAGCTGTAGAATAGCAAATGAAGAATGAAAATTTTCCTGCAAGATTTTATTCAAAAAATGAAGCCTAAAAATTGAAAAGACGTTGCAGGATTAAATATTGAAGAAGATGAAAAATAAACTAATAAAAGTACATCCAGAAGATAATGTAGCCATTGCGTTAACCGATTTATGGCAAGGAGATAAACTTGATTTTGAAGGAGAAGAAGTTATCATTCTATCAGATGTAAAAGCAAAACATAAAATCACAATGGTTGATTTACAACCAGAAGATAAGATTTTTATGTATGGGGTTTTGGTAGGAAAAGCTACCGAAAACATTAAGCGTGGCGATGTACTTACCGTAGACAATGTAAAACATCAAGCCAGTACGACTTCTACAAAAACCGAAACCACAAGCTGGGAAGCACCTGATATTTCAAAGTGGAAAGACCGTACCTTTATGGGCTATCACCGTAATGACGGTCAAGTAGGAACGCAAAATGTATGGTTGTTTTTTCCGTTGGTTTTTTGTGAAAACAGAAATGTAGAATTACTGAAAGATGTATTTGAAAAAGAACTCTCTTTTCATAAATCTAGCAAGCAGCGAAAGTTACTTCGGAATTTAATTAGCGGAGAAAATATTGAATTAAGCGAAGACAAAACACCAGATGAAGAGCCAATTTTCGATAATGTAGAAGTACGTTTTATTACGCATCAAGGAGGTTGTGGAGGTATTCGTCAAGATTCGGTTGCTTTATCAAAATTGTTGGCCGGTTATGTAAACAATCCAAACGTAGCGGGTGCAACTGTATTAAGTTTAGGTTGTCAGAATTTACAAATCGATATTTTTCAGAATGCGTTAGATGCGATTAATCCAGGTTTAGATAAGCCTGTTTTGATTTACGAACAGCAACAAGAAGGAACAATTGACGATATGTTGAACAAAATCATCAGGGATTCTTTCGACGGCATTAAAAAAGCAAATGAAATTCAGCGAAAGCCGGCACCATTATCAAAACTGAAGTTAGGTTTAGAATGTGGAGGTTCTGATGGTTTTTCAGGAATTTCAGCAAATCCATCATTAGGTTATGCTTCCGATTTGCTTTCAGCCTTAGGAGGTTCACCAATATTATCTGAATTTCCGGAGTTATGTGGAGTAGAGCAGGAGTTGGTGAATCGTTGTGTAGATGAAGAAAAAGCGAAACGTTTCTTAGAGTTGATGCGTGCTTATGAAGATTCTGCAGAGGCAGCCGGTTCAGGTTTCGATATGAATCCTTCTCCCGGAAACATCAAAGATGGATTAATTACCGATGCGATGAAGTCAGCCGGAGCTGCTAAAAAAGGAGGAACTTCACCTATTCAAGATATTTTAGATTATGGTGAATATGTGACCAAACCGGGCTTAAACTTGTTGTGCACACCGGGGAATGATGTAGAAAGTACCACAGCAATGGTGGGTTCAGGGGCAAATATGGTAGTTTTTACCACCGGATTGGGAACACCAACAGGAAATCCGATTGCCCCGGTAATAAAAGTAGCTTCCAATTCAATTTTAGCCGGAAGAATGCCCGATATTATTGATATTGATAGCGGAGCCGTAATTAAAGGCGAGAAAACTATTGAAGAAATGGGAGAAGAAATCCTTGAATATATTATTGATGTGGCCAGCGGAACTAAAACCGCTAAAGCCGATCAAAATGATCAAAACGATTTTATTCCTTGGAAACGAGGGGTTTCTCTATAGTTTCACGATTAGAAGAATCTCTAATATAAAGTTCGGGAGCAAGTACTACTTTCTTTTCTATAGTAAGTGTCTTGCTCCCTTGTATTTGTTCTAAAAATACTTTTGCTGCATTTCTTCCCATATCTACCGGAGTTTGATCTACGGAAGTGATAGGTAATTCCATGTATTTGGTAAAGGGTTCATTACTAAAACCAACTACACAAACTTCATCTGGGATTTTAACCCCCATTTTTTTCAACTCTTGAATTGCACCTAAAGCTGCATAATCACTAGCAGAAAATATAGCATCAGGTTTTATGCGGTGATTCCATAAATCTCTAACCGCTGAAGCTCCAGACTCTAATTTACTATTTACCTGTAGGCTGAATTCTTTTATGGCTTCAATGCCATAGTCTTTCATAGCAGCAATATAACCTTCATATCGATTTTTATAAATTTCTAAGTTTAAATCACCTGAAAAATGGGCAATCTTCTTACACCCCTGTTTTATTAAATGTTCAGTGGCTAAATATCCTCCCCGGAAATCATCTATAGTAACAGAACTTAAACCTGCAACATCTTTTTTACGGTCAAAAAATACCAGAGGAGTATTCTCACTTAATACTTTTTCGATATGATCGGTCTTTTGCGTTGTTTTTGCCACTGACATAAAAATACCATCTACTTGAGTATTTAATAAAGTATTGATTTGGTTGATTTCATTATTAACATCTTCGTGACTTTGGCAAATAATTACATGATACCCGTGCGGAGAAAGCTCCTCTTCAATCCCACGAATAACGGAAGAGAAAAAATTACGGTTAATATAGGGGACAATAACCCCTACATTATGAGTTTTTCCACTTTTAAGTGCTTGCGCTAATTTATTCTGCTTATAATTCATTTTAGCTGCTGTTTTCATCACCAGCTTTCTTGTTTTTAAGCTAATTTTTGGGTTATTATTTAACGCTCTTGAAACGGTAGCAGCACTAATATTTAGTTTTTTTGAAATATCGTAAATTGTAACTTTCTCTTTTTCTGCCATTTAAGTAGTAATTCAATTAAATGTAATCGATTGAAATTTGATGATTAAATCAGTCTCCTATTGGCTCAAGATACTATTTATTTTTATTTTATACTTATTATAATGACAAATTTATACCATGAATTGTATATTATTCATACTTTAAAAACTTGTAATTAACTTTTTATTAATTTTTATAACATTTTTTTTGCATATTGATAATAAATATTTACTTTAGTGCAATCGATTACAAAAATTATTTTTAATTGAATTATTAAGAGTATATAACCAAATACAAATTATGAACAGAAAGTTTACAATTCTTTATTTTTATGGGATGCTATTGGCATTCATGATTAGCCCACATATAGGATATTCCTATAGTGGGGAAAAAGATTTTGAAAAAACAGATCGCAACGAAAAAAATCAACAGGAAGTCCGGGTTCGGGGTGTGGTTTTAGATGACCAAGGTGTTCCATTGGTAGGAGTTACTGTTATGGAGGAAGGTACTTCTAATGGAACAACAACTGATTTTGATGGTAATTACGAAATCGTTGTAGCTGATAATGAGAGCGTTTTGAAATTTTCATATGTAGGATTTCAAACGATTTCGCAACCGGTAGGAGAAAAAAGAAATATTGATATTACCCTTGAGCCAAGTACCAATGAGTTGGAAGAATTGGTGATTGTGGGGTATTCTAAAGTTTCTAGAGAAGAGTTAACTTCAGCGGTGGCTACAGTAAAAGCGGAACAAATTAAGGATATGCCGGTAAATAGTGCTGCAGAAGCAATTCAGGGTCGTTTGGCCGGGGTTCGGGTAACTCAATCTGAAGGAGCTCCTGGAGCAGATGTGAGTATTCGAGTTCGTGGAGGAACTTCAATTACTCAAGATAATAGTCCGTTATTTATCGTAGATGGTATTCAGGTAGAAAACGCATTGTCGATACTTTCGCCACAAGAGATTGAATCTATAGATGTTTTAAAAGATGCGGCGTCTACTTCTATTTACGGTGCGCGTGGTGCGAATGGGGTAGTTTTAATTACCACTAAAGGAGGAAAGGCTATGCCTACTCAGGTAACTTATAATGGTTATACAGGTTTTAGGAAAATAGTGAATAAATTAGATGTAATGAATCCTTATGATTTTGTGCAATATCAATATGAATTGTACAATTTTCCTGAAGATGAACAATTAGCAAATACTTTTATGGAAAGATACGGTAGATATCAAGATCTTGATATCTATAGAAGTGTAGAAGAAAGAGATTGGCAAGATGAAATATTTGGAAGGGAAGCACTTAACCAAACTCATAACTTGACAGTTACAGGTGGAGATGCTAAAACTACCTTCAGTCTTAGTTTGAACCACGTGGAAGAAGAGGGAATTATGCTGAATTCTGGATATAAAAGGAGTTTAGCTAACTTTAAAATGGATCATAAATTAAGTGATAAAATTAAATTTGGTATAAACTCCAGATATAGTAGAAGAAAAATAACCGGAGCGGGAACATCTTCTTCAGGATCTCAAAAATCTAACAGATTGCGTAATGCGGTAAGGTATCAACCTTTTGTAGGTCCTAATAATCAGAGTTTTGTAGATGTGTTTGATCCTAATTATGCAACTTTGACTAACTTAGTGAATCCATTAATGTTGGTGAATGATGAGATTAAAAGAGATTATAGAAACGATTTAATTTTAAACAGTTATGTCTCTTTTGAGGTTTTAGATAACCTTACGTTTAAAACAGTAGCTGGTTATGTACAACAGGATAGAAAGGAAAATGAGTTTATGGGAACGGTAACAAGTGTAGCAAGATCTAATGCAAATTTACCTGTGGTTGACTTAAATAGGAGTCAATCTAGAAGGGTTACCAATTCTAATACGTTAAATTATAGTAATAATTTTGGGGATCACAGTATAGATTTGCTGGTTGGGCAAGAAACCGTTAGAACAGAAAATGAGTCGGAGAGAATTTATGTGAAGTGGTTGCCGGAAAATATAACGCCGGATAAAGCTTTTGCAAATATACAGAGTGCCGTTCCTCCGGAAGGTATGGTTCAGGATGCTCCAAGTAGCTCTATGTTACCAGACCGTTTAGCTTCATTTTTTGGTAGAGCGCATTATTCTTACAAAAAGAAATATTTAGCTACTTTTTCAGTAAGACGTGATGGTTCAAGTGTATTTGGGCCAAAAAATCGTTTTTCTACTTTCCCATCGGTATCTTTAGCATGGAATGTGTATAAAGAAAACTTTATGCAAAGTGCTGATTGGTTATCTAACCTAAAATTAAGATTTAGTTATGGTGAGGTAGGAAACAATAGAATTCCAGCATTTTTATATAATACATATTTCAACTCTTCTAGTGATAATGGCTATGCTTTCGGGCAATCGGTACAACCGGGCTCTGCACCGCCATCAGAATTAGCTAATCCAAATGTAAAATGGGAATCTACTATTTCTAAAAACCTTGGTATAGATTTTGGTTTTTTTGACAACAGAGTGTATGGTAGTTTAGATGCCTATATTACAGATACAGAAGATTTATTGTTAAGAGCTAAAATTCCTCAAACCAGTGGTTATGATTATCAATATCAAAACTCAGGAAAAACAAGAAATAAAGGATTGGAATTAGCTTTGGGGGCAACGATTGTTGATACTGACGATTTTACTTGGCAAGCTAATTTTAATATCTCTACCAATGAAAATAGAATAATTAGTTTAGGAAGAAATACCACGGGAGAAGATTTAGAATTTTACTATGAAAGTTCAGGATGGGTAAATGATATTAGAGATTTTAAGGTAGAAGTAGGAGCTCCGGTTGGTCAATACTATGGTTATGTGACTGATGGTTTTTATGATTTAGACGATTTTACGTATGATGCAACGACACAAGAATATACATTAAGAGATGATGTGCCTAGTTCTAGCGCAGTAGCGTTGGGATCAAAAGGGGTTAATCCTGGAGATTTGAAGTTAAAAGATTTGAATGGCGATGGGATCATTGATGATAATGATAAAAAAGTACTTGGTGATGCTCAGCCAGATTTCTTCGGAGGCTTAAATCAACAATTTAGATACAAAAATTTTGATTTAAGTATGTTCTTTAATTTCTCTGTAGGAAACGATGTATATAACGCCAATAAAGTTGAATTTACTACACAGTATCTTTATAGAGATAACAATATGTTAGAAGTAATGAATAACCGTTGGAAATGGTTTGATACAAATGGAAATAAAGTTACAGATCCTCAAGCCTTAGCAGATTTAAACCAGAATACAACTATATGGACCCCATCTAGCGGTCAATATATTTTACACTCTTATGCTATTGAAGACGGATCTTTCTTAAGATTGAGTAACCTTACTTTTGGTTATTCACTTCCGGATAGTGTATTAGAAAAGATAGGATTTATTTCAAACTTTAGAATTTATGGTACCGTAAATAATGTATTTACGTTAACAAATTACACAGGATATGATCCTGAAGCAAATACAAGAAGAAGTAATCCGTTAACTCCCGGTGTAGATTATGCAGCATATCCGAGAAGTAGGTTCTACTTAGCCGGAGTAAACGTAACATTTTAAAAAATTACAAACACATGAAAATGAAAACTAGATTTATTTTATTCACATTGTTAATGGGGTTTACCCTTATTTCCTGTGAAGATTATTTAGACACAAAGAGTCTTTCAAAAGATTCTCAAGAAGATGTTTTTAACGATGTTTCCAATACCTCTTCCGTAGTCGTAGCAATGTATGGAGAACTTATTGGAGATAATGGTTATGGTAATAGGTTGAGTGAAATATTACCCATGGCCGCAGATGATTTTGAAACTTCAGGAGATTACAATTGTAATGATAGAAGAGGGATAAGCATGTATGCTGCTTGTTCTTCTAATCCTGATTTAGATGATCCATTTAGACAGCTTTATAGCGGTATAGAGAGAGCTAATCTTTGTATTAAATACATTCCCACTTCAACCGTTTATCAAAATGGTTCACAAAGTGATAAAGATATGATGGATCGTTATTTGGGAGAGGCTTTAACCTTAAGAGCACAATTTTATTACGAGCTTATTAGAAACTGGGGAGATGTACCTTTTCAAAACAAACCAGCTTCAGATTATGACAACCTGTTTTTAGCAAAAACAGATCGTGACGTTATCTATGAGCAATTGTTAGCAGATTTAGAAACCGCAGCTCAATATGTGCCTTGGAGAACAGAAGCAAACATTCCACCTACACGATTAGATAAAGCAGCTGTAAAAGCTTTACGGGCAAGAATTGCAATGGCTAGAGCAGGATACTCTTTACGAAGAGAATCTCAACAGATGGAACAAGGTTCTAACCCAGAAACTTATTACCAGATTGCCAGACAAGAATGTGCTGAAGTTATGGAACGTCGTGGAGATCACGATTTAAATCCGGATTTTGAAGATATTTTCCGTTCACTTCACGAAGGAAGAGCAGATAATACCAACGAAATTATTTTTGAAGTTGGAGCCTTTGGAGGTAACTCTAAAACCGATAGTAAATTAGGATATTATAATGGATTGGAACACGATAGAGCTTCCCAGTGGAATGGAGGAGGAGGTGTAAATGCCATCCCGGTATATTTCTATGAGTTTGATAGAGATGATCAGAGAAGAGATGTAACTATCAATATTTTTGAAGTAAATGCAGATGAAATGACAGAAGTAGCAAGAGCTAATAGCTGGACAGATGGAAAATTCAGAAAATCTTGGACAAGTATTACCGGACCTTCACAAAACCTAGGAGTAAACTGGCCGATTATTCGTTTTTCAGATGTGCTATTAATGTTCGCTGAAGCAGATAACGAATTAAACAATGGTCCTTCAAATGAAGCTATAAGTGCTTTACAAGAAGTGAGAGCAAGGGCGTTTATCAATAATCCGGATGCAATGGATCCTATTCCAACCGGTCAGCAAGAATTTTTTGATGCAATCGTTCATGAAAGATACCTTGAGTTTGGAGGAGAAAGTATAAGAAAATACGACTTGATTAGATGGAATTTATTAAATGAAAAATTCCAAGAAACTAGACAAGAATTAACCGACTTTATGAATGGTACTGGTGATTATTCAAACGTACCAGAGTATATTTACTATGATGTAGCACCTTACGATCCTTCCTTATCAGCTCAAGAAGTTGTTGAAAGTTTAAATATTTTCTTTACCGGTAATGATGAATCTACTGTATTTTACAATCCTGCTCCAGATCCATCTCAAGTCCCTTCAGGATATTCTCAAGCCAGATGGAGAAGTGGTATCGAAGAGGAATATATTGATAGTGAGCGAAAAGGATTTATGCAATATTTTGAACCTAATAGAAAGGAACTATTACCGCTCTACGATGATATTGTGAATACAAACTATAACCTAACACAAGATTACGGTTACTAAAAATTATAACAATGAATATTTATAAATCAAATAAAACCATTTTTAGCAGAATTTTTATAGCACTGCTAGGCGTATTGGCGATATGGTCGTGCGAGAAAGACGATGATTATACGCCAGAGGGCGAAACTAGAATGTTTACCCCGGTAGAAATTAGTTCTCAAAGTTTTGAAGATCGAGTAGAGTTAACTTGGAGTCCTTCACTTTTTACAGATGGAATAAATGAAACCTATACAACCCAAGTATCAGAAGATTCTTTATTTTCAGATGAAAGTGAGGTAGTCTTAGAAAAAGTTACCGATACTTCAGGAGTTGTTTTTACCGATCAAGAATTAGAAGTAAGAACAGATTATTTTATAAGAGTTAAAGCAAATTCTATAGATGACAGGCCAGAATCTAAATGGAGTACCAGTACAGGTTTTTCCATTAGAGGAGTTCAAAAATTATATCCTATTTTAAGTCCTTCTATATTAGCGACCATGGTAAAATTAGAATGGGAATATACAGAAGGGGTTACAGAATTTAGATTTCAAGAATATACACAGGATGAAACAGATCCAACTTCAGAGCCTGTGTTAGTAGGTGATCCTATAGTCTTCCCTATTTCTGCTGAAGAAGAACAAAATGCAATGAAAACGGTGGAAGGTTTAGAACCTAATACAAAGTATTTTGTAGACTTATACAAAGGTCCGGTTAGTATTGGTTATAGAAGTTTTAAAACTAAAGAAGAAAGTGATTACGCTGTTGTACTGTCACCGGGTGACGATATCGTAACAACCGTAAACAATAGTCAAGATGGAGATGTTATTGGTCTTGAGCCGGGACTATATGATGCAGAAGGCGATAGATTTCAAATTGATGGAAAAACCATTACAATAGAATCTATCTCTAACGATCCTAATGATACAAAAATTAATTTTGAGGAATTTACCTTAAATGATAGTGGAGCAGGTATTACGTTAAGAGGCTTAGAGCTCGATGGTCAAAACGATGCCTTATATCTTATTAACTTAACCAGTAGTAATGGTAATGGAGATCCTGCAGATTATACCGATGTCATGATAGATAATTGTATTGTTCATGATGTAGAAACAAGTGCATTTAGAGCAAATAGAGGATCAGATGGAGCTTATTCTATGAATACTTTTACTATTCAATATTCTACCTTTTATAATTTTGCTCCTAATAGTTATGCATTTATACACGCAGAAGAGTTAGTGTTTAATGAATTGAAGTTATCCAACTCAACTTTCTATAAAGCAGGAGATATCTTTATACGTTATAGAAAAGATTTTGATAGTCCAATCCCAAATCCACTATTTACAATAGAATATTGTACTATTAATAGTATAGGTTTTAGTAACAATTATACATTGTTAGATTTAAACGATAAGCAAGCAACTCTTAATTTTAGAAATAGCATTTTAGCTAATATTCCAAGAGAAGGAGGTACAGCTGAAACAGATTTGGTAAGAATGGATAATGAAACATCGGCGGCTTCTTTTTCTTTCAGTAATTTCTTCAACCTAACCAACGGAGATTTAGATGAACCTGAAGAAGTAATTATTCCAGAACCTGAAGAAGGATATATTACTTCTCAAAATATGTACAATATAGATTTAGGTTGGGATAACAATACCACAGATTTTACACTTCCTGCAGATTCAGAATTGCAAAATGCATCATCGACAGGAGGCGCAATAGGAGATCCTAAATGGTGGTACTAATCAAATTGTTTATTTAGAAATAGCCTTTAAGAAAGTGAAAGCTTTCAAAATAAACTAAACTTTGCCCTCTGAATATCTTTTGTGCAAGAATTGAATATTCAGGGGCATTTTTTTAAAAACCTTGAGAATGCTAAAAACAAAAAAAAATATCAGTCTATTCTTATTTTTAATAATAAATATTCTGTGGTCTTATTCTCAAACGCTATCCTTTCCCGGAGCAGAAGGTTTTGGTAGATATACCACCGGAGGTCGTGGCGGAATTATTTATACCGTCACCAATTTGAATGACGATGGAGAGGGAAGTTTGCGAAAAGGAATAGTGAAACATGAAAAAAGAACCATTGTTTTTGCAGTTTCCGGAACTATTAATTTAAAATCATCATTAGATATTAACCAAGGTGATCTCACCATTGCCGGACAAACTGCGCCCGGTGGCGGAATTACCTTAAAAGGATACCCATTAAAAGTAAAAGCAGATAACGTAATTATTCGTTATATACGTTGCAGGATGGGCGATATAAATGAAGTAGAAGACGATGCTTTTGGTGGTCGGGATCAAAAAGATATTATTTTAGACCATTGCTCCATTAGTTGGGCAACCGATGAAAACGCCTCTTTCTATTGGAACAAAAACTTCACGATGCAATGGTGTATTATTTCAGAAGCATTAAACCGCTCCGTACATCATAAAGGAGCTCATGGTTATGGAGGAATTTGGGGAGGTGAAAATGCAAGTTTCCATCATAATCTCTTTGTTAGTAATAACAGCAGAAATCCACGTTTCGGAGGTTCTAAAACCGTTCCTAATCCACCAAGTGAATTTGTAGATTTTAGGAATAATGTAATTTTCAATTGGGGCGATAACAGTATTTATGGAGGAGAAAAAGGAAATTATAATATGGTAAATAACTATTTTAAAGCAGGGCCTGCCACTACTTCCTCTAAATTAGATAGAATTGTAAGTCCATCTACACCTTATGGGAAATTCTATATCAACGGAAATTATGTTGAAGGGTTTCCAGAAATATCTCAAGACAATTGGAATGGCGGAGTACAATGTGAAAATCCTTTACAAACCAAACAGGATGAAGAATTTCCTATCAATAATAATATAAAAACAGAAACTGCAGAAGAAGCTTATAATAGTGTACTTCAAAAAGCAGGATTGAGTACTGTTAGGGATGAAGTAGATAAAAGAATTATATATGAAGTAAGGTCAGGAAAAACAACTTTTGAAGATGGGATTATAGATTCTCAAGAAGATGTTGGGGGTTGGCCAAAGCTAAGAAAAGGAAAAAGCCTAAAAGATACCGATGAAGACGGAATGCCAGATAAATGGGAAAAAGAAAAAGGTTTGTCTCCTTCTAAAAACGATGCAAACAATTTTGATTTAAATAAAGACTACACCAATATAGAAGTATATTTTAATCAGTTAGTAGCTTCCGAAGAAACTTCAGTAGTAAAAGGTTATGATTTTGTCGTCGCACAGGATGGAAGCGGTGATTTTAATAAAATTTCAGAGCTTATAAACAACCTGCCCAATTTCAGAAGTAAAGAGACCAAGGTTTATATAAAAAAAGGGGTTTACAAAGAAAAACTGGTACTTCCTTCCTCTAAAACCAATATCACTTTTGTAGGTGAAGAAAAAGATAGTACCATCATAACTTACGATGACTATGCAAGAGAACTAAATGGGTTTGGAGAAGAAATAGGAACAACAGGTTCTACTTCCTTTTTTGTTTTAGCCAATCATTTTAAAGCTGAAAACTTAACTTTTGAAAATAGTTCTGCTCCAGTAGCACAAGCAGTTGCAGTAAGGGTTGATGGCGATCAAGTGATTTTTAAAAATTGTAACTTTCTAGGAAACCAAGATACTTTATACTTACACGGAAAAAATAGCAGGCAATATTATAAAAATTGTTACATAGAAGGAACAGTCGATTTTATTTTCGGTTGGTCTACCGCTTTATTTGAAAACTGTCAAATTCACAGTAAATCTCCGGGATACGTTACCGCAGCATCCACAGAAAAAGGCGCTGAATTCGGTATGGTGTTTAAAAACTGCAATTTCACCGGTGATACTAAAAAAAATAGTGTGTATTTAGGGAGACCTTGGCGGGATTATGCACAAACCGTTTTAATTAATTGTGAATTAGGAGACCATATAAAACCCGAAGGATGGCATAATTGGAATAAACCAGAAGCAGAGAAAACAACCCTTTATGCTGAATATGAATCTACTGGAGAAGGTGCTTCGGGTAAAAGGGTTAAATGGGCTAAAAAATTACATAAAAAACAAATAGAAAAATATAATTTATTTAATATTATCGGAATATAACTTTCTTAAAATCATTAGGTCAAAAATCATAGTTTACTATATTTTAAGCTGATAAATTAATATATTATCAATTTTAAGAGTCAAAATTATGTTAATTGATAAAGGTTTTATACATTAGTGCAATCGATTACAATTAATTATCTGTTTATGAAAAAATTAAAAAATTATACCTACTTAACATTATTGTTTATTTCTTGTACACTTGTTTCTTGCAAGCAAAATCATTCAAAAGAAAATAGTGATACAGCAGAAAGTACCGAAAAATCAAGTACTAAAGATACGATCTGGAGTCGGGCAGATAAGATAATAGCAGATATAACCGTACCAAAATTTCAAGATAAAGAATTCAATATAAAAGATTACGGAGCAGTAAGCGACGGAAGTACTAACAATTCAGAAGCCTTTAAAAAAGCCATTGCTGCTTGTAACAAAGCAGGTGGAGGTAAAGTAATTGTACCTGAAGGAAAATTTCTTACCGGACCAATACATTTAAAAACTAATGTAAATCTTCATTTAGTTGAAGGTGCTGAAGTGCTTTTTAGTAAAAATAAACAAGACTATTTACCAGTAGTCCATACATCTTATGAAGGAGTTGAGTTGATGAACTATTCACCTTTAATTTATGCAAAAGGTCAAAAAAATATAGCTGTCACCGGTAAAGGTACTTTAAATGGTCAAGCAGGAAAAAGCAATTGGTGGCCTTGGTGTGGAGCAGAGCGCTATGGTCACGTAGAAGGAGAACCCAAACAAAAAGATGAGCATAATTTACCTACGTTGAGAAAAATGAACGAAAATGGTACTCCAGTAGAAGAAAGAATTTTTGGAGAAGGACATCAGCTAAGACCACTGTTTTTTGAAACGCTTGAATGTGAAAACGTTTTAGTTTCTGGAGTAACCTTTGTAAATGCTCCTTTTTGGGTGATGCATCCATTAAAATCCAATAATATTACTGTCGATGGTGTAACTGTAAATAGTCATGGACCCAACAATGATGGTTGTGACCCAGAATATTCTAAAAATGTACATATTACTAATTGTAGATTTAATACCGGAGATGACTGTATCGCTATAAAATCTGGAAGAAATGAAGATGGTCGTCGAGTAAATATTCCCAGTGAAAACATAGTGGTAGAAAATTGTGAAATGAAAGATGGTCATGGCGGAGTCGTGATGGGTAGCGAAATTTCAGCAGGGGTTAGAAATGTATATGTTAGAAACTGTAAAATGGACAGTCCTAACTTAGATCGTGTTATTAGAATTAAGACCAACACCTTACGAGGTGGTTTTGTAGATGGAGTATATGTGAAAAACGTAGAAGTTGGCTCAGTGAAGGAAGCGGTATTAAAAATAAATACCCACTATGGTATATATGCAAACCAAGAAGGAGAATTTATCCCGTCCATTAAAAATGTGTACTTAGAAGATATTACCGTAGAAAATGGCGGTGAATATGGAATTTTAATTAAAGGAAGGGAGCAATCTCCGGTAGAAAATATCAATCTTACCAACGTAACTATAAAAGGAGTAGAAAAGCCGGAATCAGTTGAAAATTCAGCACCTGTAAACTATTCAAATACCATAATAAATAATATAAAAATGGAAAGTAAATAATTAAAGTTATTTTCTCTTCAACCCTTTTTTTACAAACAACACACAACAAAACAATGAAAAAAATTATTATCCCACTTTTTGTTTCTGCAGCATTCATTTTTACAGGCTGTAAAGAAGAAAAGAAAGAAACCGAAAAAAAAGAAGTTGAACCCATAGAAGAAGTTCAAGACAAAGAAACTTGGCAAAAACCAGATAAAAACGCTAAAACTTATGCGGAACTTTCTATAAGAAAAGGCGACAATTGGGAGCCCAAAAAATTTGGTGGTGGTGAATTTATGAATGTAGATTCCCTTCAACTTCCCGAAGGTCATTCAGATCACGCCTATTACATTCGTTACGAAGGGCCGGGTTGGGAAAACAGCCAGGTAGGTTACCGTTTTTATTTAGATTGGAGAAATGCCATCGATATTTGGGGTAAAAAAACAGATACTATCGTACTTCCTTACGTGGGGCAAGATAATTACGAAGATTATCATCACGATTCTACTTGGGGTCAAGATATCTTAAAAGCCGGTAAATCATTAGGACTTGGCGGTTATGGCAGATACGTGCAAGATTCCGTAGCGCATTTTAGAAATGTAGAAAAAACTATTGCTTCAGTAGAAAATTCAGAAAATAGTTCTTCCGTAATTATAGATTATGATGGATGGAAAACAGGAGATGCCACTATCGATTTAGATGCACAATTCAGTATTTATCTATCAGATCGTTTTTCAAAAATTACCTTATCACCTTCACAAGAAATCAAAGGACTTTGTACGGGAATAGTTAAAAATGAATCCATTTCTGCCATAGAAAAGAAAAGTGAAAATGGAGAATGGGGCTATGTCGCTACCTATGGTACACAAACTTTGGTGAGTGAAGATGATAAATTAGGAATGGCAATTCTTTATAAAACTTCTGAAGTTGAAAAAGTAATGGAAGGTGAACACGACCATTTAGTGATTTTTAAACCCACTAGTCAAAAGGTTGCTTATTACATATTAGCAGCTTGGGAACAAGAGAAAAATGGCATTACCACACAAGAAGATTTTATAAAAGATTTAGATACAAAGTTGAATAGCCTTCAACAAAATGGAAAATTAGAATAGAATGAAAAGAAGAGAATTTAGTCTTATAGCAAGTTCTATAATCGTTATTGCTGCGGTTTTGGTGATTTTTGCCTGCAAAGATAAAAAGGATAAAGAAGAAAAATCTGCAGAAGCAACAGTGGCCGAAACATCTACCAAAGAAATGGCAATTCCTGAAGATTTGAAATGGTCAGAGCGGATGATGCTTTCAGAAATAAAGCGTTTCCCGGAAGCCTCCAAATTAGATTTTAATGATAAGCCTAAATGGAGCTATACCAACGGATTGGTGTTAACGGCTGCTAAACGGGTTTATGAGCAAACCCAGAAAGAAAAATACTATGAGTATATCTACGATTATGCCGATACAATGATTACCGATCAAGGTGAAATAAGAACTTATAAGTTAGAAAAGCAAAACTTAGATATGCTGAAGTCGGGAGATGTTCTTTTGTATTTGTATCCAAAAACCAAAGAAGAACGCTTTCTAACTGCTCTAAAAACCTTGAGAAGCCAAATAGACTCTCAACCAAAAACTTCAGATGGAGGATTTTGGCATAAAAAACGTTATACACATCAAATGTGGTTGGACGGTTTATATATGGCAGAACCTTTCTATGCACATTATACAAAAATGTTTAGCGAAGGAGAAGAAGCTAAAAAAGCCTATGACGAAATTGTACGTCAGTTTGATTTAATTCAGGAGCACACTCAAGATGAAGAAACTGGATTATTATACCACGGTTGGGATGAAAGCAAAGAGCAAAAATGGGCCGATAATGAAACCGGAACTTCACCTAATTTTTGGTCTCGAGCAATGGGCTGGTACGGTATGGCGATGGTTGATGTTTTAGATTACTTACCCGAAGACCATCCCGGAAGAGAGAAAATAATCAAGTATCTAAATCAATATGCTGAAGCTTTAATGAAAGTCCAGGATAAAGAAAGTAAACTGTGGTATCAAGTGCTAGATAAAGCTGATAAAGAAGGAAATTATCTAGAAGCTACAGGCTCTTCTATGTTTGCCTATACGTTTGCAAAGGGAGCTAAAAAAGGTTATTTACCAAAAAAATATTTAAAAGAAGCAGAAAAAACTTACCAAGGAATTTTAGATAATTTAATTACGGTGGAAGAAGATGGTACGGTAAACCTAAACCAATGCTGTGCCGTTGCAGGCCTTGGCGGAGATCCTTATCGGGATGCTTCATTTGAATATTATGTAAATGAAGAAATCCGCTCTAACGATCCTAAAGGCACAGGACCTTTCATCTTAGCAAGTTTAGAATTAAATAAATAATAGTTGAAGTTAACGAATATCATAGCTGTTTTTTGTTTCAGTCTAACTTGTTTGGTGCAAGCACAGACTGAAAGTAGTTATGTCTCTGAAGTTTGGGTAGCAGATCAAGGTGACGGCACGTATAAAAACCCGATTTTACACGCAGATTATTCAGATCCAGATGTAACTCGTGCCAGCGATGATTATTACATGACCGCTTCTAGTTTTAATGCAGCACCAGGCTTACCAATTCTACATTCCAAAGATTTGGTGAATTGGGAGCTAATTAATTATGCTTTACCAAAACAAGTTCCAGTTGAACATTTTAATACACCACAACATGGGAATGGTGTTTGGGCTCCCGCTATTCGTTTTCATAATAACGAATTTTACATTTATTGGGGCGATCCCGACTTTGGGATTTATATGGTAAAAACAGACGATCCTGCTGGAGATTGGTCAGCGCCGGTTTTGGTTATGGAGGCCAAAGGAGCTATCGATCCTTGTCCGCTTTGGGATGACGATGGAAAAGCTTATTTAGTTCATGCTTGGGCAGGAAGTCGTGCCGGTGTAAAAAGCTTATTAACCGTTCATAAAATGTCTCCGGATGGAACGAAAGTCTTAGATGAAGGAAGACACGTTTTCGACGGTCACGAAAATCATCCTACCGTGGAAGGATCCAAGTTTTATAAACGTAATAGCTACTATTATATTTTCGCTCCTGCAGGCGGAGTTTCAACCGGATGGCAGCTCATTCTTCGTTCAAAAAATGCGTATGGCCCCTATGAAGAAAAAGTGGTTTTAGAACAGGGAAGTACAGAAATTAACGGACCGCATCAAGGCGCTTGGGTAGAAACTCCCCAAGATGAAGATTGGTTTTTTCATTTTCAGGATAAAGATGCCTACGGAAGAATTGTGCATTTGCAACCCATGAGTTGGAAAAACAATTGGCCGGTAATGGGAGAAGATAAAGATGGAAACGGAATTGGAGAACCTGTACTTCAGCATAAAAAGCCGAAGGCTGGTAAATCATATCCTATAGTCACTCCAAAAGAAACGGATGAATTTACGGGTGACAGCTTGGGAATTCAATGGCAATGGAACGCTAATCCAAGTGTTTTATGGCATGCTAAATTACCGGGGAACAACTATTTAAGACTATTTAGTATAGCTCAACCCGAAGAAGCTAAAAACCTGTGGAAAGTTCCTAATTTACTCTTGCAGAAATTTCCAGCACCGGAGTTTACGGCAAGCTCTAAAATTAGCTTAGTTCCTGAAGATGCCGATAGGCAACGTAAAGCAGGATTTATCGTAATGGGAAGGGATTATTTCACCTTAACCATTACGGAAAAAAATGGAGACTTTTATTTGCAACAAACTGAAGCTACAAATGCAGATAAAGGAGCAGAAGAACAAATACTAGAAGAGAAGAAGCTGGAGTCAAATACCGTTTATGTAAAAGTAGAAGTTTCAGCACCCGAAGCGAGCTGTCAATTTATGTACAGTAAAAACGGGAAAAAATATAAAGAAATAGGAGAACCTTTTAAAGCACGTGTAGGAAAATGGATTGGTGCGAAAGTTGGATTGTTCAGTATAAGTCCGGCAGGAGCTAAAAGAGGTGGGTATGCTGATATAGAATATTTTAGAATTGAAAAATAAAATGTTAGAAAGATATTTCATTGTTGTGTTTGTAACTTTGGTAATGGGGTTCAGTACTTTTGCCCAAAAGGCAGAAGTACGCCCCTATACCATTGCTACTACCGTAAAAAAATATCAGAAAAAATATCCTTTCATTAAACCTATTCAGCCCTTAACATCTGAAAATATAATAGCTGAAGAAAATATTCCTTATAAAGAAACATCAACTTCCGTATTAAAATTAGATGTGTATTATCCTAAAAATTCTTCGGAAGAAAAATGTCCCGCAGTATTATTAATTCACGGGGGCGGATGGATTTCAGGAAGTAGGGAAAATCAACGCGTAATGGCGCAACATTTAGCAGATAAAGGATTTGTAGCAGTAACCGCCTCGTATAGATTAAGTCCTGAAGCACAATATCCCGCAGCAGTAATCGATTTGAAAGATGCGCTTAGATGGATGAAAAAGAATGCTGAAAAATATAAATTGAATGAAAATCAAATTGCAGTTCTTGGTACTTCAGCCGGAGCACAATTAGCAACTTTAGTGGGAGTAACCCCTAATTCTGAATTGTACGAAGAAGAAAATGAATCAATTTCTTCAGAAGTTCAAGCCATAGTAAATATCGACGGGATTGCATCTTTTATTCATCCTGAAGCTGATGCAGAAGGCAAAGTTGCAGGTTTATGGTTAGGCGGGCTGCGAGATGAAAATTTTAAAAACTGGAAAGAAGCTTCCCCATTAGAGTATGTAGGGGAGAATACACCTCCAACTTTGTTTATTAATAGTTCTCGCCCTAGATTTCACGCCGGTCGTGACGATATGGTTAAAATACTAAATGAAAACAGAATTTATTCTGAAATACATACTTTAGAAGACTCTCCACATTCATTTTGGTTGCTAGAACCTTGGTTTCAACCTACGTTGGATTATACAGTTTCATTCCTAAATAAAATTTTTAACTAATAAAAATGAAGAAATTTTTCAACATACTTTTTATAATTTTATTTTTTCAATCTGTTTCTGCACAAGTACCGTATTTAAAAATTACTGTTGCTCAAGATGGTAATGCAGATTTTAAAACTATTCAAGAAGCCATTAATTCTACTCGTGATTTAGGTCCGGGAGAAGTTGAAATTTTTATCAAAGATGGAGTTTATAAAGAAAAAATAGTTATTCCTACGTGGAAACATCTGTTGACATTAGTTGGTGAAAGTAAAGAAAACACAATTATACAGGGGAATGATTATTCCGGTAAAATTGATTCGGTTACCGGTAAAGAATTATCAACTTTTACTTCTTATACAGTTTTGGTACAAGGTGATGATATTCATTTTAAAAATCTAAGTATTCAGAATACTTGGTGTGAAAAAGGACAAGCAGTTGCTTTGCACGTAGAAGGAGATCGCTTTATTGCTGAAAACTGTAATTTGTTAGGTTGTCAAGATACGCTGTATACTGCTACCGAAGGAAGTCGGCAATATTATAAAAATTGTTACATAGAAGGAACAACCGATTTTATTTTTGGCGAAGCCACCTGTGTTTTTGAAGATTGTACCATTAAAAGTTTGAAAAATTCGTATGTAACGGCAGCGGCAACTCCGCAAAATCAAGAATTTGGTTATGTGTTTTTCAATTGTGAATTAATAGCTGAAAAAGGATTGGATGAAGTTTATCTAGGAAGGCCTTGGCGTTCTTATGCACAAACTGTTTTTATCAATTCTACGTTAGGAGATCATATTGTTGAAGAAGGTTGGAATCCTTGGAAGGGAGATAAAATGTTTCCGCAGAAAGAAAAAACAACCTATTACGCGGAATATAAAAGTAAAGGCGAAGGAGCATCGCCTCAAACACGTGTAAGTTGGTCACATCAACTCACACAACAAGAAGCTCAAAAATATACATTAGAACAAATCTTTTCAGGAAAATGTGAGCCCTGGAATCCAAATATTAAATAAACACAAAAATTAAATTTATCATGAAACTATTTCAATTTATTAAATTAAAATTTGGCTTGGTGGCAGTTTTAGCCGTATTGATTTCCTGTGATTCTGTTGACGATAACTTTCGGGATGGTACTATTTGGTCAGGTTATGACGATGAGCCGGAAAATCCAGAAAATCCTGGAACTCCTTTAGTAGCGAATGTAGAAACGGCAGAAGGTTTAAGAGAAGCTTTGCTTGCTGCAGCTGCAGGAGATTCTATTATTGTGGCCGCAGGAGAATATAATTTTGATACACCATTAAATATTTCCAATTCGGGAACTAGTGACGATCCTATTGTGGTTATTGCTCAAGACGAAAGACCGGTAATAGATTTTTCAGCGATGGAAGAAGATAGTTCCAATAAAGGCTTAATTATCGATCAGGATTATTGGAAAATAAAAGGATTTATTTTTCAAAGAGCAGGAGATAATGGAATGCAAGTAAGAGGAAAGGATAACATTATCGAATTTTGTGATTTTAGACATAACTCAGATACCGGTTTGCAAATAGATAATGGAGGTTCCAACAATTTGGTATTAAATTGTGACTCATACTATAATGCAGATTCTAGTATAGAAAATGCTGATGGTTTTGCTTGTAAATTAACTGCCGGTACAGGAAATAGATTTGAAGGGTGCCGTGCATGGAATAACCTTGATGATGGTTGGGATGGATATCTTAGAGATAACGATAATATTTCTACCACTTATGTAAATTGTTGGGCCATCAAAAACGGATACCTCGAAGACGGAACTGAAGGAAACGGTGATGGGAATGGTTTTAAAACCGGAGGTAGTGATGATAAAGACTTAAAGCATAATGCCACTTATATTAGATGTTTAGCGGTAGGTAATGTTTATGATGGTTTTGATCATAACAGTAACAGAGGGACAGTAACTATCTATAATTGTTCAGCCTATATGAATGGAAGAAACTATGCTTTCAGTAATACAAATCCTCTTGAAGAATTAATTATTAAAAACTCAGTTTCTCTAAATGCGTCTAATAGTTTTGATGCTACTTCAACTGATATTTCAAGTAATACTTGGATGGAAGGATTCTCAGTTTCACAAGACGATTTTGAAAGTCTAATGATTGAAGAATTAACAACAGCAAGACAAGAAGACGGAAGCTTGCCAGAAATAAGTTTTATGCATTTAGTTTCCGGTAGCGAATTAATTGATGCAGGAGAAGAAGTAGAAGGAGTTGATTTTAATGGAACCGCTCCAGATTTAGGAGCTTTTGAATTTGAAAACTAATGAAGTTGAAATTTATAGCTACTTATTTTTTAATACTATTTAGTTGCGTAATTTATGCCCAAGAATTTCCTACACTATATTTAGTAGGAGATTCTACAATGGCAGATAAGAAAAATCCTGAAGAAAACCCGGAACACGGTTGGGGACAAATGCTTCCTGAGTTAATGACCAATAATATTACTATTGAAAACCATGCGGTAAATGGTCGTAGTTCCAAAAGTTTTATTGGGCAGGGGAGATGGCAAAAAGTTTATGATCAATTACAACCGGGTGATTTTGTGATTATTCAGTTTGGACATAACGACCAAAAAATAAAGTCACCAGATCGATATACCAATCCATTTACCGAATATCGATATAATCTAGAAAAATACGTAAAAGAAACGCGGGAAAAAGGCGCTACTCCCATATTAATGAGCTCCATTGTTCGTAGAAATTTTAATGAACATGGAACCTTGGTTGATACGCACGGAGAATATCCATTAGTTGTACGAATGGTCGCTAAAGATCTAGATGTTGCTTTTATTGATATGCAATGGCTTACCGAACAATTAGAAGTAAAATATGGTCCGGAAGATTCGGCCAATTTACATTTGCATTTTCAACCTGGAGAAGTGGCTTATTATCCTGATGGAAAAGATGACAATACCCATTTATCTGAAAAAGGAGCTACTTTGGTAGCAAGTCTAGCATTACAGGAAATTGCTAAAAAAGATTTAGATTTGAAGTATTATATAAAACAGTCAACACTTCAAAAAGAAATTCTATAATGTACACACCACCAATTTTTTTCAAAGACAACGAGAGCGAATGGGAACATGCAGCCGAAGGAATTACTAGAAAATTCATCGGTTACAATCCACAATTAATGTTAGTAAAAGTGAAATTTGAAAAAGGAGCGATTGGAGATTTACACGATCACTTTCACACACAAGGATCGTATGTAGCTTCAGGGAAATTTAAAATCACCATTAATGGCGAATCTAAAGTTCTGGAAACCGGCGATGGATTTTTCGTGATGCCAAATACTGAACACGGTGCAGAATGCCTAGAACCTGGCGTGCTGATTGATGTCTTCAATCCTATTCGTGAAGATTTTTTAGAAGATGAAGAATAAAAGTTGGCTTTTTCTACTGATTTTATTTCCCGTACTGAGTTTCGCTCAGCTTACTTCTGAAGAAAAACAAGAACGAATTGATGAAATCGTCAACCGAATTCAGCTACCTGAAATTCCAAATTATCAAGTTTCAGTGTTAGATTTTGGAGCAAAACCAAATTCAGCAAAAGATAGTAAAAAGGCTTTCGATAAAGCGATAAAAGCTTTAAAGAAGAAAGGCGGGGGGAAATTAATTATTCCAAAAGGAGCTTATTTAGTAGACGGTCCCATTCATCTCATCAGCAATATAGAACTACATTTAGCTGATGGGGCGTTGCTTAATTTTGGTACCAATCCAAAAGATTATCCAATGGTGCTTACCAGTTGGGAAGGAACAATGCTCTACAATTATAGTCCGCTAATTTATGGTAAAGATTTAAAGAATGTTGCCATTACCGGTAATGGAACCATCAATGGTTCTGGAAAAGAATTTTGGCAAAGTTGGAAAGCAAAAGAAGATCCTGCCAAGCAAAGAAGCCGGGAAATGAATCATAATTCTATTCCCATTGAAGATAGAAAATTCGGAGAAGGCAGTTATCTTCGGCCACAATTGGTACAATTAGTAAATTCAGAGAATATTTTAATTGAAGATATTCATATTGAAAATGCTCCGTTTTGGTGTGTTCATCTATTAAAGTGTAAAAGCGCTACTTTACGCGGACTTTCATACAACTCGCATAATAGCAATAACGATGGAATTGACTTGGAATATACCAGCGATGTACTTATCGAAAATATAACTTTTGATAACAGTGATGATAATGTCGCTATCAAAGCTGGTCGTGATGATGAAGGAAGAGCAAATTCTGCCACACCTTCAGAAAATATCGTGATGCGAAACTGTCGGTTAAAAGGTTTACACGCTTTTGTAATCGGTAGTGAAATGAGTGCTGGTGTTCGAAATGTTTTTGTGCAGAATTGTAAAGCGCACGGCTATCTTAAACGCGGTATTTATTTTAAAACCAATCCTGATCGCGGCGGTTACATCAAAGATATTTACATAGATAATATTGAATTAAACAAAACCGAAGATCTTTTCTATATCACTTCTTTTTATCACGGAGAAGGAGAGGGGCATAATTCCAAGATATCAGATATCTACATCAATAATATTAAATGCGAAGAAGCAACTGGAACAGCAGTGGTCATTCAAGGATTTGAAGAAAGTAAGGTAGAAAATGTTCAGTTGAATAACATCAAAGTAAAAAAAGCCCATAACGGAACTTCGATTACCAACACCAAAAATGTAGTCGTTGATAATTTGATTATAGGAGAAGAAGCCGGCATTCCAACTGCAGCCGGAAAAGAGGTAGGGAAAAAATAATTGCTAAAGGGTTAAAAGAACCTAAAAACTTCGCACAAATAAATAGTTCTTCATAACTTAAAGAAAAAAATATGAACCGATTAAAAGGTAAAGTTGCCATTGTTACTGGTGGAAATGGAGTTTTAGGCGGCGCTATAGCCAAAGGTTTTGCTGCACAAGGAGCAAAAGTTGGTATTATGGGAAGGACTGAAGCTACTGTTCAAGAAAAGGTAGAAGAAATAAATGCTACAAGTGGAGAAGCATTTCCTTTAGTAGCTGATGTACTTGATCGAGACCAATTAGAAGCTTGTAAAGACAGCATACTTCAAGAATATGGAAAAATAGATATTTTGGTAAATGCAGCCGGTGGAAATGTAAAAGGTGCGGTAATCACCCCGGATCAAACTATTTTCGATTTAAACCTAAACGATTTTGATAAAGTAAATAATCTAAATTTTAAAGGAACTTTGTTACCTACTTTAGTATTTGCCAAAGAAATGGTTCAGCAGAAAAAAGGAAGTATTGTGAATATCTCTTCCATGGCCGCTCAACGAGCATTAACTCGTGGATTAGGATATGGCGCTGCCAAAGCTGCAGTAGATAATTTTACTAAATGGCTAGCGGTAGAAATGAACCATAAATACGGTGATGGCATTCGTGTAAATGCCATTGCTCCGGGATTCTTTATAGGGGAACAAAATCGTGAATTATTATTAAATGAAGATGAGAGTTTAACCGCTAGAGGACAAACGATTGTCAATCAAACGCCTATGAGACGATTTGGAAAACCCGAAGAATTACAAGGTGTTGCCAATTGGTTAGCGAGTGATGAAGCTTCCTTTGTAACAGGAATTGTAGTTCCTGTAGATGGTGGTTTTGGAGCTTTTAGTGGAGTATAAATATAAATTGAATAAATGTAGAAAGTTATGGCGGAGTTAGGAAAATATTCATTTGGAACTGGAGACCGGTTCGGAAAAGAAGGAAAGGCACAATTACAATCAATCATAAAAATTGAAAATGACGGGGTAGCAGTGACACCGGTATGGAATAAATCTAACCGGGAACATCAAACTGTAAACACGCAACCTGAGAGTGTTTTAGAAGAAGCAAAACAAGCTATTCATGATTTGCAATTTACGGAAGATTTTTTCGTAGATGCCGATCATATCAATAAAAAAACAGTAGAGCCTTTTCTTTCAAACAGTAATTTTTTTACCATCGATGTGGCTCAGTATATCGGAAAAGCATCAGATCATGAAGAAATAGAAAGTTTTATTGAATTTTTTAAAAAGTATCTCTTTCCTTTTAAAATTGAAGGAATTGAAAAAGAAATTGATATTTCAGAAGCTGATTTTGAAGAGATGATTTCTACCTTTCTTTTTGCGATGAAAAAAGCTTCAGAAGTTTATTTTTATATTGCCTCAAAAAAAGAGGACAATTTTTATACAGAAGTTTCTATTGATGAGGTAGAAAATCCGCAAACACCTACCGAGTTATTTTTTGTACTTGCGGCGTTGGCTTATTATCAAGTCCCAGTGACGACTATAGCACCAAAATTTACCGGTAATTTTTATAAAGGAATTGATTATGAAGGAGATTTGAGTAAGTTCAGCAAAGAGTTTGAAGACGACCTTTGTGTTCTAAAATTTGTAAAAAAAGAATTCGGTTTACCGGAAGAATTGAAATTAAGTGTACATAGTGGCAGCGATAAGTTTTCTATTTACCCTATTATCAATAAGCTTATTAAAAAACACGATAGCGGATTGCATTTAAAAACCGCCGGAACTACTTGGTTGGAAGAGGCGATAGGACTTGCCGAAAGTGAAGGGGAAGCCTTTAATTTTATCAGTAAGATTTATCAAGAAGCTTTAAATCGTTATGATGAATTAACTGAAAATTATACCGAAGTCTTGTCAATTGATAAAACTAAACTTCCGTCAGTAGATTCATTGGCTACGGGTGAAGAATTTGCGAATGCTTTACGGCATGAGACTGAAAGTGAAAAGTATAATCCACATTTTAGGCAATTAATGCACTGTGCTTATAAAATTGCAGGAGAAAAAGATGAATTTTATGAGCTTTTAAATAAACATCGAAACCAAATAGAGAAAAATGTTACCTATAATCTCTATGAACGGCATCTAAAGCCATTGTTCTTATAAATTAAATTTCGCGAAATACTTTACCGAAAAACTTAAAGGTCTCTTTAGCTTTTTCAATAGCTTGATTTTCTTCTTCGTCAGAAAATTTTTTCTTCTTTAAGTCTTTCGTGAATTGTCGCCATCCATTTACACTTTGGCGTTTTCCGTTAAAAAAGTGATGGGTTTTAATAGTGGCAAGTTGCTCACATTCTTCAATGTTTTTTGCAATGAGCATTCCGCCTAAAGAAGAACCTTCAACTACATACCAAGCTCCCCAAGCTTCTGCTGTAGTATCTATTTTAAAATAATGCTGATAATTTTTAGCAATAGATTCATTCACATTCAATTCAACTAAATCCTTTGCTAGATTTTCAGTTTTATCTGAAGTGTATTCAGGAAGTTGAGTTTTAATTTCTTCTTCCGTTATTTTATAGGCCACGTAATTTTGAAGCAATAATTTTTTGTATTCTTCTAAAGAAATACTGTGCTTCATAATTAAGTCGGCGGTATTTTCACCTTCAATTTGTTGATGAAGTTCTTGGGTTGAGGTTCTTAATTTTTCTAACATTTTATTGGTTCTTGTTCTTCTCCTTTTCCATCTGGATGAGATCGATGTTTTTTCGAATCTTGCTAAGGTTAAGCCTTTGTTCTTCTGTATCTACATTAATCTTATCTAAATAATCGTAGATTTGATTGACCGCAATTTTATTCTTTCTAATTTTTTCCCTTAGTTCATCCTGTTTAATCATCTTGAACACTACTTGCTTAAACAACGGTTCTAGTTTTTCAGCAAGGTTATTCATATGTTTTTTTAAAATGAATCCGGAAGCTCCAGAGAGAATAGTATTGGCAGCCATCTCATCATCATCAATCGTTCCTGTGATAAAAATAAACGGAATAGTAGCATCGTGAACTTTAGCTTCTTCTAAAATATCGAGACCGGTACAAGTTGGCAGATTGTAATCTGAAAGGATGACGTCTGGTACAAAATTTTGCAATTCTTTGCTAAAATCAGGTAGATTGTCTACAACTTTAATTTCGTAATTTTCAACAAACTGTTGAATTTGAGCTTCAATTAATTCGGCATCTGTCTTGTAATCTTCTATTAATAAGATTCTAAGTTTCGTTGTAATCATAGCTTTTTTTTAAATAGCAAAAAAATTACTTTTCACTAATGTCAATGTAAAAATAGAATGTAGCACCTTCATTTAATTGGGATTCTGCCCAAATTTCTCCTTCGTGCTTATCTATAACTTTCTTAACAGTTGCAAGCCCTATGCCAGATCCTGAAAAATCTTTACTAGAGTTAGCTCGCGAAAATACATCGAAAATTTCATTTTTAAAACTAGGATCAAATCCTACGCCATTATCCTTAATGAAAAATACAGTTTTATTATTCTCGTGTGTTGTTCCTATTTCAATTTTAGGATTTTCTGTCTTAGAAGAATATTTTACAGCGTTTGAAATAAGGTTACCAAATGCTTGAGAAATCATTCGTTTATCTGCGGTAATTTCCGGTAGATTTTCTTCTATGATAATGCCTGTTGAGGGATAATCACTTTTAATGTTTTGCGATGAAATTATATTTTCAACGAGTTTTTTAGATGAAAAAGTAGTTAGGTTAAGATTGTTTTGCCCAACTTTTGCATAAGTCAAAATATCCTCAATTAATAAATCCATTTCTTCCGCAGAACTCAAGATGGTTTTTAAGGCATTTTGCCCGTATTCATCTAAATTGTCTAGGTAATTATTAATTAAGATTCTGGAATAGCCATCAATACCTCTTAACGGAGCTCTTAAATCGTGAGAAACGCTATAACTAAAGGTTTCCAACTCTTTATTTACTTCAACTAAACTATCGTTAAGGTTTTTAATTTCGTCTTTTTGTTTCCGTACTAAAACGTGGGTAATGGTGTCTTGTAGATTAGCAGCTGCTTCTATATCGTAGCTTTTCCAAGGATTGGAAATACCTGATACCTCTTCCGTCCATTTTTCAAAAGATTTTCTAGGGTGTAAATATTGAATCCCATCTTTTACGTAGCCTTGTTTTTCAGGTTTGCCCCCCCAATCTACGGTAGTGGAAGCTTCGGGTCTAAACCACAGCACATAATTGTGTTCGTTACCAATACGAATGCTTAATACTCCAGAGGCGGTCTCTGTAAAGTGAGCAGCCTTATCATAATAACGGCTTATCTGTTTGGTTTGAAAAACACTTTCCGGCTGTCGTTTAATAACTTTTGAAATTAATTTTTTTACCTGTTTTTCAGAAGGCGTTTTGCCTACTAAGGTTATTCTTTTTTCATTATAAATAGCTCCTCCTGAACAACCTATAAGATCGGTGAATTTTGGAGTGAATTTACTTAAAGCTTGCGTACTATCATCAATTGAATTCATTTGGATAAGAAGTTTCTTTCTTATTTTTTCAGATGAATTCATTTTTTCTAAAAAGGTATTACTTTCTTTTAAAGCCAATTTATTGGAGAAAACCTGAGCAAGAAATTTACATGATTGCCGTTGGTGGTAATTAATAAATTTTGGTTGATAATGATGACAAGCAATTAGTCCCCAAAGCTCTCCATTAAGAATTACTGCAGCGGTAAGTGAAGCGCCCACATTCATATTTTTTAAATATTCAATGTGAATGGGGGAAACCCCTCGCAACTCGCTTTTAGAAAGATTAATTTTTTTGTTTAATTCTGGTAACAAAGGCGCCGGTTGATAATTTACGTCGCTAATCATTCTTACGCCTTGTTTCAAAAATATTTGCCTGGCAGGTTTAGGAATGTCGGTTGCGGGATAATGAAGTCCGAGCCAGCTTTCCAGCTTTTCTTCTTTTACTTCAGCAATTACTTCTCCATTCCATTCTTCATCAAAGCGATACATCATCACCCGGTCATAATCATAAAGATCTTTAATGAGTGAAACCGCTTGATGGCACATCACATTCACTGGATCTGTATCTTTTATTTCTTTCAGGATTTTAGTGAGTTCTTCCTGAAATAAAATAGGATTAACAGTTTCCCCAAAAGGCTCAATATCAATAATGAGTTCTTGATTATCGGTTAAATGAGGAATAGCTAAAAACTTTTGGTTTTTAAAGCTAAGTTCGTGCGGATATAAGCTCTGTTGCGTTTTAATTTTATTAAAAATGGTTTCGCTAATTTCTTGAGGAAACACATTTTCTAGGGGTTTACCCACAATTTGCTCAACAGTTAAATTTAATAAATTGCTGCAATTGTTACTGGCTTGCAGTACTTGATTATTTTTATAATCAACGATTAGGATGACGCCGTGTTGTTGAGCTTGCTCAATTATGTGTATAGGCTCCCTATCACAATTTGTTATATCAACAGCTTGTTGCTTGGAGGTTATGTTCATTAATTTGCCTTAATTTTAAAATAGAAAGTACTTCCTACACCTTTTTGAGAATCTACCCAAATAGTTCCTTCGTGCAGTTGAACAATTTTTTCTACGTGAGCTAATCCAACTCCTGTACCTTCATACTTTTCTTTTGTTCTCACTCGGCTAAAAATGGTAAAAATATTTTTTTGGTCTTCTTCAGAAATACCAATACCATTATCCATCACAGAAAAAACCCAATAGCCACTCTCTTTATACGAAGAAATCCTGATTTCTGGTTTTCTATTTTTATCGATATATTTTAAAGCGTTGCTTAATAAGTTTTGAAATAATAACCTCAATTCAACTTTATAGGCTTTTACTTTTGGTAAAGATCCTATACTTACTTTAGCATTGGTGTCTTTAATTCTTTTGGTTAAATCGTATTTTACAACTTCTGCCAGTTCTTTGGTATCTACAAGTGTTTTCTTGGTGTTTCTACCAATTCTGGAATGTTCCAACAATGCTTTGATTTGGTTAGATAATCTATCGGAAGCTTCATCTATATAAGAAATATAATTTTTTCCTTTATCATCTAATTTATCGCCATACAATTTTCCTAATACATCACTACCAAATTTGATGGTGGCAAGCGGTTCTTGTAAATCGTGCGAACAGATGGAAACAAATTGTTCTAAATCATTATTAGCACGTTCTAAATCTGCTTTTTGCTCTTTTAGTTTTTCTTGAGCTTCTTTGACTTCAGAAATATCTACACAAGTAAACCTATGGGTAACTGCTTCTTTTTTCTCGTTATATTCCACATTAGAATAAAGAATTATGGGGATTTTTTCTCCTTTTTTACTGAGCATTTGTAACTCAACATTTTTGAGTTCTCCTTCATCTTTAAAAACTTTGTTGAGTTGAACTGCCTTAATTTTGGTTTCATCATCATAAAGTTCAAAAATGGGTTTTCCTATAATTTCTTCTTTTTCATCGTAACCTAACCTAAAAATCGACTCTTGGTTACATTGTAAAATTTCGGAAGTGTTGGGGTCTATGCTAAAGTGCATAACTGGGTCTTCTTCATAAAAAGATTTATACCTTTTTTCACTGGCAATAAGCTTTTCTTTGGCTCTTTGTAACGATTCTATGTCTACGAAAGTAATAACAACGCCGTCAATTTTATCTTCAGAATTTACAAAAGGAGAAATCCTTCTTAAATAATTTCTACCTTCTTTAGAAGTGATATTTCTTTCTAACGTTTTCCCGGTCTCAATAGCCTTTTTACAACGATGAACTAAACCTCGTCCTCTGTTTTTACCAAAGTTGGTTACAAAATTGTCGATGGGCCTACCCACATCTGAATTAAGTAAACTAAAATGTTTTTTAATGGCCGGAGTAAATTTTCTGATTCTTAAATTACCGTCTAAGAAAATAACACCTATTTCTGTACTTTCCAATAGGTTGTTCATATCGGCATTTAATGCGGAAAGGTCATCCATTTTTTGGATGTTTTCTGCATTTACCGTATTAATCTCTTCGTTAACACTTTGTAATTCTTCGTTGGTGCTTTGTAACTCTTCGTTGGAAGCCAATAATTCTTCATTGGCTGCCTGAAGCTCTTCGTTACTGGTTTCTATTTCTTCCAGTGAAGTATGTAGCTCTTCTTTTGTTTTTTTAAGCTCACTTTCTAATTCTCTGATGTATTCTTGAGAGCGGTTATCTACCGTTATTTTTTCAGAAACTTTTATGTTATCAAGATTTATTTCTTTTTCAATAAAAGTAACTACGAAATTAATCTCATTGTCTAGATTGTTTTGCCTGAAAAGTTTAACGATAATATCCAATCCTTTTTCCTCACCATTTTCTTCAAACTTGGCGTCTTTGTAAAGAATTTTTTCGTTTTTCTTTTTAGCGTTTTTAATGGTGGCTTGAAGAATGTGTTGCAATTCTTCTTCCAGCATTTCATAAAGATTGGTGGTAAAGCCTTTTACCGGTAAATTGGCATATTTTCTAAATTCACCAATGGCTTCTAAAATATTACCATCTTCGTCAATAAAAACACTAGCACCTCCAAACTGCTCTAAGATAGCTTCATTTAATTCTGAAGTAAACTGCTGTTTAGGTGAACTTTCTTTTTTCTCGATTCTCTTTCGTCGAAGGGAGTCGGCTCTTTTTAAGTGACTTGATGGTTTTAAATTATTGTTTTCTAGTCGTGTACGCGGAGAAACGTTTTTGTAGATTTTCCACTTTCTGCTAATTTCTTCAAAATGTTCTCTATGTGAATTTACCGTTTCACTGGTTCCTAATACAAGATAACCGTCTTCCTTTAAAGCATAATGCAATACATTTAAAGCTTTGTGCTGAATGCTTTGTTGGAAATAGATGAGTAGGTTTCGGCATAAAATCATATCCATATTACTAAATGGCGGATTTTTAATGATGTTATGCTGAGAGAAAATAACCATTCTTCTAATTTTCTCAATTACCTGATAGCCATCGCCATTTTTAATGAAGTATTTCCGAAGCAAATCGTTACCGATATCGGCCACCATACTTTCTGAATATACGCCATTACCGCCTACATCTAAATGTTGTTTGGCAATATCTGTAGCAAATATTTTGACCTCTATTTTTTTATCGTGTTTTTCCAATTCTTTATGAATGTACATCGCTAAAGAGTAGGCCTCTTCGCCCGTGCTACAAGCGACATCCCAAATTTTTAAAACTTCGCCATCCTGTTTCTTTTCAATGATATTCGGGATAAGGTCGTCTTCAATAATATCCCAAACTCTTGGATCTCTAAAAAATTTAGTGACCCCAATCAAGAATTCTTTAAATAGAACAGAAACTTCATTTGGATTGGTTTGTAAATATCTGTAGTATTCTTTTAGAGACTCACATTTACAAACGTTAACTCTTCTGGCAACCCTTCTTCCTAAAGTAGAAGTTTTGTATTCTGTAAAGTCTAATCCTGTATTTTCGTTGATGTAACTTAGTATTTTAGAAAGAACTTGTTCATCTAAATCTTCTAATTCACCATTTAATTCAATAGCTTCCGATGCTTTTATGAAGCGATTTAATTCACTTCCCATTTCTTCTACAGGCAAAATATAATCTACCATTCCAGAATTAATGGCACTTTTGGGCATTCCATCAAATTTTGCTTCTTCAGGATCTTGCACCATCACCATTCCATCTAATTCTTTAATGGCTTTAATTCCGCGTGTACCATCACTTCCCGTTCCACTTAAAATAATGGCAATAGCTTGATCTTTTTTATAATCTGCAAGGGAATCTAAAAATAGATCTATAGGTAAGTTAAGTTTTTGGTTTTTAGGTTTTTCATATAAATGAAGTATCCCATCTTCGATAGTTAAGTTATTTACCGGTGGAATTAGGTATATTTTCCCGGATTCAACCTCTGAGTTATCTGAAATTTGCTCAATAGGTAGTTTGGCTGTTTTTGCCAAAAGTTCTCCCATCATACTTTTATAGTCGGGTGAGAGATGTTGTATTACTATATAAGAGTTTTGATCATTATCGGGTAAGTTACTAAAAAAAGCTTTCAACGCTTCTAAGCCTCCTGCACTTGCTCCCACTGCTATTAATCTTGACTGTATCTTCTTCTTCTTCTTAGAAGTTTGAATAGTTTTTGTTTCTTTGGTTTTTGTCATTTCTTTAAAAATGGCGGTATAGTAGGTATACTAGTACGATTAAATGTAAAAATAGTAATTTTTAAATATACTTATATACGGTATTTCCATGTTAAAGTAACACATTTAACATATTTAACTAAATTATGTCCTAATTCAAATTAGTTTTAAATAATGAAACGAAAAATTTTTACTTATCTATTGGTTGCAGCCACACTAGGAAGCTGTAAACAAGAAAATGAAAACAAAGAGGTTATGATGAATAAAAATACAGAAAATGTATTCTTACAAAAATGGGAGGGAGACTATAATGGTGTTCCAGCATTCAATAAAATGGATTTATCTCAGCTAAAACCTGCCTTGCGGAAAGCTATGAAAATGCATTTAGAGCAGATAGATAGTATCGCTAACCAAAAGAGTGAACCTACTTTTGAAAATACCATTGTGGCGATGGAAAAATCAGGTAGTGAAATAGATCGGGTTTTCACTTATTACGGAATTTACAGTAGTAATATTTCTAGCGAAAAATTTAGAAGCATTCAACAAGAATTAGCGCCAGAAATTTCTAATTATCGTTCGCAAATTTCTCAAAACGAAAAACTATTTCAACGTATTAAAAAAGTTTATCATGATTCTCAAAAAGAGGAGCTTCCCGCCCAACAACAGCGAGTAATTGAACTTATTTATAAGAATTTTGAAATGGATGGCGCCAATCTTAACAAAGAAAAGAAGAAGCGCTATGCGGAGATTGAAAAACAACTTTCAGAATTGCACACCCAGTTTTCAAATAATGTACTTGCCGATGAAGAAGGTTATGTAACTTATTTTTCTGAAGAACAAGCCCAAGGTTTACCGGAGTTTTATTTAAAATCGGCTAAAGCTACCGCAGCAGAAAACGGAAAAGAAGGAATGTACGCCGTTACCAATACCCGTTCCTCTATGGATCCTTTTTTAACCTACGCAGAAAATCGTGAGTTAAGAAAAGAAGTTTGGGAAAAATATTATGCCCGTGGAAATAATGGAGATGAACACGACAACAATCAAATTATAATAGATATTCTCAAATTAAGAGATGAGCGCGTTGCCTTAATGGGATATGACAATTATGCCCAATGGAGATTACAAGATAGAATGGCCAAAAATCCTGAAAACGCAATGGATTTAATGATGAAAGTCTGGCCGGCCGCCTTGGCAAGAGTTGAAGAAGAGGTGAATGAAATGGAAGCATTTGCCCAAAAAGAAGGACAAGATATTACTATACAACCTTGGGATTATCGCTTTTATATGGAAAAAGTGCGCCAAGAAAAATATAATCTTGATAGTGAAGAAGTAAAACAGTATTTAGAATTAAATAACCTAAGAAAAGCTATTTTTTACGTAGCAGGAGAGTTGTTTGATTATGAATTTAAACCCGTGAAAGAAGGAAGCGTTCCCGTTTTTCACGAAGACGTAAAGGTTTGGGAAGTAAGTGATAGAAATTCAGGCAAAATTATAGGTCTATGGTATTTAGATCCTTACGCCAGAAAAGGCAAACGCTCCGGCGCTTGGGCTACCACTTATAGGAGCCGGACGGATTTAGAAAGCAATCAACCTGTGTTGGCTTCTAATAATTCTAACTTTGTAGAACCTGCAAAAGGCGAACCTATATTAGTGAGTTGGGACGATGCCGAAACATTTTTCCACGAATTTGGTCACGCTTTGCATTACCTTTCAGCAGATGTAAAATACCCAACATTAAACGGAGGAGTTCGGGATTATACTGAGTTTCAATCACAATTATTGGAGCGTTGGTTATCTACCGATACTGTAATTAATAAATTTTTAAAACATCACAAAACCGGAAAACCCATGCCGGCAGAATTAGTGGCGAAAATTAAAAAAGCTTCTACATTTAATCAAGGTTTTGCCACTACAGAATATCTGGCTTCTGCCTTGATGGATATGAAATACCACACCACTGACCCAAGTAAAATAAAAGACATTCAAGAATTTGAAAGGCAACAATTAAAAGAGCTGGGAATGCCAGAAGAAATCCCAATGCGTCACCGTTCTACCCAATTTGGTCACGTATTTTCAGGTGAAGGTTATGCCACCGGCTATTACGGTTACCTTTGGGCAGATGTACTTACCTCAGATGCGGCAGAAGCGTTTGCTGAAGCTCCAGGAGGTTTTTACGATAAAGAAACTGCACATAAGTTAAAGCGATTTTTATTTGAACCCAGAAATGCAGTAGACCCGGCCGAAGCCTATCGTAATTTCAGGGGACGCGATGCCAATATCGATGCTCTCATGCGTGATAGAGGATTTCCTGTTCAGTAATAAGTAGTTGTGGGCGCTCAAGCGGGCTATCCGTTACAAGTACGCAACCTCAACCTTAAAAATAATAAATCTCAAAAAAGCTTCTTTCAGTCGCTTCTTTGAGGTTTTTATTTTATTAAGTTGTAGGTTTTACGGTCTTTTCACTACTATCCCTGGCGCATTAATTAGGTTTTAGGAAATAGTGAAAAGGTTAGACGTAAAGAAGCGGCGTTCTTTTGAAATTTATTTTTTTACAAATTTTATGTAGTAAAAAATTCAAAATTTCTAACATCTAATCAGTGATGTATTTATTTACCAACTCTATATATTTTCTCTTAGCATCTTCTTTGGAAAGTCCCCTAATTTGAAACATGGCATTCATCTTAAAAGCACCAATTAGTCTGTGGTCTAAGCTTTCTTCTTGATGAATAAAATTATCATCAGTAGCTCTTTTGTAATAGGCGTAAAAATGTAAACGCACATCTGGCGGAAATCTTAATTCTGTGGTAGAAGCTTTTTGATAAGCTTTTTCAAACTCCATGTCTAACTTACTCTTGGTAGGTTTCATTAAACTTTTGCAATTACGGTTAGACCACCTTTTACTTTTTGGTTAAGCTCAACTTCTAGTTCGGTGCCTAAGGGTAAGAAAACATCTACGCGTGAACCAAATTTTATAAATCCGCTGTCGCTTCCTTGTACCACTTCTTGGCCAACTTCAGCATAATTCACAATACGTTTTGCCATTGCTCCCGCAATTTGTCTGTAAAGAATTTCTCCAGCGTTTTCGTTTTTCACTACCACGGTAGTTCGCTCGTTCTCTTCACTAGATTTTGGATGCCAAGCAACTAAATATTTCCCTGCATGGTATTTGCTATAAACCACTTCGCCATTTATAGGATGGCGGGTAACGTGCACATTTATGGGTGACATAAATACGGAAACCTGTAAGCGTTTATCTTTAAAGTATTCTTTTTCTTCAACTTCTTCAATAACCACAACTTTTCCATCTACCGGAGCTACAATGTGTTTATCGTTCACTACCGTTTGACGTTTTGGGTTCCTGAAAAATTGTAGAATAAGCAAAAACATGATGATACTTGCTCCTAAAATGAGTTGATTAATCCATCTAATTTCAATGAATACATAGGATAGCACATTTATTAAAATGCAAATAGCAATTGTGATTCCTAATATTTTATGTCCTTCTTTATGAAACATAGCTTTTTTTAAATGATGAGAAGATAAGCATATATAAATGTTCCTGCAAATAGAATACTATCTAACCTGTCCAACAAGCCACCGTGACCTGGCATAATAGTACCACTATCTTTTACATTGGCTTGCCTTTTAAGTTTAGATTGAATTAAATCTCCAAAGGTACCAAACACACTTGTTAAAATAGCAATAATTATCCAAGTTGGGAAGTCTAATGTTTGTGTAAAGTAAGCTACGCCAAAACTGGCAGCTATGCAAAATACAAGTCCACCTAAGAATCCTTCCACGGTTTTATTGGGAGAAATCCTTTCGTACAATTTACGTTTCCCGAAATTTTTACCTACCAAATAGGCAAATGAATCGTTAAACCAGACCAGGAAGAAAATTCCTATTAAGATATAAGGTGAATATTCTCCATCTTCATAAGGGATAAGCGTTAAAAAGAGGATGGAAGAAATTAAATAAAAAAGAGTAAGAATGTACTTTTTACCTTCAAAAATGGGTATTTTATGAATAATCAGTAAATCTTTAATCAATAAGATTTTTACAAATAAGGTGATAATGAGTAATAACCAAATAGAGTAGGTGTCTATTTTTAAGATGCCGAAAAAAATAAGGGCGGCCAATAAAACGATGTAGTTAAGATAGCTATTTAATTTGAGAAGTTTTTGTAGTTCGTATAGACCTACTAAACCAAAAACAAAAAATAATCCCAAGAAGGAATATTCTGAAATTAATATTGCTGAAACTAAAATAACAACATATAAAGCTCCCGATAAGGTTCTTTTTAAAAGTTCACTCATAAATTATAGGTCTTCCAATAGGAGCAAATATACATTTTTGGAGGTACTCCCATAACTCATGAAGTCACTTTCTTCTTTATTTTCAAAAGTCTTAATGGTGGTTATATTAGAAGGAATTCTCTTTTTACTTTTAGATTTTATTCCTCTTAATCCTTCCCCAATAGTATCTACTAGCTGGCTGGTTCCTGCCAAAATAACGAAATTGTGAGGGATTTCGGCTAATTTTTTCTCTTTTATTTGATTAGAACTTACCAACAAAGCACCTGTGTTGGCTACTAAATATTCACATGTAGATAAAAAGAATTCTGCTTGACTGCTAAAAGAAAAATCCAATTTAAAATCTTTAAAAGTTTCTTTTAGGTTCTCATCAAAGCAACAACATTCTTTACCATCCCAATCGTTTTCCTCTAAAATTTTTCCGAAAATATCCAATACTTCATTTTTGTCTTGACAGTAGAGGAATTTTCCTCCATTTTCTTTGAAATTTTTTACAAAATTCTCGTCTGTCGGAAGCGTGGGCTCCGGTGTATATTTACTTAAATCACTGTCTCTTAAATCCTCTTCCTTTTCTTTGTCTGATTTAGATTTGGATGAAAATAATTTTCTAAATAGACTCATATATTAAGTTGGGGTAGTTAATAATTTCATTTTATTACTAAAATATAAAAAATCTTGACCATACTTTCGCATAACCAAGATTTTTTAAGCTTTTATTAGTAATTATTTGTCGGATTTGCAGAGTCTTCAGAAGTTTCTTCTTCTGTAGGTTTAGATTTTTCTTCTACTTCTTCCGGAGTTTGGTCGGTAAGCTTTTTTTCTTCTTCATTTTTGTGATGTGGACGATTACCGAAAATTCGCTGTAAATCGTCTTTGAAAATCACTTCCTTGTCTAATAAAATTTCAGCAAGTTCAGTCAGTTTATCTTTATGCTCCGTAAGTAATTCAATAGCTCGCTGATATTGCTCCTCAATAATATTGGAAATCTCTTTATCTATTAACTCTGAAGTCTTTTCACTATAAGGTTTGGTGAAGTTATATTCTCCTTGTCCACTAGAATCGTAATAGGTTAAATTTCCAATTTTATCATTCAATCCGTAGATAGTTACCATTGCTTTTGCTTGTTTGGTGACTTTCTCTAAATCGCTCAGCGCTCCGGTAGATATTTTATTGAAAATTACTTTCTCGGCAGCGCGGCCACCCATAGTGGCGCACATTTCATCTAACATTTGTTCAGGACGAACAATTAAACGCTCTTCAGGTAAATACCAAGCTGCTCCTAAAGATTGACCTCTCGGTACAATCGTAACTTTTACTAATGGTGCAGCGTGTTCTAGCATCCAACTTACTGTGGCGTGACCGGCTTCGTGAAAAGCAATGGCTTTCTTTTCTTCTGGAGTGATGATTTTATTTTTCTTCTCTAGACCACCCACGATTCTATCTACCGCATCTAAGAAATCTTGTTTGCCAACTGCTTTGTTCCCTTTACGGGCAGCAATTAATGCAGCTTCGTTACAAACATTGGCAATATCTGCTCCAGAGAATCCCGGGGTTTGTTTCGCTAAAAATTCAGTATCTAATTCGTCGGCCACTTTTTTAAGTGGACGTAAGTGTACTTCAAATATTTCTTTACGCTCCCTCACATCGGGAAGGTCTACATAAATTTGCCTGTCAAAACGTCCGGCACGCATCAATGCTTTATCTAACACATCTGCACGGTTGGTAGCGGCTACCACAATTACGTTGGTGTTGGTGCCAAAACCATCCATTTCGGTTAATAATTGGTTTAACGTATTTTCACGTTCATCGTTAGACCCCGAGAAATTACTTTTTCCACGTGCTCTACCAATCGCATCAATTTCATCTATAAAGATAATGGATGGAGATTTTTCTTTGGCTTGTTTAAATAAATCCCGTACACGTGAAGCACCCACTCCTACAAACATCTCTACAAAATCTGAACCTGAGAGTGAAAAGAAAGGTACTTTTGCTTCTCCGGCTACCGCTTTTGCCAATAAAGTTTTACCGGTTCCCGGAGGGCCTACCAATAAAGCTCCTTTAGGAATTTTACCACCAAGTGAAGTATATTTTTCAGGTTGTTTTAAGAAATCTACAATTTCCTGTACTTCTTCTTTTGCGCCTTCAAGCCCCGCAACATCTTTAAAAGAAGTTTTTACATCGGTATTTTGGTCAAAAAGTTTCGCTTTAGATTTACCAATATTGAAGATTTGACCTCCGGCACCTCCACCGGCTCCGCCACTCATTCTTCTCATAATGAAAATCCAAATACCAAATAGTAGAATAAAAGGAAGTAGGGTAAGTAAGATATCTCCCCAATAGTTTTGATGGGTTTCAAATTCAATATCGGTAGCTAAATTATTTTCCTCTTTAATGTCATTAAAATTCTTTTGAAAATTTTCTAAGCTACCTATTTCAAAAGTATAAGCAGGCGTATCTCCTGCCGGAAGAAATTCTTTTTCCTGAGTTTTTTCATGAACAGGCTTTTGTTTTGCTTCATCGGTTAAATATACGTTTGCCTGTTTGTGGTTAACAACAATAACCTTTTTTACATCACCTTCTTTAAGAAAATTTTGAAATTGACTAATATTGGTTTTTGCAGGTTCATTGAAGCCCATGCTTCCTCCAAAAAAATTAAGTCCTAAGAAGATAAGGACAATTCCAATATAAATCCAATACGAGTTAAATTTAGGTTTTTTATTGTCGGGTCTTTTTTTATTGTTCTGCTCGTTGGCCATTTTAATTCTTTCTAGTAAATTTTAATAATCGGTTTCAATAGTAGTGGTTTTTGCGTCTCCCCACAAACTTTCAATATCATAATATTCCCTAACGTGTTTTTGGAAAACGTGTACTACTACATTTACGTAGTCCATAAGTACCCATTCTGCATTTTCGGTACCTTCTACGTGCCAAGGCTTGTCTTTGATTGCCTTGCTAACAGTTTTTTGGATAGAGTTTACAATAGCATTTACTTGAGTGTTTGATGTACCATTGCAAATAATGAAATAGTCACAAACCGTATTCTCAATTTCCCTAAGGTCCAAGATTTGTATATTTTTCCCTTTTACCTCTTCAATCCCCTGCAATATATGTGTTATAAGTTGGTCTGTGTTATTTTCTTTGTTTACCATTAAAATTTAATTGTTTTGCGCAAAGTTATTATTTTTTAAGCTTTTTTTGTATCCTAATTTAAACATTCTTTCATTAAGTCTCCATGCGAAGTATCAAAGTCCTTGCCACCGATTCTACCAACCTGTTTTTAAGAGAGCTTTTCAGGGAAGAACCTGACATCGAAAATTGCTATGTAGTGACCGAAGAACAGACCAAAGGAAAAGGACAGATGGGTGCAGGCTGGGCTTCTGAAAAAGGCAAAAACCTTACGTTTAGCTTGCTGTTGAATGATTTGAATTTAAAGATCGATGAGCAGTTTAAGCTGAGTGCTATCGTAGCAATGAGTATTATTGAAGTGTTGAAAAAGCTTCAAATTCCTAAAATGAAGATAAAATGGCCAAACGACATATTGGCAGAAAATTTGAAAATCTGTGGAATTTTAATTGAAAACATTCTCGTAAGTGGCAGGGTAGGAAGTACAATTATTGGGATTGGCTTAAATGTAAATCAATTGGAATTTGAAAATTTACCACAGGCAGCTTCCCTAAAAAAACTAACCGGAGTTCATTTTGATTTGGATTATTTATTGAAATTGTTGGTAAATACCATTGAGAAAAATATTTATGAAAAAAAAGATTGGAAAATAGAAGCTGTTTTAAATGAATATTATTCACATCTTTTTAGGTTAAATAAAGCTTCAACTTTTGAATTTCCTCACGGCGAAAGAAAAACAGGAATCATAAAAAAAGTCTCCAAACAAGGACGATTAATCATTTTGTTTGAAGACCATATCGAACAAGAATTTGATATTAAGGAAATAAAATTGCTTTACTAAAGCTTCCCTAAATTCTCGCTTAAGGTATTGATGAATTTTTTTAACGGAGATTTAATCATCATCGCCATCATCGAGTTAAATTCCCCATCAAAAATTAGCTGAACTTTACTGGTTTCAGCATCTATTTCTTCTATTTCTGCTTTTAAAGTGAAAGGAAATTTATCACTTGCCGAACCTAAAACCGCAGTTTTATACGGGACTTTCTCCTGCATTTTCAGTTTAATTTCCGGCATTCCTTTCAATTGGAAAAGAAAACTTTCTTCTCCTTTAATTTCAAACTTCTGAATACTCTCAGGCATAATTTTCTCATAATTATGCACGTCGGTTAAAAATTCAAAAACCTGTTGTTGAGTTTTATTTACTTGGGCTGTGTTGCTTTCTAAATGCATGTTGTTTTATTTTGGTGACCAATTTGCAGGGTCTTGACGCCATTTTCTTAACGTACCTGCTTCTTCTTTATTTAAATAACTGGTTTCAAAGGCTTGTTCAATTAAATGCTCGTAATTACTAAGCACATTTACATGAACATGTTCTTTTTCGAAGTTTTCTTCAGCAATATCAAAACCATACGAGAAAATAGCAATCATTCCTTTTACGGTTGCATTGGCTTCTTTTAAAGCTTTCACCGCATTTAAACTACTTTTTCCGGTACTAATTAAATCTTCAATCACGACAACGTGCTGGCCGCTCTCCAGATGACCTTCAATTTGGTTTTTTCTACCGTGTTTTTTCGCTTCGGGCCTTACATAAACAAAAGGTAAGCCTAAATACTCGGCTACCAACATTCCAATACCAATTGCTCCGGTAGCTACGCCGGCAATCACATCGGGCTTTCCGTAAATTTGCTCTACGTGTTTGGCCATATGTTCCCGAATGTAATTTCTAATAGGTGGATAGGAAAGTACAACGCGGTTATCACAATAAATTGGAGACTTCCAACCGCTTGCCCATGTAAAAGGTTCTTGCGGATTTAATTTTATTGCTTTAATTTGCAATAAAAGTTCGGCTGTTTTTTTAGCTGTTTCTTTATCTAAAATCATACCTGCAAATGTATAAAGTTTTTGTGAAAGATATACCAATAATTCTTTCTACCAAAAAAGAAATTGGAGATAAATACACTTCTATACCTATAAAAAAAGTGAAGCTGAAAAAGCTTATCAAGAAGATTTTAAAAGGTGAAATTTTATACGTGAACCTATACCACAAGAAGGAAGAAAAGCTATTAAAGCATTTACGAAAAAAAATTAAACCTATTGTAGCAGGCGGTGGTTTAGTGTATAACCCGAAAGGGGAAATTCTTTTTATTTACAGAAATAACAGATGGGATTTACCCAAAGGGAAAGCTGAAAAAAACGAAACCATTGAAGAAACTTCCATTCGTGAAGTAGAGGAAGAAACCATGGTGGAAGGTTTGCGGATTACTGAATTTTTGCAAACTACATATCATGTAATGAGGCGTAAGGGGAAATTTAGGCTGAAGGAAACCCATTGGTTTGAAATGAAAACTGATTTTGACGGCGAATTGATTCCGCAGGAAAATGAAGGAATTACTAAAGTAGAGTGGAAAAATTTTGAAAAAACACAAGAAGCTTTAAAAGAATCTTACGAGAATATAAAACTCCTTTTTCCGAAGGAATATTTAATTCAGCATCCTAAAAATAGGGTATCGTAAATGTTCTTTTTCATAATTTTCAGAATGTTTGTAAATCCAATCTAATTGGGAATACCAATTTTTCCTGAATTTTTTATCGGCTTTTTTAATAGAATCAAATTCCTTTTTTAGTAAAGTGTCATTTTCTATCATTTGAAGCGCTTTATCTTCAAAAACATAAGGAGAGAAATGTTCTTTTTGCTGAAGAACAGTGTCAAAGAAATTCCAATTAAAAAATGAATCTTCAGCGATAGGCTCTAAGGTTTCCATTAAATACCTAATGCCTTTTTGTTCAGTAGAAACGATAAAGTCTCCTTTTCTAAGTCGAAGGCTATCATTGTAAGTTTCCACTTCAGTATTAAAATGAGAATAATGTCCTTCGTAAGCTTGATTTCGAGTTTCGTAATCTTTAATACGATAAATTTCCACTTCCAGTAAAGTGTCTTTTTCAAGAGGCTGCATTTCAATATGATTCAATTTTAATAAATCAACTACTTGCCACCATCCTTGTGGTACGATATAAGCTTTAGGAATGGAAACAGTATCACTAGGCTTAAAATAATTATAATAGGGAATGCTATCTTTTGTATAGGGTTGGTCTCTATTATATTTTAATCTATCTAAACCAGTTACTTCACTTTTTACAATCGTATCTTGAAAACCTTTAAACTGAAGTGTAGAGTTTTTTGAACTATCTATTTTATAATTAAGATAATACTCCTTTTTAGTTGAAAAATAATCTTTATTGACCGCTCTTGCCCCAATAATTTTTGTTGAATTTTTATCGATAATATTAATGGTTGTCAACATAAATTGATAAGTACCTCTCACTCTTTGCGCGTAAGGTTTTAACATATGAGTTTCCAACATCATTCCCATCGTATTAAAGAGTGTTGTATATCCTGTTGAATATCTTGGAGAATCATTGAATTGAGAAAATCCCGCTTTTGGACTTTGGTTAAAAACATTTACATAAGGAGTAATGGGCCAATCTTTTTTAGCTAAACTATCTTCCAGTGCCGGCATAAATTCATGATGAATATATTTTCCCAATTCACTATTCAATTTGTCATGCTGTGTGAGTAAATGCGTAAGTGTGTATTGATAATCGGCCCCATTACTTACATGATTATCAATAAAAACATCAGGGTTTAAATAATGAAAAATCTCATAAAAAGCTCTTGTATTTTTGGTATCGGCTTTTATAAAATCACGATTAAGATCATAGTTTCTAGCATTTCCTCTAAAACCATAAGACTCCGGGCCATTTTGATTGGCTCTGGAAGTTGAATTTCGGTTAAGTGCACCGCCAATATTATAAACCGGGATGGTAGCAATAATTGTATTTTCAGGAATCGAAATAGAATCTTGCGCTAAATCACGGAACAATAACATCGTAGCATCAATACCATCGCTTTCCCCCGGATGAATTCCGTTGTTGATTAAGAGTACTTGTTTTTCTTGCGGAAAATTTTCTGGATCAAACTCACTATCAGGATTAAAAATAGCTAAGTGAAGCGGTTCTCCACTATCAGTTTTTCCAAATTCTTCCAAAGAAACGCTCGAATAAGCATCATCCAATTCATTGTAAAAATCGATAACCTCTTCATAAGTAGCTGTTTCTTTCCCATTAGATTTTTCAAATCGTGTAGAAAGATCGTATTCCTTTACGAGTTTATATTTAGAAAGGTCACAAGAATAAAATAAGAAAGAAAAAATATATAAAAGTAAAATTACTTTTTTCATACTCAGAATAATTTGATATACAAATTTACTAATAATCTAAAATACCTTTATTTATTCTAATTTAAGTTGTTAAATAAATATTAATACAAAGCTGAGGTTTTAGGTTGGAGTATTTATAAATTAAATTGGTGCAAAAATTAGCAACTATGAACGTTTCAAAAAACTACACTTTTTTATTAGGGATATTTTTTTTGAATTTTCTCCTGATTGGTTGTATGGGAGAAAAAAAAGCTTCTTTAAGTGAAAAAGAAAGAGCACAAGTTAAGGAAGATAGTACAACAACTACCGTAAAAACTGCTGTAGGAGATTTAGTACTTCCTCCTCCTTACGCTACAGAATCTGTTAGAAATACTAGTAAAATAATAGGTTGGGATGTTCGTGAATCTCCCGTAGTTCCTAATGACTTTACAGTAAGCAGATTTGCCGATAATCTAGATCATCCCCGCTGGATGTACATTGGGCCTAATGGAGATATTTTTGTGGCTGAAAGTAATGATGCAAGTTCAAGTCCCAACAAAATAAAACTACTGAGGGATACTGATAATAATAATGTGGTAAATGAAGAACACATTTTTCTTGATGATCTTAATCAACCTTTTGGAATGTTGATTATTGGTGATTACTTCTATGTAGCCAATGTAGATGCTTTAGTAAGATACCCTTACAAAGCAGGACAAACAAAAATCACAGCCGAACCAGAAGTAATTAAAGAGTTACCCGCAGGAGGTTATAATCACCATTGGACGAGAAACATAATTGCCAATAAATACAATTCAAAAATTTACATCACGGTCGGTTCTTCGTCGAACGTTGGGGAACATGGTATGGAAAAAGAAGAACGAAGAGCAAATATTTTAGAAATAAATCCTGATGGTTCAGGTGAAAAAGTTTATGCTGCCGGAATTAGAAATCCTATTGGGATGGATTGGAATCCCATTACAGGAGAATTATGGACAGCAGTAAACGAACGCGATAAATTAGGAGATAACTTAGTGCCAGATTATGCCACGAGTGTAGAAGAAGATGGTTGGTATGGTTGGCCTTATTCTTATTATGGGCAAATTAGGGATCCAAGATGGAAAGACGATCCGCATCCAAAAATGGTAGAAAAAGCAATAGTGCCCGATGTGCCACTAGGTTCTCATACCGCCTCTATTGGACTTACTTTTTATACCGAAAATAAATTTCCGCAGAAATACAGAAATGGAGCGTTCATAGGGCAACACGGTTCTTGGAACAGATCAAAATTAGCTGGATATAAAATTGTTTTTATTCCTTTTGATGAAAATGGAAACCCACAACAGCCCGAAGATTTTATGACAGGCTTTATAGCAAATGAAGACGGAACAGAAGTGCACGGAAGACCGGTGGGAGTAACACAAACGCCAGATGGAGATTTATTAGTTACCGATGATGATGGTGGCGTAATTTGGGTAGTTTCAGCTCAATAATAATTTAAAAATAATATTTTTTTTGAAAATTTCAACTTATCTCTTAGCAGCGCTAAGTATATGTTGTACAACTTTTACACAGGCTCAGGAAAAACAAACTGAGCCTGTTTTAGATAGTACAACATTACCACAAGTTTTATTAAAAGGAACCGGCATCCAATCAGAATTAAAGAAAACCCCGGCTGCTGTAAATTTACTGGATAATACAGAACTTAATCGAAGTACACCAACACTTTTAACCGCCTCTTTTAATCGAATTCCCGGAGTTTACACACAAGAAGGAGCTTTAAATACCAATCGTATCACTATTCGTGGGATTGGTGCCCGGGCGCAATACGGAACCAACCGACTCAAGGCCTATTTTAATGAAATCCCAATCACAACAGGCGATGGACAAACCGCCATAAACGATATTGATTTGGAAGCGATTGAAAGTGTAGAAATTATTAAAGGCACCAATTCCAGTTTGTACGGTTCCGGTTTAGGAGGTGTGTTACATTTATTTGCTTATGAACCGGGTGAAGAACGATCTTTCGCTAAAGTCTCCAGTAATTTTGGAAGTTATCAAATGCTTAAAAATACAGCAAGCGTAGGCTATTCAGATTCAAAAAAATCGCTTTTTGCCACTTACAATCATTTGCAAAGTGAAGGCTATCGGGAAAATTCAGATTACGATCGAAAATCTTTCAATTTTAATGGAACTTTATATTCAGGAGAAAATTCAGCATTCAGTTTTATAGGAAATTTTACGAGATTAAAAGCTGAAATTCCTAGTTCTATTAGTAAAACAGATTTTAAAGAAAATCCTGAAGCTGCAGCTTATACTTGGAATGCTGCAAATGGTTATGAGTCTTATGACCGTTTTTTAATGGGAGTTTCCTACACACAGCATTTTACTGAAAACTTTAAAAACACCACTAGTGTTTTCATCAATAGTAGAGATGCTTATGAACCTCGACCTTTTGATATTTTGAAAGAAAATAGCTTCAGTATGGGGGCAAGAACACGTTTTAATTATACAACCAATTTATTTTCTTTTCCTGCGGAAGCAAGTCTGGGGGGAGAATATTTAAATGAAAATTACGATGGAAGCAAGTACGAAAACCTTTATGAAGATTTCCCAAATCAAGGAAGCGTTCGCGGAAGCCAAATTGCCAATTTTGAACAGGACCGAAATTATTACAATCTTTTCGCACAACTGAATTTGCAACTCTTTCCAAAGCTAAAATTAGTCGGCGGACTTAATGTCAACATAACCGATTATGCATTAACAGATTTGTATGCTGAAGATAATATCGACCAAACCGGTGATTTCCAATTTGAAACCATTTGGTCACCAAGAATTGCAGCTTTATATGAATTGACTTCAACTAAAAATTTGTACATCAATATTTCCAAAGGTTTTTCAACGCCAACAGTCGATGAAACTTTAACACCTGAAGGATTAATTAATACCAGTTTAAAACCAGAAATAGGTTGGAATTATGAACTTGGTTTTAAAGGAAATTGGTTCAAGAATTTCTATACCGAAATCGCTCTATACACCATTCAAATAAATGATTTATTAGTCGCAGAACGGATAGCTGAAGATCAATATATTGGGACTAATGCTGGAAAAACCGATCATAACGGAGCCGAAATTCTACTGAAATACAAATGGGAATTATCTTCAAAAATTAGCTTGCAGCCTTACGCTTCAGCAAATTTTAATTTTTATAAGTTTGATGAATTTACAGACGCAGGAAATGATTATAGCGGAAATGATTTAACCGGAGTTCCTGATAAAAAAATAAATATTGGTATAGATTTAATGACAGAAAGTGGTTTCCGTTTTTTTAGTAATGCGTTGTTTGTTTCAGAAATTCCGTTGAATGATGCCAATTCGTTGTACAGCGATAGTTATCATTTAATCAATTTAAAAGCAGCTTATGATTTTGCAGTATTTCAAGATTTCAAAATCAACTTACATGGTCGGCGTTAATAATTTATTAGATGAACATTATGCAGTAAGTATTTTACCCAATGCAGTTGCTTACGGAAATAGTGAACCTCGCTATTATTACCCCGGTAATAATCGTAATTTTTACGGTGGCGTAGGAGTGAAGTATTTGTTTTAGAAGTTTATTTGGTGTAAATTTACACCAAATATTTGTGTTATGGGAAGACAAAGTATTTCATTAACAGAACCTAATGATGAGTGGTTAAAATCTCAAGTTGAAAGTAAAGAATATGCCAGTAAAAGTGAGTTGGTTAACGATTTAATTCGGCAAGCTAGGGGTCAACAAGCTAAAATTGACTGGATTGAAGCTAAGCTTAAGAAAGCCGAAGATAGCGGATTTACTTCAGACTCAAAAGCTGCTATTTTGAATCAGGCAAAGTCAAATTAATGGCTAATTACAAACTTAGTAATACAGCCAAAGAAAATTTAATTCGAATTTACAGGTATGGAGTAACTAAGTTTGGAGAAATTCAAGCAGAGAACTATTTTAATAAGTTCTTTGAATATTTCGATATAATTGCAGCATCACCTTATTCTTTTCAAGCCGTCGATGAAATAAGAGAAGGATACCGACGCTGTGTTTGTGGCTCAGATAGTGTGTTTTATAGAATAAACTCTGAAAAAGTAGTCGAGATTATGACTATTATTGGTCAGCAAGATTTAGATAAGCTATGATTTTCAATCAGAATACTTATCCATCAATCCAAAATCAAATGGTGTCCATAAACAAGCTTTTAAGTTAGCTTCTTTAAAAGCTGAATTTACCCAAGTGTTGCAAGTGAAAAAGCAAGTGTAATTTCCGGTAGCTTTATAAAAATCGTCGTGGTAAGCATATCCTTTATTAGGTAAGATGACTTTTTTTGATTCAGTATTCTTATAAAAACTACTTTCTATGTATTGATTGGTCTCAGGGTTAGTTCAAACTATGCACTTTAGTGCATCTCGCTTTAGCTTCTAAAAAAACTTACCTTTGTTCAATGTCAGACCAAAGATCAAATGGACATAGCGTTTCGCAACTTACCGCCCATCTAGTTTGGAGCACAAAATACAGATATCCTGTTTTAACGGGTGATATTAAGTTACGTTGCCGAAAGCTGCTAATACAAATCTGTGAGGCAGAGGATGTGGAAATATTAAAAGGAGTCATTTCCAAAGATCACGTTCATATGCACATAGATTATCGTCCCTCGCAAAACCTTAGCAATTTAATAAAGAAATTTAAGGGTAAAAGTTCCAGGAAGCTTCAACAGGAATTTCCTGAATTAAAAAAACGGTATTGGGGTCGTCATTTCTGGGCTATCGGGTATGGATGTTGGAGTACTGGAAATATTACGGATGAGATGGTAAATGAATATTTAGAGCACCATAGAAAACCAGACGACAGGGGAGGCGCAAACTTTATTATTGAGTAATATCCATAATGGTGACTTTAAGTCACCAGCTCGAAACTATGGACTTCAAGTCCATAGTGGTTCATTTAAAGCTGAAAGTTGCTTTTGCGATAATTCAATTTTTATCCAATTCGGATTTACTTCAGCATATTTGGTTAGATGAATAAGGGTCGAACTTTTTAGGAAGAGCGCATTTATTGCATTTTTGAAAGTAAGGTCTTTCCATTGTGGAGTATTTAAATAGAAATTTTCATCACCCCAACCAAAAGAGAAATAGTTGTCATCTTCAGTAAATTCTAAATCCTTCAATAAACTAGAAGTGATTTTTTCTTTCGGAAAAATTATATCTAAATGAACCCCATTCGTATTTAAATAAACAAAAGTTTCTTTTGGATAAACTTCCTTTTCATTAACAGTAATTGTAGTGAGAATAAGAGCAATTAAAAAGTATAGAATAGGAATAGAAATAATGAGAATTAATAATTTCCCTAATAACGTTAAGAATCGCTTCATTACTTCATTTAAAAATAAATCTTTCTAACCACTACCACTACTAAACCCTCACCGCATCAGGGACCAGTAAGGTGTAATCTCCATTATTTCGAATAACATCCCGGACAATAGAAGAAGAGATATAACTTTTTCCACTGGAGGTTAATAAAAATACCGTTTCAATTTTTTGTAATTTCCGGTTGGTATGGGCGATGGCTTTTTCAAACTCAAAATCGGCAGGGTTTCGAAGTCCACGTAAGATGAAATCTGCATTTTCTTTGATACAGAAATCTACTGTTAAACCTTCATAGGTTTTTACTTTAATTTTTGGTTCACCTTTAAAAGCATCTTCAATAAATTGCTGACGTTGTTCTAGCGAAAACATATATTTTTTATCGGCATTTACACCAATTGCCAAGATGATTTCATCAAAAAGTTTGAGTCCGCGTTCAATGATATCGTAATGTCCGTTGGTGATGGGGTCAAAAGAACCCGGAAAAACCGCTCGTTTCATACACTTATTTTTGAGTGAAGATAAGCATTTCTTAAGAAAGCGAAGCTTCAATCACATTGGTAAACAAATCGGTGAGGCTAATACCGGCGGCTTTTGCCTGTTGCGGTAAAATACTAGCTTCACTCAAACCGGGATTTGTATTCACCTCAATAAAATGTGGTTCGCCTTCGTGAAAAATAAATTCCGCACGGGTGAGCCCTTTCAATTTCAATACCTTAAAAATTCTTTTCGCTTGATTTTGAACCTTTATTCGGTCTTCTTCAGAAATATTGGCTGGCGTAATCTCTTTTGATTGTCCTAAGTACTTCGCTTCATAATCAAAGAATTCATTTTCAGAAATAATCTCGGTCACCGGAAGTGGTAAAATTTCCCCTTGATACTCAATCACCCCTACCGAAACTTCAGTTCCATCGAGAAAAGACTCAATAATCACTTCTTCATCTTCTTCAAAAGAAAAATTAATGGCAGCCACTAGATCTTCTTTCTTTTTCACTTTAGAAATTCCGAAACTGCTTCCTGCTTTATTCGCTTTTACAAAACAAGGCAAACCCACACTTTCTAAAATTTCATCTTCGTTAATTTCGTCGCCTTTATTTAAAAAGTAGTTTTTGGCAGTCTTAATTCCGTAGGCACGGAGAATGCTAATGCAATCACGTTTATTAAACGTAAGCGCCGCTTGGTAATAATCACAAGCCGTCTGCGGAATATTCAACATTTCCAGATAGCCTTGAAAAATACCATCTTCACCCGGCGTCCCGTGAATAATATTGAAAACGCTATCAAACGTAATTTTCTCTTGATTGATTTCAGCCGAAAAATCTGCCTTGTTTACCGGAAATTTTTTGCCGTCATCCAACACCACAAACCAACCATCTTCCAAAATATGAACCCGATAGGGCTCATACAAATTCCTATCGGTATGTTTATATACCAATTCACCGCTATTTAAAGAAATTTTATATTCGTTAGAATAGCCGCCCATGGCGATGGCAATTTTTTTCTTCATAGTAAACTTTTTAAAGGCTATTTGCGTTTGTATATTATTTACCACAAAAATACAGGTGTTTTTATATCTTTGTGCAATAATTTTCAAGAATAATGAGCTTTTTCAAATTCATTTTTAGCAAGACATTTCTTATTCAATTAGGGATTGCAGTTGTATTAATAGTTGTATTGATTTTTGGGACGATGAGTTGGTTGGATTATACCACCAATCACGACCAACGGATTAAAGTACCCGATTTATCTAAACTTTCCCTAGATATTGTCGAGAAAAAGCTTGATGAATTGGATTTGCGAGTGAAAATTTTGGACTCTGCCAATTATAATCCTGATTATCCTCGATTTTCAGTAATTGAACAAGTTCCCGCTGCCGGAAAATTTGTAAAGGAAAACCGAAAAATTTATATTAAGTTGAATCCTTCCGGTTACCCAAAATTAGAAATACCTGAATTTGAAAGAATTACCAAACGCCAAGTAGAATCTAAATTATTGTCACTCGGTTTTAAAATTGGAGATATTACCTATAAACCCGATTTTGCTGAAGATGCCGTATTGGAGTTAAGCCATAACGGAAAACCTTTAAAAGCCGGCAATAAACTAAAGAAAACCGCAACCATTGATATGGTGTTAGGCGACGGAACGGTAAATTATAATAGTGAACGATAATTGGTGATGCAGGAAGAAGAAAACAAAGATTACGAAAGCGACGATTTATACGAGCATTATAGCTTTTTAGCTGAAAAGGGACAGAAACCACTTCGGGTAGATAAATTTTTAATGAATTTTGTTGAAAATGCTACTCGGAATAAAATTCAGCAAGCGGCCAAAAATGGAAATGTTTTCGTGAATGGCGATACCGTAAAACAAAACTACAAAGTAAAAGCCGGTGATGAGGTAAAAGTGTTATTTGAACATCCGCCTTATGAGTTTTTACTAACGCCGGAAGATATTCCATTGGATATTATTTACGAAGACGATGCTTTATTGGTGGTGAATAAATCTGCCGGAATGGTGGTACATCCCGGGCACGGAAATTATTCAGGAACCTTGATTAATGCCTTGGTTTATCATTTTGAAAATTTACCAAATAATAGCAGTGACCGTCCCGGATTGGTCCACCGCATCGATAAAGATACAAGCGGACTTTTAGTCGTAGCCAAGACAGAAACGGCTATGACACATCTTACGCAGCAGTTTTTTCATAAAACCAGTGAGCGGGAATACGTAGCTTTAGTTTGGGGGAATGTAGATGAAGATGAAGGAACTATCGAGGGTAACATCGGGAGAAATCCTAAAAACCGTTTGCAGAATATTGTTTATGAAGGTGATGAAGCCGAAAATGGAAAACCAGCCGTCACTCATTTTAAAGTCTTGGAACGTTTTGGTTATGTGACTTTGGTTTCCTGTAAATTGGAAACCGGAAGAACGCATCAAATTCGGGTGCATATGAAGTATATTGGTCATACGCTTTTTAATGACGAACGCTATGGCGGAGACAAAATTTTAAAAGGGACTTCGTTTACCAAATACAAACAATTTGTAGATAATTGTTTTAAAGTATTGCCGCGCCAAGCCTTACACGCCAAAACTTTAGGTTTTGAACATCCCACGACAAAGAAATGGATGAGTTTTAATTCTGATATTCCTGAAGATATGCAACAGTGTATCGAAAAGTGGCGAAACTATGCGAAAAACCAAAAGGAAGTATTGTAGATGAATTAGGTTGTAGGAAATAGAAAAAATGTTTTAAGATGAATAATTTTCATCTATAGTTAGATTACTAAGAAATTCCAAAAATTGAGGGGAGAGTAGAAGAGAAGCCTTATTTTTACACGGCAAATCAAAGTTTTCAATTAAAAAAGAACATTGAACCTATGAAAGTAGTCGTTTCTCCCGCAAAATCTTTAGACCAAGAAAGTAAATTACCTACCAATCGCGGTACCCAACCCAAGTTTGTAGCGCAAGCAGCAAAAATCAATAGAAAGCTTGCCAGAATGACCAAACAGGAAATTGCTGAACTCATGAGCATCAGCGATAAGTTGGCCGATTTAAACTACACACGCTACCAAGAGTTTGAAGAAGAACATACCAAGCAAAACTCCCGTCAGGCTGCTTATCTCTTTGCAGGAGATGTATACACCGGATTGGATGCTTATACCATTCCTTCAGAGAAAATAGATTTGCTACAAGAGACTTTACGAATCCTATCGGGAATGTATGGTATTTTGCGTCCGTTAGATTTAATTCAACCTTATCGTTTAGAGATGGGAACCAAACTTTCTATTGAAAGAAATAATAACCTCTACGAAGTCTGGCAAGAAAAAGTAACTGGAGCTTTAAATGATGAACTGGAAGAAGGTGAATTGTTTATCAACCTCGCCAGTAACGAATATTTTAAAGCCGTCAATGCTGATAAGTTAAAAGCTGAGGTGATTTCACCGGTCTTTAAAGATTTTAAAAACGGAAAGCTGAAAATCATCAGTTTTTACGCAAAAAAGGCGAGAGGGTCGATGGCTCGCTATATTATAGATACGAACGCCAAAACTTTAGACGATTTAAAAGGCTTTGATTACGATGGGTATTCCTATAGTGAAAAATATACCGAAAAAGAAAATGAGCCTGTGTTTGTTAGGTAAATAACGGAGGCTGAGTGAAATCTTTGTAAAAGATTTTGTATCGAAGCTTCTATTTTGGTGACATTTCGATAAAAATTTTCCTTGAAAATTCACTCAATGTCCCAAAATGATTTCAAAAATTTTATATGAATTCAGTTGAAATTATCCTACCGTATATTTTAATTCATTTCTATAGGTTGAAGGTGATTTTCCTGTTAGGCTTTTAAACTTTTTGTTGAAATGGCTAAAGTTATTAAATCCGCTTTCGTAACACACGTCGGTAATACTAATTTGTTTTTCGTGCAAGAGTTTGGCGGCGTGCGTTAACCGATATTCATTTACAAACTGAACAAAGGTTTTTCCGGTAATTTTTTTGAAATACCTACAAAAAGCCGGAACCGTCATATTCACCAGTTCAGCGATTTCTTCCAAAGCAATATGACGTTTAAACTCTTCCTTTACAAAATTAAAAACCGTATTAATCCGGTCGTTATCTTCCAATTTGGTTTCCAGTAAAAATCCTTCCGCATTTAAAAGCGTGTAATTTTTCGCTTCTTCCAGTAATTTTAAAATTTCCAGTAAGCCCAATAATTTGAAATAATTGGATTCGTATCTGAGTCCTTCTATTTTAGCACCGATGGTTCGTTTATTTCCGCCGTGAAAGACAATTCCTTTATTTGCCTTTTCAAACAATTTCTTAATTGAACTCATTTCAGGAAGGTTCAAGAAATCTTCCCCAAGAAAATTAGGTAGAAACTGAATGATGGTTTCTTGCTGGCCTTCGTTCATCTTGTCAGTAAAACCACAGTGCGGTAAATTAGAACCAATGAGCAGTAAATCTCCGTTTCGGTAATGGGAAACGTGACTTCCTATTTGGCGTTTTCCCGAACCTCTATTTACATAAACTAATTCTAATTCAGGGTGATAGTGCCAAAAATTCTCACTCTTGTTCAGGTTATCCTGATTAAAATGTTTGTAAGAAAAAGAGCTCCCAAAAATGGGTTCAACTTTTTCTAAAACCGGTTTGGAAGTTATTTTTTCAGCCATATTTCGAATTTAGCAATTTTCAGTTGAAATATTTATGATTTGCTAAAATTAGCAACTTAATATTATTATGTTCTTAATTGATGTAAATTTATCGTTAAGATACTATTATTAGGTTAATATAGAACATATTTTGGTATATTCTACATTAAAATTCAACGAGCTCCTCCCATATCTTTGTAATGTAATTGAAAAGGAAAAATATTATTAACCATTAAAACCTACTAGATTATGAAAAGAGTGATTAAAACAATTGTATTTACATTATTACTTATAATAGGTTATAATGTACAAGCCGCTAAAGATTTTAATGTAGCCGTAGCTAAAAATCAAATCTTAATGGTAGAGTTAAATGAAGTACAAGAAGGAGACTTACTTACTTTATTAGACGTAGAAGGAAAAGTGCTTTATAAAGAAGCCAACTTAGATACAAACTTTCAAAAGAGTTTAAGCTTAGCTTATGTACCAGACGGAACTTATTTTTTAAACTTAGAAGGAATAAATACCATCTTTGCAAGAGAAATAGTTAAGAAAGGAAACAGTGTAGAGGTTAAAAAAGATTCACAAATTATCTTTAAGCCTATCTACAAACAAACAGATAAGGTATTAAAAGTTTCTTACACCAATCCTAATAAAGAGACGGTAAAAGCTTTTGTTTACGATGCTAAAGGAAACATTGTTTCTGCTGTAAAAAACAATGAATTGGTAATGAAGAAAACTTTTGATTTCTCTGCCGTTCCAGCAGGAGATTATATGCTAGCGATGTTTGTAGGCGATAGAAGCTATTACAAACCAGTAAGCACAAAATAATATAATTTTGCCCCAAATTATATCACCAAAAAGCCACATTTAGAGATGTGGCTTTTTTAGGTTTTCAACAGTATTTTTTCATATTAAAAATCATAAAAGTTTGTTTATATAATTTCACTATTATAATTTTGCAATCGAAATGATAAAAGCGTTTTTTAAATATCTTCTTTCTGTAAGCGTTCTGTTGCTGGGGATAGCCAATCTTTATGCTAACCAACAAGAGAATAGCCAACACTCGCTTTTATGTTATTTAGAAGGGATTCAACAACAAACCGAACTTCATCAAGAAGCAGGAATTGAATACCTAAAATCTACTCCTCTAAATCCCGAAAAACACAAAAAGGAATACGAAGAACGGGTGATAGAAGAAGAATTGGAAGAATATTTATCTTCTTCCAAAAAATCTGCAGATAATTCACACGAGCATTTTACTTCTTTGTGGTATGCTTTTCTGTTAGATTATTTCCATACCGAACAAACTACTAAATGTCCTTCTACTTACGGACAGTTTACCCATCTTACAAATCATACTCCGTTATACGTGAAATTCTGCGTATACAGAATATGATATTTTACTTTTTGTAAACCTGTTTCTTTAAGGTTTACGTTTTCATTTTTTAGGATAACAAGCGGTTGATAGCATTAAAACTTAATGCTTAGTCTTTATCCAAATTTCTATTTATCAATAACAAATTTTTAAAAAGTAAATCATGATGAGGAAAATTCTCATGTCCATGAGCTTGTGTGTAGTTTTGTTGGCAAGCTGTGAATCAAAAAAACATCACAAAGAAGAAGCGTCTAATTATTTGGTAACAAGTCCCGTAAGAAAAGACACCTTAATTACAAATGAATATGTGGCTCAAGTAAAATCTATCAGAAACATAGAAGTTAGGGCGCAAGAGCGAGGATATTTACAGGATATTTACGTAGATGAAGGAGATTCTATCAAGAAAGGGCAATTAATGTTCAGGATTATGCCTAAGCTTTACGAGGCAGAACAACAAAAAGCAAAAGCCGAAGCAGACTTTGCCCGAATAGAATATGAAAATACCAAAGTCTTAGCCGATAGTAATGTAGTGGCTCCCAACGAACTTGCTATGGCAAAAGCGCATTACGATAAGGCGAAAGCAGAATTGGCATTGGCAAATGTGCATTTAGATTTTACTGCGATTCGTGCTCCTTTTGATGGAATTGTTGACCGACTTCACTTAAAACTGGGAAGCTTGGTAGATGAAGGAGATTTACTTACCACTTTATCAGACAACAGTGAAATGTGGGTGTATTACAATGTCCCGGAAGCTGAATATTTGGAATACAAAGCCAATAAAAATTCAGAGAAAAAGAAAGAAGTAGCACTTTTAATGGCCAATAACAAAATTTATGACCACCATGGTTTTGTAGAAACCATTGAGGGTGAATTTAATAACGAAACCGGAAATATTGCATTCCGGGCGAGCTTCCCCAATCCCGAAGGTCTTTTAAGACACGGCGAAACTGGAAGTATCCTTACCAAAATTCCTTATAAAAACGCTTTGCTCGTTCCGCAAAAAGCAACTTACGAAGTGCTGAGTAAGCATTACGTCTATGTAATAACCGAAGATGACAAAGTGGAACCTCGGGAAATTACCGTTCAAGCTGAACTGCCCCATATTTATGTGGTAAGTGATGGCTTATCTGAAGACGATAAAATTCTTCTGGAAGGAATTAGAAAAGTGCGTAATGGCGATGAGATTGAATACGAATTTGAAGATCCCAACGACGTCATTAACCACTTAGAATTATACGCAGAATAATTCAATAGCAAAACCTTAAAATAATGTTTAAACGATTTATACATAGACCTGTATTTGCTATAGTTATCTCTATAATTATAGTTTTTATAGGTTCATTAGCCATCAAGCAACTGCCAATATCACAGTTTCCGCAAATTGCTCCCACTACGGTAAATATATTCGTAGCCTATCCCGGAGCAAGTGCCGATGTATTGGTGAAATCTACCTTAATTACCTTAGAAAACTCTATTAATGGAGTACAGGGGATGAGGTATTTGGCCACCGATGCCACCAGTGCCGGTGAAGCCACTTTAAGAGTAATTTTTGAACCAGGAACCGACCCCAACGATGCCGTCGTCAGGGTGAAAACACGGGTAGATCAGGTGATGCCCTTGCTGCCCGAGTTGGTACAAAGGGAAGGGGTAGTGATTACTCCCATCCAGCCGAGTATGTTAATGTACGTTAACCTCTATTCGAAAAATGAAAATATGGATGAAAAATTCCTGTACAATTATGCCAACGTAAAAATGATTCCGGAAATCAACCGGATTAAAGGGATTGCCCGTTCACAAATTTTAGGAAGCCGTCGTTACGCCATGCGGGTTTGGTTAAATCCAGATAGAATGCGGGCTTACGATATTTCTGTAGATGAAGTGATGGAAGCCATGCAAGAACAAAGTATTGTGGGTAGGCCGGGACGTTTAGGAAGAAGTTCGGGGATAACAGCACAATCTTTAGAATACGTGCTTACTTACAAAGGAAGATATAACGAACCCGAGCAATACGAAAATATAATTATTCGGGCGAATCCAGATGGTGAAAGTTTACACCTAAAAGATATTGGTCGGGTAGAATTGGGAAGTGAGTTTTTTGATATTTACTCCAACCTAGACGGACACCCTTCCGCAGCGATTGTCCTCAAGCAAAGTTATGGTAGTAACGCCAGTGATGTTATTGAAAAAGTAAAAGCAGAACTGGAAGATATGAAGCAAGATTTCCCTCCGGGGATGGATTACAAACTCAGTTATGACGTATCACAATTCTTAGATGCTTCCATTGAGCAAGTAGTCCATACGCTTCGTGATGCGTTCTTTTTAGTAGCGATTGTGGTATTTATTTTCCTGGGCGATTGGCGTTCTACCTTAATTCCTATTTTGGCCGTTCCGGTTTCATTAGTAGGAGCGTTTTTCGTGATTCAATTCTTCGGGATTTCCATTAACCTCGTGACTTTATTTGCCTTGGTATTGGCGATTGGTATTGTGGTCGATGATGCGATTGTCGTCGTCGAAGCCGTCCACGCCAAGTTTGATGAACATCCGAATATTTCACCTTACCTCGCCGTGAAAAAAGTAATGAGTGAAATAGGAGGTGCGATTATCGCCATTACGATGGTGATGGTTTCGGTGTTCTTGCCTATTTCATTTATGACAGGTCCTGTGGGAACTTTTTACCGACAGTTCTCCATCACGATGGCAAGTGCGATTGTGATTTCAGCAATTATAGCCTTAACGCTTACACCAGTATTGTGTGCGATGTTGTTGAAAAATCATCACGGAAAAGAGAAAAAGCAGAATTTCTTAACCAAAGGACTCGATAAATTCAACAGCGGTTTTGATAAACTGACCGGAAAATATGTGGGAATTTTAAAACGAATCGTAAGCAGAAGATGGCTCACTTTCGGAATTTTAATCGCTTTCTGTGCTGGAATTTATTTAGAAAATCAAGTTTTACCATCCGGTTTTGTGCCTAGTGAAGATCAGGGTACCATTTATGCAATTATTCAAACACCTCCGGGAGCGACCTTAGAAAGAACCAATGAAGTTTCTCGTAAACTACAAGCTATTTGTGAGGAAGTTGAAGGAATAGAATCAGTTTCTTCTTTGGCAGGTTATGAGATTATGACCGAAGGTCGGGGTTCAAACGCAGGAACGTGTTTAATTAACCTGAAAAACTGGTCAGATAGGCATCATACCGTCAACGAAATTATGGAAGAACTGGAGGAGAAATCAAAAGACCTCGGAGCGGTTATCGAGTTTTTTGAACCGCCCGCCATCCCGGGATTTGGTTCTTCCGGTGGTTTCTCGATGCGTTTATTGGATGAAAATACAGAAACCGATTATCAGGATTTTGATAAGATCAATCAGGAGTTTATGGAGAACCTGAGAAAACGTCCTGAACTGAAAGGTCTATTTACCTTCTTTGCTGCCAACTATCCGCAATACGAATTAGAATTCAATAACGAATTGGCGATGCAAAAAGGCGTTTCTATTGGTGATGCGATGGAAAATTTGAACATTCTTATTGGTAGTACGTACGAGCAAGGGTTCATTAAATTCAACCGCTTCTTTAAAGTGTACGTACAATCTGATCCTAAATTTAGAAGATTGCCTACCGATGTCTTGAATATGTATGTGAAAAACGACCACGGTGAAATGGTTCCTTATTCCGCATTTATGAAGTTGAAAAAAATGCAAGGTCCTAACGAGATTACCCGTTTCAATATGTACAATTCCGCAGCAATTCGTGGTTTACCGGCAGAAGGTTACACCACGGCAGATGCGATTGAAGCCATTCGGGAAGTAGCTGAAGAAACCTTGCCTAAAAACTACGATATTGCTTGGGAAGGACTTTCTTACGATGAAGCTCAACGTGGTAACGAGTCTATTTATATTTTCATCATTGTATTGGTATTTGTGTATTTCGTGTTAGCTGCCCAATACGAAAGTTTCATTATTCCATTAACGGTGATTTTCTCGTTACCCGTTGGGGTTTTCGGCTCGTTTATGTTGCTGAAGTTAATGGGACTTCAAAATGATATTTACGCACAAATCGGACTTATCATGCTCGTCGGGCTGTTAGGTAAAAACGCGGTGTTAATTGTGGAGTTTGCGGTGATTAAACACCGGGAAGGCCTTACGGTTTTACAAGCTGCCATTGAAGGTGCGAAAGTACGTTTTAGACCTATTTTAATGACTTCGTTTGCTTTTATTGCCGGATTAATTCCGTTGATTATTGCTACCGGAGCAGGAGCTGTAGGAAACCGGACCTTAGGAGCTTCAGCCTTAGGCGGAATGTTATTCGGTACCGTATTCGGGGTGATTATCGTACCCGGATTGTACTACATTTTTGGAAGCTTGGCCGAAGGTAAATCATTAATAAAATACGAGGATGAGAATCCGTTAACCGAAGATTTTGATTATTATGATGAATAGAACTAAAAACAATAGAATATTCAACAGTATTGCAGTAAGCCTTACGGTGTTAATGTTTACTGCTTGTGTACCTTCCCTGGTTGAGAAAACAGCAGATAAATCTGTGCCTGCGAATTATCATAGTTCGCAGGATTCTCTCAACCAACAGGAATATGCGAATGAAACTGTTCAAGATACCACCAATAGTGCCCAGGTAAATTGGAAGGAGTTTTTTACCGACCCTTATTTAAATAATCTTATTGAAATTGGATTGGAAAACAACCAAGAGCTGAATATTACGTTGCAGGAAATCATGATTTCCCAAAATGAAGTGCAGGCTAGAAAAGGAGAGTACCTTCCGTATTTAGGGTTAAAAGCCGGAGCCGGATTAGATAAAGCCGCGGAATATACGCGTGATGGAGCGGTGGAAGAGAATTTGAATATCCGTGAAGATGAAGCTTTTCCTGAACCTTTACCTGATTACATGATTGGAGCTTACGCGACTTGGGAAATAGACATTTGGAGCAAGCTGCACAATGCGAAAAAAGCTTCTGTACTTCGGTATTTATCTTCAATAGAAGGGAAGAACTTTATGGTGACTAATTTGATTGCTGAAATCGCTAATTCTTATTATGAATTATTGGCCTTAGATAATCAATTGGCGATTGTAGAGCGAAATATCGAAATACAGAGCAACGCCTTAAAGATTGTGCGTTTACAAAAACAAGCGGCGCGTGTAACTGAATTGGCGGTGAAGAAGTTTGAAGCCGAAGTGTTTAAAACGAAAAGCCTTCAGTATAAATTCAAACAACAGATTGTAGAAACCGAAAACCGGATTAATTTCTTGATTGGAAGGTATCCACAACCGATTGAAAGAAACGCGGAAGCTTTTGTTGATTTAATCCCGAAACATATTCAGGCGGGAATTCCTTCGCAGTTGCTGGAAAACCGTCCCGATATTAAACAGGCCGAACTCGATTTAAAAGCGGCGGAACTTGATATTAAAGTAGCGAAAGCACGCTTTTATCCTTCGTTGGGAATTTCAGCGAATTTAGGCTATCAGGCATTTAACCCGAAGTATTTATTAAAAACACCGCAGTCTTTGTTATACGGTTTGGCAGGTGATATTACCGCGCCTTTAATTAACCGGAATGCGATAAAAGCCGATTACCAAAGTGCCAATGCAATGCAGGTTCAAGCAGTTTATAATTATGAACGTACGGTATTGAACGCTTATATTGAAGTGGCCAATCAGGTAGCGAAAATTGATAATTTAGAAAATAGTTACGATTTAATTGCCAATCAAGTAGCGGCCTTAACCAAATCTATTGATATTTCTAATGGATTGTTTAGAAACGCACGCGCCGATTATATGGAAGTATTGCTTACCCAGCGTGATGCCTTAGAATCTAAATTTGAATTAATTGAAACCAAAAAAGAACAAATGGCTGCCTTGGTAAATATGTACCAAGCTTTAGGCGGCGGTTGGAATTAAAGGTTTTTCATTGTTTATAGTTTGTTTTTTCACTTTAGTGTGACTTTGTTAGACCCCCATTTTTAGAGTTTCTGAAAATGGGGGTTGTTTTTTAATCCTAAAACCAAAACCAAATCAATATATTTTAATTGGGTTGGTATGGACAAGATGTCCAAGGATAGGCGCATTGATCCTTTCTTTGTAACCAGCCAATTATCTTGACTCCTTTATTCATAAATGAAACCTTAGCCCAAAGTTCTTTTATTTCAATTAAATCAGTTCTTAAAAATTTTCCAGATTGAAAAATTACATGAGAATTTAAATTGGGCTCTTGGTAGAAGTTAATTCCGTTTTCTGTATCAACATTTAAATCTGGTATATTTATTTTCATTCTTTTGGATAGAATCCAACTTCCTTTAAATTTTTTAATATTACTATTTAATTCGTATTCGTCGTAATTAGGTAAAATAATTATATTTTCAATCTTTAACCAGCCATTTTTTGATTCTGATATTGCAAATTTATACCAAGAGTTAGGGGTTGATAATGGTCTCAATTCTGCAATCAAGTTTCCTTTTCTGCTATCATAAATTTGAATAGGTTCATTTTCTTCTGCTGGATAATAACACTCTACAAAATCATGAAAGAATATTTTTTGAGCTGAAAGATTTAATGAAATTAGAAATATAATGAGAATTATTTTTTTCATATATTATTGAATTTAAGCTTCTATTGATACCGATAATGCCCAATAATTTTATAGGTAAATAGACAGTCTTCTACTCTACTACCTGTCCGTTGCCAATATTGTGAACGATTAAATTTCTTTTGCCTTCTTTAGATTTTTTGTTCACGACCATTCCAATATGGGTTAATCCTCCGCCTAAACTCCAAGCCACTAAGTCTCCGGGAAGGTAATCGTTCGGGTTTTGGGTGATGGCTTTTTCAGCTCCTTTTCTGGTAAAGAAAGTCATTAAATTAGGAACTCGTCGATGGTCTATGTTTTTATCGGTCGTGGTTAAGCTCCAATTGTTAGGATATTTATTGAAATTCGCTTTCATATCCTCGTGTACCAATTGTTGCAAATCAATGCCTACTTTTCGGTAAGCGCGGATAATAACATCAGTACAAACACCTTTATCGGCCGGGACATCTCCATTGGGATAATCAATCGAGAAATAACTTGGGTCGTAAGTCACCTGTTGTTCCGTTAATGCTAAAGCAGCTTCAGCTAAACTTTCTTGAGCTTCGGTTTGTGAATAACACAGCACGTTGATGCTTAAGCATAGAAAAAGAATTGCATTTTTCATGAAGCTGCTAAGGGTTTTGTGAGAGTTGAAGTGAAAGATATAAAAAAGAACTGAAATTAACTTTTTATTCAATCGGAATATAAAAATCGACAATCGTCTTTTTTTCTGGGTGTTCTTGGTAGTTGTTGTGGTAAATCTCAAACGGATTTCTATCGGCTTTTTTGTAGCCGTTTTCATTCATCCAGAGGAATAATCCTGTCCACGATTTTTCAAATTCATCCATACCAATTTCAAAGCTTCCTTTAATAAATTTTCCGGCTTCGATGGAAGTAAGTCCAACTTCACCGTTTACTTCCACAGGATTTTCGATTAAAATGGAAGCGCTCATTCTAACTTTGTTGGCTTGGGTGACTTTAAAACTGTCGTGATAAAGCGTTATCATTTTGGTTTCAGCATTCATCAAACCTTTTGGTGTTGCCCATTGTATTAATTTTTGATAGGCGTTTTCCAGGTTTTGAGGTCCGATGCTGGAGACGTACGCCAAGTTCATTGTTGGCATTTCTGTAATTTCAATTTTTGCATTCATGGTAATCCAATTTTTAAGGTTATTAATGATGCAAATGTATTGGTCGTAGTCAGGATAGGCTTGTCCGTTCTTGCTTTCTAGTTGACGAATCTTGCGATGTCTATGCGGATTTTGCTTTTTAAATTCGGTAGGACTTATTCCATAGTATTTTTTAAAGGCCCGGGAAAAGGAAGAATTATCACTGAAACCTAGATGGTGAGCTATTTCGGTAGTGGTATTGTTTTTATGCAATAAGTCTAAGGCCGATTTTTCAATTCTTCGTCGGGTTACGTATTCGTTTAAGGTTTCCCCGGTTATGAATTTGAAAATTCGATGAAAGTGAAAGGGGGAGAAAAACGCAATTTCAGCAAGGGTGTTTAAAGAGAGTTTAGTTGGTAAGTTATTGTCAATATATTCAAAAACGCGATTAATCCGGTTTTTATAATCGGTTTGTATTTCTTTATTGGTTAGGGGCATTTTTTGGATGCTAGTAATCGATATTAGGTGATAATTTATTCTATTTTATAATTCTGAAATCACATTTTTTTGAAAAAATAATTTTATAACCACTTGTCATACAGCTTTTTTACTTCCGAATGTGATTTTAAATTGCCCGATTTAGAATCTTCAATACCTTTTTCAATAGATTCTTTTTCTTCTTTTGAAATTTCTTCCCACCAATCAGACTTTTTGTTAGTTAATTCCATTCTTCTATCAATACCTCAAATTTACAGATTAGACTTTATATTTTATAATGAATTCAAATTTTTTAACTAAGCATGCTTAAAATCTTTAATTATCATTTGTTGATTGGGTCGGGTTAAATCCGTACATAAATTTGTTCAATTGTCCGTTTGAACTTTCTAGATTCACGATGTCCATTAATTCTTCAAAATAAGTACAAACTCTTTCCCGGTCTTCAGTGTCCAATTCCAAGTAAACATCAGCAAATCTTAAAAGTCCAAGTCTAATTTTTTCTTGTCATTTCTACACACAATTCCTCAAACGGTTTTTAATAGAATCAAGTTAAATATATCTTTACTTTTTAATGACTTTTATGGTTTCTTCTTTATGATTGGTTTTTACATTCATAAAATACATTCCGCTGTTTAACTTAGATAAATCTAGGCTCGTCGTGTTTTGTTGTGCTAAAACTCTTTTTCCGAAAACTGAATAAACCACAACTTCACGTATTTGGTCGGAAGACTTAATTTTTACAATAGAAGCTGTTGGATTAGGATAAACCGATATTTCTATATTTTCAGGAACTTTAATACTTAAATTGCAATTGGTATTGAAGGTAACGCTATCATCTACACAAAATCCTGTTTCTGCATTTTGATTACAAGTTTGATTGTTGGCATAAGCGACATCATCTACTTGAACACAGTTGAGGTTAGGATTGTTGAGAGCATATAATTCTATAAGATTGGTGTTATTCCCGTTTTGAATATTTAAACTTGATAAATTATTACCATAGCAACCAAGTCTAACCATGTTCGTGTTTTGAGATATGTCTAGGCTGGTTAAATTATTTAGATTAAGGTATAAATATTCTAAAGCTGTATTGGAAGATAAATCTACACTTGTAATCTCATTAGATTCTGCATCTAAGTAAAACAAGCTAGAATTTTGAGATAAAATATCAATATTGGTTAACTCATTCATCTCGATATCTAACATTTCTAAATTACTAAACTCTTCTATTCCTGTTAGGGAAGAGATTCCTTTTTGATATAAATTTAAAGAGGTAACAGATAAAGCTTCAGAGACTTGAATTTCCCCATCGTTATTTGTGTCTGCATCTGAATCTCCTGAACCATTATTATCTAAGTCCACCACATTGTCGTTTAATAAGGCATTTTTAAAATTAGAATCAGGTATGTTTACAATTTGTGAGTGAGCACCCAAGGAAATCAGTAATAATAGAATAGTAGCAAGGTAATTTTTTTTCATCTTTTAAGTTTTGTTCAATTTCGTGATGTACCATCAAATATAAGAAGTGTTACCTTAATTTTTCACCTAATAGGGTTGTTTTCTCTAACTTTTAATTTAAAGGTATTCGTTTAATCTCATAAATGATATTATCTAAGTTATCTTCATCTTTTTTACCCTTGATCAGTTGAAATCCGTTGATTTTGAGTAACTTTTTAGAGTTCTCATTTTGATGATGGGTAAAAGCTTCGATGGAATGTAAGTGGAGGTGTTGAAACCCAAAATTCAATACACTTTGTAAAGCTTCGGTCATCATTCCTTTTCCTTGAAATTGCGGACTTAAATCGTAACCGACTTCAGCATATTTCCTATCTTCTGAAAAATTCCACAGGCAGATGCTACCAATCATTTGAGGATTTGGTTGTTCTGTGATTACCCAGTAATACGATTGATTGTTTTTAAAGGCTTTTTTTATTGGTCTCAAAAATGGGATTTAAACCCTGCAATTTTATTGCAGCACTTTAGTAGTGCGAAAAAATCTATATTTTCGTATTATGAGTTATCAAAGAAAAGGCTCTCATACGGTTAGTTATTTAACGTGTCATATTGTTTGGGTTACAAAATATCGTTACAAGGTACTCCGAGGAGATGTTCA
>NZ_RXOM01000055.1 GCF_008692195.1 Salegentibacter sp. R32
AGACTAAAACGAACTTTTAAGGCATTAATACAAAAGCAAACAAAAATTAATGCAAATTTTGGCTTTACCCCTAATTTCAATTATTTTTAAAAACAAATTAGGTAGTTTTGAGACAGACTGCCGTTGGCAGTAATGTGGAAAAACGAGATAAATTGAAAAAAGTATAAATATGGACAGAAAAGAATTTTTAAGAAACACGGCAATTTTAGGTGGAGCGACAATCCTACCAATGAACAACGTTTTTTCACAAAATGTAACGGAAAACGGAATTGACAGATTAGTGGACAGTAATGGAAATTTCATTCAAAAATCACTTCCATACAATAAAACTTTTTTGGAGCCACATATGGATGAAGAAACCTTACATCTGCACTTTGAATTTCATCACGGTGGAGCAGTAAAAGGGGCAAACACAGATTTGATTAAAATTAAGGAACATCTAAAATCGGGCGATTTAGACCAAGTGGATTTGTGGACCCGAAAGTTAGCTTACCACTTTTCAAGCCACGTGCTTCATTCCATCTTTTGGACGAACTTAACGAATAAAAAAACTGAACCCAAAACTGAACTCTTAAAACAGATAGAAAAGGATTTCGGTTCATTTGACAAACTGAAAAGCTATATCGGGAAAATATCAAAAACTGTAGAAGGAAGCGGTTGGGGTATTTTGGGTTACCAACCTTATTCGGATAGCTTGACATTGTTACAATGCGAAAATCATCAAAAATTAACACAATGGGGAGTTGTTCCGATTTTGGTGATTGATGTTTGGGAACACGCCTATTATTTGAAATACAAAAATAAAAGAGCCGATTTTGTTGATACAGTTCTTGAAATTATCAATTGGGACAATGTAGCTGACCGATTTATGACAGCAAAACGACTGACAAAATAAACACTACTGCCAACAATGGCTATAAGTAATTGCTTGTTCTCGCCTACTTCTGAAAATCCTCACGGATTTTCAGTTTGGTGTGTACTTGCAAAGTTAAGTGCTAAACCACGCAACTACTCATAGCCGAAACCGTTAGCAGCAAGTTGAATAAAAATATGAGTAAAGAAGAAAATATAAAAATACACGAAACGGCATTTGTAACATCAACTTTTAGAGCTTTTGACGAAAATTTAAGTAAGGATAATTTTGCTAAATTATGGCAGAATTCCACTACAGAAAATTGGATTAAAGAATATCTTGACCAAGTTTCATCAGAAGAAACATTTACCCACTGTCTTAGAAACCGATACTTCTTAGATACAATTAAAGATTTAATTCAAAATCAACAAATTGAAGCGGTAATAAATTTTGGAAGTGGATTTAGTATGTATCCATTTCTAGTAGACGAAAAAATTGTTCATATTGAAATTGATAAACCGGAAATTATTAATTATAAAAAAACTAAAATAAAAGAGTGGCAAGAGAAAAATGTACTTCCGGAAAGAAATATTCATTTTATCGGTGTTGATTTCAGTAAAAACTATAAACAAGGATTATTTTCTAAAATTCAGTCCATAAAAGGTAATAAATCAACATTTATTTTAATCGAAGGTGTCCTTTTTTTTCTAAGTAGAAAAGAAACAAATGATTTGTTTAATTTTTTCGATTCTATCCAAAAAAAAGACGATTATATTGGTAGTGCATCTTTTCAGGAAACCATAAAAGATACTAAAGCATTTCAAAATTTACTGGATTTTTTTAATAAAAAAGTTTCAAAGACAACCGTAAGTGATTATCAAACTATCGAAAATCAGTATTATCAATCAAAGGAAAATTATAAGTTAATTGATTATCAAGATTACTTTAGTCTTTCAAAAAAATATGAAAATAATATTAATCAAAGTAAAGAATTAATTTTAAACGAAAACTTTTACTTACTTAAGAAAACGAAGAAAAAACCAGCTGCTAACACCGTATAACAACAATTGCGGCTTTTTGTCCTGCGGACACAACCGCGCAAGCATAAAAGTCGGTAATTTTAGCTATCTTAGTTTTTAACCAATCCGCAACTGATTGTTATACAAGACCGTTGTGTTTAATGCAAAACGAACATTCAGAATAATATGAAAATTTGGATAATATTAATTTTTAGTTTATCAATTTCCGTGGTTTATGGACAAAATAAACAGCCGAAAAAATTAGGAATCGGATTTGCAATTGCTGAAAATCCTTATTTGTATGAAAATATGTCACATCCGAATAATATCTTCACGAATAGTGAATTAACTGACAAAATTCAGACTGACGAAATATTTCCTTTTTTTTACAAACCTGACTACGGACTTTATCATTTTATATGCCTTGAAAAAAACAAGAGATATTTTAAAATACTCATTAACGATTCAGAAATTGGATTTATTCCAAATAATGGAAATTATATTTTTAAAACTTGGGAAACAATTTTAATGTCTGCTTCAGTTGAACGAATTGACAAACAAAACCTAATTAGGAAAAATCTAAATGGAACAGACGAAAATATTATTACGAATAATTGTGAATACGAAACTTTGAAAGTTTTAGATGTAATTGAAAAAAATGGAGAATACTGGCTTGAAATTTCGTTTGCGAAAAATTGTGAACCTTATCCAAATGAAAATACTGAACAAAAAACTGGTTGGATTAAATGGAGAAATTATGAAAATTTATTAGTTCGAATTCAATTATTATGCTAAAAAGCACTAAAACACAACACCGTATAAAATTAATGGCTAGTTCTCGCCTACTTACGAAAATCCTCGCAGATTTTCTATCTGGTGTTTATTTGCTAAATTAGGTGCTTAAACACGCCACTAATCTTATACAAACACGTTACCTAAAATGCCTCCAAAAAAATCACGGCGGATTAAAATTGATTTGATTTCACAATGAAAATTCCTGTTAAACCTGAATATTTTTGTTTCCAAAAAAATAAATCGGACTGATTTGCACAACGGATTAAAAATTTAAAAATCCTGCTTTGAAAAACAATTCAACTTAAATTTACAAAATTCAGGTTTGAAAAAATTGGATTTGAAAAGCACAACGTGGACTTAAAATCACAACAGTAAAATTTTAAAAAACATTACGCTGACTTTTTTACAAATGAGAATTTCGGTCCAAAACAATAATTCAAATTAGCGTATAAAAACAAACCGGAATCGAAAAACAACGGAAAAATAGCAGAACTTGCCAAGCAGTACGTGTCGGCACATTAGGTAACACCGTGTATAGCTCATTGCGGCGGAATTTCCTTGCGGAAATTCCCGCTTTTTTGCTAAATTAGTTGCCACGGCGGAAAGAATCCTGCGGATTTTTCCGCAACGAAGCCATACACAAAACAGTTGTAAAACATTTCGAAACAAAAATTATGAAAAAAATTCTACTTCTGAATTTTCTATTTTTAAGCTTTATCGGATTTGCTCAAGAATTTGAAGTTACACCAAACGGATTAAGGGACAAATCAAATT
>NZ_RXOM01000056.1 GCF_008692195.1 Salegentibacter sp. R32
CCGAACAGGGAAGTTAAGCCCGTTAGCGCAGATGGTACTGCTTGACCGTGGGAGAGTATGTCGCCGCCTTCTTTTAAAGATCCCCTTCACAAAACGTGGAGGGGATTTTTTTGTTTTATGATCTTTAATGTGAATTGCCCGTTTGCGTTAGGGATAGAGCGGTCTGTTTGAGCTCTTTTAAAATCCATGCTTTTGAAGGGATTTTAAAAAGCGAGTAGCGATAGCCCGGCCCAACGGGAACGCCATAAAAGCAAAGAATATTCTTTTGGCATAGGAATTGAACTTCTAATTGACTACAGAAAGAAAAGATCTTTCTTTGTATAATTGTAGTAAAATCATTTGAAATAGGTAGTATTTGCTGCCATTTTGACGAAATAATATATATGAGTAAATCAAACTTTTTCAATATTGACAACTTGTCATTACAAGGAATAAATGAGGATGCAGATTTAATACCCCTAATGACTCCTGAGGATGAAGAAGAAATAAATAGAGAGGAACTTCCTGATGTTTTACCTATTCTACCTTTAAAAAACACCGTGTTATTCCCTGGAGTAGTTATTCCTATAACGGCAGGCAGGGATACTTCTATAAAATTAATTAACGATGCGAATAATGGGGATAAAACCATTGGTGTAGTTGCACAGAAAGATAGTGGTATAGAAAATCCTGAAGGTAAAGACTTACATCAATTAGGTGTGGTCGCTAAGATTTTGAGGGTTTTAAAAATGCCTGATGGTAATACAACCGTAATTATTCAGGGAAAAAAGCGTTTTGAAATTAATGAAGTCCTAGAAACCGAACCTTATATAAAAGCTTCGGTAAGTTCTATGACCGAAGTGAAGCCAGCTACTGAAAGTGAAGAGTTTTTAGCTATTTTAGAATCTATTAAGGACCTAGCTTTACAGATTATAAAAGATAGTCCTACCATACCTTCAGAGGCTTCTTTTGCAATTAAAAATATAGAAAGTCACTCATTTTTAATCAATTTTATTTCTTCTAATATGAATTTGACGGTAGAAGAAAAACAGAGTTTGTTGGAAATGAACGACCTTAAAGAACGTGCACTTTCTACCTTAAAGTTTATGAATATGGAGTTTCAGAAATTGGAACTTCGGAACAATATTCAGTCTAAGGTACAAAGTGACATGAGTCAGCAGCAGCGCGAATATTTTCTTCATCAGCAGTTAAAAACGATTCAAGAGGAATTAGGTGGAGTTTCAGATGAAGGGGAAATCGAAGATATGCGTAAGCGCGCTAAAAAGAAAAACTGGGACAAGGATGTAGAAAAGCATTTTGAAAAAGAACTTTTTAAAATGCAACGAATGAATCCTCAAGTTGCTGAATATTCTATTCAAAGAAATTATTTGGATTTATTTCTCGATTTACCTTGGAATGAATTCAGTAAAGATAAATTTGATTTAAAAAGGGCAAAGAAAATTTTAGATCGTGATCATTATGGTCTTGAAGAAGTAAAGCGAAGAGTGATTGAATATCTTGCAGTACTTAAATTGCGTAACGATATGAAATCACCTATTTTATGTCTTTATGGTCCTCCAGGGGTTGGAAAAACTTCTTTAGGAAAATCTATTGCTGAATCTTTAGGAAGAGAGTATGTAAGGATATCTTTAGGAGGTTTACGTGACGAAGCCGAAATTAGAGGTCATCGTAAAACTTATATTGGGGCGATGCCGGGTAGAATTATTCAAAGTTTAAAAAAGGCTGGTACCAGCAATCCTGTGTTTGTATTAGATGAAATAGATAAACTAGGAAACAGTCATCAAGGCGATCCTTCTTCAGCATTATTGGAAGTTTTAGATCCTGAACAAAATAGTGACTTTCACGATAATTTCTTGGAGATGGGCTTCGACCTCTCTAAAGTAATGTTTATTGCAACTTCTAATAGTTTGAACACCATTCAACCGGCATTAAGAGACCGTATGGAAATTATTAATATGACCGGTTATACGATAGAGGAAAAGGTTCAGATTGCGAAACAACACTTGCTTCCAAAACAAATAAAAGAACATGGTGTTACTGCAAAAGATATTAAGTTAGGAAAAGTTCAGCTTGAAAAAATTATTGAAGGCTATACCCGTGAATCTGGAATGCGTGGATTAGAAAAGCAATTGGCAAAAGTAGTGAGGTACGTAGCCAAGAATATCGCAATGGAAGAAAAATACAATGTAAAGATTTCTAATGAAGATATTCTTGAAATATTAGGCCCTGCACGGGAAGCCAATAAATATGAAAATAATGATGTTGCCGGCGTAGTTACAGGTTTAGCTTGGACACGTGTGGGTGGAGATATTTTATTTATAGAATCTATTTTATCTAAGGGAAAAGGAAATTTAAATATTACCGGAAACCTTGGTAAAGTAATGAAAGAATCTGCAACTATTGCTTTAGAATATATTAAGGCAAATGCTGATGAATTTGGTATTGATTCAGATATTTTTGATAAGTATAATGTTCACATTCATGTTCCTGAAGGCGCTACACCTAAAGATGGACCTAGTGCCGGTATCACGATGTTAACCTCATTAGTGTCTTTATTCACTCAGAAAAAAGTGAAGAAACATCTTGCGATGACGGGTGAAATAACACTTCGTGGAAAAGTATTGCCGGTTGGTGGAATTAAAGAAAAAATATTAGCTGCTAAACGAGCACGAATAAAGGAAATTATCCTTTGTGAAGAGAACAAAAAAGATATAGAAGAAATTAAAGAAGAGTATTTAAAAGGTCTTACATTTCATTATGTAAGTGATATGAAAGATGTTTTAAAGTTTGCTATCACTAATCAAAAAGTGAAGAATGCAAAGAAATTTTAATTTTAAATAGAGATATTATCCAGAAAAGAGTGTAAAGTTAAAAAATTGTAAGGGTCAGGCGGGTCTGTAAATTAAACTCTGTCTGATGTTTCAATTCCACTGGGGCTAGCCCCAGTGGAATTGGCTTTTATATCCAGTGGTATCCTGTCTCCAAATTTAATATAAAATTGCTGGATTGTAAGGCTCC
>NZ_RXOM01000057.1 GCF_008692195.1 Salegentibacter sp. R32
GGGAAACCGGAAAATTATTTTATATTTACAAAGCTGAAAGGCAATACGTTCTTTTATAAAATTTTGAAAAGTAGGCATTAAGAAAAACCGGTCAACCGCATAAAAAAATGCGTAAGATTAGTTTTCCGGCGGCATGCTGCTACCAAATAGGCACGGGAACTCTTCAGATTACAGATATGGCTTCCAGGGGCAGGAGATGGATAACGAGGTCAAGGGAGAGGGTAATAGTCTGAACTTTAAATTTAGAATGTATGATAGTAGGTTAAATAGGTTCTTTGCTGTTGACCCTTTATCTTCTGAATATCCTCACTACACTCCTTATTCTTTTTCTGGAAATAAATTAATAGCTTTTAGGGAGCTTGAAGGGCTAGAGCAGCGCTATTTTATGATTTATTTGGACGAGGATGGTGATGGTAACTCTTGTATTGAATTGATTAAAGAGACAGATAATCCTTTGTTGCCTGATGGTAATATTGTAGGTGTATTTGATTTAGGAGTATCGTATAGCTTTAATAAAAAGATGAACGTGTTTGGTATATGGGAAACACAATATGCTAATAAATATAGTGATTATGAAGAGTTTGTTAATGATCCTGCAGAAGCCATTAGATCAGGTAAGTTTGAAACTAATGAGGATATAACTAAGGAAGGGGCTATTGATTTATTGGAATTATATTTACTAAGAAAAATTACAAAATCTTCAAGAAACCCTAATAGAAAAAGTCTACCAGCTAAAACGCAGAAGCAAAATTTAAAAAGGTTACCTCAGGATGCAAAATTAGGTCCAGGTAAAAAAGCACCTGTAGCTAAACCAACTAGAGGTAGAACTATAGGGAAAAATGACAATCAAAATGCTGATATGCAAAAAAGGGTTGCTGATTTAAAGGAAAAAGGAGCCACTGATATAAGGGTTGATCAGCAGCAAGTAAATGCTCAGGGAGAGCACGTGGGCATAAACAGACCTGATTTGCAATATACACTAGATGGGAAAAGACACTACGTGGAATGGGACACGAGAAGTTCAGGTAGAGGTCCAGGGCATGAATCTAGAATAAGAGCAAATGATCCAGACGCTGCTAGTGTAGAATTGATAATTATGGATTGATTAGTGAATGAAAGGCATCGATATAATAGAACTTTAGATTAATTAATCGATGCCTTTTCCTTTTGAAGTTTTTTAGTGTTTAAAAAAAGTCCTAGCTTCTTCTAGACTTAATTCTTTAGTTGTATTAAACATTTGTCCTTTTTTTTCTATCAAAATACTTTTTTTAGAGTTGTAAAACTCATCATTAAAAGCATCTATACCTATTTTAAGAAGGTATTCTTTTAGAATATTAAAATTAAATCTTTTTTTTATTTGTCTTAATTTATAGTACTCAGTGTTTTCAAAATTTTGTACGTTTCCATATTGTTCAAACTCCCAACCATTTTCATTGATAGACGATATAGATCTTATCAAATCAAAATTAGAGTCTTTTTCTTTTGTGTCAAAAATATCTAATAATGTATTTTCTGTTTGATAATCATATACGGAGAATATCGTTCTACATTTTAATCGTTTACCTAATATCTCTGGAACTGTTCTGTCTGTGCCTATATGACCATTATCTAGTAAGCATACCCAATCATTTTTGGTAGGTATCAGAATATATCTCCTTCTTTCAGATGTAGTTAGAGGTAATAAAGTTTCTAGTACTTTATTTAAGGTTTGATTTATTTCTTTAAAATCAAAATGGTTGTCAAATTTCTCTACTAAAGGGTTTTGCCATTTTAAGAATTCAGTCTTTACATCTTCTATATTAGCTTTCAAGAAAGCCATCTGTGAAGTTATTGGATATAATTTATTGTTTAATAGCATTTATTTACTTTTAAGAAGAATACGCTTTTTTAGCCTTAAAGTCACGGATAAGGGCGTCGATGACATTAAAAAGTTGAGTTTGTTCGCCATTGGGCATAGAAGCGATGGCTTCCATACGTTCCAATATTTTTTTGTCCTTGACCATAACAGAGCTGTTGCCTACCAAATAATCCAAAGAAACATCCAAAGCCTGGGCAATTTTATTGGCAATCTCTACAGAGGGCGTGATCTCACTGCGCTCATAGCGCCCAATCACTGCACCTGAAGTGCCCGCCATTGTGCCCAAATCTTCACGGGACAATTTTTTGTCTTTACGTAAATGTGTTATTGTCGTTCCTAGATCCATAATCAATAAGTAACA
>NZ_RXOM01000058.1 GCF_008692195.1 Salegentibacter sp. R32
GTGGTGATCGATGATGTAACGGCCCCTGTAGCGGATGCGGCCAACCTGGCCGATATCATTATGGAATGTGAAGTAGTGGCCAGTGATGTGCCCACCCCAACGGCCACCGATAACTGTGGGGGCAATGTGACCGTGACCAACGATGCCAGCTTCCCGATCAGTACCCAGGGCACCACGGTGATCACCTGGAGCTATGAAGATGTGAACGGGAACATTTCCACCCAAACGCAGAACGTTCAGGTACTGGCATCACCTATTGCCAATGTGACTTTTGATGATGGCAATTTTACCTATGATGGGAATGTCCACGAAATAGAGGTGGACAATTTACCTACCGGTGCCAGTGTAGGTTATTCCATCAACCCAACAACCGGGCAGCCCAATGGTGCCATTGATGCAGGTACTTATACAGTGACCGCTACGGTCACCCCCCCTGCTTCCGCTGTAAACTGTGGCCCGATCACCTTGACGGCCACCCTGACAATAGACCGGGCCCCACAGGCCATTACATTTGACCCGTTACCCGTGGCCTCCCTGGAAAATGACCCTGATTTTCAATTGCAGGCAACGGCAAGTTCCGGCCTTCCGGTAGGGTACACCTATACTTACACCGCACCGGCCCCGCCCGCTACCGTTTCGGCTTCGGGCTGGGTGACCCTGTTGACCTCGGGGACGGTACAGATCACGGCACAACAGCCCGGTAATGACAATTACCTCCCGGCAGCCCCTGTAACGCAGCCCCTGCAGATCAACAGTGAAGACACTTCTGCCTACAGGGTAAGCATTGCAGGTGAGGTGTATGACAACCCGGATAACGAGATTTATTACCTGATCGATTGTAACGGCAACAAAGACCAAGTGGAAGTAGCTTTTGAGACCGAGGCGAATGCCAGTGTGGCCCCTGCCCCTGAATTTGTGATCGGAACCCCTGCCCCGGGGATCTACCGTCAAGAAGTGGAAATAACCTCCCAGGACGGCAGCAGCACGCAGACCTATATGGTAATTGTGGAGAAGGCATTCCCGTTCTTTGACATTGTGGAACAGAAGTTTGACAATGTACTGTTGGTGAACAACGACCCGGACAATAATGGCGGTTATAAATTCACCTCCTACCAATGGTTCAAAAACGGCCGGTTCATAGGCGATGGCCAATACTACTCGGCCGGGGAGAATGAAACGGATCTATTGGATCCCGATGCCGGGTACAGTGTCCTGATGCAAACCGAAGGAGGGGAAACCCTGCAGACCTGTATAGGCAACGTAACACTGGAATTCGACTTTTCGATATCACTATACCCCAACCCCAATGAATCCGGAAGGGTACTGAACATTGATATTGAGGATTACAGGGTTTCATCCACCAACCCATTGAATATCCAACTGTTCTCCTTACAGGGGGCACTGGTGAAACAATGGAAGACCTCAAACAATACCAACCCGGTCAGGTTGCCCGATAACATTGCTTCGGGGGTATACATTGTAAGCTGCCAGGTAGGCAACCATAAACGTAACTTTAAATTGATCATCGAATAAAAAACCAACCCATGGATTTAATAGATATGTATAAAGACCGTTCAAAAAAGTTTTCAGGCACTATGTTGTTATTGGTGTGCCTGCTCCTTGTCAGGGAAGCCGGCGCACAGACAAAAAGTGAATTTTCCATTACCGCCGGGGGGGGCTTCTCCCAATTGGATTATGAACTGCCCAATGGGGGGTACAGGGACAGCTCCCGCGGTGGGAGTGTGGGGATTGGCTATAGTTTTTACCTGAACCCGCAATGGGCCATCAACATTGCCGGGGAATACGAAAGCTTCAAGGCCAATGCCATTATCAATTCACTGCAGTCCAGTTCCACCGCAACGGATATGGAAGGGGAAAGCTTTGAGTTCAGGTACACTGCCGAGGGCTACGAAGAGGAACAGAAGGTGCAGGCGGTCAACATCCCGCTTACCGTGCAGTTCCAGACCGATGGCGAGACCAAGTTCTACGCAAGGATGGGGGCACAGGCGAGCATTATCGCCAATGCCGAGTACAGCGCAACGGCAAGGTCCCTTGCCACCAGCGGGTATTACCCCCAGTACGATGCCGAGCTTTTTGACCCCAGGTTTATGGGCTTTGGCACCTTCAACAGGACAGGCCTGGGCGGGGGCGAACTTGA
>NZ_RXOM01000059.1 GCF_008692195.1 Salegentibacter sp. R32
TGGGAAATGCAGGGTTATTTACAGAAAGGGCCGGTTCGCAATTGGGGTTGACAGGTTCTGTCACCAAGGAACAGTCCTCATATTCCCCACCGACCTGGGCTATTGGGTCAACTGCCATATAACCGAACGTAGAGTCAGGGCATACATTGGGGCCATCGTCCCCTACATATAAATTATCAAAATAGCCGGTACCCCAGTGCCCTCCTTGATCGCAATCGGTAATTGTAAGTTCCAATCTCGCTTGTTTTCCTTGCAGTTCAATGGTGTTTAATTTAACACAAGACCAATTAGAAATCAATGTATAATCATAATCATTAGGATTCTGACCTGGAAGTTCTTGAAAAATACAGTCATCGGGATCTGAAACAATACACCTAGATTGAACTAGATTATCATCTTCATCAAAAAGCTTTATGGTTAGTGAAGGTTGAGCATCATAAGTATGACCTGCAGGATTATTTAACATTAATAAGAAATCAAAAGTTAACACTTCTCCTGCTACAAATTCTTTCACTAATGTTCCTGCAGTCCAACCACCTGCAGCACCAGGATTATCAATATCGTAATCATTAACCCTAATCGCATTATCACTACACGCAAAAGGGCTGGTTTTAGACCTTACCACTCCAAAATCATTTTGTAGTTTTTGTATATTTCCTGTCCCAGTATAAGAAAACTTTTTGGTTTGATCATCGTTCGTTCCTAAAACAGCAGTATATTTATTACCTGGTGTTGTATAATCGAAATTATAGTTACAAGAACTAACGGAATTATAATCCTGAGTATGGAACTCATAATTTTGCTGGGCATCTTCTATCCCCGGGTCTTTTATACAGGCACATTCATTTTCGGACATATTCACAGGGAACAGATCACTTTCACAACCCCCTATGGTCTGGGAGACATAGTAAACATCCCCATCAGCCAAAGTAACATTAGCTGGGCCATTAACGGGCATAGTTCCATTAGCATCGGCATACCACTGAACATTTTCACCACACACCGCAACATCAGACAGAACATCCCCTGCATAATTATAGCCAGCAGCATTCCAAGTGGCCTGGGAACAAAACCTCTTGGTAGCTTCCACTTGTGGCACAGGAACAGAGTATTCTATATCTACAGGAAAACGCTGGCTACATCCAGCGATGTTCAAATCAACATAATAAGTGGTATTGGGCTGTATTTGCGTAGTAACAGGTAAAGAGGCCGCCCCAGAGCCAGGACCATCATACCAATTCAACCCGCCAGAAGTATTATAACTTAATAAAGGGATCTGATCTAACGTAGTAACATCACCCCTGCAATACCCATCATAAGTAAACCCACCGGTAACAATATATATCTGACCGGTAGAAGTAGAACAGCCCGTACCGCCAGGCAACGTATAAGTATAGGTATACACGGTATTATCTTCTGCCCCAGAGCGGGGGTTGGGATTTGAACTACTGCTGTGGGTGTTTCCATTGAAATAAATGGTACTTAATGGGTTAGGGGTGTTTTTGGGAAGCGCAAACCCCTGATTAGGACTTACATACAAAAAAGTATTGGGAGACCAACTTATTTGAGGAATTGGCGCAGATGAATTATCCTCAAAAGTAATTTGAAAATCCGCCGAGGGATCTATTATATAAACATTATTTGCCGGGTCTGAACATAAAGTAGAACCGGTATTGATATTACATTGAGAAAATGAATGTAATACACCAAATAGTAGAAACAATAAAAATAAAGTAATGCTTTTCATGGGTTGATGTTATTTATATCCTGTTTGCATGGTTATAACAAATGAAAAAGGGAAATCCCCCTTCTATATTAATTATTTATTAAATATTTTTTTATAAAATTTTAATAAGGGGCTGAATTTAAGAAAAATTAACGAAATAAAAAGTTAATATTGAAACATAAAAAACCGTCAGTAGGTACTGACGGTTTTTTTATTGTTAATTGAAATCCTTATTAGTCGATTTTAAGGGTCAATGTAAATTCCGAACGTCTATTTTTTGATGTTCTTCTTCTGTACAGTTTTGACCACAATCGATTTTAGGTTGAGTTTCACCTAAACCATTGCTGCTAATCCTATCTTCCGGGATTCCATTTTCTATTAAATAATCCACAGTTGCTTT
>NZ_RXOM01000063.1:0-14818 GCF_008692195.1 Salegentibacter sp. R32
AGGTATAGGGTGGGGTTCCCCCGACAACAGTTAAATCTACGGCCCCGTCATTGCCGCCGTTACAGGATACATTGGTAGCGACACCACTTGCTGAAAGTACGGCCGGTTGCTGGACTTCCACGGATTCAGTAGCAGTACATCCCTTGCTATCGGTCACGGTCACGTTATAGGTGTTGGCCTGCAATCCTGAAAGGTCCTCGGTGGTAGCGGTATTGCTCCAGGCAAAGGTATAGGGCGGTGTTCCTCCCACAACAGTTAAATCAACTGCCCCGTCGTTCCCGCCGTTACAGCTTACGTTGGTAGCTACACCACTTGCTGAAAGTACGGCCGGTTGCTGGACTTCCACGGATTCTGTAGCGGTACATCCCTTGCTATCGGTCACGGTCACGTTATAGGTATTGGCTTCCAATCCTGCAAGGTCCTCGGTGGTAGCGGTATTGCTCCAGGCGAACGTATAAGGTGGCGTTCCGCCGACAACAGTCAGATCGACAGCCCCGTCATTTCCGCCGTTACAGGAAACATTGGTAGCTACACCACTTGCTGAAAGCACGGCCGGTTGCTGGACTTCCACGGATTCAGTAGCGGTACATCCCTTGCTATCGGTCACGGTCACGTTATAGGTGTTGGCCTCCAATCCTGAAAGGTCTTCTGTAGTAGCAGTATTGCTCCAGGCAAAGGTATAGGGCGGTGTTCCCCCGACAACGCTCAGGTCAACTGCCCCGTCGTTCCCGCCGTTACAGCTTACCTCTGTTTTTGTTGTAGTGATCACCATAGCACTAGGCTCCGTAATGCTTATACTGGTATTATCAGAACAGTTATTGGAATCAGTTATGTTTAAATCATAATTCCCAGCAGCTAAATTATTTATTTCCGAATAATAAAAGCTTCCGGCAGTCGCTTGAGTGGTAGTGCCGCTAACTCCTCCTGACCAATTAAAATTGTACACTTCCCCTTCGCGAAATATAGCTACATCATCAATGGAAATGCCATCTATATCAATAGCGAAATTATCGGTTTGATTGAATCGAATAGCGAACGTAGAAGAAAATGACTGTCCGTTATCCGTTAAAATTTGATCTATATCAAAGGAAGCATAACTCCAGGCTCCATCATTGCTATTGGCAGTAAAATCATAAATCTCTATCCAAGGGTCAAGTTCACTACCTCTAACTTCTACAATATCTTCAGAGCTGCCTTCATCTCCATGGTCATACCACCAAAAATCCAGTTTTAAATAGGTATCTGAAATATAATCGGACATATCTATTACTTGGGTAAGCCTGTTTATTCCTCCACCTCCTGGATTATCAAGTGATGCAATTCTCTTACCGGAATTAGGTCTTTGGAAGTCTGTTCTAAAGGAGAGTCGACCGCCGGTGGTAGACTCGTAATCCAGCCCTTGAATACCTGAGGCATCGGATATACTGATACTTGCGGTCTCTGCGTAGTAAGAATCTCTTCCTTCTTCAAAGTCTTGTAAAAATATTACTCCTGAAGCTTTTATGCTTCCAAGCTCCCCAGCATTACAAGTGTTATCTGTTTTATGAATATCGTAAACTATGCTTGAGTTTTTTACTACTACCGATTCGGTAGCGGTACATCCATTGGCATCGGTCACGGTCACATTATAGGTGTTGGCTTCCAATCCCGAAAGGTCCTCGCTAGTAGCGTTATTGCTCCATAAAAAAGTATAAGGAGCTGTTCCTCCGGTCACCGTAAGGTCGATACTTCCGTCGTTCCCACCGTTACAGGAAACATAGGTAGCCACAGCACTTGCAGAGAGATCACAAGAAAGTCCAATGTAAACATCATCAAATGCAAAACCATCGGACGAATCAGCAGCGTCTGCACCAAAAGCTACCCGTAACTTCACTGCGCTTTGTCCTCCCAAGCCTTGTAGGGTATTTTCAGCGGTCACCCAGCCGTTGCTTCCACTATCGGTGGCTCTTCCCGTCCAACCGGTCTGCTGTCCCCCAGGACTGCCATTAATAGTACCATCATTATACCAATTTTCACCACTTCCTTGAGTACCTACATTTTGCCAAGTATTTCCATTATCGATGGATGACTGCAATACAGCTCCATCCCAAGAAAGTTCAGTTTCCCACCAAACCGACATTTTAATAATAGGATCTGCAGTACTCGCGCTAAAATCCAATAACGGACTTTCTACCCTTGAATTTTCATTATTGTTATGATTCCCATTCAGTCTGGTCTTCCAACTATTCGTCCCGGAAGCCGCACTATTGATGGTAGGTCCTACCGGGGTACCCAGCTCCCAAGAACTGTTGGTTCCCGAAGCGGTCCAACCATTGGCCCCGCTCTCAAAATCTTCGGAGTAGGGTAAAGATTGAGCTACCACAGTATTTATGGTAAGCGTTTGAAGGGGTGCGGTACATCCATTAGTGTCGGTTACCTGCACTGTATAAGTGCCTGCAGCAAGACCAGTAGCGGTCTGGGAAGTGCTTACCTGTACGTTAGAAGAATCCCTCCAGTCATAATTATACGATGAATTACCACCATTCCCGTTAGCTGTTGCTGAACCTTGACTGGTGCCACTGGGCGTGTCCTCCACTACTGTGGCAGAAGCCGTAACTACGGCAGGTTCGGTAATGGTATTCGAATTAGAAGCTGTACAACCATTAGCATCGGTAATAGTCACAGAATACGTTCCTGCACTAAGTCCCGATACGGTTGCAGTGGTCTGACTTCCGGCATTGGCATCCCATTGATAACTATATCCTGGTGTACCTCCCGAGGGAGAAGCGGTTAACTGACCGTCTGTATCTCCATTACACGAAACATTATTATCCACACCCACACTTACAAAAAGTTGCGAGGGTTGGGTCACCGTTACGGTTTCATCATCATAACAACCATTGACATCGGTTACGCGTACTGTATAAGCACCTGCAACCACTCCACTGATGGTAGCGGTACTTGCAAATCCACTTCCATAGGTACTGTTGCTCCAAGAATAAGAATATCCCCCTGTTCCTCCAGATCCACTTGCCGTAGCTTGACCATCAGTACCCCCATGGCAACTCACATTGTTATTGACCACTGCTCCAGCAGTCACAGCAGAGGAAGGTTGTGTAATCGTGGCGCTGGCAGTTGCCGTACAACTATTCCCATCGGTAATGGTCACTGAATAGGTTCCAGGCGACAGACTATTAATGGTATTACTGCTAGAACTAGCCCCTATCGTGTTACTAAATGAAGATGAGTTTCTAGTCCAAGCATATTTATAATTAGCACTGCCACCGCTTGCAGTAACGGTAAGCGAACCATTGGAATCACCAAAACAAGCTACATTGGTTTGTGAGGTAATGGAAGCGGTCATCGAACAAGTAGCAGCGACGGTAAATGTACCGCTGGGAAATTCGTAAGCTGTAGTGTTATTAAATTGCCAGTTATTTACATCATTAATGGCCGCCAATAATGCTGCTTTGGTGCCTGAAAATAACGGACCTGCATACCGGGCGTTATCAATTTCAGAATTTCCGTCAGGAAACAAAGAAATAGCCGTAGAGCCATTTGTTAAACCCGTGGGCAAGGCGCTTTGTTGAGTTCTGGAATTGTCTATCCCCACCGTTGAAGTCCATTTGGTAGTATTATCTTGAATTCCACCATCATTTTGATCATCAAATGAATGTACACCAGCAATAAAGCTTGAGGTACCCTGATAAGCAATAACCTGGTCTCCAGATCCTCCCAATGAAATCTCAGCATATCCAGCGGTAATGGTACAAGTTCCTACCGTAGTGCCCGTATTGCTGGCCAAGACAGCTTTAGGAGTATTTGCTCCCAAATAGTCATCGTACATAATTACTTGTTGACCTGCAGTTAAACTACTTGATAAAACTAAAGTAATTTCTGCCTCATTACTAGCCGAAAAGAAATTAGTACCATCCCAGCCTCTATTGGTAAATTTAATACTCGTTCCACTAGGAATATCTACTAGGGCCACAAATGCCCACGTGTCGCCAGTCTCTCCATTATACGTAGGGTTATCCCGATTGATCATGGTAAAAGCTATGTCTCCTGCCGAAAGGCTTTGTGCATAAGCTGTAGAGAAACTACTTACACAAAGCAATACTAGTAAAATAAAGCGTAATAGTTTATTCATATTATTCAAATTTAGTTGATCTCATTACCTACAAATATATGTTAACAAATATAATATAATTGTTAATTTTTATAAATCACTTATTTTTTATTAAAAAATAAGGTCTTACGTTAACAAATTTTTATTGAAATCCTTTTGTGTTTTACTATTTTAATTTCAAAAACCTCACTTCCATTTGCAATCCGTTAAGGTTTTTTGTATCGAACATAGGGCTTGAAGTTAAAATTCATGTTTCGGCAACCCTTGCGCAAAGCAGTAAAATTAGTCCCACTAAAAACCACCTATTTTATGGGTGAATAGGGCAAAATCTTTTCCTTTCTTTTTTAGTAAGTAAAGCTACCTACGCTCTATTCCTTTCTCTTTCAGGAATAAATAAACTTTGTCCACATCCTAAAATCGAGTATGTTTGTAAGGCTTATTTTAAATTCCAGAAATGATTTTAAAACGTTCTACTAGGCAAAATAGGCTTTTCTAAGTTTGTTGTTAATTTTATTTTGAATGAATAATTTCCTTTCCCTATGTTATGTCCCTCCATCCTCCTCAATGCTCAGCTTATGAAGAAGTTACTAAGTATCTTATTTCTTATCCTATTTTGTAACGGCTGTAAAAAAGAATCGGTAAATAAGGAGATCAATAACAATACTTATTCATACGAAGGTCCCCGATTTGTATTATTACCACCGGATAGTACCGGGGTTGATTTTACCAACAAAGTACCCGAGACCCCGGAGTTAAATGTGCTTTTATACCAATACCTTCATAATGGGGCGGGGGTATCGGTAGGGGATATCAACAATGACGGTTTGGATGACTTGTTTTTTACCCAAAATTTTGGACCCAACCACTTATACCTTAACCTTGGCGATCTAAAGTTTAAAGAAATTGGACGGGAAGCCGGCATTGGCGGAAAAAAGGGTTGGTCTACCGGTACCACGCTAGTAGATATTAACGCAGATGGTTTGTTGGATATTTATGTATGCCGTTCCGGCAACCTCCCCCCAGATCAGCGTCGCAATGCCCTGTTTATTAATAATGGAGATTTAACCTTTACCGATCAAGCATCAGCATATGGGTTGGATAGCCCTGCCTATTCCACCCAGGCTAGCTTTTTTGATTATGACCAGGATGGTGATTTAGACATGTACTTGCTGAACCACCCCATCACTCCCTTAAAAGACGAAGAAAAATTTAACCAACGGGATCCTTTCACCACCGATCAATTCTTTCAAAATAACGGAAATAAATTTTCTGATATCAGCAAGCAAGTAGGAATCCTCCCCACTTCTATCGGCTATGGGCTAAGCGCAACGGTAAGCGATTTTGATAATAATGGTTTTCTGGATATTTATGTGTGTAACGATTATTTGGAACGGGATTTCTTTTACCTGAATGATGGCACCCAATTTCATGAAAGCTTAACCTCCAGCATGCGCCATACTTCCAATTTTAGTATGGGGTCGGATGCGGCCGATATTAATCACGATGGCTTGATGGATTTAATGGTGCTCGATATGGTAGCCGAAGATAATTACCGCATTAAAACCAATATGAGCGGTATGGACCAAGAAAGGTTTGAAAAGGCTGTTGAAAACGGTTTTCACTATCAATATATGATGAATACCTTACAATTAAATAATGGGAACCATACGTTTAGTGAAATTTCCCAGCTGGCCGGGGTAAGCAATACTGATTGGAGCTGGGCGGCGTTGTTTGCCGATTATGATAACGACGGCCTACAGGATCTTTTTATTACCAACGGCTTAAGAAAAGATGCCCGCAATAACGACTTTGTAAAGAAGAAAAAGAAATTGCTTCAAAAAATTGAATCCGGCGAGAACGATCAATTGGAGATATTAAAAGAAATCTTAGATGCTATGCCGGTAAACCCTATTGCCAACTACATCTATAAAAATCAGGGAGACCTCCACTTTTCCAACCAACAGGAAGCATGGGGGTTCACCGAAAAAACCTTTTCCAATGGCGCTGCCTATTCTGATTTGGATAATGACGGTGATCTCGATTTGATCATCTCCAATATCGATCAAGCTTCTATGATTTATGAAAACAAAACCAATGAGCTAGAAAACACCCATTTCCTCAAGATTCAACTAAAAGGAGCCTCTCCCAACCCCTTTGGGATTGGCGCTCGACTTACTGTTTTTCAAGACGGTCAACCACAAATTCGGGAACAAATACTTTCCCGTGGGTACCAAAGTTCCGTAAGCCCTATACTTCATTTTGGTTTAACCGACGCCCCCATTGAAAAATTACAAATCCGTTGGCCTGATGGCAAATTTCAAGAAGTAAGCAAGCTTGAAGCCAATCAACAATACACCATTGAATACGCCCCTACTACAAGGCTTAGCCCACCCCAGAAAAGTCCTTCCCTATTTAGCGAAAACAAGGAAGCGCTCAAAGGCTTCCGCCATACCGAAAATGAGTATAACGACTTTGAAAAGGAAATTTTATTGCCCCACCGCCTATCGGTTAACGGACCTGCCCTTGCCTCTTACACCAACGATAAGGAAGCCGTAGTATTTATGGGAGCTGCCTCGGGGAAAGCTTCTCAACTTAGCTGTTTATACAGTGAGGAAAATTCCGGTAGCCTTACTACCTGCCCTACTTCCCCTCAGTTTATTGAAAAGTCCGGCACGCTTACTTCTTCAGAAATAGTGCAGATGGAAGATACGGCGGCAGCATTTTTTGATATGGATAATGACGGGGATATGGATTTATATGTGGCCACGGGAGGTCATCAGCATCCCCAGGGCAGCAAATTACTACGGGATCGTTTGTATATAAATGAAGGAAATGGAAAACTTGTATTGGATATGAGTTTGCTTCCCGATATCCGTTCTAATGCAGCTTCTATTGCGGTAAGCGATTATGATAGCGATGGGGATGTCGATCTTTTCATAGGTGCCAGGTCCAAATCGCAGGCCTACCCGGAAGCCGACAGGAGCTACTTATTGGAAAACAGGAACGGTACCCTTGTAGAAGTCACCCAGACAGTTCTCCCGGAAATGAACAATAGCGGGATGGTAAATGCTGTTTTATGGGAAGATATTACTGGAGATGGACAGCCCGAATTAGTTACCGCTGGGGAATGGACCGCGATTAACGTTTGGCAGTTAAGGGAGGGAAGCTATGTAAACATCAGCGATCAACTGGGGCTTAGTGAACATCGCGGTTGGTGGTTCTCGTTGGCCGCTGCAGACATGGATGGCGATGGCGACAACGATATCCTGGCCGGAAATCTTGGATTAAATTATAAGTACCAAGCTTCCCCGGAGAAAACTTTTGATTTGTATTATGGTGATTTTGATAAAAACCAACAAGGAGATATCGTGCTAACCTATCAGAGTGAACAAGGCCGGGTACCGGTACGAGGAAGGCAATGCAGTAGCCAACAAATGCCTTATATTAAAGAAAAGTTTGAAGATTACGACGCTTTTGCTAAAGCGAATATCGATGATATTTTACCCGAAGGTGCCGCAGATGCCTTAGTATTAAAAGCATCGACCTTTGCCACCTCCTTTATAGAAAATAAAGGAAACGAGCCATGGGAGTTAAGTGCCCTCCCTACGCCAACCCAACTCTCTTCTACCCACCGTATTCTTTTAATGGATGTAGATGAGGATGGGGACCAAGATGCCCTCTTAGCCGGAAACCTATACGAAAGTGAAGTAGAAACCCCACGTAACGATGCCGGCAACGGGGTGGTGCTCCTAAATGATGGGAAGGGCAATTTTAAAAGCCTAAGCATAGAACAAAGTGGCTTTTTCACCCCGGGGAATGTAAAATCGGGGAACTTGATCAATATAGAAAACCAAGAGTTCATCATCATCGGCAATAATAATGGAGCCTATCAACTATTCGAAAAAAACTAACTTTTTCAACTTTGGCTCCGGCTAGAAATTAAGAACTTGGGGGCGCTATAAGAAAATCGCGAAGGTGGAGAGAAATCTGTATGAGAAATTTTACCCTGAAGCTTTTATGCTTTGTTCAGGGTATTGAAAACTCAGTACGACACCCAACTACTGAATTGGTCTATGCCAAGATCTTCTCCTCTTTATCAAAAAAAATTAAGAAGAGCTTCTTTTTAAAGACGGGGGCTTCTCGCTCCCCTATCTTCTTTGGGCGGTGTTTCAGTTTTTAAGTTGTTGAAGGGAGGCTTCTACAGAAGTGACCGGTAACTGACAACTCCGGTTTTTACATACATAAATTTTGGTGGTAGCGCTGGCTTTATACTTTAAGAGGGGAAGATTTTCCTCGGTTCCTCCCATAAAAATACAAGTAGGTAAAAAATGAGCTTGTAATTGCTGATTAACTGCTACCGCTTGCTTTCCCATCACGGCCACCTCAAAAGGTTGATAGGCAATTTTACCACCCAATTGAAGCCATGTTGAAAAATAAAGAAAAGTTTGTTCGTTCATCAGGGATTGAGCAGCTAAAAACATTTGTTCTGCCCTTTGCTTTAACTCTTCCCGCTGATAATATTCCCCTAAATCGTATAGAACCGACGCAAATACAGCATTGGAAGAAGGGAGCACCCCATCTTCTGTCTCTAAGGTCCGGACGACTGGTTGGGATTGATTTTTTGGGGCATAAGCAAGTAAGGGCTTGGCCTCTTGTGCAAACAATTGCAATGATTTTTCCATCCAAGCTAAGCCCTTATCTAAATAAGCTTTCTCCAAGGTGGCGGCATATAAATCTACGTAGGCTTGCACCATATATGCATAGTCATCGGCAAAACCTACGGGGCCCAAACTCCCTCGGTATAAACTGCGGTAAAGTTGGCCCTCCCGTATTAATTGTTGCTCCAACTGCGCCATGGTCTTTTGGGCTTGCGTCAAATAATCCTCTTTCCCCGTGGCTAAAAAAGCCTCTGCCAATCCGCTAACCATCAAGCTATTCCACGCCGTGATTATTTTTTTATCGGTGGCCGGGGCTTGCCGCTTTTGCCGGTACTCCCAAAGTTTTTTTTGTGCCTGTTGCTGTAATTGATGGGTTTTTTCTTCGCTAATCCCAAGGGCTTTCGCGGTAGCCATTAAGCTTTGCCGGCCGGTAAGAATGTTTTTTCCCTCCTCCCAGTTACCATGTTCGGAAAGCTGATAATAAAATTTTGCAAACTTAGCTTCCTCTTCCTTCAACATCGTATGGATCTCGTTGAATTGCCAAGTATAAAATTTTCCTTCTTCCCCTTCGCTATCCGCATCAATGGAAGACCAGAACAAGCCCGTATCATCCCTCAACTCGCGCTTTAAAAAAGCTATGCTTTGCTCCATTACCCTAGCGTAGTTTTGGTTTTTGGTCATCTTATAGGCTTGGGCATAGGTGGATAGGAGCTGTGCATTATCGTATAACATTTTTTCAAAATGGGGCACCTGCCACCTCTCATCCACACTATAGCGTGCAAAACCACCTCCTAATTGGTCATAAATCCCTCCTTCTATCATGTGATTTAAGGTGTTGGTCACGGCAAGTTCTGCTTCTTGGTTATCTGTCAGGTAGGCCGCCTGCATCAGCAACTCCCACACGCTGGGCATAGGGAATTTGGGAGAACCTTGGATGCCCCCTTGCTGCAAGTCAACCTTCGCCAATACTGCCGCGGTTGCCTCCACATAATCCCCCTGCTCAAAGCTAGCTTTATCTGTAGGTTCCTCCAATTGGTAGTGCCCCTGAATTCCGTGGGTCACTTTTTCGGCTTGTGCTTTTACTTGAGGAAGATCGGTCTGGTACACCTTTAGCATAGCGGTTAAGGTTTGCATCCATTGCTCTTTGGTATAATACGTACCGGCATGAAAAGGTCTCCCATCAGGCAGTGCAAAAGCATTCAACGGCCAACCTGAATTGCCATTGATGAGCATACTAGCTGTTGAATAAATTTGATCGATATCCGGGCGTTCTTCCCGATCTACCTTAATATTCACAAAGTTTTTGTTCATAAAAGCTGCCACGGCGGTATCGCTAAAGGTTTCTTTTTCCATTACGTGACACCAATGACAAGCCGCATAACCTATAGAAACCAAGATTATTTTGTTTTCTTTTTCTGCTTTTTTCAAGGCTTCGTCACCCCATTCGTACCAAGCTACCGGATTATTGGCATGTTGTTGCAAGTAAGGGCTGTTGGCAGTAGACAATTGATTGATCCCTACAGCCTGCTCGCGTTTATTTTTATGATGCTGCTCACAAGCCAAAAAACATATCCCTCCTATAATTTGCAAAAGCAGAAAAACATACCTCTTCATAAGAATCATTTAAAATAGCTCAGGTGTAAAATTAATTTTTTAAATCTAAAAGTAGGTGGCTTTAAATTCTTTTTGATAGGAATGTCACCCCCTTTTCTTGTATATTCCTATCCAGTGGATAGGGAAAGGTAGCTAGTTGTTGATCTCCAAAAATAAGAATTATAGGAAGCGTTAAAATTAAAAATTTTAGGATGTATATTTGTAAGGTAGGTTATCGTGCTGATAAAGTATATGAATTACACCCATCCATTAGAAAGTTTGAAAAAACACTTGCATGAAGAAATTTCAGGTAGGTTTTTAGGTGTTTTTAGAATGGTAGTTGGCGCCGCCCTTTTATGGGAAGCCCTATACTTTTATAAGTTAGATTTCATCGAAAATTTCCTACTTGCACCAGAAGTACATTTCCCCTTTCGGTTTACCGCTTGGTTGCCTATTTTTCCTAAAAGCCTCCTTGAAATCATGCTTTTAGGGATGGTAGTCAGTGCCCTCTTGATAATTTTGGGGGTCTTTACGCGAATAGCGAGTATTTTGTACGCTTGCTGTTTCGGATATTTTTTTCTTGTTGACAAATCTATCTATAATAATCACCTTTACTTGTTGTTATTATTGTTATTTCTATTCTCCATCATCCCCGTACCTAAGTTCAGCCTACTCAACTCTTCACGCAAAAAATCCTTAAGATGGCATAGCCTTGTTTTTCAGCTACAAATTGCATTGGTTTACTTTTTTGGTGGTATTTCTAAACTCAATCCAGACTGGCTTTATTTGCAACAACCTGTTAGAATTATTTTGGAAAAAAAAGCCTTGGAAACGGGAGCGATGATCCTCAACACAGATTTTTTGGTGTATTTGTTAACCTACGGGGGAATACTGGTCGATTTATTATTACCATTTTTACTATTTCATCGTAAAACTTGGAAAATTGGGTTAGGCATAGGCCTTATATTTAATAGTAGTAATGCAATATTATTTGATGATATCAATATATTTCCTTATTTAATGATGGGAGCGCTGGTACTATTTATTCCTGAAAAATCATTATCAACCCCAAAAAACCTTTCTGTACCCAAACGCGCAAGAACTTCAATTATCATAATTTTATTATTTTTCTCTCTACAACTGGTACTCCCCCTAAGGCATTTTTTATATAAAGGCAGAACAGATTGGACCATGAATGGCCAATACTTTTCTTGGCGCATGAAAATTCAACATAAGCATGTGAAAGAACTTTCTTTTAAGTTATGGGATAATGATACCAAAACCATTTATCCGGTAGATCTTTCTACATTTCGATTAAGTGTTGATCAATTACAACTTTTGGGTCAAGATCCTCAAGCAGCAGTAACTTTTGCCCGTTATTTAAGTACCACTGCCCAACATCAATTAAATATAAAAAACCCGAAGGTAACGGCTGAAATTTGGGTGGGCTTTAACGGACGAAAGCCTCAACTGGTGTTTCCCAAAGACCTTGATTTAATGAAGATTACTTATCATGAGTTGTACACTGGACAAGCCATTAAGCCCTTACTTCAGCATTTAGAATAAATGGGGCTGAAAATTAAATCCATGCCCTACCAAAAAAAATAACTACCATATTTTAAAACTCAAAAATTTAAAGGATTTTTTATCGTATTCGGGATTTTTATGCCGTATGCCGGATCAGCATATTTATCGGAGAATAATGTATCATCCATCACAGAAAAAAACAATAATAATGTTCACAATCTGCAGTTTACATACCCTTATGATTTTGAATATTCTTCCTCCAATAATTTAATTAGATATCGGGACAAGGAGGATGAACGTGTTTATTATATAAACCAATAAAAAGTAAAACCTAAGCTAAGCCTAAAAATGGGAATGAGTCCCCATTCTGATTCTGACCATGTAGGTTTTAGAACGGTCGCTACAACGGAAAACGGAAATGTTAGCTAATCATCACTAAACTATTTTCGCATAAACTTTAGCTGACCTCAACTAAATAAAAAATCAAAACTTCCTAATTTTCTATTCTTTCCTAATAGTTCTTTTTGCCTTGTAGCCAATGAAATTAAACTTTTTAATAACTTGTGCAACAGGTACGTGCAACGGCTATAATTCATTGCGATTTAATTTCTTACCAGAATTCAACACTAATTTGTTATCTTTCGGTTATGGCGGAAAATCATAGTTGATTTTCTGGAACGAAGCTATACACAAACCGTTAGCTGTAATGTTCGATCAAATCAAATACATTAATGAAATTAGATTGGAAAAATAAAGAACTGATTGGTCGAGGTGGAAACGGTAAAGTATATCGTATTGAAAATTCAAATGGAGATTTTTTTGCTGTTAAGGTTTTAACACGTCTAAATAGTAGCAAGGCATATAAAAGGTTTAGAGATGAAATTAATGTTTTAAATCAACTAGAAAATTTAGATGGTGTAATAAAAATAATTGAATTCAACTTACCTGAAAAAATCAATAAAGGAGATACTGCTTACTATGTTATGCCATTAGCGATTAGACTTGAGGATTATCTTAGAAATAAAAGATATGAACAGTTTTATTCTATAATATTTAACACTAGCAGAAACTTTAGTACAATTACATGATTCTGGTATTACTCATCGAGATATAAAACCAGATAATATTTTGGTATTGAATGGAGAACCAGTATTTTCTGATTTTGGCTTAGCACATTTTCCCAAAAAAGAAAAAATTTCAAAATTAGCTGAGAAGATAGGAGCCGTTTGGACAATTGCTCCTGAAATGAAGAGGATATCATCTACTGCACAATTTAAAAAAGCGGATATTTACTCTTTTGCTAAAACCTTATGGATTTTAATTACAAATCAGAAACAAGGATTTGAAGGACAATATATTGAAAATAGTTCCATTTCTATAGGCAATTTTATTGATTTAAAAATTAATGACCCTCTAAGATCATTTGGACAATGGAGATATGAATCCCTAATATTATTAGAGGATCTATTAAAAGAGTCTACTGATAATAATCCAGAAAAAAGACCAACTGCTCTTCAATTTTTAACAAGACTTAGTAATTGGTATAATACTAGTTCTGTTTTAGAAAAACGTAATAATTATGAATGGGAACATTGTTTAACTCGTATTTTCCCAGTGTCAATTCCTGAAAGTTCATCTTGGACTAATACTAAAGAATGCTATGCTATTTTAGAATTAATATCTAAAGAATATGATCAATTAAATTATGCTTTTCTTCCAGAATTCGGAGGAATTGATATTTCTAAAATTGATTACGCAAAAGAAAAGAATTGCCTGATTATAAATGATTATTATGTAATAAAACCAAAAAAATTAATTTTTGAATCAATGGGTGATTTAGATTTTAGTTATTTTTATATGCAGCTTCATGATATGATTCCTATAAATTCAGACAATAAATATAAAATAAGAGAAACTCTTTTTTTAAATGAAAATGGGGATTATTCAATTTCAGAGACATTGATAAAAAAAAGAATTCAAAGATACTTAAGTGGTTCATTAGTAATTACAAGAAAGACATCTATTTTAAACAAAGTTCGTGGAAATTTCGATGGGCATTTAGGCATTCATTGTAAGAAAACGCCTAAGCAATATAAAAATTTAGTTGAAAATTTAGCAGGTCAATTTAAAAAAACACTATCGGCTAATAATCTATCCTATAAAAAGTAATGATCCTGTTTGTTCTCTAAAGATAGTATTCTATTTCTTCTAAGCTCACACTCCCATAAAAGCAAATTCTACTTTCCCCTCAAAAACTCCGGGAATTCCATTGTATCCAGTTCCAGCGCAATCGGCAGAAAATAGTAAATCACCAGCGTGATAAAAAGGATGGAAATGATATTCATCAAAAAACCTTTTTTTACCATATCGGGAATCCGTAAATAGCCGGAGCCAAACACAATCGCATTGGGCGGCGTCGCCACCGGTAACATAAACGCACAGGAAGCTGATAGGGTCACCGCCACCATAATCAAGTACGGATGCACATTAAAACTCAAGGCTACCGGCGCTAAAATAGGCAACAGCATCGCCGTCGTGGCTAAATTGGAAGTGACTTCCGTTAAAAAGTTGACCATCGCTGAAAGCAATAAAATCAGCTACAACAAACGTTATTAGAAAATTCATTATATTTGATAAAAAGTTGAGTAAAATGGATTTGCAGACAAGAAAAATAGAATTCGTGATGGAATTTTTTCAAATTCAAAGTGAAGAAGCTATTGAACGTTTTGAAAAGCTTTTAAAAAGGGAGCAAAAGAATAGCCAAACTGATTCTACGAGCGCAAAGGAATTAAGTGATAGAATTGAAAAATCTGAATTAGATTTTAAAAGAAATCGATACAGATTCACTTCTGACTTATTAGCCAAATATGAGTAAATGAAGAAGATTATGTAATAATTCTCACTTGCTTCTATTCTAATACTTCCTAAAAGT
>NZ_RXOM01000063.1:14908-202885 GCF_008692195.1 Salegentibacter sp. R32
AAAAAACCTTTCTTTACCCTATCGGGAATCCGTAAATAACCCGAGCCAAACACAATCGCATTGGGCGTCGCCACCGGTAACATAAACGCGCAAGAAGCCGATAAGGTCACCGCCACCATAATCAAGTACGGATGTACATTAAAACTCAAGGCTACCGGCGCTAAAATAGGCAACAGCATCGCCGTCGTCGCTAAATTGGAAGTGACTTCGGTTAAAAAGTTGACCATCGCTGAGAGCAACAAAATCAGCAACAACAAACGTTATTAGAAAATTCATTATATTTGATAAAAAGTTGAGTAAAATGGATTTGCAGACAAGAAAAATAGAATTCGTCATGGAATTTTTTCAAATTCAAAGTGAAGAAGCTATTGAACGTTTTGAAAAGCTTTTAAAAAGGGAGCAAAAGAATAGCCAAACTGATTCTATGAGCGCAAAGGAATTAAGTGATAGAATTGAAAAATCTGAATTAGATTTTAAAGAAAATCGATACAAATCAACTTCCGAACTATTAGCCAAATATGAGTAAATGAAATTGAAAGTAATTTGGTCTCTTTTTGCCGAAATTGAACTTGATAAAATTTACGAATACTATAAAAAAAATGCAAGTATAAAAGTTGCCAATAAACTTGTCCGCGAGATTATCTTAGAATCGGAAAATTTAAAAAACTCCCCATTTATTGGTCAAAAAGAAATTCGACTTAGAGAAAGAAAAATTGAATATCGTTACTTAGTTTACAAAAATTATAAATTAATTTATTCAGTAAATGAGAAAGCAGGTTTTATAAAAATTGCAGACGTTTTTGATACCAGACAATACCCTTCTAAAATAAAACGAAAAAAATAAAATCAGCAGCCAACCCCTAACTGAAGATTGTTTAAAAATTATTATTCCTTTCTACGCTTATTCTTTCATAAAGCTAATTCTACTTTCCCCTCAAAAACTCTGGGAATTCCATCGTATCCAGTTCGAGCGCAATGGGTAGAAAATAGTAGATCACTAGCGTGATAAAAAGGATGGAAATGATATTCATTAAAAAACCTTTTTTTACCATATCGGGAATCCGCAAATAGCCGGAGCCAAACACAATCGCATTGGGTGGCTGGCGTCGCCACCGGTAACATAAACGCACAAGAAGCCGATAGGGTCAACGCCGCCATAAATGAGGTATTGAGAAGACAAGTTATAAATCTAACTCAGAAGTTAATTTATAAGCATAAATAGTCATAACTTTATAAAATGAAGAAAGATTTAACTACATCTAATCTACATAGAAGAAATATTCTCAATAATAATTATGCGTTAGAAATCATTTATGATGAAATTTCCTTTCCGGGTATAATGTTTGAAAGTAAATATAGGTTTACTAAAAGGCAAGTAGCCGAATTTTTTGAAATTGATGAGAGAACTGTAGACAGGTATATAGAAAAAAACAAGGCTGAATTTGAAGAATCAGGCTATGAAGTTTTAAAACATAATCGTCTGAAAGAGTTCAAAATAGCCTATGTTAACGACATGAATGTCGTCAACATAGATGAATCACTACAGAAAACGCCCTCTCTAGGTGTTTTTACCTTTCGAGCATTTCTAAATATAGGAATGCTATTAACCGAAAGTGGAAAGGCAAAGCTTCTACGGGCTTTTATATTAGACATCGTAATCGATGCTATAAACAAAAAGCTTGGAGGAAGTACAAAATATATAAATCAAAGAGAAGAAGAATTTCTTTCCAGTGCTTTAAAAGAACATAATTATAGGCAAGAGTTTACAGATGCATTGGATAATTATGTGGAGTCAAATAAGTTTAAATATGCTCAATTAACCAATAAAGTTTATAAAAGTATTTTCAAAGAAGATGCTAAAGAGTATCGACAGATATTAAAACTAAAAAATAAAGAAAGTGTTAGGTCAACAATGTATTCAGAAGTTTTAGATTTAATCTCAAGTTACGAAAATGGATTTGCAGACTTTTTGAAGAAACATTCTGAAAAAGAAAAAAGGAAATTACGTCTTTCTGAAACTAACGCATTATTTGACCAATTTGAAAGCTTAACAAATTCTATTTACGAACCCTTAAGAGAAAAAGTAAGAGGATTAATGGCAAGTAGAGATATGGCTTTTAGAGATGCTTTACACGAAAAATTAAAAAACTATATTACCCATCTTTCCACAGAGGAATTTGATAAGTTTCTTGGAGAGAAAAGTATGAATTTAGAAGAAAGAATTCTAAACAACATAGACGTGTTTAAAAGATTAAAAAATAGATAATGGAAACCTATATTTATTTTGATATTGAACACGCCATACGAACACATGATTTTATAATAGAAAATTCAGGGGGAAGTTCTGGAGTTATTGAAATAGGAAAAGTTGAAAGTGTTTTAGAACACATTCAAAATGACCTTTACTATCCAGAATTTGAAGACAAATTAACTCATCTTGTTTTTTCAGTAAATAAATTTCACGCCTTCAATGACGGTAACAAAAGAACTTCTATTGCTTTGGGAGCATATTTTTAGAAGTAAATGGAATTGATTATTGTATTGATAAATTCATTATTGAAATGGAAAATATCGCAGTCTATGTAGCTGATAATAAAATTCACAAAGAATTATTACAGGAAATAATTAGTTCCATATTGCTGGAAGATGATTTTAATGAGGAACTTAAGTTAAAAATAATAGATGCATTAACTGAATAAATCGCCACTAGATCAAATTCATTCCCCTCACCTCAAAAACTCTGGGAATTCCATCGTATCCAGTTCGAGCGCAATCGGTAGAAAATAGTAAATCACCAGCGTGATAAAAAGGATGGAAATGATATTCATTAAAAAGCCTTTTTTTACCATATCGGGAATCCGTTAATAGCCGGAGCCAAACACAATTGCATTGGGCGGCGTCGCTACCGGTAACATAAACGCACAGGAAGCTGATAGGGTCACCGCCACCATAATCAAGTACGGATGTACATTAAAACTCAAGGCTACCGGCGCTAAAATAGGCAACAGCATCGCCGTCGTGGCTAAATTGGAAGTAACTTCGGTTAAAAAGTTGACCATCGCTGAAAGCAATAAAATTAATACAATGAGCGAAACGCCTTCAAACAAGGTGATTTTCCCCGCAATCCAATTGGCCAATCCGGTAGAGGTAAAACCTTCGGCCAAAGCCATTCCCCCGCCAAATAGAATAATAATGCCCCAAGGGATTTTTACGGCTTCATCCCAAGTGAGGAGTTTTCGGTCCCGCTTCTTCGTGGGGATAAGAAAAAGTAAAATAGCGGCCCCGATGGCGATAATGGTATCATCCAAGCCGGGAATCAGTTTTTCGAGTAAGGACCTAAAAATCCAAGAAAGTGCCGCGAGTAGAAAAATAACACCTACCGCTTTTTCTTCATAAGAAATCTTCCCGATTTCCTTCAGCATCCCATTGATCTGTTCTTTGCTATTGATAAACTTTAAATGTTTCAGCTTAAAAGCAAAAGAGGTGAGGTATTTCCAACAAACCACCAATAAAATGATAGAAACGGGCAAAGCAAATTTCATCCAGTCAAAAAAACTGATTTTTACACCGTAGGTGTTTTCCAAGACTCCCGCCAAGACCAAGTTAGGCGGCGTACCGATTAAAGTCGCCGTCCCGCCAATGGAAGCACTGTAGGCAATCCCCAACATCAAAGCTTTAGAAAAGTAAGACGTGTTATTGTTTTCAGCTGAATTTTGTTTAATCTGATTGGTAATCGCAATCGCAATGGGCAACATCATCACCGTGGTAGCGGTATTGGAAATCCACATGGAAAGGAAAGCCGTCGCCACCATAAAACCCAGAATTAAATAGGAAGCTTTAGAACCAATGGCTTTAATAATCTGTAAGGCGATTCTTCGGTGTAAATTCCAACGTTCAATCGCGATGGCCAGAATAAAACCGCCCATATACAAAAACACATACTTGTGTCCGTATTGTTCAGTGGCTTGCTGTAGGGGCAAAATCCCAAACAACGGAAATAAAATCACCGGCAACAAGGCCGTCACGGCAATGGGTACAGCTTCAAAAACCCACCAAATGGCCATCCATAAAGTGACGCCCAGTAGATTAAAGCCTTCCTGACTTAAGCCTTTGGGCGTTCCTAGCAATTGTATGATTATAAAAACAAGCGGACCCAATACTTTCGCGATGAGTCCACTCTTTTCTTTTAAGGCTTTAAACATAGTTTTGTAAAAATAATCTTATCATCTGCAATTTATCATCTCGTAATTCCGTGCCTGACACAGAAGCTCATCCTCTTTTGAACATCAGTTGAATGAGACCCTGAAACTACACTTCGACTCGGCTCAGTATGACAAAACAGGGTGACAATAGATTGATGGATTACTAATTTTGGATAACCAACAAGTAATCATTTTCTATTTCTTTGGAATAATACTAATTATTTTTCAGAAATCGATTAAAAAACAACTTGTAAAACTAATTCAGCTTGAAAAGTGTTTACGTCATTTTGCTCGATGGAAGAAAAAGCGGTTTGTATTTTTAAATCGTTCCCCTTAAAATATTTAGAAAGCCCTAAAGTATAAGCTTTTCTATCGGTTAATACCGAATCGGTATAATCTTCAAATTCAGGACTTATACTGGCATAACGAATATCGAACGCATACCCGGAAAGCGTCGCGTAACCGGCCTGCAAGTTATAGGCATCTCCCAAGGCTAAATAACTACTGATTTGCTGTGATTGCAAAGCCACCGTTCCGGCTTCGTTAATAAAGGTTTCTTCCAATCCGGTTGCCGAAGCATTGGCGTATTCCGCTAAGAAAGAGAACCCTTGATATTTTAAAAGGATATCCGCATATACCTGTCGGTAATCGGGTAATTGGGGTTTTCCATTTTCTTCATAAATCACAAAATTGTTATGGCCTTCTCCCACGGCGTTACTAGTTCCATCATTGTAACTCGCGGCACCACCGATCACCATTTTTAAGCTTTCTTCGTGGAGTAAATCTGCGGTAAAGTTGTCATTTCCTTCCTTGAAGTAACCTAAAGGATATACATCCAATCGACCGCCATATTTGAGTCCGCCCCTATCGGTATCGCGCGAATCGGCACCAAAGGAGTTTCTTCCATCTCCGGAAGTTAAAGCTACTTGCGGATGCAAGCCTACCGAGCCTAACAAAAATTCGCCGTCCACGAACACTCCAAATTCACGTCCGGTATTGCTTAATTCGGTACTCAACAAACTTCGGGTGGTGAATTGGAATTTATCTTCATCAAAAGTCATTTCCCGGTTATTGGTAAAGGTTCGTTGTTGTCCTACCGTAATGTGAATATTTTCAACAGGATGATATGCCACCCAAGCATCTAATAAGGGATCTGAAAGGCTAAAATTGGTCTGGATAAAGAAACTTACTTTTTCTTTTAGTGCTTTTCCGCCAAGATTAAAATAAGTCCGTTTTGCATTGAACTGACTATCGCCATCCACATCTTCCGTTTTTTGATAGGAATAAGAAGGCTGAATAAAGCCACTAATTTTAAATTGATAATTATTGTCTTCAAAATTAAACTGCAAACCTTTCCCCAATTCAAAATCGGCAGTGTTGGAGTTCACAATACTATCGTTTTCTTGCGCCATCATTCCAAGGGTCAAGAAAAATAAGAGGTATGTTATCGTTGTTTTCATGATGAGAGTATTCTAATTAAAGTTTTTGGGACATTAAGTATCTGTAATAAGGGAGCTCCTCGCCTTTTTGGGTGGAAATCACATCGTACGACAAAAAGCTGTTTGCGGCTTCCGGCTCTAAGGTTTCGATGGCCAGACCAGCATTTTTCTGATCGAGATACACTACATAAGTTCCTTCGGGAAAAGTTTTGGTAACGCTATGGGTTTCTGCAGAAACTTGTTGCCGATGAACTTTTTCGTATTTGTGTAAATCCCGGTAATAATCAATGATTTCATAGTTTTCTACTTCCAAAGTTTTGGAGGAAGAAAGCTGTTCGACTTCTAAGCCTAATACCTTGAGGCGTTTGATAAGTTTTTCTTGCGTAGGCAAAATTAAATAGGCGGTAGGTCGCTCCCGGGTTAAAGTCGCGGAAGATGCTAAAGCATTGCGTAAAATTACTTCTTCAGTGACCAATTCGTTTTCCGCCAAATCGATAAAGCTCATTTCTTCTCTAGAAACTTTCCGTTTCGATTTGACAACCACCTCCCCTTTAGTGTTCTTCGCCTGTTCAATAACCTTTTTCACTTTTTCAGGATGTTTATAAGCAGTCTCTAGATAAGATTTGGCGACTAAAAAGGTGGTCATTACCCTGCGTTTAAAAGAAGTTCTTCCTAAGCCCACGCCGCGCACTTCTATTAAACTGGAAACTGTATTCCCCAAGGCATAAGAAGTAGCACTGGAACGAGCATTTACCGAGCCTAAATTATAACAGGTATAACCTTGGCAGTCAGTAGTAGAAAAGTAATTGTAGGGCCGTAATTCGTTTTCTTTTAGTAAAGCTTTAGCGTTTTCTACAAAAGTATCTTCGGTGAATTCCCGTAAGTTTTTCGGAACGTTTAAATTCCCTGAATACAAAAACATCACATCATAAGGATTGGTCACGCCATATTCGCGATAGTGGACAAAATCCCGCCTGTAAGCTCTATATTCGTGAAAATCTAAAGCTACTTCCGCATTAAAATCGCTAAAGGCCTGTTTGAGGTAAATACTTTCGCTAGCATTCAATTTGGTCTGGTCACGGTTCAGGTCCAAGCCATTTTTAGCATCCCGCACTTGGTCGTTAAAACCATCGATGTTTGCCATAGGAACAATTCCTATTTCCAGCTTATCCAGTAAGTCCTGGTATTCTTTATTGGTTAATAATTGCTGAATAAGATACAGCACGCCTTCGGTACTGGCGGGTTCGTCGCCGTGAATTCCTGCTTGGATCCAAACTTTTACTTTCTCTTTTGCTGAAGTTGAAGCTGAATTATTGAACGTAAGCATCGGAATTTTAAATCCTTTCTGACTTTCTCCAATAAATTTCAACTCCACCACTTCCGAATGTTGTTCAACCAGCGGTTGCAGAAAATTCATCATTTCCTCATAGGTGGTAAAGCCTTTTTTCTTTTGAAAAGCCGGCGTGTTGATTTCCACTTTAAAATCAGGAAAAAACTTCTCGGTGACTTCTTTGGGTTGCGGATTGAGCATTTGCGCTGAGCAAAAAGAACTGAATCCGATAATGATTATTATGAATAATTTTTTCATGGCTATTACATTTAAAATCCGATGGAAAAGATGAGTCGGCCAATCCATTCGTTTCCATCAATAGGATTTCCATTTATATCATTAGAACCCGGTGCGGCATCGACATAGGTAAAGGAAGCTTGTACCTTGGCTCCGTAATTTCTTGCTAAATATTTACTAACCCCGAAGGTGTAGTAATTGGGTCGGTTATAAAACGTGCCGTTGTTTAAAAACGAATGTTCATCGGCTTTTAAATGGGTGTATCGGGCATCTACCGAAATTAAATTCCTAAACAGGTAACCGGCTTGAATGTTGTAGCCTTCGCCCAACATCATTCTTCCTTTTACATAATTTTCAACATCTTGAATACCGTTCACTTCAAAACTTGAAGAGATGGAACCGTCGTTTCTTACGCGTTGGGTAATATCGTTACTGACACTCGCGGTTGATTTCACAAATTCCCCAATCATGGAAAAGCCTTTGTATTTAAAGAGAAAATCGATGCCGTATTTGGTATAATCGGGCAAGGTTTCTTCACCATCATCATTCAAGTAAATAATATCTCCGCTGGCTCTTCCCCGCCGGCTACTCATTCCGTCATTGAAGCTGTAGTTTACTCCCACTACTAACTTAGGGGTGAGTTCGCGAACCATATCTACCTGACGGAATTGCCCAAAATAGGTAAACAGGCCAAAGGGTAGAAAGTCCAGCCTTCCGCCGTATTTGAGTCCACCACGGTCCCGCTCAAAAACATTTAACCCGTCACCATTAGTAATAGCTAAGGAAGGTTTTAAATAAGAACCGCCACGAAGCCTATAGGTTGCATCGGCAAAAAGGCCAAATTCCCGTATGGTACTAAAAGCTGAGGTCACCCTACTGCGCTCTACCAATTGTAGCGTTTGGGAGTTCATGCGTAATTCCCGGTTATCGGTGGGTGTTGATTTCTGTCCGAAGGTTAACGAAACATCATCGGTGATATCATAAGAGATATACGCATCGAGTAGAAAAGTTCCGGCACCATCACCTTCTATTTCAAATTCAGGCGTTCCACTTAAATCTACTTTTAACCGGTAGCTTAACTTTTCATTTTCCGATTTTCCGTTAAGGTTCAGCCGCAACCGACGCATTCTAAAGCGTTGGTACAACTCTGTATCGTCAGTTCCTAAATAGCGTTTCACTTCCACATAGGGCTGAGCATAACCTTCCAAGCTAATGGAATAGCCTTTCTCTCCAGAAAAGTTAAGCCCTTCGCCAAAGCTATATTTATCTAAGTGTATTTGTGCGGAAACGCATATGGGAACACTTAGCAAACAGATAGTAATTATAAATTTTAGAGCTTTCATCACTATTGATTAATGTTCAAAATTTCCTTTTTGAAGAACTTGATGGTCTTCCATCATTAATTTTCCCTTGGCAAAAACATCAGTTAACTTAAAGTCGTCATCTAAGCAGCAAAAATCAGCATCGAAACCTACCGCTACTTTTCCTTTTTCTTTTAAGGCTAAATTTTTAGCGGGATTTACGGTAATGAGCTTGATGGCTTTTTCTATAGGTAAACCGCCTTCTTGAATAAGTGCCCGGGTTTGTTCAAAATTTAAATGAATAGGAGCTTTGGTAAAGCCTATTAAATTTCCGTGTTCGTCTTTTTTCCCAAGTCCGGCGTTCCCGTCACTGCTGTAGGTTAACTGGTCGATAGAAATTCCTTTTTCCAATGCGTACAATACCGATTTATAAGGATCTGTATATTTGGTTCCTCCGGTGGTGATGTCAATCATTCCACCCAGCTCCGCAAATTTTAAGGATTGGTCAAATAAGGCTTTGGTTCGTCCTACGTGCGTTGGGGAAATATTCTCGATAGGGAATTCGTATTTCTCTACCAATTCCAATAAAATATCGATTTGTGAACTCATTCTTCCCAAATGAATATGCAGGATTCCTTTTTTACCGGAAATCTGTCCGCCTACGCGCACTTCGCGTAAATGCCTAAGCAATTCGGTTGCGGTTGGGTAGGAAGAACGTTCGTCACTAATAGCAACTTTACAGCCCAAGACTTTATCGATAAACACCATATCATCTTGAATAGAACCAGTGATGGTCACCGGGTCAATGCTGAAGTAGCTGGTAAACATATAAGCGCTAATGCCTTCATTGGTCAAGGCTTTGGCTTTAGCGTAGAGTGTTTTAATGCTACGCGCGGTTCCGTCGGTTCCCAACAGGCCAACTACGCTGGTGGTTCCGCAGGAAATAAATTCTCCCATCATAATTTCCGGGGTCATCGATTCGTAGCCGTGTTTTCCTCCAGCGCCAATAATATGAACATGCTGATCGATAAAACCGGAAGTAAGGGTTTTGCCTTGAGCGTCCCAGGTGTTAGCGATCGCAGAATTTTCTTCTATATGGTCTTGTATGGCCAAAATCTTTCCCCCACCGATAAGGATATCTTTTTTTCCTAGCGGAGTTGGCGCATAAACGTTTGCATTTTTTATAAGTGTGAGCATATATTTTTATATAAAATGATAGATTAACATGATGATTAAAGCCACGCCCAGCGGAATAAGGTTTCGTTTGACAATGGAGAAGGTAGAAACCTTGGCTAAATCTGCCGCGGCAATTAATACTCCGGCTACGGGAGAAACCGTTCTACCCATAGAAGCGGATAATTGCATAGGCAAAATAATGGAACTGCTTTTCACGCCGAGTTGCTGAGCGATATTAGGAACTAACGGCCCGAAAGAAAAGAACGAGGCATTCCCGCTTCCCATCAACATAGAAGCCAAGAAAATCATGACGGTGAGTACAATTCCAATTCCCACGCCACCAAATCCTAAGCCTTGGGATAAGTCCATTAAGCCATCAATGAATCCTAAACTGATGAGTCCTTTTGAAAAAATATCGGCAGCGATAATAAGGGTCACTACGGTTTTAAAGATATTCCCCATGCCGTTCCAAAAGTCTTTTAAAGAAGCGAGCACTTCCCTGAAATTTCTTTTTCGTATCAACTCAAAAACAACCGCTATAAAAAGGCTAATGAACATTGCGGTGGTGGTGTCTAATACTATCGGAGTTTTAAAAAAGCTGAATATTTCTGAAAAAACAATCAGTAGGACTAAAGGCAGCACCGGAATAATAGCATAGTACAAAGGCGCGGTGAGTTCCAGTTTTTCAACTTTCTCTAAGGGCTTACCTTCTTTTTGGTCTTTTTTATCGAAATAGCGGTTCACGAAATAATAAGTGACCATCATCGAGATACTGAGTGGAATCACCAACGGAATCTGATCTTGTAAAAAGAACGAAATAGCGTCTTGGTCGATAATCGTTGTAGCACTGGCAGTAATGGCAGAAGCCGGTCCAATCCCAAAAGCAGTACAAGCGGTAATCACTGAAACCGCAGAAAGGCGACTTACTCCCAAATTGATTAGGATGGGAAATACCGAAGCCATTAACAACAGTCCTAAACCAGCAGCTGATGGAATACACACAAACAGGATCTGCCCAATGGGAATCACCAAAGACGCGGCGATATAAGGTCGTTTTTTAAATAACGACAAAGGTTTTAGGGCGATATACACCAGAGATTTAGAAGCACCTATTTTGTCGATATAAGCAACAAAACCTCCAATGGCCATAATCATTAACCCGACGCCTGCATTGGTTTCGGCAAAAGAATCGCTGATGTAGCGGAACAAGTCGAAACCAAAGAAACCGGTAGGTTCGGTTAATGCAGGAACCGGATAATTTAAATAATAGGACACCACCAACATCGCCAGTCCGGCAAATAACAATACCGCGTGGGGATAGAACTTCTTGATGAGAAGTATGGCGACAAGTACAATAAAAACTACTGCGATGATGGGTCCTAAAGCTGACATTCAAATAAATTTTTTAATTAAAATGAGGTTCCGTCTATTCTTGTCCCTGGAGAGAAAAGTATGTCATTGATATCTCCATGTTGAACAAAATCTCCTGTGAGGTCTGGATTTCTAGTGTACGACTCGTTGGGATTATTGGAATAGGGTTCAACATCAAAGGTAACGACTACCGCTCCTTCTGCATCTTGTACGGTAAGAATATCTCCCGAATTGTTTAAATTCATATCTCCGGTAGAAGAGGTTTGTACGACGGCTCCGCCAAAACTTCCGGTAGGTGTTCCCCCACCAAAGACGACCAACACACCGTGAGCTGGAATTACGGTTCCATCAGGGACTACGTGTCTTGGCGTATCGTTATCTAAAGCTTCGGTATCAAATATTTTAAATCCGCTCATATCTAAGGGAGAAGAAGAATCATTATATAGTTCTATAAATTCATCTTCGTTTTGAGCGTAAACTCCATCTCCATTGGCATCTCCGTCTAAATCGTTATTCGAAGGGTCATATAGAATTTCATTTAAGATTAAGGAAACTTCAATATCGTCATCTTCAATGGTAATAGTTACCTCTTGGTTTTCCCCGGCCACCGCATTAGTGATATTGCCTAAGCTTACTTCAATAGTTTCATTTCCTTCTACGTCTGTATCTTGGATAGCGGTTAATTCTACACTCACTTCATTAGCACCCGCAGGAATTGTGATGGTTTCACTCTCTACGGAATAATCGGTAACTAAGGTTGCGTTTCCGGCAAAATTTAATTCCACCGTTACGGTTTCATTACTTGCCGCATTTAGGGAAGCGGTAAGTGTTGCCATTCCGCTATCTTCTGCAATCAAGGTTTCATCTACCGATAAATAAACGGTAGTGGCTACGCTGGCATCAGAAACAACGCCTAACCTGCTTTCTTCCGGTACTTGATTATAAATTTGATCGGGAACCACAATATCGGGAGTATCAGGATCTCCATCAGGGCCAGGGTTTCCGCTCATATCCAAGCGTTCTTGAATTTGAAGGTTATTGCTTAAATCGATACTCACAAAATTATGACTGGGCAGGTGCAAATGCTGCAATTGGGTATTGGCACTTAAATCTAGGCTAGAAAGCTTTTGGGTTTCATCGGCACTAGAACTTCCTTTGTAGCGCAACAAGGTAAGAGCGGTGTTATTAGAAAGGTCTAAATTACCGATCAAGTTAAAGTTAATCTCCAACTCTTCCAATCCGGTTAAATTGGTAAGATCCAGTTCTTCTACATCGTTTGAGGTAAGTACTAAATGTTGAAGTCCCACAAAATATTCTATTCCGGTTAGATCGGTAATTTTTGTTTCGGCTGTTGCCAAACCTGCTTGAACTAGAGCTTCTACATTACTACTGGTTTTACTTAACGAAAGCTCGCTTACTACGCCGACTTCATCGGGGTCTAAATAATAATGAACTTCATCATTTTCCACTTCAGAATAAATACCGGGCGTTTCATTGTAGAGCATATATTCCCCAAAAGCAGTATCGGGGATTTCCACCAATTCTGAATCCGAAATGGGCTCTCCCCCTTCCACGTCATCGGTGCTACAAGCATTCCAAAGGAAGAGGCTTATAAGCAACCCACTAAATGTGATAAATTTTTTCATAATCTAATATTTTAGTAAAGATTAAACCTTATAAAAATTATATATTCAAAAAACCGTCTGTGTTTTTATGAATAATTCAATTCAAATAGATGAAACTTTTGTCTATCTTTAGCATACCAATTAATTTTAAATAGACATACCAATTTGAACCTTATCATTAATAATGTACTGAAAGACTTTGATTTAACAACTCACCGAGCCGATTTAAGTAAGTACCTAAGGATTTGCGAGTTTTTTAAATCTAAAATCGAACAGAAAGATATTCCCGCACATACCTTTATGCCTTCTACCCGACTTTTGGCCAAGGAACTCTCGGTCTCCAGAAGTACCATCATTAAAGCTTACGAATTATTGATTTTAGAAGGCTTTATAGAATCGAAAAAAGGTTCGGGCTATTGGGTAAAAGATCATGACTTTAGTTTTTCCCCCCACGATGAAATTGACCCAAGCATCAATTATCCGTCGATTTCTAAAAAAGGAAAGGCTTTTTCTGAAAATGTTTCGTTGATTAACAGCACTTCTGAAAAATTTGTCGCTTTCCGTCCGGGACTGCCTCCCTTGGATATTTTTCCGGTGAACCAATGGAAAAAACTCTCTAATTTGTATTGGCGGAATATTAAATCTTCTGCGCTTTCTTATTCCGATTCTTCAGGGATTGAGCCTTTAAAAAAGAATATCGCGACCTATTTAAACCTCATCCGCGGAATTAAATGTGACCATCATCAGGTAATTATTGTTTCAGGTTCGCTACAATCGCTTTATTTGGTAGGAAATGCACTTTTAAATACCGGTGATACGATGGTGATGGAAAACCCGACGTTCCCTAATGTGCATTCTATCTTTAGAAGTTTGGAAGCGAAAATAAAACCGGTTTCGGTAGATAAGGAAGGGATTCGAATTAACGAATTACAACTTCAGCCTAACGAACAACCAAAATTAATTCATCTTACTCCTTCTAGCCATTATCCTACCGGCATTAAAATGACGCAACAAAGAAAGCTGGAAATACTGGATTGGGCGAATAAGCACGAAGCGATGATTATTGAAAATGATTACGATCATGAAATTAGTAATTGGAAAGCTAAAAGTGAAGCTATTTTCAGCTTAGACCAGCAACAGCGAACGGTATATTTGGGAACTTTTAACCGATTGCTTCACCCATCGGTAAGATTGGGTTATATGGTAGTGCCTTATTATTTACTAGACGTTATTAAAGCCTTGCAGAAACATTCCCACCGGTTTGTTTCACCTTCCAATCAAGTAGTGATGAGTCAGTTTATTGAAAAAAACTATTTATATAAACATATTAAAAATGTAGTTGAAGTGGCTGAAGAACGGAAAGCAGTTTTCTTGAAAACTTTTCAAGGACAGTTTGCTGATTCTATTCAAGTACTTCCTTCGGAAGCCCGAAGTTTGCATTTACTTACGGAACTTCCAGAGCATATTTCGGACAGAAAACTGGCAAAGGAATTTTCAGATAAAAATATTATTGCGCATCCTTATAGCAAATGCTTTGTAAGTGAAGAAAAAAACGGATTGATTTTGGGCTATTCGTGTGTGAGGAAGCCGGTCATTGCGAAAAAGATTGCCGAAATGGCGAAAATATTTAAATCTACAACTAGTTAAATTGGTCTTTAAAATTAATAGCAACTGGTAGGGTTTGGTAGGGATGATTTATAGATAAATTGCCAGCAATTAAAATGAATAGTTTAAATGAACAAGTTTTTTATTTTCCTCCTTTCATTAGCATTTTTTACTGCTTGTGACAACAATGATGTTTCTAGCGATACTACAGAAGATTCAATTTCAGGAACCGGAGCTTTTATTTTTAATGATTACACACCATTAGCTTCCCAACCTATCAATGTGTTTTACCACATTCCTGCCAATGCTACTCCCACAACTAAAATTTTATTTGTGTTTCACGGTGCCGGAAGAAATGCTGCAGAATATCGGGATGCTTGGATTGCTCAAGCCAGCCAAAAAAACTTGATTCTGGTAGTTCCTGAGTTTTCTGATAATTACTTCCCAGGTGGCGATAGTTATAATTTAGGAAATGTTTTTGAGGATGGCGACCACCCTTCTGCGGCTACTTTAAATAATGAATCGCAATGGACATTCTCCCTGATTGAACCGCTATTTGATAAAATAAAATCTTTGACCGATAATACTTCTACGAACTATTCTATTTACGGGCATTCGGCCGGAGCGCAATTTGCTCATCGTTTTTTACTGTTTAAACCCCAAGCCCATGTTGAAAAAATAGTAGCTTCAGCTGCAGGTTGGTACACGCTACCCGACTCTACTGTAGATTTCCCCTATGGATTAAACCATAGCTTTGTTGGTATAGATTTGACTAACTTTTTCGCCCAAGAGTTAACTATTCAAATAGGCGAATTGGATAATGATCCAAATTCTCCGGCACTTCGGCATAACAATACGGTAGATCAGCAAGGAGATAACCGTTATGACCGTGCTTATTATTTTTATAATCTAGGAGCGACCATAGCTGAGGAAAGCAACACTACTTTTAACTGGCAAATCATAGAAACCCCCAATACGACTCACGATTTTGAACCTACCATCGAACAGGCGGCAGACTTGTTGGTTGAACTTTAAGTCGATGTAGACCGAAGTTTAAAGAATCAAACGCTTCCTTTCTATATAAAAACCTTAAAATTAAAGAGAGAATCCAATTCTATTATCTTCTATTTTAGAAACATGAGTTCAAGAATGGGTTTATACCAAAAAATTAGAATACACAGTAAAATTATTTAAATTTATTCACAATCTATAGATGGATTTTCTCGGAAGAATCTAAACTATAATCTTGTTTTGAACACAATATACCAAAAAAAGATAGTAGGATTACCTACTATCTTTTTCGAATATATAGAAAATGGTAGATTAACAATCTTCATTCACTGCAATAGAAACAACAGCTCCTTGTATGATTGACCATAATGGACCTCCAAATAAACCAACCGCTGCACCTACTGCATCTGCCGCAATCACTCCAGAACTACACTTAAGCCTAGCCGATTGAGTACCTCCATCATTCCATAGATTATTAGAATTAGTTAAAACTTCTTTATAAGTATCTAACAGATATGATTCTTCATTATTCGTTACCTTGATTGAATTCAGCATTTTCATTTTATTTGTATAGGTATCCTTCACTAAGGTTACATTTTTTATACCATCTGCAAAGTTGCTAGTAATAGTTTTTTCAGAAACCATTTTGTTTAAGCCAGCATTAACTAGATCTTTTTTTTGGGTTGGATTAATAGACTTCTCCCCATAGTAAGCACTAATAAAATTATAATCAGTACTAATTTTAAAGTCTTTCATTAATGTAGGGTAAGCTTGCTGCATTACAACAATTATTTCATCCTGAATTTCCTGAATGGTAGCGCCACTTCCTCCTCCATTTCTATAATAAAGATTTATAGCTTCATTATGATATTTACCTATATCAGCGGAAGTTAAATTTGGTTGGCTTGAACCTACTGCATTATTATCTTGAGTTTTCCCTATACTCACACTTGACTGAGTTTCATAGGAAGAATGATTGGATGAAATTTCTTCAGAATCTTCCGAACAAGAAACTAATACAAATATTGACAGTAATAAAGTAATTGATATGTTAAATATTCTATTTTTCATAATTAATAGTTATAAAGTTTAAGTTTATTAGTTGATATAGTTTTTGTAATGGATTAGAGTGGATTTAATAATATAAAACTATTTAAATTCTTAACAAGAGCCACTGTTATAATTAGAACTCTTTCATAATAAATATAATTTATGTTAATAAAATGTTTGTTTTTCAAATGTAAAGAAACTTTTATCTAATAAAAAAACCTTTAATCGTTTTTTTATGTTAAAATTATAAAATTAAGTACGCAATAAAGTTGCAATCTGATTTAAATAAATATTTATAAAGAGAATAGTATGCTTGCCATACTCTATTTTTCCTTAGTTTTTATATTAGAAGTATTGTTTAATTTATAAAGACAGTAAATAAAAATATGTATTTACACATATTTTTAGAATAAGATTAGCATCAATATTTTAATAAAATATATTAAACAAAAAAACCAGCCTTAAAAAGACTGGTTTTTGTTTATGCTCCTCAGGTTGGGCTCGTATTTTTACTCATAAAAATCTAATATACAGATGTATACTCTTAAAATTTAATCCAAAATGCAATTTAGACTCTTCTTTAGTTATACAATTATTTAATTATTAAACTTATTAATTTTTGTTTTTGGTAGTTTCTCAAATAGAATTTAGCTCCCTTATATAGCCAGAACTGCTCAAATAACTTATTATTGACAATACTGACTTTGCTACCTTCGTTAAAAGATTCTCTCAATTTTTGTGCTAATAGATGATAAGTCAATGCTGAATCTATTTTAAAAAATATTTCAATCTTGAATAAAATATCTAATTTAAAATACAAATAACTAGCTACAACACTAAAACCTAATAATTCTGAAAAATCACTTTTTATATAGATATACTTATCATAGTATTCAGCAAATTCTACAGGTTCTAAATCAAACTCCCAATTTTCATATTGCATCCCTATTTTAAAGGGTAAATCTTCTAAATCCATAATTATTGGGCATAAAAAAACCACCTAGAATATAGGTGGTTTAAAATTTATTTTTACAGTAAATTAATATTCTCCATCAATATTAATTTGACCTGTTTCAGTATTGTAACTTAAATCAATATAACTAGTTACTTGAGGGGTATCTGTATTAAGATATTCTCCTTCAATATTTGCAACCACCTCATCATTTGAATTTATAATATTAATTGTTGCATTTCCTCTAAAACTCATATTAGAATCATTAATTTTTATTTGTCCAGTTATGACATTTGCGGACTCTACAAAGACTTCATCTGTCTGTGTAAACTCATCTTCTGGAAAATTATCATAATTTGCCTCTTCTACTAAGTTATTGCCAGAAAAGCTTGAGAATGTTAAATATCCTGTTGCACTATAACTCCCTTCAAAAATATATTCTATTGTGTAATTTTCTAAGTTATCTACTTCTCCATTATCATCATCATCATTAGAGCAAGAAAATGAGACTGAGATTAAAAAAATTAATAATAAATAGGTAATTCGTTTCATAATTTAAATTTTGTAAGATTAGTATTCAATAATTTTCATATTCTTCTGAATAAAAATGCTTAATAAAAACATTTTTAAATTCTAGGATTTCTTTTAGTTCTTGTTGGGGTAGTTTTATATAATGACTCTTGTGGGGGTATAATTGAGTCATAACTCTTATTTGAGGATTTAAATGAATTACATTATTATATAGTGCCTCATTGTCTATAACCCACTCCATTATAGCAGCTGAGTTATGTTGTATTGCCTTATAAGAATTTAAAGCACTAATATATAATTTTTTATTGTCTACCAACTCCTTTGCATACTCAACTTTATAAAAACACTCTAGAAAAATACAATCTCCTGTTCGTATTTTACAGCAACAAGGAAGTGGAGTTTCATTATAGTAATAATAATCTCTCCATTTGTTACATATACTACTATCTACATTCCTTAAATAGTTATTTTTATTTTGATTTATCCACTCCCCCAAGTCTTCTATTTTTTCTGGTATAGGATTCACATTGATTTTATTTAGTTGGTAATTTCACTAATTTTTTCTCGCTTGTATATAAGTCCAATTATTAGACCTATAACTACAACTCCAATTAATATATATAGAACATTCTGCTCTTTCTTTTTTCTTTCTAAATACTTTTGATACCTAGATTCCATATCATTAGGAGGGCTATATACACTCCAATTTTCTTCTTCTGCTACTTCCAAATATCTTCCGCCTTTAAAATTCCTGTATGAAATGTTATTTAGATTAGAAGCACCACCTGTTCCCCCAAATATATCTGTTTGTGTTTCTCCCGTATTTCTTTTTCTTTTAGCCTCAGATATGGCTGAGTCAACTAAAGCCATATTTTCTTTTTGTTGTGAAATTTCATTATCAATTAATAAGTGGGAGTTGCTTTTAGAAAATGAGACTTGACAGAATATTAGGTTAATTATTAGTAAAGATAAAATTCGTTTCATAATTTAAATTTTGTAAGATTAGTATTTAATAGTTTTCATTTTGAAATGAATCTAATTTAGAAGTTACCCTTAAATTTTTTTCTAAGTAAATATTTTTAATTAATAACTGACAAACTTGGAGTTTTTGAAATTTCCAATAAAAAGTATTCTTTATTTAGCTCTATTAAGCTTATAGATAATCCATTTAAGTAAATATCTGACCTAGGGGTTTTAAAATTTGAATCCTGAATTAAGCATTTGTCTGTGTGATTTTCTAACAATTGTAGATCCAAACTGATTTTTCTAGTTTATAAGGAATTGTTTTTAAAAATGTAAGCATTTTATTTATTACAAGGTTCACCAAGGTAAGTCATCAACAGAATCATTCTTTTCATTATTTCTACTGGTTTTGTTTAATGCTTCCTTTGATTTCTCATTCTTTTCGACCGTATCCTGATAGACTTTATTTGCTTCTTGTTCACTCAAGCCATTTAACTTTAGATTATGTATAGCTAAATCTTTAGAAATCCTGTCGAACATACCAGACTGATTATCAAATTCTTCAAACTTCCAAGCCAGTTTTTGTATTCCATCTACCATATCTTTTGATTCATATCTTATTGTTAAATGACCAGAGATTTCAATCAATTTAAACATAACATATCCACCTCCAACGAAACTATATCCAATTTCTAAATTGTTTGAGTTTATGCTTCTTAGCTTAAACTTTTCATTTGACATAATCTTTTGAATCAAAACACCGTACTTCAATTCAAGTCCACCATACCTTTCTACATTTTTTATGTCTTTATTTCCTTCAAATAAATTGTATATAAAAAATACTACAACCACTAAAATTATTATCACCCAAATCATAATTAAACATTAATTAGAAATAAAATATTGCCATATACGACATTAAATAAAACAAATATAACTCATTCCTTGACTTGTCAAAAATGTCAAGTATGGAAAAGTCAGATTTACTGAGAATTGCGGGTAAAAGAATTCAACAGTTAAGAGAGCAAAAAGGCTTAACCCAAGTAGACTTGGCAGGTAAAATTCAAGGAGAATTTGATACAACTAATGTATCTAGAATAGAGTCAGGAAGGACTAACCCTACACTATATACCTTGCATAGAATTTCAGAAGCCCTTGAAGTTTCTTTAAGTGAATTATTAGCCATCTGATTTGTTTTTTTAATTACTGAACAAATATAGGACACTTTTAAACTGTTATTTGATTCTTGCAAATTTGCAGCTAAAGTTGTTCACTATCAATTGAGTTTTTCCTATATAATATAGGAATGTATTTGAAATCCGAACCAAACTTCTCTGACATAATGATATAATTATCAGCTATGTGGGTGTCCATTATTTTACGTAAAGTAGATTTAACCCTTGAAATATGCGTATAAACAGCATTGCTTTCAGTTGAAACAAGTTCTTTAATACTAGTCATTAAAGTATCATAATCTAATTGAGTTGATATTTTTAAATAAATACTACTTAATTCATTTTCATATTGTTTTAACTCCTTAATATTAATACCTTCTGGATATCTACAAAATAAGATATATACTGCTTTGGTTAAATGACTAAACTCTAACTTCATATTTTGAAAGTCTGGTAATAGTATATCATAATCATCCGTAATGATTATGGGCTCAGCTGAAGTAAAATTGATATATTTTGGAAAATCATTAATTATTTTCCTTAAAAGCGGCAATACATAAGTTAGTTGCTGCCTATTTCTATGGTATATTGAATTAAGGTTTTCTTTTATCAAATCAATTTTTTGTAATGAATCTTCATCTAAGTTATTCATTAAAACTGTATCAAAATCCTCTTTTGAAAAGTTATATCTAGAAGAAAAAACTTCACCATACTCTGTAGTATCATTTTTAAGCAAATAATCTAATACTTGTTGTATGGGAATTTTTTTTGTTCTAATAGGCAAGTTAAAATCACTTGAAAACTTCGCTATTACTTTACCTCTCATAAATTTTTCATTTTTATAAAAATAAAAAATTTTGGCTATTAGTTAGTTTTGCTTTGTAAACCTTTAATTTACTAAGGTTTAAAATTTGCTAACTCTTCTACATCAACTAAGAAGTAATTTATAGGTCACGTCTTTCAAGAAATAGCTATATAATTAAATGTCTGAATTATAGACAAACTATAAAAAGTTCAATTTTGGACTTTTATCCATACTTTCTCGAATGCTCTATTTTGCAGAAACTGCAAAGTTTGCAATTATTGCAAATCCCCTTCATCAGCTAGGCTATAATATCCCTCTTTTGAAATTATTAAATGATCTAGCAAGTTTATTTCTACAGTTTTAGCTGCAACTTTCAATTTATTGGTTAAGCTTATGTCTGCCTCACTAGGCTTTAAATTTCCACTTGGATGGTTATGTACAATAATAATGTTTGAAGCTACAGCCTTTAGAGCTACACTCAATATTAATTTAATATCTACTACAGAAGCAGAGATACCCCCCTTGGATAAACTATAGATTCCTACTAATCCATTGGCTCTATTTAATAGTATTACTTTCACTTCTTCTTGTAGCTCAATACTATTCATATTCCAATTCCCTATAGCTAAAGAATATGCTTCCTTACTATTAGATGCTTTAATTTTCCCACTATGTTCATTTACGTAGGAAACATTTATTTCTGAAATTTTCATAACTAAAATAATTTAAAAAAATCCAAAACCCGTACTTACTATATATAGTGATACGAGAAATGGATTTTTAAAAGGTTTTACATTGCTTGTTCTACAAGTTGCTGCATTGCATTATTAGATGCTGTAGCCATACTTTTACTTTCTGTGTTTTCCTCATTAGGAACATACACCCACTTATGGTGAAGTATTAGTTCTTCTCCTGTTTCCTTAACTACATAAGAATAAGGTTCTACTTCCTGCTTTTCTACTTTACCTGGCATTTCAGTTCCAATTAAAGCTTTACAAGTTTCTTCATCAAAGGTAGAAGGAAGTGTAGTTTTCTTTGAAGTTGCATAGAATTGTCCTGTTTCTTTGCTTTTTACCATTTCAATTCCTCCTGAAACTTCTAGTGCAAAGAATTCCCTTCCATCCTCTGCTTGTCTTTTTTGATAGTTAATGATTCTAACCATTGTAATAAATTTTTGAGTTGAATAATATCCTAGAACTACTAAAAGAACTTCTAATTTCAGCTATCACCTTGAAACTAGATTCTTTAATAACCCTAGATGACAAGAACCTTTTTCCTGCCAAGAATAAGAGAGGGTAATTAGTGGGGGTGAGTGAGGGGATTAAAAATTACTTGAAGCCTTGATTTATAACCAATTATTAAGAGTAAAAGACTAAACTACATTAGAATAAATAGATAACTTACCTTACAACTAAAGCTTGAAAGATTCTAGACTAGAAGTAAATCTTAAAATGTTCTTATATTTAAGCTACGTTAAAATTTAATTTTTATATATAAAAGTGTAGGGGTGTTTCCCATTTTGAAAGTGAGGGGGGACTTATTATAGAGACCCTTGCATGAGAGAGGATTGCCAAAAATTTTTTATTTTATAAAATTTTATTCCATGTTTAAAGGAGGAGGTTTTATAAGTAATAGTTAGCTATATTAGTAGTGAAATTTATAAGATTTATATGAATAATGATTGGTTTGCATTAATTAAGACACATAATGTATCTGGAGCAAGAGATAGGTTTGAAACTATTTGTGGAACTTTATTTAAGAAAATATATCATAAAAAAAATGTAAGACTTGTAAAAGTAAATAAAGGTGATGGTGGTATAGATGTACTAATTGGAGATATAGGTAAAGAACCTATTCATGTAATACAATGCAAATTTTTTCCTGATAATTTTGGAGATTCACAAAAAAGACAAATTAGAGAGTCATTTAAAACTGCTATTGAATCTAATGAATATGAAATGAATAAATGGTCTTTATGTGTTTTTTGCACATTAGACCTAAATGAAAATAAATGGTGGGTTAATTGGAAAAGTAAAATGATTAAACAATATAATTTAAAAGATAATTTTATTAATCTTATAGATGGTGATGATTTAATTGATTTATTAAATGAGCATAATTTATATAATTCAGCCTTTGAAAAAGAAGACTCAATTAAGATTGGTGAAATTCATGAAAAATTGACTAATGATATAACCTTAAATCAATTAGAAAAGAGTATTAAAAAGGCATCAACTTTTTTATTAAAAGTTAAAAATTATTTTGAAAAAGACCCTACTTCTCATATTGAAAGAACTGAAACTAAAAATATCATTCATTGGGTTAAAAATGATTTACAACAGCATACTAAAAACTCAGAAAAAAATCAAAAAAACATTCTAATTCTTGAAGGAGAAAAGGGTTTAGGAAAGTCTGTGATTTTAAAAGATGTATATGAAAATCTTGTTAATGAAAACTATTTAATTTTAGGTATTAAAGCAGATAAGTATTACGCTAAAACACCTAAAGAATTAGAAAATAAACTATTTCTAAATGAAAAGATTACTTTTTCAAAAATAATAGAAATTTTAAATACTTATGACAAACAATTAATTGTAATTATTGACCAATTAGACGCTCTCTCACAAACCTTATCATCTAGCAGGGAAAATATACAGACCTACAATAGGGTTATTAACGAGTTAACAGATGAAAAAGATATCAGAATAATTATATCCTCTAGAACCTTTGACCTAAAATATGATGCAGAATTAAGCATATATAAATCAAGTGAATATAAGAATATAAAAACTTCTCTTTTAAGTAAGGGAGATGTTCAAAAAACTTTCAACAAGTTTAATGTAAGTTGTTCAGTTAAAAAAGTAATTGAATTATTAAGAACACCTAACCATTTGGAAATATTCTGTAAGCTCCCAAATAAGAATAAAATAAACTTAAACACACTCTCTTCATTAAAAGATTTATATGATGAATTATGGAATTCATTAGTTTTAAATCAAAAAGAATTACAGCTAGATAAGGTATTGTATAAAATAGCTGTTGAAATGTATGAGCAACAAGAGATTATTATTAAAAAACAATTCATAACCAATTTCAACCCTGAATTAAATTATTTATTAAGTAATCAGCTGCTTACTATTGAGGATAACAATATTCAATTTTTTCATCAAACTTTTTATGATTATTGTTTTTCAAGACAATTTGTGGAAAATGGTAATGATATTTTTACTTACCTCAATCAAAACCAGCAAAATCTTGAAATAAGGTCAATTGTTAAAATGGTATTTGAATATCTGAGAGAATATAACCACAGAAAGTATATAAAATATATCAAAAATATTTTAAAATCTAAAAAGTATAGATTTCATTTAAAATCTTTAATCATCAGCAATTTAGGATTTTTTGACCCTACAAATGAAGAAAAGAAACTTTTAGAAACTTATATTTTAAATAAGAAAAAATATGAAGATGTATTCGTTAATTCAGTTTTTTCAGAAAAATGGATAGAATATTTAATAGAGAATAAAGTTGCTGAGAAGTATTTATTCTTTGAGAAAAACTTATTTAATTCTTTGTTTGTATTATATAAAAAACAATCATTCTTGAAATCAAATTATTTTGAAAACTTTAATTACGAAAAAGTGATTGAAGAAAAAAGAAATACCATTTGGATGATTTTTAGAAATAACATAAATAAATCTCCATATCAAATTATTACCCATTTACATAATTTACCTGATTTTAAAGATAAGAATAATTTCATTGAAAGAATTTTATATAGTTTGGATAATTGGGAAGATGAAAGAATGCTAACTTACTTTGAAAATTATCTTCCATTTCAAGAGGAACCAAAAGGAAGAGATAACTTTTGGTATTATAAAACAATGGAAAAAATATTTGAATACTTTCCTAATTATGTTTTTGAAAAATCTAAACCAATATTTATTAGTGACTTCAATAAAAGTGAATTTTGGTATTCTATTGAATTCCCACACGAACAAGAAGAATTAATAAAAAAAATGTATAGTTTATCCTCAGAAAACACATTCAATTTCTTATTAAGCATTTATGAAGAAGTAATTAATAAAAATAAACAACCACAGTTTTATATAGAAATTGACTCTCCATATTATACTTGTAATAAATTTTATGATGGAATAAGCTCTTCTACAGAAGGGCACATATTTATTCAAGAATTTTTATTAAAACACTTGGTTTCTAAAAAAGAGAGTAAACAATATATTATAAATTTTTATGAAAAATATAAAAACTCAAATTCAATTCACATCGTAGGATTAATCATTCTCTTTTTTAAAGAAGCCATTGAAGATTATATTAATGAGATATTTGAGCTTATTAGCATAATCCATTCTAAAAATGGACTGAATGCTTATGACAACCTATTTCAATTATATATAAGACAACTTATAGGTAGCTCATACTTGTACTTCTCTTATATTCAAAAAGAAAAACTTACTGATATATTATTATCAATTAAATATCCTTATGACTTAAGAAGTTGGAAATACACAGATTCAGATGGCAATGAAAAAGTTAATTTTTCTGGCTATGGTAAAAAGTTATATTTATTCCTATGTCTAATACCGTTAGAAGGCATAAACAGTAATAATAAACTAAAAAAAAGATACCTAGAATTAAAAAGGATATATAAAGAAGTAGATGCAAATAAAGCACTAGACCATTCAACTATTTCTACTTATGGTGTAGGAGCTCCATTGAAAGAATCTGCTTATTTAAATATGAACTTAGGAAGTTGGAAAAAAAGTATATTGAAATTTGATGATGATTATGTGGAAGGACACGGACCTAAAGGTGGTAAAACAGAACATTCAAGAGCTTTTAAGGATACTGTAAAACAAAACCCCATTAAATTCTATGATTTTATTTTCAATTTTTTTGAAGATGAAAGGGTTTCTGTAGATTATCTGTCATCAGGAATTGATGGACTAATAGAAGGGGAATTTGACCCCAATAGAATAAAAATACTATATAAGAAATTGATAAACCTAGATTTAGATACTCCTAACACTTTGTACACAATTTGGAAAACAGGATATTTAATACAGAATAAGTTAATAGATAAAGATATAATAAATTTTTTGAAAATTAATGCTCTAAACCATTCAAATCCTGAGAAGCCATTAAATGAAAATGACCCTTTGCTTGATAGCTTAAATAGTGTTAGAGGTGCTGCTATTCAGAAAATAATAGAGTGTTACGAACATACAGCGTTTTCAGAGTTAATTTTTGAAACTGTTGAAAAAGCTACTAATGACTCTCAAATGTCAGTTAAAGTAGCAATCCTTCAAGGTGTAGCTTATTTAAATAATTTAGACATAGAAAGGAGTTTTAAAATATTTATGAAATTAGTTGATGGAAATAATATTGAACTTTTAAAAAATTCATTAACAGCTTCTCAATATTTTAATAATAAGTATCACAATAAAATGCACTCATATTTTAATGACCTAATGCTTCACAAAAACTTACACAAAAACTGTTATGTTATTGTTTGGAGTTGGATGAATGATAAAATTAATGATAAAAAGTTATATGATAGATTTATTAAAAAAAGTAAAGAAGCTAAACTTTGTGCTCTAGAGATGGCAGAAAAGAATCTTATGGGTAAAGATGGAAAGATAAACCCTAAAAGCTTATATATCTTAAATAGTTTCTTAAATCAAAAAGACAAAGAATTTGCAAGTAGATATTCAGGCTTAATTTTAAGAAAAGTAAATAATGGTAATTTTAAAAAGCTCTATTCTTTTTTAAATAAATACTCAAAAACTAATTTATGTAGAGAGGAACCTAAATATTTTTTAGATTTATTGTTAGGATGTGTCAAAGATTATCCAAAAGAATGTTTAAAGTTAGTTGAAAATATTAATTTCAATAAAGTTCCTAGTCATAGTAGAGGGTATTATAATAATGAGCCAGTACAATTAATTTTGGCTATTTACTCTAAGTTAAACTTGGAATCTAAAAAAAACAAAAAATATATAAAAAAATCTCTTGATATTTTTGATGCTATGCTTACACATAGACATTTAAGAGCTTCTGCAAATAATGCAATTGAATTAACTCTATAGATTAAATAATTTTATTAAAACCACCTCAAAATTAATTGAGGTGGCATTCTTCAACTCAAAAACCAATGGTAATTTTCACTACCATTGAGAGCCTTAGTGAGTCCTCTTGAAAAATCAAAAGCATTCACATTCCTGTTCAGGAAAGTATCTATATAGCTGCTCTTATTAGCTTGGGTAAAAAGATTATATAATTTCCAGAGACTAATATCCCCTCTTTCATTTTTACAAAATGAATCATCATTATAATAATCTTTAGCTACAGTAGATAATTGCCCATCATTTAATAATAAATTAGGCACTAATTTTCTTTTCTTTTTAGGTAAATAGTTATACAGCCTAGCCCTTCCAATGAGTTGAGCAAATTGATGTTCTGTAAGGTCATAATTAGTTAAGTCTTCTAACTTAGCTAAGTCCTGATGTGCATTATAGTTTTGAATCACCTCATCTATTTTAGCTAACATATTTGTATAACTATCTGCTTTAAGTTCTTCCACATAGCCATCACTTGATACACATAAATTACAGCATACCAAATTTGGATATCCAATAAAGAATTTAAACTTCTCATAGGTCTTCCTACTATATAAATTCTCTTGATTATATGCCCTGACTCCTCCTACAGTAAGAGATACCTTATTTCCATCTATTGTAGATAGTATAGAAGGTATCCTGATTATAAAAGCCATCCTTTCATAATATACAGTCCTTTCATTTTCTAGGAGTTCTTTAGCAGACTTATGAATTGCGGAAGGCACTCTACCTTTAATTTGGTGTGACACTCTTATTTCAGGTTTCTGAATAGTTTCCCTTTGAAAAGCTTTAGCTACACTTTCCTGTACTGCTTCAATAAACTCTTGATGAGCTATAGTCTTTTCATTGTCCTTACTGAATACTGGAATAATACAATCATTGCGCAGATGGTTGATATTGGTTTTTATTGTATTTGCTTCCACAAAAGGACTTCTCCTGAATTCAGGTATATCCCTGTCAGAGTGATGGGTTGAATTAATCATCCTAGTGAATGCATTATTGTCAGTTACTTGTTGAAGTTCCATTTTGACTAAAGTTTTTAGGGTTTAATAAAATTTCTTGGGTTAGTAGCTCATCTTTTTGCTTTTTAAAATCATATTCCAAGAGCTCACGCCAAGGCTTATAATGAATATATAATTGCCTTAAAAGTTCAATATCTCTACAGTTCTTAATCTGGTTTCTAGCTTCTTCTAAATTAGTTCCACTATTACACCATTTTAAAATTTTTTTACCTGTAGCGGAGTTAATTATGAATTCAGGTTTACCCATAAATAGACCTGTCCTGTCTTTAGATGAAGTAGCATAATGTTTAATATCTACATCTAATACTATAGTAAATTCATAATCTACCCCATCTTTCTGTACAGCTTTTAAACCTACCTTTTCAGGAATGTGCTTACCATCTTTTTGATTCAACACATAATCTTGTTTAGTACGCATTGTAGCTATCAAGTGGGCATCACATTGCAGCATTTTGTTTACAAAGGCTTTTTGTAAGGGCATTACTTTAGACCAATTGGTAAAGCTATTTCCTGCTAAACTTGCGTGATAATCTATGAGGTAATCCCAGCAGTGTGAAATACTGTCTATAATAATTACCTTCATTTGTGCTTGTAGACAGACATCAATGGCTTTAATGTATTTGTCTGGGGTAAAAGGTGGTTCTAAAGTAAGTACATAATAGTTACCTAAGTGAGCATATAAGTCTGCTGAACCATTTTCAGTATCTATGATAGCTACCTTAGATAAGTCATCTTTAGTTAGACCCTTAGCTAACAATAAACTGCTATAGGTTTTTCCTGAACCAGCAGCTCCTTGGAGAGCCAATTTAATTTTGGCTTTTTTGCGTTCTGATTTTCGTAATTGCATAATATTTAAGTTTTAAAATTGAACATAAAAAAAGCGAGAGCTCAACTTGAACTCTCGCCTTCATAATTTGCAAACTTTGCTGAAGTTGCAATTTTTGCAGTTTAGATTAGTTTTTCATAACTTCCGTGATGAAGTTTTCTAATTGCCTTTTTCTTTATTAATTTTTTCAAAATGGAATCATAAGTCCTTTCTGGAATATTTATTTTTATTGCTTTTTCTAACCCATCTCTTCTTTTAAATTTTTTAGGTAAATCTGCCATTAATATCCTTTCTTGCATATCTAATTGGATGGACTTTTTATCGAATTTATCAAATACACTTATTGAGTGGTCTATTAATACATCGACTACTTCTAAAACTAATTTTAATGTTTTATCTGAAGTTGTCAAAACCAATTCATTTTCGTTATCTAAAATCCTATTTCTATTCTCCAAAACTGTAAATATCATTATCATTCTAAAGGCAATCACTCCAAGTCTTCTAACTACCGGCACAAAGCCCCTTTTTCCTGTTTTCATAATGGTATCATCAAAACTTTTCATTTTTAATTGAAATATCGTCCAATGAGAGGGTGACATTTTCACCTCGACCCTTTTGTACTCTTTGAGCTTATCATAAAGGCTTCCTATTTCTTTAGCTTTTTTGACGAACAATTCCTCAAATGAATTTACATTTCCATTAGGGCTTACATCTTTCCATCCTGAAACATCTTCAAAATAATAATAAATAAATCTACTAAATAATCCATTTTCTTTAGATTCTACTAGAGGTCTAACTTGGTTTGGTGTTCCCGATAAAACTATTGAAAGCTTGGGGTTTTTAATTTCAAAAAATCTATCCTCAATAGCTCTGCTTATAGATACAGTCTCGTGGTGAAACCCTTTTCTTAATAAATCTGAAAAATTTCCCCAATCCTGCTTTAGCATATTGGATAATGAATCTGCTTCACTTTCTAAAATGATTAGACTTTCCTCACTCTCTTGAAGATGGGTATAAAATTTTGCGGAACTTGTATTTCCCGGAACTATTTTAATTTTAACTTTTGGTTTTTCTCCGTTTTCATTATTACTAGATTCTCTGAATGACTTTATTTTAATTCTACTTTCCTTAATTAGATTTTCGTGAATTGGCTCCACTAACTTTCTTGACCAATTCATAACACCTTTTCCTGATGCTGGTGGGGCAATAATGAAAATATATAAATTTGAATTATACATTCTCCTATCATAAAATCCTTCTACATTGGGTAAACAAGAACTGATAACCCCAATACTTGATAAAAAAACCACATCTCTTTCCCTTCCTTCAAAATTTTTACAAATTTCATTTAATGGTTCTGGCAAGTTCTCATACACACTTTCCGAAATGCATCTTGAACTTTTGGTTAAAGCAAAGGCTGATGAACCCTCAGTCCTTGCTAATTCTTCTATATTTACTTTATTCATTTTCTTTAAATCCTTTTAAATTATTAATAATTTTTTCTCCGTGGTTCAAAATAGGATACTCCCTTAGCTTATATCTACTAGGAAAATTTTTACAATAATTTTGTCCGTGCCAATCCTTCAATTTCAATCCGTCATAATGATAATAGCTTCCAAACTGCTTAAAAAACACAGGAATTCCATATCCCTTTAATTGAAATATTAATGAATCAAACCAACATAATTCAGACTTTCTAACTACAGCCTTTTTACCTGACTCTCCACCAATTATTCCCCATTGAATTTTCTTTAATTCATCCTCGGTTAGATAAACTGCTTCAATTAGCGGTTCAAATGACACCCATCTAATTGAACAAGGTATATCTCCCAAAATATGAATTCTCTCGACTGATTTTTGGTCTTCAACAGTTACTCCTAACCAGACGTGACCATATTTTTCTTTACACCAATCTGTTGGTAGGTGGTCTTTAATTCTTTCAGGTCTTTTCGTTAGAATTAAATACGTATGATGTGGGGTTTTTCTAATCACCTCCCAAGCTTCATCTCTCCACTTATCTGCATCTTTATGGAAAAAATCTGACATTGAACAGGTAAATATTTTTTGACCTATACTCATTCCTAGAGGCTTATTCATCTGGCTTTCTTGCTTAGCTACTATTTTTGCATCTATATTTTTGTTGGCATAACACCTAAAAATATAGCAATTCTTACAAGCTTTTGAGACCTTAGTGCAGCCTCTCCACGGATTCCAAGTAACATTCGTCCACGAAATACCAGATTGAACTGGTTTCTGAACTCTAGAAATGCTTCTTTCTTTTTTTAAAGCTTTCATATTTTTTACTTTTTAATTTAAACGGAAATTATTCCCATTTTTCTGCCTACAAATTTACGGGTTAAGTATTTTGAAGTTTGAGACAGAAAAAGTCAAAAAATCTTAGCTTTTTGTTTCAAATAGCTATTTATAAAGGGAAGGAGGTCGGGAGATATAATGTTTTAAGGCTTTTACATCAACATCATTAATACAATCCTGTAAGTCTTCAAATATTAAAATTTCAGGATTTTTTTTATTTAATGGAATTTGAAAGAGATTGAAAAACACTCCAATTAATTTTAAAGAATTTGATTCGTTTATCTCTAAATTACGTTGAGTAAATTCAAACAAAGCTTTGATATAATCCACTTTTACTTTTTCATCAAATTTACTTGGAATAACTTTTTTTGTTAGCATAAGCAGTTCTTCGCTACGCTGTTCAAAATTAGAAGCATTTAATTCAAATTGAATACATAAGCTTTTTAGAATATCATTAACCAACAACCCATTATCAATAGAAATTGTTTTACTATTAAAAGGCGTAAAAGAAATCTTAGGAAGGTTTAAATTGTTTTTAGTGAAAATATACTTTTTCAAAACCTTGAGAAGCTTTTCCATATCCTTAGCTTCTGTATTAAATTCTGCTAATACTGCATCTTCTTCTATTGCAAAACTATCTTTAAATTTTGACTGTAATGCTAATCCAAATATTATTAATTCGTTTTGAAAAGCTTCTAAATTAAATTCTCTTAGTAACAATCTTAACTTTGAATAAATACTAGGAGGTAGTTTAAAGTGAGAATAATTCCGTAAGAAAAAAGAATACAATGGATACAACAATTCATTGACTTGAAAATCTTTATCAAGACTTAAAACTTCTATATCTGGATCAGAATTTATCTGAAATTCTCCATCTACAAAATCATTCCAATGATAAATAGTTTCCATTGTATTCAATTTCCTTACAAGAAAAACAATTTATGCAAAATTTGCAAAACTTGCTTATCACTTCCCTAGCTTTTTATTTAATTTAAAGATATGCTCACTCACTTTCTTCTGTACTATTTTCCCATAGTGAGATTCTGTAATTTTAATACTACTATGCCCCAACAGTTCTGATACTATTTCCATAGGGACATCATTATAAAGCAATACAGTTGAAGCAAAGGTTTTTCTAGCCATATGATGAGTAAGGTTCTTATCTATACCCACTATAGCTGCTATTTCTTTTAAATAGGAATTAAACCTTTGATTACTTACTATAGGTAGCAGAGTCTTCCTGTTTTCCCCTGAGTATTTATACATAATTTGCTTGGCTTGTGGGAGTAAAGGAACTGAAATTAGTTTATCTGTTTTATCCCTAGTCATTTGAATCCATAACATACCATCAAACCCCTTAGTAATATGGGTTTTACTAAGCTTAGCCATCTCTTTGTATGCTAATCCCGTGTAACAACAGAAAACAAAACAGTCCCTAGTTTTATTAAGTCTATCCTGCTCAATAGGCATAGTTTCCAAAAGCCTTAGCTCTTTTTGATTTAGATAGATAACTTTTTTTGAAACACGCTTAGGTTTGTGGGCATAAAATGGATTCCTATTTATCAATTGTTCACCTATAGCTGTTCTAATGACACTCTTAAACCTTTGCAAGGCCTTGTTAGCTGTAATTTGCTTATGGTTCTTTTCTGTTTTTAGGTAATATTCAAATTCTTCAATAAAGCTCATATTTAGCTCTCTCAATAAGTAGTCAGTTTTACCATATTTCCATTTTACAAATTGTTTTAAGTCATTAGAAATATAATAGAATTTATTCCAAGTAGATTGTTTAATTTCTTTGCCAATCAGTTTTTGTTTTTTACTAAGTATTTTATCATAGTATTCTATAATACCATAGTTAGTCCGGATTGTTTCCCCTTTAAATTCTTTATAAATATCTTCAGTAGTGAATGGATTTCCTGACACTTTTAGTTTTAAATAAGCAGCTCTTATTTCAGACTCAAGAAGCTCTAGCTGATTATTTATTTGAACTTCATTTGTTACTTGGGTATTTGCATCCCAATTTTCAGGCTCAATAAATAAACCAGTTGAAAATTGTTTTCTTTTTTTATTATAGGTAATTCTACATATTATAGGGCATTGCTTTCTTTTATTAATCCTAGCTTTCTGTAGATAGAATAGGATTAAGATTCTTTGCTCATACATAATGAATGATTTTCAAAAAAGAGGTAATTGCTTGTCTGGACTGGTTTAAAGTGGTATACCTGAAAATAAAAATGGTATACCTGAATGTATACCTGAATTTGATTTTTATGTAGTATTAATTTGAGACGACTTATTTGCCCAACATCTATGAATTACAAATAAAAAACTGAAAATCAATAAGTTAAATTATTTTTTAACCCATAAAAAAACCAGTCTAAAAAGACTGGTTTTGTTTTTTGCTCCTCAGGTTGGGCTCGAACCAACGACCCTCTGATTAACAGTCAGATGCTCTAACCAACTGAGCTACTGAGGAGTGTTTTCAATAAATTTGCTTTAACGAAGTTGGTGTAAACACCATTTATTTCCCTAAGCGGATGCAAATATAAGCACTTTTTTAATTTACCAAAATAATTTTTTATCTTTTTTTAGCCAACTAACCATCGGTAAATATCATTTCCGTTTGCATAAAGCACTAACGCAATGAGAATGAAGAAGCCAACCATTTGAGCATACTCCATAAATTTATCGTTCGGTTTTCTTCCGGTAATCATTTCATAAAGTAAAAACATTACGTGACCACCGTCTAAGGCCGGAATCGGTAAAATATTCATAAAGGCCAAAATAATCGAAATAAGCGCGGTTGTCAGCCAGAAGCTATGCCAGTCCCACTGTCCGGGAAACATATTACCTATCGCCCCAAAACCGCCTACTTGAGAAGCTCCTTTCTTGGTAAACACATAATTAAATTGCGCGACATAGTCATGTAGTGTCCAATACGCATAATCAAAACCTTGAGCTATACTTTCTCCAAAGGAATAATCTTTATGGGTAAATTTAATATCATTTCGAAGGTTTACAGAAACTCCAACCACTCCAGTACTATCCTCTTGTAATTCTACTTGACGTTCTTCTTGCGTTTTCTCGTTTCTCAACCTAACTGTAAAAGCTTCACCATCTTGAGCTTTCTGCTTTTCTTTAAACTCTTGCCAACTATTTACCTGTTCCCCATTCAAGGTTAAAACCAAATCCCCTTCTTTTAAGCCGGCTTTTTCTGCATTACTGCCTTCACTAACCGTAGCAACCAAGGGTTTTATTTTTGGGAAAAGAGGTTCCATATCTCCTTTTTGAAAAAGCTCATCGCCTATATCTTCAGGAATGTTAATCGTTTCTTTTTCCCCGTTTTGATGCTGGACCGTCACGGTTTCCACATCCCTTACCATGAAATATTTATTAATATCCAGTTGGCTTTCCACAGGTTCGTCATTAATGGTTAGAATACGGTCACCATCTTGAAATCCTAAATCTTCAACATTTTCAGAAGCCATTAAACCTTGCGGAATATCATCAAAAGTTACCCGATCGCTTCCCCAAACAAAAAGCACCATCATATAAATAAGGAAACCTAAAATAATATTTACCGTCACCCCGCCAATCATAATAATTAAACGTTGCCACGCCGGTTTACTTCTAAATTCCCATGGTTGTGGGGGTTTGGCCATTTGCTCCTTATCCATGCTCTCATCAATCATCCCGGAAATTTTCACATAACCGCCCAGCGGCAACCAACCAATCCCATAAACAGTATCGCCTATTTTTTTCTTAAAAAGGGCAAATTTCACATCAAAAAACAGGAAGAATTTTTCTACTCGCGTTTTAAATAATTTAGCGGGAATAAAATGCCCCAACTCATGCAGCACAATTAAAATGGATAAACTAAGTATTAATTGTAAAGCTTTTATAACAAATGGACTCATAGTCTTAATTTCAATATTCTAATGTAAAAATCGCACAAAAGTAACCTTTTTGAATTGCTTAGAAAAAATAATGTTACTTCAATAGTGCTTTGTATGGCAAATAATTGACCAAAATCAATTTTCATCTGCTCAATAGGTTGTAATTTTGCGAAAAAGTTACAGAACTATGCTGAAGTTTTTCGCGAAATATAAATTCTTCGGAATTGTGTTGTTCATTCTTTCCGTTATTATTATTTCAATTATCTATCAGCTATACAAACCCGACCCTACTTTACCTATTTATCAGCCCAGTATGGTGAATAATTCGTTGGTCGACACTACTGTGCAATACGTGCGAAAATACCACCGTATCAAAGATTTTAAATTGGTGAATCAAAACGGAGATACCATCACCCAAAAAGATTATCAGGATAAAATTTATATAGCCGATTTCTTCTTTACCACCTGCCAAAGCATTTGTCCGATTATGACCGACCATATGGTAAAAATTCAGGAGCAGTTTAAAGACGACCCGGAAATCTTGTTGCTTTCCCATACCGTAACTCCCGAAATAGATTCTGTTGAACAATTGAAACGTTATGCTAAAAAGAAAGGCGTAATGGATGAAAAATGGAATTTAGTCACCGGCGATAAAAAAGAAATTTATGAGCTCGCCAGAAAATCTTACCTTGTTGCCAAATCTCAAGGAAACGGTGGAAAATACGATATGGTGCATACCGAAAACTTTGCCTTGATCGATAAAGAAAAAAGAATTCGCGGCTTTTATGACGGTACCAATCCAGAAGCTATAGAGCAATTGGTAGAAGACGTGAAACTGCTGAAAAAACTAGAGGCCAAACACTAATTTCACTTCATTTGAATAAGTTTTTGTAAGAATAATTTTTACTGTACTTTTGCATTGTTTAAATTCAATCTAAATAAAACTTGAAACTCACGGTAGCATCACTAAAAAAAGGTCAACGCGGAATTATCAAACAATTCAGTCACGACCAAATTCCATTGAAATTACTGGAAATGGGGTGCTTACCGGGAAATGAAGTTGAATTGGTACAAACCGCTCCGTTTAAAGATCCTTTGTATTTAAACATAAACGGGAGCCACCTAGCCATTAGAAGAGAAACGGCACTGTTGATTGAAATTGAAGTTGTAGAGTAATGCCAAAACAAATAAATGTTGCCCTTATAGGAAATCCCAACACCGGTAAAACCTCGGTATTTAACCACCTTACCGGTCTTAACCAGCAAGTAGGGAACTATCCGGGAATTACCGTTGAAAAAAAGGAAGGAATTTGCAAACTCCCCCGCGGACTCAAAGCACACATCTTAGATTTACCGGGAACCTATAGTTTAAATGCGTCTTCCCTTGATGAAAATATCGTTATTGAATTATTGCTCAACAAAAACGATAAAGATTATCCCGATGTTGCTGTTGTAGTAAGCGATGTGGAAAACCTAAAACGGAATTTACTCCTTTTCACCCAAATTAAAGATTTAGGAATCCCAACTATTTTGGTCATTAATATGGCTGACAGGATGGAGCGCAAGGGAATTTCTTTAGATGTTGAATTGATGGAAGAGCGGTTAAAAACAAAAATCGCTTTGGTGAGTGCCCGCAAAAAAACAGGAATTGAAGAGTTAAAAGAACTCATCATTAACTACCGACAAATTTCTGCAGAACCTTGTGTCAATGCATCTACCATCGCACCTGATTATTTTGACAGATTGAGAAAAGCTTTTCCTAATCAATCACTTTACAAACTTTGGTTGGTCATTACACAAGATGTCAACTTCGGAAATCTTAATCGGAACAGTCTAGAGCAAGCATCCGATTTTCAAACCAAAGAAAAAAGCGACCTAAAAAGGCTTCAACAAAAAGAAACCATTGTTCGCTATCAATATATCAATGGCGTTCTAAAAGAAACCTTTAAAAAAGATATTACTGCTGCCAAAGATTTACGCTCTAGGCTCGACCGGGTATTGACGCATCAGGTTTGGGGTTATTTTATTTTCTTCGGAATTTTACTCTTAATCTTTCAAGCCATTTACGATTGGTCCAGTTACCCGATGGATTTAATCGACACGACTTTTGCTCTTCTAGGCGAATGGACCAAAGAAGTGTTACCGCCAGGCGTTTTCACCAATCTCATTTCCGAAGGAATTATTCCGGGATTGGGCGGGATCGTGATTTTTATTCCGCAAATTGCCTTTCTGTTCTTCTTCATCTCGCTATTGGAAGAAAGTGGTTATATGAGCCGTGTCGTCTTCTTGATGGATCGCGTGATGCGACGTTTTGGTTTAAGTGGAAAAAGTGTAGTTCCGTTAGTTTCAGGAACAGCTTGTGCCATTCCTGCGGTGATGGCCACGAGAAATATTGAAGATTGGAAAGAACGCTTAATTACCATTTTAGTCGTTCCCTTTACCACCTGTTCAGCTCGGCTTCCGGTGTATTTAATTATTATCGCTTTGGTTATTCCCAATGAACGCGTACTGGGGATTTTCAACTTACAAGGGCTCACCTTAATGTTGCTTTATTTGCTGGGCTTTGGGATGTCGGTTTTTTCAGCTTGGATATTGAACAAGATTTTAAAAATAAAAAGCAAGACTTATTTTGTAATTGAAATGCCCGATTATAAACTCCCGCTTTTCAAAAACGTAGGGATTAATGTGGTTGAAAAAACAAAATCGTTTGTTTTTGGTGCCGGCAAAATCATTTTAGCGATTTCCATTATCTTATGGGTGTTAGCTAGCTACGGGCCGGGCGATGATTTTGAAAATGCTGAAGAAATTGTTACTGAACGATACGGTGAAAATTTACCCCAAGAAGATTTTGAAAACCGCGTTGCATCAGTTAAATTAGAGAATAGTTACATTGGGATGATGGGAAAAGGCATCGAACCAGTCGTGAGACCGTTAGGTTACGATTGGAAAATTGGAATTGCCATTGTAAGTTCTTTTGCCGCTAGGGAAGTTTTTGTAGGAACCTTGGCTACTATTTACAGTGTGGGCAGCGATGAAGAAAAAACCATTAAAGATAGAATGGCTGCCGAGACCAATCCGATTTTAGGCGGACCCTTGTTTAATTTTGCAAGCGGAATTAGCTTATTGCTTTTTTACGCCTTTGCGATGCAATGTATGAGTACGCTTGCTATTGTAAAACGGGAAACCAATTCTTGGAAATGGCCAATTTTACAATTATTCGTAATGTCTGGCATAGCTTATGTAGCAGCATTAGCAGCCTTTCAACTTTTAAAATAGAATGATGATGATACAGGAAATTTTAGTTTTTATAACCTTTTTAATCGCCTTAGGATTTCTAGTGAAAAAATTCTTTTGGAAAAGCCCAAAGAAAGCTACCGATACCGGAAGCGCTTGCGGTAAATCTGATTGTGGTTGTCATTAAAAAACTGGGATACTTTCAATTATAAAATGTAAGCTTCCATAATTTTAGATTTTTTCTCTTTCCTATTTAAAACAAAATAATGTTTACTTTTTCCTTTAATCATATAGCACTTTCGGTAAAAAAAGTAAACGAATCTGTTCAATTTTATCAAAAAGTATTTCAACTTAAAGAAATTGAAAATACTGCTTCAGACTCCAAAACTAGATGGCTCTCTATTAATGAAGGGAAACAGCTTCATCTTATTCCGCGCCCAAATGCTGAAATAAAAATAAATAAGGCTGTTCATTTTGCTTTAGCTACTTCCAACTTAGATTCATTTATTACTCACTTAGAGAAATTGAATATTGAATATTCAGATTGGGTTAATTCACCCAATAAAGATTATATCCGGAAAGATGGAATTAAACAGGTTTACTTTCAAGACCCAGACGGCTATTGGATTGAAGTAAACAATAATGCCTGATATTTATAATTTTCTATTTTATCTTTCTTCTGAAGGAATTTCAGCACGAAGATAATAATCAATATTTCCTTCAGTTTTCATTTTAGACGTTGGGTATGGTATTAAACCATATACTCGAAAAGATTTTCCACCTAAATTAAAAGAGGTTCCGTTTTGATCGGGATTGGTAAGTACTACTTTTTGCGAATCGATCAACTTTCCATCTTTTGTTAAACTGATTTTCACTTTTGCTTCTCCTTGCCAAACACAAGTCGCATCAGACGGACAGCGAGAATCGGCAAGCATTTTAGTAAACGTAAGGCAATAGTTTTTCCATTTGTAAGATTCACCTTCCGGTAATTTTACTACAATCACGGGAGATTCTATTTTTTTAGTTGCTGTAGAATCATTTTGGTGTTGAGCACTTGTCAATCCACTACAAAAAATAATTGAAATAAGCAGAAGTATCTTTTTCATCTTTAAAGATAAATATTTTACCCCAAACCAACATCTAAGGTCATCATTACCATAAAACCGCCAATAAAGCCGAGGGTAGAAATATCGGTGTATTTATCTTGTTGAGATTCCGGTACTACTTCTTCCACCACCACAAAAATCATCGCTCCCGCTGCAAAACATAGAGCATAAGGTAAAATAGGCTTGAAAGTCATTACCGCATAAGCTCCAATTACCGCGGCTATAGGTTCAACAATTGCTGAAAGCTGGCCATAATTAAAACTTTTCCATCTACTTAAACCTTGACCGCGTAAAGGCATCGCTACCGCAAAACCTTCGGGGAAATTCTGAATCCCGATTCCAATTGCCAAAGCAACCGCACCACCAATACTGGCACCTTCAAAACCGGCCGCGACTCCACCAAACAATACTCCAATCGCCAATCCTTCAGGGATATTATGTAAGGTAATCGCCAAGGTCAACAATACAGATTTGTGCCAAGGAGTCTTGACTCCCTCTTTCTCACTCATTTTAAAGTTGACGTGCAAATGCGGTAAAACTTTATCGAGGCTGTAAATAAACAAAGCTCCCAAACCAAAACCAACGATGGCAGGAATAGTTTTTTCAAAACCTTCACCGGAGCTCATTTCAATACCCGGCGCCAATAAACTCCAAAAACTCGCAGCAACCATCACGCCACCGGTAAAACCCAGCATGCCATCAAATAACTTTCGGTTCATTTGCTTAAAGAAGAAAACCAATGAAGCTCCAATAGCTGTTAATCCCCAAGTGAATAAAGTGGCATAAAGTGCGGCTAAAACCGGATCTATACTTTCAAAATAATTGATTATACTGTTCATATCAAGAAGTCTTTCTTATATAAATATTTTTAGAAGCTAAGCTTGAAATACTAAGGGTATTCTCATCCACTTGAATCACCATCGAGTTATCAAATGCTTCTTTTTCAATAACTTTTATCTTATTTCCTAAAGAGATATTCAACTTATCTAAATACTTTAAAAAGGCAGAAGAAGAATCATCTACGCCCACACAAATTCCTTCATCGTTCTGCTGAAGCTCTGCCAAGACTTTCTTCTCTATCGTTTCCATATTTCCGTCTTCATCAGGAATCGGGTCTCCGTGCGGATCTGTTTTAGGATAACCTAAAAATTTGTCTAATTGATGAATTAGTTTTTCCGATTGAATATGCTCTAATTGTTCTGCCACTACGTGAACTTCATCCCATGAGAAGTTCAGGTTTTCTACCAAAAAAGTTTCCCATAGACGATGTTTTCTTATCACCTTTACTGCGTGATTCTTTCCTTTTTTAGTTAACCGTGTTCCTTGATACGGTTTGTATTGCAACAATTCCTTTTCAGCTAGACGTTTAACCATATCAGTAGCTGAAGAAGCTTTGGTTTCCATCAATTCTGCAATCGCGTTTGTAGGAACTCCTTTTGGGGTTTGCTCTTCTAAATTGAAGATAGCCTTTAAATAATTTTCTTCAGAAAGTGTCATTCCAATTTTTTACTCACACAAAAATACATTTTTTTAAACAAAAACAAATTTTTAGTTTTGTCTAAAAATTATATTTTACTAAACTAATTTAAATGAAAATCGTTCAGTTTCTTCTAATTATAATTTCTGTGGTTGGTTTTTCTCAAGAAAAAATTGTCCTAAAAGGAAAAATTATTTCAGCAGGAAAACCAGTGCCTTTCGCTAATATTAGTATTGAGGAGAATTCCCAAGGAACTTCTGCAGATATCAATGGAGATTATCTTTTAGAAATTGAACCGGGAACTTACACGTTAAAAGTTCAAGCCGTAGGTTTTAAAACAGAAACGTTAAGCATTTCAACAGCCAATTATACTAATAAAAGCTTAGGTATTGAGCTTAATGAAGATATGTTGGGATTAGATGATGTGGTGATTAGCGCGACCCGAAACCGGGTGAATGTAAAGAAAACACCGGTCGTGGTGAATGTGTTAAGCCCGAAGCTTTTTAACGCAACGCAATCTATCGCTGTGGCAGAAAGTTTAAACTATCAACCCGGCGTTCGTGTGGAAACCAATTGCCAAAATTGTGGTTTTACTCAGGTTCGTTTGAACGGTTTGGATGGAAGCTACACGCAAGTTCTCATTAACAGTCGAGCGGTTTTTAGCGCTTTGAATAGCATTTACGGATTAGAACAAATCCCCACTTCTATTTTAGATAGAATTGAAGTAGTGCGAAGCGGCGGTTCAGCACTTTATGGTTCTAATGCTATTGCAGGAACGGTGAATATAATCACGAAAGACCCGGTTTTAAATTCTTGGGAGGTTTCCTCTAATTTCGGATTGATTGACGGGAAAACGGCCGATAGAACTTTTAATGCCAATGCGAGTGTAGTTAGTGAAGATTTAAGCAACGGTATTACCGTTTATGGAATGAAACGGGACCGTGACAGCTATGATGCGAATGGTGACGGGTTTTCTGAAATCACCGAACTCACCAATACGAGCTTAGGCACAAAATCTTTTTTAAAACCGAATGAAAACAGTAAAATCACACTAGATGTTACTGCGATAGAAGAATACCGCCGAGGTGGTGACCAATTAGATCTAGCGCCTCACTTAACCGATATTACGGAAGAATTGGACCACAATACCCTAATGGGCGGAATTACTTATGAATTTAGTAACGACGCGAAAACCAGTAATTTTTCGGTTTATACGTCCGGGCAACATACCGACCGAAAAAGTTTTTACGGCGGATTAGGCGGTGGAAGAACCAAACAGGATTCCATTACCGCATCGAATGCTTACGGAAACACTAATGATTTAGCTTTATTGTTTGGCGGACAATTTATCAGAAACTTTAAAAACAATGATATTTTAACGGTAGGGACAGAATACAATTTGAACAATACGGAAGACAACATCGCCGGTTACAATCGGTATATCGATCAGGAAGTGCATTCCTGGGGAACTTTTGCCCAATATGAATGGAAGCCTACGGAGCAATTCTCAGCTTTGGTAGGAAGCAGGTTGGATTATGTAAATGTAGAGGGAAATTACAATATTCAACAAGTAAGCAGAACTTCAAAAATTGATCAAACCGTTTTGAGTCCACGGCTTACCGTACTTTACAATTTTGCTGAAAATTGGCGTTTGCGTGGAGGTTATGCGCGAGGTTTTCGGGCTCCGCAAGCTTTTAATGAAGATTTGCACATTTCGTCTGTTGGTGGTGAACCGCAATTTGTGATCCTTTCTGAAAATTTAGAAACCGAGTACTCCAATGCTTTTACGGCCTCCTTCAACTACTCCAGCAATTTTAAGAAATTACAAATCAACTTTTTACTGGAAGGTTTTTATACCGATTTAGAAAATCCGTTTACCACAGTAAGTACCGGCGCAAGTTTGCCCAACGGTTCTATTTTGGAAGAAGTAAGAAATGGTAGTGGCGCTTATGTTGCGGGAGTTAATTTTGAACTAGGAATTTCCCCCTCTTCTAAGTTTACTTTTCAAATGGGAGGAACTATTCAGCAATCTAAATACAAAGAAAATCAGTTACTTTTTGAAACTGATGGAACTAACTCTGCTGAAACTGACATTGTCATTGAAGACTTTGTAAGAAACCCAAATACGTATGGCTATTTCAATACCAATTGGAAGGTTCTAGATGAATCAAGTATTGATATTACCGGAACTTATACTGGAAAAATGACTGTACCTTTGGTAGTGAGCGATAGCGGATTTATACAATTGAAGGAAAGTAACCCGTTTTACGATATTAATTTAAAATTGAATCACCACATTGATGTAAGCGAAAGTTTTCAAATGAATATTTTTGCCGGAATCAAAAATATGTTCAACAGCTACCAAGACGATTTTGATACGGGCGCGACCCGAGACTCCGATTATATTTACGGACCCTCACAACCGAGAACCTTTTTCTTCGGAATAAAGTTTGGCAATTTGCATAATTTATAAACAGCGAAAATGTTCAGTAATCATTTATAGTAATTTTATTTTCGTCATTCTGTGCTTGACATAGAATCTCATAGCGTTCTTAATCGGAACTTATGAGCTAATGAGACCCTGAATCAGGTTCAGGGTGACGATACATTCACTATTGATTCAGAGTAGCAAAAATAAATTGTTTTCAAAACTGTTTAAAATGAAAAAACTACTTTTCTATTTCTTATTGATTTCAGCAGGAAACGTGTTCGCTCAAGCTGAAATCAACTGGTTAAGTTTTGAAGAGTTGGAAGATTCCCTCCAGCAAAATCCCAAACCAACTTTTATATTTTTCTACGCCGACTGGTGTGCCTATTGTAAAAAAATGGAACGGAATTCCTTCAAAAACAAAGCGGTGATTCAACAATTATCCCATGATTTTTATGCAGTAAAAATGAATGCTGAAACTACCGACACTATAACTTTTGATGGCATAAAGTTTTATAATGAGGAAGTAAATGAAAAAAGAAACCCCACCCATCAATTAGCAAAGTTGCTGGCCAGTCGAAAAAATCAAACTTTTATCTTACCCGCAATAATTCTGTTAGATAAAAATTTCAACCTTATCAAAAGAGAATTTAGTTATTTAACTTCTGAAGGTTTATTGAAATTTCTAAGAAATTAATTATCGCTTGCATACCACTCTGCAAAACTAGTTTCAGTTTCTTGTAGTTTGAGGGAATGTAAACTAATATTTTCAGGAAGTCGGTTGATTATTTTTTCTGCAAAATCAATCACCATTTGTTCACTGGTTGGTTGGTAATCTACCAAAATTACATTGTGACCACGTTTTTCCAATTCTGCTGCCAACTCACGATGCGGTGTATTTTTATTAAAAACGGTGGCGTGGTCAAATTTATCGACAATTTCTTCTTTCACAATTTTCTTTAAATCTCCAAAATCGATCACCATTCCATATTTTACGTGGTCTTTATCATTAATCGGTTTTCCTATCACCGTTACATTTAGTTTGTAGCTATGCCCGTGAACATTTCTACATTTACCATCATAACCATATAGTGCGTGACCGGTTTCAAAGTTGAACTGCTTGGTAATCCTAATCTTGCTCATTACTTTCTGAATTTATTTATGGCTATTACTACAATTAAAACTACCGCCAATACGACAAACAATCCGGGACCACTCAAAAATTTTAAAATATCCACCTCTTTATTTTTAAAATGAAAGTACAAAGTTAAACAATAAACTTGGCTGGCACAGGGGTTAATTTTTTTAAAACAACCTATGGATTTAAAATTTATATTTGCCGCGCTTTTTTCAACATATAAAAAATGGAAGTACTTTTTGAAGAACTAGATTTTCAAGTCAATACCCAATACGAAAGGATTATTGAAGATTTACAAGAAAAGAAATACAGCGTTATCGACGATTTTTTCTCTGTGGAAGAAATTGAAATCATCAGAAACGGGCTCCTCGCTAAATACGAAGAAGACCAATTCAAGAAATCGGCTATTGGGAACCGAACCAACGAAACCATTGAACGTGAAATTAGGGGTGACTTTATTTTATGGCTTAATGAAGCTGAAGCAGGTTTGCCCGAAAAAACCTATTTTAATAAAATTAATCAACTCGTCGATTATTTAAATAGAACCTGTTTTATGGGAATTTTGCATAAAGAATTTCATTATGCGGTTTACCCGAAAGGCACTTTTTACAAGCGCCATTTAGATACTTTTCAAAACGATGGCCGCAGAAAACTATCGGTCGTATGTTACCTCAACGACGAATCTTGGAAAAAAGAAAACGGTGGAGAGTTGACCATTTACACTGAAGCAAACGGTATCGAAAAACCTATCGATTTATTTCCATTCCCAGGAAGAGTGGTCATTTTTGAAAGTCAAGAATTAGAACACGAAGTTCAACAAGTGAAAAACGACAAACGCTTAAGCATTACCGGCTGGTTAAAAACCCGCTAAGCTTGTTAACTTTTTTCCTCTTCTGCTTTTAACTGCTCGTAATATTTCACGCGTTGCTTCTTTTTATGCCGAGCGTAGATTAAAACAATAATCGCGATAATTACGGCCACCGTAATATAAAACCAATTGGCAACAAAAAAATCCTGAAAAGTGTACCAGCCCCATTCTTGATTGGGCTGGGTTTCTTCAGGTTTCGGTATTTCAGGTTGAATAAACATCATCTTCTTCGTTTCTTCTAAAGTTAAGAATTTCGGTTTACCAAGCTTCTAAAGAGAATCTTAATCTTTTTCGACAATGCTAAATTCATTACCTTTGAAGACCGCACAAATCACGATCATGAAAAAAATCTTACTCCCACTTATTGCACTCGCATTCGTTGCTTGTGACGATTCTAAAGAAAAAGAAGAACCCTCTCAAAAAGAAATTGCCTTGAAATACCCAGAAACTAAAAAAGTAGATACCGTCAACACTTATTTTGGAACCGAAGTAAAAGATCCTTATCGCTGGTTGGAAGACGACAGAAGTGAAGAAACTGAAGCTTGGGTGAAAAAACAAAACGAAGTCACCTTCGATTATCTCCATAAAATCCCTTACCGCGACTCCCTCAAAAACCGACTATCTAAACTTTGGAATTACGAAAAAGTTGGCGCACCATACAAAGAAGGTGATTACACCTACTTTAGTAAAAATGATGGTTTACAAAATCAATATGTAATTTATCGTTACAAAACCGGTGAAGATCCTTCTACAGCAGAAGTATTTTTAGACCCGAATTCATTTAGTGAAGACGGAACTACGTCTTTAGGTGGAATGAGTTTTTCGGAAGACGGAAAAACTTTAGCCTATTCTATTTCTGAAGGAGGAAGCGATTGGCGAAAAGTGCTCGTGATGAATGTGGAAACCAAAGAAATTATTGAAGATACTTTAGTCGATATTAAATTTAGCGGAATGTCTTGGAAGGGCAACGAAGGTTTTTTCTATTCCAGCTACGACAAACCAAAAGGAAGCGAACTTTCCGCCAAGACAGACCAACATAAACTCTATTACCATCAATTGGGAACTTCACAAAAAGAAGATGAATTAATTTTTGGGGATACTGAAGAAGAAAAACATCGCTACGTGGGCGGAAACGTGACGGAAGACAATCGATATTTATTAATTACTGCCAGTACTTCAACCTCCGGGAACAAGTTGTTTTTAAAGGATTTATCAAAACCGAATAGCAAACTCAAAACCATTATTGGTGATACCGAAACCGATACTTATGTGATCGAAAATGAAGACAGCAAACTATTTTTGGTTACCAACAAAAACGCACCGAACAAAAAAATTGTAACCGTAGATGCAACTAACCCAAATCCTGAAAATTGGGAAGATTTTATTCCGGAGACAGAAAATGTATTGACTCCATCAACTGGTGGCGGTTATTTCTTTGCTGAATATATGGAAGATGCCGTTTCTGCGATAAAGCAATACGATTACGAAGGGAAATTAGTTCGGGAAGTAGAACTTCCGGGAATTGGTAGCGTTGGCGGATTTGGTACTAAAAAGGAAGAAAAAGAACTGTATTATTCCTTTACCAATTACATCACGCCGGGAAGTATTTATAAATACAATATTGAAAACGGAACTTCTGAGCTATACCGCCAACCGAAAATCGATTTTAATTCAGAAGAATATGAAAGTAAGCAAGTTTTCTATACTTCTAAAGACGGCACCAAAGTCCCGATGATTATCACTCACAAAAAAGGAATCGAATTGAATGGCAAAAACCCAACCATTCTGTACGGTTATGGAGGTTTCAACATTAGCTTAACTCCGGCTTTTAGCATCACCAATGCAGTTTGGATGGAACAAGGTGGAATCTATGCCGTGCCTAATCTTCGTGGTGGTGGCGAATACGGAAAAGAATGGCACGATGCCGGAACTAAAATGAAAAAACAAAACGTTTTTGACGATTTTATCGCTGCCGCAGAATACTTAATTGAAAACAACTACACTTCTAGCGATTACTTGGCGATTCGTGGAGGTTCCAATGGCGGATTGTTAGTGGGTGCTACGATGACGCAACGTCCTCACTTGATGAAAGTCGCTTTACCCGCGGTTGGAGTTTTAGATATGTTGCGTTACCACACGTTTACCGCGGGAGCCGGTTGGGCTTACGATTATGGTACCGCCGAAGATTCCAAGGAAATGTTTGAATATTTACACAATTATTCTCCGGTACACAATGTAAAAGAAGGCATTGAATACCCGGCTACTCTAATTACTACAGGTGATCATGACGACCGTGTAGTTCCCGCCCACAGTTTTAAATTTGCCGCAGAACTCCAAGCCAAACAAACCGGAAATAACCCCGTACTCATTAGAATTGAGACCAATGCCGGTCATGGCGCGGGAACTCCCGTAAGTAAAACCATCGAACAATATGCCGATATTTTTGGTTTTACCCTATGGAATATGGGGTTTGAGGAGTTGTAATGCAATTAAAAAAATAAAGCAACCTGAATTAAGATATTTCAACGAATGTTTTGACAATAAATAGTTTTAAAAATAAGTCTGTTCGAGTGATTTACTGAAGTAAAACGGAGGTAAATTGTATCGAGAACACCTCATCTAACTTCTCGATACAATTGCTTTTAGCTATCGCTATAAGCAATCACTCGAAGTGACTGTAATCATCATTACTTAAATTTTTTCTTTGCCAAATTGGGAAGTTGATCATATTCAGAATTAATGAGTGCTTCCTTTTTAGCTTTTGACCATTTTTTGATTTTCTTTTCAAAATCTATCGCCATTCCTGAATTGGAAAATGTGGTGTAATATTTTAGTTCCACAGGACGTCGTCTATAGGTATAACTATCTTTATGAAAACCGGTTTGATGCTGTGACAACCTTTCTTCAAGATTTGAAGTTATTCCTGTATAGTATGTGTTATCAGAGCATTTTAAAATATATACGTAATATACTTTCATCATATCTCATTTTAAATCTAACCTAATCACTTGGAGTAATTCCCGGAATGCTGATAGGGTGAATTGTATCGAGGAGTGTTTTCTCAGGTTCTCGATACAGTTTTAATTCCGTTACACTCCATTAAAACCACTGGAACAGACTTATTAGCTAACTAATTGCATAAATCCTAACCCTTCTCAATAAACTTTAATTCCCGTTCTGAAGTTGCGATTTCCATCAAGGCGTGATAAATGTAATTAGCAACTTTTACTTCACCGGAAAGGTTGAGGTGTTCAATCGTATCGGTGGGTTGGTGATAGTGGTCGTGACCACCGGTATGAATCCCTAATACTGAAATCCCTTTTTGATAAAATGAAACATGATCAGAACCGCCTACTGAACCTGCGTGAACAACAGGATTTATGTGATTAGGTTCGCCTAAGCTTTTCATGAGTTCAACACCCTTCGGAAAAGTTCCCGCACCGCCCATATACACATGATTTTCCTCATTTAAATGTCCCACCATATCCATATTGATCATCAACTTGATCTGCTCGATGGGAACAATTGGGTTTTCAATAAAAAACTGACTACCCAACAATCCTTGTTCTTCCGCTCCGAACGCAATAAAAATCACGCTTCGTTTGAGATCTTTTTCGTGTGCTTTTACTTTTTCAGCAATTTCCAACAAAGCGGCAACTCCGCTGGCATTATCATCGGCTCCGTGATAAATGCTATCACCTTTCATCCCTAAATGATCATAATGTGCGCCTAACACAATCACTTCATTTTTTAGGATAGAATCTTTCCCTTGCATTAAGCCCAACACATTGTAAGTTTCCACTTTTGAGCTATCTTTTCTCATCACGGCTTCGAACTCCTGAGTCAAGACAGAAATTTGATTTTTTCTAAAATCATTCACTAAATAATCCACTACACTATCATTTTCCGGTATCCCGGGATAGCGACCTTTTAATTTATCGGCTGTTAAATATTCAATATGATTTTTTAATTCTTGCTCGGTAATTGCTTCTTGCGCAAAAACAGTAACACTTGAAATAAGAAGCAAGAAAAAGAGAAAAGATTTCATTGATACGAGTATTTACTTCAAATATACAAATTGAAGGCCATTGCCAACTTTATGGTTTATCTTTGAAGAAAATTAATTTGATTAATGCTCAACGTCCAAAAAGTAACTTTTGCCTATCAAAACAGGAACACCTTAAAAAACATTAACTTTTCTGTTGAAAAAGGAGCGCATACTTGCATTATTGGGGAAAGTGGCTGCGGAAAAAGTACGCTTCTCAAAGCCATTTACGGCTTATTGGATTTAGATGAAGGAGAAGTTTTTTGGAAAGATGAGCAAGTTTTGGGACCAGCCTATAACTTGATTCCAGGTCACAAAAAAATGAAATATTTGGCGCAGGAAGATCATCTGATGCCGTATATTACAGTTTCTGAAAACATCAAAAAGTTCTTGAGTCGGCAAGAAGCTGAGTGGAGTCAACAGCGAACTGAAGAATTACTAGAAGTAATCGATATGACTTCTTTTGCGTCTACTAAGGTGAAAAATTTAAGTGGCGGGCAAAAACAGCGTGTTGCTCTAGCGCAAGTTTTAGCAAAAGAACCGGAACTGCTTTTACTGGATGAACCTTTTAATTTTATTGATAATTTCCGAAAAAACAAACTCCGCCGGAATCTTTTCAACTATTTAAAAACGCAACAAATCACCTGTATTTTTGCCACGCACGACAGTACAGATATGCTGGGTTTTGCAGACCAAACCTTGGTAATGAAAGAAGGAGAAATTCTAGCCAACGAAAGTCCGGAGCAACTTTTTAATGAACCTAAAAGTTTTTATATCGCTTCTCTTTTTCAGGAAGTGAACCAGGTTTCTGCACAGTATGTTGATGGGTTTTCTTCTACAGAAAACTTCCTTATTTATCCTTCGGAAATTAAAATTGCTGAAAAGGGGCAGTTATCTGCTACCATTCTTCAAAGTTATTTTAATGGCACTACTTATTTTATTGAAGCTGAACTTGAAAACGGGGAATCTATATTCTTTTTAGAAAATCAGCCCATGGAAGAAAATGAAAAAGTACAGTTATATCTTCCTGAAGATTTATTGGAAAAAAGGTTAGTGGAATAGTATTTCCTGTTTTTTTGAAATAAAGTGAAGAAAAATGTATTTAGAAAAACTATTACATCTCGAATATTAAAATTTACCTATAATGATAGGTAAATTAAAATAACCACTTGTTAGGTTTCCATTTTCGCTCTTTAAATAGAATTCAATATCGATTTTATTAATGATTCTTTCGAATTCCGCTTTTAATAACTCATTATCAGTTTTTACGCTGGTTATTTCAAGTTTACCATTAGTATCAAACCAAAATAAACACCAAACTTTATGCTTTTTTTCAGTCAGTTTTTCTAAAATTTTTTCATTCAGATTTTTGCTGATTTCAATTCTAAACTTTTCTTTAGAACATTCTTTCTTTTCTTCCCAATTAGCAAGGTTTTCACATGATTGAGTAACTATATGCTTTTCTACAAATTGAGCTTCATTAGTAATACTATCATTTTCAGTTTGCCCAAAAATTTGGCTACAAAACAATAGAATCAATATTTTAAATACATTTTTCAAAATTCTCATAACTAAAAACACCTACAAGGTCGAAAAAGACCTTGCAGGAAAAACTACTTATCGAAATTTTACCAATAACCATTCCAAATAATGAAAAGTCTGTTCGGTTAGGATAAGAAAAATTATATTGAGAGCTTAAACGCAGTTGCTTCTCGATATGATTTTATTTTCGTCACGCATCATTAAAGTCACTCGAAATGATTAACTACTTACTTATATTCTTTTAACTCAAAAGTCTTACCATCAAAAACACCGTAGGTATAGTAATTAATCCAATCGCCTAGATTATGATAAATTGAGTTTTCTCCTACTTCAATACTTATAGGCAAATGACGATGTCCAAAAATAAAATAGTCGTAGTGTTGGGTTTCTAATTTCCGTTTGGCATATTGAGCAAGCCACTCGTTTTCTTCGCCTAAAAACTTGGCGTCATCATCGCCGGAAATAAGTTTGTTTTTTACAGAAAGATGCTTCGCCAAAGGAACACCAAGGTCTGGATGCAACCAACGGTACAACCATTGGGAAAACGGATTGGTAAATACTTTTTTCATCCGCTTGTAACCTTTATCGCCAGGGCCCAATCCGTCGCCGTGACCAATAAAGAATTTTTTATTGTTGAACGTAAATTCTTTGGGACGATGATAAACGGGAATAGCTAACTCTTTTTCAAAATAATCGTTCATCCACAGGTCGTGATTACCCACAAAAAAGTAAACGGGGATTCCGCTATCACGAATTTCGGCCAGTTTTCCCAAGACACGGACAAAACCTTTGGGAACCACGTGCTTGTACTCAAACCAAAAATCGAATAAATCTCCCAACAGAAATATGGCAGCGGCATCTTCTTTTACCTCATCCAGCCACTTCACAAATTTTAGCTCACGGGGTTTGCTAGCTTCATTTGTTGGAGCTCCTAAATGATTATCGCTAGAGAAATAAACTTTTTTTCCTACTGGGATTTGCATACCTGATTTTATGGGGATAAATATACTTATTTTCTAGAGATTGATTTGCGCTAGGGGTTAATCGCAAAATCTTAATGATGAGGCTTTTTGGCAACTAAGAGATTCCTGCCTTCGCAGGAATTAAGCCCGGCGGTAGGCAACGCCCTCATTAAAAACCACGTTCTTTTTGTATCTGCTCGTAAGCTTCTTGTACTTTATTGAATTTTTCACGGGCTCCTTTTTGATAGGCTTCATCCATATGCTGAAGTTTATCTGGATGGTATTTTTTGACCATTTTGCGGTAGGCTTTTTTAATTTCGGCTTCGCTGGCATCTTGCTCTATTTCCAAAATTTTATAAGCGTAACTGGCGTCTGCCCGAGAAACCACGAACATGGCTTTGATGCTTTCAAAATCTGAACGTGATAATCGTAAATGTCCTGCTATTTTAGTAAGCTGATTGAGCTCGTTGGGAGAAACGTTTCCATCGGCTTGTGCAATACCAAACAAAAAATGAAGTATTTGCAATCTTACCTCATACCTCGTGCGCATGTGAAGATAAGCGCAAATTCTACCGGCATCTACTTGACGGTGTTTAACCACGTCGTTAAAGGTTCTAAAAGTGGCGTTGGCACGTTCTTTTCCGTAGGCTTGCACAAAATAACTGCGAACATAATCGAGTTCTTTTTGGTTGATCTGTCCATCGGCTTTTACAATAATCGATGAAAGTGAAAGCAGGTTTAATTCGAAATCGCCGGGAGAAACTTCTTGGGAATCCTTAAACATACCGGAAACATTTTTTTGGATATTTCCCGATTGCCGCAAGTACATTTCTATGAAGCTACCTACCAAAAACCCTATAACAGCACCGGGTATGCGCATATACATTAACCCAATTACTGCTGCTATCCATTTAATCATACTTATAGAAATTGAAATGCAAATATATAAAGCTTGTGGAAGTTAGAAGAATTATAAACGCGTCTTTGTAATGCTTATTTTAGTTTTTCGACTGTTATGATAGAGTTTACCAATTCCTCTTTTAAAAAGTCTATGAAGTTAAAACCTTTAAGGCTGATGGTTTTTGGTATCTTTGAAAAAATTTTATAAACTTAAATACAGAAAATTACAGATATGTATCCAGCAGATTTAGTAAAACCAATGCGCGAGGAACTTACTGCGGTTGGTTTTGAAGAATTACAAAATGTGGAAGCGGTAGATAAAGCCATTGCAAAGGAAGGAACAACCTTAGTTGTTGTAAATTCAGTTTGTGGTTGTGCTGCAGCAAATGCGCGTCCGGGAGCAAGAATGTCGTTAGACAACAGTAAAAAACCAGACCATTTAGTAACGGTTTTTGCCGGTGTAGATAAAGAAGCTACCGATAAGGCTAGAGCGCACATGGTACCTTTCCCACCAAGTTCACCCTCTATGGCTTTATTTAAAGATGGAGAATTAGTGCACATGTTAGAACGTCATCACATTGAAGGAAGACCTGCTGAAATGATTGCAGAAAACCTAAGAGGTGCTTACAATCAATACTGCTAATTAGTAGTTAGAAGAAAATACGATAAACCGGCTTTTTAAATAAGGTCGGTTTTTTTATTTGGTATTTTGGTTATTTATTATGCACGCATATTTGTTTTTATCTAATTTTTAAAAATACTGGCTATTTAAAACTATTTTTGCATTTTCAATTTTAAGTTGAATGAAGAAGATTATCTCGTACCCCATTTCAGTTATCTATTACTTTTTCTTCGGTTTAACGCTATGCGTTTTTCATCCTATTCAATGGGTTTGTTATAATGTTTTTGGCTACCAAGCTCATAAAAAAAGTGTAGATTATTTAAACTTAGGGTTAATTAGGTGCCTTAATATTTTAGGAACGAGAATCGAGTTTGAAAACAAACACGATTTACCGGAAGGCATTCCGCATATTATTGTGGCAAACCATCAAAGCCCGTATGATATTCCGCCTATTATCTGGCATTTAAGAAAAATACATCCTAAATTTATCAGTAAAAAAGAATTGGGTAGGGGCATCCCGAGTGTATCTTACAATCTAAGAAAAGGAGGATCTATTTTAATTGATCGGAAAAATCCTCGGCAATCTTTGCCAGAAATCAAAAAGTTTGCACAATATTTGAACAACACTAATAGATCTGCAGTAATATTTCCTGAAGGAACCCGAAGTAAAACGGGAATGCCCAGAAAATTTTCACCTAATGGTCTTAAAATGCTCTTTAAATTTTGCCCTAAAGCAGTGATTGTTCCGGTTACTATTAACAATTCTTGGAAAATAGTAAAGCACGGTTCATTTCCTTTAGAGCTGGGAGTAAAAGTAAAGTTTACGGTACAGGACCCTATTTTGGTTCATCAATTTGATACCGAAACTTTAATTGAAAAAGTAGAAAAAGAAATTATAAAAGATATTATTAATCAATAAACTATAAATTATGCCTGAAAAAAATGTTAGACTGGAAGTAATGGAGCAACTGGAACCTAAGGTTGATGGCTTTATTGATGAATTTTTAATTCCTGTGGAAAAAATTTGGCAACCCACCGATTTTTTACCAAACTCACAAAAAGAAACTTTTTTTGATGAAGTAACCGAGATAAGGGAATTGGCCAAAGAACTTCCTTATGATTTTTGGATAGTTCTTGTTGGTGATACCGTTACTGAAGAAGCTTTACCTACCTACGAATCTTGGTTGATGGACGTAGAAGGTGTTAACCAACACGATGGAGGAACAGCTTGGTCGCGTTGGGTACGCTATTGGACTGGCGAGGAAAACCGTCACGGTGACGTACTAAATAAATACCTATATCTTTCTGGTCGTGTAAATATGATTGAAGTAGAAAGAACTACTCAGCATCTTATTAATGATGGTTTTGATATTGGTACTGATCGCGATCCCTATAAGAATTTTGTTTATACCAGTTTTCAGGAACTAGCCACCTATATTTCTCATAATCGCGTTGCTAAAATTGCACGTGAACATGGAAATAAGCCTTTAGCCAAAATGTGCAAGATTATTTCTGGGGACGAAATGCGTCATTATAATGCCTATAGCACATTCGTAAAAGAAATTTTTAGTATTGATCCTAGCCAAATGATGATTGCTTTTAAAGATATGATGAAGCATAAAATCGTGATGCCGGCCATGTTTTTAAGAGAGTCCGGACAGAGCATTGGGGACGCTTTTGATGAGTTTTCTAACGCTGCGCAACGTATTGGTGTTTATACCGGACAGGATTACATCGATATTATGAAACGCCTTATCGTACGTTGGGATATTGAAAATATTCGAGGATTATCTGAAGAAGCTGAAAAAGCACGAGATTTTGTGATGAAACTTCCCGAAAGAATGCAACGAATTAACGGACGTATAAAAATCCCACAAGAAATCACTCATTTCTCTTGGGTAAATCCTGCAATGGCGAAATAAATTTATGGTAGAAGAAAGTAAACTGGTTTTAGCCACTAAAGCTTTTGTTAAGGAAGAATTAGAAAATGCTGAAGGTGGCCACGATTGGTTTCATATTGAACGTGTGTACAAAAACGCATTGTTAATAGCGAAGAATAAAGCTGTTAATCTAGAAGTTATCGCACTTGGCGCGTTACTACATGATATTGCTGATTCTAAATTTCACAATGGAGATGAAACCGTTGGCCCTAAAAAAGCTAAGGAATTTCTTCAACAAGCAAACGCGGAAGAAAGCATCATTGAGCAAGTGATTAAAATCATTGAGAATATTTCCTATAGAAGCGGTAAAGCCTCTAAGGATTTTTATTCAGAAGAATTAGCTATCGTTCAAGATGCCGATAGATTAGATGCGATTGGAGCGATTGGGATTGCCCGAACATTTAATTATGGAGGTTTCAAAAACCGAAAAATTTACGACCCCAATATTCCTCCTCAATTAAATATGTCTAAGGAAGAATACAAAAAAGTGCTTAATCCCACCATTAATCATTTTTACGAAAAGCTTCTTCTCCTTAAAGATAAAATGAACACTAACAAAGGGAAGGAACTGGCCGAAAAGCGTCATCAATTTATTGAAACTTTTCTCGACCAGTTTTATGCTGAGTGGGAAGGGAAAGTTTAAAGTCAATTATTTTATCATTCAATCAATAATGTTATTTTTAACGTTTTTAAATATTAACCTAATTACTTTTGAATGAAAAAATTACTACCTTCTCTTTTTCTGATTCTCTGTTCCTTTTCTGCTAATGCTCAATTTTATGGTGGATTCTGTTTTGACTGTGAAAGCAGTATTGAAGCAGGCGTAATTTATTCTAACATCTCAGGACTAGAAGGTGCTTCTCCAAAAGCCGGTTTTTATATTGGTTTTTATCAATTTGCTTACTTAAGTGATGATTTTGCACTAAGGGCAGGCACTTCTTATAGCAATATAGGGGCAGAAGTAGATGAATATGAAAATCCTCTGGTAATTCACTCTATTGGCTTCCCTTTAAGTTTACACTATCAATATAAATATAGTTTCCAGGTTTTTGCGGGTGGTGAACTAGGTACTAATTTCTTTGGACAATTACCCGCTTATGAAAGTGAAGATACATTTGATCATAGCTTTGAATTCAGTGATCAATTTACATCCTTTGACGCCAGTATTATTATAGGTGCAGGAAAAATATTCTTTGATACAATAGATATAAATATCAGATACAATTTGGGTGTCACCAACATCAATAAAGATATTAATGGACCTAAACTCAAAAAAAATTGGTTGACACTAAGTGTTGGTTATACTTTTAGATAAGTTTAGCCAAAAAGCTTATACTGCGGATTTTTAAGTTGTAAATAATGAGAAGTATCCATTTCCAACACCTTTTTGTTTTTTAAATACTTTTTCTTTGCGATTGCAAACTGCTGTGCAATTTGTTTAGAAAATTCACCTTCGCCTTTCATTCGTGTTCCAAAGCGGCTATCGTTTAAATTTCCGCCATGGCAAGCTTTAATTTGGTTCAACACCTTATCTGCTCGATCGGGCAAGGTTTTTTGAATCCAATCGCTAAAAATTTCAGCAATTGCCCCGTTTAAACGAACCACCGTATAACCGACAGAAAACGCTCCTGCCTCACTTACTTTTTTTACAATCGGTAAAATTTCGTGACTATTTATAAATGGAATAATTGGTGCGACCATCACATTTACCGGAATATCGTTTTCTGCTAGCTTTTCTACCGTTTTCAAACGTTGCTTAATACTTGCTGTTCGCGGTTCTAAAATGCGTCGGGTTTCTTCTGCTAAAGAAGTAATAGAAATACTTACCCGAATGCAATTCAGCTCTGCTAATTCTTTTAATAGATCTAAATCTCGAAGTATTAAACTGTTTTTGGTAATAATACCAGTAGGGTGTTTATACTTCAACATTACTTCTAAGCATTTTCTGGTGAGTTCAAACTTCTTTTCTGCCGGTTGGTAACAATCGGTGTTTCCCGAAAAAACAATCGTATTGGGTTGCCAGTTTTTCTGCTGAAGTTTTTGTGCTAATAATTGCGGAGTGTTTTTCTTCACTAAAATCTGTTTTTCAAAATCCAATCCGGCGCTATAACCCCAATATTCATGGGAGTTCCGTGCATAGCAATAAATACAACCGTGTTCACAACCTTGATAAGGGTTTACAGAATATTCCATACCAACATCGGGACTATTAATTTTATTGACGATTGTTTTTGGGAAAACTTCTTGAAAGCGTGTTTTCAAATTGCTCGCCTCTTCTCCCTCTTTATGGCAATATTCTAAAAACTCAGCATCGGTTGTGTGTCTTAATGTTTCAAACTTATTATGTACATTTTGCTGAGCTCCCCGACCTTTAATGTAATCACTTAACGACATAAATTAACTTTGACTATTAAAGAGCCAAAGTTAATTTATTTAATTGGATTTATTCCTTAAAAAAGGATTATTTCCTTACAGAGTGAGTTTTACTACGCGTTTTTTCTTTCCTTTATTTCCTTCTAAAATTACTGCATCATAGTTATCACTAATTACACCTTCAGCAACTTTATAAGTTACTTTAGACTCATCATTATTAATTACTTGGTCGTAATTAAATTCGCCGCTTGGTAAAATTTCAACAACATAAAGGCTTAATTTTTTTACACGTTTATCGTTAAAACGAATACGATCATCACGCATTTTCTTCACTTTGTCAGAGCCATTAAGTAAAATTAGCATTCTGCCATCTTTAACTGTAGAAAGGTAAGAGAAATAATCGATACCCTTACCACCTGTAGCCTGTTTTTTATTAATATTTCTAGCCCATTCCATCTTACCTGAAGTATTGATTTTACAAGCAAAAATATCATTGTAATGATAAACGGTATTTTGACCTCCATTGTAACTGTAAGTAGTTGTCACATAATATTCTTCAGCAGTGAAGTAAACACCTCCATCAGCGCCAATATGCAAGCCTCTATATCTTAAATTAGAAAGCTCTTTTCCTTTTTTCTCTTTGCGAGCTCCTCTTTTTTCTCCGTATTTATCAACCATAAATTGTTTAGTAAAAGGGTTAAAAGAAGATGCACTTACGGTAAAGCTATCTTTATTTACATTGTAATAAACCGTTCCTTTATAACGGAAATCATTTTTTTCTGAATAAAAACCAACACAAACTAAATTTTTATCGTCATTAATTAATTCCATCGAACCGACAAAGTTTTCTGCAGTATCGAATGAAAGTTCTTTGGTTCCACCGGCGTTCAGTTGATATAATTTATATACGTAATTAGACTTTCCTTTCTTTTTCATTCTTTTGCTTTCGTATAACTTTCCTAAGAAATAAGCATCTCCATTATTATCATCTATAGTAATTGAGTTGTAATGAAATAAGTTATCTTTTACTCCTTCTTGTTTAAACTCATTCTCGAAAACTAAGTTTAAATTGTTATCAAAAACTTTTACCAAATGTGTTTCTTCTTTATCATCTTTAATATCAAAGTTAAAAGCAATATAGTTTCTATTTTTTGATAAATAAACTTCTCCCGTAGGGTCATGATCTACCTGACCTAAATTACCAATGGGAATAAAGCCTACCGAAAAGAAAAATGGTTTTTTAACCTCTTTTCTAGAAATTGAAAAAATGTTTTCTCCTTCTCCGCTAAAGTCAAGCTTATCTAAAGAAGAAGTAAGTAAGTTATAATCATTGTTATTGGTTTCACGGTCACGCTTATATTCTATTAAGTTCAATTGCCCATCTTTTACAAATAAGCTTTTTATACTACTATCGTCAATTTCGTATTCGTATTCACTTACCAAGTTTAATGCCGCATCATAATGTTCAATATAATAGCCTTTAGGCATTTTCGTAAGTCCGGCGTGATACAATCTGGCTGAAATAAAGCCTCCTTTACCATCGTCTGCGGTAAACATTAACTCGGTATCCTTTCTTTTATCTTTTTCAATTTTACTTTTTGTGACTTGAATTGGGCTAATTTGGGCTTTTAAAGTAATATTAAAACATAACATTACCAATAAGAATAGTTTAGATTTCATAATAGATTTTTTAGTTACGGCAATATAAATATTTTTGTTAAAATATTAACATTTATTAATAAAAAAAGTCGAAACTTTATTAGTCTCGACTTTAAAAAATGAATTTTATACAGAATTATTCCCCCGGAAAATCTGCTTTTCTCTTTTCTAAAAACGCGGAAGTTCCTTCTTTAAAATCTTCTGTTCCAAAACTTTTCCCGAAACCTTCAATTTCTTGCTGAAACCCATTTACTCCATCTTCATAATTCGCATTAATCGCTTCAATAGCTTGAGCGATAGCTACCATCGAATTTTTCATGATTTTACCGGCAAGTTTTTCAGCTAACTCCATTAAATCTTCTAACGGAGTTACGTGATTTACTAAGTTGTACTGTAAAGCTTGATTAGCATCAATCATCCCGGCGGTCATAATCATTTCCATTGCGCGACCTTTACCTACTAATTGCGGTAAACGTTGTGTTCCTCCATAACCGGGAATTACTCCTAACGAAGTTTCCGGCAAACCTAATTTTGCATTTTCACTGGCAATTCTAAAATGCGCTGCCATCGCCAATTCGAGTCCGCCACCTAATGCAAAACCATTAACGGCTGCGATTACGGGTTTTTTGAAGTTGGCTATAAAATCAAATACTTCTTTGTGACCACGAGCCGCAAGGTCTTTTCCTTCTGCTACGGAATAATCGGCAAATTCTGAAATATCGGCACCAGCAACAAAAGCTTTTTCTCCGCTTCCGGTGATAATGATTACTTTGGTTTCATCATCACTCTCCAAATCCACAAAAGCATCGTGAATCTCGCTTAAGGTTTCCCTATTTAAAGCATTTAACTTTTTAGGTCGATTAATGGTTAGCGTAGTAATATTATTTTCAATTTCAACTAAAATATTTTGGTAACTCATGAGTTTATTTTTTTGGAAATTTAACAATAAATGTTGTGCCTTCCCCTTCTTCTGAAGCAAAATTTATACTTCCGTGGAAAGCTTCAATAATGGTTTTTATAATTCCGAGGCCTAAGCCCATTCCGCTAGATTTGGTGGTGAATTTGGGTTCGAAGATTCGAGGTTTATTTTCCTCTGAAATTCCGTGACCGTCATCTTTTACGGAAATGATGACATCTTTTTCATCTGTTTTTACGGCTACTTCAATTTTCGGATTTTCTTTTTCTTCGGAAGCCTGAATGGCATTTTTTACTAAATTGGTAACCACGCGAATGAGTTGTGTTCTATCAAACTTGGCAATAATCTCGTCGCTTTCAGTTTCAAAATAAATATAATCTTCATTGAAAATATCTAAGCCGAGTTTTACAATTTTCGGAACATTCAGCTCTTCATTTTGTTGTGCCGGCATTTTGGCAAAATTGGAGAAAGCCGAAGCGATGGAACTCATTGTATCTATCTGCTGAATTAAGGTAGAACTGAATTCTTTCAGCTTTTGTTTTATATCCGGGTCATCCGGGTCAAACCTTCTTTCAAAACTCTGAACGCTTAAACGCATAGGTGTCAACGGATTTTTAATCTCGTGTGCTACCTGTTTTGCCATTTCCCTCCAAGCTTGCTCCCGCTCACTTCTTGCTAGTTTTACGGCACTTTCTTCCAATTCATCAATCATCGAATTGTAGGCTTTTATTAAAGAACGGATTTCAACCGAAGTATCCTTCAACTTTATCTTTTTATTTTTTCGGTCCAAGCGGGTCGCTAGAATTTTTTCACTAACTGCTTTTAAAGAAGATGTAATGTATTTGGATAGAAAATAGGAAAGTAAAATTGCCGCGATAATCATCACGATATAAACCTGGCCCAAGATGGAAAGGAAACTCTTCAGTTGGGTATCTACAAAGCCATCATCTTCAATATGGGGTAAATTTAAAATGGCAAGTGGTTTAAAATATTGATCGGTGATATAACTATACGAGGATTGATAATCTTCGCCTTCACCGCCAAAATGGTATTGTACAAAACGATTGCTTTGTGAATTTTTCAACCCTTCCAAGGCTTTGCTTGACATTCGGGTGCTTAAACTATCGCGAAAAAAGGTGGCTTTGGAAGATTTTAGGAGGTTTCCGTTAAGGTCGTAAATATTAATTTCGGTCCCGTGAATATTCTGTAGTTCGTAGATTTTGTCTTTAAATATTAACGGAATATGTTCTGTATCTACCGGATAGGTCGTATTTTTTATTTCGTAATTAATACTGGCCCGAATGGAAGCTTCTTTACGTTTTAATTTATCTTTTTGGTAAGCTCTTGCTTCATCCTTATATTGAATAATGGTAACGCCGGCAATGAGAATGGAAGCTCCCAAGACCAAAAATATCATACTAAAGAAGATGCGGGTTCGTAAGGAGCGTGTAAAAAATTTCATAGCCAGTTGTTAAAGCATTCATCTCGAACATTATCGAGAAGCAACAAAATTAGAGCCAAATTATTCTTCGTTTTTATTGGCTCGATAGCGTTTATAGATTTTAAAGCCTAGCATTAAAATAATCGCCAGTGCAAAAATCCCAATCACACCAAAAATCCAGTTGATGGAATTTTTTAAAATTACTAAAAATACTACTGAAAATAGAATAAGCGTAGAACCTTCATTCCATAAACGCATTTGGTTAGAGGTCCATTTCACGACATCGTTTTGGAGTTGTTTGAAAATATGATGGGTTTTAAAGTGGTAAGCAAATAACAAAACCACAAAGGTGAGTTTTACGTGCATCCAACCTTGCTCTAACCAAAAAGGTTGTATAACTAGTAATAATATAGCAAAAATGGTTGCCAAAACTGCTGATGGCCACGTAATGATGAACCAAAGTCGTTTTGCCATGAGTTTAAGTTGTTTCCCTAGAATTTCTTTTTCGGGTGAAGGTTTCTGAAAAGCTTCAATTTGATAGACAAACAACCTCGGAATATAAAATAAGCCGGCAAACCAAGTAATTACAAAAATAAGATGAAGCGATTTGATGTAATTGTAATATTCCATTTAGGGTTTCTTTGAAGGATTTTGATGGGTGTTAATTTTTTATTGGTAGTTTTCAATACTTCATGCTGAACTTGTTTCAGCATCTCATTCCGATTAAATCAATCCAAGATGTGACCCTGAATCAAGTTCAGGGTGACGTCGAATCATATATTTAACTTAAAATATTTATTCTTTCTTTTAATCCTCGTTTGACCTCATCCCAAGATTTTGCTTCTAATTTTCCTTTTTGATAAAGTTCAAAATCTTTTTCCAGTTCATCATAAAAATTTTCAGGAACTACGTCTTCGTTTTTTTTTGCTGTATACTGACTTGTTTCTTCACGAACTGAAAAATGTTTTTCATTCAATATAACTTTTACTTTATTCAGCTTTTCTACATCATCACAATTAATGATTGCTTGTAAAAGTTCAATTTTAAAAGTATTTAATTTTTCTTCATTCATAACCACCCGTTTTTACAAATATAAAAATTAAGCTTTTAAAATTTTTGTGGGCTTGCTCCTTCTTCCATTTCTCCAGGTTTTAAATGAAGCCGAATTTCCCTATTCAAGAAAAATCCGGTAACAATAGTTGAAATTACATCGGCTAGCGGAAAGGAAATCCAAACGCCCAACTCTCCCAAATACTTCGGAAGAATTAAAATTAACGGAATAAAGAAAAATCCTTGTCGGGTTAACGTCAATAAAAGTGCGGGAAGAGCTTTGCCAATCGCTTGAAAATAAGCGGAACCGATTAATTGCAAAGCTATAATGGGAATGGCGGCAAAAACCCAACGCATCGCCCCAGGTGTTTCTTTTAAAATCGTTTTATCTTGCGTAAATACCGAAACAATTTCTTTGGGGAAAATCATAATAATTCCGAAGACAAAGAGTGCCAAAACACTAGCATATAAAATTGCTTTATTAATGCTTTCCCGTACTCGTTTAGGTTTTTCTGCTCCGTAATTATACCCGGCAATGGGGAGAAAACCTTGCGTAACGCCCAACACAGGAAATAAAGCGAACATGAGCATTCTACCAATAATTGCATAAACTGCTACAGATGATTCGCCCCCTAATTTAAAGAGGATATTATTCATCAGTAAATAAGTCACACTCACTACAGCTTGTCGGGCTAATGTCACAAAACCCAAAGCTGCGATTTCTTGCAATATTTTTTTATTCAATCCGAAATGATGAGGAGAAATTCTTAATTCAGAATGATTTGATAAGAAAAACCAAAGCACATATAGAAAACAGACAATGTAAGAACCAGTGGTTGCCCAAGCGGCTCCCAACATTCCCATATCGAACACGTTAATTAAAAAATAATCGGCAATCAGGTTTCCAACGGAAGGAATAATCATCGCGACCATAGCAAAATTCGGTTTTCCTTCTGCCCTAATTACATTGTTGCCCATCATACTCAGAGCGAGAATGGGAACACCGTACAATACTACTTTATAATAAATTTTAGCAGGTTCAAAAATTTCTCCTTTTCCGCCAAAAGCCGGAATTAAATCATCAATAAACCATAAACCGACAATTACAAAAGAAACCGTCAGTAAGACGGTTAAGGTGATTTGATTTCCGAAAGTTTTTAAAGCTTTTTTGTTATCATTAGCTCCTAACGCCCGCGAGATAATTGAAGACCCTCCAATCCCAATGGCCATTCCTAAAGCTGCGATAAAAAATGAAACAGGTAAAACCACATTGATTGCCGCAATCGCTATGGGACCAATCCAATTTCCTACAAAAATGGTATCAACTAGGATGTTTAACGACATCACTAAAATACCAATAGAGGCAGGAACCGATTGTTTGATTAACAGTTTGCTAATGGGTTCTTTGCCTAAAGTGGCCGAGTCTATTTTTGGCATTAAGCGTTTTGTGTTTCTGGTTGCATTGCCCACTCGTCTATCCAACGACTTAGGGTTTTCACCCAATCTTCCCTATCGTTTAAACACGGAATAAGGGTAAATTCTTCGCCTCCATTTTCTTCAAAAATCTCTTTTCCTTCCATTCCTAATTCTTCTAATGTTTCCAAACAATCGGAAACAAAAGCGGGAGATACAATGGCCATTTTTTTCATTCCGTTTAAACCGAAATTCTCAATCGTTCTATCTGTATATGGTTTTAACCACGGGTCGAAGCCTAATCGAGACTGAAACGAAGTACTATACGTTCCTTCTTTAAGCTGAAGTGTTTTAGCTACTTGTTTTGTCGTTTCTAAACATTGATGGCGGTAACAAAATTGATGTGCCGGCGAGGGCCTGTCGCAACAAGAACCGTCTATTTTACAATGCGAATTGGTGACATCGCTCTTTTTAATATGTCGCTCAGGAACACCGTGATAACTAAACAATAAATGTTCGTAATCTACGCCTTCCAACTTTTCTGCAATACTTCTGGAAAGTACATTTATATAATCGGGATGATTGTAAAACGGCGGAACGGTAGTAAATTTTATCTGCGGAAAAAACTCTTTTTGCAATTCTTCTGCCAACACCAAAATGGTTTCTGTGGTAGCCATCGCAAATTGCGGATATAACGGCATTAACAAAACTTCATCTACACCTTTATCGACCAATTCTTGTAAACCTTGTTTAATAGAAGGCTCGCCATAACGCATGGCCAAAGCAATGGGCACGCCGGTGTAACTATCTACTTTTTCTTGCAAACGTTCTGAAAGTACAATTAACGGTGAACCTTCGTCCCACCAAATGCGCTGATAAGCTTCAGCAGATTTTTTAGGTCTTGTATTCAACACAATTCCTTTTACAATAAAAGCTCTTAATAAATAAGGCACGTCGATCACGCGCTCATCCATTAAAAACTGATCGAGGTATTTTTTTACGTCTTTAGGATCGGTACTTTTAGGGGAACCTAAATTAACCAGTAAAACTCCTTTGCTCATATTTTTTCTTTTTCCTGATTACAAAAATACAACTATAAATTTCTCTTGAATTAAAGCTTCATCAATTTTATTTATTTCTCGAAAGTCCCCATAAAACGCATTGTAAAAGATGAGTTTTAAAATGAGGTTCTTGGTAAGCTTCTTGGGTATGACCGCCACCGGTGTAAATGGCAACATTATTATTTTCTAATTCTTGATACCAAGCGATGGGATGATATTTTCCGTTCTCGCCACCTTCGTAAGTGGTTTCATCTAAATTTAGTAAAACTTCGATATCGGGATTTACAAATTTATAATTGTACCACTCATCTGTTCGTCTCCAAACTTCCGGTAGGTGTTCAACAGTTTTGTGAGAAGATTTTTTAAGTTGAATTTCTGCTTCGCAAACTTGCGGATGACTTACAAAATAAGCGCCTACTAATTGCCCATACCATTCCCAATCATATTCGGTATCGGCTGCAGAATGAACTCCTAGAAAGCTTCCGCCTTTAGCTATAAATTTTTCAAAAGCTTTTTCTTGTTTTCGGTTAAGAATATTTCCTGTAGTATTCAAAAAAATAACCAATTTAAAAGTCTTTAGGTCTTTCTTATTGAAAATTGAAGCATCTTCACTTGTGACCACTTCAAAATTATTGTCATTTCCAAATTGCTGAAAAAATGAACAACCGGCCTCGATCGATTCGTGATGAAAGCCTTCGGTTTTATGAAAAACCAATACTGCATCTTGAGCTTGGCAAATCCCGAAAACAAAAAAGCTCACTATGAATAAGACAAACCGCATCATCTTGAATTAATTTGAAATGGGTAACGATAGAATATACTTTTTCGGTGTGGTGCCAAATTTCTTTTTAAATGCAGCGATAAAATGACTCGCCGTGCTGTAACCAACGCGCAAGCCGACTTCATTCACATTATGTTGACCGGTTTCTAAGAGTTTTCTGGCATAATCCATCTTATAATCAAAGAGAAAACCAAAAACCGTTTCGCCATAAATTTCTTTAAAACCTTCCTTTAGCTTTTTTAAACTCAACCCAATTTCATCAGAAAGTTCTTGCAGCGATGGCGGTTCTGCCATTCTATTGATCACAATTTCTTTGGCTTTTCTAATTTTTCGAACGTTTTCTTCATCTACTAAAAATGGGCATTGTTCGATATCGGCTTCTTCCGGTCGGTTAAAATATAATCCGATCAATTCGTAAGCTTTTCCCTTCAAATAAATTTTCTTGACCGAAGGATGCAAATTAAAGTTTAAGATCTGACTCAAAACGACGGCCATCGACGGACTTATATTTTGTTCCTGATAATATTTTTTACCCATATTTTCTTCCGTCAAGAAATGAATATAATCTGCTTCTTCAGAAAATAAAGAGTGTAATTTTTGAATAGAAACCAATACGCAAACCAACCAAGATTTTGGAGAAACTTCAACGTTTAAAGGCAAGTCTTTAATAGGATTATAAAGCAGTAAAGCTTTTTCGTCTCCCAAATTTAACGAGTAGCTTCCTTCATTAAAGTTGAATTTTGCACTTCCTTTTAGACAAAAGTGAAATTGAATAAAATCTCGATGGGTTTCTTCGGTTAAAATTTCAACCTCATCGGTATTATTCTGGTGCGTTAATATCTTAAAACTATCTTCTATCGATACTTTTTGAAAAGTACTTTCAGCGTTATTTTTTTGTATTGAACTCATTTCTTTTCTCTCTTTTTTTATTTAGAATCGTTCTAAAATAAAGCTTTTAGAACTTCTGCCACATCTACAAAAATAGGCTAAAAGCAACAAAAATAGACATTTAAGACAAAAAATAACTTTTATCGACAATAAAAGTACTTTTGCCGTTATTTTTAGAATTCCTTAACGATTAAATTTGCATCCGAATCACGGCTATTTTATTAATGCTAAACGGACATACACCTAAACATACTACTTTTTACGCAATTGGTTTAAGCTACCAAAAAGCAGATGCCGAAGTTAGAGGTCATTTTAGTTTAGATGAAGAGCAGAAACACGCGCTCATCCAAGACGCTAAAAAAGAAGGAATTTCCGGAATTTTAGTGACTTCAACCTGTAACAGAACTGAGATTTACGGTTTTGCACAGCATCCTTTTCAGCTTATTAAACTACTTTGCCAACATACACGAGGTACGGTAGAAGAATTTGAAAAAGTAGCTTACGTTTATAAATCGCAAGAAGCTATTGCCCATATTTTTAAAGTGGGTACCGGTTTAGACAGTCAGATTTTAGGAGACTTCGAGATTATAAGTCAGTTAAAATACGCCTTTACGCTTTCTAAAAATTTGGGGATGACGACGCCACTTTTAGAACGTTTACTAAATTCTGTGATTCAGGCGAGCAAACGCATTAAAAACGAGACCGAGATCTCTTCCGGCGCCACTTCTGTTTCATTTGCATCGGTTCAATATATTTTAAATGAAGTTGAAAACGTTTCAGAAAAAAACATTTTACTCTTCGGAACCGGAAAAATAGGAAGAAACACTTGCGAAAACCTGATCAAACATACGCAAAATGAGCACATCACGCTTATTAACCGTACGAAAGACAAAGCAGAAAAGGTTGCGGGAAAATTCAATTTAATTGTAAAAGATCACGCAGAGCTTCAGGCCGAAATTAGAAATACCGATATTCTAATCGTTGCCACAGGAGCGCAAAACCCAACCATCTCTAAAGAGCTTATTTATTGCAAAAAAGAGTTGTTGATTTTAGACCTTTCGATCCCAAAAAATGTGGCCGATGATGTTGCTGAATTAGAAAATGTGACGCTGGTACATTTAGACGATCTTTCTAGAATGACCGACGAAACTTTGGCAAATCGCAAAAAACACATTCCGCAGGCCGAAGAAATTATAGATGAAGTAAAAGCAGATTTTAACGCTTGGTTAGAAACCCGAAAATTTGCACCTACCATAAAAGCGCTTAAACGTAAACTTGGTGAAATGAAAGATGCCGAGTTAGACTTTCAACGTAAAAAAATAAATGATTTTAATAATGAACATGCAGAGATCGTGAGCAATCGCATTATTCAAAAAATCATGAATCAATTTGCGAGCCACTTAAAAAATGGTTCAAATTCTACCGATGAAAGCCTAGAACTTATTCAAAAGGTTTTTCAATTAGACGAAGTTTCCAAATAAGATGAGCAAAACCATACGCATAGGAACCCGCGATAGTGAATTGGCATTATGGCAAGCCAATACCGTGAAAAATAAATTAGAAGCTTTAGGTTACCAAACCGAATTGCTTCCGGTAAAATCGACCGGCGATCTAAATTTAGATCAACCGCTTTACGAAATGGGTATTACTGGTATTTTCACGAAGACTTTAGATGTCGCGATGGTAAAAGACCAAATTGATATTGCTGTACATTCGATGAAAGATGTTCCTACCAAATTACCTAACGGAATTGTTCAAGGAGCCGTTTTACCAAGAGCGAATGTGAGCGATATTCTTATTCATAAAGGTTTAGATTTTCTTGCTGCGGAAGGAACCATTGCTACGGGAAGTTTACGTAGAAAAGCGCAATGGCTCAATCGTTACCCAACGCATCAAGTAGAGAATTTACGCGGAAATGTAAACACACGTCTTCAAAAACTAGAAGATAACGATTGGAATGGAGCCATTTTTGCCGCAGCCGGTTTAGAAAGAATTAATCTAAAACCGGAAAATTTTATCGATCTCGATTGGATGATTCCTGCTCCGGCGCAAGGCGCAATGCTTATTGTCGCCAAAGAAAATGATGATTTTTTTAAAGAAGCCGTTGCCCAATTAAACGATAAAAACACTGCTATTTGCGTTGAAATTGAACGTGAATTTCTTCGCGTATTAGAAGGTGGTTGTACTGCACCGATCGGAGCTTTAGCAACTATTACTAATGAAACGGTAGAATTTACCGGAGCATTATTCAGCTTAGACGGAAAAACAAAGCTGGAAGAAAAAGCTTCGTTTTCCTTAAATAATTACAAAAATCAAGGTGAAAAAGCTGCAAAAGCTATACTTTCAAACGGCGGAAAAGAATTGATGGCCAACATCAAAGCTAAATTGAATGCTTAATGCAACAAAAGTTTACCCGATCTAATATTATTGTCTGGTTTCTAGACCTGTTTTTAATTGCTTTTTTGGTTTTTGATTTCGGGTTTCAGAATTTTAAAGATTTTAGGACGTATAAACTTATTGCACTTCCGGTACTGTTGTTATCGCTTATTGCATTTAATATTCATAAGTATAGAAGTTTTAACAGCACGCTTAAAATAAAAAAAACAGCTCGGGTAAATTTAGTTTTACTTTCGCTGTTAATTGTTTTAGAGATCATTTCGATCATTACCAATTATCAAGGTTCATTTCTCGATACTTTTTTTAAAGAACGGTATATTATAGAATATGGTCTGCTGTTCTATTTTTTTACGCGCTTAACTTTCTTAATGCGTCGTATTTATAGCATTTATTTTAATCCGGCGATTTTATTTGTAGGTAGTTTTGCGCTTATTGCTTTAGCCGGTACTTTCTTGTTAATGCTTCCCGCAGCAACGACACACGGAATCACTTTTATCGATGCTTTATTTACAGCTACGAGTGCAACCGCCGTTACCGGACTTATAGTATTAGATACTGCTAAAGATTTTACGCCGTTTGGGCAAACCATTATTATGGTGCTTTTTCAAATTGGCGGTTTAGGGATGTTAACCTTTACTTCTTTCTTTGCTTATTTCTTTAAAAGTGGCGCTTCGTTTAAAGAGAGTTTATATATGAAAGATATTTTGGGGCAAGAAAACCTCAACAGTATTATGCGTGTAGCGATGAGTATTGTGGTGTTCTCGTTAGTTTTAGAAGCTGTTGGAGCCTTGTTTATTTACTCGTCACTTCAGGGGATTGATAGTTATAAAGATCGTGGCTTTTTTGCAGTATTTCACGCCATTTCTGCTTATTGTAATGCCGGGTTTTCAATTTCATCTACCGGTCTTTATGATGAATCGCTTCGCTTTAATTATTACATGCAATGGGTGGTTATGATCCTGATTGTCATGGGCGGTTTAGGATATAATATTGCTTCCAATTTTATTCAATATGTAAAGCACTTTTTTTACAATTTATTCAACAAAAACAATAAGAAATTTATTTCAAGAGTAATTACACTCAATACCAAAATAGTGATTTACACGACCATTTTATTGATCGTAGTAGGAACGGGTTTCTTCCTTATTTCTGAACAAGAAACCTTTTTAAGTGAACATAAAACAGTATTTGGAAAGTTCACCACGGCAATGTTTTCATCGGTTACTTCAAGAACTGCTGGTTTCAACACTATCGACATGAGTAATTTTACGGTTCCCGGTATTTTATTTATGATCTTTTTGATGTGGATCGGGGCTTCACCGGCTTCAACCGGAGGTGGTATTAAAACCACAACCTTCGCCTTAGCTACCTTAAATGTTTTTTCAACGGCGAGAGATAAATCGAACATCGAGATAGGTACAAGAAGAGTTTCAAAAGAATCGGTTCAACGAGCATTTGCGATTATGTCGATCTCGTTGGCCTCAATAGGTTTAGGTATTTTATTATTGCTTATTTTTAATCCGCAGTTTACACTTTTAGAAATTGCTTTTGAAGTGTTTTCTGCCTTTAGCACGGTAGGTTTATCTTTAGGGATTACGCCCGAACTTAGCGAACCGGGAAAATACGTGGTTATTTTCTTGATGTTTTTTGGAAGAATCGGCTTAATCAACCTTATGATCGGTATTTTGAAGAATGTAAACACCACAGAATATACCTATCCTAAAGAAAATATTTTAATTAACTAAAAGTTAGCAGCTATGAAAATTGTAGTTATTGGTCTGGGAAATTTTGGGATGGCGCTCGCTATTCACTTAGCAGACTCCGGAAATGAAGTGATTGCTGCAGATCGAGATATTGAGAAAATAGAACTCATCAAAGATAAAGTTTCTCACGCCGTAGCTTTAGACGCCACCAACGAGAACGCTTACCACTCGTTACCTTTAAAAAGTACCGATTTAGCGATTGTGGCTATTGGCGAAAAAGATGGCGCAGCGATGATGAGTACCGCGATTATTAAAAAAATCACCAATGCGCGAGTTGTCGCAAGGTCTTCTTCACCTATTCAAGATACCATTTTAGAAGCGATGGGAGTAGATAATATCATTCATCCAGAACAAGAATTTGCCGAGCGACTCACTAAAAAAATCAATCTCAAAGGAAGTATTGATAATTTTGAAATTGATGATGATTATTTAGTCTCAGAAGTGACGGTTTGCGACGATGTGGTTGGCAAAGACCTCATCGAATCTAATTTTAGAAGCAAGTACAACCTTAACATCATTACGATTTTAAGGCAGAAAGAATACACCAATATTATTGGTCGAAAATCAAGTAAAAAAGAAGTCATAGGAATGCCGCAACCAGAAACCGTTTTTCAAAAAAATGATGTGCTGGTTGTCTTCGGAAAGAATAGCGATATCGAAAAATATTTAGAAAAAGATGCCAAGCGTTCTAACCACTAAAAAACTGACGAAAAGTCAAGAATCATTACTGTTCAATGCCGGTATTTCTTGGGTAAATTATAGCGCAATTCAAATTGAATTCCATAAAAAAATTCAACTACCTGAGCTTATTGAAAATGCTATTATCAGCAGTAAAAATGCTTGGTTAGCCGTAAATAAAAAATCGAAAATCGAAAATGCTTTTGTCGTAGGAAGCAAAACCGAACAATTATTAAAAGAAGCAAACATTACGATTATTGAAAAAGCCGATAACGCCAAAGATTTAGCAAATCGAATTATAGAAAATCACGCAGAAAAATCGTTTACCTTTCTCTGCGGAAATAAAAGAAGAGATGAGTTGCCAAAATTACTTCAGCAAAATCAAATTGAATTGAAGGAAATTGAAGTATATAACACCAAACTGAACCCTAAAAAATTTGATCAAGAATTCGACGGAATTTTGTTTTTTAGTCCGAGCGCGGTGCAAAGCTTTTTTCAACTCAATAAAAGTAAAAATGAAATTGCTTTTTGCATTGGCAACACCACTGCAAATGAAGCTAAAAAATATACCTCAGCAATAAAAATAGCTAACCAACCCACGGTTGAAAATGTAATTGTTCAGGTAGTAAAAGAATTAAAAAAATAACTCAAAATTATACCTACAAGGTCTTCGAGACCTTGCAGGATAGAAAATGAGTTTCCTGCAAGGTTTTTAAAACCTTGTAGGTATGAGGAATAAATGAAATTAAAAAGATTCGAGAAAGAGCATAATAACTATTTGTTAAAAGAAATATTTAAAAATCAATACAAGTTCGCAACGACCTTGTAAGATCAAAAACTGTAGGTACAATAAAGCAAGCAAAAATGAAATTAGAAGCCTTAGAACAAGAAAAATACTATCACATTTATAACCGAGGAATAAATGGGAATACTATTTTCTTTTCTAACGACAATAAATCCTATTTTCTATCAAAACTTAAAAAATACCTCGAAAATAAAGTTGAAATACTAGCTTACTGTTTATTGAGCAATCATTTTCATCTTATTGTAAAAATAATTACAAAACCTTCAATTGCCACACAGTCTTTTTCCAACTTATTTAATGCATATGCTAAGGCCATCAATAAACAACAAAAAAGAACAGGAAGCTTATTTGAAAAACATTTTAAAAGAATAGAACTGAAAAACGAAAAATATCTTCAGAACCTTATTTTATATGTTCACTTAAATCCAATGAAGCATTTTAATATTGATTTTGAAAGTTATAAATATTCCTCATATCCTTCAATTTTATCTGATAAGCCAACCACATTAAAAAGAAATGATGTGCTACAAATATTTGATGGAAAAGAAAATTTTAAATATGTTCATCAACAGAAAAATTTAGAAATAGAGGAAAAGTTTAAATTAGAATAATCTAAGAAAAACCTATACCTACAAGGTCTTCGAGACCTTGCAGGATAAACAATCTTCCTCTCTTTCTAGAGAGGACAAAACGAGAAAAAATGATTAAAAACGATTTATTTTTAAAAGCTTTAAAAGGAGAAACGGTCGAGCGTCCACCGGTTTGGATGATGCGCCAGGCAGGTCGTTATTTACCAGATTTTATGAAGCTGAAAGAAAAATACGATTTCTTCACGCGTTGTAGAACTCCGGAACTTGCAACCGAAATTACCGTGATGCCTATTCATCAAGTAGGTACCGATGCAGCAATTTTATTTAGTGATATTTTGGTGGTTCCGCAAGCAATGGGTATCGAAATAGAAATGAAACCCGGCGTTGGTCCTTGGCTTCCTAATCCGGTAAGAACTCCGGTTCAGGTAAACGAAATCGTGATTCCCGATGTGTATGAAGAATTGGGTTACGTTTACGAAGCAATTAAAATGACGAAGCAAGAATTGAACGACGAAGTTCCGTTAATTGGTTTTGCCGGTTCACCGTGGACGATTCTTTGTTATTTGGTACAAGGTCAAGGTTCTAAAAACTTCGACAAAGCCAAAGAGTTTTGTTTTAAGCGACCAATGGCAGCGCACATTTTATTGCAAAAAATTACCGATACCACCATTGCTTATTTAAAAGGAAAAGTGGAAGCCGGTGTCGATGCGCTACAAATTTTTGATTCTTGGGGGGGGATGCTTTCTCCAACCGATTATCAAGAATTTTCTTGGAAATACATTCAGCAGATCATAGACGCACTAAAAGATGAAGTTCCTGTGATCGCTTTTGGTAAAGGTTGCTGGTTTGCTTTAAAAGAAATGAGTCAATCTGGAGCTTCTGCACTTGGAGTAGATTGGACGTGTTCTGCTAGAAACGCTCGTTATTTAAGCTGCGGGCAAATAACTTTACAAGGTAACTTCGATCCTTCTCGTTTATTTTCACCACCAAGAGAAATTAAATCGATGGTTCACCAAATGATCGATGAATTTGGTAAAGACCGCTACATTGTAAATCTTGGTCACGGTATTTTACCAAATATTCCGGTTGAAAATGCGAAAGCTTTTGTAGAAGCCGTAAAAGAATATCAACCACGATAAATGGCAATCTGGGCCAAAATAAAACAGCTTAACTTGAAGCAAACTTTCATTTTAGGCAAAACCTTTTTATTTAGGCCCGGTTTACTTTTTCCTACGTATCGCGCGACCAAGCAAACGGTACAAACCTGCAATCGCTTATTTGGCAAAGCGCATCACAAAGACAATAAAACCAATGCTTTTCGGCATGCGTTATGGAATTTTCTAATTGCTGAAAAATCACTTCCGCAGTTAAAAGAAAAGACGAAAGCCATTGCTTGGGCTAAAGAAATTACCGATTTACACGAGAAACTTTCTCCCAATCCCGAATTGCCACGAACGATGGATTTGCATAATAATGAAGTAGGAAGAAACTTATTTCAGCAAGAAATCACTTCGGAAGAAATTATTGAAAAGCTTCAAGAAATGATGAAAGAAGCTCAATTTGTCGATCAAGCTGCAGAAATACCCAATTATCCCGAAAGATTAGTTTATATCGAATCTTTAAAGAATTAAAATGAAAGAACAATTTTATCAATACATAGAAACGCTTCAAGACACGATTACTCAGAAACTCGAAGAAATTGACGGTAAAGCCAAGTTTCACGAAGATCTTTGGAAGCGTGAAGAAGGCGGCGGCGGAAGAACACGCGTTATCGAAAACGGAAATGTGTTTGAAAAAGGCGGTGTTAATATTTCTGCAGTTCACGGCCCGTTAGCTCCGGCAATGCAGAAATATTTTAAGGTAGGCAATGTTAACTTTTTTGCTTGTGGTTTAAGTTTAGTAATTCATCCTAAAAGTCCGATGGTTCCTACGGTTCACGCTAATTGGCGTTATTTTGAAATGTACGATCAAGAAGGTAACACCATCGACCAATGGTTTGGCGGCGGGCAAGATCTTACGCCTTATTATTTGTTTGAAGAAGATGCTAAACATTTTCATCAGGTTTCTAAAAATGCTTGCGACAAACACGATAAAAGTTTTTATGCGGAATATAAAAAGCGGTGTGACGAGTATTTTTGGAATGCTCATCGTCACGAAGCCCGAGGTATTGGCGGTTTGTTCTTTGATTATTTAAAACCTGCCCGCCGAGAAGGAGGGGATTCAGCAGAAAAAAGCATCGAAGACTGGTATAATTTCGTCACCGAAGTTGGGAATAGCTTTTTAGAAGCTTATATACCAATTATTGAAAAACGAAAAGATCTAAGTTACGATCAAACACATCGTGACTGGCAAGAAGTTCGCAGAGGTCGCTATGTTGAATTCAATTTAGTTCACGATAAAGGAACTTTATTCGGACTAAAAACCAACGGAAGAATAGAAAGTATCCTGATGAGTTTACCACCGCACGTACAATGGGTGTACAATCAAACACCGGAAGAAGGAAGTGAAGAAGCAAAATTATTGGCGGTGTTGAAGGAGCCGAAAAGTTGGGTTTAATAGGAAGTAGGAAGTAGGAAGTAGGAAGTAAATTCAGGAAAATTCAAAAAATAAAAAAATTCTGGCAAGTATAATTCAAAATAAAATGAACACTACTTTATCGGAAACTAAAAACAAAAAATATGTTCCCATTACAACGAAATAGAAGATTACGCACCAACGAAGCTTTACGAAGTTTAGTAAGAGAAACTATCGTAACGCCAAACGATTTTCAGGCGCCATTATTTATCGTAGAAGGTGAAAACAAAAAAGAAGAAATCGCCTCGATGCCGGGCTATTTTCGATATAGCTTAGATTTACTAAAAGCTGAAGTTAAAGAATTGTGGAGCTTGGGTATAAAATCGGTTTTGCTTTTTGTAAAGGTGGAAGAAAACTTAAAAGACAATAAAGGTTCTGAAGCGGTAAATGCTGAAGGATTAATGCAACGCGCCATTAAAACCGTAAAAGATACCGTGCCGGAAATGATCGTGATGACCGATGTGGCGTTAGATCCCTATTCAATTTACGGTCACGACGGAATCATCGAAAACGGAAAAGTCTTAAACGATGAGTCTGTAGAAGCTTTGGCAAAAATGGCACTTTCTCACGCTCAAGCCGGAGCCGATTTTGTAGCTCCGAGTGATATGATGGATGGCAGAATTTTAGCTATGCGCCAACTTCTAGAAAGCGAAGGTTTTGTAAATACTGGAATTATGAGTTATAGCGCCAAATATGCTTCGGCATTTTACGGTCCGTTTCGTGATGCGCTAGATTCTGCTCCGGTCGATGCGCAAGACATCCCGAAAGACAAAAAAACCTACCAGATGGATCCTGCTAACCGTGAAGAAGCCATTAAAGAAACCTTGATGGATATTGAAGAAGGCGCCGATATTGTGATGGTAAAACCGGGATTGTGCTATTTAGATATTGTTCGTGATATTAAAAATGCAGTCGATGTTCCTGTGGCGGTTTATCAGGTAAGTGGTGAATATGCGATGATCAAAGCAGCATCAGAAAAAGGTTGGCTAGATCACGATGCGGTTGTGCTAGAGCAACTTACTGCCATTAAACGTGCTGGCGCCGATTTTATATCGACTTACTTTGCAAAATATGCTGCTCAGTTAATTTCCTAACAAATCAATAAAAAACCTACCTCGCAGTTCTCGAATTATAAATTTGAGAATTGCTAGGTTTATATAGCTTCAAATTTTAGTTTCTTTTTAAGAGAAGGGTTGTCATTTAATTTATAACTTGTCCTAATAATCTAAGCTAACTCGATGACCCTTTTAATAATTTACGCCTTACTTTCTATTGGTACTTCTTTTGTATGTTCGGTGTTGGAAGCTGCACTGTTAAGTGTCACTCCCACTTACATCAAAATAAAAACCAAAGAAGGAAAATCGTTTGCCAAAACCTTAGCCAAATTCAAACAAGATATCGATAAGCCGCTTATCGCTATTTTATCGCTAAATACCATTGCCCATACCGTTGGCGCAATTTTAGTGGGAGTTCAAGCAGAAAAAACTTTTGGTGATGGTAGCAATGCCGTAGGAATTGTCTCCATGATAATGACCATTTTAATTCTGGTGCTTTCAGAAATAATCCCCAAAACCATTGGTGCCAAATACTGGAAACAACTCGGCAACTTTACAGCCAAAATATTAACTGCCATTCTCATTCCGCTTAGGTATACCGGTATTTTATGGGTGTTAATGCTGTTTACCAAACTCATAGGAGGTTCTGCTCACGCTAATCAAATGAGTAAAGAAGAATTTATGGCGCTAACCGAAGCCGCCGAGAAAGAAGGAGTTTTTGAAAAAACCGAATCTAAATTCATTAAAAACCTGATGGTGTATAAATCTATCTTGGCAAAAGATGTAATGACGCCCTTTTCTGTAGCTGTTACTGCTGAAGAAAATACTTCTATTGAAGAATTTCACAGTCAACATAAAAACCTGAAATTCTCCAGAATCCCAATTTATAAAGACCGACCCAATAACATTACCGGATTTATTTTAAAAGACGATTTTCTGGAAGAAATCATTAACAATAATGGTAGTCAACCTTTATCTACCATTAAGCGTGATTTATTAATCACGCAATCAGAAACGCCTATTCCGCATCTTTTTGACTTTTTTATTGAAAAAAGGGCTCATATTGCCGTAGTTACCGACGAATTTGGAAATACCGTAGGCGTCATCTCCATGGAAGATGTTATTGAAACATTGCTCGGGCTTGAAATCATGGACGAGAGCGATAGTATTGAAGATATGCAACACTTGGCTCGAAAAAACTGGAAACGCCGAGCCAAACGCTTAGGAATTATTTCCCATCCTGAAGAAAATAAAGAAGAAGAAACTTCAACCGATTCAGATGAAAAAAGCAAGGATTAAAACTCCATTGGGAATTGCTGAAATTGAAGGCGACGAAAACGGAATTGCTAAAATTTCTGTGGAAAATGATGCTGAAGATTTTTCTACTGAAATCCCTTCAGAATTAAAAGAAGCAAGCCTTCAACTGCAAGAATATTTTGAAGGAAAACGAAAAGAATTCAATTTCAAAATGAATCCAAAAGGAACTGAATTTCAACAAAAAGTTTGGCAAGCATTGTTAGAAATTCCCTACGGAATAACCACTTCTTACCTTGAACTTTCAAAAAAATTGGGTGATGTAAAAGCAATTCGGGCAGTAGCTTCTGCCAACGGTAAAAATCCGTTATGGATTGTCGTTCCCTGTCATCGGGTAATTGGAAGCGACGGTTCGCTTACCGGATACGCCGGCGGACTTTGGCGAAAAAAATGGCTTTTAGAACACGAAAATCCTTCCCCACAGCAATCACTTTTCTAGCGAAATGATTAATTTAGAAGCACTAAATTATTTCCATGAAAATTATCAAAAGAATTGCTGTCATTCTTTTAGGCCTCATCATTCTTTCCATTGGTTTATTATACCTTTTCGATAAAGAATATTTACTTAAAGGAATTAGAATCACTTACCTAAAAGGCCACAAAACCGCTTATATTGATGATTACCCCGAATTTGATAATCGAAAAATTGAAGCCGGTCAATCGCAAGCTTGGCCTGAGCATTCAGCTTATAATTCAGTTAAAGCGACGAAAAAGCTTCAGCAAACCAATCAAGAATTAGGTACGGTAGCTTTTCTTATCATCAAAAACGACAGCATTTGGTATGAAGATTATGCAGAAGGTTATTCTGCAAATTCTAAAACCAATTCGTTTTCCATGGCAAAAAGTATTACTTCAGCACTTTTAGGGAAAGCCATTCGGGACGGATATATTGAAAATTTAGAACAACCCGTCGCCGATTTCTATCCGCAATTCAACAAAAGATTAACCGTTGGCGACCTTTCTTCCATGGCAAGCGGACTCAATTGGGAAGAAGATTATTACAATCCGTTTGGGATGACAGCTCGCGCTTATTTAGATGAAAATATTCAAGCGCAAATTCTTAATTTAAAAGTTATAGAAGAACCGGGAAAAGAATTTAAATACCTCAGCGGAAATACCGAATTACTCGCAATGGTTATTGAAAAAGCTACCGGTAAAAACCTATCACAATACCTATCAGAAAGTTTTTGGCAACCTTTGGGAATGCACGAAAATGCCCTTTGGCAACTCGATAGCGAGAAAAGCGGGATGGAAAAAGCTTATTGTTGTATTGCCAGCAACGCTAGGGATTTTGCCAAATTTGGGAAATTATATTCCAACAAAGGAAATTTTAAGGGAAAACAATTGCTTGATTCAAGTTTTGTGCAAAAGTCCATTCAACCCAGATTCAAAGAAACCCCTTATTACGGTTACGGTTTTTGGCTCAGCAGTTTTATGGAAAAGAAAATCTTTGCCATGCGCGGTATTTTAGGGCAATACGTCATTAGTATCCCAGAAGATAACTTACTTATTGTACGCTTAGGCCATCAACGAGGAAAAAAATTGGAAGACAAAAAATTCACTCAAGATTTTTATACTTATATTAGGGAGAGTTACAAGATGTTGAATAATTAAAATTAGGGCGTTCCCTAACGGGTCGGGCTTTCATTACTCGCTTTTTTAGATTTTTGCTTGGGCAAAAACCTAAAAAGAGCTCAAACAAGCCATTCAATCCCTAACGCAAAAAGTAAAAGGCGATGCTTAAAAAACTAAAATTAGAAAATATATTATTTCTAGATATAGAAACCGTTCCCGAGTTTGAAGCGTTTCAAGAATTGAGCGATGAGAAAAAATTGCTTTGGGAAGATAAAACTCAATATCAACGGAAAGAAGAATTTACCGCCGAAGAGTTTTACGACCGGGCAGGAATTTGGGCAGAATTTGGAAAAATAGTTTGTATATCGGTTGGTTATTTTACGTTTAAAAATGAAGATAGGGCTTTTAGAACAACCTCTTTTCAAGGTGAAGAAAAGGAAGTTTTAAAAGAATTCAAAAAACTTTTAAACGAATACTTCAATAAACCCAATCATCTTTTATGCGCTCACAATGGAAAGGAATTCGACTTCCCTTTTATCGCCCGCCGTATGCTCATTCACGGCATTGAATTACCCACGAAACTCAATCTTTTTGGTAAAAAACCGTGGGAAGTTCCACATTTAGATACGTTAGAATTATGGAAATTCGGCGACTATAAACATTTTACTTCTTTAAAGTTACTTACCAACATTTTAGGTATTCCTTCCCCAAAAGAAGATATTGATGGTTCGCAAGTACGCGATGTCTTTTACAAAGAACAAAACCTAAATAGAATTGTGGAATATTGTGAAAGGGATGTGGTTGCTGTTGCTCAAATATTCTTACGCTTTCGGCAAGAAAAACTTTTAGAAGAGAAAGAAATAATTTCGGTATAAAAAAAGCCCCACTAAAATTAATTAGCAGGGCTATTATTCTTAGATAAGTATACTACTTACTTATCCATCCAAGTTCTAAAATCTACTTCTTTAGCTAGCATGGCTTTTACCTCGGTAATCGGGATACGTTTTTGTTCCATGGTATCTCGGTTTCTTACCGTTACTTGTTTATCTTCTTTGGTATCATGGTCTATGGTGATACAAAAAGGTGTTCCGGCAGCATCTTGACGACGGTACCTTCTTCCTACGGCATCTTTTTCGTCGTAAGTGACGTTAAAATCCCATTTTAATTCATCTACCAATTCTTGCGCAATTTCCGGTAAACCATCCTTTTTAACTAACGGAAGAATAGCAGCTTTGTAAGGTGCTAAAATGGCGGGTAATTTCAATACAGTTCGGGTGGTACCGCCTTCTAATTCTTCTTCTTGTAAAGAGCTGGAAAATACCGCTAAGAGCATTCTATCTAAACCAATAGAAGTTTCAATTACGTAAGGCACATAATTTTTATTCATTTCCGGATCGAAGAACTGTAATTTTTTACCGGAATGCTCCTCGTGTGCTTTTAAATCAAAATCGGTGCGGGAATGTATTCCTTCCAATTCTTTAAAACCAAAGGGAAAATTGAATTCTATATCGGTCGCGGCATTGGCGTAATGCGCTAATTTTTCATGGTCGTGAAAACGGTAATTTTCATCTCCCAAACCTAAGGAAGCATGCCATTTTTGGCGGGTTTCTTTCCATTTTTCAAACCACGTGAGTTCTTCTCCCGGACGTACAAAAAATTGCATTTCCATTTGTTCAAATTCACGCTGACGGAAAATAAACTGTCTCGCTACAATCTCGTTTCTAAAGGCTTTTCCTATTTGTGCAATCCCGAAAGGTATTTTCATTCTTCCGGTTTTTTGAACGTTGGCAAAATTCACAAAGATTCCCTGAGCAGTTTCCGGCCGCAAATATAAATCAGTAGCACTATCGGCAGAAGCTCCTAGTTTGGTCCCAAACATTAGGTTGAATTGTTTCACATCGGTCCAATTTTTAGAACCGCTTTCCGGACAAGCGATGCCCAATTCTTCAATTAACGCTTTTACATCGGCCAAATCTTCATTGGTTAAGGATTTTGCCAAACGCTCCAAAATTTCCTTTTCTTCTTTTTTATAGCGAATGACCCGCGGGTTAGTAGTGACAAATTCCTCTTCATCAAACTTATCTCCAAAACGCTTACGGGCTTTTGCGATTTCCTTTTGCGCTTTTTGGTTGATTTTTTCAGCATAATCTTCTACCAACACATCGGCACGATAACGCTTTTTAGAATCTTTATTATCAATAAGTGGATCGTTAAATGCATCTACGTGACCGGAAGCCTTCCAGGTAGTAGGGTGCATTAAAATTGCAGCATCTAAGCCTACGATGTTATCGTGAAGCTGAACCATGCTTTTCCACCAATAATCTTTTATGTTTTTCTTTAATTCTGCTCCGTTTTGACCGTAGTCATAAACCGCGCTAAGACCATCGTAAATTTCACTTGAAGAAAAAATGTAACCATACTCCTTAGCGTGAGCGATTACTTGTTTAAAATTATCTTGTTGTTTTGCCATACCGCAAAAATATAAAACGGTAGGTTAAATAAATAGGCTTAAAGTGTTTTTTCTAATCTAACATGAAAGTTTCTGAAGCCAAGAGTACGTCATCCTGAAAAATATGCACGATATACTTGCCTTCTACCGCTTTTTCTTTAGCAATATTAATTAAAGCGCAGGCATCGATATCTATTTTATGATAATTTACGGTTGTAGTCGCACTGTAATACAATTCTTTTTCATTAAATTTTTGCTTCTTCTTCTCGCCAATTAAATTGTTTTTGGGATTAATTACCTGAATATAAAGTTGCTTCTCTCCTTCTTCTGCCAATTTACTTTCGTTAATGGTAAAACAAACTCTAATTTTTTCAATTCGGCCAGCTTTATTCATAGGATTAACTTCTCCGTTGTTTTTTACCGTCACTCCTTGTCCAACAATATTGGAAAGCTTAATAATGGAAGCTTCGTTAATTTTTTGCTGAAGTTCTTCATTCTTTTGATTAATAGAGTCTGTTTTCTTTTGTGTATTTTGAAGAATTTGATTGGTACTATCGATTGCCGTTTTTAATTTTTCATTTTCTTTTGAAAGCGCGTTAATGTGTGAAAGCAAACGCTGTTTTTCCATTTTCAGCTGGTCGGCCTGCAACCTATATTTTTTCAGCTGAAAATAATCTTGCTCCATTTGTTCAATAGAATCGATAAGCTGCGAAATACGTTGTTGCTCTTTTTTCAGGCTTTGTTTTAAACTGGCATTATCCAGTTCTAAACTATCGTAAGCCTGTTGAATGCCTTCCAACTCCTTTTGTAAAAAGACTTTTTCTTTTTCTAAAAACTTTATATTTTCATTTTTTTCACTGTGAAAACTAAAGGTATAAACCAACATAATCACCAATCCGGCAAGTAATACGCCGATTAAAATTTTCAGAATATTCTCTTTCTTTTTCTCATTCATATATTTTCCTCGCGAAAATTTTATTAACTTCAGAAGAAATAAATAATACGTGTTTCAAGATTTACTTCAACTGTTTTTTCCTAAAAAATGTGTTGCCTGTGAAGAAAGTTTGGTAGATAAAGAAATTATTTGCACTTCTTGTCTGCATCAACTTCCGCTAGCCAACACGCATCTAAATAACGAAAATACATTAAAAAAAGTATTTAATCACGAAGTTGATATAGAGAAGGCTTCTTGTTTGCTTTATTATTACAAGAAAGGAATTACCCAACGGCTTTTTCATAATTTAAAATATCGTGGTCATGAAGAAATCAGCTCTTATTTAGCCGAATGGTTTTCTCCTTATTTAAAAGAAAATACTTTTATGGAAGATATTGATGTGATCGTTCCGGTACCTCTTCACCGGAGCAGATTAAAAGAACGTGGTTACAATCAAGTGGAAGGTTTTGGCAAAACCTTAGCGAATAATTTTAATAAGATTTATGTAGAGGATGTTCTAATTAAAAAAGAAGCGACCAAAACCCAAGTTTTTAAAAACCGATTGGCCAGACAAAAAATAAAACCAAATTATTTTAGTTTAGAACAAGAAAGTAAAATTGAAAACAAGCACGTTTTACTTTGTGATGATATTATAACCACGGGAGCTACCATGAAAAACTGCATCAAAGTTTTACAAGAAGCTCCAAATGTAAAAATTAGTATTGCATCGATGGCCTATGCCATCTAAATTACGTTGATATCTAAAATAATTGTTTCTTTGCAGTAAAATTTTGTAAATGAATTTTAAACGCTTCACCTACTTTTGTTTGTTGCTGCTAAGCTTTACGTTTTTCTTTAATTGCGCTAAACGCGGAATGCCCCAAGGTGGAATAAAAGATACTATTCCACCAGTTTTTGTAAGGGCGAACCCGGAGAATTTCAGCACCAATTTTAAGGCAGAAGAGATTAGGATTTATTTTAACGAATACATAAAATTAGATAATCCGCAACGGCAGATTATCGTTTCGCCACCCATGGACCCTAAACCTGAGTTTTACCCAATGGGGAGCGCCAGCAGGGACGTTAGGATTAAAATTTTAGATACTTTATTAGAAAATACTACCTACTCTATTAACTTCGGGAATAGTATTACCGATAATAATGAAGGAAATCCTTTACCGTTCTTTAAATATGTTTTTTCTACGGGAAGTTATGTAGATTCACTTTCGGTTTCTGGAGCGGTGAGTGATGCTTATAAAAGAAAAAGTGATGAGTTTGTTTCCATAATGTTGTATGAGGTAGATTCTACTTATAACGATTCTGTAGTTTACAACAGGATGCCTACTTATATTTCTTACACCAGAGATACGCTGAACACCTTTACGGTAGATAATATGCGCGCAGGAACTTACCGAATGGTAGCCATGGTCGACAAAAACCAGAACTATAAATTTGACCCGCGAAGTGATAAAATTGGCTATGTCGATAGCTTAATTACTATCCCCACCAACGAAACTTACGGATTGAAAGTTTTTAAAGAAATTTTGGATTTTGAGATTCAGCGTCCTAAGCAACTTTCTAGAAACCATTTGATTTTTGGTTATAAAGGAAATGCAGACAGTACTGAAATTAACCTAATTTCTGAAGCTGCTCCTGAATTTGATTACCGAATTTTACCCGATGCCGAAACCGACACACTTCATTATTGGTACAAACCTTTTATGGAAGTGGACAGTTTGGTGTTTCAGGTGAAAAAAGAAAATTATATCGATACGGTTTATACCAAGATTCGGGATATGGAAAGTGATTCTTTAGAAATTAGAGCATTAACCAAAGGAAACTTCAACTTAGATGAAAATTTTCAGCTTACGGCCAACACTCCGCTAGAAACCTTAGATACTACTTTGGTAAAAATCATAGATAAAGATTCTATTCCTGTTAATTTTGAGTACGCTTTTCAAGAAAGAGAAAATATTCTCCGCTTAGCTTTTGAGAAAAAAGAAGACCAAGCTTTTAAAATTCAGCTTTTGCCTGGAGCGATAACCGATTTTTATGAACATTCCCACGATACGTTGGACTTTCAAGTAAAAACCCCTAAACTTTCAGATTTAGGAATTTTGAATTTGACAGTAAGCAATATTGAATCGTATCCGGTAATTGTTCAACTTACCAATTCAAAAGGAGAAACGTACAAAGAAATTATTCATACCCAAGAAGAAGGAAATGTGTTTAACTTCCAGTACATTAAACCTGCTTCTTACATGGTCAGGTTTATTTATGATGAAAACGAAAACGGAAAATGGGATACCGGAAGCTTTTTGAACAAAACCCAACCGGAACGGATTTTTTACTATCCCGGCGAAATTGAAGTTAGGGCGAATTGGGATGTTAACGAAACTTTTATTTTAAGGTAAACTTATCCCTATCATTTAAAAAAGCAAAACGTTTACGGGTTTCGTTTAATTCCTCTTTACTCAATTGAATGGTTTCTGAAAAAACTACTTCATTGTTTAAGGTAGAAATTTGTTTGCCCAACATATCGTAAATTGCTGAATGTCCGGAGTATTGATGCCCGTTCCCATCTAAACCAACCCGATTTACTCCTGCAACATAGCACATATTTTCAATAGCCCTCGCTTTTAGAAGTGCATCCCAGGCTTCGGTGCGCTTTTTAGGCCAATTGGCAACGTACAACAACAAATCAAAATCTTCAGTATTTCTGGACCAAACGGGAAAGCGAAGGTCGTAACAAATTAGTGGACAGATTTTCCATCCTTTATATTCCACGAGCAATCTCTCTTTCCCTGCGGAATACGTATTTTGTTCGTGAGCTAAGGTAAACAGGTGTTTTTTATCGTAGGTTTTAAAACTTCCATCAGGAAAAATAAAAAATAGACGGTTGTAATAATTATCGTTTTCAGTAATAATTACACTTCCGGTAAGTGCCACTTCAAACTTTTTTGCTTGTTTTTGAAGCCAGGCCAAACTATTTCCATTAGTTTCTTCCGCTAAATTTTCAGCATTCATCGAAAATCCCGTGGTGAACATTTCCGGTAAAATGATAAGATGGGTTGCTAGACTAAGCTCCTCAATTTTTCTGCTGAACATCTCTCGGTTAAGTTCAGCATCCTCCCAGTGTAAATCGGCTTGAATAATAGTTATTGATAGTTTTTCCATAAGCTAAAAATAAGAAATCTTCAACGGAAATAAAATCATTTGCAAACGACTACAATTGTTTAAAAACAGTTACAAACGCAAGTAATTATTTATCAACCAATTAAAATTTCACTCTATTTTCATTTTTGTATTGTTGAATTGAACAAACGAAATTCAATACTATTAAAACTCAAAATCATGAATGCATTAAAAAACAAAGTACAGTTAATTGGAAACCTGGGAAATAACCCAGAAATCATTTATTTAGAAAGCGGAAAGAAATTAGCAAAATTTTCGTTAGCCACTAATGAAACTTACAAAAATGCTAAAGGAGAAAAAGTTACCAATACGCAATGGCATAATCTTATTGCTTGGGGAAAAACTGTTGAAATTATAGAAAATTATTTAGAAAAAGGAAAAGAAGTAATGATAGAAGGAAAACTAACTTCCAGAAACTACGAGACTAAGACAGGAGAAAAAAAGTATGTCACAGAAGTACAAATCAATGAGTTACTTATTTTAAAATAGTCTTCATTATTCTCAGAAAGAATAGAAAAATGACAATTAAAAGCCTAAACAACTATTAAAAACTCTTAAAATTAACGCTTTTTAACACTCAGTAACAAACTTTTAACCCCCAAAACAAAACTACAGCACTTATATCTACGTAGTTTTCGTGTAGATTAACAAAACTTATTTTTATTATGAAGAACAAAAATGTAAAAGTAGAAAACTTTGTTTCTAAAAAAGGAAACAAAAGAAGACAGTTTTTAAAAATGAGTGGACTCGCAATTGCCGGTAGTGGTTTAATTTTAAGCTGTAGCGATGATGACGATTTCACAGAACCTGCTCCAGAACCCGACCCAGACACGTTTGACTTAGGTGGTGGTGACTTAGGTGTTCTTAATTATGCATATGCTCTTGAACAACTAGAAGCGGATTTCTATACCAAGGTAGTAAACGGCTCTTATTGGTCTGGCGCTGCTATGGAAGAAAAACAAATTTTAGAAGATTTATATAACCACGAAGTAAATCATCGAGAGTTTTTTAAAGCTGCTTTAAATGCAAATTTTGATGCAGAGGTGGTTTTGCCAGAAAGTCTGGAATTTGATTTTTCAAGTGTAGATTTTTCAGATAGAGACTCAGTATTAGAAACAGCACAATTATTAGAAGATACCGGAGTAAAAGCTTATAACGGTGCGGGAAAAATTATTGAAACTGCTGCATATTTAGTGATCGCAGGAAAGATTGTTTCAGTTGAAGCAAGACATGCCGCCGCGATTAGAAGTATAAGAGGTAACGATATGAACGACTTCAAACTTTTTGCAGGAGACGATATTGTAGATGAAGCTACAGGTTTAGATGGCGCAGAAGATCCATCAGTAATCATCAATGCCGCAGGCGGGTTTATTGTAACTCCATTTACAGCAAACGAATTGCCGTAATTGAAAGATAATAAACTAATCATTTCAATAATTTAAAAAAATAACATTATGAATCTTATAAAATTTTTAGACGAATTTACAACAGAAAGCCTTAACAAAAAGGGAGCTTCCAGAAGAGACGCTTTTAATACACTTTCTTCATTAGGAAAAAAAGCAGCAATCGCAGCAGTTCCATTTGGAATGGCAGCTGGAGCCAATAAAGCCAAAGCAGCAACTATGTATCAAGAAAATGATGTAGTAGGAGCATTACAATTAGCACTTACTTTAGAATATCTTGAAGCTGAATTTTACATGAAAGCACTGGACTCTGGAGTATTAGGAAATAGCCCAAGAGCTGAAGCAATTTATCAGCAAATTTCCAAGCATGAAGATGCTCACGTAGCTTTATTACAAGGTGCACTGGGAAGCAACTCCGTAGATTCCCCAGAATTTGACTTTACTGTACAAGGTACATTCGACCCGTTTATGGAAGATGCCAATACCACTCAAGAAACTGCTTATGCACAACTCTTAGCATTGGCCCAAGCTTTTGAAGATACAGGTGTGCGAGCTTACAAAGGTCAGGCAGGAAATGTTATGACAGATGCCGGTGTATTAACCACAGCCTTGCAAATCCACTCGGTGGAAGCAAGACATACTTCTGAAATTAGAAGATTAAGAGGTCTAGATGGTTGGATTACGTTAGCTGAAAGAGGTATGGGAATGCCGGAAGCCACCCAGCCTGTTTACAACGGTGAAGATAATTTAATGCAAGGTGGGGTTGATGTTTCTACTTTAGGAAACGGTGAGCCATTTACAGCCGAAGCTTCTTCGCAAGCTTATGATGAAATCTTAACAGGAGACGAAGCTACTACTATTGCAAGTTTGTTTATAGTTGAATAAGCTAACTTCGTTTTTCATTTTAAAAAAGTGCTATAAAAATCCAATAGCACTTTTTTTATGCTAATAAATTAATTTAAAAATTAACAAATTCATAGCTATAGGTTTAAATTTTATCATTTTCATAATTCGAGGAAATTAATTATATTTAGTTAATTCTAAATTAGGATGTTATGGGAATCAAAAGCTTTCAAGGTAAACAGGTAGGAGAAGTAATTGCTTCTGGAAATATTACTGTTGAAGATTTTATGACAGTAAATATGTATAAATTTTACGCAGGACAAAGCGTTTTAGAAGTCATGGAAACTTTATTGAAGTATAGAATTTCAGGAGGCCCCGTAGTTAACGAACAAAACGAATTAATAGGAGTGATTTCTGAAGGCGATTGTATTAAACAAATTTCAGAATCGCGCTATCACAATCAACCCATGGAAAATATGACGGTTGAAAATTATATGGCCAAGAATGTAGAAACCGTAAGTCCTGACATGCATCTGTTTGATGTTGCCAATAAATTTTTAAACCTTAAAAAAAGAAGGTTTCCTGTTTGTGAAAACGGAAAACTGGTTGGCCTTATCAGTCAAAAAGATGTTCTAAAAGCAGCACTTGGAAATTGGAAAGTTTAAAAGAAAATTTCTTGTGCCAATCGATAAGTATTGGCATGCGCTTCCACAATATATTTAATTTCTTTAGAATAGCCTCCACCCATACTGCATTCCACCGGAATATTTCTATTCTTCAGACTCCGTAATACAAATCGGTCGCGCTCTTTACAAGCTTCAATAGTAAGACTTAATTTACCCAGTTTATCCGTAGCCAAAACATCTACACCAGAAAGGTAAAAAACAAAATCAGGATTAACCTCCTCTAAAAGCTTTGGAAGGGTTTCTTTTAAAACTTCTAAATACTTTTCATCTTCGGTTCCATCAGCAAGTCCAATATCCAAATCCGATTTTTCCTTTTTAAAAGGATAGTTCCTTTCCCCGTGCATCGAAAACGTAAAAACCGAATTATCTCCTTCAAAAATTTCAGCTGTTCCATTTCCTTGATGAACATCCAAATCGATGATTAATATTTTCTCTGCTAATTTTTCCTGCTGAAGATACCTCGCTCCAATTGCTTGGTCATTCAGCATACAAAAACCTTCTCCCCGATTGGTATAAGCGTGGTGCGTACCTCCGGCAATATTCATCGCGATTCCGTGTTGCAAAGCAAATTCACAAGCCATGATTGTTCCGCCGGCAATTAGTCGTTCTCTTGCTACCAAAGCCCTAGAAAGCGGAAATCCTGTTCTTCTAATTTCTTTTTGGGTGAGTTTTAAATTTAGAAAATCGTAATAATAATCGGGATCGTGAACCGCACAAATGTATTTATCGTTGGGAAGTTGGGGTTCAAAAAAGTTTTCTTCCGTACAAGTTCCTTCTAGCAATAATTGCTGTGGAAGCAACTCATATTTCTTCATAGGAAAGCGATGTTTAGGCGGTAACGGATAAACATAACTGGGATGAAAAGCGATTTTGAGCATGAAAATATATCATAGACCTCACAAGTTTATGAAAATTTGTGAGGTCTATTTTTATAGTTTAAGAAATTACAGTTCCGCTATTTACTCCGTTTTCATCTGGATTCACAAACACTAATTTACCATCCGCGTTTTCAGTCATTAAAATCATTCCTTCACTTAAGGTTCCGCGAAGTTTAATAGGTTTTAAGTTGGCGACCACGCTTACTTTTTTACCAATAATATCTTCGGGTTTAAAATGTTCTGCAATCCCAGAAACAATGGTTCTTTTATCGATACCGGTATCTACTTTTAGGACCAAAAGCTTTTTCGTTTTCGGCATTTTTTCAGCTTCAATAATAGTTCCTACACGAAGGTCAAGTTTGGTGAAATCGTCAAATTCGATCAATTCTTTCTGTGGAATTACTTCTGCATCTTCCGTAGCGTTCGCCTTCTTGGTCGCTTCCAATTTATCGAGTTGTTTTTGAATTTCTTGATCTTCAACTTTTGCAAATAATAATTCAGCTTTACCGATTTGGTGATTTTTCTCCAACAATACTTTTTCCGTTGAAATATCTTCCCAAGAATAGTTTGTCTCGCCTAGATTCAGCATTTTTTTCAACTTTTCTGAAGTAAATGGTAAAAACGGCTCACTTAAAGTTGCTAAAGCTGAAGCGATTTGAAGCGCGACATACATTACGGTTTCTGTGCGCTCTTTGTCGGTTTTAAAGGTTTTCCAAGGTTCTTCGTCGGCTAAATATTTGTTTCCTAATCGGGCAACATTCATTAACTCGGCTTGTGCTTCTCTAAAACGGTATTTTTCAATAGAACTCGCAATTACTGTAGGATAAGCTTTTAACTCGGTTAAAGTTTGCTCATCAATTTCTGTCAACGCACTTGGACTTGGTACTTTTCCGTCGTAATATTTATTGGTTAACACCACGACACGGTTAATGAAATTACCAAAAATAGCCACCAATTCACTATTATTTCGTTGCTGAAAATCTTTCCACGTAAAATCATTATCCTTAGTTTCTGGAGCATTGGCGGTTAATACATAACGTAACACATCTTCTTTCCTTGGGAAATCTTCCAAATATTCGTGCAACCAAACTGCCCAGTTTTTAGAAGTAGAAAGTTTGTTGCCTTCAAGATTTAAAAATTCGTTTGCAGGGACATTATCAGGTAATACATAATCACCGTGCGCCTTTAACATTACCGGAAAAATAATACAGTGAAAGACAATATTATCTTTCCCAATAAAATGTACCAACTTGGTGTCTTCATCTTTCCAATAAGGTTCCCAATCTTTGCCTTCTCGTTCTGCCCATTGTTTGGTCGCAGAAATATAACCGATCGGCGCATCAAACCAAACGTAGAGCACTTTGCCGTCGCCACCTTCAACAGGAACGGGAATGCCCCAATCTAAATCTCGAGTTACTGCACGTGCACGAAGACCATCGTCGATCCACGATTTACATTGGCCGTAAACATTCGATTTCCAATCTTTTTTATGTTCTTTTAAAATCCATTCTTTTAGAAAAGGCTCGTATTGATCTAAAGGTAAAAACCAATGGCGCGTTTCTTTTAAGATCGGAGTCGCTCCGGTAATTGCCGACTTGGGATTAATCAAATCGGTTGCATTGTGGGAAGTTCCGCATTTTTCGCATTGATCGCCATAACTTTCTTCAAAACCGCATTTAGGGCAAGTTCCGACCACAAAGCGATCGGCTAAAAATTGCTGTGCTTCTTCATCATACAATTGCTGAGTTACTTCTTCAATAAACTTATCTTCATCATACAATTTCTGAAAAAAATCGGATGCGGTTTGGTGATGAATTTCTGAAGAGGTGCGCGAATAATTATCAAAAGCTATCCCAAAATCTTGAAATGATTTTCTGATAATACCATCATACTTATCCACCACATCTTGTGGCGTTACGCCTTCCTTTTTAGCTTTTATGGTAATGGGCACACCGTGTTCGTCGCTTCCGCAGACAAAAACTACATCTTTACCACGTTTTCTTAAATATCTTACATAAATATCTGCCGGCACATAAACCCCCGCTAAATGACCTATATGAATAGGGCCATTGGTGTAAGGCAAAGCCGCAGTAATTGTATATCTTTTTGGTGTACTCATTTCTTGAATTTTAAGCGGTAAAGGTAAGAAAAGCTCTTTAGTTTTTAGAAAGATTTGAAACAAGCATTTATTAAGTTAACTTTGTGGCATATAATTCTATAATAAATATGAGAAAATACTGCTATAAGGTATTCATTTTTGTTTTAACATGTTGCTTTATTTCTTGTAATAATGATGATAACGAAGATTTTTATCCTGAAAACCAAGTGATCTATAAAGATAAAACCTATACTATCGAAAATATAGAATTTGTGGATTCATGGACAATTGTTAGAGACAACAATATTTATACGGATTCTGAATTATATCCACAGAGATTAAAATTAATTCTAAGTTCTAAAATCGATACCTTACAAATTGATTTTGAAGCTTTCATGAATTATCCAAGCTATGATATTTATTATTTGGGCACACCAGTTCCTAATATAAATTTTGATCAGTTTTTATATGGAATGGTATCTAAGAATAGTAGTATAGAAAATGGGGAACTTAAAGTCATAAAAACAGAACCTTTTTTTGAAATAAAGTTTAAAGGAGAAATTAAAAGGAGAACTAGAGAAGGAATTAAAAATGAAGGCGAAATTAGAGGACACTACAAAGGAAGTATTGATTTTCCTGAAGAGTGGATGGAAGATTAGCACTTCTTTTCTCATTTTTAAATCAATAAAATTTGTAATATCACTAGGATAAAATTTAGCTAATTTATTTTTTAAAACCGAAAAGTAATTTTTATATATTTGCCTCCGTTAATTTTAAAAATACTTTAATGAAAAAAATTTTTTATTTATTTTTTGCAGTAGCAATGGTGTTGTCTAGCTGTGGAAATGATGATGATGGAGGAAGCGATAACGGCGTCAAAGGAAAGATGCAAATAGGTAGTGAAAATTACAATTTAAAATCTGGAACTATTGAAAATTACGGAGAATCTGATGACGGTACTACCTACAATTTCGATATTGAACTTTATTCAGAAGATATTAATTCTATAGATGATGAGTCGTCTTTAACAGGACTTAATATTTCTTCTGTGTATTTTGAATTGTGGTCTGAAAACTCTTCTAACTTAGCAGATGGAACTTATACTTACGATGACAACTATGGACAAAATGCCTTCACTTTTACTGATTCCGAAATTACTATTGACTATAGTTTTTTTGCTGAAGATGGAACTTATTATGAAATCAATTCAGGAGAGATTGAAGTTTCTAAAAACGGAAGTACTTACGATATAACTTTTGAAGGGACTACTTCTGAAGGTAAAGATGTTTCTATTAATTATAAAGGCAAACTAACTGCTTATTAAAAAAAGAGGAAGGTGTAAAACCTTCCTCTTTTTTATTGATATCAACATAAGAAGCTAACAAAATATAAATCCACTATTTCATTCTTTTCAGGAAAGTAAATTATTATTTTACCCATTGTTTGTTTGACAACCTTTTTATATTTAGGATTTATATAAGATTATTATTTTTGATCCCACCATAATTTGGTATAATGAAAAAAACCTACTATTTATATATCATCTGTTTAAGTGTTGTTTCTTTTATTTCTTGTAGTAAGGATAACGATGAAGAAGAAAACTACCAATTAAATAAATTGGAATATGACGGTAAGTTATATAGTTTAGACAACATAGAGCTAAGAGAAAATGCCTATTTTATTTTAGGCTCTGGAGATGCCTATTGTGGTCAATTGGAAGATCCAGAACTAAGAAGGCTTGCATTGTATTTCTATTTTACGGATATTTCGAATGATAATTTAAGAATATTACCCTCTCTTACGTTAAACCTTATAATCCCTAAAAAAAACTTAGTTGATCGACGGCCTCTAACTATAGAGTTTAATTCCTGTCAGAATCTTTGTGATTGCTCTTCCTTTACTTATTGGGAAGTAATTTACAATACCACAACTCATCAGAGTGAAAGAAATTATAATGCTTCCGTAAAAGGAAAAATTAGAGTAATATCATTAGAACAGCCTTTTATTAAAATAAAATTTGAAGGAACCTTAGAAAATAATAAAAAGATTAAGGGTTATTATGAAGGTTACTTATTGTAAGTAATAAAGTAAGCGCCTCAAATAAAAAACAGTTTTCTATCTTTAGGTTTAATATGATTACACCAAACCCTTTATCCGAAAGAGACAAAATAGCCATCATCGCCACGGCAAGAAAAGCTACCGAAGAAGATTTGCAACCGGCAATTCAACTTTTAGAAAAATGGGGGTTACAGCCCATAATTGGTTCTAGTATTGGTTTAGTGGAAAATCAGTTTGCCGGAAGTGATGAAGAACGGGCAAAAGACCTTCAACAACAATTAGATAATCCTGAAGTTAAAGCCGTTTGGTGCGTAAAAGGAGGTTATGGAACGGTAAGAATTTTAGATCTCATAGATTTTTCAGCTTTTAAGAAAAATCCAAAATGGATTATTGGTTATAGCGATGTTACCGCTTTGCACTCGCATATTCATAATTTTGGGATTTCTACGCTTCACGCGCAAATGTGTTTAGGCGTAGAAACCAAATCTGAGGATAGCCGGGAAACGTTAAGAAAAATTCTTTTTGGAGAAGAATTGAATTATCAATTTTCAACTTCTCAACTTAATAAAACAGGAACTGCTGAAGGGGAATTGGTTGGTGGAAATTTATCGGTACTCTATTCCCTCTGCGGAAGTAATTCTACTATCAACACGCATGGAAAGATCTTATTTCTGGAAGATTTAGACGAATATCTTTACCATATCGATCGTATGATGCAAAACCTAAAACGTAATGGAATGTTAGAAAATTTAGCAGGGCTAATCGTTGGAGGAATGAATGATATGAATGATAACAACATTCCTTTTGGGAAAACTGCGGAAGAAATTATTGCTGAAACCGTTGAGGAATATGATTATCCGATCGCGTTTAATTTTCCGGCGGGACATCTAGAAGATAACCAAGCCTTGATTTTTGGGAAAAAAGTAAAGCTGGAAGTAACCAATAAAAATTCATTTCTAAGCTATCTCTAACTATTATTGATTTCGTTTATGCCAACGAGATGGATTTCTACTTGTGTGAAATATGGCTTGGATAATAATAAGTTCGTCCTCTTCATCTAAAGAAAAATGAATCATAAACGGAAACGTTTTTAAAGGAATACATCTAATATTATCATATCTAATCTGGTAAAATGGATTTCCTTTTAAAATAGAAAATGTTTGCTCAATTTCATTCCGAAATTCTAAGTCTAAACCTTCTTGCTATTCTCGATATCAGTTCCAGTTTAAACCATCTTGAATATCAAATTTTACTTCAGGTTGTATTTTTACCCGAAAAGACAATTAAAGTTCTTTTTTTACTTTTTCCCAATCTAATAGTCGATCTGGGCTTTTTCGGTAAGCAGCATTTCGTTCTCGAACAATATTCTTATGTTCTTCAAGTATTTCAGCTTCCTGAGAAACCTCAAAGCCCAATTGCTGAACCAGTTCTATAAAAAACCGATATTTATCGTCCGGAACTTTTAATTTAATCTCTTTCATCTTTTAAACATCACTCTTTCATACAAATATAAATCTTTTAAAAATAGTATCTTAGATGAACTGTTAAACTTTTCATGATGTACCCATGGCACAACACAACGATTTAGGCAAAAAAGGGGAACAATTAGCCGTAGATTTTCTACAGCAAAAAGGCTATGCTATTTTAGAACGTAATTTTCGACATCAAAAAGCCGAAGTTGATATCATTGCTCAAAAAGAAGATGTGATTTGCGCGGTGGAAGTAAAAACCAGAAGCACGCCGGAATTTGGAAATCCTCAAGCTTTTGTAAAGCCGAAACAAATTCAGCAATTGGTAAAGGCAATGGATTTTTACTTAATTGAAAATGATTTTGATGTTGAACTCCGCTTCGATATTGTTGCGATTATTAAAAACAAACTCGGAACTCGCCTAGAACATCTGGAAGATGCTTTTCTTTACTTTTAAGAGAGTTTTAGGCTTCCTTATTTAATTCAATGAGAGATTCTTATTAGATTGTAGGTATGAAAAAATTAATCTTGATACTTATCTTTTTATTATCCATAACAATCACTGCTCAAAACCTTTCTAATTATAAACTTAAAAATAGATTGGTGCTTGTACTTACTCCTTCCATAGAGAATCCTAAATATCAAAAACAGATAGAAAAACTTCAAAACCATCTCGAAGGTTTGGAAGAGAGAAAAATTAAAGTTTTTCAAATCACTCCCAATCAATACTCAGAAGATTTTACTGATAATTGGAAAAACAAAACTTTGTTATATCAAACCTATAAAAACGACAACCCTGAATTCGAAACTATTCTCATTGGTTTAGATGGTGGTGAAAAATTACACTTAGAAAAACCTATTTCAGCTCAGCAATTGTTTTCCGTAATTGATAAAATGCCTATGCGAAAAGCAGAAATGCGTAAAAATTAATTTAACTATTCTGTCTCAACCTCAACTTCAGCGATTTTCTTTCTAAAATCTAAAGGCTGTAAAGCTTTTAAAGCTTTTTCGATGGAATTAATCCTCTCAAACGTAAGTAATAATCGTAAACCATTTCTGGTTTTCTTTTCCTTCATCTTGCAGGCATTAGGATGCGTTTGCACGTATTGCAAGACTTTAGTAAACGTATTGGTTTGGTAGAAACTAGATTGCTGATCGGCAATAAAATAACCAATCAGTTTATTTTGTTTCATAATGATCCTCTCGAGTCCGATTTTCGAAGCGATCCATTTTATACGAACACTGTTCAGCAAATCAACCGCTGGAATTGGTAATTCTCCAAAACGATCGACCAATTCAGCTTCATATTTCTCTAATTCTTCTTCGGTTTTAAGCTCGTTCAGCTTGGTATATAAATTCAGTCGTTCTGCGATATTATTGATATAATCATCTGGGAACAGAATTTCAAAATCGGTATCGATCTGCGTCTCTTTTACGTAATCTTTTTCTTCAGCATTTTCTTGATCGGCATACAAGTCTTTAAACTCATTTTCTTTCAGCTCTTCTATGGCTTCACTTAGGATTTTCTGATAAGTATCAAAACCAATTTCATTGATAAATCCGCTTTGTTCACCACCTAAAAGATCTCCGGCACCACGAATTTCCAAATCTTTCATCGCAATATTGAAACCACTTCCCAAGTCTGAAAACTGCTCCAAAGCCGTCATTCGCTTACGCGCTTCTTCAGTCATCGCAGAATATGGCGGCGTGATAAAATAACAGAACGCCTTTTTGTTGCTTCGCCCTACTCGACCACGCATTTGGTGCAGATCTGAAAGTCCGAAATTATTCGCATTATTAATAAAGATCGTGTTCGCATTGGTGACATCTAATCCACTTTCAATAATTGTGGTTGAAACCAAAACATCGAATTCCCCGTTAATAAAACTCAGCATCAATTTCTCTAATTTCTTCCCATCCATCTGGCCGTGACCAATGCCCACTTTTGCATCAGGAACCAAACGCTGAATCATCCCGGCAACTTCCTTAATATTTTCGATTCGGTTATGGATAAAGAACACCTGCCCGCCACGCTGAATTTCATATAAAACAGCATCCCGAATGGTTTCTTCGGAAAAGCGAATCACGTTCGACTCGATAGGATAACGATTTGGTGGCGGAGTAGTTATTGTAGATAAATCTCTTGCTGCCATTAAACTAAACTGAAGCGTACGCGGAATTGGCGTTGCCGTTAAGGTTAACGTATCTACGTTTTCTTTGATGGTTTTTAGCTTATCTTTTACCGCTACTCCAAACTTCTGCTCTTCATCAACGATTAGCAACCCAAGATCCTTGAATTTAACTGACTTGTTCACTAACTGATGCGTCCCAATGATAATATCTACCGTTCCTTTTTCGAGATCAGCGAGGGTTTCACGACGTTCTTTGGCAGTTCTAAACCTGTTTAAATAATCGACCGTTACCGGCAAATCTTTTAAACGTTCAGAAAAAGTTTGATGATGCTGAAACGCCAAAATCGTAGTCGGCACTAAAACCGCTACCTGTTTGCCGTTATCGACCGCTTTAAAAGCCGCACGAATCGCAACTTCTGTCTTCCCGAAACCAACATCCCCACAAACCAAGCGATCCATTGGGCGCTCGTTTTCCATATCTTTTTTAACCGCTTCGGTCGCGGTGCTTTGATCTGGCGTGTCTTCATAGATAAATGAAGCTTCCAGTTCGTGCTGTAAATAAGAATCGGGACCGTAAGCAAAACCTTTCTGTAAACGGCGTTTTGCGTATAATTCAATTAAATTATAAGCAATATGTTTAACACGGGCTTTGGTCTTTTTCTTTAGGTTTTTCCAGGCATTACTACCCAGTTTAAAGATTTTTGGTTCTTTCCCGTCTTTCCCGTTATATTTTGAAATTTTATGCAGTGAGTGAATACTTAAATATAAAATATCACGCTCGCCATAGATCAATTTGATCGCTTCCTGCTTTTTGCCTTCCACATCTATTTTTTGCAGCCCGCCAAACTTCCCAATTCCGTGGTCGATATGGGTTACATAATCACCAACCGTAAGATTGGTCAATTCTTTTAGCGTTATCGCCTGCTTTTTCGCATAGCCATTTTTTAAGCTGAATTTATGGTAACGTTCAAAGATCTGATGATCTGTATAACAAACATTTTTCGCCTGCTCATCGATAAATCCCTGAAAAAGCGAAAGTACCACCGTCTTATATTTTACCTCTTTCTCCTGATCTTTAAAAATATCGTGGAAGCGCTTCGCCTGCTGCTCACTTCCGCAGAAAATATAATTGGTATATCCTTTTTCCTGATTTTCGATTAGATTATTGATCAATAAATCGAACTGTTTATTGAACGAAGGTTGCGGAGTCACAAAAAATACGAGTTCCTTTATCGGTTTAAGATAGGCCTGATTGCTTAATTCGGCCACCGAAAAGTCAAGAAGCTGTTTTTTTATTAATTCTGAAGTACAAAAAAGTTCCTTTGGCTCACTTTGTTTAATTTCTCCTGAAATTTTTTCGAAAGCTTCTTCTGCTTTACTGAAGAGCTTATCGATCTGTGCTGAAAAAAGGTCGAGATTTTTAACGAATATCAGCGTATGATCCGCGACATATTTTAAGAAGCTCTCCCGAACCTCATCGAGCTTTTTATTCTCGACATTCGGCATTATCGAAATCTTGTTCACCTTATCGGTAGATAATTGCGACTCTACATCGAAACTTCGAATGCTATCTACTTCATCCCCGAAAAATTCGATTCGGTAGGGTTCGTCATTACTGAATGAAAATACATCGATAATCCCACCGCGCACTGAAAATTCACCAGGTTCAGTAACAAAATCAACCCTTTTAAATTTGTATTCAAACAAAACTTCGTTTACAAAATCGATCGAAAGTTCGTCATTCACCTTGATCTTTAAAGTACTTCTGTCGAGTTCCTTTCGAGTGACAACTTTTTCGAAAAGCGCATCGGGATAAGTAACGATCACGGCCGGTTTTTTACGCGAATTGATTCGGTTTAAAACTTCGGCACGTAAAAGCACATTCGCATTATCGGTTTCTTCGATCTGGTAAGGCCTGCGATAACTGCCGGGATAGAACAACACATTGTCCTCACCAACTAACTGCTCGAGGTCATTTAAGTGATAAGCAGCTTCTTCCTTATCGTTTAAAACCATCAAAAATGGGCGCTTGGCGTCTTTAAAAGCATTAGCCACCACAAAAGAAAGTGACGAGCCAACAAGGCCTTTTAGATGAATTTTATCGGTATTTATTTCAGAAACGGCAATAGCGTCCCGCAATTCCTGCTGTTGCTGGGATTGTGCAAAACTTTGGGCGATTGTAGATGTACTCATTGCTGCAAAGATAATTGCTGTGTAGAGTAACTACAATAGTCTTAGGATTTTTTAACGGTATAAAAATATAGAGAAAGTTTATAAAAAGGCATCATCTTTAGGCTCCCAAAGTTCAATTTTGTTGCCTTCGGGATCTAAAATCCAACCGAATTTTCCGTAGCTGTATTCTTCTGGTTCGCCAACAATGGTTACACCTTCTTCTTTTAGAGCAGCTAACAATTCCTCTAAATTTTCAACACGAAAATTCATCATAAATTGCTTTTGCGAAGGCTGAAAATATTCGGTTTTTTCGTCCATCGGGCTCCACTGCGTTGAGCAATCCTTACCTTCTTTATCTTTCCACCAAAAGGTGCAACCGTATTGATCGGTGTCTAAACCTAAATGCTCTTTGTACCAATTTTTTGCAGCATCGGGATTTTCAGATTTAAAGAAAAATCCGCCTAAACCGGTGACTCTTTTTTTCATATTATTTATTTTTCTTGATGTTGTTTTCATAAATCTCGATAAAATTTTCTGGGGTCATTTTAGTACACAATTCAGCAATTAAATCAAACGGGATTTTTTTCACATTTTTAAACCGAATACAACTTTTTCCCATATCGAGTTTTGTACTCACGTGTTTTGGATATTCTTTTACAAACCAATCATGCAATTTTTTATCAGCATAAATTCCGGAATGGTAAAGAGCGATAAAATTTTTCTGTGAAGCAATACTCATAAACGGTAGCGGTAATTCTGGATCGCAATGATAACCGTTAGGATATGTACTTTTAGGCACTACATAACCAATCATTCCGTAATTGATACATTCTGAAAATCCTTCAGGCAAATTTTCCAAAATCACGTTACGTAATTTAGAAAAGTCTTCTTTTCTTTCCTCGGGAATCTGAGCAATATATTCTTCGGGCGTTTCGGCTTTATAATTCATATTTTATTTTTTCTGTTGTAAAATCAAGGCTGATATTAAAGATATAATAAATCCTATAATTACTACTGTTGCAAACATCACAAAGGCTAAGATTCCTGAACTATCCATCGATTGAATTTCATTTTCCAATTCTAATTTTTTCTGTTCAAATTCTTCTGGGGGAACGGTTTCTCTTAAGTTTTCTATTGAATAAGCAGTGTATTCTTCTACAAAATCAGGATTGATAACCGCAGTATAAATATAATCAGCAACAGCAATGCCAACACCAACCAAAATGGCAATTCCTAAACCAATGAGTAAGGCTTTTCCAAAAGATACTTCACCATTATTAAAACGATCTCTATAATGTTTTATACCGAAAAAAATAAAAGAAAGTGAGGCTAACATTGTAGCATAACCTACAATTTCTTGAACGGAATAACTTAAACTCATCCCAAGCCATAAGACCAATAAAAATAGAATTAAGGCCGTTAATAAACCGTAACCGCCAAATTTTAAAATTGTTTTTTTCATAGATTAGTTAATTAAAATTTCTGCTTCAAAACTATATTGAAAGTTCATTTTTAGCCTCATACTAAAGTACCAAATCGCTCATACTTTGGTATAAAATAGCAGTTTTAAAGAATATGAAGCTCTTTTGCAATTTGAACCGCTTGCGTTCTTCGTTTTGCATTCAATTTTAAAAGTAAACTGGAAACGTGCGTTTTTATAGTGCTTTCTGAAAGAAATAATTTCTCGGCAATTTCTTTATTTGATAAACCTTTAGCAACCGCTTGTAAAACTTCATATTCCCGATTGGTAATTTCTAATTCTTCAATTTTATCGGAATCGATTTCGGTTTGAGGTTGAATTTCTTTTTTCTGCTGAAGACTTTTTTTGTTTAACACCACGCCAATTCCAAAAAAGACAAATGCAACAACAGCAATCACAATTTCGATGGTTATATTACCGGTAACCAGTGAATATTCTCCTAATTGAAATAACAATAAGATTGAAAAAATTAAAGCTGCAAAAACAAGAACTGTTTTTTTCATTTTAAGAAAGTTATCCAAAGTTTGCTTTTATTTTATCGACAATCACTTGTGCCAATTTTCGTTTGCTTTCAACAGTCCAACCGGCTACATGGGGCGATAGCAAAACGTTTTCGGCTTTAATTAAATACTGAAAAGCTTCTGGCATTTGAGCTGGAGAAGTAAATAGATTTTCAAATGATGTTTTTTCATACTCTAACACATCGAGCCCGGCACCTAACACTTTTCCAGATTTTAGTGCTTTCACCAAATCTGAAGTCACCACGCTTTGCCCGCGACCGGTATTGATAAACCAAAAATTATTTTTAAATGAATTGATAAATTTGGCATCAATCATATTATTAGTGGTCTCTGTTAACGGCGTATGTAAACTCAAGACTTCTATTTTTTGCTGAAATTCTTCTAAACTCACCTGTTTTGCAAATTGATCGCCTACATTTTCTTGTATATCGTAACACAACACCTCAACATCAAAACCCATTAATTTTTTAGCAAACGATTTCCCCATATTTCCGTAACCGATGATTCCTACGGTTTTACCCTCAAGTTCTACTCCGCGATTTTCTTCTCGCAACCACTTCCCGTTTCTTACTTCCCGGTCTGCTTTATTGAGTTTATTAAACAGAGAAAGCAACATTCCCAAAGCGTGTTCTCCCACAGCATTTCGATTACCTTCAGGAGCTGAAAAAAGTTTGATACCTTGCGCCGAAGCGTATTCAGTATCGATATTTTCTAATCCTGCACCTAATCGGCCGATAAACTTTAAGTTTTTTGCTGCGGAAAGAAAAGCTTGATCGAGTTTGAAGCGACTACGAATGATAATTCCATCGTAAGCATCGATTTTCTGCAAGACTTCTTCTTTGGAAGAAGTATAATCTTCTTCGTTAGTAAAACCTAATTCTTGTAATTGTTCTAAGATTAAGGGATGGTTTTTATCAAGGTGAAGTACTTTCATTATTTTTAATGTTATTTTTATTTCTTCCTTACTTTTTTTCATTGCCAAAAAAAGTAACAAAAAAGTCTAGACTTACGATAAATATATAAGAAAATACTACGGAATCCTCCTCCACAGATGAAAAGAACTCAACCTTCCTATCGGTCGGTTTCAAACAACTTTTCATCTTCTGGCCAAACTGCTTCCTTGATTTTCAATATATTTATCGATATGTCGGTTTTAGGTTTAAATTTAATTTGTTAAATTGAGCATAGTTGAAATTGATAAGACCTTTCGACTCCGCTCAAGGTGACATTAGAAATTGCTTAATCTTCAAAAAAAGGCTCGGTGATTTCTGGGGTGATTCGTGTGGGGCGATGATTTTGTTTTTCGATGAGACACCATAAAGTTCTGGCTTGCGCTATAATTTTATTGTCTTTTTTTCGAATAACTTCAACGCGACGTTCACTTTTTACACCTTCATGACTTTGGATCCAGGTTTTTAAAATGAGTTTTTCGTTTAAAAACGCCGGACTTTTATATTCAATAAAATGGTTGAGCACCACCCAACCGTATTTTTCTCTTAACTCTTCTGAAGTTTTCAGGTTCCAATGTTTTTCACCTACGTCTTGCACCCATTGTAAATAAGTGACATTATTGACATGCTTTAAATCGTCAATATGTTCGGGTTGTACTTCAATTTCGTATTGAAACGGGATGGGTTTCATTCTTTTTTGCTTTTCTTCAAATGTAGGGATATTTTGCTTAAAAACCCTTCTGCCTTCGGCACCTTCCCCTAAGAATGGAAGGAAGTTTAAAAGAGGCTTTTTTAGAGCTCTTTGGAGATTCCTGCCTACGCAGGAATTAGCAACCCGTAGGGTCACGCTCAAATTATTTTGTTAAAAACCAAGTATAAGTTTGGCGATAGAAAAGTAAATGAGGATTCCGCAAATGTCGTTGCTCGTGGTGATAAAAGGCCCAGTGGCCATTGCAGGATCGATGCCTTGTTTGTCTAGAATAATGGGAACAAACGTCCCAATGAGCGAGGCAGTGATAATTACAGAAATTAAAGAAATGGCAACAGTTAAGCCAAAATCGAAATCTAAATTGAGTAAGAAAACTCCGCCCAGTACTAACAATCCGGCTAAGACAAATCCGTTGAGAAGACTTAACAGCACTTCTTTTAATAACCGGTTTAGTAAAGAACCCCGTAACGAACCATTGGCCAAACCTTGCAACACAATCGCAGAAGATTGCACGCCTACATTCCCAGCCATCGCAGCAATTAAGGGAACAAAAAAGAATAAAGCACCGTGCTTTTCCATTGCTCCATCGAAGGTCTCTAAAACATTTACACTTATAAAACCTCCTAAAAGAGCGAGGATTAACCACGGTAAACGTGCGCGGGTAAGTTGCCAAATGCTACTGTCTGCTTCTACATCTTCAGAAATACCAGCCGCCATTTGGTAATCTTTTTCGGCCTCTTCACGGATAAAATCAAGAATATCATCAACGGTAATACGACCGACGAGTTTACCCATTTCATTTACTACCGGAATGGCCTCTAAATCGTATTTTTGCATAATACGGGCAACTTCTTCGCCTTTGGTATCTACCGAAACATAATCTACTTTATCGATATACACATCACTAATTTGTGCCGTACTCGGTGCAGTGATTAAGTCTTTTAAAGAAAGTCTTCCTTTGAGTTTGTTTTTGTTATCGACGACATAAATGGAATGAACACGCGTTACATTTTCGGCTTGTTGGCGCATTTCACTCATACAACCGGTGACACTCCAATTTTCATTAACTTTTACGAGCTCTTTTGCCATGAGACCTCCGGCAGAATTTTCGTCGTAACGCAAAAGGTCTACAATATCATCGGCGTGTTGCTCGTCTTCAATATTGGCAATAACCAGTTCTTTTACTTCGGGGGAAAGTTCACCAACGATATCGGCAGCATCATCGGTGTCCATTTCTTCAATTTCTTCAGCAATTTCTTTGGCGGAAAGGTTATTAAGGACTTTTTCGCGGTCTTCCTCATCGAGCTCCATCAAGACTTCTGCCGTCTTATCGCTTTCTAGCAATTTGATGACATAAGTGGCATCGTCGAGGGAGAGTTCTTCTAAAGTTTCAGCAATATCGGCGTGGTGCATATTTTCAAATTGCACCAATAGCTCCTTGTTGTTTTTTTGTTCAACAAGGTTTTCAATTTTTTCTATAAACTCCCGACTAATCTGAAACTGCATCGTGTTGTATCTTTTGGGTGAGTTCTAAAAATTGCTGCACCGATAATTGCTCGGGTCGCTGCCCAAAGATACTATCTTCTTTTAATTGTGGACTAAGGTTGAAGCTTTTTAAACTGTTTCTTAACGTTTTTCTTCGTTGTTGAAAGGCTGTTTTTACGACTCTAAAGAATAGTTTTTCCTCTACGGGAAGGCTATAATCGGCTTTTCTAATTAATCGTAAGACTCCGCTATCTACTTTTGGTGGCGGATTGAATACGCTTGGCGGAACGGTAAACAGATATTCGGCATTGTAATAGGCCTGCGTTAAAACGGAAAGGATTCCGTAAGTTTTACTGCCTTCTTTTTCGCAAATGCGTTGAGCGACTTCTTTTTGGAACATCCCGGTAAACTCAGGTACCAATTCTCGATTTTCAATGGCTTTGAAAACGATTTGGGTAGAAATGTTGTACGGGAAATTTCCTGTGATGGCGAAAGGTTTTCCATTAAAAAGTTTTTCTAGGTTCATCTTTAAAAAATCGGCTTCGATTACCTGAAAATTTTCAGTGGAAATGGAAGGATGGTCTAACGCGAACGATTGGTTTAAGTATTCTATGGATTCTGTATCTAAATCGGCTGCAATGACGTTTTTTCCTTTTTGTAGGATGTATTTGGTAAGCACTCCTGTTCCCGGACCAATCTCCAATACATTGTCATAACCGTCTAAGGTTAATGTATCTCCAATTTTTTCCGCGACTTCTTCATCTTTTAAAAAGTGTTGTCCTAAATGCTTTTTGGCTCTTACAGGGTCGGAGGAATATTGCTTTTTAGAAGACTTCTGTTTTTTATGGAAGTTCTTTTTTTTCATGCTTTAGAAAGTATTTTATAAATCATCTTCATTCTAGGCTTGATTTGGAAACCTATTTCAAATAAAAAACTTTAAAGATGAGATGTGACCCTGAATCACTTTCAGGGTGACGGCACATTTTAATGTTAATTACATTCAACCAAGTAGAACTATTGTTCAGAAATCACTTCTAGTTCGGTTCTAAAGGATACTACTTTGTCTTTAAAACGTTTAGAAATACTTCTTAATTCTTCGGCATTTTCTTCATAGTAACTTTCTAACATGGCTTTGCTTTCGGCTTTGTATTGTACTGAATAAGTTATCCCGCCCATAGGTTCTTCTACCAAAACCTTTGTCATAAGCGCGTTGATGAACTTTCCCGTATCGAGCATTTGCGGAATGTGTTCTTGCTTCATCCAGGTAAGCCACTCGTCGTGAACTTCTTCACTTACATTAATGGTAACGTTGTAAATAATCATAGCTTGAAAGTTTAAAGCTACAAAATTGCATTATTCTAGTTGATCGCCACGTAATATGCGGTATTTTTTTCGGGACTCGACAAAATAAATACTATCGGCAAAATTGAAAATAATCTGTTCGTAGTTCTCTTTGGCTTTTTCGGGTTGGTTGAGTTGATTTCTATAGAGTTCTGCTAAATAATAATAAGCATCATCCGCCAAAATATCTTCTGAATAATACTGAATGATCTGCTGATAGTTTTCTTCGGCTTTTTCGTATTCACCCAATTGCTCAAAAAGTTGTGCTTTTCTCAAGAGCGCTTCGTCTTCAATTTTTTCGCCTTTATGCTGAAGTAAAATCGTATCTAACACATTAAGGGCTTTTTCATCTTTCTTTTGAAAGGTATATAAATCGGCTTTCGCAAAAAGTTTTAGAGCGGTTTGGGTTGAATCTTCTAAAGAATTATCAGAAATTAATAAATTCAATTGAAGGGCGTCGTTAGCAATTAACTGACTCGTTGCGGTTTTCAACACTTTTAATTGTGTCTGCGCCCATTTAAAATCTCCTTTATAATAACTGGTTTTGGCTACTTTAAAGGTGGCTTCTTGTGCCAGCTCATTATTTTGCACCAAGTTTTGCACTTGACTGTAATAAATTAACGCCTGATTAAATTTTTGTTCTAACACCAAAATATCAGCCAAGACCATTTTGGTCCGTGCTTCTTCAAATCGGTTAATATTTTCTTCTAAGGCATTTCGCAATAGAGTTTTGGCTTCTTCATTTTGATTATTGTTGAAGGCCAAAAACTTGGCATATTGTAATTGTAAACCAAGCGTATTCCTAGCTTTTCCATATTGCTGAAAGACTTCTTGAAAATAATTATCGATTTCTTCTTTTTCTTGTGCTGAAGAAATATGTTCAATTTCAATGGCTAACAACAATTCGTAGGCGTTTAGTTTTTGACTTTCTACGGCAGCGGTCTCAATAGTATAATTCAAGATTTCCTTCGCAGTTTCCGGCTCGCCGTTTTCATTCGCGATTTCTGCAAGTTCAGTGATTTTGCGTAAGCTTTTTTCTGGGGAACGTTGGTAAATGGCTTTCTCCTGAATAAAAGCTTTTTTATATTCTTGCTGCTGCGTGAATAACCAACTGAGCATCTGGTTGTAAAACAAATCAGGTTCTTGTTGAATACGCTTCAGCAATAATTTCCGAAGAATTTGATTGGCTTCATTAGCTGCATCTTCGGTGATATATTCTGAAAAATTTCGGTTAACGGCATAGAAATATTCGGCTTTTTGTTTAATCAGGTCGAGATATGTAGCGAACATTTCTTCCAGTTTTCCTTGTTCCCCGTAAATCCTCGCCAACTGAATGATAAAGTTAGGATTGGGCTGTTTTCCTAGTCCCTTTTCGTAAGCCAAAGCAGCTTCTTCCAACAAATTATATTTTTGAAATGCCCGTCCAACGGTATAGGCATAACTGGGGATTTTATCTATTTTCTCAATCGCTTGTTGGTAGTATTCTTTTGCTTTTTCCGGTTGTTCTTGCAGTTGATAATTATAGCCAAGCTCTACCAATAAATTGGGATAAGCAGTATTGCGGTGAGTAAAATCTAAGAGGTATTTTTCGACTTCTTGGTATTGCTCCAATTCTTGCATGCTACTGATCAAACCTTGTAAATAATTGAGATTACCGTTGCTTCTTTTGTACAACTGCTCGTAAACCGACTTGGCTTTTTCGTATTCTCCTTGGTCAAAATAGTTTTGGGCGATTTCAGCTGATTGTGAAAAAACCGAACTGCTTAAACCAAGTGTAATAAATAGTGTAATTAAAAAACGCATCTTGCTAAGATAACAAAATGCGTTTTGAATTATTGTTTTTAATGGGAATTATCTTTTTGAAGTTTAAACCCTTCTGCTTGAAGTTAGAACCCTTCCGCCTTCGGCACCTTCCCTTAGAAAGGGAAGGAACTTTTTGGGATAAATTCTAGTTAATCAAATCGAAACCGGTGTAAGGCACTAAAACTTCAGGAACTTTGATACCATCTTCAGTTTGGTAATTTTCTAAAATACCGGCCATTACACGAGGTAAAGCTAATGAGCTTCCATTTAAGGTATGTACCAATTCTTTCTTTCCTTCTTTGTTTTTGTAACGAACTTTTAGTCGGTTAGACTGAAAGGTTTCAAAATTTGAAACTGAAGAAATTTCTAACCAACGATCTTGCGCGGTAGAAAATACTTCAAAATCGAAAGTTAAGGCTGAAGTAAATCCCAGATCGCCACCACAAAGTCTCAACACTCGATAAGGGAGCTTTAAATCTTTTAAAATATCTTTTACGTGCTCAACCATTTTATCTAAAGTGGCGTAAGAATCTTCCGGTTTTACCAGGTTTACCAATTCAACTTTATCAAATTGGTGTAAACGGTTTAAACCACGAACGTGCGCACCGTAAGAACCTGCTTCTCTACGAAAACAAGGCGTAAAAGCCGTACAACTAATAGGTAATTGTTTTTCTTCTAATAAATCGCCTCTAAACATATTGGTTAGTGGCACTTCTGAAGTCGGGATTAAATAAAGATCATCGTTTTGCACGTGATACATTTGTCCTTCTTTATCAGGTAATTGTCCCGTACCGTAACCAGACTCTTCATTTACCACCAAAGGCACTTGATATTCGGTATAACCGGCTTCAATATTTTTATCTAAAAAGTAAGTGATTAAAGCGCGTTGTAATCTCGCTCCTTTTCCTTTATACACAGGAAAACCGGCTCCGGTAATTTTGTTACCTAATTCAAAATCGATGAGGTCATATTTTTTTGCCAATTCCCAGTGCGGCAGACTTCCTTCTGCTAAAACAGGAACGTCTCCTTCTTTATAAACCTCTTCATTATCTTCTTCATCTTTCCCCGCAGGTACAGATTCGTGCGGAATATTAGGAATGGTGTATAAAAGCTGATTTAATTGTTCTGAAACCGCGTTCAGCTTTTCGCTTAATTCTTTCGATTTTTCTTTTAAATCGCCGGTTTGCTCTTTTACCTTATTGGCTTTTTCGTGCTCTCCCGATTTAAACAACAACCCAATTTCTTTGGAAAGTTTGTTAGATTCTGCTAACGTATTGTCTAACTCGGTTTGAGTGGAACGACGTTCTTCGTCTAACGAAATTACTTGCTCTAAAATACTTTCTGCTTCAAAATTTCTCTTTTTTAAAGCTTGTACGTAAACCTCTTTGTTTTCTCTAATGTGAGCTACTTGTAACATTGGGTTGAATTTTTCTGTTTAATTAAAGGCTCAAAGTTAATTATTTCGGCGTAACTAATCTCCATCTTCGTGAAGTAAAATCCAATCGTTATGAAAGAAATAATCCCACTCGGCTTCTGCCATATTTACCATGGGATCGATAAGTTGTTTTCGCTCTTTATGGTTTACACTTACACGAGCGTTGACGTAAATTTCAATTTCTTCACCTTTTTCAGCATAAATCTCTTTTAAACGCTGTGAGAATTGCCAAATCACATCGGGTTTCGTGCTAGCTTGTCTAATTTGTTTTCGGGTAAGGTAATCTCCTTTTTTTACGTAGTTAACTTCTCCTGTGGTTTTATTCACGATTTTACAGGAAGCTATTCCGCTTTTGCTGCGCAACATCATTCGCCAACTCATCCGGTGTCCTTCTTCGGTCCACAACACATCGCCTTTAATTGCCCAATGACGAAGCGGCATTAAAATTTGAAACGGAAACCAAACACAGAATATCCCAACGAGTAAATTTCTATATTCCGGGACAACCACTTCGGCTTTGTTGTAAAAAGGTTTTTTATAAAGAAATCGTCGATGGATTAATTCTGGAGAAAAGAAAAACAAACAAAATGCTAATGATAGATACGGAAAAATGCCTATTCTGAAAACGTAACTGTTGAATAAATGAAAGAAAATTGCCAGACAGAACATAGGAAGTCTGGTTTTTCGGTACAACAATAACGGAACGATAAGCAAGTCGAATAAAATTCCGAAGTATAAAATTACATAATGCGTCCATTTTTGCTGAAGAATTTCACCGACCAGCCAATAATCTTTTTTACCTTTCATGAGCATTGCCGGAACTTCACCACTTAACCAATCGGGATAAAGTTTAGCGACGGAAGCGTATGTATAAACAATCCATAACTGAAAAACAATAAACAATACTACCCAACGCGGCATCGAAATCTGTTTGAGTTTCGGATTGAGTTTTGCATCAACCGACGCATAAGTATTTGCCGGCACTAGCAACATAAAAACCAAAATAAGAATGAGCAGGTAATAGTGGTTGTTATAACTGGATTTTTGCATCAAGTAAACGCAAGTCCACATTAATGTATAACCGGAAATACTCCATTTGTATTTGTAGCCAATGGTTACCAACACGCCAAAAAAGCCCATTATGCCGTAATAGACATACATCCAATTTCCGGGGAGTGGTTGCAAAAAGTCGAAACCAATAAAATTAAAAGTGAACTGTGGTTCGATGAGTGTTCTACGAATCCAACCGGTAAAAATTGCACCCCAAGCTTCGGCTGTGATTAAAACTCCAAAAATAATTCTGAAAACGATTAAAGAACTATTATCTACCCGCTGAAATAACCACTTATTAAGCACCTTATTTTGTTTTTAATTGATTGATGTAATTTATAGAAAATTCTTCATCTTTTTTCATCGCTTTGATAAGTTCTTCTACTCCACCAAACTTCTTTTCTTCCCGAATGCGTTTTAGCATTTCTATTTGAAGTTCTTTACCGTATAGGTTTTTACCTAAGTTGAAAAAGTAGGTTTCGATGGTTTTTTCTGAGCCGCCAACGGTTGGATTGTAACCTATATTCATCATCCCAAAAACTTCTTGGTTATCTATTATCGCTTTTACTACATAAACCCCGGTTTTAGGAATAAGCTTATAGTCTTCTTCAATTTTTAAATTGGCAGTAGGAAAACCTAAATCTTTCCCTAAACCTTTTCCTTTCACTATTTTTCCGGATAGTAGAAAATTACTTCCTAGATATAAATTTGCTTTTTCTACATCACCTTCTTTGAGCGCTTTTCTAATTTTAGTAGAACTTACGGCTACTTCATCTACATCTTGTTTGGAGATTTCTTCTACTTCAAACCCATATTCTTCTCCGTATTTTTTTAGGTCTTCAATATCGGCATTTCTATTTCTGCCAAAACGATGGTCGTAACCAATAATTACTTTTTTCGCCTGAAGTTTTTTTACTAAAACTTCTTCAATATATTCTTGCGCAGTTAATCTAGAGAAAGCTCGTGTAAATGGGTATACAATTAAATGATCGATACCGGTATTCAGCAGAATTTGCTTTCTTTCTTCAATAGTATTAATTAGCTCAATTCCTGTTTCTTTCTGCAACACCATTCGCGGGTGCGGAAAAAAGGTAAGCACCGCAGATTCCAAGGCTGAACTTTGAGCAGTTTCAACTAAGCTTTTTATGATTTTTCGATGACCTATATGAACTCCATCAAAGGTGCCGATGGTGATTACTTTTGGTGTTTTATCTGTAGAAATTTTCACTCAATTTAATTTTTACAAATTTAAGGAAGGAAGGGGTTTGACTATATTATTTCCCGTTAAAATTATTCATGGTATTGGAAACGCCGGCCGTTCCAAAAGAGCGGATAGCTTCAGCAGACTTTTTTAAACGTTCAGGTAATTTTTTTCGTTCTTCTTCTTCCCATTCGCCAAGCACATAATTAATCTGGTTTCCTTTACTGAATTCGTCACTAATACCAAATCTGAATCTTGGATATTTAGAAGTATTCAATTGGGCTTGAATATCTTTTAATCCATTATGGCCGCCATCACTACCTTTCGTTTTTATTCTTAGAGTTCCAAAAGGTAAGTTCAAATCATCGGTAACAATCAGTACATTTTCCAGTTGAACTTTCTCTTTTTGCATCCAATAATTTACCGCTTTTCCGCTTAAATTCATAAAGGTGGAAGGCTTGATTAAAATAAAGGTTCTTCCCTTCCATTTAAATTCAGCACGATCTCCCAACTTTACAGTTTCAAAAGTAATATTTTCTTCAGCAGCTAATTGGTCTAAGACTTTAAAGCCAATATTATGTCGGGTTTCCTCGTATTTTTCACCAATATTTCCTAAACCAACAATTAAAAATTTTTTCATTGGGTCTGTATTATCCTTAGTTGTACTTAAAATTCTACCAAAAAACGACAGCATCTGTTCAATTTTCAGTAAAAATAAAAAAGCATCTTGATAAATACCAAGATGCTTTATGATAAACGTTTGCAATTTTCTATGCGTCTTCAGAAGCTGCAGCTGCACCTTCATCGTGAGTTTCTGTTGATGGAACATCTCCTGGATCAACTTCATCCTCATCTTCCTCATCAAGAGCAACGATGTTACGAGAAGTTTTCACCTGACAGATTACCGTGTTATCTGGGTGAAGGATAGTGTAATCTTCACTTTCTACAGCAGTAACGTATAATTTGTTTCCTATTTTAAGCGGAGTTACATCTGCAACGATATAATCTGGTAATTTGGCCGCAAGACCTCTTACCTTCATACGACGTAAGTTGAAACGTAAAACCCCTCCGTTTTTCACACCTTTTGGAATTCCTTCTGCGTGTACAGGAATTTCCATACTAATGTGTTGTTCTTCTCCAAACTCATAAAAATCCATATGAAGGATTTCGTCGGTTACCGGATGAAATTGAATGTCTTGAAGGACAGCGTTATGCTTGGTACCATCAAAATCCAACACTACGGTATGCACATCTGGCGTGTAGATAAGATTGTTAAAGGAAACTTCTGGTGCTGAAAAGTGAATAGCTTGCTCTCCTCCGTATAATACGCAAGGAACCTCTCCAGCATTACGTAAGGCTTTTGTTGACTTCTTGCCTACGCTTTCTCTTTTAGATCCATTGATCGTAATTGACTTCATTTCTAAAAAATATTAATTAATAAATAAAATTGTTCTACATTAAAAATTTAGAGCTGATGGATTTATTCTCGTGAACGCTTCGCATCACATCGGCAAACAGCTCTGCACAACTTACTACTTTAATCTTTCTGCTATCTTGTCTTAGCGGAATAGAATCGGTAACAATAAGTTCTTGTAATTGTGAGTTTTCAATACGCTCGTACGCATTACCCGACAACACCGGATGTGTACAAACGGCACGTACACTTTTCGCGCCACGCTCCATCATCACATCTGCCGCTTTGGTTAACGTCCCGGCGGTATCTACCATATCATCTACCAAGACCACATTTTTACCGGTTACATCCCCAATTAATTCCATATGTGAAATTACATTGGCTTTTGCCCGTTGCTTATAACAAATTACCACATCGCTTTCTAAGGCCTTAGAGTAAGCATACGCTCGCTTAGAACCTCCCATATCTGGGGAAGCAATGGTTAAGCTATCAAGGTTTAATTTTCTTAAATAAGGTAAAAATATGGTAGAAGCAAATAAGTGATCTACCGGACGCTCAAAGAAGCCTTGAATTTGATCGGCATGTAAATCCATGGTGATAATCCGGGTAGCTCCGGCGGTTTCCAGCATTTTTGCAATAAGTTTGGCCGCAATAGGAACCCTTGGCTTATCTTTTCTGTCTTGACGCGCCCAACCAAAATAAGGCATCACGGCCGTAATATGTCTGGCCGATGCTCTTTTGGCCGCATCTAACATGAGTAACATCTCCATTAAATGATCGCTTCCGGGATGGGTAGAACCAATTAAGAACACCCTCGCTCCACGAATAGACTCTTCAAAAGAAGGTTGAAACTCGCCATCACTATAGGTAGAAGTAATTACGTTTCCTAATTTAGCACCATAATATCCGGCTATTTTTTCAGCCAATACGGTGCTTTGCGAACATGCAAATATTTGTGCTTCTGTAATTACTTTTGCCATTTTAGTAATGTTGTGTAAACTAATTGTTTACTGTTTTTTAAAATGAGCTGCAAATTTATAAATTTATTTTCAGCATAAAAGTAATATTCTGACTAATTTTTACGGAAGTTTCAAATTATTTTTTAATTTTGCGCACTCAATCGCTCAAGTGGCGGAACTGGTAGACGCGCTGGATTCAAAATCCAGTTCCTTCGGGAGTGTGGGTTCGATTCCCACCTTGAGTACTTAAAGCAAAACTTCTTTTTTAAAAAGGGTTTTGCTTTTTTTGTTTCTCCACTTTTCATCCCTTACTCTGTTAAAAAATGCTGTTGATTTTGGGTTTATTCTGAATTTAAAACTTTTTGATTACTTTAGGCATACGGAAACCCGTAAATGTGGTTGCAGACAGTTTTGTAACTTGCCTCATCAACAACTGTTAAATTTAAGTTTGTTCAGTTGGATTTACTGGGTACACAAAAAAATTTATTGTATAACAAGTTAGTCACGATTATAAAAAAAATGGAAGTAAGAAATAAATTTGAAGAACAAGTATTCTTTACCACAACTCGAATCACCATACCCCAACCTAATGGAAATGGAACGTCTATAGGAACTGGATTTTTATACAACGTACCATTAAACGACGGAACAGATCGACAAGTCACATTATTAATTTCAAATAAACACGTTTTTCACAATCCAAATGGAGCAATTAGCTTCAACTTTAATAAAAAGACTGCTGATGGAAATCCTGATTTGGGTAACCTTCATACTTTCACTGGACAAGATTTTTCTGGAATTTACACTGAGCACCCAAATCCAAATATAGATTTGGCTTGTATAAATGCTTCTGTTATAACTCAAGAGGAGCATAATGTTTACTACCGGAATGTTTCTCCTAATATGATAGCTAATTTTAATGAGGAGCAATTAAATCCTGGAGTTGATGTTTGGTTTGTTGGTTATCCAGCCAATAGATTCGATATCAGTAATAATTTACCATTATTACGAAAAGGCTATGTTTCAAGTATTCCCAGAGTGAACTTTAATGCTCAGGACCAGTTCATTATTGATGCTCAAGTATATCAAGGCTCAAGTGGAAGCCCAGTTTTTGCATCAGTAAACGGACGATTCAAATTGATAGGCATCGTCACCCAAACTATGATTCGGCACGGACGACTACAAGCAATTCCTACATTACAAACTGGAATTGGAGTTGAACAAACGTTAGGTTTAGGAATAGTTTTAAAATCAACTTTATTAAACGAATTGATTGATTCAGCAGTAGCTAAAGTCATAGCAGCTTTGCCACAGAATGATGAACCGCTAATAGAAGAGGAATAATAACTGTGGCTAACAGTGCATCGTTCTGACTGTGGCCTTATGCCTAAGAATACAAACAATTACATGTAACTCTTTTATTATTTCACAAAAAACCCTGAACATAAAACTATTGATAAGCAAACAATACCACTATAATTAAAATGGCTATACTTATATTCAGCTTCTCTTCTTTATAAAACAGGGAAGAGAATTTCACAATAAATTTATATCCTGCCCACCAAAAAGGCAAATTTGTAAAACTAGACCAGTGCCAAAGATCTGGGACAAAATAATAGAAGAAATAGTCGTTGAATAAAAAATACGCAACAAAGTTGAAAATCATTTCAATAACCAACAGGAAGCCAGATTCAAATAAAAATGACTTAATGGGATTCTTTTTCTTTAAAGGAAATAGTTGATAGTTTTTATGAAAGCAAATGTAAATCGCCGCATTTCCCCACATAATAGGACCAAAAGATGAAGTGATTCCATTGTGGACAGGGAAAGTTCTATACTCCCAAATAGGCATATGAAAAATCCATTCTATAATTTTATATAGAAATAACTCCCCCATCATCCCAAACCAAGAGCCAAAAGCAAAATAACTAAGTATTAATCTCCAGTCAACTTGAATATTTTTTCTTTTTAATAAATAAAACCATACAATTAAAGGAACAAACTGTATAATGATAAAGATGAACACTTTAAAAAACATAACAACTACTTAAAATAAAAAGCAATAAAAGTAATATATAATTTAAAACAACTTGTAGAATAGCTTTTTAAAATTAAACCAACTTCCTACAACAACTCCTACAAACTACTTTTTAGCACTTACTTGAGAGCACTCAGACAGATGGGTTGTAGCTTTATTTCCAAGAGTAAAAAAATAACAATTAAAACTTATTTCGGTTTATCTAGGATATGACTTTTTTGATTATTTTAGACACGGAAAAACCTCAGATACTGTTACAAACTATTTTGTAACTATATCACTCCAAAACACTTACAACAATGGTTGCATGTAGATTAAATTTATCAAGCAAAAAATAACTTTTATGACATAACGAACCAATAAACATGAAAACCAATGAAACAAATTTGCATCTTAACCGTAATTTTATTCTATAATTATTTTAACCTCCACGCACAAACAGTAGATGTTGCTACGGGATTGTCAAATCCAAGAGGAATGGTACTCACTAACAATGAACTATACTTTTGTGAGGTGTTTAAAATTTCTAAAATTGACATTACAGCAACCACGCCAACCCCTACGACTGTTGTTTCAAGTTTGCTTTTACCAGAAGCAATAGCACTGCATGGCAACAACCTTTACATTGCTGAATACGAGGCAAACAAAATTTCTAAAATAGATATTACCGCAACTACACCAACTGCCACCAATGTGTTGATGAACCTGAGTGGACCTTCCGGGATGTTTTTCAATGGAAATGACCTCTATTTTACTCAAGCGCTTGCAGGTAGAGTTTCTAAAATTGACGTGACCGCAACTACGCCCACGGTTACAAATGTAGTAACAGGCTTAGACGGCCCTACCGGAATAGTGCTCATAGGAAATGACCTCTATATTAGTGAAGTTTATGGCGGTAAAATTTCTAAAGTAGATATTACCGCAACTACACCAACTGCCACAGAGGTGGTGACTGGTTTAGATGCGCCACGTGGAATAGCTTTTAGCGGAAATGAGCTATACATCGCCGAGTTTGGTGCAGATAGAATAACTAAGATTAACATTACCGAGACTATGCCAACCCCCACAGATGTTGTCACCGGATTGGATAGCCCTCAAGGATTAACCATCAATGGAAATGATTTATATATGAGTACTTCGGTAGAAGGTAAAATTCTTAAATTAGATTTAGCGACACTTTCTACCAACAATTCACCATTAAAAAGCTCCATCAACCTATACCCCAACCCTTCACCCAATTTTATTCAAATTACGGGACTAAGCCAAAAAGAAAATTACAAGGTTTATAACATATTAGGAGAGAACGTACTAAGCGGCAATATCGCTAACCATGAAAAGCTATTTATTAACGAACTAGAAAGCGGTTCCTATTTCTTAAAGCTTGGTAATGGCCATACCATAAAATTCATAAAAAAATAAAAATTTTTGCTCACAAACATACTAAAATACCTATCAAGACCTGTTTGTTTTTTAGGCTATAAAATTTTTTGATTACCTTAGGCATACGGAAATCCGTAAATGCTGTTGCAACTAGTTTTGTAAATTATAGCTCTTCTACTATAGTGGTTGAACTTGAGTTTATTTGTCTAAACATACTAGATAAATCAAATAAAATTTATGATATAATGAGTAATCCACAAGCTAAAAAAATGACCACGGTAAAAGAGCAAATTTCGTCTTTAAAACAATCTGATTGGGATTACTATGCTGATATTGGAAATAAAGAATTAAAAAATCCATTTACAAGTCGATTATCGCATAAGAACTTTGTGAAAAAATATTTTAAACGTTCAGGAAAAAATGATGTTTTGGATTTTATAAAGTATATGCCAAATCAAGAGTTAAATAATAACCGAATAAAGCATACAAATTCAATATTTTTTTTAGGAGTCTTAATTTATAATAGAACTAATCTTCAAAGTGATTTCTTCGATAATTTAAATACTGCTGAATATAGACGCTTTCCATTCCTTTGGTTTTTAACGTGTTTATTTCACGATTTTGGATTTGATATAGAAAAAGACTCAAAAGCCATCAACGGAATTAAAAACCTATCAGACCTTAAAAATAAATATTCAATAAATAATTGTTTACTAAAAACAAAACCCAAAGAAACAAACAAAGTCCTCATAAGTTCAATCGAAAATTATTTCAAATATCGGTTGAATAATAGTAAAATCGACCACGGAATTTTTGCAGGATTATACTTTTATGATAGTCTATTGAAAATTCGAAAAAGAAAAATATTAAATAATGAAACAACACTATTCTGGGGCAAAGAACTCGAAGAACAATACGCACAAGTAGCAACTGCAATTTGTGTTCACAATATTGGGATACCAGAAAAGAAAGATTTTAAAGAATATAAAAAGTATAATCTCGATAAACTAATAACAGATTTTAAACCTTTGAAATTTAAAGATTTTCCGTTATTATATATTTTAGGTATCGTTGACACTATAGACCCAATAAAAACATACATACGATTTGGATTTCGACCAAAAGAAATTCTGGAAAGTCTTGAAATGGGATTTAATGAAAATAAAGTTATATTTAGAAATGGGAAAAATTCTAAATTGAACTTCAAGAAAATGATTGAGAATGCAGATAGATTAAAGAATTGGTTAAATGTTAAAATCGAACATACCGATTCCGAACTATATTTAATATTAAGATAAAGCCACCTGCTAACCACGTAAACAATAATTGCTGCTATCTTAGTTTTTAACTAATTCCAATTTTTGTTGCATACAACCAAAAAAATGAATTCAAAAGATTTTTTAAAACTTATAGAATTTGAAACAGAAGAAATTAATCATTTTTTCAAAAAAGCTAGTGTCGAAGGCAGGGGTACATCTCAGGAAGTTTCTGACAGAAGAGAATTAGCCGTTAAAAAATTTTTAGAACGTTATTTCCCATTTCCTTATAGAGTTGCTAAAGGTAATATTATTGATAGTTTTGGTTTAAGAAGTAATTCCATAGACTGTATCATTTTAAATCCTTGTCATCCATATACGGTTTCCGATGAAAATAAATATTCTGTAATTTTTGCAGACGGTGTAGATTGTGCAATAGAAGTTAAACCAGATTTATCAAATAAAAAAGAGATAGTAAGAAGTTTAGATCAAATTAGATCCGTCAAAAAATTAAGGAGAAAAAAAGATGATAGAATTAAACTTTTAAATGAAAAAGAAATACCTGAAAAAGAAGAAACAAGAAAGCAAATTGCTAGTGTGATCTTTAGTAATAAAACTTTTTCAGACCTGGAATATTTAATTAAGCATATAGGTAATTATTATATTGACAATAAAATCCCACGTAAAGAACAATTTGATCTTATTGTAATAAATGGCAAAGGCATACTTTATAATTCTAGAAAATTTTCAAATATAAACTTCCCACATCATCAAGGTCTCTATTTCATTAATCACGAAAAGAACACATTGGCTTCTTTCCTTTTACAATTAAATAAGTTTCCCCAGCCTGAAGAAAAATTTGGAGTTCCTGTTTTGAATTTCTATTATAAAGACCCTCAAACTAGTATGGCTATTTATAATGCTGAAATTAACGAAGAATTAAATAATATTAAATAATGGCAATTGTGGCCTTGTACCCTGCGAATCCCACCACACAAGCATAAAAGTTTATCATACTTTTTAATTATCCTTCTTCACCCCCACCCTGATAAATATCATTTTTTAAGAACAATTATCCTGTAAGCTTTGCAACAGAAGTTACATAACTTTCTGTAAATCAGAATTATTTTTACAGTAAGATTTTTAAAAAATAGTTATCATGAAAGTAGAACAAATCTATACCGGATGTTTAGCGCACGCCGCTTATTATATTGAAAACAACGGCGAAGCAGCCATTTTTGACCCCCTACGGGAAGTAGAACCTTACCTTCACCGAGCCCAAAAAGACAATGCGAAAATCAAATACGTGTTCGAAACCCATTTTCATGCCGATTTTGTGAGTGGTCATTTAGACTTGCAAAAGAAAACCGGAGCGCAAATCGTCTTTGGTCCCGGAGCAAAACCTAATTACGAAGCCATTATCGCAGAAGACAACCAAGTCTTTAAAGTCGGTAATTATCAAGTAAAAGCGCTGCATACTCCCGGCCATACCATGGAAAGCACCACCTATTTACTCATCGACGAAACCGGTAAAGAACACGGCATCATTACCGGAGACACTTTATTTATTGGCGATGTAGGAAGACCCGATTTGGCGCAACACGTCGTTTCAGAACTAACCGAAGAAAAACTCGCCGGACATCTTTACGATTCACTTCGTAATAAAATTATGCCACTAAGCGACGATTTAATCGTGTACCCTAATCACGGCGCCGGTTCTGCTTGCGGTAAAAAAATGAGCAAAGAAACCACCGATACCTTGGGCAATCAGAAAAAGACAAATTACGCCTTGCGGCCCAATATGACCAAGGAAGAATTCATTAAAGAATTGCTCGACGGCTTAACCACACCTCCCGGATACTTCCCAAAAAATGTGCTGATGAACATTCAGGGCTACGAAAGTTTTGATGAAGTAAAACATAAAGCTGAAAATCCACTTTCCCCTGATCAATTTGAAGCACTTGCCAATGCCTCTCACGCTTTAATTTTAGACACCAGAAATGCCAACGATTTTTCCAAAGGCTTTATCCCCAATAGCATCAATATTGGTCTAGATGGAAATTACGCGCCTTGGGTGGGAGAACTTATCAAAGATATTAATCAGGAAATACTATTGGTCATCGACGAAGGAAAAGAGGAAGAAGCCATTACCCGTTTGGCGCGTGTGGGTTACGACCACGCCATCGGTTACTTAAAAGGCGGTATGAAAAGTTGGCTTTTAGCAGGAAAAGAAATTGATAAAACTGAACGTATTTCAGCAAAAGAATTCGAAACAATTTTCCACGAAAAAACAGCAAAGCTTATCGATGTTCGTAAGAAAAGTGAATACGATTCAGAACATGTGGAAGGAAGTATCAATATTCCGCTAAATACCTTAAACGAGCATCTAGCAGAAATCCCAAAAGAAGAACCCTTTGTCGTTTTCTGTGCTGGAGGCTACCGTAGTATGATTGCCAGCTCTATGCTAAAACAACGTGGTTACGATAATTTTAAAGATGTACTCGGCGGCTTTAATGCCATTAAAGAAACCAACGTCAACACATCAGATTACGTTTGCCCAAGTACATTGTTGTAATAGTTAGCTGATATTTTCCAGAAGAGGCTGTCTGAAAACAATATATTAAAAATGTCATCTCGAGCGGACAAAATATGTTGTTCAGACAGCTTTTGTAATTCTTCTCTCTTTTCAAGCACTTCGCTTTGTAAGTTTTTAGTATATTAATAGCAATTTTATTCTGAAAAATGTAAGTTTGATATACTAAACAACTACCCCACATGAGCGAATTTTGGATTTACTTTAAACTCGGTCTTACGCATGTTTTGGATTGGAATGCTTACGACCACGTACTTTTTCTAATTGTATTGGTAGCTTCTTACACCTTTTTAGAATGGAAAAGGGTATTTTGGCTGGTGACCACTTTTACGCTAGGCCACACCGTAGCCCTATTACTGGCTACTTTCGATATAGTAAAAGTCAATTCAACTTACGTAGAGTTTTTAATTCCCGTAACTATTTTTGTTACCGCATTTTATAATTTAATACACGCCGGAAAAACACCTAAAGAAGGCGGCATGGGCGTTCTTTTTGCCGTCACCCTTTTCTTCGGAATTATACACGGGCTCGGCTTTTCATCTTTCTTTGTAGGCTCTGTAGGTTCGGGTACCGATAAACTTATTTGGTTATTAGAGTTTGCCTTAGGCATTGAAGCAGCACAAGCCATTGTGGTTATTTGCGTTTTAATCTTGGCTTTAATCTTTCAGTCCCTATTCAATTATTCCAAAAGAGATTGGGTCTTGGTGGTTTCTTCCATCGTGATTGGTCTTGTAATTCCTATGTTGTTGGAGAATAATATTTGGTAAATATTCGTTATTGTTTTTCAAAGACTTAAAAAGAAAAATTATTCTTATAAATTTACAATTCAAACTTAGGAGGTATGCTGAACGTTAAGTTCTTCGATTCGAGTAAAATTTTTTCCCTACTTTGTCACAAAAAAACACTCGAAACGACTAATTTTTACAATCAGAATACATCTAGTTAGTAATTTAAACCTTGAATAATGTCTGCTGAAAAACAGCTCAAATTTGATAAAGCTTATTTGCGAATGGCCGTAGAATGGGGGAAACTCTCTCACTGCCAACGGAAAAAAGTGGGTGCTATTATCGTGAAAGACCGAATGATTATCTCTGACGGCTACAACGGTACGCCCAGCGGTTTTGAAAACTGCTGCGAAGATGAAGAAGGCCTCACCAAATGGTATGTTTTACATGCCGAAGCCAATGCGATTCTAAAAGTAGCCGGTTCTACCCAATCCTGTAAAGATGCAACGCTGTACATCACGATGTCGCCTTGTAAAGAATGTAGCAAATTAATTCATCAAGCTGGCATAAAACGTGTAGTGTATCAAAATGGATATAAAGATGATTCCGGTCTCGATTTTTTACAAAAAGCCGGCGTCCACATTGAACAAATAACCCAACTCAACGAAGAATAGCGTATAGTGAAAACTTACTCTAAAAAATATTTGCCCTTAATTATTGGTACAGCCTGTGCGGTAGGTGTTCTCATTGGCTCTTATCTTGATTTTTCAGATAATTCTGAAGGACTTTTTGCCAAAAACGCTAAAAAAGAAAAGCTTAACCGATTAATAGATTACATAGATTACGAATACGTAGATGAGGTGAATACCGATAGCATTGTCGATATTACCGTCAATAAAATTTTAGAAGATTTAGACCCACATTCTACTTATATTCCGAAGAAAAAATACGACGCCGTTGCTGAAAATATGAAAGGTGATTTTGTGGGCATTGGCGTAAGTTTTTATACCCTGAATGATACAATTGCTGTGATTAGGCCCATTCCCAACGGCCCCAGCGAAAAAGCAGGAATTAAAGCCGGCGATAGAATTTTATATGCCGATGGTATTGAACTCGCCCAAAAAACTATTGGTACCGATTCGCTTTCTACGCTGTTGAAAGGAGAAATTAACACTACAGTTGACTTAAAAGTACAACGTAAAGGGGAAGAAAAGCTCTTAAATTTTAAAGTGAAAAGAGGCACAATTCCTATAAAAAGTGTCGATGCCGCCTATATGTTAACCAACAAGCTGGGCTACGTAAAAGTAAACCGTTTTGCCGAAACTACTTACGAAGAATTTGAAAAGGCCATCGAAAACCTCATCCAACAAGGAGCTACAGAACTCGCATTAGATTTAAGGGATAATGGTGGTGGCTATTTAGACCAAGCTATAAAAATAGCTGATGAATTTCTCAGTAATAAAAAACTGATTGTGTTCACTAAAAATAAGTCTGGAGAAATCAATAAGACTTTCGCCACCGAAAAAGGGAAGTTTGAAAACACCAAAGTCTATGTGCTTATTAATGAAAATTCGGCTTCTGCAAGCGAAGTAGTTGCCGGAGCTTTACAGGACAACGACATCGGAATTATTGTAGGCCGACGCTCTTACGGAAAAGGTTTGGTGCAACGCGAAATGAATTTAGGTGATGGAAGTGCCGTTCGGTTAACTGTCGCCCGATATTACACTCCGACCGGAAGGTCTATTCAAAAACCTTATGCTGCCGGAAATGAAGAATATTTTAATGAATACCATAACCGCTATACCAATGGCGAACTACAGAGCAGAGATTCTATTCATGTAAACGATTCGTTACGTTATGAAACCCCGGAAGGAAAAATAGTTTATGGCGGCGGTGGAATTATCCCGGATGTGTTTGTCCCTAAAAACACCGATTTTGAAAAGGAAAGTTTAACCTATATGCTTCGCGGCGGAGTAATGGACCGTTTTATCTTCAATATTTTAGAAGAAAATAGAAGTTATTACAACCAACTCAGTCAACAGGAATTTGAGGAAAATGAAATGATTTCAGAAGAAATTTTAGAGGAATACATTTCCTACCTCAACGAATTCAACTTCGATTTTAAAACCACCAATTATCGCTATTTATTGAAAAAGTACCTGCGGGCAACAATGGCTGAACAGTTATTTGGCAGCAATGCTTTTGAAAAAATTATCAATCAAGATGATGCGATGATTGAAAAGATTCTGGAACTAGAGAAAAATGCTTCCTAACCTTCCGTTTTCTTTTTAATTTCTTTAGAGACCAATAAAATTAGCATGAGCACGATTACACAAAGCGAAGCCAACGCACAAGCTACAGCTACTTTGCTATCTTTTGCCATTAAATCGCTATAATCTATCATGGTGAGGTTATAAATTAGTAAACCTGCCGCACTTACAATTAAGAAATAAATAAGATATTTCATGGGGTTAAAATAAGTTTTGAATATTCGCTGCGAATAATTTCACTGCAATGGCTAACAAAACTACACCAAAAATTTTACGTATCACACTAATTCCCTGTTTTCCTAAGATGCGTTCAATTTTTCCGGAAGATTTTAACACCGCATATACGATAATAATATTTATTAAAATAGCGACAATAATATTGACGGTATGGTATTCTGCCCTTAACGAAAGTAAAGAGGTCATTGTTCCCGCTCCGGCAATCAACGGAAATGCCAACGGCACAATAGCAGCGGTTTCCGGCGCATCATCTTTATAAAGTTGAACGCCCAGAATCATTTCAATAGCCAAGAAAAACAGAATGAAAGAACCGGCAACGGCAAAGGAATTCACATCTATCCCAATAAGTTTTAAAATAGTTTCCCCAACAAACAGAAAAACGACCATTAAAATAGCCGCCACAATCGAGGCTTTTTCACTTTGAATGTGTCCTACTTTTTCCCTTAAATCTACAATAATTGGTATGCTCCCGATAATATCAATTACCGCAAATAAAATCATTCCTGCTGTAAAAATTTCTTTAATATCGAATCCCATAACATTTCCTTTTTTAAAATGCGCGCAAAAGTATTTTATTTTGAATAGGTTACAAGACCTACAATCAAAAATTTATATTAATTTTTTGTTACCTCATTGTCGATGTTAAATCTATGGCTTACAAAAAAATCCTATTAACTTTGCAATTATGTTTCAGATAGGAAAAACAATCGTTTCAGAAGATATTATAGAGAAAGATTTTGTGTGTAATCTTTCGGCTTGTAAAGGTGCTTGCTGTGTAGAAGGTGAAGCTGGAGCTCCGGTGGAAGCCAAAGAGGTAGATTTATTGAAAGAAGTTTACCCCACCGTCAAACCTTTTTTGAGAAAAGAAGGAATTGAGGCTATTGAGGCGCAAGGCACTCATGTAGAAAATGATTTTGGTGAATATGAAACACCACTCGTGAACGGAGCCGAATGTGCATATGTAACTTTTGATGACCGCGGAACTGCACTTTGCGGAATCGAAGCTGCTTATCGTGCCGGCGAAATCAAATGGAAAAAACCCATTTCTTGTGAACTTTACCCAATTAGGGTACAGGAATATTCGCAATTTTCTGCAGTGAATTACCATCGCTGGCCTATTTGTGATGATGCGTGTTCATTAGGGAAAGAATTACAGACACCTATTTACAAGTTTGTAAAAGAAGCGCTTATTAAAAAGTTTGGCGAAGATTGGTATTTAGAAATTGAAAAAACTGCTGAAAATCTTCAGCGATAATACTAGTTTTGACAACCTACTTATTTCAATTTTTCTTTAATAGATGATCAGTTAAAGTTTGTTTAGTATTTTAGCTACTTAAATAAACTAAATGAACTGGGAAAAACTACTTTCGCTTAAGCGTTACGGAGATACCACAAAAAGACTAAGAGCTGAACAAGATGAAACCCGACTAGGGTTTGAAGTAGATTACGACCGTGTGATTTTTTCTGCAGCATTTAGAAGTTTACAAGATAAAACACAGGTAATTCCCCTATCTAAAACAGATTTCGTCCATACTAGATTAACCCATAGTTTAGAAGTCTCTGTAGTGGGCAGATCATTAGGGAGGATTGTAGGAAAAAAAGTAATTGAAAAACATCCTCAACTTGCAGCTACCCACGGTTATCATTTTAATGATTTTGGAGCCATTGTAGCTGCTGCTGCTTTAGCTCATGATATAGGCAACCCTCCGTTTGGACATTCTGGAGAGAAAGCGATTGGCGAATACTTTAAAAATGGAAACGGTAAACGCTTTAAAAAGCAACTAAGCAATAAAGAGTTTCACGACCTCACTCATTTTGAAGGAAACGCTAACGGCTTTAAATTACTCACCGAAACTAAAAACGGTAATAAAGATGGTTTAAGGCTCTCTTATGCAACGCTGGGGGCTTTTACTAAATACCCTAAAGAGTCTCTTCCACATAAGCCCACAAAAGAAATAGCCGACAAAAAGTTCGGTTACTTTCAGACCGAGAAAGAAATTTTTAAAGATGTAGCTGAAGAATTAGGCTTAATTGACTCCGGTAAAAAAGAAGATATCCATTACAAACGTCATCCTCTTACTTTTTTAGTGGAAGCTGCAGATGATATTTGTTATACCATTATAGATTTTGAAGACGGAATAAACCTTGGTTTAATAGACGAGAGTTTTGCGCTAGAATACTTAATAAACCTAGTAAAAAACAGTATAAACACCAATAAATATCATGCGTTAACCAATACTGAAAGTAGGTTAAGTTATTTACGTTCCCTAGCCATTAACACCTTAATACAGGATGCAGCAAGGATATTTATAGAAAATGAAGCTGATATACTCCAAGGAAAATTTCACTCTTCACTATTAGATAAGTCCAGTTATACCGCCCAAATAAATGACATCATCAACCTTAGTGTCGAAAAAATATATAGAAGTCAGGAGGTGATCGAAAAAGAAATAGCAGGTTACCAAATTATCAGCAAGCTTTTAGACACTTATACAAAAGCAATTGAAAATAAGGATAATAATCAAACTACTAATTTTGATAAATTGATATTAAATAGTTTTCTCAAAGACTTTGAAGTAGAGAATAAAAGTACCTATGAATGGCTTATACAATTAAGCTCTCAAGTTGCGGCATTAACTGATGGAAATGCGTTACGGACATTTCAGAAACTCTCTGGAAGCAAATTAGGATAGAAAAAAAGCCCGATTGAAATTTCAATCGGGCTTTTTTTATGATAAGTTGAAATGTCTTTTACTAATCTGCCAAAACAATAGCCTTATTGTTTTTCATTTCTAAAACGCCTCCTTTAATAGGAAAATGCCATTTACCATCTTGAGCTTTGGTAAAATCGTTTTTAACGTCTTCAGAAATTTCAAAATTTCCATCTACTTTAACCACTCCTTTTGCTAACACAGAAACGATAGGAGCGTGATTATTCAACATTTGAAATTCACCTTCCACTCCGGGAACAGTAACTGAATTTACTTCAGCACTTAATAAAATTTTTTCCGGAGAAACAATTTCTAAATACATATTTTTTGGTATTTAGTAATCAGTAATTAGTTGCCTAGTTTACTGCCTACTGTTTTACGATTCAGCTAACATTTTCTCTCCAGCTTCAATAGCTTCTTCAATGTTTCCTTTTAGGTTAAAAGCAGCTTCTGGAATGTGATCTAATTCACCATCCATAATCATATTAAAGCCTTTAATAGTTTCTTTAATATCTACCAATACTCCTTTAAGTCCGGTAAATTGTTCTGCTACGTGGAAAGGCTGAGATAAGAAACGTTGTACACGTCTTGCACGGGATACGGCTAGTTTATCTTCTTCAGATAATTCTTCCATACCAAGAATGGCAATAATATCTTGTAGCTCTTTGTAACGTTGTAATAACTCTTTTACGCGTTGTGCACAGTTGTAGTGAGCGTCCCCTAAAATATCTGCAGTTAAAATTCTTGAGGTAGAATCTAGCGGGTCAACCGCCGGATAAATACCAAGTTCTGCAATTTTACGGGAAAGTACTGTAGTTGCATCTAAGTGGGCAAAAGTTGTTGCCGGTGCAGGATCGGTAAGGTCATCGGCAGGTACATAAACCGCTTGTACCGATGTGATAGAACCCCTTTTGGTTGAAGTAATACGTTCCTGCATCGCACCCATTTCTGTGGCTAATGTTGGTTGGTAACCTACTGCTGAAGGCATACGTCCTAAAAGTGCAGATACCTCTGAACCTGCTTGGGTGAAACGGAAAATATTATCAACGAAGAAAAGTACGTCTTTTCCTTGTCCGTCTCCAGCGCCATCACGGAAATACTCTGCAATGGTCAATCCAGATAAGGCAACACGAGCACGTGCTCCCGGTGGCTCATTCATCTGTCCGAATACGAAAGTAGCTTTCGATTCTTTCATAGAAGATTTATCTACTTTTTGTAGATCCCATCCTCCTTCTTCCATCGAATGCATAAAGTCGTCACCGTATTTGATAATTCCAGATTCCAACATTTCTCTAAGAAGGTCATTCCCTTCGCGAGTACGTTCTCCAACTCCGGCAAATACAGAAAGACCACCGTGACCTTTCGCAATGTTATTAATAAGTTCCTGAATAAGTACGGTTTTACCAACTCCGGCACCACCAAATAATCCAATTTTACCACCTTTTGCATAAGGTTCAATAAGATCGATTACTTTAATACCGGTGAAAAGTACTTCTGTAGAAACTGATAAGTCTTCAAATTTTGGTGCTTCACGGTGAATTGGAAGCCCATTTTCGTTAGCTTTAGGAAGATCTCCCAAGCCATCTATAGCATCTCCAGTTACATTGAAAAGACGTCCGTAAACATCTTCACCAATTGGCATTTGTATAGGGTTTCCTGTAGCAAGTACTTTAGTTCCTCGGCTTAAACCATCTGCAGAGTCCATCGCGATAGTTCTTACCGTATTTTCCCCAATATGAGATTGAACTTCTAGCACAAGTTTAGATCCATCTTTCTTTTCGATTTCTAGCGAATCGTAAATTTTTGGTAACTCAGCATTCTCTGTGTTGAACTCAACGTCAATCACAGGGCCAATGATCTGTGCAACTTTACCTGTAACTTTAGACATTATCTAATTGTTTAATTTATAGTTTGTAATGTAGAAAAAAGCCCTTACTTTTTTCGGCTGCAAAGATAGGTTATTTTATGAAATAACAACATCTTAATTTTGAAAAATAATTTATCTCTAAAAATCTTACTCTACTGTTACCGATTTTGCAAGGTTTCTTGGTTGATCTACATTTTTACCAAGCATCAATGCAATATGATAAGACAGTAATTGTAAAGGGATGGTGGTGAGTAATGGCGTAAATGGCTCTACGGTATCAGGTACTTCAATTATATAATCTGCCAACTCTCTTACTTCTACATCTCCTTCTGTAACAATCCCTATGATTTTACCTTGTCTTGATTTAATTTCTTGGATGTTACTAATTACTTTTTCATAATGCCCTTTTCTCGTAGCAATCACTACTACCGGCATCATTTCATCTATTAAAGCAATGGGGCCGTGTTTCATTTCGGCAGCAGGATAACCTTCAGCATGAATATAGGAAATTTCTTTTAGTTTTAAAGCTCCTTCTAACGCAACAGGAAAGTTAAAACCTCTTCCTAAATATAGGAAGTTAGAAGCATCTTTATACCTTTTACTTACCTCAAGGATATGCTTGTTAGATTGTAAAGCTTTTTCAATTTTCTGCGGAATTAATTCCAATTCCCTTAAATGAAGGTGAAAATCAGACTTGCTGATACTTCCCTTTTCTTTGGCCATTTTAAGGGCAATAAGACTCAATACCGTGATTTGGGTGGTGAATGCCTTGGTGGAAGCAACACCGATTTCCGGTCCGGCGTGGGTGTAGGCTCCAGCATCGGTTTCTCTTGAAATTGATGAACCTACGACGTTACAAACACCAAAAACAAAAGCTCCTTTTTCTTTAGCTAGTTTTATGGCAGCCATCGTATCGGCAGTTTCCCCTGATTGAGAAATGGCAATCACAATATCGTCTCGATAGATAACAGGGTTCCTATATCTAAATTCTGAGGCATATTCTACTTCTACAGGAATTCTCGCTAAATCTTCAAAAATATATTCAGCTACTAGACCAGCATGCCAAGAAGTACCGCAAGCCACGATGATTATTCTTTTAGCATTCAGGAACTTTTCTAAGTTATTGTCTACCCCCGCCATTCGAATAATTCCTTTGTCTACCAACATTCTTCCTCTATAGGTATCGGTAATGGCATCGGGTTGTTCGTAGATTTCTTTCAACATAAAATGGTCGTAACCATTTTTTTCAATTTGGTCAAGGTTCATTTGAAGTTCCTGTACGTAAGGATCTACTAAAGAATCATTATGAATCTTCCTGATTTTCACTTCTTTTCCTAACCTTACTACGGCCATTTCCCCATCTTCTAAATAAATAGCAGAACTGGTATATTCTATAAATGGTGAAGCATCTGAAGCTATAAAAAATTCATTTTCTCCCACTCCTATAGCTAAAGGGCTACCCAACCGGGCAACAACAATTTCATCTGGTTTTTTCTTGTCGAAAACTGCGATGGCATATGCACCAACTGTCTGGTTTAGAGCAATTTGTACGGCTTTTCCTAATTTAACACCTTCTTCTTTTTGAACGTCTTCAATTAAATTGACCAATACTTCGGTGTCGGTATCTGAATGAAATTGGTAACCTCGTTTAACAAGTTCTTTTTTAATGGTATCATAATTTTCAATGATTCCATTATGGATGATAACTAAATCACCCGAATTGGAATAATGGGGATGTGAATTGGCGTCATTGGGTACTCCGTGAGTTGCCCATCGGGTATGGCCAATACCAATAGTTCCTGAGGTAGGAATTTCGGCTTCTAGTTTTTCTTTTAAATCAACAACTTTCCCTTTCGTCTTAGAAAGTTTTAATTTACCTTCGTCATAGAGAGCAATTCCTGCACTATCATAGCCTCTATATTCTAAACGCTGCAAGCCTTTCAAAACAATTGGGTATGCTTGACGATGACCTATATAACCTACAATTCCACACATAGCTATTATTATTTTGGTTCGGTATAGTAAATTTCTAATGTAAGTTTTTTATCTGTTTCTTCTTCGGAAGGATTTGTTCCGTATAAAACAGTTCCTTTGGGATAAAAGATACTTGAATTAGGTAAATTTTCTAAATTCTCGACTTCTGGATTAAAATCTGCTTTAGATAAAGAGGTATTGTTCACATTACTACTTACAGAAAGTCCTAATCTAGTATTGGTTGAATCGTTGTTAATAATGTTATTAACTAAATTTGTAACTCTAATTTTATAAAACTTATCTCCATGATCATCTTCAGATAATGGCCCCAAATGTATTAACCTTGAAGTAAGCGGGTTATTGGTATTAGCAGATACATCAAAGGTATAGTCGGAAAGTACACTATTATTATTGATATCATAAATAAATAAACGCAAAGGTTGCTGATTGTCAGCTACAGATTTATCTACATAGAATTTAAGATTGGCCTCATTTACCAACCAGTTTTGTTCTCTGATGGAATCTAATTGGGTATCATTAGTGAATAAGTCAATTAAAGCAATTGAACCTTCACCCCCCTTTAAGTAAAGTTTTTCATCTTCGGGCAAGTTGTTGAACTCATTCTTAAAAACATTTACTCGATTAGGCACAAAACTCAATGTAAACTCTCTTTGTGCCTCCCTTTCATCCTCAATAGTCTCTCCATCATCATTTTCTACTTCTACAGTATAGTCATAAGTATAATATAGAGTAATAGCAGCGTTATTAAAATTTAATAATGACATATTACCTTCTCCTGTTTGAGAATTTACTTTAAAGTATAATCCTCGAAAGTAATCTTGAAAATTAGCATTGCTTAATAAATTAGAAGTTCCTTCTTGATTTATAATAACATTTGTAAAGTAATCTATGATATCTTCTGAAAACTTAACTCTTAACGCTGGTGCAGTTCTTGTAACTTCTATTTCTTCAGTTGGCTCGCCGTCTTCATCTTCGAGGGGAGCTGTTGTAATAATTTCTTCTGCAGAAGGAACAAAATTTTCATCAGTATATAATGCATTGGTCTCTATATTTTGTTCAATTACATCACCTTGATCGCTATAATAAATTTGTGGATCATAATTATTGGAAGGATCTAAACTTCTTAGGTAGTAATTAGACCTATGAATAGAAAAGTTTATAGGTTCATTTCCATATACAGAATCTAACTCATAAATAGTTTTTTGTCCGTCAATATCTATTACTGTACTAAAATAAGGTATATTAAGCACTACGCTATCCAAAACTGGATCGTCGCCAAAAGACGGGTCTGGGGTGTTTAAGCTTAGTTGGCTTAAAATATTAGCTTCCGTTTTTCCGTAAATTTCATCACTATATGTACCTAATAAAAATACATTAGAGTTATTGGTTTGAACTCGATCTACCTTTGCACTAAATGCATCGATTTCAGTATTCTCAAATAAAAGCGCATTGAAGTTGTTGTTATTAACTAAATCTGAACCTACTTCACTAAAATCCTGCTCACAGGCTGTAAAAATTGAACTTATAACTAGCGTTAAAACAAAAAGATTAATTACTCTTTTTACAGCGCTTCCGTTTTTTTTCATATAAATTATTCTTCTTTTTCGTTTAATACTTCTTGTGTATAAAAGTCTTGGTATGCTTGGCCAAACTCTTCTTTAGATTTATAGCCTAAGGTCGGTTTTTCTAATTTGCTTATATATTTCTCTAATTCTTCAGGTATTTCTTCACTTCCTTGAATAATCGCATCAGAGTTATCAATAGCTGTTTTCATGATATTGATATAGCTGGGCGTGTTTAAATGATTAACCGTATCATCTTCCAAACCATCAAACAGTACTTTTTTCTTCATTTCTTCATCTAAAGTATCTTCAAAGCCTTTGTCATAAACCGAGGTAACAATTTTTGAAGCTTTAAATAAAGGTTCATTACCATAATAATTTCTAAGATATAATGGAAGTAAAGAAGCCAACCAGCCATGAACATGAATAATATCTGGCGCCCAATTTAATTTCTTTACCGTTTCTATTACTCCCTTGGCAAAGAAAATAGCTCTTTCGTCATTATCTTCAAAGAGTTTGCCATCTTCATCGGTAAAAGTAGCTTTGCGCTTAAAATAGTCTTCATTATCTATAAAGTACACTTGCATACGCTCTTTGGGTATAGAAGCTACTTTTATAATAAGCGGCATGTCTAAATCGTTAATTACCAAATTCATTCCAGATAGACGAATCACTTCGTGTAATTGATGACGTCTTTCGTTAATATTCCCAAAACGTGGCATAAATATACGTATTTGACCACCTTGGCTATTCACCATTCTCGGTGCTTCAAAAGACATAGAGGATATTTCTGTTTCCGGTAAATAGGGAATTACTTCAGACGATACGTACAAGATTCGTTTATCTTTCATAAATAGCTGTACTCTTTGTGTTAGTATTAACGATAAAAAACAGGCAAAATTACAAAATTTTATGCAGTTTCCCAGTATTATATTAATTTTGCACGAGCTAAAAAAGAGCAATTTGCAACTATATCAAGAAAATCAACCGCTTCAAGCTGCAATGCTGAAGTTAAAAAATAACGCTCAAATTGTAGGTCTTATCCCTACTATGGGGGCATTGCACGAAGGACATTTATCTTTAATTAGGGAAGCAAAAAGGCAAAGTGATGTCGTGGTGGTGAGCATTTTTGTAAACCCTACTCAATTCAATAATTCTTCAGATTTAGATAAATATCCCCGAACCCTTGAGGAAGATTTAAAATTGCTGAAACAAAATTTTAAAGATTTAATTATATTTTCCCCTACCATTAATGAAGTATACGGAGAAAGCATTACTTCTGAAAAATTTGAGTTCGGCAAGCTTGCCCATCAAATGGAAGGGAAATACCGTGACGGACATTTTGACGGGGTTGGCACCATCCTAAAAAAGCTCTTTACCATTGTTCAACCTGATAAAGCTTTTTTTGGAGAAAAAGATTATCAGCAATTACTGATCGTAAAAAAATTAATAGCCCTTACCGGCCAAAATGTAGAGATAATAGGTTGTCCCATTAGTCGGGAAGAGAATGGTTTGGCCAGAAGTTCAAGAAACAAAAGACTCTCTGAAGAAGAACAAGAAAAAGCTACTTTTATTTTTAAAACCCTGAAGGAGGCGAAAGAGAAATTTGGCACAAAAAATGTCCTATTATTAAAACAGGAAATAGAAGAAAAATTTAACCACCAAGCATTTCTAGAATTGGAATATTTTGAAATTTCCGAAGCAGATACTTTAATCCCTGCTACCCAAATTGAAGAACATAAAAAATACCGCGCATTTGTAGCGGCTTATGCCAACGATGTAAGGTTAATAGATAATATCGCACTAAACTAAAGACTGTAAACAAGTAAAATAAAATGCAAGTACACGTTGTAAAATCTAAGATTCACCGCGTAAAAGTAACAGGCGCAGATTTAAATTACATTGGTAGTATTACCATCGATGAAGATTTAATGGAAGCCGCTAATATTATTGAAGGAGAAAAAGTTCAAATCGTAAATAACAATAATGGAGAACGTTTAGAGACCTACGTGATCCCTGGACCTAGAAACAGTGGTGAAATTACCTTAAATGGAGCCGCGGCCAGAAAAGTAGCCAAAGGAGATGTGCTTATTTTAATTGCCTATGCATTGATGGATTTTGAAGAAGCCAAGCAATTTAAACCCGCCCTTGTTTTTCCCAATGAAGAAAACAATCTTTTAAATTAGTGGCTTGAATAAAAAACGCCTCATAAAAATTTTAAAAACCATACTCCCATTACTCTTGGGAGTTTTTTTCATTCTATACTCAATAAAAAGTGCTACACCGGAAGAAAGAGAAACGCTGTGGCAAAATATTACCAAAGCCAATCCTTTTTGGATTTCGTTTTCTTTGTTTTTAGGGATTCTTTCGCATCTTTCCCGTGCCTACCGTTGGAAATACCTCATTCATCCCTTGGGTTATAAAGTAAAGTTCTACAACCGTTTTATGGCGGTAATGGCAGGTTATTTAGCCAATTTAGGAATCCCAAGGTCAGGAGAAGTCTTGCGTGGAGCAAGTATTGCTTCGTATGAAAAAGTACCTTTTGAAAAAATTTTTGGTACTATTATTTCAGAAAGAGTAGCCGATTTACTAATGCTGTTACTCATTATATCGCTGACACTTGTTTTTCAGTACGACCAACTTCTTTATTTTTTTGAAGAAAATAATATCAATCCTATCCTTAGCATTCTTTTATTAATAGGAGTGGTTGTTGCCGGCTTTTGGGTTCTCAAATTCATTAGAAACTCCACAAGTTCGCGATTTAAAAAAATCAGGGAATTTTTAAATGGTATTTTAGAAGGAATGGTGAGCATCTTGAAAATGAAAAATTCTGCAGCCTTCATTTTCCACACCGTTTTCATATGGGTGATGTACATCGCCATGTTTTATGTAGTGAAGTATGCCGTTCCCGGAACCGAAGCTTTATCTTTATCTTCCATTTTAGTAGCCTTTATCGTCGGCTCATTTGCCATTTCTTTAACCAATGGTGGTATTGGGGTTTATCCAATTGCTGTAGGGGCAATTTTAATGGTGTTTGGCATTCACCAACAAGACGGGGAAGCTTTTGGCTGGATCGTTTGGGGAACACAAACTTCGCTAAATTTAATACTCGGGGGGTTATCTCTTATATTTTTGCCTATCCTTAACAAAACAAACTAAAAATTTAAGTAAATTGCTAAGACCAAATTCTTAAAAATGAAAAAACTACTATTTCTCATAGCAATAACCCCAATGTTTCTTTTAGCTCAGCCGGAGTATAGAACCATACAATCCCAAATCTTAAATCAAAAACGGGAAATTAAGATTCAGTTTCCCCGAAATTACAAAAGCAATACTGAAAAATCCTATCCGGTAATTTACGTATTGGACGGGGATTATTTATTTGAACCCGTTGCCGGAAATGTAGATTATTTTGGTTATTGGGGAGATATGCCTGAAGCTATTGTGGTAGGTGTTAATCAATTAGGTAATCGACAAGGAGATACTTCTTACGACCCATCTAATTATTTTCCGGTCGATGGCGGAGCGGACTTTTTTGAATTTTTAGGAATGGAATTAATGCCGCTTGTAGATGAAGAGTTTCGAACTGCCAATTTCTCCATTGTCGTAGGGCACGATTTAACCGCCAATTTCATTAACTACTATTTGTTTAAAGAAAATCCCTTATTTAAAGGGTATATTAATTTAAGTCCCGATTACGCTCCAGAAATGGAAGAACGAATTTTTAACGCACTTGAATATTCAGAAAAGAAAATCTGGTATTATTTAGCCACCGGGACCGAGGATGTTTCTTCCTTAAGAAAAGGCATTTTAGCGATGAACGAAAAGTTAAGTCAGGTAAATAATGATTTGATTCATTATAACTTTGATAATTTTGAAGAAGATAATCATTATTCATTAGTAACTAAAGCTATTCCCAATGCCTTGGAAAATATGTTTACCCTTTACCGGCCTATCACCCAATACGATTATGAAAAAATACTGGCTGATGAAGAAACCACTGATTACTTTGAATACCTAACCAAGAAATATGAAGAAATAGAAAATCAATACGGCTTGTCCCTTCAAATAAGGGCCAACGATATTTTGGCGGTTTCCAATGCGATGATTGAAGAAGAAAAATGGGATCAGCTCAAAGACTTAGCTAAATTAGCTTCCGATGAACATCCTGATAGTATGCTTGGCTATTATTTAATGGGTTACCACTATGAAGCCATTGGAAAGCCTAAACGAGCGCTAAAAGAATACCAAGCGGGTTATGTAGCCGAAGAAGTGGCATTTATTAATAAAGAATTAATGATGAACAAGATAGACCAGATAAAAGCCGATTTCGGAGAGTAATTTATGGCAAAAACAAAAACCACATTTTATTGTCAAAACTGTGGCGCACAATACGCAAAATGGCAAGGCCAATGTTCTTCCTGCAAACAATGGAATACGATTGCTGAAGAAGTCCTTCAAAAGGAAGATAAAAAAGATTGGAAATCTCCCAGTACAACCACAAAAAAACGAGTCCCAAAACCCACGCTGGTCAATGAGATTCAATACGAACAAGAAGCCCGTTTCAATACCAATAACCACGAATTAAACCGGGTTTTAGGTGGCGGTTTGGTGCCCGGTTCGTTAACGCTTCTAGGCGGAGAACCAGGAATTGGAAAAAGTACCTTATTGCTTCAAATCTCCTTGAATTTGAGCTATAAAACTTTATACGTTTCAGGAGAAGAAAGTGCACAACAGATTAAAATGCGGGCAGAGCGAATTAATCCTAATCCGGCCAATTGCTATATTTTAACGGAAACAAAAACGCAGAATATCTTTCGGCAGGTGGAAGCCATTGAACCGGAAGTGGTCATTATCGATTCCATTCAAACACTGCATAGCGATTTTATTGAAAGCTCACCGGGAAGTATTTCCCAGATTCGGGAATGTACCACCGAGCTGATTAAATTTGCCAAAGAAACCCATACGCCTGTTCTTCTCATTGGGCATATCACGAAAGAAGGAAGCATTGCCGGGCCTAAGATTTTAGAACATATGGTTGATACTGTTCTTCAGTTTGAAGGCGACCGTAACCACGTTTACCGAATTTTACGTGCCCACAAAAACCGTTTTGGTTCAACCAATGAACTGGGCATTTACGAAATGCTAGGCGAAGGCTTGCGCGAAGTAAGCAATCCTTCAGAAATTTTAATTTCTAAAAGCGATCAAGACCTGAGTGGAACTTCCATTGCTGCTACCTTAGAGGGAATGCGGCCCTTGATGATAGAGATTCAAGCTTTGGTCAGTACCGCGGTTTACGGAACTCCACAGCGCTCCGCTACGGGCTATAACGTCAAACGTTTGAATATGCTCTTGGCAGTACTGGAAAAACGTGCCGGATTTAGATTGGGAGCAAAAGATGTCTTTCTCAATATTACCGGTGGAATTACCGTTGATGATCCCGCGATAGATTTAGCCGTCATCGCCGCCATCCTTTCTTCTAATGAAGATATTTCGATAGCACGGGATATATGCTTTGCTGCGGAAGTAGGTTTGGCCGGCGAAATTAGACCCGTCACCAGAGCCGACCAACGCATTATGGAAGCCGAAAAGTTAGGTTTTGCAACCATTATGGTCTCCAAACAAGTCAAACTTCCCCAAAAAGAGTTTAGCATTCATATTCAGAAAGTATCAAGGATTGAAGAGGTGGTGGAATATTTATTTGGCTAACATGGCATAGTTCATGAGCTTATCTTTCCGTGAAAAAGAAAAATAAATCCTTATTTATCCTATCAATTTTGGTGTTGACTTGTGTATGGGCTTGTTCCAAGTTGAATCAAGTCACCGATGCCATAACCCAACCTTCAGCAAGGGAAATTTACGAGCGGGAGTTTCAAGAACGTCCGGCGGTTTTTTCCCGTTGGCAAGCCGAATTTGAAGCAGCCAAAAAAGATAGCCTTCGGGTAAACTTACCTTATGCGGAAGCGGGAAAGTTTTCATTTCAGCAAAATGAAGTGTTGAGCTATGAAGTGCAGTTGCAAAAGGGAACTATTTTTAAGGTAGAAGTAAAAAAAGATTCCGTCCATCATCGGGTGTTTATCGATTTATTTCAACAAAAAGATTCCACTTTTCATCATGTAGAAAGCAATCAATTAGAAGAAAATCATCTCCGTTTTCAACCCAAAGAAAGTGGAACCTATCGAATTATGGTTCAACCTGAAGTGGCTGCCCATACGCCTTTTTTTATTTCATTTTATGAAGAACCCACCTATCATTTTCCTGTAGCCGGAAAAGGAAATGAAGCCATCCAGAGCTTTTGGGGCAATGAGCGTGATGGTGGAAAACGCAGTCACGAAGGCATCGATATTTTTGCACCACGTGGAACGCCGGTAGTGGCGGCCACCGATGGGCGCATAAGCCGAACCGGAAACCGTGGCTTGGGCGGCAAGCAAGTGTGGTTGCGGGAAGGGATGTTTGGGAATTCCCTGTATTACGCGCACCTTGATAGTATTATCGCGAAATCGGGACAGAAAGTAAAAATAGGCGATACCTTAGGTTTAGTAGGAAATACCGGAAATGCACGAACTACTCCACCTCATCTTCATTTTGGAATTTATCGGAGTGGTGCCATTAACCCCTTGCCTTTTGTTTTTCAAACCGAAAAGTTGAATCGAACTTCCTTTCCTCAGCAATTCCAAACGAACTACCTAGTGATTGCCACAGCAAAAGCCAACTTACGGCAAGGCCCTGATACTTCTTATCAAAAAATAGGAGAAGTAAGCCGTAACGATACCATTCAATTATTAGGGGAATATAAAAATTGGTTACACGTAAAAACTCCTGGTCAACAAGCCTTTCTGCATGCATCCTTGGCAAAAGGTTTAAAATAAAAAGCCATTCAAAAAATTGAATGGCTTTTCCCTTATCTCATTCCATATCTTTTAATAATTCGGAAATTTCATCGAGTTTAGGTGTGAGGATCACTTCAATCCTACGGTTTTTCGCTTTTCCTTCTGTGGTTTCATTACTGGCGACGGGAACAAACTCCCCTCTTCCTGCAGCCGTTAAACGATTCGGGTCTATCGAACTGTTTTCTTGTAAAATATGTACAATCGCTGTGGCACGCTTCGTAGAAAGGTCCCAGTTGTCCTGTAAGGGACCGTTTCCTCCATACGGATCATCATCGGTGTGGCCTTCAATTAATACATTAATATCCGGGTTTTGTGCTAATACGGTTCCCAATTGCTTTACCGCTTGACGTCCTTGACTGCCCACGGCCCAACTTCCGGAAGAGAACAAGAGTTTGTTTTCCATCGAAACATATACTTTTCCATTGCGTTGTTCTACCGTTAAGCCTTTTCCTTCAAAATCGGTTAGGGCTTTAGAAATACTGTTTTTTAAAGCTTGCATTTTCGCATCTTTCGCGGCAATCACGCTTTCCAGTTCATCAATTCGGTTAGACCTGGCCTGTAAATCTTTTTGGAGTTTGTCTAGTCGGGCTTGCTCTTTAGCTAAAGCAGCTTCTTTTTCTTCCAATTGCGCTAAAAGCTCCCTATTTTGCCTAGAGTTTTCTGCCAAGGCGGAAGAACTGTTTTTTTCTAACGCATTGTAAGAATCCTGTAGGTTGTGATGAGCACCGGTTAACTGATCGTACTCTTTCTGGAGGTGGTTCTTTTCTTCTTTTACTTGTTGCAATTCTTTTTCGATGGCTCCCAGTTCTGCCGTTTGAGAAGTATTGAAATCTTCACAATCGGAAAGTTCGTTGCGTAGCTCTTCATTTTTCTTTTCCAAATTGGCAAAACGGTCTTCCAGTTCCTTAAACTTTTTAGCCGGTACGCACGCCGTGGTTAAGGCAAAAGCGAGGGCTGGGATTATAAAATTTTTTTTCATCTTCTTTAATTATAGATCGGTTAATTCAACTAAAATAGGGCAGTGATCGCTATGATATGCTTCCTGTAAGATAACGGCCCTTTTAATATTTTCTTGTAAAGGCTGGGAAACCAGGTTGTAATCTATTCTCCAACCTTTGTTATTGGCGCGGGCATTGGCACGATAGCTCCACCAAGAATATTGTACTTTTTCGTCGTTGAGGTGACGAAAAGAATCCACAAAGCCGCTCTCCATAAAATTGCCGAGCCATTCCCGTTCTACCGGTAAAAAGCCCGATACATTTTTAAGCCGGACGGGATCGTGAATATCAATCGCTTCATGGCAAATATTATAATCGCCACAAATCACCAAATTAGGATAATCCGTTTTCAGTTCATTAATATACTGCTGAAAATCGGCCATATATTCCAGCTTGAATTCTAATCGGTTAATATTGGTGCCGGAAGGTAAATATAAGCTCATTACCGAAACTTCATCAAAATCGACCCGAATATTTCGGCCTTCTGCATCCATATAGTCGATGCCGGTGCCATAACTAATGTTATTGGGCTCCTTTTTACTAAGGATAGCCACACCGCTATAACCTTTTTTCTGCGCCGGGTACCAATAGCAATGGTGATAGCCCAATTCATGAAAAACAGTTTCGTCAAACTGATCGGGATTGGCCTTAATCTCTTGCAAACAGACCACATCAGGATTGGCGTGGGATAGCCAAGTTAAAAAATCTTTTCGGAGGGCGGCCCGAATGCCGTTAACGTTATAGGAAATAATAACCATGAATATCCTTTTGCGCCAAAAATAGTATTTTTTAAATGGAAAGTTGGGGAGAGGGTGATAATTTAAAAGTCGTTCTTACGGTTTTCCGTAACAAAATAATTAAAAGAAATGATTATATTTAAAAAATAGAAAATCCCACGGAGTACGCAGGATTTAAGATTTTTCTTCGGCTTATAGCCTTATTGTGAATTGCTTTCAGACTGTAAATATAGAAAAAATTAAGCAATTCACAACATATGTTTTGCATAGGTACAATTTATTAGAACCTCGCAAAATATATAAATAAAAGATTGCTAAGTGTCAATACCAAGGTTAGAAGTTTGGACCCTCCTCTCTAATTTAATGAGACGTGCACTCCTCAATAAACTTTCACAATCTTTTCTTTGACAAAGATATAATAATATTTAAATTTACAAAACATATACAACCTATTATTAATCATTTTTTTAAGCATTTCATATATGAACAACTTAACCTTAGGAATTGACCTTGGCACAAACTCCATTGGATGGGCCATTAGGGACACTACAGAAATTGACAATCAAATCATTAAAAGTGGAGTATTGATCTTTGATAAAGGTGTAGGAGAAGAAAAAGGAATTGAATTCCCTAAGGTAAAGAAACGTACCGAATCTCGTGGGAAACGTAGGAATTACCAAGCCGAAAAGTACAGGAAATGGGAATTGCTGGAGTACCTCATTCAACATAAAATGTGCCCACTAAGTATCAACGAACTTAATGAGTGGAGAAAATATTCTAAGAAAGACAAACGGCAATATCCTCAAACCGAAGAATTTTTGAATTGGCTTCGGTTTGATTTTAATGGCGATGGCAAACCAGATTTTCACCTTCTCGGGGGAGATAAACACGAAAGTTATTACCTTTTTAGGGCAAAAGCTGTTAGTGAATTGGAAAAAGACAAAAAAGTATTTCAGGAAAACCCTGAAGTGCTTGGTCGTGTTTTTTATCATTTGGTACAAAGAAGGGGGTTCAAAGGTCGAGATGAAGAAGAAGCAAAAACCATGCTTCAAGGCTCCAAAGACGGAACCACAAAAGGACGGGATGAAATAGCGGGATATATAGACACCTATAAAAGTTTAGGTGCGGCACTTTACCATTATCAAAAAGAACATTCTAAGAACTATGAGAAAGTACGCATTCGCCAGCGCTATAATCTTAGGAAAGATTATGAAAATGAGCTAAAGGAAATTTGTAAGGTTCAAGAACTAAGTGATGCCGATTACAAGAAACTTCACAAGGCAATCATCTGGCAACGTCCTTTGCGCACACAAAAAGGTTTAATAGGCTTATGTACTTACGAAAAAAACAAAAGAAGGGCTCCCATAAGCCATCCGCTATACGAAGAATACCGTACCTGGATATTCATCAACAATTTAAAAATTGAAGCCCCGGAAGGAGAAGAACTAGAGGCATATCTTAAAGAAAAAATCTATCCTTTATTTCTTAAAATCGGAACTGATTTTAAGCTTAAAACAATTCTTGACCGTGTAAATAAAGATGGAGGAAAAGTACATTCAAAATTTGCTGATCGCCCAGAAACCAAAGTACTATCAGCAAAATTGCTCAAAAAGTTTGAAGACCTTCTGGGTGAGAATTGGAAGAAAGATCACCAATGGAATGATTCTTTTGTACGTGAAGCACAACCTTCAAAAAAACAAGAGGAATTTTATACTGTTGAGGATATTTGGCACATCTTATTCACCTTTGATAATGAAGAGAAGCTTATCGAATTTGCCTCCACTAAATTGGGCTTATCGAAAGAAGCATCTACAAAATTTTCAAAGATAAAACTGCAACAGGGCTACGCCACTTTAAGCCTTTCAGCAATAAAAAAAATACTGCCCTATCTTCAAAAAGGGTTTCTGTACCCAAAAGCGGTTTATATGGCAAACTTGCAAAAGGTACTGGGAACATACGAGGTCTCAGAAGATTTTATCGATCATTTTGCCGGCGAAATCGACTCTATTTATGAGAATGCCGCTACAGAGAAAAGATTAAATAACATATTGAACAGTCTTTTTCGGGCTGAGCTTGTTTCAGAGGGCGACTATCATTTAGCTGAAAATGAAGATTTAGATGATGCTGACCAAAGTTTAATTCATCAAAAAATAATTGAAACTCTGGGAGAAAAGACCTGGAACGAAACCGATGAAAAAACTCAAAAGGAGCACTTTGATTACATTAAAAAGGAATATAAAAGGTTCCTGCAAAAGCCATTTCAGGCAAAAAAAGGAAGCTTTATAGAGCAGCCCCGCATTCACGAGCAAATATTTAACTACTTGCAAGAACACTACCCGGAACAAGTACCTGATGAAAATATAAAATACCTTTGGCATCCTTCAGAACAGGAAAAATACCCGAATGCCTCAACCTATCAGGAAATCAATCTAAAGAGCAAAACCTTTTTTATAAAAGAAGCTGAATTGGATCGTTTTCTACATAAAAATCCAGACGCAGAGGCTGATGGCATTTTCCTGAAATTATTAGGTGATCCAGAACCCATAAGCAAAGGGTTTAAAAACCCAATGGCGCTAAAAACCCTGCACAAGTTAAAACAGCTTTTAAACTTTTTATTACAGACACAACAAATTGACACCCATACAAGGATTGTCGTAGAAATAGCGCGCGAACTCAACAATGCTAATTATAGAAAAGCATTAGAGAAATGGCAAAACGAACGAGAAAGGGAAAATGAGTCTTATAAAAAACGTATTGAAGAAATCAATAAAGAAAGTAAGACTAGTTTTGAAGTAAATGACAAATCACTTATACGCAAAATAAGGCTTTGGGAAGAACAAGATCGCAAATGTCTATACACCGGAGAAGTCATCAATATGTGTGATGTGCTGAATGGGGAATATTATGACATTGAACATACCATCCCAGCAAGTATCAGTTTTGATAGTGAATTGAAAAACTTAAGTCTTGCCAATAAAGATTTTAATAACCGAATTAAAGGCAAAAAATACCCAACGCAACTGGACAACTATGACGATGCTTCCACATTTAACGGTAAACGTATAGAACCAATCCTAAAAAACATTGAAAGCATTTTTGGTAAAAGAACCGTTTATAAAAAGAAAATAAAAAAAGGAAGAAGTGAAAAAGAAATTATTGTTGAAAAATGGGCAAAAATAGCTGATTTAGAAGTTGAATTAAGCAAGCTACAAAACTTAAGAGGTTTAGAATCTAAAGAAATAAAAGATAGATTAATACAAAAACGTCATCTTTTAAAATTTGAACTGGATTACTTAAAACAAAAACTGCAAACCTTTACTATTGAAGAATACAAAGCAAGCTGGCGTAATAGTCAATTGCGGGACACCCAAATAATGACAAAATACGCCATACCCTATCTTAATACCGTCTTTAATCGAGTAGAAGTTCAAAAAGGCAATGTGGTCAATGATTTTAAAGAAATTTATAATGTAAAATTGTTTGGGGATAAAAAAGACCGTTCCAAGCACAGTCACCACGCTGTTGATGCTGCCATTTTAACCTTGATACCAAAACCGGCACAACGCGACCAAATTCTAAAAGAATACAATCTAGCAAAAGATAATGGTATCGCAAAAGCCTATCACGAGCAACCTATAGATTGGAAAGAGTTTAAGGCATACTACATTAAACAAATTGAAGAAGAAACCCTCATAAATAACCTAAAAGAACAACGCACTTTGACCCCTACTTTTAAAAAAGTAAGGAAACGTGGGAAAATAGTAAAAAAAGAAAATGGTAAGCCAATATGGGCAAAGGGCGATACCATTAGAGGGCAATTACATGGCGAATCATTATACGGTGCCATAAAACAGGCCAAACGCGATGAGGATAACAAAATTGTATTTGACGATGACAAGAAAATGATTTTAGAAGACGATATTAAACTCGTCATTAGAAAACCCTTGTCCTATGCTAAAGATGCCGTTTCCGCAGGATTTAAAACCCTTAAAGAAATAGAAAAGGTAATTGTTGACCGAGCTTTATTTGAAATGATAAAGACTCAGGTTGATGAAGCCGATAGCTTTAAAAGTGCCTTAGAAAAAGGTATTTATATGCTCAACAAAAAAGGAGAGAAAGTAAACAAAATAAGACATATAAGATGTTTTGATAGGCTGAAACATTCAACTGCTGTAAGGCCGCACAACCATGATTTTATTTCAGATAAAGAATATAAACAAACTACTTATGCACAGAATGGTGAAAATGTATTTTGTCTGTTTTACAAAGGAGAACTAAAAGATAAGGAAGAAAGAGCTATTAATATTATTGGGATTTTTGATTTAGCTAAACTCGATATTCAGGATGAAAAAGATTTTTTCAAAATTCCACATTTTAGTTCTCTTCAAAAGAAAAAGACAAAACTACCATTATATGCTGTTTTAAAATCTGGTCAAAAAGCTATTTTCTACAAAGAAAATTTAGAAGAATTAAAGGATCTCAGCGAAAAGGAGCTTTCCGATAGAATGTATAAAATGTATCAATTTGAAGGGGATTCTAATAAAATAAAATTCAAGCACCATTTAATATCAGGAGCTAATACCGAGATTAATAAAAGTTTACCTAAAGGGTATAAAGAGGCCTCACCATTCGGAAGTTTTGAAAAACAACCGTTGATGAGATTAACAGCAGGCAATTGGAATTTTGCAATTGAAGGTAAAGACTTTGAGATGGATTTAGATGGGACGATAAATTTCAAATTATGATCAAACGTACCCTTTTTTTTGGCAATCCGGCCTATTTAAGTACCCGCAATGAACAATTAGTGGTTAACTTCCCGAAAGAAGAAAGGGAAGAAAAAACTGTTCCTATTGAAGATTTGGGTTATGTAGTCTTGGAAGATCCACAGATTACCATTACCAATGGATTGCTAATGAAGCTAATTCAAAACAAAACAGCGGTCATCACCTGCGATAAACAACACCTGCCCTGCTCTTTGTTACAACCTTTAGTAGGCCATACCGAACAAACGGTGCGTTACCGGCATCAACTTGATGCCAGTATCCCGTTAAAGAAGAATCTTTGGCAACAAACGGTAACTGCAAAAATCAGCAATCAGGCGGCACATTTAAAACTCTTAGGTAAATACAGTTTAAAATTGGAACGCTGGAGTAATGAAGTAAAGAGTGGCGATACCCAAAATCACGAAGCCATTGCTGCCGCCCATTATTTTCAGAACCTGTTTGATATCGAAGGCTTTAGCCGTAACCAAAAAGGTATTCCTCCTAACAATCTATTGAACTATGGGTATGCCATTTTAAGAGCTGTGGCTGCAAGAGCTTTGGTGGCTAGTGGTATGCTCCCATCGGTTGGAATTTTTCATCATAACAAATACAATCCGTTTTCTTTAGCTGATGATGTTATGGAACCTTATCGCCCTTACGTAGATCTTATGGTCAATCAGATCGTAAACACCGGAGCAAATCTTGAAGAATTAAATACGAATATTAAATCTGAGCTTTTAACAATACCTGCTATGGATGTGAGTATCGATGGCAAAAAAAGTCCGTTAATGAATGCGATGAGCCGTACTACTAATAGTTTATACGAATGTTTTTATGGGAGTAGCCGAAAAATTTTATATCCGGAGTTCGGTTAGCCGTAACGGTGGCTGAGTGAAATTCGATAGAATTTTGCGTCGCATTGAGCTTGTCGAAATGTATCGAAGCCAAAGCGAAACCGGACACTTCGGTACGATTTTTCCAAAATCACTCAGTGACCTACGTATAGCGGCGGCTGAGTGATTGCGACAAAGGAGCAATTATATCGAAGCCATAGCGGATGAAAAAACGAAGTTAATGATAAAAGGATATACCTATATTTTATGTTGTAATGATGGAAGTTACTATACCGGTAGTACCAAAGATCTTCAAAAAAGATTAAGTGAACATAATAACGGAACGGGAGCTAATTATACGGCTAAACGATTACCTGTTACCTTACTTTATTACGAAGAATATAACCGGATTGACGATGCTTTTTATAGGGAAAAACAATTACAAGGTTGGAGCAGAAAGAAAAAGGAAGCCTTAATAAGTGGTGCAAGCGAATTGTTACCGGGATTAGCAAAAAAGATTTATGTAAAGAAAAATAGTTAAGCGAAGCCGGTTACTTCGATACGATTTTTTCAAAATCACTCAGTGACCTAACTATAGCGGCGGCTGAGTGATTGCGACGAAGGAGGAATTATATCGAAGCCAAAGCGAGACCGGCACTTCGATACGTTTGCTCACCGCAAACACTCAGTGACCTAAATCTAGCGGTGGCTGAGTGGTCCGACTAAAAGGAGGAGCGTATCGAAGCCAAAGCGAGACCGGACACTTCGATAGGTTTGCTCATCGCAAACACTCAGTGACCTACATAGCAGCGGCGGCTGAGTGATTGCGACAAAGGAGCAATTATATCGAAGCCAAAGCGAAACCGGCACTTCGATACGTTTGCTCATCGCAAACACTCAGTGACCTATGATATAGCGGTGGCTGAGTGGTCCGACTAAAAGGAGGAGCGTATCGAAGCCAAAGCGGATTAACATAAAGAATAAATAAACCAAAAACGATGCAGGAAAGCCGTTTTTCCCGTTTAAATCAATACCGATGTATGTGGGTACTTGTATTTTTTGACTTACCGACTGAAACAAAAAGTGAACGAAAAGCCGCGACGAAGTTCCGTAAACAATTATTGGACGATGGTTTCGGGATGTTTCAGTTTTCTATTTATTCCCGTTTTTGCGCTAGTAGGGAAAATGCACTGGTGCATATAAGACGCACCAAAAATAACCTGCCCAAAAAAGGAAAAGTAGCGGTGATGCAAATCACCGATAAACAATTTGGGATGATTGAGCTTTTTCACGGAAAAAAAGAAGTAGAACCAGAAGTTCCCACGCAACAACTTGAACTTTTTTAGTAGATAAATCCATTTTCTTAGAATTATAAATGTCAGGTTTAGCGGAGTCGAGGCCTCAATTGTTGATCTGAATTTTTAATCCTAAATATCGGTTTAAAAATCAGCATACCAGCTTTTTAGGGCGGGTATGCTGTAAATCATGACTAAAAATACAATTTTGAAAGCAATTCACAACTTGTAAGAGATACCCAAATCCCTGATTATGGCTGTAAATCATGACTAAAAATACAATTTTGAAAGCAATTCACAACAGTTGTGTAAAAACAACATAAAATAACAGGCTGTAAATCATGACTAAAAATACAATTTTGAAAGCAATTCACAACCTATTAACAATCCCAAAATTGTACCTATAGGCTGTAAATCATGACTAAAAATACAATTTTGAAAGCAATTCACAACCAGTTATAGGTATTTCCATTCCAAATTTTAGCTGTAAATCATGACTAAAAATACAATTTTGAAAGCAATTCACAACGAAATTCAGGCGACCGCAGAAACCTTCGAGCTGTAAATCATGACTAAAAATACAATTTTGAAAGCAATTCACAACTCTTCTTTGTCAAGACCAAGAAGTTTATCTGCTGTAAATCATGACTAAAAATACAATTTTGAAAGCAATTCACAACCTTTGGCTCGCTTTCCGCTGCTTGGCGAAAGCTGTAAATCATGACTAAAAATACAATTTTGAAAGCAATTCACAACCTTTGGCTCGCTTTCCGCTGCTTGGCGAAAGCTGTAAATCATGACTAAAAATACAATTTTGAAAGCAATTCACAACATTAGTATGCTCGATGATAGCTTGAAGAAAGCTGTAAATCATGACTAAAAATACAATTTTGAAAGCAATTCACAACTCGGCTGTAATTAATGTTGTACCATCGCTGGCTGTAAATCATGACTAAAAATACAATTTTGAAAGCAATTCACAACCGCAGTTTGTCTGCTACCGCAGCCACAGCCGCTGTAAATCATGACTAAAAATACAATTTTGAAAGCAATTCACAACATTATTTAAAGTGGTGAGAAACTATTAGATGCTGTAAATCATGACTAAAAATACAATTTTGAAAGCAATTCACAACCTATTAACAATCCCAAAATTGTACCTATAGGCTGTAAATCATGACTAAAAATACAATTTTGAAAGCAATTCACAACTAGTGTTCTTGGTGTTAATTGTTTACTTTCGCTGTAAATCATGACTAAAAATACAATTTTGAAAGCAATTCACAACTGCATCTAATCCGCTACGACACCATACCACGCTGTAAATCATGACTAAAAATACAATTTTGAAAGCAATTCACAACTTTGACGAATCTAACGGCATTTATCAAGCTGCTGTAAATCATGACTAAAAATACAATTTTGAAAGCAATTCACAACCAATAACAAAGTACAGGTAAATGTAGATGAGCTGTAAATCATGACTAAAAATACAATTTTGAAAGCAATTCACAACAATGGATTAATGGAAAAAACCCTTTAATTGGCTGTAAATCATGACTAAAAATACAATTTTGAAAGCAATTCACAACTAGCTTTATCGAATAATGAATTTTGCGCTTGCTGTAAATCATGACTAAAAATACAATTTTGAAAGCAATTCACAACGCTTCTGCTTCAAGCTCTTCAAACCAAATGGCTGTAAATCATGACTAAAAATACAATTTTGAAAGCAATTCACAACCCTGTGTCACAGAAGTAAAATTTATGATCTGCTGTAAATCATGACTAAAAATACAATTTTGAAAGCAATTCACAACCCAAGAAAATGTTGTCATAAAGTCAAAGCGCTGTAAATCATGACTAAAAATACAATTTTGAAAGCAATTCACAACGTCGCTAAATTAGCTTTAGCCATTGCAATAGCTGTAAATCATGACTAAAAATACAATTTTGAAAGCAATTCACAACTATGAGTTACTTCAAGAAAGAAGAAAAAAAGCTGTAAATCATGACTAAAAATACAATTTTGAAAGCAATTCACAACATATAAACTCGATAAGAAAAAAGAAATTCGGCTGTAAATCATGACTAAAAATACAATTTTGAAAGCAATTCACAACTGCTGCTGCTTTTCCTTTTTTTCTTCATACGCTGTAAATCATGACTAAAAATACAATTTTGAAAGCAATTCACAACCAGCTAGTTCTACCACATTTTCAAACACTTGCTGTAAATCATGACTAAAAATACAATTTTGAAAGCAATTCACAACAAGACGAATAACGAACCCCCGAAAGGGGTGGCTGTAAATCATGACTAAAAATACAATTTTGAAAGCAATTCACAACGATTACTGAAAGAGCTCTTCTACGATATGTGCTGTAAATCATGACTAAAAATACAATTTTGAAAGCAATTCACAACCAATCACTCTCAAAAATCAAAAATGTTTCCGCTGTAAATCATGACTAAAAATACAATTTTGAAAGCAATTCACAACGCATAAGAGATACCTAAATCCCTGATTATAGCTGTAAATCATGACTAAAAATACAATTTTGAAAGCAATTCACAACGTACAAAGAGTTAGCGCTTAAGATTTTCTGGCTGTAAATCATGACTAAAAATACAATTTTGAAAGCAATTCACAACCATACTTGCATTTTCCGTGTTCAAATATTGGCTGTAAATCATGACTAAAAATACAATTTTGAAAGCAATTCACAACTAGCGTGCAATCTAGTAGAAAAAGCCACAGCTGTAAATCATGACTAAAAATACAATTTTGAAAGCAATTCACAACTATTTCAGCAATATCGGAGTTAGTCAATCGCTGTAAATCATGACTAAAAATACAATTTTGAAAGCAATTCACAACGGAATGGGTACCACTGCCGCATTTCAAATAGCTGTAAATCATGACTAAAAATACAATTTTGAAAGCAATTCACAACGTAGAGCTGTACACATACTTTATGTATGGTGCTGTAAATCATGACTAAAAATACAATTTTGAAAGCAATTCACAACCGATGATATGAAAAAGAATCAACGTGAACTGCTGTAAATCATGACTAAAAATACAATTTTGAAAGCAATTCACAACGGGGCTTGTCCTTTTTTACGCTTGCTAACTGCTGTAAATCATGACTAAAAATACAATTTTGAAAGCAATTCACAACCCCCCGGCTTGTATACTGCCAATTTCTTAGGCTGTAAATCATGACTAAAAATACAATTTTGAAAGCAATTCACAACCTGAACAACTCACGGGTTTTGATGGCAGGCGCTGTAAATCATGACTAAAAATACAATTTTGAAAGCAATTCACAACGTAAGTTCTGGTGAATGGAATTTTGAAAACGCTGTAAATCATGACTAAAAATACAATTTTGAAAGCAATTCACAACGTGATGCGCAAGTCTATCCGCAGGATAGACGCTGTAAATCATGACTAAAAATACAATTTTGAAAGCAATTCACAACGACGGCGGTAGCCGGCAAAAAAACGTAATAGCTGTAAATCATGACTAAAAATACAATTTTGAAAGCAATTCACAACAGGCTTTTAATTTTATTACTGTTATACATAGCTGTAAATCATGACTAAAAATACAATTTTGAAAGCAATTCACAACCTATTGCTAAATCAAATTGTTTATCCTCGCGCTGTAAATCATGACTAAAAATACAATTTTGAAAGCAATTCACAACTTGCATCTAAACGCATACGCGCCACTACTTGCTGTAAATCATGACTAAAAATACAATTTTGAAAGCAATTCACAACTGCCGATGGTGGTAAAATGAATGATGAATTGCTGTAAATCATGACTAAAAATACAATTTTGAAAGCAATTCACAACCAAGCAGATATAGCTGATAGAGCTTTAGAAGCTGTAAATCATGACTAAAAATACAATTTTGAAAGCAATTCACAACCCTTGGTTACGAATGTGTAATTTTTGCTTGGCTGTAAATCATGACTAAAAATACAATTTTGAAAGCAATTCACAACTTTGATGATCTATTACACCCTAACAATATAGCTGTAAATCATGACTAAAAATACAATTTTGAAAGCAATTCACAACCAGTATCTTGTAATTTTCTTTAAGCAGTGCGCTGTAAATCATGACTAAAAATACAATTTTGAAAGCAATTCACAACTACGTTGCTTGCCAATGCCTTCACCTCAAAGCTGTAAATCATGACTAAAAATACAATTTTGAAAGCAATTCACAACAGGGGGCGTGTCCTTTTTTAAGGTGTCAGCGCTGTAAATCATGACTAAAAATACAATTTTGAAAGCAATTCACAACAGGCTTTTAATTTTATTACTGTTATACATAGCTGTAAATCATGACTAAAAATACAATTTTGAAAGCAATTCACAACCAAGTCCTTCTACTTATGAGAAATTAAATCGCTGTAAATCATGACTAAAAATACAATTTTGAAAGCAATTCACAACTAAGGCCACGATCGCCAATTACAACCAACAGCTGTAAATCATGACTAAAAATACAATTTTGAAAGCAATTCACAACCTCTAGACGCCTGGCGTTTTATACGCGATTGCTGTAAATCATGACTAAAAATACAATTTTGAAAGCAATTCACAACCCGTAGGTCGGGGTGGTAAAAAATTGAGCAGCTGTAAATCATGACTAAAAATACAATTTTGAAAGCAATTCACAACGCCGTGAATATGGTTTGTATAGCTGCTGGCAGCTGTAAATCATGACTAAAAATACAATTTTGAAAGCAATTCACAACAAAGAAATTATTGCCAACAAAAGAGCTGAAGCTGTAAATCATGACTAAAAATACAATTTTGAAAGCAATTCACAACGGTGTCTCGTATATAATCATAAGTATTTATGCTGTAAATCATGACTAAAAATACAATTTTGAAAGCAATTCACAACTATACTGATTTATTAGACGTGAGAGGGACAGCTGTAAATCATGACTAAAAATACAATTTTGAAAGCAATTCACAACCCTAATTATTATTAAACATTCCTTTTTTGGCTGTAAATCATGACTAAAAATACAATTTTGAAAGCAATTCACAACTACTTGCCAGCAGCCGCCTTGTATCTTTTTGCTGTAAATCATGACTAAAAATACAATTTTGAAAGCAATTCACAACCTTGCATCATTTCATCAAATGCTTTTCCGGCTGTAAATCATGACTAAAAATACAATTTTGAAAGCAATTCACAACTCAGCGACGGTATAATCAACGTAACGCTGAGCTGTAAATCATGACTAAAAATACAATTTTGAAAGCAATTCACAACCTGGCTTGCCGCCCGTGTTAATATTATTTTGCTGTAAATCATGACTAAAAATACAATTTTGAAAGCAATTCACAACCATTTCCGCCGCCGTATTTACGTGCCGCACGCTGTAAATCATGACTAAAAATACAATTTTGAAAGCAATTCACAACTTAACGGTAAGGGCTTTTTTCATTTCGTGTGCTGTAAATCATGACTAAAAATACAATTTTGAAAGCAATTCACAACTGAATAGCTGTGCGAGCGTTTTTCGGGATTGCTGTAAATCATGACTAAAAATACAATTTTGAAAGCAATTCACAACTTAACTGTTTTCTTTGTGTACGCTCCGTCAGCTGTAAATCATGACTAAAAATACAATTTTGAAAGCAATTCACAACGGGTTTATGAAAGTTATTTGGACGGTAATTGCTGTAAATCATGACTAAAAATACAATTTTGAAAGCAATTCACAACGTAGAAGTTATGGTTTTAGACTGCGGTAAAGCTGTAAATCATGACTAAAAATACAATTTTGAAAGCAATTCACAACGGTGTTTGTGTTGTTCTTTCCAGAGCAGTTGCTGTAAATCATGACTAAAAATACAATTTTGAAAGCAATTCACAACCACTTGCAAAATCCCCCTCGTCGTGTAGCGGCTGTAAATCATGACTAAAAATACAATTTTGAAAGCAATTCACAACCAAAAATATAAAAAGAACATATAAAAAGGTGCTGTAAATCATGACTAAAAATACAATTTTGAAAGCAATTCACAACTAAAAAGTTGGAATCCGCTGAGCTTAATGAGCTGTAAATCATGACTAAAAATACAATTTTGAAAGCAATTCACAACCATAAGGTTGAAATAGTACCTGAAACCGGGCTGTAAATCATGACTAAAAATACAATTTTGAAAGCAATTCACAACCCAAATGTAGTGCGGAAATTATCGCCATAAGCTGTAAATCATGACTAAAAATACAATTTTGAAAGCAATTCACAACTCTTCAATTCTTTCAGCAATTACTACTTCTGCTGTAAATCATGACTAAAAATACAATTTTGAAAGCAATTCACAACCAAGACTCATTAACGGTGAAAACCCGTTACGCTGTAAATCATGACTAAAAATACAATTTTGAAAGCAATTCACAACTTCAGCACCACGGGTTTGCTACCAAAAAGAGCTGTAAATCATGACTAAAAATACAATTTTGAAAGCAATTCACAACGCCGTTCTGTATAAATTGTACCTCCATAGTGCTGTAAATCATGACTAAAAATACAATTTTGAAAGCAATTCACAACGCGCCGTTAGTCCCGCCAATATAAAAATTGGCTGTAAATCATGACTAAAAATACAATTTTGAAAGCAATTCACAACCCTCCCCTACGTGCTTATAACCTTTGTATTGCTGTAAATCATGACTAAAAATACAATTTTGAAAGCAATTCACAACCGTGCAGATGTTATCGAACTTTTAGAAGAAGCTGTAAATCATGACTAAAAATACAATTTTGAAAGCAATTCACAACATAGTTAGTGGTTTTAAAAAAGGACGCGCAGCTGTAAATCATGACTAAAAATACAATTTTGAAAGCAATTCACAACTCATCCCTAGTTCTTTCATCATGTCGTAATGCTGTAAATCATGACTAAAAATACAATTTTGAAAGCAATTCACAACTTTGTCTAGGTTCTCTATTTTATCACATATGCTGTAAATCATGACTAAAAATACAATTTTGAAAGCAATTCACAACCATGTAGCGATCGGTCATCTTGAGGGCCAGCTGTAAATCATGACTAAAAATACAATTTTGAAAGCAATTCACAACCGGTGATGCCTTTGGCGGTATTGCTGCGGGCTGTAAATCATGACTAAAAATACAATTTTGAAAGCAATTCACAACGGGAACCATCACCACAACAAATTACCTTAAGCTGTAAATCATGACTAAAAATACAATTTTGAAAGCAATTCACAACCAAGAGATTAAGAATAAAGAGCTTTTTATAGCTGTAAATCATGACTAAAAATACAATTTTGAAAGCAATTCACAACTCACGAACTACAGCATTACGCTGAACAAGGCTGTAAATCATGACTAAAAATACAATTTTGAAAGCAATTCACAACCGAACCGTTACATAACATCGGGCGGAAAATGCTGTAAATCATGACTAAAAATACAATTTTGAAAGCAATTCACAACTATTAGCGTTTCACCTTTATGTAATCCAAGCTGTAAATCATGACTAAAAGTACAATTTTGAAAGCAATTCACAATAAGGATTATTCCGTTGTGAAAACATTCAAGGTGGCAAAAATAAATCTGCCACCTTTTTTATTGGAAGTTTTCGATAATAAAAAATGCACTAGCTTTTCTTTTTCAGAGGGCAACTTTTTATCAAGCGCTTCCTTTTTATAAAGTTTTCCCTGCCTCGAGCGTACGTTGACTATGGTCATCCCCATCACACCAGTCACTTGCGGTAAGTTGAGCGAAGCGGTAGGAAGACTGAAAAGTAGCCTTTTAACCCTCCCTACCCACTTCCGTATTACTCTAAGAAACCCCTAGGCAACGTCATAGTGCGAGCATACTGAGTCCATACCCATAGCACTGTATCTCTACTCCAGTGCATAATAGGAGTGGACTTACTTTGGAGGCAAGGTGTTTTGAGCTCACGGCGACCAAGAATAAACAAGCGATGATCGGGCAGATATCCTTTGTTTAGGGGCTTCCTCGCTTGAATTTGCTTAAGAGGCTATGAAAGAATAAGGCTTTTGGTAAAATATTTTTAAAAAGCTTTAGTTTTACCATTAATGCGGAAGAGTACTCTTTTTATTGTATTGCTATGCTTGGCAGGTTACCTGCAAGCACAGGAGCAAACCGACTTTCAGCAAAAGAAAGTAGCGGTGCGGGATACCATTCACATAGATTCGGTAAGCATTAATCCCGATCGGTTTCAGGTATTGGATGCCAAAGGGGAGCCAATCGACACCACCGCTTATCAAGTGGATTTTGGGAAAAGCCTGTTGATCTTAAAGGATTCCCTAACCGCTGAAAACGATTCCATAACGATCCATTATAGAAACTACCCTGACTTTCTTACCCGGCGTTACTATCAATTTGATCCGAAGGTGATTACCGATGGTAGTTTGAGTCAGCGCTTGTATGCCTTGGAACAGGAAGAGCGTCCACGTTCATTTACGCCCTTTGACGGACTAAATACCAGTGGAAGTATTTCGCGGGGAATTACCACCGGGACCAACCAAAACACGGTCTTGGATTCTGAACTCGATTTACAGATTTCCGGGAATATTTCCCCAAAAGTAGGCTTGCGGGCTTCCATACAAGATTCTAATATTCCTATTCAGGAAAGCGGGTATTCGCAAAACCTAGATGAATTTGACCAGATTTTTATTGAACTCTATGGCGAGCATTGGAACATTCGTGCCGGGGATGTGAACTTGGTACAGGACGATTCCTACTTTGCCAGTTTTACTAAAAAAGTACAAGGACTTTCAGTAGGCGCGACTTTAAACCCCAACGGGAATAGTACCGATGTGTATGCCGCAGGGGCTTTGGTGCGTGGGGTGTTTACCCGAAATCAGTTTACCGCGCAAGAAGGAAATCAAGGTCCGTATAAATTAAGCGGTCCCAACGGCGAGGTCTATGTACAGATTGTTTCGGGCAGTGAAGCAGTTTTTGTCAACGGGATTCGGCTAGAGCGCGGCGAAAATGAAGATTACATTATCGATTACAATGCAGGAGAAATTATTTTTAATGCGACCTATCCTATTACTTCAGAGATGCGGATTACAGTAGAATTTCAATATACCGATCGAAATTACTCCCGGGTAATTGCTACTGGCGGCGGGAAATATCACGGAGAAAAATTGCAAATAGGCGGGTTTGTCTATTCAGAAAATGATTTGAGGAATCAGCCTCTTCAGCAAAATTTAAGCAATAATCAAAAAGAAATACTATCGCAGGCCGGAGATGATGAAGCTGAAATGATAGCTCCCAGTGCCGTACCGGAAACTTTTGATGAAAACAAAGTCCTCTACCGAAGGGAACTCATCAATGGGGAAGAAGTGTACGTCTATTCAACGAATCCTGATGAAGAATTATATAGCGTTCGGTTTTCTCTGGTGGGGGAAAATCAAGGAGATTATATATTGAGTAATGCCAGTGCGATTACCCGAATTTACGAATATGTAGCGCCGGTGAACGGAATTCCTCAAGGAAATTACGCGCCTGTCGTGCAACTTTTCGCACCCACGAAACTTCAAATTGGGGTGGTGAATGGTGCTTATCAGCCTTCCCAAAAAACAAACATTGCTTTTGAATTGGCCGGAAGTAAAAACGATGAAAATCTATTTTCAGACTTGGATGATGGCGATAACGATGGCTTTGCCGGAAGATTAAAAGCTAATCAAGCTTTATATACTACGGAAAAAGAGGAGTTAAGCGCTTTTGGAACTCTTAATTTTATTCAGGAAACTTACCAAAGTGTAGAACGCTTGTATAATGTGGAATTTAACCGGGATTGGAATTTAGCGGCTGTGTTGCCGGAAGGCAACCAGAGTTTTGTAGATGCAGGCTTGGAATATTCCAGTAAAAACCACGGATTGGCACGCTATAGTTTTCAGAAACTGGATTATTCTGGGAATTATAGCGGAGCGCGGCAACTGTTGCAGTCTAATTTGCGTTTTGGAAAACTTCAGCTTCAACTCAACGGGAGTTATTTAGAAAGCAATGCGGAAGTTTTTGATTCTGAATTTTTCAGGATGTATTCCAACGCGGTGTACGATTTTGGTAAGTTATGGACGGGAACTAAAATTGCTTTGGAAAACAATCAGCAAACCGATAATGCAACGGAAGAATTAACGGGGATCAGTCAGAAATTCAGTAGTTATGAAGTCTATACGGGAATTGGTGACAGTACCAATGTTTATGCGGAAGTGGGTTACCGTTACCGGGTGAATGATAGTCTTCGGAATGGTAGTTTACAGCGGGTAAGCACATCGGATAATTATTATTTGCGGTCGCAATTAATCAATTCTAAAAACACGAAGCTTTCAGTTTTTGCCAATTATAGGGAATTGGATAATGAAGAAGAAGGCGTGGAAGATGAACAATCACTCAATTCAAGAATATTGTACAATCAGTTTCTATTTAACCGAATAGTGAATTTAAATACTACTTATGAAACCAACAGTGGAACGCTTCCGCAGCAAGAGTTCACTTATGTGGAAGTGAATGCCGGGGAAGGGCAATACACGTGGATAGATTATAATGAAAATGGTGTGCAGGAACTGGAAGAATTTGAAACCGCGGCTTATCCTGATGAAGCCAAATATATTCGGGTTTTGTTGCCTAATCAGGTTTTTGTGAAAACGCATCAAAATAAATTCAGTCAGATTGTAACCTTGAATTTTCAGCAATGGAGCAATGAAGAAGGAACGCAAAAGTTCCTGTCACATTTCTACAACCAAACTTCTTATTTAGTCGATCGAAAAATTGAACGCGAAGGCGATAATTTTGATTTAAACCCGTTCAATGAAACCGAAGATGAACTGGCGGTAAATCTCAATTTTAGAAATACCATTTTCTTTAACCGCGGAAGACAGCATTATACCTCTTCGTATACTTATATTTCTACCCGCAATAAAAACTTGCTTTCTACCGGATTGCAGGAAAATAAAATCCAAAGTCATCAATTGAATTTCAACCATAAATTTGAAGAAAGTTGGTTGGTGACTTTACAGAATAAATTAAATGAGACGGAAAGTACTTCTGAAAATTTTGAAAACAGAAACTATAAAATTGAAGGCTTTACCCTTAACCCGGAGCTTTCTTATTTACTTTCGCAAAGTACCCGTTTCAATATATTTTATCAATTGGAAGAGCAGGAAAACCAGTTAGGGGAACAGGAGCAACTTCAGCAAAATAAATTAGGGGCTTCCTTTACCTTTAATAACGCACAGAAATATTCAGTTACCGGAGAATTCAATTATATTTATAATAAGTATGAAGGGGATACGTTTTCTCCCGTAGCTTACCAAATGTTGCAAGGGCTTCAACCTGAAAAGAATTACACGTGGACGCTTTTGGCCCAGAAAAAGCTCACCAATTATTTAGATTTAAACCTTTCTTATTTCGGCAGGAAGAGTGAAAATTCTACCACCATCCATACGGGGAGTGTACAATTGCGGGCTTATTTTTAGGGATAAAAAAAGCTCCAATCATCGTGGAGCTTTTTTTAAATTCTATAGTAAGCAATTATTTATTGACTTCTTTCACGAGATAAACATACACCGGAAAGTGGTCACTGTATCCACCGGAAAAACCACCTCCTGAGAAACTTCTAAAAGGATAACCTTTATAGCGTCCTCTTGGGTTAGCTAGGTATTGTGGATTGTAAACCCCAGCTTTGTAAAACCGGTAAGAACTATAATCGTCTTCCAGAAAAGGTTTAGAAAGAATCATTTGGTCAAATAAATCCCAACTATCCCGGTAAGCGATGGTACCAATACCTTTTTTCTGCATATTTTCCATCGGGTTATACAGTTCTTTTAGTTTCACCTCTTCTTTTTCGGCTTTTGCCCCAAGCACTTCTTTTACACTAGTGTTGTAGGGCCCATCGTTTAAATCGCCCATCGTAATTATTTTTGCATAAGGATCTTCTGTCTGCAAAGAGTCTATAATTTCTTTATTAAGTGCCGCGGCTTTTTCTCTTTTAAATCTACTTCTGGCCTCTCCTCCACTTCTGGATGGCCAGTGATTAACGATAAAATGCATTTTGTCGTTATCGAGCATGCCGGTAACTAGTAATTGATCACGAGTATAGATTCTTTTATCGGGATCTTCATTGTCATAAATCATCAAGGTATGCGAAGAAGTATGGATAGGTCTAAAAATAGATTTTTTATAGAGTAGAGCTACGTCAATTCCCCTTTTGTCTGGAGAATCAAAATGAACGATGCCATAATCTTCGTTAACCAATTCCGGTTCGTTAAGTAAATCTTCTAACACCCTTCTGTTTTCAATTTCGCATACGCCAATCACGGCAGGCGCATGACCGGTCACCTCTTTACCAATTTTAGAAAGTACGCTGGCCATATTGGCTAATTTCTTTTGGTAAACCCCTTTTCTTAATGATTCTGCCATTTCCATAATAGGGCTGGCTTCATCATATTTATCGGGATCATTTTCAGGATCAAACAGATTTTCAAGATTGTAAAAGGCTATGGTGTTTACTCGATAAGTTTTTTCATTTTGGGCATTACTTAATAAAGAAATAAAAGCGCAAATAGTTAAAATTGAGTATTTTATCTTGTTCATGTTTGTGAATATTATGTTAATGTAAACAATTAGACAAATTGCGCGCCAAAAGTAGGTAATGTAGATAAAACATGTACATTTGCAGCCGGAAAATAATATTTTCTTAACTCAAACAATTATTAATGAAGGGATTTGGAATGAAAAAGGTTTATTTCTTTTTAACATTTGTATGTTGTTCTTTGGCTGCTTTTGCACAGCAAACTTCGGTAACGGGTAAAGTTGTAGATGCCACTACCAATGAGCCTGTGCCTGATGTGGAAGTAAGCATAGAAAACACAGCTTTTACAGCTACCACTAACGCTGAAGGTAAATTTAATTTTGATGCTTTTGAAGTACCTCTAGGAGAACAAATTATTAGTCTAGAAAAAGAGGGGTTTCTAAAAAAAAGGTATCCGGTAGTAATTAATGAAGGAAAAGTTCTAGAACTAGGAACATTAGATTTGGAAGTAGATATTAATGAGGAAAACTTTCAAATAGGGACTATCAGTTTGTCTGATAATGAACTGAACAATGATGAAAGTACCGCAGATAATCTTTCCGGGCTTTTACAAGCTTCAAAGGATGCATTTTTAAATGCTGCTTCTTTTGATTTTAGTGCTACATTCTTTAGACCAAGAGGTTACGATTCTGAAAACGGTAAAGTTCTCATTAACGGAATCGAAATGAATAAACAATATGATGGTAGACCTCAATGGAGTAGTTGGGGTGGTTTAAATGATTCTCAAAGAAACCAGGTTTTTACCATGGGGCTAAAAGCAAATGATTATACTTTTGGAGATATTGCCGGAACCACCAATATTATTATGCGGGCTTCTCAATATAGAGAAGGTGGTCGTGTTTCATACGCTTCCTCTAACCGTAGTTATAGAGGGAGGGTAATGGCTTCCTATAATACAGGATTAATGAAAGGAGGTTGGGCATTTAGCTTTTTGGCTTCCAGAAGGTTTGGAGAAGAAGGCTATATAGATGGTACTCTGTATGATGCTAATTCATTTTTTGTTTCTGTTGAAAAGCAAATTTCAGAAAAGCATAGCTTGAACTTTACAGGTTTTTTTACACCTAATAGGAGAGGTAAATCAACTGCCATTACTCAAGAAGTAAAAGATTTAAAAGGTAGAAGGTACAATCCGTTATGGGGTTATCAGGACGGAGAGGTAAGAAATTCTAGGGAAAAAGAAATTGAGGAACCTGTATTGATGTTGAATCACTATTGGGATATTTCAGAGAAAACCAGATTAAATACCAATATTGCTTTTCAAACTGGGATGATAGGGAACTCTAGAATAGATAATAATGGTTCGAAATTGGAGACCTCAAATGGAGAGTTTTATTATTCCGGTGGAGCTAAAAACCCTACTCCTGAATATTATCAAAATTTACCTAGCTACCATTTACGGTTTCCAGATTTAAACGCTAACAATTATCAAGCTGCTTATTTAGCAGAACAAGAGTTTAAAAATGACGGTCAATTAAACTGGTTTGATTTATATGATGCTAATGTAGATAATGAAGGTAATCCTCTTTTATCTACATATGTTATTCAACAAGATAGGCAAGATGATACACAATGGACCTTTAATTCTATTTTAACTACCGATTTAAGTAGTAATATAACTTTAAACGGATCTTTAAACTACAGAATGCTTACCAGTGAATTTTTTGCTGAGGTAGAAGATCTCCTAGGAGGTTCCGGGTATTTAGATGTAGATAGTTTTTACCAAGGCTATTTCGAGAATGGCAAAAGAGAATACAACTATTTAGAAGCGCAAAGCGATATAAATAATCCCAATAGAATTGCAAAAGAAGGGGAACGCTACAAATATAATTATGAGATAGATGCTAATGTAGCTACTGCGTTTGCACAAACTCAATTTAAATATAATAAAGTAGACTTTTTTGTGGGGGCAAATGTTTCTAACACAACCTACCAACGAAATGGTTTATATGAAAATGGTTATTTCCCTGGTAATGGCAGCTATGGTAAAAGTGAGAAATTGGACTTTACCAATTATGGTGTAAAAGCAGGGGCTACTTATAAAGTTACAGGTCGGCATTTAATTAACTTGAACGCGGGTTATATAACAAAAGCTCCTTCTGTTAGAAATTCATTTAGTAATGCCAGACAAAACAACGATGCGGTAGTCGATTTGGAATCTCAAGAAATCACTAGTGCAGATGTAAGTTATATTTTTAGATCTCCTACTGTTAAAGCAAGACTTACAGGTTTTTATACCGGATTTGCTAAAGGTACAGATATTGGTTTTTATTACGGTCAAAACTTTAGTAATTTAGGATCTCGTACAGAAGACACCAATGCTTTTATTCAAGAAGTGGTCACTAACATTGAACGAAGAAACTTGGGTGGTGAATTTGGTGTAGAATACCAAGTAACTCCCACCATTAAACTAAAAGCAGCCGGTTCTTACGCGCAATATGTGTATACCAATAACCCCAATTTATATTATACAAGTGATGATACAAATCTAGGTATAGATATGAATGGTGATGGAGTAGTTAATAGTATAGATAGAGCTGTAGAGATTGGAGGTGGTAAAGCCTATTTAGAAAATTACCATGTGGCCGGTGGTCCCGAAAAAGCATTTCAGGTAGGTTTTGAATATCGTGATCCTGATTATTGGTGGATTGGTGCTACTGCAAACTATTTTGATGATGCCTACATCGATGTGTCAAACATTCAACGTACCGATAATTTTTATAGGGATGCAGATGGCTTGCCTTTTAACGACTATGATCCTGCCAGAGCCAGAGAATTATTAAAACAAGAAAATTTTGGTAACTATACCCTAGTAAACCTAGTAGGTGGAAAATCTTGGAAGATAGACGATTACTTTGTAGGGTTTTTTGCTACTATTAATAATGTTTTTGATACAGAATATAAAACAGGAGGGTTCCAACAATCAAGAAATACCAATTATAGAGATTTAAACGAAGACCAATCTAGAGAAAATGGAGCAGTTTTTGGTAACCGTTATTTCTTTGGTTATGGTACCACTTACTATTTAAACCTTTATGTTAGATTTTAATTAAAAATAAAATTCAGATAAAAATGAAAGCAATGAAAATCACTAAAATATTTTTATTATTTGCATTGGTAGTTTTTGCTGCCTCTTGCGTGCAAGACGATGATTATGAAACTCCCAAAGTAATCATAGAAGAGCCTAATTTACCTGAAAATGCTACCATCGTACAGATTGGAGCTGTTATAGATAAAGCTCAACAACAAGATAATGGACAGTTTGCGTATGAAGATACCCAAGAATATATGGAGGGGTATGTAATTTCTACTGACGAAGCAGGAAATTTTTTTAGAGAAATTATAGTTCAAGATAAGGCGGAAGCACCAACAGCTGGTATAAAAATCATGATATTTGTAAATCCTCTTTATACAAGTTATGAAGTAGGTAGAAAAATTTATATTGGTTTAGATGGTCTTACAGTAGGGACCTCTAATGGGGTATTTAGCTTAGGGCTTCCTGATGGACAATACATAGATGAAGCACCTGCTCAGTTTCAAGATAATATTATAAGAACTGCTGAAGTTGCAGAAATAATTCCTGTTCCATTAAGCATCGATGAGTTTTCAGATGAATACGAAAATATAATGGTTCAATTAGATAATATGCAGTTTGCTAAATCTGATGTGGATAATGGAGTTACTTATGCTGGTGAAAGCTTTGATGAGTTTGACGGTGAAAGAACCATAAAAAGTTGTGAAACAGGATTAACTACCACGTTTAGCACTAGTACTTTTGCAGATTTTGCAAGTTTACCTTTAGCAAGTGGAAGCGGTACTATAAATGGAGTTTTAAGTAGAAATTTTGAAGACGACAAATATGTAATTTCTGTAAATAGTTTAAATGACATTGAAATGCAGGGAGAACGATGTGATCCTGAAGAAGTAGAGCCACTTGTATGTGATGGTGCTTCTGGAGGAAATAATATCATCTTCGAAGAAGATTTTGAATATTCAAACATCTCTCAATTAGAAGCTGCTGGATGGGAAAATACTAATGTTGTAAATGCGTCAGGGACTTCATTCATCATAGGAAGTTTTAATAACGATAAATATGCTCAAATTTCCGGCTTTAATTCTGGTGAAGGAAGTATTGAAACTTATTTGATTTCCCCAAGTGTTAATTTAGATAGCTCTACAGAAGAGCAATTAAAATTTGATCTTGAAGTTGCTTATGCAAATGGGGAAATTTTAAGTGTGTTAATTACAGATGATTACACGGGTGACCCAACTACTACAGATTGGGAGTTCTTAGATGTTGAAATTCCTAACGCTCCTTCAAGTGGATTTGGAGGTTTTGATACTTACGAAGCTAATATTTCATGTCTTGATGGTGATGTAAGAGTGGCATTTTTCTATCAGGGTTCAGATCCTAGCGCCACTACTAGATATCATATTGATAATTTTGAAATAAACGGAAATTAATATAGAATTATGTTTATAAAAAAAGGGCCACTTCAATGAAGTGGCCCTTTTTTTATTTATTCCTCCTCATCCTTTAATTCTCCCGTATATTTATCATATTCAGGATATAGAAAGTTATTGTAAGGAAACCTAGTGATATGAATTTTTCTAACTTCCTCGTAAACTTTCTTTCTAAAGTCTTCAATATTTTCCTTATTGATGGCTGAAATAAACAGAGCATTATCCCCTATTCTATTCATCCAGGTCCTTTCCCATTCTTCTAAGGTGTAATGCGCTGTGGTTCTTTCAGTCACTAAATCGTCTTCATCTATTTTTTCAGGTTCATAGGCATCAATTTTATTAAAAACCATGACGGTAGGTTTGTCGGCTGACCCTATTTCATCTAAAATTTGATTGACCGAAGCAATATGCTCTTCAAAATTAGGGTGAGAGATATCGACCACGTGCAACACAAGATCAGACTCCCTTACTTCATCTAAGGTAGATTTGAAGGACTCCACCAGTTGGGTAGGCAGTTTTCTAATAAAACCTACGGTATCGGTAAGTAAAAAGGGAAGGTTTCTAATCACCACTTTACGTACGGTAGTATCAAGGGTGGCAAATAACTTATTTTCAGCAAAGACATCGCTTTTGCTAATCACATTCATTAAGGTAGATTTACCTACATTAGTATATCCTACTAACGAAACCCTTACCAATTGTCCGCGATTTCCTCGCTGAACCGCCATTTGTTTATCAATGGTCTTTAATTTGTCTTTTAGTTGTTTAATTTTATCCCTTACAATACGACGGTCGGTTTCAATTTCAGTTTCTCCCGGTCCACGCATACCAATACCCCCACGTTGCCGTTCTAAGTGAGTCCACAATCCGGCCAGCCTTGGTAAGAGGTATTCATATTGAGCAAGCTCAACCTGTGTTCGTGCATAACTGGTTTGAGCCCGTTGAGCAAATATGTCTAAAATTAAGTAGGTCCTATCGACTACCTTACACTTCAATATTTTTTCTATATTCTTTTGTTGGGCTGGGCTTAATTCATCATCAAATATGGCGGTACCTACATCATTCTCATTGATAAAATTTTTGACATCTTCCATCTTCCCGGTACCAATAAAGGTTTTAGGATTAGGGGTATCTAGTTTTTGGGTAAACCGCTTTGCTACTTCTCCTCCGGCTGTATATGTCAAAAATTCTAATTCGTCTAGATATTCCTTAGATTTTTCTTCATCCTGTTGTTGGTTGACAATACCTATTAAAACAGATTTTTCGTATTCAATATTTTCTTGTTCGAGCATAGTTCGATTTTCGGTTATTCTTTCAAAGTTAAGAAAAAATCACTTCAGATTGAATGTATAAAAAGTTTAGCCTTTTATATAATTATGCATAAAAAAGCCTAAAATCTAAAAAGACTTTAGGCTAGAATATATTTAATTTGAAAACTTAGTTTTTTAATGATTTCATATCAATCACAAAACGGTATTTTACATCGGATTTGGTGACGCGGTCAAAAGCTTCATTGATGTTTTGCATATCAATCATTTCAATATCTGAAACAATATTATGTTCCCCGCAGAAATCTAACATTTCTTGGGTTTCTGGGATTCCGCCAATCACAGAACCGGCAACACTTTTTCTACCGATAATTAGTCCTCCTCCATGCATTTCTTCTAGAGGTTCAATCGCGCCGACCAATACCATCGTCGCATCTCTTTTTAAGAGACCAATGTAAGGGTTTAAATCGTGTTTTACAGGAACAGTATTTAAAAGAAAATCAAAAGAACCTGCATGTTCTTTCATTTGTTCTTCATCTTTTGAAATAAGAACCTCATCGGCACCTAATTTTTTAGCATCTTCACTCTTACCGGGAGAAGTAGTAATCATCACCACTTTTGCGCCTAAAGCACTGGCAAACTTCACGCCCATATGGCCTAAGCCTCCTAAACCAATCACTCCAACTTTATCTCCTTTTTTAACGTTCCAATGACGAAGTGGAGACCAAGTGGTGATCCCGGCACAAAGTAAAGGCGCAGCACCTTTTGCGTCGATATTTTCAGGAACTTTCAATACAAATTTTTCTCTAACCACGACAGTTTCAGAATAACCGCCGAAGGTGTGACCACCTAAATGTTCATCTTTACCATTGTAAGTTCCCACCATTCCGTTTTCACAGTATTGCTCTAAGCCTTCTTTACAAGATTCACATTCTTGGCAAGAATCGACCATACAGCCAACACCTACTAAATCACCTTCTTTAAATTTTGAAACTTCGTTACCCGTTTCGATTACACGACCAATAATTTCGTGTCCGGGAACTACGGGATATTTAGAATTTCCCCAATCGTTTCGTACTTGGTGAATATCACTATGACAAACGCCACAATAAAGAATATCGATTTTCACATCGTTAGCTAAGACTTCCCTACGTTTAATATCTAATTGTTCTAAATCGGCATCACTGGCTTTAGCACCATATGCTTTTACTTCTATTTGACTCATTTTAATTTTAAAATTTTCTTTTCAATTTAATAGATTTATAACTTCTTGAAAAATTTAGCGATAGGCTTTAACCTTTTTTAACGCTGTATATTGATGTAGGTTAGTATTTTTAGAAAAACATCACGATGAATAAAATTGCCGTTATTACCGGAGCCAATACCGGGTTAGGTTTGGAAACCACAAAAGCTTTTGCTGAAAATAATACTGAAGTAGTAATGGCTTGCCGAAATAAAAGCAAGGCAGAAAAAGCTAAAGCTGAAATTTTAAAAGAAATACCTAAAGCTCAACTAACAATTCTACACTTAGATCTATCAAGTTTAGATGCTGTAAGAAATTTTGCTGAAAAATTTAAGTCTGAATATGACAGTTTAGATATTCTGGTGAATAATGCCGGATTAATGATTCCGCCTTATGAGAAAACCGAAGATGGTTTCGAATTGCAATTCGGGATTAATTATTTAGGTCATTTTCTGCTAACCGGTTTACTTCTAGAACCGTTAAAAAATGCTACTGAAGCAAGAGTGGTAAGTTTAAGCAGTTTGGCACATAAATGGGGCGATATTTATTTTAAAGACCTTCAATTTGAAAATAATTACGACAAGCAGAAAGCTTACGGGCAAAGTAAACTTGCTTGTTTAATGTTTGCTTACGAATTAGACCGAAGATTAAAGGCGCAAGAGCTTTCAGTTAAGTCTTTAGCAGCGCATCCCGGGCTTTCAAGAACCAATTTGTTTCGGCATTTAACAGGAATGATGAAATTGCTTACGCCATTTGTATATCCTTTCACGCAATCTGCTAAAAGTGGAGCGCACCCTCAAATTAAAGCGGCTTTAGATGAAAGATTAGTGGGTGGAGAATATCTGGGGCCTTCGGGTTTTCAAGAATACTCAGGAAAACCAAGAGTGGTCGACTCGAATGCTATTTCAAAAAATAAAGAAAAAGCAAAGCGACTTTGGAAGATTTCTGAAGAGTTATGCAATTTTCAATATTTATAAAAACAAAAAGTCGGCATATAGCCGACTTCTCTCGTTCAAATTAAAAAACCTCCTTACTCACACAAACTTAAAAAAGGTTCACAGCAACTTGAATTGCACCATATTCCTGTAACGGATTCCACGAAGCGGTTGCCGAAACAGGTAATGTATACTCTAAAATTTCTAAATCTCTATTGTAAATTACACCTACATTATTAATTGTAGAGTGATCGCCATAAAAGTTAGCATCGCTCATAAAAGAAAACGCCCCGCCAACAAAACCTGCTAAAGACCAGTCTTCTTTATCTAAGATAATATAGCTCGCTTCAACATAATTAGAAAAAGCATTTTTAAGCTCACCATTATCATCTACATAAGTATCTCTACCTTGTACGATGGTTGCCCAAGAAACTTTCAACGGGATTTTTTTGAATTGATATGCCAAACTTACATCGATAAAGTGTGAAGTTTCTGCACGATCGTAATTAAAAAAACCAACATCGGGATAATCGCTAGTGTTATTAATATCCCAAACAGCAAGCGTAAAACCTTTATGCATAAAGCTTACGTAATAATCATACTCAGTATACTCACCGTTAAAAGATCTTCCTCCCCAAAGTCCTGCTTTAAAAAAACCATTTTTTGAAGTATAATTTACATCTGCAGCAGTTACCGGAGAGTTAGATACGTGGTAACCTCTCCATAAGTGCATGTTTTTAAGCTGAAGATTAAAATGAAACAGCTTCTCTTCGTCTTCCTTTTCCTCTAATTTCTCTTCGTTTCTCTCTTCGATAATATTGTCTTGATCTTGCGAGAATGCCGATTGACTTAGGAAGATCCCGAAGAAAAATAATAGATATTTTAATGATTTCATTTTTCAATTTATTTACCAAGTGTTAAAAATACAACTGCAGCTAAAACGGCTCCGATAAGTGGTGCTACGACAGGAATCCAAGCATAGCCCCAACCGCTATCAATTTTTCCTTTAATAGGTAAAATAGCGTGAACGATACGAGGACCTAAATCACGCGCGGGATTAATAGCATATCCTGTGGTACCTCCTAGAGAAAGTCCAATTGCCCAAACAATAAATGAAACAGGAATTGCGCCAATAGCTCCTAAACCAACTTTTGTGGTTGATCCTACTTCTGTTTCAAAAGAAGCTTCAGCAAAATAGAAAACACATATAATTAATACGAATGTTCCTATAATTTCACTAATCATGTTTCTAAATGTATTTGGAATGACCGGAGCTGTACAAAATACTGCTCTTTTAGCGCCACCATCTTCTGTGGCATCAAAATGATCTTTATACATTACATAAACTAATGTTGCTCCAATCATTGCTCCTATAAATTCTCCTGCTAAAAAAGTGGGGACATCTGCCCAAGGAAATAATCCTCCAACGGCCAAACCAATCGTTACCGCCGGATTAAGATGCGCTCCACTATACGGCCCCGCAATTACAACCCCTGCAAAAACGGCAAGTGCCCAACCTGTGGTAATAACGATCCAATCGCTACCTTGACCAATAGTTTTATTCAAGTTTACATTGGCTACCACGCCACCACCTAATAAAATTAGAATGGCAGTTCCTATAATTTCTGCTATAAATGGTGTCATCTCTTATTCGTTTTCTGTGTTATCACTCCAGTGTTGAAGTGCTTCAATAGCGCGGTACCAACCTTTAATACCCTGTTTTACTTCTTCTTGATCTTCCGTAGGCTGAAATTTTACATCTTCTTCCCAAGTTTCCTGAATTTCATCGGTGTCTTTCCAATAACCTACAGCTAATCCTGCTAAATATGCAGCACCAAGTGCCGTAGTTTCAGTTACTTTTGGTCTTACAGTAGTCGTGTTTAAAACATCTGATTGAAATTGCATCAACATATTATTGACAGATGCGCCACCATCTACACGAAGTTCATGAATATCGATCTCAGAATCGGCTTTCATAGATTTTAGAATATCCATGGTTTGGTAAGCGATCGCTTCTAAAGAAGCTCTGGCAATATGTGCATCTGTAGTTCCTCGAGTAATACCAAAAATGGTTCCTTTAGATTCTTGATTCCAATATGGAGCGCCTAAACCTGCAAACGCCGGAATAAAATAAACGCCTTCGCTACTTTCTACAGAACTTGCTAAACTTTCTACTTGTGAAGATTTATGAATAATGCCTAAACCGTCGCGTAACCATTGCACTACAGCTCCACCTATAAAAATACTTCCTTCTAGACAGTATTCTGTTTTACCATTAATACGCCAAGCAACAGAAGTAAGTAAGTTGTTTTTAGAAATAATTGGTTTTTCTCCAATATTCATGAGCATAAAGCAACCTGTTCCGTAAGTGTTTTTCACCATTCCTTTTTTGGTACACATTTGTCCGAAAAGAGCGGCCATTTGATCTCCTGCAATCCCTGCGATTGGCACTTTAGAAGCGAAAATTGTAGTCTTGGTATGCCCGTAAACTTCACTAGAATCTCTAACTTCAGGAAGCATATTTTTTGGTATATCGAAAAGCTCTAATAACTCTTCATCCCAATCCATCGTATTGATATTAAAAAGCAATGTTCTAGAAGCATTGGTTACATCGGTTACATGTAATTCGCCTTTTGTGAAATTCCAAATTAACCACGTATCGATGGTTCCCATTAATAGATCTCCGGCTTCTGCTTTTTCGCGAGCGCCTTCAACATTATCTAAGATCCATTTTACTTTTGTTCCGGAGAAATAAGAATCGATCACCAATCCTGTTTTCTCTTGAATCATTTTTGCTTTACCGCTGGCTTTAAGTTCTGTACAATATTTTGCAGTTCTTTTATCTTGCCAAACAATAGCATTGTAAATAGCGTTACCCGTATTTTTATCCCATACTACAACGGTTTCGCGTTGATTCGTAATACCAATGGCTTCAATGTTTTTACCATTAAGTCCTTTCTTGGTTGTTGCTTCTGCAGCAACGCCGGCTTGAGTTGCCCAAATTTCTGCAGGGTCGTGTTCTACCCATCCCGGTTTTGGGAAATATTGAGTAAATTCTTTTTGGGCTACTGAATGAATTTCGCCTTTTTTGTTGAATAAGATAGCTCTAGAACTAGTAGTTCCTTGGTCTATCGCAAGAATATATTTATCCATAAAATTTAAGATTTAGATAAAACTGTTCTCTGAATGCTCGAGCGAAGAGATCAGTTTTAGGTTTTTATTTATTGAGTTGTGGGTTAGCTAGATGGTATAATTTTTTGCTATTTTATTGAAAGCTTCTACCTGATTTTTCTTCCAATTTTCGTCTTTACCTAGTTCTTTTGCGAGTAATTCTGCAACAACGGGAGTACTTTCTATTGCAGCTTTTGCATTTAGAAATAAAGCTCTTACTCTTCTAGACAGCACATCGTCGATGGTTCTTGCCATCTCGTATCTCGCTGCCCAAATTACTTCAGCTTTTGTGAATGGTAAATTCGGGTTTAATTTTTCTGCAAGATCGGGTTCTTGCTTCATCAAGTTTTCGATCTTCTCTTTATCACTTCCGTAGATATATAAGTGATTTTCGAGATTAGTCATAGGTTGCGCTCCGTGTAATGCAAAATGTTCGGTTTTACATTCTTTTTTAGGAAGCTTCCCTAGACTAATAATTTTATTTACCGTGTCTTGAGCCATTCTTCTAAAAGTGGTCCATTTTCCTCCGGTAATAGTTACTAAACCAGCTTTAGAAACGATAATTTTATGACTTCTAGAAATTTCTTTACTTTTTTCTGAATTATCTTTTGGCGCGGCAAGCGGTCTTAAACCTGCAAAAATACTAAGCACATCGTCTCTTGTAGCTTGTTTAGCTACGTATTTATTGAAGGTTTTTAAGATAAATTCTATTTCTTGTTCTTGAGCTATTGGCTCTAAGCTATGCTCATCTAACATTGTATCTGTAGTCCCAACAATTACTTTATCGTGCCACGGCACTGCAAAAAGTACACGACCATCATCGGTTTTCGGGATCATAATTGCATCGTTACCCGGCAAGAAAGATTTATCGAATACTAAATGAACTCCTTGGCTTGGTCTAACCATTTTACGAGCTTCAGGATTATCCATTTGTATAATTTCGTCGGTGAAAATTCCGGTAGCGTTAACTACGGTTTTACCTTTAAAAGTATATTGAGTATTCGTTTCAGTATCTGTTGCTTTTACTCCAGAAATATTTCCTTGTTCGTCTTTTTCTAGACCATTTACTTTAAAATAGTTGAGTAAAGTCGCTCCTTCTTCAACACAAGATTGCGCAACATTTATGGCTAAACGAGAATCGTCAAACTGACCGTCTTGATAAACAACACCACCTTTAAGCTTTTCTTGTTTTAAGGTTGATAGCCTGCTTACGGTTTCTTTCGTTTTGATGTGTTTTGATTTCCCTAAGCTTAATTTACCTGCTAAAAAATCGTAAACTTTTAAACCGATGGTGTAATACATACCTTCCCACCATTTGTAGTTAGGAATAATAAAGCTTTGATTCTTCACCAAATGCGGAGCGTTTTTCGCTAACAACCCTCTTTCGTGTAACGCTTCTTTCACCAAATCGATATCGCCTTGTGCTAAATAACGAACACCACCGTGAACAAGCTTTGTACTTTTACTAGAAGTTCCTTTGGCATAATCTGCCATTTCTAATAATAGAGTTTTATAACCACGAGTTGCACTATCTAAAGCAGTACCTAAACCTGTTGCTCCACCGCCAACTACAATTACATCCCATTCTTCATTTGCATCTATTTGGCTTAAAATAGCTTCTCTAGAATATATATTTTGATTACTCATCGTTTTGTTAAATTACGAATACAGGCCAAAAATAATAAAAAAATTATAAAACGAAACAAAAAGAAAGTAAAAAATTACAAATGTGATAATTCAGTATAAAAACGAAAGCGAAATTCTTTCGTAATATTTCAATTGCATTTATTGGGAGTTTTACGTTATTGTTATTCTAACGCAGAGTTGAAGTTCTATTTTTTATATTTGCCTTTATAATTTGAGCATTTATGAAAAGACATCAAGAAATTTTAGAAATACTACAAAAAGACAAATACGTAGAAGTAACTGATTTATGTGAAAAACTTGATGTTTCTGCAGTAACTATTCGAAAAGATCTAAAACTTTTGGAAGATAAAGGCCTGCTTTTTAGAACGCACGGCGGCGCTTCTTTCGAAAATCCTTATATGAAAGATCGGCCTGTTAATGAAAAAGAAAAAATCTCTATTGAAGAAAAAAACGGGATCGCTCAAGCTGCTGCAAATTTAATTTCTGAAAACGATTCTTTTATGATCGCTTCCGGAACGACCGTACAAGCTTTGGCAAGAGCTATTAACATTCAAGGGAAGCTAAACATAATTACTTCATCTTTAAATGTAGCGGTGGAGTTGCTTAAAAACAAAGATTACGATGTTATTCAATTAGGAGGTAATGTTCGACATAGTTCATCTTCGGTAATTGGGCATTATGCTAATTTTATCCTGAACGATATTTCTTGCAATCAATTATTTATTGGTGTCGACGGGATCGATCTTGATTATGGCTGCACAACAACGAGTTTAGAAGAAGCAGCGCTGAACCAAAAAATGATTCAGTCTGCTCAAAAAACGATTGTTTTAGCAGATTCTTCAAAATTCGGAAAAAAGAGTTTTGGTAAAATATGTAGTTTAGATTGTGTACATCATATTATTACCGATAGCGGAATTTCTTCAAAAGTCGTTAATCGCATAAAAGCAATGGGTATTAAACTTACGGTTGTGTAGTTTCAACTTTTTCAGAAGAAAGTTTTTTGTAAACTCCGTTGGTCCATCCAAAACCATCTTGATTTGGGTATTCGCCACCACCACCTTCACGATTAATATTTACGACGTGGTATTTTTCTAAAATTTTAAATTCTCTCTGGTAAACCTTTTTATTTAGATTGAGCCATCTTTCTTTTACCGTATTTGCCAATGAATCCTGTTTGTAGTTGCGTAAACCTTCAATAGCTAAATATTGAAGCGGAGCCCAACCGTTTGGCGCATCCCATTGTTGAGTAGTAAAATTAGTACTCGCCAATAAACCTCCGGGCACTAAAAATTTTTCTTCTAATTTTTCTTTTACTGAATAAGCTTGTTGCTGATTACTGACTTCAAAAAATAACGGATAAATACCTGCCAGCGACCAAATATTGGTATGTTCTTTTTCTTGAAAATTATAATCGAAATAAAAACCGAATTCTTCATTCCAAAAATATTTTTGAATGGCTGCTTTGCGTTTTTCAGCTAAATCGAGATAACGTTGTTGCTTGGTTTTATTTCCTTTGATATGATAAGCTTTTGCAATTGTTTTTTCGAGGTTATAAAGCAAACAGTTTAAATCTACCGGAATAATATTTGTAGTATGAATATTGGGCAGTCCTGCCTCTTTATTATTGTCGTCGTAAAACCAGCGGCTTGAAAAATCCCAACCTGACTCAGCAGCAGCTCGAATATCTCGATAAACTTCTTCTTTTGTTTTTTCAGGATAGAGTTGAATTGCTTTTTCGGCTGTTTCAATATCTTCCATATAGCTTTCGGGTCTAGGCGTATTTTTATTGTCCCAGTATCGGTTTAAAATTTCTCCATCCGGCATTTTAACGGTTCGAAGTCTTGTATCTCCTTTTTGCTGAAGCTGATTTTTACCGGTCATCCAGAAAGCGTACTCTCTTTCTAAATGTGGTAAATATTCTGCATACACCTGCTCATTTTTTTCTTCAGCTAGAACATCGATCATTAGTGCGTAGAAGGGTGGTTGTGACCGACTTAAATAATAAGTTCTGTTCCCGTTTGGAATAAAGCCGTATTCATCAATTAAATAAGAAAAATTATCGATGATATTTTGAATGAGTTCTTTTTTACCGTCTTCTTGTAGGCCTAAAATCGTAAAATAGCTATCCCAATAATAAACTTCTCGAAATCTACCACCGGGAACTATATAGGAATGAGGCAGCGGAATTAACGTTCCTGAATGTTTTTCATCGGCCGGGCGTTGTAGAACATCCCAAAGTTTATAAATATGTTCATTGATATCTGAAGAATCTGCTTTGTAAGAAGCATTTTCTTTTGGCAGCTTAAAGTTTTGAATTACAAAATTTTTCAGCTCTTCATCATTAGGATTATTTAGTTGAGAGAATTTGTTTCTAATGGTTTCAACTTCAAAAAGAGGAATGGCATCTACAAAAGTTTTACTGTCATTAAATAAATGATGATTTTTTTGAACCTCATAAAATAGTTTTCCGTATAAATTTTCTGGTGGTAATATGGTAACGTTTAAGGTTGTTTTAACGCTTTTTACTTTTTGGCAACTAATCATACACAAAATTACAGTCATAGTAATATAAATCATCTTCGGACGATCTAACCGAAACTTCTTTTTACTTATTTTTAAATTATTGAAAATCAAACAATTAATTTTTTGTCGAGCTATTAATACTACTTATCGTTTCATATAATCATTTTATCGACTAAAACTTGCATGTTACCGAGTTTTAACATTATATTTGCACTTTATCGAGTAATGTTGTATCTTAATCGATAGATAAACGACTTAAAATAAATATGAAAAAGAAATATATGACAAAATTTTTACTTCAATTATTTTTAATCTTATTTAGTGTAATTGGTTATGGCCAAGCTATAAGTATTCCTCAACTTAACGATACACCAGAAAGTTTAGTGGGTACTTTGTTAAATAATGCTTGCGTTGAAGTTTCTAATATCGAACTTTCGTCACAGCAATCTGTTGCCTATTTTAATAATAATGGAGGGAATTTTCCTATTGAAGAGGGAGTAATCGTTAGGTCTGGAGACGCATCACTTACTGAAGGAATATATACAGGAGAAGGATTAAGTAGTCAAATAAACAGTAATTCTGATACTGATTTAGTACAAATAAATCAAGCCTCGGGTCAACCTACAGTGTTAACTGATGTTGCTTTTTTAGAGTTTGATTTTGTTCCTCTTTCAAGCAATTTTAGTTTTAACTTTTTATTTGCTTCTAATGAATATGGCCAATGGCAATGTGTTTCTAGCGATGTATTTGCCTTTCTTTTAACTAATTTAAATACCGGCCAAACCACCAATTTAGCTGTGGTACCTTCAACTAATACACCGGTTTCAGTAAAAAACATAAAAGACGACGCATTTAATAATTCTTGTTCGTCTGACAATGCAAATTTATTTGAGAAATATACGGTAAACAGCCCACAGAACTCTGCTTTAAACATGAGAGGTTATACCAAGTTAATGACAGCTTCATCGAATATCACACCTGGTACTCCTTATAAAATCAGGTTGGTGATTGCTGATTCTAATGATTCAAGTTATGATTCTGCTATATTTCTTGAAGCAGGTAGCTTTAGTGCTGATTTAGATTTGGGAGATAACAAATCTATATGTTCTGGAGATAATTATACTTTATCTACAAAGTTAGATGTTTCTGAATATAATCATAGTTGGACCTATAATGGCCAAGTAATACCATCTGCCACCTCAAACTCTATAAACGCTAGTCTAGCGGGAACCTATGGCGTAATGATTACCAAACAAGGGACCAACTGTTTGATTAGTGATGAAATAGAATTTACCGAATTAAATTATAGCTCTCCTGAAGATATAGAAGAATGCTATGACAGTAGCGGTGCTTATTTATATGATCTAACCTCTAACAATTCAAGCTTTTTAGGAGTGGACAATTTAGATTATGAAGTTCACTATTTTAACTCTCTTCAAAACGCTAATAGTTTACAGCCCATACCCACTGGCAATACTTCTAATTATTCCAGTGCAGGTAATGAAATTATTTATATTAGATTTTACAATACAAAAACAGGTAATTATTGTAGCACTATTGACAGTTTCAATTTAAATGTAAGTGATCCTTTTGGGTTAATTCAGCCTAATCCTATCGGAGTTTGTATTGTTCTCGGCAAAACTCCGGTAACATCGCTTCGTCAAGCTGAATCTTTAATTTTTGGTATTCAAGCTTTATCAGACAGTCTTTACAATTTCACTTATTATTCTTCTGAACAAGAGGCAGAAAATAAACAAAATGAAATAACTAATGTAGAAGAATATGAGATCCCTCTTTCTGCAAACTCTAAAACAATATGGATAAGGATAGACTCTTCTTCAAATATTTCATGTTTTGAAATTATTAGTGTTGAATTTGTGTTGAACACTCCTCCTCCAGTTTCAGAGTTAAATGATGTGGTAGAGTGTGAATCATATATTTTACCAACTATAACTCATGGTAATTATTATACGAAGAAAAATGGCGGTGGACAACAATTGGCTATTGGTGAGGTAATTACCAAATCTCAAAACATCTATATATTTAACGGACCAGACCAAAATGGGTGTGTGAATCAATCGAAATTTCACGTAGAAATTGTTAAAAGTTATGGTGTGAAAAAAGATCATTGTGGCTCATTTAAAGTTCCTAATCCACGGGCAGGTAATTTTTATACCGAGTCTGGCGGTCCAAATGGAAGCGGTACTTTAATTCCTGCAAAAACTCGTTTATATCAAAGTCAAACTATTTGGTATTATGCAGAAGTTGATGGGATTTTCTGTACCGAAAAATCTTTTGATATAAATATATTACCTCTTCCTCCGGTAGACAAACCGGATGATGTAGTAACATGTGGTGGTTATACCCTGCCAGTTCTTACAAACGGAAATTACTTTACCGAATCTAGAGGTAAGGGACAACAATTATTTGGAGGTGATGTAATTAGTACCACCCAAGAAATATTTATCTATAATGATGATGGAACTTGTGATAATCAACACAAGTTTAAAGTAAGCATCGTTCCTGAATTTACAGACCTTATTATCTGTGGAGATTATGAATTACCTGCTTTAGAAATAGGAGGTTATTACACCCAACCTCAAGGGCAAGGGCAAAAAATTCAAGAAGGAACTATCATAGGTCAATCTCAAACTGTATATTATTATGCAACAACTACTTCAGTTCCTAACTGTACTAATAATACCTCTTTTTATATAGAAATAAGACCTATACCACAAGTAGATTCCCTTGAAGACATTATTCTATGTAAAGATGAAGTTTTCACGCTTCCACCGCTAACCCATGGTAATTATTACACGAAGAAAAATGGAAAAGGAACAATGCTATCCGCAGGTCATACAATAGAAGAATCTAAAAGAATATATATTTATAATGAAGATAATGGCTGTAGTAATCAAACTTCATTTAAAATTAAAGTAAGAGACTATCCTAAAGTTTCTAATTTTACAGATGTATACAGATGCGATGGCTATGAATTACCTGAAATTGAAAATGGTAAATACTACACAAAGTCTTTAAAACAAGGGCAGCAATTATTACCAGGTGATTTTATAACAGAAACTCAAGTTATCTATATTTATAATGAATATGATGACTTAAAAGGTTGTTTTAGTGAAGACTCATTTACTATATACATTGAAGGTGTCAATATAGAGGAAAAACAAGATGTCTATGCTTGTAATTCATATACACTCCCTAAACTAGCAGAAGGAGACTATTACACTGAAAGTGGAGGGGAAGGAAAAAAATTATACGCTGGACAAATAATCACTTCTAATCAACAACTATATATATACGCCAAAAATGGTTCTAGGTTTATTTGTGAAAAAGAAACCAACTTTAATATTTATATCACCTTACCTACTTTGGAAGAATATAATGATGTTGAAAAATGTGGAAACTATACATTAGAAATACCTTCTCAAGAAGGATATAATTTAAATTACTATTGGGAAGAAGGAGCTCAAAACCTTTTAAGTAAGGAGGAGCTTACCTTTAACAACCCAGGAAATTATACGGTTTATATTTATGCTGAATCTAAAGAAAATCCTGATTGTTATGTAGAAAAACCTATAGATATCACAATTTACGAAAGACCTCAACTATATATTGAAGGAGGAACTCTTTGCCGTGATGCATCAACCGGCGAGGTAATTTCGCCGTTCTATTTAATTTCAGGTTTAGACCCTTCTGAATTTAATGTTAACTGGTACGTGAATGATCAATTAATTCACACTGGGTCAGAATATGAAGCAGTAGAGCCAGGAGAATATTATGTAGAAGTTGAAAAAATAAATCCAGAGATTGGTTCAGATTGTAATTATTTACCAACAAGAGTAACTGTTTTAGAATCTGCAAAGCCTCTTGTAAAAGCTGAAGTCACAGAACCTTTTGAAGATGTTGCCAATATCACTGTACAAATCATTAAAGGTTACGGTAAATATGAATATCAATTAGATGGAGGTCAATTTCAAGAAGATCATGAATTTTATGATGTAAAGTCTGGACCTCACAAAATTGTTGTACGCGGTTTGGATGGTAAAAGTTGTGGAGTAACCACCTTAGAAGTAGATGTAGTGAAATATCCTAAGTTTTTTACTCCTAATCAAGATGGTATTAACGATACTTGGAATATTCACGATTTAGAACTGGACCGGAATGCCACTGTCTCTATTTACAATAGGTTTGGTAAATTGATTACGAAACTTAAAACATCCGGTAAAGGGTGGGATGGGGTATATAACTCTAAAAACTTACCAAGTAGCGACTATTGGTTTGTGGTAGATTACACACACAAAGGAGAAGAAAGAAAGTTTAAATCTCACTTTACTTTAAAAAGATAACTTTCCTAATTTTTAATCACTTAAAAACCATCAATTACTAAAACTAATTGATGGTTTTTTTATTCCAGAAAGTAAAGACTCCCAGGCATTTCTTGCTATGAAGTTTCAGAAAGTTTTAAAACATATTCTTTTTACACAGCTGTGAACTTGCCAAATGATTATACAAAACTCTAATCCAACGAGCTTTCAATATATTATAAATAAGCCAACTTGTTTTTGCTATTTACATTCAATCTTGACTTATATTTATAAAAAAGCCCGGGACTCCTCCCGGGCTAACCCCAATGAAAAAATGAATGCTTATTGCTTAATAAATTTCTTGACAATATCTTTTTGTCCGTCATTTAACTTAAGCATATAAACACCGCTTGATAAGCCATAAACATTAATTGCATTACCAGAAGATAAATCTCCCTGTAATACTTTTTTACCCATCATATCAAATACTTGATAAGTAGTTTCTCTTGCATCATTCATTTCTACATTCAACCTACTTCCGGTTACCGGATTTGGGTATAAACTCGCTTCAAAAGAAGCTGTTGCATTGCCCAACTGCTCTCCTGCTGCATTACCCGCAGCAAATGAGGTAACAGATTGGCCAATATTTACTGTATAATCTTCTACTTCTCCATAAGAAAAGCTTTCACAAGCTGATGGAGCACTATCATATTTCATAGAAACACGCATTCTCGTAGTTCCTGCTGAAGCGGAAGTGGGTACGGTAAAGCTAGCACTTAAATTATTACTGCTACTGCTTGAACCACTCACTACTAATTCGCTAGATTCAAAAGTTCCGTTTTTATTGTAATCTACCCAAATTCTCCAATATTCGGTATAGCTTGAACTTGCAAAACCAGCACTAAAATTAATCGTGTTAGAGCCGTAAGGTAAATTTGCTACTTTATTGGTGTAATCTGCATAACCGCCATCATCTCCTGTAGAATTACTCATCCCGTTTAAGGCAACATTATCTATCCATTCGTAAGAAGAATCATTTCCTTGACTTGAGCAATAAGAAACTGAAGAGCTTGCATTATTAATAGTAATCATGTAATCTTCTACTTCTCCATAAGAAAAACTTTCACAAGAAGTAGGAACACCATTATACTTCATAGAAACACGCATTCTTGTACTTCCTTCTATTGCTGAAGCGGGTACAGTAAAACTGCCACTAACGGGTGAAGTTTGTGTAGCGGTTTGCGTAAACACTTGCTCGCCTGCATCAGTAAAATCACCATTTTGATTATAATCAACCCAAACTGAATATCCTTCACTATACTCGGTCCCCGTCCAAGTTGGAGTAATGGTAATTGTTGCTGAAGCGTTTTTGTCTAAACCGGTACTTAGGTTGGTAAAATCTGAATATCCGTTTCCTGCTCCTGAGCTATTATCGATAGTTCCTATTTGAACTCTACTTATGTACTCGTCGTCTACATTATTTCCTTGTGAAGCGCAATAACTTAATTGCGTATTGGTAGTAGTAAAGCTTTCTGTTGAAGAATAGTTTGAAGTTGAAGTATCACATTTACTTCTTACTTGAACTTCATAGGTAGTTTCCAAAGTTAAACCAGTAAGGTTAATAGAAGTTCCTGAAGTACTTTGTACTACCCAAGAAGAAGCCCCGCTTTCTCGATAACGGACTTCATAAGTTGCTCCTGTCACCTCATCGTAATTCACAATAGCCGAAGTAGGTCCAATACTGGAAACACTCAAGTTTGTTGGCGTTGTAGTTTCGCAAACTGTGGGTTCTTGAGTAATTCCGGTAATAATTAAACTAAAATTTTGACTTCCACTACTCAAAGATCCTTTATGAGAAACCGTAATAGTATATGTTCCCGAAGCATTGTTCACATTTATCCTTTCATAAGGATCTACCGTATTATCCCCTATCCCGTTAGAAGTGATGGAAGTTAATCGGTAAGGTAAATAAGTAGTACCGCTTTTTGTTACCCTAATGTCTAAATCGTTAACCAACCTTGGTGTAGAAGAGTTGGTTTGTGTTGTTGCCGTGCCCGGTAAATCTGTCCATGAAACAGAAGCGATTAAATCTTCTATTCCGTTTGCATTTACCGTAATTTCGTAAGTTTCACCACTGTTAAGCACTAATTCTTCTATTTTAGCTGAAGAGCCTTCCTCGGTAATCGCTTCAGCAGCACGTTTTGCATTTAAAAGTCCCCAACCATATACTGCATCAGGTCCGGAGGGTCCGGTATCGTCTGCGGTATGCAAGGCTAGTCCTTTTAGGGTAGAAGCACGCATAAAACTTCCGTTTAGGTTATTATAATGTTGTTGAAGCAACAACAATGTTCCGGTGACATTAGGAGAAGCCATTGATGTTCCGCTAATAGTCCCGTAAGCAGAGTCACTAGAATCGTAAGTTGAAGTTACCGAAGTCCCGTTGCCGGTAATATCAGGTTTAATACGTAAATCATCGGTAGGTCCTTCACTACTGGAACTATTAATACTTACACTTACTAAATTCCCATTTGAATCTATATTGGCATCTTGTACGTTGGCTACTACTAAATTATTTTTAGAAGTGGCATGTCCCGTAAGCTTATCGTAAGAAGAATTACCGTTTAAAGGAGAACCATTATAACTATTATTATTACCATCATTCCCTGCAGCTGTAACCATCAAGTAATAAGGAGCATTATACATGAGTTCATCCCAATCTCTTGATTCGTCAATATAAGCTCCAAAATAGTAGTCTGGAACTAAATCAGAACGATAACCATAACTATGGTTAGAAAGTAACATTCCATTCGCTGCTGCTGAAGTAGCTTCAGCCACATCATTATTCCACATATATCCTCGAACTCTAGACTGAGGAGCCATTCCCTTTGCATTTGCTTGAACTCCAGAAGCGGCAATAGTTCCGGTAACGTGAGCCGCATGGTAATTAAGCTGCGTTCCTCCTTCAGAAGAAGCATCTTCAACGGTTACACGATTATTTCCACCTGCCCCATCATACTCTTGATGGGAAACCCTTGCGTGACCACCATCCCATATATAAGCAACCATGTTTTGTCCATCAATATTTAGCCCAAGTCCGCCTCCGGAATTTAAATAATTAGCACGGGTAGATTTTGCCGCATTTACATTAAAGGTTCGGTAATAAATCGGACTTCCGTCCTCTGCGATGTATTGGAGTTCTGCTACTCCTCCATCTGGAAGTACAATTCTTTTTTTAAGCCCTCGTTGGGTGGCCAATACGTTAAGTTCTTCTTGTTGAAGTTTGTTTTTGGTGACAAAACGTTCTTGAAGCGTGCTTAATTTTTGTTGGTTATACTTACTTGTTATTGTTTGTTGTTGACTATCGGTTTGTGAAAAAACAAAACCAGCTGTTAGAAAAAGAGAATAAAAGAGTATTCTCTTTTTATCGAAATAATTTTTAATCATCGAAAAAAAGTTTTAGAATTTAAAATTGGTTTAAATTAGGATGTAAAACCCCCTAGAAAGATTTTATATCGAAATAAGTAAAGGCAACTAATGCCAATAAAAGCGGTGTTGTAAATTAGTGGGGGATGACAGCGAAGCTAAATTAGAAATATTGCAACACCTAAAAATATAAGAAAGAAAGTGAAAATTATAAAACTGTAGAATTTTTTTGGTTATTTTTAAACTTGACAGTTTTGGTGGTTGTTTAACATTACGCTTTTCATCTTTAATGAAATCGTAAATATTTCTATAAATTAATATCATAATAGGTAATTTTATTTCAGAATAATATGTTTTATATAATTTTTATCTAAATAATAGAATATAATCGACAAAAGCAAGGTTTTTATCGACTAAGTGATTTTTTTCCAGCGAAATATGTAAAATTTAACATTTTCATGAACCCATCTCTTCTTCATATAAAAAACATATCACTCGGTTTCCATACCGAAAACGGTTTTAGAGAAACTCTAAAGAATATTGATTTTCAATTATTTAAAAACGAAATTTTAGGAATCGTAGGGGAATCTGGTTCAGGAAAATCATTAACCAGTTTAGCAATTTTGGGGTTACTGCCTCATTCAGCAAAAATTACTGAAGGAAAAATTGAATTTGAGGGGAAAGATATTACTAGACTTACTTCAAAAGAATTCAGGAAAATTAGAGGTAAAAAAATCTCCATGATTTTTCAGGAACCTATGAGTTCACTCAACCCTTCTATGAAATGTGGCCCACAGGTTACCGAAATTTTATTGGAACACACTCAACTTTCTAAAAAAGAAGCTAAAGCGGAAACCCTTCGGTTATTTGAAAAAGTAAAACTCCCAAGACCGGAAAGTATTTACGATGTTTATCCGCACCAAATTAGTGGCGGACAAAAACAGCGGGTAATGATCGCTATGGCAATTGCTTGTAAACCTAAAATCCTGATTGCCGATGAGCCTACTACCGCGCTTGATGTAACGGTACAAAAAGAAATTTTGTTATTACTAAAATCACTTCAAGAGGAAACAGAGATGAGCATTATCTTTATTTCGCACGATTTGGCTTTGGTCTCAGAAATTTCAGACCGGGTGGTTGTGATGTACCAAGGAGAGATTGTCGAACAAAATTCGGCTTCAGCATTATTTCTTCACCCCCAAGAAACCTATACCAAAGCACTTTTGGCCTCTAAACCTTCTACTACTGAACGCTTAAAAAAGCTTCCTACAGTGAAAAACTTTTTAGAAAATACAATTTCTAAAGAAGTAGAAACGAAAACCGGACGGGAAGAGCGACATCAGGAAATTTACGGAAAAGAACCTTTATTGGAAGTTGTAAATGTAGAAAAGGAATTTATAAGCAATCCTGGATTATTTCAGCAAAAAACATCGGTAAAAGCGGTAAACGATGTGAGTTTCAAAATTTATGAAAGGGAAACTTTAGGTTTGGTAGGTGAATCGGGATGCGGAAAATCGACCTTGGGAAATGTAATTCTTCAACTCGATAAAGCCACTGCCGGAAAAGTTTTTTATAACGGAAGGGACATTACGAAAATCTCGAAAACTGAATTGAGAAAACTTCGGAAAGAAATTCAGTTGATTTTTCAGGATCCGTTTTCATCTTTAAATCCACGTATACCTGTTGGAAAAGCGATTATGGAGCCCATGGAAGTTCATCACCTTTATAAAAATAATAAAGAAAGAAAAGAGAAAACCTTAGAATTATTGAACCGGGTTGGACTGGATGAAACCCATTTTAACCGTTATCCGCACGAGTTTAGTGGAGGACAACGCCAACGTATTGGGATTGCAAGAACTATTGCCGTAGAACCTAAATTAATTGTTTGCGACGAGTCAGTTTCGGCTTTAGATATTTCAGTACAAGCTCAAGTGTTGAACTTATTAAACGAACTGAAAGAGAATTTTGGGTTTACCTATATTTTTATTTCGCATGACTTGGCAGTCGTTAAATATATGGCCGACCAATTACTAGTGATGAATCAGGGAAAAATTGTTGAACAAGGGGATGCTGATATGATCTACACCAATCCAGAAAAAGAATACACCCAAAAGTTAATTGATGCTATTCCTAAAGGGATTTGATTTCCAAAACTTTAAAGATTTTTTCCACTCTCTCGATTCTGCCACTTCTTTAATTACTTGATTTCTTTCTTTTAAAAATCGTTCCATATAATTTTTAAGAAATAAAGTATCTGCTATTTTTCCTAAAACGCCGAAAGGAGATTCATAATCAAATTCATCCATCATCAAGGTTTCGTTCTTTGAAATTCTCTTAAATATATGTTTGTGGGAGAATCTTTTAAAAATTCCTTTTTGCATTTCATCTACAAAAAAATCGGGATAATTTAAGCTTGTAATTTTTGAGGTCAAGTTTTGGTAAACCCCTAAATGTTTAGCTCGCCAAGTAACTTCTTCTCCTAACTCCAACAAACCTGTTTTCTTTGCTGAAATTACTTTTTCGTTTGTTTTTACGGTGGAAGTAATATGAATATCTAAACTTCTTGATAAATCGAAAACTCTTTCTCTTGGAGCTTGAATAGTTGTTTTGACAAGGATAACTGGCAACTTCTAATAATTTTAAGGTATATCCAATTTAGTAATTTAAAATTAATCACTCATATATTTTTTATATACGTATATTCTTTTATATTGATTAGATATGAAAGAAAAAATAAGCCTCGACGATGTATTATCTAACGCACCAGATTTAATCTTGTACGCGGCACCGGTTATGATTAGCTTGGCTCTACTTGAGTTTTACTTTAGTTGGAAGCAGAAGAAAAAGTTATATGAAAAGAAAGACTTTTTTGCTTCATTGAGCATTGGCTTGGTTTCTGTTTTTCAAAATTTACTGATTAAGTCAATTTTATTTGGGTCGGTGATTTGGTTTTATAATGTGGTTCCGTGGAGTATTCCCGTTAATTGGTGGACTTCTATTTTATGCTTTTTTGCTCTTGATTTTTGTCGGTATTGGGCGCATCGTATGGGACATGAAACGAGTTTGTTTTGGGCCACTCACGTAACACACCATAATTCTGAAAAGTATAACTTATCGACTTCGTTTCGACTTTCTTGGACACAGCAAATTAAAGTGGTGTTCTTTTTACCCATTAGCTTGATGGGTTTTCATCCGGTGGTTTTTTTTATCTGTCATCAAATTGCGGTTTTATATCAATTCTGGATTCATACGGAATACATTAGGAGATTACCTAATTGGATTCGGTTTTTCTTTGTGACGCCTTCTCACCATCGCGTTCATCATGGAAAGAATGCTCATTACCTCGATAAAAATTATGGTTCCACGTTTATTATTTGGGATAGAATGTTTGGTACTTTTCAGCCGGAAGATGAACAAGCGATCTATGGAATTTTAGATCAGCCGAAGCATTACAATCCGGTGAAATTGGTATTTCATGTTTGGGGGGATATTTTTAGAAAAATGCGTAAATCTAAAAATCCAATTAAGGCAGCTAAGTTGTTGTTTCAGCCACCTGAGGCTTTGTATGAAGATAAGAAAGTAGAGTAAGTTTTTATTCTGAAAAATTTGCATTAAGAAGACAGTTTTCTCTACGTGAATCCTTGACAGAGTAAAGTAAATTCTCAATCTACGCTTCTATTTTAATTCTGAAAAGTGGGTGATGTGATGCTGAAATAAATTCAGCATGAAGTATTATTAAATTGGTCATTCCTGCAAATGCTTAGCAAACCTTATAGTTATTTTACCTTTAAAAATCATACCTACGAGGTCGGAAACAAGCCCGCCTGCCGGACTCTTAGGTTTGTAAAATGATTTTGAATTAATTTTCCAAAAGAAAAGGATGGGTGAACTTTCCTGCCGGCTAGAATTTGAGTTCTATTGCCCGTATTAGTCCCATCCTCAACTTTTGGCGCGTCTCA
>NZ_RXOM01000061.1 GCF_008692195.1 Salegentibacter sp. R32
ACGGGGACATTACCATTGAGCTTACCGGGGGAACGGCCCCTTTCGAATATGTCATTAACGGTACCACTTACAGTGGCGTTCCCGGCACAAGCTTGCCAATTTCAGGCTTACCGGCAGGGACATACCCGATAGGCATCACCGATGCCAACGGATGTACGGCCAATACTTCGGTCACCATCACTGAACCGGCTACCTTGGTAGCTTCTGCAACGGCAACCGATGTTTCCTGCAACGGCGGCAACGATGGGACAGTTGATCTGACCGTGACCGGGGGGACCGCCCCCTATACCTTCGCTTGGGACAATACCGCGACCACCGAGGATATCACAGGGCTTTCCGCAGGTACTTACAATGTTACCGTGACCGATAGCAAAGGATGTACCGCAACGGAATCCGTAACGGTAACACAACCAGCATTGCTTGTAGCTTCAGGGGCCGCTACCGACGTTTCCTGTAACGGCGGCAACGATGGATCTGTAGACCTGACCGTGACCGGGGGTACAGCCCCTTATACCTACCTTTGGGACAATACAGCGGCCACAGAGGACATCACCGGGCTTTCCGCAGGTACCTACAATGTGACCGTGACCGATAGCAAGGGATGTACCGCCACGGAATCCGTAACAGTAACACAACCGGATATGTTGACCGTCTCGACTACCGTAGATGCAAATGTATCTTGCAACGGAGGGGCCAACGGGGACATTACCATTGAGCTTACCGGGGGAACGGCCCCTTTCGAATATGTCATTAACGGTACCACTTACAGTGGCGTTCCCGGCACAAGCTTGCCAATTTCAGGCTTACCGGCAGGGACATACCCGATAGACATCACCGATGCCAACGGATGTACGGCCAATACTTCGGTCACCATCACTGAACCGGCTACCTTGGTAGCTTCTGCAACGGCAACCGATGTTTCCTGCAACGGGGGCAACGATGGGACAGTTGACCTGACCGTGACCGGGGGGACCGCCCCCTATACCTTTGCTTGGGACAATACAGCCACTACCGAGGATATCACCGGGCTTTCCGCAGGTACTTACAATGTCACCGTGACCGATGCCAATGGGTGTACCGCCACTGAATCCGTAACAATAACCGAACCTCCGGTACTTACCGCAAGTGCAGGTGCAACCAATGTAAGCTGCAACGGCGGGAACGATGGATCTGTAGACCTGACCGTGACCGGGGGTACAGCCCCTTATACCTACCTTTGGGACAATACAGCGGCCACAGAGGACATCACCGGGCTTTCCGCAGGTACCTACAATGTGACCGTGACCGATGCCAATGGGTGTACCGCCACTGAATCCGTCACCGTAACCGAGCCTACGGTAATTACCGCAAGTGCAGGTGCAACCAATGTAAGCTGTAACGGTGGGAACGATGGATCTGTAGACCTGACCGTAACCGGAGGGACCGCCCCATACACCTTCGCTTGGGACAATACCGCGGCCACCGAGGACATCACCGGGCTTTCCGCAGGTACCTACAATGTTACCGTGACCGATGCCAACGGGTGTACCACCACGGAATCCGTCACCGTCACCGAACCTACGGTACTTACAGCCTCGGCAACTGCTACCGACGTTTCCTGTAGCGGCGGCAATGATGGATCTGTTGACCTGACCGTGACCGGGGGTACCGCCCCATACACCTACCTTTGGGACAATACAGCGGCCACAGAGGATATCACAGGGCTTATGGAAGGTACTTACCAGGTGACCGTCACCGATGCCAATGGGTGTACCGCCACTGCAACAGCAACTGTTGTGAATGGTGATAGTACTGCCCCTGTACCGGATGTGGCCAGCTTGGCCGATATCATTATGGAATGTGAAGTAGTGGCCAGCGATGTGCCCACCCCAACGGCCACCGATAACTGTGGGGGCAATGTGACCGTGACCAATGATGCCAGTTTCCCGATCAATGTACAGGGCAC
>NZ_RXOM01000062.1 GCF_008692195.1 Salegentibacter sp. R32
TGAGCTGTTCCCGGTCTTGTCCTTGTTGATATTCCATACCTTAAAGATAAACATACCAAAGATCATATCCTGAAAAATGATCGGTAAAGATGGCATGGTTTTGAGACAGTCTGACGGTCTTGTATATTTGTCAGTTGTGGGAATTTAGGATTAAAGATAATAAAAAGAACTGACTTTGACGCGTGAGCGTTTGTGTCCGCAGGACACAAAACCACAATTGGAAATATACGTTGTTGTGCGTAGTATTTTATAATCTATCGTAGAATTTACACCAGCTATTGTGAAACTTTCCCGTTCTAATATTTAGTGCTTGAAGTTCATTTAATTTTCCTGCTCGATCATCTAAAGGTGTACCGTGTTTTTTATCATATAAACAAACTAAAACATGATTTTCATTGTCAATTGAAATTTCATATGGTGAATCTTCATTTATTCTATCTAATCTTTTAAATCCATTAAAACTTCCATTAAAATTTTTATACTCAGGGTTTAACTCTTTAGTTTTTAAAAGCGGAGGTTCGATTTTATACTTTATATTAGCTTTAAAGTCATATAGAATTATATAATCTATTCTCGGATGAAATGTTTTTCCTCTATGCTGAATTAAAATATAATCATTTCCAATAAATAATGCTCTTCCTGGTTTCTCTGGATAAATTAAATAATCGTTATTCTTATAGGTCCATTTAATATATTTCGGACTTATTCTGTGTATATTTTGATTTGAGTTATTTTCTAAATAGCATAATTTACTAGTTTGATTATTATAAATTTCAAATTTTATGTCCATAGTAAAATATTATTCAGTTATCATATTACGCACAACGGTCTTGTATATGACGAGTAGCGTGCAAATTGGCTAAAATATTCCGCCACGCCAAAAGCCAAAACTTTTGTATTTTGTAACTACTTTTTCTTTTTAGTTGCCAAATCAAAAGATTTGGCGGTTTACCAAATATACCAAAATTTTCGATTTAAAAAAGACGTAGCTATTTGTTATATACGGTGTTGTGCACTGGTTTTTTATCCTAAGCTAATTTTCATAAATGTATGAATATAATTACAAATCAAGTGGACGATTATTGGAAGTATGATTCCATTACTCTTATCTTTTAAATATCCAAGGGTAAGGGATGAAATAGCTACTAAAAATAATGACATTATAGCAAACAATGGCTCCATAATCGTGAAAAAACCTAAATGAGTAATCCAAAATAGTATAGATGCAAAAATATTTCCTCGGCTTATTTTCCTATCGTCACTAAAAAATTGATTCACATAATTTTGTAAAAAACCTCTATAAATAATTTCTTCGCCAATTGATGCAATAGTTATAATTAACACAAACGAATTAAAATTTTCTCTTATGTAACTTACATAATTTTTTTGGTTTGAAAATATTGAAGAAATATAGTTAAATATTAAAAAAAGAGAAAATAGAATTATTATAATTAATAGTTGTCTTTTTGATATTTTTTCCAGTTTAAAAATTTTCCATTTCTGGTTTTTATATAGTAAAATTAATATGAGGAATGATAATAAAGTAAAAGACTTAAAAATTAGTTCAGGGAAAGGTTTCTCAAGATATGTTTTTGAAATTATATTTAGAATTGCTCCAATTGAAAATATCACAGAGAAATAAATAAATGGAATTAAATAAGGTTTTATTTTCGTATATAATTTCAAGACAATTTTTTTAATTTAGAGTTTTCGTTTCAAACTTGTGCACAACGGCAGTCTGTCTCAAAACTACCTAATTTGTTTTTAAAAATAATTGAAATTAGGGGTAAAGCCAAAATTTGCATTAATTTTTGTTTGCTTTTGTATTAATGCCTTAAAAGTTCGTTTTAGTCT
>NZ_RXOM01000065.1 GCF_008692195.1 Salegentibacter sp. R32
AATGAATACTTGGAACATCACCGGCGTGATTCGAGTGATAATTCCAATTTTATATTGGAATAGTAAAGGGGACTTTTAGTCCCCAGTATTAATGAACCTCTGCACTTTTAGTGCAGAGTGGTTTAGTTAGTTTTTTAGGGTTTTGTCTTGTATCGAAAATAGTGACAATAAAAATATTACTTGAAGTAAAGCGATAATAAAGCGTCGTTTGTTTTGTAACCACACACTTTCTTAAGTTTTTTGCTTTTTGGGAAGATGGGAAAATCTCTGGTTGAGATTGAATGGTATTAATTGTAGAATCTAGTTTTTCAATAAATTCATTTTTAACTTTTATAGACCAATTTTTAACTAGAAAATTGAAAAGCTTTTCTAGTTTCTTTTCCGCGGTTTTTGAAATGATAACATTTCTCTTCACTTACGATGTTTTTGCATGAAATTTTCATAATCGGAAACCTCTCCATTTTCAATTTCGGCAGAAGCTTTTTCTATCTCCCTTTTTTGACTTGATGATAAATCATCCCAAAAATCTTTAGGTTTTTCTTTTTTAAAGATTTTTTTGATAGAATTAATTATTCTTGGATTGTTAGTTTCTAAGAGCATTTTTGCTAATTCTATTTTTTCTGCTTGAATATTCATTTCTTATAACTTATATTCAAAAATAATAAGTAAAAATTACATTTCTATATTTTAAACCATAAAAAAAAGCTACTCAGTTCGAGTAGCTTTTTCAATATTTATATAATCTAGGTTTTTTATTTAGAAGCTTTTTTCATTCCATCTTCAATCATTCCGAAGAATTGGTCTAGCTTAGGAAGAACTACAATCCTTGTTCTTCTGTTAGCGGCTTTTCCTTCCGCATTGTCATTAGAAGATACCGGAACATATTCACCTCTACCAGCTGCCGTCATACGCTTAGGATCTACATCAAAATCGTTTTGTAAGATTCTCACAATAGAAGTCGCTCTTTTAGTACTCAAATCCCAGTTATCTTGAATACATTCCGTTTTAATTGGGTCGGTATCAGTGTGACCTTCTACCATAAATTCAAAGTCTGATTTATCTTTTACTACTTTCGCAACTTTACCTAATACTTCTCTTGCACGGTTAGAAACTTGGTAGCTTCCACTTCTAAATAGTAATTTATCAGAAATTGAGACAAATACTACACCTTTTTCAACACTAATTTCAATGTCTTCGTCATTAATATTTCCTAAAGCTCCTTTTAAACTAGTTACTAGGGCTAAAGTGACAGAATCTTTTTTGTTGATAGCGTCACGCATTGTTTTGATTTGAAGATCTTTCTCTTTAATGCTTTCTAAAGATCTTTCTAAATTTTCAGCACCTTTTTTAGATAAAGTAGCTAAATCTCCCTGATTCGTTAACAGGGCATTATTTGTTTTCTTTAATGTTTCAACTTGGTCTTCTAAATAGGCTACTTTGGTTTTCTTTTCTTCTAAACAAGAATTTAATTTTACGGTAGCTGTATTTAGCTGATCCTGAGTTTCTTTTTGTTTTTCTTCTAATTCTGCGTATTTCTTTTTAGATACGCAAGAAGTGAACATGAGAACTGATAATGCAGATAATAAAAAAACTCGATTCATCATAGTTATTTTAAAAATTATTTATTGATTCAAAATTATTAAAAATGCCAGTGGTTGGTTAGTCATTAACAATTATTTAGCTAAGGTGTCTATAAATTGTTATATTTTCTTTTTTTCATTATAAAATATAGCCATACGATAGATTTCAACGAGGCGTATTCTTGATTATTATAATTGCCTTGCCTTTTCTTTAACATTTTTGGCAAATTAAAGTAAAAGCTTTTATGAGCTTTTAAAATTGCCAAAAAATGCTTGGGTTTTCCTTCTGCAACAAATTTAATACCAGCAATTGCATCCAACACCATTCTAAAGAAAATAAATGGAAAAACTTTAATTGTGGGAAGGTTTTTTAGCAAGTTAAATAAACTGTTCCTAAAGTTTAAAAAGGTTTTTTGCGGATGCATGGCATGTAAAGTTCCACCGCCTAAATGATAGATTTTACTTTCCGGCATTACCCAAATTTGATAACCTAATCTTGAAGTTCGCCAACAAAGGTCAATTTCCTCTTGGTGGGCAAAATAGTCTTCATCTAGCATTCCGGCTTTAAAAAACACTTGCTTTCTAATGCATAAACACGCTCCACTCGCCCAACTGATTTTTATGGGATTATCGTATTGTCCTTGGTCTTCTTCCAATTCATTAAAAAGCCTTCCTCTGCAATAAGGGTAGCCTAAACTGTCTAAAAAACCACCGCTAGCCCCAGCGTAATCAAAATGATTTTTATTTTGATATCTCAATATTTTAGGTTGAACAATAGCTGTTTCTGCTGAATTTTTAAATTTTGAAAGAATGGGAATTAACCAGTTTTCGGTTACTTCAACATCATTGTTCAACAGGATAAAAATATCTTCATTTAGTTGCTGAAGTGCTTGGTTATAACCTTTGGAATAGCCACCGTTTTCTTGATGTTGAATAATTTTTACCTGCGGAAAATTTTCTTTCACATAAGCCACAGAATCATCTTTGGAAGCATTATCGGCTACATAAACCTGCGCTTCTTTAGAATATTGATCAACCGAAGGCAAGAAAGTTTTTAGTAACTTTTTACCGTTCCAATTTAAGATGACGACTGCAATTTTCACAGCTGCAAATTAAATAGAATAAGTTGATATATCGCGCAAGAAATGATATTTTTCAGCTTTATAATCCAGTTGACAAAAGTAGTGGTTCAATCCGTTAGTGACCATTAATTGTTCTGCTTTTAAAGAAAGGTTGTAGCGGGCAATTTGGTCGAAAGTGTCCTGAGTTATTTTTATGGAAGGTGCTTTACATTCAACAATTAAATTAATACTTCCGTCTGGATTGTAAGCCACAATATCGTAACGTCTGGTTAAGCCATTTACTTTGAGTTGTTTTTCAGCATTTAGAAGTTGTTGGGGATATTTTTTCTGATGAATTAAAAACTGAATAGTGTGCTGTCGTACCCATTCTTCTGGAGTAAGAATGATGAACTTTTTTCGAAGTTCATCGAAAATAGCCATTTTATTTTCGCTATTTTTGAAGCGAAATTGATAGGACGGAAAGTTAAGTTTTATCATTTATAAATTACCACTTAAGGCATTTAGCTTTTATGGAGCAAGTAAAGAAAATTGTAGGAGATATAAAAAAAGGCGAGGTGAAACCTATTTATTTTTTAATGGGAGAAGAACCTTATTATATAGATAGTCTTGCCAGTTATTTTGAAAATAATTTGCTTACTGAAGAAGAAAAAGGCTTTAATCAGTCGGTTTTGTACGGAAGGGATGTGAATATCGAAGATATTGTAGCTTCTGCGAAGCGTTTCCCAATGATGGCAAAATATCAATTGCTTATTGTAAAAGAAGCTCAAGATTTATCACGAACTATCGAGAAATTGGCAAGTTATGCAGAGAATCCGCAACCTTCTACCGTATTAGTGGTGTGTTATAAATATAAAAAGATTGATAAACGTAAAAAGCTTTATAAAGCTATTAATGCAAATGGTAGTGAGATTTTTGAAAGTAAAAAACTTTACGATAATCAAGTACCCGAATGGATTAGCAAAGTTTTACGTGGGAAAAATTATACAATTACGCCGAAAGCTTCTTTACTGTTAGTTGAATTTTTGGGTACAGATTTGGCGAAAATCAATAATGAGCTTGAAAAATTGCAATTAATATTACCAGAAGGTTCTCAAATTACTCCGGAACTTATCGAAGAAAATATAGGAATAAGTAAAGACTTCAATAATTTTGAGTTGCAAAAAGCACTGGGTGAAAAAGATTTTAAAAAAGCTTTCAGGATTATAGATTATTTCTCTCAAAACCCCAAAGAGCATCCGGTATTACAGACTACAGCTATTCTTTACGGTTATTTTACCAAGATTTTGAAATATCATAGTTTGAGTAATTTAGATAAAGGCAATGTGGCTAAAACTTTGGGAGTGAATCCATTTTTTGTGAAAGACTATTCGGTAGCAGCAAGAAATTATAAAATGAAAGAAGTAAGTGGTATTATAGCAAAACTTCGGGAATTAGATGCTAAAGGAAAAGGAGTAGGGGCGAATTCAGCTTTGACTTCAGATTTGTTTAAAGAGTTATTGATAAAAGCTTCTGCACGTTAGATGGGTACAAAATTTAAAACTTGGGTAGGAGCTGCGAGATTAAGAACGTTACCACTTTCAATAGCAGGAATTATTACCGGAACTGCATTAGCCATTTTGTACGGGTTTTTTGCTTGGGATATTTTTATACTCGCCATTTGTACTACTTTGGGTTTACAGATACTTTCTAATTTTGCCAATGATTATGGTGATGGTATAAAGGGAACTGACAACGAAGAACGTATAGGGCCTATGAGGGCTTTACAAAGTGGAATCATCACCGATAAGGAAATGAAAAAAGCAATGATTATCACTTCACTAATCACGATGGTTTTTGCTCTGGGATTAATTTATGCTGCTTTTGGTAAGGAAAATTTTGGTTATTCAGTATTGTTTTTTGTTTTGGGATTGGCTTCGATTGGAGCCGCGATAAAATATACAGTAGGAAAATCTGCTTATGGTTATCGAGGATTGGGTGATGTTTTTGTATTTCTATTTTTCGGGTTATTGAGTGTGGTAGGGAGTTTTTTTCTGTATCACCACCATCTAAGTTTTTCCGTGTTTCTCCCGGCAATTTCGGTTGGTTTATTAAGTACGGCGGTTCTTAATTTAAACAATATGCGCGATAGGATTAGTGATGCAAAGTCTGGTAAAAATACGTTAGTGGTAAAACTTGGAGGTGAGAAGTCTAAAAAGTATCATTCAGCTTTAATTTTAATAGCATTTTTTACTATTGTAGAATTTATATTTTATACTGAAGATTATTTATTAGCAATTAGTTTGGTTGCTTTTATTCCTTTGTTTATTCATTTACAAACAGTGTCCAAAAATAAAGTTCCCCAACAATTAGACCCTGAACTTAAAAAAGTAGCATTAAGTACTTTTTTATTTTCCGTTTTGTTTTTGGTAAGTGCTTTGGTATAAACTTTTCTTTTTTTAGAATTCAATTTAAAAGTGTTAGATTTTAAGAAATTCAACCTTCTCAATTGAAAATGTTATTTATATGTGAAGATGTTTAAGGAAGGTTCTAATTTTCTTATTTTTCAGACAATAACCTAAAAAAACTGAATAATTATGAAAGTCACCTTTTACGGGCAAAATTCATTAGCTATAGAAGTAGCAGGAAAACATATAATTGTCGATCCATTTATTACCGGAAACGATCTTTCTAAAGACAAAGTAGATATTAATGACCTCAAGGCAGATTATATTTTTCTCACCCATGCGCATCAAGATCATATTTTAGACGCTGAAGCTATAGCCAAAAACACCGGAGCTAAAATTGTAAGTAATTTTGAAATAGCTAATCACTATGAAGATAAAGGTTTTGAAGTTCACCCGATGAATCACGGCGGAAGCTGGAAATTTGATTTCGGGACAGTAAAATACGTAAACGCCATTCATACCAGCTCTTTCCCTGATGGAAGTTATGGCGGACAACCCGGAGGTTTTATTTTTGAAACCGAAGAAGGGAACCTCTACATCGCAGGAGATACTGCATTAACGATGGATATGAAACTTATCCCGATGCGTACCAAACTAGACCTTGCTGTTTTACCTATCGGCGATAACTTTACCATGGGAGTAGATGATGCCATTATTGCCAGCGATTTTATTGAATGTAATAATATTCTGGGTTGTCATTATGATACTTTTGGTTTTATTGAAATAGATCATAAATTAGCAAAAGACAAATTTAAAATGAAGAACAAAGAACTTCATTTATTACCAATAGGCGAGAGTATAGAAGTTTAATGGAAGCAACTTACAAAAAGTATATTTTAGATTTTAAACGCCCCAGCGGAACATCGCGGGGCGTTCTTACTACCAAAGAAACTTGGTTTTTAATTTTAAAAGAAAAAGAACGTTTCGGAATAGGTGAATGCGGAATTCTACGAACGCTCAGTATTGATGACCGACCCGATTATGAAGAAAAATTAAAATGGGTTTGCAAAAATATTCATCTACCTAAAGATGAATTGTTAGAAGAACTCATCGAATTCCCTTCCATTCAATTTGGGCTAGAAATGGCTTTAAAATCTTTTGAAGCAGAAAATCCATTTGAATTATTTCCTTCAGTATTTACAGAAGGAAAAGCTAGTATTCCCATTAATGGATTAATCTGGATGGGAGAAGAAGCATTTATGTTAGAGCAAATTCAGCAGAAATTAGAACAAGGTTTCTCTTGCATTAAACTGAAAATTGGAGCGATAGATTTTGAAAAGGAAATCACTTTGTTAAAATCTATAAGAAAAAAATATTCAGCAGAAGAAATAGAATTGCGTGTAGATGCCAACGGAGCTTTTAAACCAGAAGAAGCTTTACAAAAACTTCAGCGTTTAAGTGAATTAGATTTGCACAGCATTGAACAACCTATTAAACAAGGGCAATTTCAAGAAATGGCCAAGCTTTGTGCAGCAACTCCACTTCCCATTGCTTTAGACGAAGAATTAATTGGTGTATTTTCTGTAACTAAAAAAGAGGAATTGTTACAAACCATACAACCGCAGTATATTATTTTAAAGCCGAGTTTAATAGGTGGTTTTAAAGGAACTCAAGAATGGATAGATTTAGCTGAAAAATACAATATCGGTTGGTGGATTACCAGCGCCTTAGAAAGTAACGTGGGCTTAAATGCCATTGCACAGTTTACTTATACTAAGCAAACCAAAATGCCACAAGGATTGGGAACAGGTAGTTTGTACACCAACAATATTGAAAGTCCGTTAGCGGTGAAAGGAGAACAATTAACTTATCAATCTCAAGGAATTTGGGATATAAATTCAATTTTATAACATGTTTATAGCGCAAGCTTTTAAGTATTATCACGATTTTTGGCGATACCTTATAGGTTCTTTAATAGTTATTATCGCTTCATTTATTGGTCAAGTTCCGTTTATGATTGCCGTTTTTGCCGAATTGGGATTACAGAAACTTCAATCTGGAGTTTCAGAGCAGCAAATGATGACCACTTTAGAGCCCAACTTAAATTTATTTTTGTTATTGCTTTCCTTTGTTTTTGCTATGGCAGGAATTGTTTTGGTTATAAAATTTTTGCACAAACAACCTTTTAAAAAATTAACCACCAGTAGAAAAAAAGTAGATTGGAAACGAATATTATTTTCATTTACTCTAATGGCAGTTTTTGTGGTTGCCAGTACTTATTACGATTATTATACAAACCCCGAAAGTTATGTAATTAATTTCAAGCCAGTGCCTTTTGCCATTCTTTGCGTGATAGCTATTATTATGGTTCCTATTCAAACCAGTGTGGAAGAATACATTTTTAGAGGTTATTTAATGCAAGGTTTTGGGACTTTAGCTAAAAACAAATGGTTTCCGTTATTGCTTACTTCACTAATATTTGGAGGGCTTCATTTTTTTAATCCTGAAGTTGGGAAATTGGGTAATATTGTAATGATCTATTACATAGGAACAGGTTTATTCCTTGGAATAATTACCTTAATGGACGAAGGAATGGAATTAGCACTCGGTTTCCATGCTGCTAATAATTTAATCGCCGCTCTTTTGGTAACAGCAGATTGGACCGTCTTTCAAACCGAATCTATTTTGAAAGATATTTCTGAACCTTCAACAGGTTTACAAGTGATTTTACCGGTATTTATAATTTATCCCATATTCCTAATTATTTTTACGAAAGTCTATAAATGGAAAAACTGGAAAAGTAAATTAGTAGGGAAAATAGAAGAACCGCAACCGGTAACCGAGTAACTTCATACATATTTAAAATTAACTTGTTATTTTAGTAACACTAATTTATAGTTGAAATATCATATTTGGTTATGACTGAATTTACCACAGATTTTGCTCCACGTCTTCACGAAAACTTTCAATTCAATAGAAACAAATTGAATGAAACGGGACTCGTTCAGCTAGCCACTTTATACATTAAAGAAGGAGAACCCCACGAAGAACAAATAGGGGAGTTTATCCTCGAATGGTTGGATGATGAAAAAGACTATGTGGAAGTAAAAACTTCCGGTTCTACGGGAACTCCAAAGATTATTCAAATTAAAAAAGAACATATGGTAAATAGTGCAAAAGCTACTGCCAAGTTCTTTAAGCTACCTGAAGAAACTACTGCTTTATTGTGTTTGCCAGCTACTTATATTGCGGGTAAAATGATGTTGGTGAGAGCAATGGTTTTGGGATGGCATTTAGAAAGCGTTCCGCCAAAATCCAATCCGCTAGATCAGGTTTATAAACGTTTTGACTTTTGTGCGATGACGCCTTTTCAGCTCGATAATTCATTGGCAAGGCTTCATTTAATCCAAAAACTAATTGTAGGCGGTGGAGCGGTTTCAGTTCATTTAAAAAGATTGGTACAAGGAATTCCTACTAAGATTTACGAAACCTATGGAATGACGGAAACCGTTACTCATATAGCAGCTAGAAGAATTAATTCAAAAAAAAGCAGAAAGAAAAATCTTCCGTTCAAAGTTTTAAATAATGTAACTGTTTCTCAAGACGATAGAAATTGCCTGGTGATTAAAGCACCGATGGTTTCAGAAGAAATTATTGTGACCAATGATGTGGTTGAATTGGTGACTTATAAAAAATTCTTTTGGAAAGGCCGAATTGATCACGTTATTAATACTGGCGGTGTGAAAATTCACCCAGAACAAGTTGAAAAGAAATTGCAAGCTATTATCCTTCAACGGTTTTTTGTTACTTCATTACCAGATGATGCCCTGGGCGATAAACTTATTCTGTTTGTAGAAGCCCAATTTAATGAAGAGGTTTTAGAACATTTAACGGAAGAGATTAAAAACTCTAAAAAGCTGGAAAAGTTTGAAAAGCCGAAGAAAATCTATTTTGTAGAAAAGTTTGAAGAAACCCACACCGGAAAAGTTGACAGAATACGCACCTTAAAAGCAAGGTTAACGTAGTTGTTGCAGAATTTTTTCCTTTAAAAACTCAGCGTCATTAGTTCCTACAAAAAAAGTTTTCTTCCCATCTTTAGACTTTATCCTAATTGCTTTACCGAGTTTAGTATTGTAAAGCGTTCCTTGCGGAGTCACTCTTAATCCGATTCCGTAGAGAAGGGAAGGCTTTAATACTTGAATTGACTTTGGGTCTATTTCTTCCACCTTCATTTTTTGAACTAAAAATCTCAATCCAAATGATGCGGAGATTTCATCTTCATTCAGTTGTATGGTTAGCCTTCCAAAAACAAGACAAATACTTATAAAAACAATACTTAAAATTAAATATACAGTGATGGAAGTGCTGCCTGTTTTATCAATTTTAATAAAATAGATTGTCCATTGAATGGCAAGAGTAATCACTGAAATTATGTATAAAATATAAGCTTGTTGTGTTTTTTTATAATACATTTTGAAGGTTGCTTGTAATGTAAAACTCTCGGAAATTGATTTTTAAATCATCCGTATTTAATTTATCATCCAGTTTTTGCCAGGAATTTGTCGGTTCAATTCTAATTTCTTTTTTATTAGTAATTAATTCAACAGGCATATTGAAATTCTCAACATCAGTTTCCCAACGGTAAAAAAGATTTCCGTTTTCTTTTTTAAATTGAAGATGGGGCAGGTGGGTATATCTTAAATATTGATCGAAAAAAGACTCTACTTCTAAGCCTGTTTCATCCTCAAAAAATTCTATAACAGATTCCGTATCGGTTTGTTTATGCTTGAATTCTGAAGTAAACTTGTTTAAAATTCTCCACCATTTTTCGTCATCGTCAATAATAAACCGAAGGGTGTTAATCATATTTGCTCCTTTAAAATACATATCGCCGGAACCTTCAGCGTTTACTCCATAATCACCAATAATTGGAGTTCGGTTTCCTACCATCGTTTTTCTAACTCCGTTGAGGTAGGTGAGGGCTTTATCCAGTCCCCAGCGGCATTCAATATAAATCGCTTCAGTGTAAGAAGTAAACGATTCGTGAATCCACATATCGGCAATATCTTTGGCGGTGATACTGTTACCAAACCATTCGTGACCCGATTCATGGATAATAATATAATCCCAGTTTAAACCAATGCCGGTAGTAGATAAATCCCTTCCTAAATAACCATAATTAAAACCATTTCCATAAGCAACGGCACTTTGATGCTCCATTCCTAAAAATGGGGTTTCAACTAATTTATAAGAATCTTCAGGAAAAGGATAAGGGCCAATTTTTTCATAAAAGCAATCCATCATGGGGATGACTTCTTGAAAAGATTTTTTGGCCTTTTCTAAGTTGTAGGAAAGCACATAATATTCTAAATCTAAGTCTTTGTATTGGTCAGAAAAATGAACGTAATCCCCAATATTTAAAATAATATTGTAGTTGTTAATAGGATTAACAACTTTCCAATTCCATTGCGTATAATTTTCATCTAGCTTTTCTTTTCCCATTAACCTTCCGTTAGAAACGGCCACTAAGCCATTGGGAGTGGCAATATGAATTTCGGTTTCTTCAGGTTCATCACTTAAATGGTCCTTATTGGGATACCATAAACTGGCTCCGGTGCCTTGTACAGCCACACTTACCCAGTCTTTTCCGTTTTGATCTTTGGTGAAAATGAAGCCTCCATCCCAAGGTGGATTATTAGCAACAATAGGTTTCCCTGAATAATAAAAGTGAAGTGTTCTCTCTTTTTTACGTTTTATGGGTTTTTCAAATTCAATAAAAACAGCGTTATATTCTCTTTTATAGTTTAATTTTTTTCCGCGGAAAGTAATCGAATCAATTTGCATATTCTCAAAAAGATCGAGTTGCATAACAGGTAATTTTTTTGAAGTTTTAAAAGTGATTTTATTTACGCCTGAAATATGTTTTTCATCTGGATTTACTTTTACAAATAAATCGTATTTAATTACATCATAACTGCTTCTTTCAGGTCTTAGAGAACCCCGTAGTGTGTCTGCTTTTGTATATTCTCCCTGTTTATTAGAAAGTACTTGGGCAGAAGAAAAAGTGATAATAAAGAATGCTGATAGTAAAAAAAGATATCTCATGTAACTTAGGGTTTGCTGATTGCCAAGATAGTAAATTTTGAACTTTCTTGTTACTCTCTTTCTTTATAGTCATAAAAAAACCGAGAACTGTTTGTTCCCGGTTTAGAAATAATGTAATCGATTACATTATTGCATTTGGTTATTGTACCAATAGCTTTACGGATTTTTGCCCTCTATCATTTGAAAGGGTTGCTATCCATAATCCACCTCTAAAATTAAAATCCATTTCTTGTTGAGTAGTGAAAGATTTAATCAATTTACCGGTTAAACTATAGATGTTAACTTCAGTTTTATTTTGAACGTCGGTAACATAAATTCTTTCTCCTGCTGCTTTAATATTGGTGCTAACTGCATTTTTATAATTTTCAATTCCTAAAGTAGAGGTAGTTCCTACATTTCCGGTTACTTCAATTTTGTATAGGTTACAGGAATTACTTCCAAAAATATATAGGTTGGTAGGACCTCCCGTGTAACTCGCCGATAATTTAATAGGATCTGTATTATCAGAGCTTAATTCACCAACTATAGAGCTGCCATCGGTAATGTACAAGGTACGTGTTCCAGACCCTCCTGTTCTAAACCAAATATCTATATCTACATCGCCCTCAACTGCAAAATATAAGAACCTTTGTTCAGGCATAAATTCTCCCTCTGTAGGATCAATACTTCCACCTCCATTAAGTTTAAATCTATTTTCTCCCGAATAACCGTCTTCCCAAGTTTTAGGGCTTGATTCTACAACACCCAAATTGGTAATCCCATCTCCGGGAAATATACCTAGGTTATTTCTTACAACATTTTCAGATTCGCCATCTGGGTCTTCCGGCCAATTAGTAGTGTCGTTTCCAAAATCCCAAACTATATCTGGTTCATTTGTACTATTCAGCGTAGTAGTAGTTCCTATATTTCCGGTTACTTCAATTTTGTATAGGTTACAGGAATTACTTCCAAAAATGTATAGGTTGGTAGGACCTCCCGTGTAACTCGCCGATAATTTAATAGGATCTGTATTGTCAGAGCTTAACTCACCAACTATAGAGCTGCCATCGGTAATGTACAAGGTACGTGTTCCGGAGCCTCCTGTTCTAAACCAAATATCTATATCTACATCGCCGTCAACTGCAAAATATACAAACCTTTGTTCAGGCATAAATTCCCCATTTGTAGGATCTATACTTCCTCCTCCGTTAAGTTTAAACCTATTATCTCCAGTATAGCCATCTCCCCAAGTTTTAGGGCTTGGTTCTACCATAGCAAAATTGGTAATTCCATCACCAGGATACAATCCTAGATTATCTCTCACAATATTGTCTGGTTCTCCATTTGGGTCTTCTGGCCAATTGGTAGTGTCATTTCCAAAATCCCAAACTTTGTCTTGCGCATTAGCACTTAATGATATAAAAATAAGTGGTAAATAAATGAATAATAGTAATTTTTTCATCATATAAAATTTAGTTAATTATAAATCAAAATGTAATCGATTGCATAAATATAATGCATTTATCTAAATAATCAACTGATAATTTTAATAAATAATTAAATTGTAGGCTTTATTTTATTGAATTAAGAAAAATTGAAGCTTACTTTTAAATTATTTTTTGATTCTAGAAGTTTTTTATATAATCTAGTTTATACGAAACATCATTACAGTAAAAGAAATAATTTAATTGTGAGGGTGAAATCTAAAGATGGAAAAACTATTTCGCTGTTAAAAAGTATCCACAAATTTTCCACCGAATTTATTCAGCAGAAAGTATTGTTTTCCATCTAAAAATCAAGGAAACGTAAGATATTTTAACGAGTATTAATACCTTTTCTAGACTATTTTATTGGTCTCAGAAATGGGTTTAAAACCCTGCAATTTTATTGCAGTACTTTAGTAATGCGAAAAAATATGTGTAAGTTGTTTGAAATATTTCGTGTTTGACAGTTTTTAAATAATAGGACTTTCAGTTCTTATTCAGACAAACCTCTGCACTGAAAGTGCAGAGTGGTTTAGTCATCACATCATCAAACTTTAAAAAAAAACGCTCTGATTTTAAATTTCCTAATGAATTAAATAAAAATGTGAGATTAGGGAATAGAATAAGACGTTGATTATTTCAATATTTCAGCTCCTTTTTGGTAATCGGAAGGGCGTTTTCCTATTACCTTATAAAAAGTATTACTAAAAGTTGGAATGCTGGAATAACCTACTTTTGAAGCAATTTCACTAATACTATAGTTACGTTGTGCTAAATAATCTATGGCCTTGTACATTCTCACCAATGTAAAAAACTTAATGAAAGATAAATTAATATCTTTTTTGAAAAGCCTGTGCAGCGAGCGTTCATTAATATCAAATTTTTCTGCGATATCCGAGAGCATTATATTTTTTTCAATATTTTCACTTAGGTAACACGTTACTTCTTTAAGTTTTTCATCTTTAATTTTAGGCAACGTAAAATGTACTTTATTTTGCGAAAAATCTGGTAATAATACTTTGATGGCTTGTACTATTGGATAAAGTTTTTTATTGAACCTTTCAATATCACCTCTCCAATCTTTTGTATAAAGGAGTAACTGCAACAATAAATCGTGTGCAGGATAAGTGCCAATTTCATTATAAAATGGCAATTCTTCCCGATCCATTGGGAAGTAAAGTGTACGCATCATAACATTGTCTGAACTGCAGTATGCGCTATGTTTCATTCCTAAAGGGATCCAGATATAATGGTTTGCAGGAACAAAATAAATTTTATGCTCTGTTTCAACTTTTAGTGTTCCCCCTTCTACATAAATCAGTTGACCTTTATAATGAGAATGCTGTTCAAAAAAGTTTTGCCCAGGAATATCATGATAGCAATAGATGCTATTTAGATTTTTATCAACTTGAGCTAAACACTCTGTATATTCTTCTACTTTTCTCACTCTAAATGAATTGTTAAAAATTAATAAACATTGAAAATTTTAATTGTTTTTAAACAAATCGCAAATAAAGATAAATAATTTTAAGATTTTATTATGAAACGTTATGATTTTATTTTAATTTTTAAGGATAGTTTAGTCTATTTTAAATAATTTTAATTATTATTAAATTTAAAACGACCTTTCTAATTGAATTAAAAAGGTCGTTTTAGTTAGATAGAATTCGAAAAGTTTATTTTCTCTTGATTACTGTTTCGGAAGCTTTTACAATTGAATTAGCATTTAAACCGTATTTTTCCATTAATTGGTCTGGAGTTCCACTTTCTCCAAAACAATCGCTGGTCGCAATAAATTCTTGAGGAGTCGGATTGTTTTCTGCTAAAACCCTTGCCACACTTTCTCCTAAACCGCCTAAGTAATTATGCTCTTCAGCAGTAACAATACATTTTGTTTTGTTTACTGAATTTAAAATGGCTTCTTTATCTAGCGGTTTGATTGTGTGAATATTAATTACTTCTGCAGAAATTCCTTTTTCTTCTAATTGTTCAGCAGCTTGTAACGCTTCCCAAACTAAATGTCCGGTAGCAACGATAGTGACATCATTTCCCTCGGTAAGTTGAACTGCTTTACCGATTTCAAACTTTTGATCTTCTGGAGTAAAGTTAGCCACTTTTGGTCTTCCGAAACGTAAATAAACCGGGCCATCGTATTCAGCCACAGCGATTGTTGCAGCTTTGGTTTGGTTAAAATCACAAGTGTTAATTACCGTCATTCCCGGTAACATCTTCATTAAACCAATATCTTCTAAAATTTGATGAGTAGCTCCATCTTCTCCCAAAGTTAAGCCTGCGTGAGAAGCACAAATTTTAACATTCTTTCCTGAATAAGCTACACTTTGTCTTATTTGGTCATAAACCCGTCCAGTGGAAAAGTTAGCAAAAGTACCGGTAAAAGGTATTTTACCACCAATGGTCATTCCGGCTGCCATCCCAATCATATTTGCTTCGGCAATACCGACTTGAAAGAAACGTTCTGGATGATTGGCTTTAAACTCATCCATTTTTAAAGACCCGGTAAGATCTGCACAAAGCGCGACAACATTTTCATTGGTTTTACCCAGTTCTGCCAATCCTGCACCAAAACCTGATCTTGTATCTTTTTTACCTGTATCTGTATATTTTTTCATCTTAATTTGATTCTGAATTAATAGTAGTTGAATTGGTTTTTAGTAATCTCCTAAAGTTTCCGGGTTTTGTTCTAACCCTATGGCTAATTGCTCATCGTTAGGAGCTTTACCGTGCCAAGCGTGAGTGTGCATCATAAAATCTACACCGTTGCCCATTACAGTATGAAGCAAAATACAAACCGGTTTACCTTTTCCGGTAAGTTGTTGAGCTTCTTTTATACCTTTTATTACTTCAACTATATTATTTCCTTTTTCAATTTCAAGGACTTCCCAACCAAAAGCCAAGAATTTATCTTTTATATTTCCCATAGGAAGCACATCCTCTGTAGAACCATCAATTTGCTGTCCGTTTAAATCAACCGTAGCAATTAGGTTATCTACTTTATGGGCAGCTGCATACATAATAGCTTCCCAATTTTGCCCTTCTTGTAATTCACCATCACCATGAAGAGAATATATGAGATGATTGTCTTTATTTAATTTTTTAGCTTCTGCAGCACCAATTGCCACCGACATTCCTTGTCCTAAAGAACCAGATGCTACTCGAATTCCCGGTAAACCTTCGTGAGTAGTTGGGTGACCTTGTAAACGGGAATCGATGTGTCTAAAAGTCGCTAATTCTTCCACAGGGAAAAATCCGCTTCTTGCTAAAACGCTATAAAAAACAGGAGAAATATGTCCGTTAGATAAAAAGAATAAATCTTCATTTTTACCATCCATATCAAAGTCTGTGCTATACTCCATAATTTCTTGATAGAGCGCTACAAAAAATTCAGCACAGCCTAAAGAACCTCCCGGATGGCCCGAATTTACTTTATGTACTTGCCTAAGAATATCCCTTCTTACCTGCGTAACAAAATCTTCTAATTGTTGTGTGTTGTGTGGCATTTTAAGTTTGTTATTTCAATTTGTGCAAAAGTAATTCTAATTAGAAGGCTATAAAAGAAAATAAGCGCCAATTATTAACTTTTTATTGTGAATAATTTAAAATTTTGTTTCATAACTGAATTTTATTGATTTGATGAATAAAAGCACTTCACTTTTCTTTTAGATAATTATCTTTGCCCTTCCTTAATTTTTATTATGAAATTTGATCTTTTAACGACCGATGCCAATAGCAAAGCCCGTGTAGGTGAAATTACCACCGACCATGGTAAAATAGAAACTCCTATTTTTATGCCGGTTGGGACAATTGCTACGGTAAAAGGCGTTCACCAAAAAGAATTAAAAGAAGAGATAAATCCTGATATTATTTTAGGGAATACCTATCATTTATATTTAAGGCCACAAACCAATATTCTTCAAAAAGCAGGTGGGTTGCATAAGTTTATGAACTGGGACCGAAATATTTTAACCGATAGCGGAGGTTACCAGGTGTATTCACTTTCAGCCAATCGAAAAATCAAGGAAGAAGGTGTAAAGTTTAAATCACATATCGATGGTTCTTACCACTTTTTTACGCCAGAACGAGCGATGGAAATTCAGCGGGCAATAGGAGCCGACATCATCATGGCTTTTGATGAATGTACACCTTATCCCTGCGATTATAGATACGCCAAAAAATCGATGCATATGACGCATCGTTGGTTGGATAGGTGTATCAGCCATTTTGAAAAAACTCCACCCCTTTACGGCTATGAGCAGACACTATTTCCTATAGTTCAAGGAAGTACTTATAAAGATTTAAGGAAACAATCAGCAGAATATATTGCGAATGCCGGAGCAGCAGGGAATGCTATTGGTGGACTTTCAGTAGGAGAACCGGCAGAAGAAATGTACGCGATGACTGAAGTCGTCACTGAAATTTTACCGGAAGATAAACCACGCTATTTAATGGGCGTGGGAACACCTATTAATATTCTTGAAAATATCGCGTTGGGCATAGATATGTTTGATTGTGTGATGCCTACCAGAAATGGTCGTAACGGAATGCTATTTACCGCTCACGGAACCATTAATATTAAGAACAAAAAGTGGGAAGACGATTTTTCTCCTATAGATGAAATGGGAATCACTTGGGTAGATACCGAATATTCTAAAGCTTACGTAAGACATTTATTTTCGGTAAATGAAATGCTTGGCAGGCAAATTGCTACGATTCATAATTTAGGATTTTACCTTTGGTTGGTCAGAGAAGCTAGAAAGCATATTTTAGCAGGAGATTTTAGAACTTGGAAAGACCAGATGGTGAAACAAATGGATAAAAGGTTATAGCTTGAAAATATTAGACTGGTACATACTTAAACGCTATTTGGGTACATTTATCATGTTACTCATTCTATTTATTCCCATTGGGATCACCGTTAATTTAGCGGAAAAAATAGATAAAATTTTAGAAAACGAAGTACCATTTATAGAAGTGGTCTATTATTATATAGATTTCACCATCTACTTTGCCAACTTACTTTTCCCTATATTTTTATTCCTTTCTACTATTTGGTTTACCTCAAAATTGGCCAATAATACCGAAGTGATAGCCTTTTTAAGTTCTGGGGTTTCCTTTTATCGATTCCTTCGGCCTTATTTAATTGGAGCTACCATTGTTTGTTTAGGAGCTTTATTTCTTTCGATGTATTTAGCACCGGTGGCCAACAATGGCTATAATGAATTTAAATACAAATACCTGAAAAAAGGGGCATCAGTCCAAGAAACGCGGGATGTTTATCGGCAAATAAACGATAATGAATTTATCTATGCCAGTAACTTTAGGCCTGATGCTGGAACGGCTAGTAATTTCACCTTAGAGCATTTTGAAGATGACGAAATGAAATTTAAAATCCGTGCCGACCGTTTGGAATATAATAAAGAAGATTCTACCTACACCTTAACACGGTACGAAAAGCGAACCATAGGTGAACGCGATGATATTTTGGAAAGCGAAACCAAATACGATACGATTTTACCGTTTGAGATAGACGCTTTGACACCTGTCACCTATATTGCTGAAACATTAACTTATACTGAACTTAATCAATTTATTAAAGATGAACAGCGTCGCGGTTCCGGTAATATCAATATCTATAAAGTAGTTGCTTACAAACGTTGGAGTATTCCCGTTTCAGCTTATATCTTAACTTTTATCGCCGTTTCCGTTTCTGCTATGAAAAGAAGAGGAGGTATGGGAGTTAACCTTGCTGTTGGGATTTCCATTGCCTTTTCTTATGTTTTCTTAGACAAAGTGTTTGGAACGATTGCAGAGAAATCTACCTTTTCCCCGTTAATTGCAGTTTGGTTCCCTAATATTGTCTTCGGAATTTTAGCACTCGTTTTATTGAACAGAGCTAAGCGATAATTCTCCAAAAAGAAACTCAATAATTAAAACTTTTTTAGCTAATAAGTTTTATATATTTGTAAGCTATAATTATAAAAAGCCTCATTCATATTATGGAATATTTAGACTTTGAGTTGCCCATTAAAGAGCTGGAAGAGCAATATGAAAAAGCGTGTGCGATAGGGAAAGATAGTGCGGTAGATGTAAGCTCAACCTGCAAGCAAATTGAGAAAAAGCTAAAAGAAACCAAGAAAGATATATATAAAAATTTAACGGCTTGGCAGAGAGTCCAACTTTCTAGGCATCCCAACCGTCCTTATACTTTAGACTATATCAAAGCACTTTGCGGAGATAATTTTCTTGAACTGCATGGCGATAGAAATGTAAAAGACGATAAAGCCATGGTCGGCGGTTTAGGAAAAATTGGTAACCAAAGTTTTATGATTATTGGTCAGCAGAAAGGCTACAATACCAAAACCCGACAATACCGAAATTTCGGGATGGCCAATCCGGAAGGTTACCGGAAAGCCCTTCGTTTAATGAAGTCAGCCGAGAAATTTGGTTTGCCTATTCTTACTTTTATCGATACTCCCGGAGCTTATCCCGGTCTAGAAGCAGAAGAGCGTGGACAAGGGGAAGCCATTGCCCGCAATATCTTTGAAATGACCAAACTGAAAACTCAAGTTTTTGTGGTGGTGATTGGAGAAGGAGCCAGCGGTGGAGCGTTAGGAATTGGCGTGGGAGACAAGGTAATGATGTTAGAAAATGCTTGGTATTCTGTGATTTCTCCGGAAAACTGTTCTTCCATACTCTGGAGAAGCTGGGACCATAAAGAACAAGCTGCAGAAGCCTTGAAACTTACCGCGAAAGATGCTAAAAAATTAGAGGTTATCGATGCTATTATTAAAGAACCCATTGGAGGAGCACATAGTGACCGTGAAGCCATGTTCAGTACGTTGAAAAAAGTTGTGTTAGATTCTTTTGAAGAAACAAAAAACTTATCAATAGAAGAATTGATTCAAAAACGAATGGAGAAATATTCCAACATGGGAGTCTTCAAAGGCTAAGTCCTTTAGAATAAAACTTCTTGAAAAAATCCGGATGTTAAATCTGGATTTTTTTATACTTATTAACAGCAAAAATTAGTTATCAACATACAGAATGTTTATAATCGGTGAATTATCCGAGAAGGAATTTTTCGCCTTCTAATTAACATTTTTTTTACATTCGTTCTATGGAAAAAGTAAAGGTGTCGCAACAATATAATTTTGGTCGAGGAAATGTAATTAATCTCGAGAAAGGAAAAATACCCCCTCAAGCAGTTGATTTAGAAGAAGTTGTGCTTGGGGCGATGATGATTGATAAAAAAGGGGTAGATGAAGTTGTAGATATTTTGCACCCGGATGCTTTCTACAAAGAAGCTCACCAGCATATTTTTGATGCTATCTTTAAACTCTTTAAAGAAGGCTCTCCAATTGACTTATTAACCGTTTCAAGCCAATTAAAGAAAGACGGGAAACTGGAAGCCTGTGGCGGTGATTATTACATCATTCAATTAACCCAAAAAGTATCTTCTTCAGCACATATTGAGTTCCACGCGAGGATCATTCTTCAGAAATATATTCAGCGTAGCTTGATTAAAATCTCTAATGAAATTATTGAAGATTCCTACGATGAATCAACCGATGTTTTTGATTTGTTAGATAAAGCTGAAGCAAAACTGTATGAGGTTACCCAAGGTAACATTAAAAAATCTTCAGAAACCGCACAGAGTTTAGTAACGCAAGCTTTAAAGAAAATTGAAGATATTTCCAATAAAGAGGGTTTAAGTGGTATTCCTTCCGGTTTCGAAAGATTAGATAAATTAACGTCCGGTTGGCAGCCCAGTGATTTAATTATTGTGGCGGCAAGACCGGGTATGGGTAAAACCGCACTTACCCTTTCGATGGCAAGAAATATTTCTGTAGATCAAAATATTCCAGTAGCATTTTTCTCCTTAGAGATGTCATCGGTACAGTTAATTACACGTCTTATTTCTTCGGAAACGGGACTTTCTTCAGAAAAATTAAGAACAGGAAAACTAGAAACCCACGAGTGGGAGCAGCTCAATGTTAAAGTAAAAGACCTTGAGAAAGCTCCGTTGTTTATCGATGATACCCCATCGCTTTCCATTTTCGATTTACGGGCAAAAGCAAGACGTTTGGCCTCACAACATGGGATTAAGCTCATCGTGATTGATTATTTGCAATTAATGACCGCAGCCACCGGAAATAAAGGAGGAAACCGTGAACAGGAAATCTCTACCATTTCCCGTAACCTGAAAGCGTTGGCAAAAGAATTGGAAGTTCCCGTGATTGCACTTTCCCAGCTTTCCCGTGCGGTAGAAACCCGTGGAGGAAGCAAAAGGCCCTTACTTTCCGACCTCCGTGAATCTGGGGCGATTGAGCAGGATGCCGATATTGTATCGTTTATTTACCGACCTGAATATTATAAAATTGAAGAATGGGATGATGAAGAACGTTCGCCTACCGAAGGACAAGCCGAGTTTATCGTCGCCAAGCACAGAAATGGTGGTCTGGAAAACATCCGCTTGAAGTTCGAAGGTCACTTGGGTAGATTTGGGAACTTGGAAACTTTCGATTCCCCTTTCGAGTTTCATTCAAAAATGAATGATGGGGAAGAAGAAAATCCTTTCAGTACACCACCAAATTTCCCATCGGCAGATGAAGCTTTTGGTAAGCCGGATAATTCCGCTCCTGACGACGATAACGAAGTTCCTTTCTAATTCTTCAAGAATAAGAATCGATTGGAATAAAATTTGTTTATTTTTAGGTTGAATAGATTTCAGGAGAAATAAAGCTGAATTCATTCAACCTTTTTAATTTAAATGAACAATGAAAAAATACCTACTTATACTTCTTATATTATTACTTATCCCTTTTCAAAATTATGCCTCGTATGTGTTGATTCCGATGGATGCTGAATCACAAACCGATCATTTAAAAGCTTATGGAATTACCTATTGGGTATTGAATAAACAACAAAAAGTAAAATGGCTGTTGAATTATCGTGGGGGTTCATTTTTAATGCTCGACACCGAAGAATTAAGAAGGGAGTGTAAAATACGTGGTGTTTCTTTTGAAGTGATTAGTGATGGGAAAACCCAAAATATTTTAGATGAAATCGCGAGTCCGTCGCAAAATCAGGATGCGGTGATTTTGGAAAAAGCTCCAAAAATTGCGGTATATACCCCAAAAGGAAATGCTCCTTGGGACGATGCTGTAACGATGGTGCTGACGTATGCAGAAATTCCTTACGAAAAAGTTTACGATAAAGAAGTGTTAAACGATGAGCTTTTACTTTACGATTGGTTGCACTTACACCACGAAGATTTTACCGGTCAATATGGTAAATTCTATCGAGCTTATCGGGCGGCTCCTTGGTATATTGAAGAAAAAAGAGCTGCGGAAGAATTAGCAACCGAGCTCGGTTACGACAAAGTTTCTCAAGAAAAACTAGCCGTAGCCCAAAAAATAAGGGACTATGTAATTGGTGGCGGATTTATGTTTGCCATGTGTAGCGCTACCGATAGTTTTGATATAGCCCTTTCTGCCGATGGCGTAGACATTTGCGAACCGATGTTTGATGGTGATGCCAGCGAACCTGCCTATCAAAGTAAAATAGATTACGATAAAACTTTTGCTTTTACTGATTATACTTTGGAACGAAGCCCGATGGTGTACGAGTTTTCTTCTATAGATATGACTACCCAACGTCGAATCCCAAAAGAAACCGATTATTTTTCCTTAATGAATTATTCGGCAAAATGGGATCCTATCCCTACCATGCTTTGCCAAAATCATACCTCTTTAGTGAAAGGTTTTATGGGGCAAACCACTTCCTTTAAGCGAGATGAAATTAAACCCACCGTTTTAGTGATGGGAGAAAATAAAACCAATGGGGAAGCACGTTACATTCACGGGATTAAAGGAAAAGGCTTTTTTACATTTTATGGCGGACACGACCCGGAAGATTATCAGCACAAAGTGGGCGACCCAAAAACCGAACTTTCCTTGCATCCGAATTCGCCGGGTTACCGACTTATTTTAAATAATGTGTTATTTCCGGCGGCGAGAAAGAAAAAACAGAAAACCTGATTTTTTGTAAATGAAAAAAGTTTCCCTCAAAGACATTGCGAAAAAAGCAGGAGTCTCCACGGCGACCGTATCTTATGTGCTTGGTAACAAAAAATGTAGGGTAAGTGAAGCTACCAAACAACGAATACGGGAGATTGCCAAAGAACTAAATTATCAACCCAATCAAATTGCTAAAAGTTTAAAAAGTGGTAAAACCTATACTATTGGTTTAATTGTCGCCGATATTTCAAATCCTTTTTTCGCGAATCTAGCGCGGGTCATTGAAGATGAAGCAGCGAAATACGATTATACTGTAATTTTTGGAAGTTCAGATGAAAGTGCTCAAAAATCTTGGAAGCTCATTCAATTTTTACAGAACAGACAGGTAGATGGTTTTATAATTGTGCCTACAGAAAATTCTGAATATCAAATTGAATATCTTCAGCAACAAAAAGTCCCTTTTGTTTTATTAGATCGTTACTTTCCCAAATTGAGCACCACCAATGTTGTCATCAATAATTTTGAAGTAGCTTCAACAATGGTAAATGATTTAATGAAGGCTTCCCAAAAAAAAATAGGAATGATTGCTTATAAAAACTCCCTTATTCACATGGAAGAACGTATTCGTGGTTTTCAAGAAGCTTCCAAAGCCACAGAGAAATTCATTGAAAGGGTTAATTTTAATGCTATTGAGACAGAAGTTGAATTAGCTTTAGATAAATTGATAAAAAATGGGGTGGATGCTTTATTTTTCGCTACCAATTCATTAGCCGTTGCGGGACTGAGAGTACTTCAGAAAAATAATATAAAAATTCCACAAGAAATTGCATTGGCCAGTTTTGATGAAAGTGAAGCTTTTGAATTTTTTTATAGTCCGGTAAGCTATATTCAGCAGCCCATTAAAGAGATGGGAGAATGTGCAGTTCAACTATTATTGAATAAAATCAATACCGGTGGAACCGAAGAAAAAACTGAAAAGTTAACTGCTAAATGTGTCTTTAGAAAATCTACCCAAAAGTAAATTTTCTTTTTTTATTTTGAATTGATTAAACGTTTAACCATCTTTGTTTAATCTAAAAATACTACTGATGAAGACAATTATTTTTTCTCTATTTATTCTGATGAGCTTACATATAACAGCTCAAAATTTATATGATTTACCGGAAAATGTAGAAACCCGTTGGGCGAGTTTTGAAAATCCAAAAGCCAAAAAAGGAGTCGCAGCCAAAGAAAATCAAGGAGCTAAAGGGCATCCTTTTGACCGTATTCCGGCAGGTGAAAGTGTAGATTTAGTAAATGTAAATGGCAGTGGGGTAATTAATCGAATTTGGTTAACTATAAGTGACCGTTCACCGGAAATGCTTAGGTCGTTAAAAATAGAAATGTTTTGGGATGATGAAAGTCAACCGGCAGTATCCGTTCCGTTAGGTGATTTTTTCGGAGTGGGCTTAGGCAAGCGAGTGGCTTTTGAAAGTGCTTTTTTCTCAGATCCGGAAGGTCGTTCTTTTAACTGCACCATTCCTATGCCTTTTAAAACAGGGGCAAGAATTACCATTACTAATGAATCGGATAAACGTTTAGATGCTATTTTTTATGATGTAAATATGCTTCAGAAAAAACATACAGCTAACGAGTTGTTATATTTTCACGCCTACTGGAATCGCGATTTAGCTACTAAACCGGGAACTGCCTTTACCCTTCTGCCAAAAGTGGAAGGAAAAGGACGTTTTTTAGGAACCAATATTGGCGTTTTTACCAATAAAAAATATGAAGATACTTGGTGGGGTGAAGGTGAAGTAAAGATCTATTTGGATGGCGATACCAATTATCCTAGCTTAGCCGGTTCGGGTACCGAAGATTATATTGGTACCGCTTATGGTCAAGGAACGTACAGTAATCAGTACCAAGGATCGTTAGTGGCCAATAAAGAGCAAGGAGCTTTTGCTTTTTATCGTTACCATATTCCGGATCCCGTCTATTTTTACAATGATATAAAAGTAACTATTCAGCAAATGGGAGGTGCTCCAAGAAACAAAGTAAGGGAGTTGGTGAAAAATGGTGCCGAACTAATTCCGGTTACCGTAGATCACGCACCTAATTTCACTAAGTTATTAGAAATGAAAAATCCACCAAAATTAAATGATGAAGATTTTCCTAGGGGATGGACCAACTTCTATCGCAGTGATGATGTTTCAGCAACAGCCTATTTTTATCTGAATAACCCCACTCATAATTTACCAAAACTTCAGCCACAGGAAACTCGAGCTAAGGATTTACATACAGCAGAAATTGTAAAAAATGGTCTTTAAAATGAAGCTTAAAACTTTCAACGTGTATATGCTTCTACTGTTGAATTTTATTTCATTCGGAATACTTTCAGCACAAGATAAACCTAATGTTATTTATATCAATGCAGACGATTTGGGTTATGGCGATATTGGAGCATACGGAGCAACGCGAGTTTATACCCCAAATATGGATAAGCTCGCGGAAGAAGGGAAAAAGTTTACAGATGCCCATGCTGCTTCGGCAGTGTGTACGCCTTCTCGCTACGGCTTGATCACGGGAGAATATCCTGTAAAAGCAAACGTAACTCATGCGATTTTCGATAGGGATTCCCTCTTAATTCCCATTTCTAAATTTACGTTGGCCGATGTCTTTAAACAACAAGGGTATACCACCGCTTGTATAGGAAAATGGCATTTAGGATTTGGCGAAACCCGACCCGTAAATTGGAATGAAGAATTAAAACCCGGTCCGTTAGAGTTAGGTTTCGATTATTATTTTGGCGTTCCTGTACTTAATAGTCATCCGCCGTTTGTGTATGTTGAAAATCATCATGTGGTCGGTTTAGAAAAAGATGATCCATTTGTTTGGGGAGAAGAAGCAGCTACAGCACCATATCCAGAAAAATGGAACCGGTGGGACCAAAAAATTGGCGGAGCAACCAAAGCTCATCAACTATATGTGGATAGTTTGGTAGGAACAACTTTAAAAGATACTGCTCAAGCATTTATAAAACGCCATAAAAAAGAACCGTTCTTCTTGTATTTGGCAACTACAAATATTCATCATCCTTTTACTCCGGCTAAACGATTTTTAGGAAAAAGTGATGCCGGTCGCTATGGTGATTTTATTGAAGAGCTGGATTGGATAGTAGGTGAAATTATGAAGACTTTAGAGGAAGAAAACCTGACCAAAAATACAATTCTCGTGTTGACTAGTGATAACGGCGGAATGTTAAATAGAGGAGGGCAAGATGCTTATGCGATGGATCATCATATGAATGGAGAGCTTTTAGGGTTTAAATTCGACGCTTGGGAAGGCGGCCATCGAGTTCCGTTTATTGTAAAATGGCCGGAAAAGATCAAAGCAGGAAGCGTTTCTCACCAATTACTGTCTAATATTGATATGGTAGCGACTTTTGCGGCTTTATTTGATAGGGAACTTAAAAAAGGCGAAGCAGTGGATAGTTATAATATGTTACCGGCTTTTTTGGAAAACTCAACTAAAAATAGAAGACCATCCCTTTTAATTGCTCCTGATAATATTGAGAATTTGGCTGTGAGAAAAGGCAAATGGATGTATATTTCCGGTCAAGGAGGTGGTGGTTTTAAAGCCAAATACAGAGGGATTCATGATTTTGGTGGGCCGGCGGCAACTGTTTTTACCCAACAAAAAAATAGTGACATTGCTAACGGAAAAATTAAAGAAAATGCTCCGCCCGCTCAACTTTACAATTTGGAAGAAGATCTTTCTCAAAAAAATAATTTATATGAGTATTATCCTCAAAAAGTGAAGGAAATGCAAGAAGAATTGGAAAGACTTCAACAAGTGGAAAAGACAAGGCCTTAGGGCTTTTTATAAAAATCTTCAGACGGGATCACAATAATTTCTACCCGTCTGTTTTTTTGTCTACCTATTGCAGTTTTATTGGTCGAAATTGGTTGCGTTTCACCTTGTGATTTCACCTGAAACTCATAATTTTCAGCTTTCTCTTTTAAATGCTGAAGTAAATACTCTTCGACACTTTTAGCACGATTTAAGCCTAATTCTCGGTTGTATTCGTGAGAAGCTTGCGCATCGGTATGGCCTTCAATAATAACTTCGGCTTCAGGAATTTTATGAAGTCCGATTAAAAAATTATCTAAGGTACTCAAAGCCTTATCTTTTAATTCAGATTTATCTAAATCAAAAAGCAGGTTAGCATCAATGTTTACTTTTAAAACGCCTCCAATTGTTCCGATAGCATCAATATCGGCACCGGCAGTGGGACCGTCACAAAAAGAACCTAAATCTTTTAATTTAATGTAATAATATATCGTTTTTTTCTTTCCTTTTTCAACGGGAGCAATATCTACATAGCTGGAACCTCCGGAAGTGTCTTGCACATATTTCCAATTGTTACCATCTTTTGAGATATACACTTCAAAAGCTTCTACAGAAGGCCCTACTTCAAAAAAATAAAGATCGGGGCCGTCGATATCAATAAAACCATTGTTTTTAAACTCCACCACCAATTCGCCGCCACAACCTAATGAAAGATAAGTTTTGTCGGGATAACTTACATAATCGGGAGCACCGAGGGCGTGATCGGTATTGGTGTACATTTTTTCAGCTTTAGGATCCCCTTCTTTAAAATAGGTCACCTTATCTACAAACGAAATATCCCCAAAAGGGAGAAAGACTTCATTTTCATCTCCTACCTTATAATACTTCTGAAAATCAATGACGGTAAAATCAACATGTTGGGAAAAACTAAATTGAATGATAAAAAGAAAAATTAGAAGTGAAAAGTATTTCATGAATTTATAATAAGTTTTAAATTTAAGCAAATTCAAGAAAACTAGTGATGAAGATTATTCAAAAAGAAATTCAATTGAAGGCAAAATCCAGGGGCTTTCATTTAATTACTGATGAGGTTGAACGTAAGCTTCCTGAAATCAAAGAGTTCAATCAAGGAATTTTAAAAGTTTTTATTAAACATACTTCCGCGGGATTAAGCATGAATGAAAATGCCGACCCTACGGTGCGGGAAGATTTTGAAGCCCATATGAATAAAATGGTGCCCGAAAACCAACCTTATTACAAACATACTTTTGAAGGTCCGGATGATATGCCTGCACATATTAAATCTTCTCTAATGGGAAGCAGTGTGGAACTTCCAATAACAAATGGGCAATTAAATCTTGGTACTTGGCAAGGAATTTATCTCGGTGAATTTAGAAATCATGGAGGTTCCCGTAAATTGGTATTAACCGTGCTGGGCGATTAACTATTTAAAATTTGTTCTAGAATAGTTTCGACTCCTTCCTCATCATTGCTTTTGGTACTATATTTTGCCACAGCTTTCACATTGGGATGGGCATTTTTCATAGCAAAGCTAAAATCTGAAAGTTGAAGCATTTCCAGATCATTATTAAAATCTCCAAATACTACGGTTTGGGTTCTATCAATGCCTAAAATTTCCTGAAGCCTTTCTAGGGCATTCCCTTTGTGGGTTTCTAAACTGGAAAGGTCTAACCAATTTTCGCCACTAATTTTTACCTGCAGTTCTTTTTCAAAAGATTTAGCCGAAGGATAAACAAATTCTTCCGAACTTCTTGGATGATAAACGGCTACTTTAAAGAATTCATCTTGCGCAACTTCTAAGAGGTCTTCGACTTTCTCATATTCCGTATAAAATTCTTTAAAGAAATCAATAAACTCAGCATTGTTGCTTTCAATATAAGCTTTTGATTTTCCACAGAGTACCATTTCTGTTTCTTCTATACTTCTAATTTTTTTAATGATATCGGTAATTGTGGCAAATGGCAAGGTATAGGTATGAAGTACTTCTTCTCCTTTCAACATAATTCCTCCATTCTCAGCAATTACATAAATATCGTTTTGAATAGGAGAGAGTTTACTTTTTATACTGTAGAATTGTCTTCCGCTGGCAGCCACGAACGTAATCCCTTTTTTTTCTAAAGATTGATGAAGTTGAAAGAATTTATCGCTTACTTTTCCTTCGGAATTAAGAAGCGTTCCGTCCATATCGGAAACAATGAGTTTTACTTGTGAAAAATCCATAGCAGTTTTTTTATTGTTTAAAAGAAAAAATCCGGCTCAAAGAACCGGATTTTATAAGAGAGATAATTGATTTGTTGTATTATTTAACTTTGTCTACAATGGCTTTAAAAGCTTCCGGATGGTTCATCGCTAAATCCGCAAGAACTTTACGGTTTAACTCGATATCGTTAGCTTTTACTTTCCCCATAAATTGTGAATAAGACATCCCATTTAAACGGGCTGCCGCATTAATACGGGTAATCCATAATGTACGAAAGTTTCTTTTTTTAGCTTTACGGTCTCTATAGCTATACAACATTGCTTTTTCAACCGCATTTTTTGCTACTGTCCAAACGTTTTTACGACGTCCGAAGTAACCTTTTGCTTGCTTCATGATTTTCTTTCTACGAGCTCTTGAAGCAACTGAATTTACTGATCTTGGCATAATTTAATTATTTTTTGTAGCAGGCGGTTATTTAAAATAACACTTTTTACAGGCCATACTCCATGGTTTATAGTTAATTTGAACCGGTTAAACCGTAATTACTTTAAACGTAATTGAAGTTTAACATTCTCTTCGTCAGCTTTATGTACTAATGTACTGTGTGTTAAAGCTAACTTACGCTTTTTAGACTTCTTGGTTAAGATGTGGCTTTTAAAAGCGTGCTTTCTCTTGATCTTTCCAGTACCTGTTAACTTAAAACGTTTTTTAGCACTAGATTTGGTCTTCATTTTAGGCATTACTATCCTTGTTTTTAATTATCTCTCTTACTTATTTTTACAGAAAATCCTGTTTATTTTGTTTTCTTGGGTGAAATGAACATCGTCATACGTTTACCCTCTAATTTGGGCATTTGTTCCACTTTACCGAATTCTTCTAAATCGGTAGCTAGACGAAGTAATAAAATTTCCCCTTTGTCTTTGAATACTATAGAACGACCTTTAAAGAAAACGTAAGCTTTTAGTTTAGCGCCATCTTCCAAGAATTTTTGTGCGTGGTTTTTCTTGAATTCGTAATCGTGGTCATCTGTATTGGGGCCAAAACGAATTTCTTTTACCACCACCTTAGAAGCTTTTTGCTTCATGGCTTTTTCACGTTTCTTCTGTTCGTAAAGAAACTTTTTATAGTCCATCGCTTTTACAACCGGTGGTTTGGCGTTAGGAGAAATTTCAACTAAATCTACTCCCAATTCTTTCGCGATTGCCAAAGCCTTTTTAATAGGGTAAACGTCCATTTCAACGTTGTCACCTACTAGACGAACTTCTTTCGCACGAATTTTATCGTTAATTCTATGCGGATCTTCCTTTACTTGTCTAAACGGATTCCTTGATTTTTTTCTACGTATTGCTATAACTCTATAATTTTAAATTAAACTTCAGTTTCAAAAGATTTTAGAGAAGAATTTATCTCTTTATTTATGATTTCGGCGAATTCTTCAACCTTCATTGCGCCTAAGTCTTCTCCGCCATGTTTTCGTACAGAAACCGTGCCGTCTTGCTCTTCTTGTTCGCCAACTATCAGCATATAAGGCAGTTTGTTCATTTCTGCCTCACGTATCTTTTTACCCATCGTCTCGCTACGATTATCAGCAAGGGCGCGAATTTCGTGATTTTCTAACAAATTTAAAACTTTTTGTGAATATTTTTCATATTTCTCACTCAAAGTCAGAACGATAGCTTGTTCAGGCATTAACCACAGTGGGAAGTTACCTCCAGTATGTTCTAACAAAATAGCCACAAAACGCTCCATACTTCCAAAAGGCGCACGGTGAATCATCACTGGACGGTGAAGATCGTTATCGCTACCTTTATAGGTTAAATCGAAACGTTCGGGTAGGTTATAATCTACTTGAATGGTCCCTAACTGCCAACTTCTTCCTAAGGCATCTTTTACCATAAAATCTAACTTAGGACCGTAAAAGGCAGCTTCACCTGTCTCGATGACATAGTTTAAGCCTTTTTCTTTGGCAGCATTGAGAATTGCATTTTCTGCTTTTACCCAATTTTCTTCTTCCCCAATGTATTTTTCTTTGTTTTCAGGATCTCTTAAAGAAACTTGAGCGGTAAAGTTTTCAAAACCTAAGGAACCAAAAACATACAATACCAAATCGATTACTTTTTTAAACTCTTCATCTAATTGATCTGGTGTACAGAAAATATGCGCATCGTCTTGTGTGAATCCTCTTACACGAGTTAATCCGTGTAATTCACCACTTTGCTCGTAACGATAAACGGTACCAAATTCTGCAAAACGTTTGGGTAAATCACGATAACTCCACGCTTGTGAATTGAAAATTTCACAGTGGTGCGGACAGTTCATCGGTTTTAATAAAAACTCTTCGTCTTCACTTGGTGTTTTAATAGGTTGAAAGCTGTCTTCACCATATTTAGCGTAATGACCAGAAGTTACGTACAATTCTTTTTGACCAATGTGTGGAGAAACTACTTGCTCGTAACCGGCTTTTTGTTGTGCTTTTTTCAAGAAGTTTTCTAAACGTTCTCGTAAGGCAGCTCCTTTAGGTAACCATAAGGGTAAGCCTTGCCCTACTTTTTGAGAGAAGGTGAATAATTGTAATTCTTTCCCTAATTTTCTATGGTCACGTTTTTTGGCTTCTTCTAAAAGCTCTAAATATTCTTTTAATTCTTTTTGTTTTGGGAACGATACTCCATACACACGGGTTAATTGCGGATTGTGTTCATCACCACGCCAGTAAGCCCCGGCAATATTCATTAATTTTACCGCTTTTATGATTCCGGTATTGGGTATGTGCCCACCGCGACATAAATCGGTAAAGGTGTCGTGATCACAAAAAGTAATATCTCCATCCGTAAGGTTTTCAATTAATTCAACCTTAAACGGATTGTTTTCTTTTTTATAGAAATCCAATGCATCTTGTTTGGAGACTTCACGCATCTTGAATTCGTGTTTACCACGAGCGATCTCCAGCATTTTATCTTCAATTTTCTTGAAGTCGTTTTCAGAAACTTTATATTCTCCAAAATCTACATCGTAATAGAAACCATTCTCAATAGCAGGTCCAATTGTAAGTTTAGCACCAGGATATAATTCTTGAATGGCTTGCGCCATAACGTGAGAAGTACTGTGCCAAAACGCTTTTTTACCTTCATCGTCCCTCCATGTAAAAAGTACTAAAGAACCATCGGTGGTTAGTTGGGTTTTTGTTTCAACAGTGGTGCCGTTGTATTTTGCAGAAATTACATTTCTGGCTAAACCTTCACTAATGCTTTTGGCGACATCTAATACAGTAGTGCCGCTTTCAAATTCTTTAATACTGCCGTCAGGCAAAGTTACGTTGATCATGATTTTATTTTAAAGCTGCAAAGATACGAGGATAATTATTCTTTCCAATAGCGTTTATAGGGTTTTAGATAAATTTATTGTTCAACTTTCACAGCATTTTCCGGCACATTGAAAGTGGCTTCTGCTGCCGGGAAATATTTCAGTTTAGAAATTTCTGCTTCACCAATAGGTTCACCATAAATTCCTTTTTCTTCACTCCAATTGTAAAATTTCCAATATTTTGCTATGGGAACGCCTTTTACAGTGAAATAACGATTGTAAACAATGGCATGCGGATTTTCTTCTGCAGTTTCTACATCTTTCCCGAAGGTGACGATGTAAGCAGCTGCTTTTAATAAATGGGTTCGTTTGTCGGCGTAAATAATGTACCAATCGTCTGGAGCATCACCTACGTGATCTTCAAAAGTTAATTTTGCCGTTTGATAGTTAGTACTGTGTAGTTTACGTTCTTTCTTTTCTTGCCATTGTGTTCCTTCATCGGTTAATTTAAAAGGCATAGAGAAAAAGTAGGGCCATGTAAATATATCAAACCTTGCCCCATTGTAATTGTTTTCTTCAGGATATAGGAAAACATCCTCACCATTGTAAACTAAAGTAGTTCCATCCTCTTTTTCAATTTTGATTTTTGTAGAATTTGTGAGCATTGTTATCCTTCCTTTCAACCGTTCTTTACCTCCAAAATTGATATGGATATTAAAAGCAACTGCTTCGTTATTAGAGAAATTTTCTTTTTGATGTACGTTTTCTATAGTTTCAGCAAGATTTCTAGCGACATTATTTTTTTCTTCGGTAGCAATTTCTATTTTTTCTGAAGTGTTTTTAGGTTCGTTTTTACAACTCCATAAACAAAGAACAAATAAAACTGGATAAATGTATTTCATGGATATCTTTTAAATTTGACTAATAAAAGAGGTTTCTAAGTAAAGTTGCAGATAAAATTGCAGTAGTAAGTGTTGTTAGGGTTTTTACTTTAGACCCTTTTAAATGAAGATGTAAACTTAAAAGAATATAGTAGGGATCTACTTCACCTTGATATGTTTTAATTTTATATTTTCCGTTGTCACTTAAAGCATTTTCATTATTGATGCTAAGGATTAATTTATCGTTTTTGTCAACTAATTTAGTCCCACCTTTCCAACTGGAAATTCCTTTTATTTTGAAATTTGATTTTTTTGAGCGGTAATTTCCCAGTAAATATTTAGACAGGGTGTCTATTTTTTTATAGTTTTTAAAAACTTTAATTTTTCTTCTTTCTGGTGAAAGTTGGAATTTATCATCACCAACCGTTATGTTAATGTCAAGTTGTTGATGATAACTAATTTTTCCTACTTCTTGAGAAGTAGCATCGTCAATCAGGGTCAACCACTGATTTTTGTAAATAGCAGTAAACATATTCATAAGTTTTGAGGTTATGCAAATATAAAAAAACCGTCTTATCTTATTAAGACGGCTCTCTATATTTAACGATAAAATATGAAATTTATTTTACAGTTATTTAATCATTTCGAAACTTCTTTTTACGAAATTTGTTAATTCTTCACCTTTTAAAAGGTTCTGAGAAAGACGCGCTAAGTCTAACGATTGTTTGATAATTCGCTCTTGTTCGGCTTCTTCTTTGCCAACTAAGCTTGAAATTAACTCGTTGTTGGTGTTGACCACTAAGTTGTACATTTCCGGCATATTGCCCATTCCAAACATTCCACCGCCACCGGTTTGTTGCATCTCTTTCATACGACGCATAAACTCGGGTTGCGTGATAATTAGTGGAGCCGCATTACTATCCATTGCTTCTAATTGTACAGTGTACTTTTCTTTAGGAACAACTTTTTCAAAATCGGCTTTTAGTTTTTCCTGCTCTTCTTCAGAAAGTTTAGAAGTTTTGTCTTCATCTTTCTTGATTAAATTATCAACGTGGTCGCTATCTACACGAACAAAGGAGATATTTTCTTTAGAAGTTTCCAGTTTCTGAATTAAATGCGGAACAATTGGCGTATCTAATAACAATACTTGATAGCCTTTATCTTTTGCTGCCGAAATATAACTGTGTTGCTCATCTTTGTTAGAAGCATAAAGTATCACCATTTTCCCATCTTTATCAGTTTGGTTTTCTTTAATTTTTTCTTCTAACTCTTCGTAAGTAAAATATTCTCCATCTACGCTTGGGTAAAGTGTAAATTTCTGAGCTTTCTCAAAGAATTTATCTTCGGTTAGCATTCCGTATTCAATCACCACTTTAATATCATCCCATTTCTTTTCGAAATCTTCCCGGTTGTTGTTGAATAACGATTTTAATTTATCGGCAACTTTTCGTGTAATGTAGCTTGAAATTTTCTTTACCGCTCCATCAGCTTGCAAGTAAGAACGAGAAACGTTTAACGGAATATCCGGCGAGTCGATAACCCCTTTCAACATCGTTAAAAATTCAGGAACAATACCTTCCACATTATCGGTTACGAAAACCTGGTTTTGATACAACTGAATTTTATCGCGTTGCATCGTCATATCGTTGCTCAACTTCGGGAAGTATAAAATTCCGGTTAAGTTAAACGGATAATCTACATTTAAGTGAATGTGGAACAATGGCTCCTCAAACTGCATCGGGTATAATTCACGATAGAAGTTCTTATAATCTTCCTCTTCTAAATCGGTAGGTTGCTTGGTCCAAGCCGGTTCCGGGTTGTTAATAATGTTATCAACCGTAACTTTTTTAGGTTCTTCATCTTCCGGTGCATCTTCAGCCTTCGGAAGTTCTTTTTCCTTTGTACCAAACTTAATGGGTACCGGCATAAATTTGTTGTACTTGGTCAGCAGTTCAGAAATTCTGTTTTCCTCTAAAAATTCCGTTTCATCCTCATTTAAATGAAGAATAATTTCGGTACCTCTTTCTGTTTTATCAGCATCCTCTAATGTGAAATCTGTTGTTCCTTCACAAATCCAATGCGCTGCCGGTTCGTCTTTATAAGATTTGGTAACGATTTCAACCTTGTTAGCTACCATAAAAGCCGAATAGAATCCAAGTCCAAAATGACCGATAATTCCGCTATCTTTTGCAGAATCTTTATATTTTTCTAAAAACTCTTCCGCCCCGGAAAAAGCTACTTCATTAATATATTTTTCTACCTCTTCTTTCGTCATCCCAATTCCTTGGTCGATGATGTGAAGCGTTTTATTGTCTTTATTAGCTTTCACCTCAATTACTGGGTTGCCATATTCAACCGTAGCTTCGCCAATACTGGTCAGGTGTTTTAGTTTTAAAGTTGCATCGGTAGCGTTAGAAATTAACTCTCGTAAGAAAATTTCGTGGTCGCTGTAAAGGAATTTCTTAATCAGCGGAAATATATTTTCTACCGAAACATTAATCTTTCCTGTTGCCATATCTCTTGTAAATTTTTTAAAAGTTATTGGCTTTGGAAAGGTCAAAAAAAATACCATTACTAAGAAAATGACAAACTGACAGCGAATAAGATAGATTTGTCATTTGATATAAACGTCATACCGATTTTGCAAGAAATCTCAAACGTTCCTTCCCTTCAAAGGGAAGGTGGCTTATGAAGCGATAGCGAAATAAGTCGGAAGGGTGTTTTTCTTCAAGATTGGATTATAAAAACGCCTAATTCATTTTACGATGATTAACTCCAAGTCCGTCAGTTCGAGTGAAAATCTGATAAGATTTTTGTATCGAGAACAGGACTTGGAATTAAACTTCGGTTCTCGATACAATTTTGCTTCGTTTCACTTAAAAAAATCGAACTGACGAATTTTTAGTTATGAGTTAGAAATAGTTTCAATTCAAAAATATCAATGAGGTACAAAAATTGTGTTGAATTGAATACGAATTATTTAACAAACATTTTGTTTAAGTTTTTAATAAATAAATTAAACAAAGTTGTAAATTTGAAGAAAGAATTGAATTATGGCGACAACGAAGAAAACATCCACTACCAAAAAATCTACTGTAAAATTGACGAAAGAGCGGGTAATTACGCTTTATATGGAATACGTTTTAGAAAATGAAACCACTCCAAAAACCGTCTATAAATTCTGTAAAGAAAACAAAATGACCGAAGAGCAGTTTTATCAGTTTTTCGGAAGTTTTGAAGGCTTGCAACAAGAAATTTGGAATACCTTCTACGAGAAAAGCATCGATTTGATGAACAAATCTCCCGAAGTAGAACAATTTGAAAGTCGGGAAAAACTACTCACGTTTTACTTCACCTTTTTTGAAATGCTTACCGCCAACAGAAGTTACGTGTTGTTTACGCTGAAAGAACATCGTGAACCCTTGAAAAATTTAACTCAGTTAAAAGGTTTGCGTAAGAAAGTAGTCAGTTTTGCTAAAGGTTTAATTGAAGAAGATAACAAAGACAAAAATGTAAAACTGTTGCAACGTAACGAACGCATTTTTTCAGAAGCGGCTTGGTTGCAAACCTTATTTCTGCTGAAATTCTGGATGGACGATAACTCTCCGCAATTTGAAAAGACCGATGTGGCGATTGAAAAGTCGGTCAATACCGTTTTTGATGTATTTGATAATACACCTTTAGAGCGTGTGCTCGATTTCGGGAAGTTTTTGTTTAAAGAAAAGATGGCCTAATGAAATCGATCGACAAAATACCTACGGGAAAAATTGGGCGGACTTCCGAGCTGGTGAAAACCGGTGTGAAAATAGGAGGGAACTACCTGAAATATTACGGGAAGAAAGCCTTCAACAAAGAACTTACCCGTGATGAGCTGGATAAAGATAACGCCGAAGATATTTACGACGGACTCAAAAACCTAAAAGGAAGCGCGTTAAAAGTAGCGCAAATGCTTTCCATGGAAAAGAGTTTGTTGCCTAGCGCTTATGTGGAGAAATTCAGTTTGGCACAATTTAGCGTTCCGCCACTTTCGGCACCTTTGGTTCGGAAAACTTTTAAAAATTATCAAGGCGCTTATCCCGAAGATTTATACGATAGCTTTACCCCAAATTCTGTTAACGCAGCGAGTATTGGCCAGGTGCATCAAGCCACCAAAGATGGGAAAAAACTTGCGGTGAAAATTCAATATCCCGGCGTGGCCGATAGCATAAGTTCAGATTTGGCAATGGTAAAACCTGTGGCGATTAAAATGTTTAACCTACAGGGAAAAGATTCTGAAAAGTACTTTAAGGAAGTAGAAGGGAAGTTGCTGGAAGAAACCGATTATCAACTGGAAGTCGAGCAAAGTAAATTTATTTCGGAAGCTTGTGCGAAGATTGAAAATTTACGTTTTCCGAAGTATTACGAAGAGCTTTCCAGCGAGCGCATCATCACGATGGATTGGATGCAAGGCGAACATTTAAGCGATTTTGTAAAGAAAGATTTTAGCAAAGAAGAAGGCGACAAATTAGGACAAGCGCTTTGGGATTTTTATATGTTCCAGATGCACGAGTTAAAAGCCGTTCACGCCGACCCGCATCCGGGGAATTTCCTCATCGATGAAGACCGAAATTTAATTGCCATCGATTTTGGTTGTATTAAAAAAGTACCCGAAGAATTTTACAAACCTTATTTTGAATTAGCCGTTCCCGAGAACATCAATAACCGAAAATTCTTTTTGGCGAAACTCTCTGAACTGGAAATTTTAAGACCCGACGATACCGAAAAGGAAATCGATTATTTCTCCAACCTATTTTACGAGATGTTGAGCCTGTTTACTAGTCCGTTTCACGGGGAAACTTTTGATTTCTCTGACGAAACTTTTTGGAGCAAGATTACTCAATTAAGCGAAAAATACAGTAAAGATACCGAACTCCGAAAAATGAACGGTAATCGCGGAAGCAAGCATTTTCTCTACATTAACCGAACCTTTTTTGGACTGTATAACCTATTACACGATTTAAAGGCTGAGGTAAAGATTAATCATTTTAAGAAGTATATCAATTAGTTTTTAAACGAAGATAATTTTTAAAGAAAGCTCAATTAATCACCATTGGGCTTTTTTTATTTGATTAATAATTTAGGTTGTTTAACTGTATATTGATTACTGAAAATTGTTTGTCTATTGAAATCTTACGAAAAACTGTTATATTTGGTTGGGTTAACTAGTTGGTTGCAAGATAAAAAATTATGTTCAAAACATTCAAATCTGAAGAAGAATTAATAATTTACATCAATAGGCCCGAAGATGATTATTCTTATTATGGTAATGGAAAATTTGATTTCGAAGATTGTACATTTGAATTTGAAGTAGATTTTCAGTTAATTCAAAAAAAGTTTAATGATCCAGTTGTTTTTAAAGATGCACGTTTTGAGAAAAAAGTATATTTTGAAAATGTAATATTTGAATCTAAAGTAACTTTCGAAAAATGCTACTTCCAGAAAAGTGTATCTTTTAAAAAAGCAACTTTTAAAGAATCAGTAGAATTCTACTATTTTTCTACAAATGTAGATTTTGAAGGTGTAAAATTTCTTTCAACAACAACATTTCCAAAATATTATCCAAATAGTATAAATTTATCGCATTGTAGATTTGAAGAAACACTTGATCTCTCAAGTAGTAGATTTGAAAAAGAATTAAATTTAAACGATTCTGTTTTTATTAAAAATGTTAGCTTCCAAAGTTCTATATTCAATAAAAAAGTAAATGCTTGGAACACTATTTACAAAAAAAATTTAAGTTTTAGATGGGCGAATTTTAGAGAAAAAATCAATTTAACTGATTCGTATGTTAAAAAAGGAAAGACAGATTTTTTTGGAACCAATTTCGAAAATAATGCATACTTCTATAATACGGAATTTAAAATAATAGATTTAAAAAATAGTGTAATTGAAGAAGGTGTTTACTTTTTAGGTTCTACAATACAAAAATGTAATCGAGAAACAAACAGAATTATAAAAAACCAATTTGCTAAGCAAAATAACAGAATAGAATCCTTAAAGTTTCATCATAGAGAAATGTCATCCTACTTTCAAGAACTTCTTTACGAATCTTTTCTAAATTTAAAAAACTTCAAACTTTGGAAATTATTGAAAAACTTTGGAGATTTAATAATATTAAGTCTAAATTTTTTATCAAATGGTTTTGGTCTTTGGTGGTTTGCGGGCATAATATTTCTATTTACGACAACATCAGTCATATATGATTATTACTTGGTAAGTATAAATTTAAAAATCCCTTATGACCAATTAGAATATTGGAAATATTATGTACAATTTATTGTTCCAACTCATAAATTTGATTTCATAGATGGAGTAATTTTGACTGATAAATCATATATAATTGATTATTTTGGTAGAGTTATTTCTGCATTTGGAATATATCAGACTGTTCAAGCTTTTAGAAAGTTTGGAAAAATATAACAAACACTGACAACTTATATCAGAAATTGTAATGTGATTATTTGTTGATTACTCAACAGCTCAAATTAAAAATTTTAAATATTAAAAATGGAGAATAATAAAATAGCTAAATTTCAAAAAATAACAGAAAGATTTCAAAAAATTAGTAAAAAATTATTTGAGGAATGGAAATTAAAATATCCATCTCATCATAGATTGGAAAGCTCAGCGTCAGAAATAATGCAATTACTAAAACAAACAAGAATTGACGATGAGGAATTTGAATTTTGGAAATCATGGAAAATAAGAGAAATGGATATTTTTATAGCTGATTTGGTTGGAGAATTGTATCACGATTATGAAAAACGACTTGAACATTATCATGGGAAATGGTCAAAGGAAAAAGGAAGAATTGATAATCTGATTTCTGAATTTCGACAAAAATTTGGCAATAAAACTAAATAAAAAAACTAATGAATGAAAAGACCAATATTTTTAATAATTTCAATTGTTCTAAATTTCATTATTTATTACCATTTAACTGAAAATATTGGAATTAATGCCACTTTCGAAGAGATTTCAATGACATTAATAGCATCTATTATAGTTATTCCTTTACTTTCATTAGTGCCAGCCATTGTTATTTATTGCTTGAAAATGTATATGCAAAAAGTATTTGTTCCTTTTAAAAATATATACTTGAATTTGTATCTAAATATATCATTGGCATTTTATGGAATTATGATATTAATTGGTATAATGACATATTTTAAAGTAACAAACTAAAACGGGTTACGAAAACTTAGTTAGCAATTGCAGTTGTATTTTGTAAGCACAACCGCGTAAGCATAAAAGTTGGTAATTTTAGCTATCTTAGTTTTCCAAATTTCAAAAAATAAAATATATAGTACTGTTGTCAGAAATTAAAAAATATTGGAAGATAAAATAAAAAAATGGATTAATAAAAATGGGTATCCATTAGAATTAAAAGTAGCTAAAACTTTTGCTAAAGCAGGATTTAATGTTGCTCAATCAATTTCTTTTGAAGATCCAGTATCTGGTAAATCAAGAGAAACTGATATTATAGCTCACATAACAAAGTCTATTAATGACGTATGGATAAATCTTACGTTTGTTATTGAATGTAAATTATCTACAGAAAAACCTTGGGTTGGATTTTATAATAATCACAGTTCAAATTTTTCTAGTAATCACTTTCCTATTATGACTACTAGAAATGGTCATTTTCTCTTAGAAAAGATTAATAAAAACTCTAAATTTAAATCTAACCTTTTATTTCCTAATAAAAAGAAAATGGGGTATTCTATTGTTAGGGCATTCAATGATAATGGAAAGGATATGGCCTTTTCTGCAATTCAAAGTGTATTAAGTGCTACTGAGTATTTAGTTGAGAAGTCCAATAAATCCAATAAGAAATTTTTAAATATTTATTTTCCAGTGGTAGTGATTGAAGGGAAATTGTATAAAGCAGAAATTGATTTCGAAGATAATATTCAAGTCCAAAAAATTGAAGAAATTAAAATATCTACTGTTAAATCATTTGCAGAACAAAACTCTACATATGTAAGTATTTGTGAATTTAAAGAATTAAATAAAATCTCAAAGAAACTTATGAATGATTGTAAATTAATCTTTGATAACTATGATCCGGAATTAAAAGAGATAACTGATAAGCATCCAATTAATTTAGTAAATATTGCAAGTATGATAGCTTAAATATTATAACCAGTAAAGTATAATTCAGGTATCTACAAACAAGAATCCAAGCATAAAACCACCAATCCTATATATTGTACTTTTCCTAACTTCGTCACAGAAGTTTATTCTCAACCAAAAGATAAATATTACTCATGAAAAACTATATAGACGGTTATGTACTTCCCATCCCTCGCATTTATATAGACGAATACAAAAAGGTAGCAGAAAAAGTTGCTGAAATCTGGAAAGAATACGGTGCTATTGCTTACTTCGAATTTGTGGGGGATGAGTTGTCTTTGGAAGGCACAAAATCTTTCACAGAAGCTGTAGAAGCAAAAGAAGACGAAGAAATTGTATTCGGTTGGGTGGTTTTTCCTTCAAAAGAAGTCCGGGATTCCGCCAACAAAAAAGTACCCCAAGACCCAAGGATGGCAGCATTAGTCGAACCCTTAACCAACGCAGAAAAATTGATTTTTGACGCCAGTAGGATGGTCTATGGAGGATTTAAACCGCTGGTTGAAAAATAGGGGAGAAATAGGCTGGGAAATTTGATGTTGTGAAAATTCCAACTTTATATTTCCCAAAATGGATGTATCTTTGATAGTGTCATTTGATACTATCATAAAATGAAGCTACCTTACCAAATCACTCCAGAACTATTAAAATTAATAACCTCTATTTCAGAAAAAATAGGAGAAGTTAACGCCAATTACTTAAATAAAGCTTCTCCTAAACTGAGAAAACAAAACAGAATTAAAACTATTCATTCCTCTTTAAAAATCGAAGGAAATACCCTTACGGAAGAACAAATAACCGCACTATTAGAAAAGAAAAGGGTGATTGGCCCTAAAAAAGATGTTGTTGAAGTTCTAAATGCGATCGAGATTTATGGAAATTTACATCGATATGATTCGCATAAGGAGAGCAGTTTTCTGAAAGCACATCAACATTTAATGAAGAACTTGATTGATGATGCCGGAAAATATAGAAAACAAGGAGTTGGAATTGCAAAAGGTTCAAAAATTGAACACCTAGCCCCTTCATTTACCAATGTACCCTATTTGATGAAAGATTTATTTGAGTATTTAAAAAAATCTGAAGAAATTGAGTTAATCAAGAGTTGTGTTTTTCATTATGAAATGGAATTTATTCATCCGTTTTTAGACGGTAATGGAAGAATGGGAAGATTATGGCAAACTCTAATTTTAATGGAAAGATATCCTGTTTTTGAGTTTTTACCTTTTGAAACATTAATTAGTCAAGATCAGGAAAAATACTATCAAGCTTTAGCACAAAGTGATAGAGCAGGAAATTCTACCAAGTTTATTGAATATATGCTTACAGTTATCGATACTTCTATCAATAAGCTTTTGGCTTACAATAATAGAACGCTAACGGAAAATGACCGTCTTGAGTATTTTATTAACTTCATTAACAAAGAGGAATTTTCAAGAAAAGATTATATGAATGTTTTTAAAGATATTTCTTCAGCCACTGCCAGTAGGGATCTAAAAAAAGGATTGGTATTAAATCTATTTGAAAAAATAGGAGAAAAAAATAAAACAAGATATCAAATAATAGCTCAGCGAGATACAACTGAACGAGGATAGAAGTCGGGAATTTTGATTAACTTAGTTTTTAATCAATCATAGAAATGAAATCAAGAATAAAACAATCTTTAAAAATTATTATTTACATTTCTATTCTACTTGAGGTCCTTGGCTATTTTTGGTTCTTATTGGTTATGTTTTTGTCTAAAAATAAAGAGATTAAACAATGGATAATATTATTAGGTTATCTTCTTTTTGGTATTTTCTTTTTTTTGGGTAAATATTATTATTTTAAGAAAATCAAAATTGGCTTTATCCTTTTTAGTTATACCTTTTTAATTATAGCTCTATTTCTTATGGGTATAAACAATATTGCAGTTTTTTTATATTCAATGTTAATCAGCTTATTTTATTTTTTCTACAATAAGAAAATCACAATTTTTAATTCAAATTAAAAAGTTTAGAAAACTTTAAAAACCATTGATTTTCGTTTTTGGCGTAAGTTTAAATTAACTTCCACCCCTCTATTTCCTATGCGTGCATACAATAACTAAAGGCTATTTTTCCGTTCAATTTTAATAATATGTATATTGCTCGTGTCGAATTTTAGGATTCTTCTATTTTTGCTTCAAAAAATTAAAAAAATATACGAATGTTATATCAATCAAAAATTGCCGGACTGGGCTATTACGTTCCCGAAAATGTAGTCACCAACGACGACCTTTCCAAAATGATGGAAACCAATGACGAATGGATTACCGAGCGTACTGGCATTAAAGAACGACGACACATTAAAAACGACGGGAATTCTACCGCAGTAATGGGCGTAAAAGCCGCTAAAATCGCGTTAGAAAGAGCCAAGATAGATAAAGATGATATCGATTTAATTGTCTTTGCCACTTTGAGTCCCGATTATTATTTTCCGGGTTGTGGTGTACAAGTACAAGAAATGCTAGACATTAATACCTGTCCGGCCTTAGATGTGAGGAACCAATGTAGCGGTTTTATCTACGGACTTTCGGTAGCCGATCAATTTATAAAAACCGGAATGTATAAAAACGTGCTTTTGATTGGGAGTGAAAACCATTCAGGAGGTTTGGATATGACAACGCGTGGTCGCGGCGTTTCCGTGATTTTTGGAGATGGAGCAGGAGCGGCTGTCTTAACCAGAAGCGACCACAACGGACAAGGAATTTTATCTACACACTTACACTCAGAAGGAAAACACGCCTTAGAACTATCCTTAAAAGGACCAAGTACCATGCATTGGGTGCCAGAGATTATAGCGGAGAATCCGCAAGAAGATATTCCGTATTATCCTTATATGAACGGTCAGTTTGTATTTAAAAATGCCGTACAACGTTTTTCTGAAGTGATTATGGAAGGTCTACAAGATAACGGATTGGAAGTTTCAGATATCGATATGTTAATTCCGCATCAGGCCAATTTGAGGATTTCGCAATTCATTCAACAAAAATTTAAACTGAATGATGAGCAGGTATTTAATAATATCCAGAAATATGGAAATACGACTGCGGCTTCAATTCCCATCGCTTTAACCGAAGCTTGGGAACAGGGTAAAATAAAAGAAGGAGATCACGTAGTTTTAGCTGCTTTTGGTAGTGGTTTTACGTGGGCAAGTGCAGTGATTAACTGGTAAAAAATAACCCCTCAAGTAAACACTCAAGGGGTTTGCCAAAATAATATTGTTAGTCGATAGATTTTTTTAAAGGCTAATTCAAATAAATTATAACTAACACTCACTATAGTAATAGACGAATAAATTCTTAAAAAGTTGCATGAATTAACCAAGTTTAACAATTTGATAATATATCTTTAATATTTTTAAAAACCCGCCATTTTTTTGACGGGTTTTTTATTAACCAAATAAATTTCTTTACCTCAACTATGAAAATTTGGTTAAATATTTTCTCTTCTTCATTGCTTCTTCTATCTTAAGGACGAACCATAAAACACGATGTTGCAATGATGGCTACAAAAAATGAAACTTTAGTAATTGGAGCTTCTTTAAAACCAAATCGATATTCAAATATTGCGATTACAAGATTACGTAACAATGAGCAAACCACGAAAGCAATTGGTTTACGGGAAGGGGAAGTGGAAGATGTGAAAATTGAAACTAAACTAAAAGATTTTCAAAATATAGATACAGTTACCCTTTATTTAAATCCGAAGCGTCAACGGGATTATTATGAATACATTATTAGCTTGAATCCAAGAAGGGTAATTTTTAATCCCGGTACCGAAAATCCTGATTTTTACAAAATGCTGCGGGAAAATAAAATACAAGTTGAAGTAGCTTGTACGTTGGTTTTACTTTCGACGAATCAATACTAAACCGAGAAAAGTAATTAATCCGTTAACGATAAGTAATTCATAATTAAAATGATAACCGCCAAGATATTCCGCAGGTAAATTCCCTAGAACTGCTGTGAGAGCGACTGAAATAACAGCTACCAACCAAACCCATTGGTCGTTTACTTTCCATTTCGTGAAAATTCCGAAGCTAAATAAACCTAATAAAGGTCCATATGTATAGCTGGCCACAGTGAGTAACGTATCGATGACGCTGGTATCCAATAAATATTTAAAGGAGATAATTACCACAATTAGAAGCACACTTATCACGACGTGAATGCGTTTTCGAAGTCCTTTTTGAAGGGAAACCTCTTTATTTTCAATATCTAAAAAATCTACACAAAAACTAGTGGTAAGTGAAGTTAACGCACTATCGGCGCTAGAATAGGCGGCTGCAATTAAACCAAGCAGAAAAATAACCCCAAGTCCCAATCCCATGGTTCCGTTAAGTGCAATTTCAGGAAATAACAAATCGGTTTTTTCCTTTCCATCTAAAACCGGAATTCCAATTCCTTGCTGTTCAGCGTAAATAAATAAAAGCGCTCCTAAAAACAAAAAGAGAATATTTACCGGAATAAACACAAAACTATAAGAAAGCACATTTTTCTTAGCATCGCTTAAGGTTTTGCAAGTCAGGTTTTTCTGCATCATATCTTGGTCCAGACCCGTCATACAAATGGTAATGAACATTCCTCCAAAAAAAGCTTTGAAGAAGTAATTTTTATCGAGAATGCTTTCAAAATGAAAAGTACTCGTATATTTATCTAATTCCGGTGCGGTAAAAAAGTCACTGAAACTCCACTGCAATTCTTCAGAAATAAAATAAATAGCGATAATCACCGAACCCAGCATAAATAAGGTTTGCAGCGTATCGGTCCACACAATGGTTTTAATTCCACCACGCGAAGTGTAAATCCAAATCAATAAAATAGAAATGACGACGGTTACCCAATAAGGAATATTCCACGCATCAAAAACAAAATACTGCAATACGGTGGCTACTAAAAATAGCCGGAAAGAAGCTCCCAATACTCGGGAAATAAAGAAAAAGAAAGCTCCGGTTTTATAACTTACATTCCCAAAGCGTTCCTTTAAATATTGATAAATAGAAGTTACATTTAAGCTGTAATAAATAGGAAGCAATACAAACGCAATCACGAAATACCCCACCAGATAGCCCAAAACTACTTGCATATAACTGAATTCAGCATCGCGAACCCAACCAGGGACCGAGATAAACGTAACTCCGGAAAGTGAGGCTCCCACCATCCCGAAAGCAACCACATACCAAGGCGATTTTCCTTCGGCTTTAAAAAATGCATCGTTACTATCGTTCTTTCCCGTAAAATAAGAAATGAGCATTAATACTGCGAAGTATAAACCAATAAGTAAAAGGATATGGATAGGCTTCATACGGAATCATAAGTTTTATGCAAACTTACTAATATAGATTACTTAAATAACAATCTTCAATGCTTGAATTTCGTCTAGAAGTAATTTATTCTGAAAAACTTTCATAAATTGTAAGCCATATCCTAAACTCAACTAAAATGATAAAAAAATATTTACTCTTAGGAAGCTTTTTGGCAAGTGGTTTTTTGGTGGCACAAAATCAAAATACAGAAGAAGCTGATCAGCTTTTCGCTAATTATGAATATGTAGATGCCATTGATGAATACTTGGAATTGGTAGATAAAGGTAAAGCCAATACTTACGTTTACAAACAATTGGGCGATAGTTACTATAAAATTTTTAATATTCAAGAAGCGTCCAAATGGTATAGCAAAGCCGTTCAAAAAAAACAGGATGCTGAAACCTATTACAATTATGCGCAAACTTTAAAATCACAAGGGAAATATAAAGAAGCTAACGAGCAGTTAGATAAGTTTGCGGAGCTAAAGCCGAAAGATCCACGAGCAATTGCACATTTAGAAAACCCTAATTATATTCCGAAGTTATCTTCCGATGATGCAAAATTCACGGTAGAAAAACTTCCGTACAGCAGTAAAGAATTTACCGATTTTGGACCAATTGCTGTTGGGAATACCTTATATTTTGTAAGTACCCGAAACAAAAGCAACAAAAAAGATAAATGGTCCAACCAACCCTTTTTAGATATTTTTCAAGTGAATCAAAATGGTGAGGCAGAGCCGGAACCTGTGGAAAATATCAATACCAATCACCACGACGGGCCGGTAACCATTAGCAAAGAGGGAAATTTAATGGTTTTCTCTAAAGACGGTCACGAAGAAGGTTTATATAAAAAAGGGAAAGGGAGAACTAAAATTGCCCAACAAGGGTTGTACTTAGCTAAGAAAGTAAATGGCGAATGGAAATACATTAAACCGCTTTCCATTAATAGTTCGGAGTATTCGGTTACCCATCCGGCGTTGAGTGACGATGGAAAAACTTTATATTTTGCTTCCGATATGCCGGGCGGTTTAGGAGATACCGATTTATGGAAAGTTGAATTTTCTGAAAATTCCCTTGGGAAACCAGTTAATTTAGGCGATAAAATTAATACACCTGCTAAAGAAGGATTTCCTTCCGTACGGGAAAATGTATTGTATTTTTCCACCAATGGAAGACAAGGTTTAGGAGGATTTGATGTGTTTAGTTTTGAGTTAGAAAACGGAGAAAAAGCTGAAAATATGGGAACACCTATTAATACGGAAAAAGACGATTTCTCTTTCAGTATGGATATGGAAAACAAAAATGGCTATTTTGCCTCTAATCGTGACGGTATCGACCAGCTTTATGTGGCGAAAGGGATTTGTAAAGCAGAGTTGCTGAATTTAATTAAAGATGAAAAGACTCAAGCTCTAATCACCAATGCTGAGGTTGCTATTTTAGATGAACAAGGAAATAAAATTACCACCACGAAAACCAATGCTGAGGGAAAAGTAATTTTTGAGGTTTCTTGTGAACATCCGTATCAACTAGAAATTTCTAACCCAGGTTATGAAACCAAAATGGTGATGATTGAAAAACCGGTCCATGGCGTTAACAAAAAAGAAATATTCCTAACGCCGGAAGAAGTAGAAATTACCGAAACCGAAGTAAAACTGGATAATATTTATTTTGAATTCGATAAAAGTTTTATCACCCAACAAGGTGCCAAAGAGTTAGATAAATTAGTCCGTGTGATGCAAAAATACCCTGATATGAATATCATGGTAAAATCACACACCGATTCTAAAGGAAGCGCTTCTTACAACAAAAAACTCTCTAACGAACGTGCACAATCTACCGTTCAATATTTAATTTCCAAAGGAATTTCAAAAGACAGGCTTAGCGGACAAGGGATGGGAAGCACCGAACCGAAAATAGATTGCGGTGCTAATTGTACCGAAGAAGAGGATGCCCAAAACCGAAGATCGGAGTTTATTATTGTTAAGAAGTAAAAATAAATTGTAATTTTATAAAACATAAAGTCAGTCTTATTTTAGACTGACTTTTTATTTTTCTCAGTCTTATGAAATTTATATTCCTTGGCTTCTTAGTCATGTGCTCCTTTTTAATAAAAGCACAACCACCCAATGATTGCGTAGATGCCATTGTTATTTGTGGTAATGGAAGTTTTAGTTCCAATGCTAGTGGAGCGGGAATACAAGAAGTGTCAGGTTGTTCCAGTCAAGAACATAATTCTATTTGGATACGGGTAGATGTTGTACAATCAGGTACGTTAGGTTTCGATTTAATTCCAGATAATACCGCTATGGCTGTTGATTATGATTTTTGGGTATATGGTCCCAATGAAGATTGTTCAAGTTTGACCTCACCAATCCGATGCTCTACCACCAATCCCATTGCGGCAGGACAAACCAATAATCATACTGGTATTGGTAATGCAGCCATGGAAAATTTTGAAGGTCCGGGTCCCGATGGCGATAGCTATGTGGAATGGATGGATGTGCAGAGTGGAGAGTTCTATTATATTGTTATCGATAGGCCCATTGGGAATGGCGGTTTTGAAATTAATTGGACGGGAACTGCCTCTGAAGGTACCGGTGCATTTCCTGAACCGCCTGTGGCAAATTTAATAGCAGATCTAGAAGAGTGTAGTGATACCGGTAGCGCCAATTTTAATCTGGGAAGTTTAAGAAGTAGTATCAATTCAAATTTATCTGAAAACACGGTCGATTTTTATGAAACTTTAGCCAATGCGACTGATAATCTTAATCCCTTAACAGATAATTATACTTCAACTCAAAGTGTACAAACGATTTATGCAAAAGTCACCAGTAACTCTACTCAATGTACGAATGTGACTGAGTTTAATTTAATTATCAATCAAATTGATAATATTCAGATTGATGCTTCAGAAAATCCAATTTGTGCACCAAGAGATGTTGAAATACAATTTTCAGGTTCTGCTAATGCGATAGTAGAATATGAAATTGATGGAGGGAGTATGCAACAAATTCAGTTAGATGCTTCAGGAACTTCAATTTTTGATTTATTTGTAGATGATGAGGTAACTGTGTTAGTAATTAATACATATATTGAAAATCCTGATGGAAGTATTCGATGTTCAGCCACGCAAAATGAATCGATTAGTATAACTCTTAACGGAATTTCAGTAGGCGATAATTTAATCGATTTTTATGAATGCGATGGAAATAAAGACGGTAAGGTGGTTTACAATTTAACAGTAAATGATTCCATTGCTTTATCAAATGTAGATAGCGGTTATCAAGTGAATTATTACACTTCTCAAAATGAAGCGGAAAACAGAAATAATCCCATACTTTTACCGGTTTCTTTTGAAAATACAGCACCCCTCCCACAAGAAATTTGGGTAAGGGTGGAAGATGAAAATTTTACCGATTGCTTTGCGGTAAGTAGTTTTGAGTTAGATGCCTATACCGATGCGCCTCCAAGTTTTGAAATAGAACGAAGCAATTTGAATTTTGAAGAACAGCATACCATTACCATTTCAAATGTTACCGGAATAGGAACTTATGAATTCAGCATCAATGGAGAAGATTGGAAACAGCTAGATGAAACCAATACCATAACTTTTACGGTAGAAGGTGGCGGACAGTTTGTTGTCACAGGTCGTCACACCGAAGGTTGTGGAAGCAGTTTTAAAACGACCACCTTCATTGATTATCCTAGGTTTTTTACACCCAATCAAGATGGCATTAATGATACTTGGAACATAAAAGGCTTTCAGCAGCAGAATGCTAACGCTAAAATTTTAATTTTTACACGGTTCGGGAAACTTTTAAAAAGCTTGTCACCTTCTTCAAGAGGCTGGGATGGAAGCTATCACGGTAAACAAATGCCTTCCAACGATTATTGGTTTTTAGTAGAATACGTAGAACCACTGCCGGACGGGACTATTATTAACAAATCTTTCAAAAGTAATTTTACCTTAAAACGCTAATCACCCGTTTTAAATTTGTAAATTCGCGGCTATGGATTTTTCTTCAAAATTGTTGGAAAATGCCGTACACGAGATGGCACAACTTCCGGGAATTGGAAAGCGTACGGCGTTACGTTTGGTCTTACATTTACTAAAACAGCCCGAAGAACAAACTACACATTTGGCCAAAGCTTTGGTAGATTTAAAAACCGAAGTGAAATTTTGCAAAAACTGTCATAATATTAGTGATCACGATTTATGTGAAATTTGTGCCAATCCCAATCGGGAAAAAAGCATAGTTTGTGTGGTGGAAGATGTTCGGGATGTGATGGCTATTGAAAATACCAGTCAATATAAAGGATTGTATCACGTATTGGGCGGTAAAATAAGTCCGATGGATGGCGTGGGACCCAATCAACTGCATATTTCAACTTTGATCGATAAAGTGAAAAATGGTGAAGTCACCGAAATCATTTTTGCCCTAAGCAGCACGATGGAAGGCGATACTACCAATTTTTACATCTACAAACAATTACAGGATTTTGAAGTAACTACTTCTACCATTGCCCGTGGAATTGGAGTAGGGGATGAACTAGAATATGCCGATGAGGTGACGTTAGGGAGAAGTATTTTACACCGCGTCCCTTTTGAAAACTCACTTAAAAGTTAAGATGGTGATTCAACTTTCAGTAATTATTCTCAACTATAAAGTCCCTTATTATTTGATGCAATGCCTTTCGAGTGTAGAAAAGGCACTTCAACAAATTCCTTCAGAAATTATTGTGGTTGATAACAATTCCGAAGACCAAAGTTGCGATTGGGTAAAACATTATTTTCCTGAAGTAAGTTTAATTCAGAATCAAGAAAACGTAGGTTTCAGTAAAGGAAATAACGCCGGGGTAAAATTAGCAAGAGGGAAATACATTTGTTTGTTGAATCCCGATACCGTAGTAAGTGAAACTGTTTTTAAAAATTTATTGCAGTTTGCTGAAAATTATCAAGATTTGGGAGCCTTGGGACCAAAGTTAATAGATGGCACCGGAAATTTTCTTCCCGAATCCAAACGAAATTTGCCCACACCCAAAGTAGCACTTCAAAAACTCGCTAAACTTGAAAAGAAATATTATTCAGCTTTAGGCGAAGAAGAAACCGGAAAAGTAGATGTCTTGGTCGGTGCGTTTATGTTGATGCTGAAAGAACGCTACGAAGAAATTGGCGGTCTCGATGAAGATTATTTTATGTACGGGGAAGACATCGATTTGTCCTACAAATTTTTAAAAGCCGGTTACCAAAATTATTATTTAGGAACGGAAAAAGTACTGCATTACAAAGGAGAAAGTACGTTGAAAGATGAAAAATACCGAAAGCGCTTTTATGGAGCAATGAAGATTTTTTACCAAAAACACTTTCAGAAAACTGGATTGTTGAATCCAGCCATCAATATGTCACTTAATTTGGCTAAATTTTTACATCGTGTAAAACATGAAAACAAAACACTTTGCACTTATGAGAACGTATATTGGTTAAGTACGAAGGGAATTCCTGAGCGGCTTCAGCAAAAAATTCATTCAGAAATAAAACATATTCATCCAAAAGAATTAAAAAACTATGATATTCAAAATTCAAAATTAATTTTTGATGCAGAAACTATGGACTATCAAGAAATTTTTAGTATCATGGAAAATCTTAAAATCAAGCAAAATTACTTTCGAATAAAACCTTTAAATTTTAATTTTATCGTCGGAAGTGATAAAAGTACAAGTCAGGGAGCGATTCTTGAGTTTTGATTATTGAAAAATAATTACTTTTTGATTGATTTTTTATTAAATTCGCAATCTAAAACAAAAATTACACCTTAGGGTTTAAGATATGGCAAAATTTGAACTGAAATTACCCAAAATGGGAGAAAGTGTTGCAGAAGCAACCATTACAAATTGGTTAAAAGAAGTTGGTGATACCATCGAGGAAGATGAAGCAGTATTGGAAATCGCAACCGATAAGGTAGATAGCGAAGTTCCCAGTGAAGTAGATGGTGTCTTGGTAGAGAAACTTTTTGAACCCGATGATGTAGTTCAAGTAGGCCAAACCATAGCTATTATAGAAACCGAAGGCGAAGTAGAACAAAGTAGCGGGAGTAATGAAACTACCACTACTTCAACCGAAGAATCTTCAGCAAACGTAGCTGCGGTAGAAGAAACCGTGAGTCAAGCAAAAGCTACGGCAAGTAACGAAGATTATTCCGATAGTGAGCGTTTTTATTCTCCATTGGTGAAGAATATTGCCAAAGAAGAAAATATCAGTTTAGAAGAACTGGAAAACGTAAACGGAACCGGGAAAGATGGCCGGGTAACCAAAGACGATATTTTAGCTTACGTTAAAAATAGAGGAGAACAACCAGCTCAACCGGCTGCAAAACCTGCTAGTGCTTCTCAAAAATCTGCACCAAAACCAGTCGCAGCGCCTATTAGTGTAAATGGGGAAGATGAAATTATTGAAATGACCCGAATGGGGAAAATGATTTCTCACCATATGGTGAATAGTGTACAAACTTCAGCGCATGTACAATCATTTATTGAAGTTGATGTTACCAAGATCTGGAATTGGAGAAATAAAGTCAAAAATGAATTTGCTAAGCGTGAAGGGGAAAAATTGACCTTTACTCCAATTTTTATGGAAGCGGTAGCAAAAGCCATTAAAGACTTCCCATTGATTAATATTTCGGTTGATGGAGATAAAATTATTAAGCGTAAAAACATTAATTTAGGAATGGCAGCTGCACTTGCTGATGGTAATTTAATTGTACCGGTAATTCACAATGCCGACCAGTTAAACTTGGTTGGTTTAGCTAAGAAAGTAAACGACTTGGCGAATCGGGCACGTGGAGGTAAATTAAAACCGGACGAAACCCAAGGGGGAACTTACACAGTAACCAACGTGGGAACTTTTGGTAGCGTATTGGGAACGCCAATTATCAATCAACCACAGGTAGGGATTTTAGCGTTAGGAGCGATTAGAAAAGTTCCTGCAGTAATTGAAACCCCGGAAGGAGATTTTATAGGAATTAGACACAAAATGTTCTTATCACATAGTTACGACCACCGTGTGGTAAACGGAGCTTTAGGTGGGCAGTTCGTACAGCGCGTAGCTCAGTACCTAGAAGCTTTTGATGAAGGTAGGGATTTTTAAATTATAGAATAGATTACACAAGAAAGCCTCAAGAAATTGAGGCTTTTTTTATTGAATATATTTTTAGGGTTTAGAAACGATAACCTATGTTAAAACCAAATTTACCTACAATTATCATATCGGTTTTTTCTGTATTTATTAAGTTTCGACCGATTCCTGCATTCAACTCAAATACAATTCCATTTTTGGTTACCCATTTACCACCAAGGCCCAAACCTAATGCTAAATCTAAAAAGTTATCATCTCGATAGTCTAAAAATACCTCATCTTCGTAATATGCATCTCCCTCATTAGAATTAATCATCGTAAAACCTTCAACAAAAAAACCTGCAGCATATTTTTTACCGAAAAATACACGATAATATGGAGAGAAGTAATAATTCAAGGAGCCATCTAAATTTTCATTATCATAAGGTATAAATACAGAAGCACCAATAGAGCTTTCACTATTTAAATTCCTTTCATAGCTCGCTTCGAACGCGCCAATTAGCAGAATTATCCCATTTAATTTTACTTCATTGTATTTTTGAAACGGATCAGCGATACTGTCTTTTTGGGACTTCTGTTCTTGTTGTGCAAAGCAATTAGAAATTAACATTGCTAAAGCTATAGTAAACAATAATTTTTTCATAAGTAGATGGATAAGTTTTAAATCGCTAATATATATAAAAAACTCGATTACACAATCTTCAAATTACTATAGCCTTGACCGTTTTGCGTGAGTTGAATTTGCGTTGCAATGCGTTCTTTTAAACTTTCTACGTGACTAATCACCCCAATCATTTTGGAAGATTCTGCCTGTAAAACTTCTAAGGTGTCGAGCGTTTGATCTAAAGTCTCGGGGTCTAAAGTCCCAAAACCTTCATCGATAAAAAGACTGTTAATTTCTATATTTCGAGAAGCCAGATCAGAAAGGGCTAAAGCGAGCGCTAAACTTAAAATGAAGGTTTCGCCACCCGAAAGCGTTTTAATAGAACGCCGTTGACCGCCCATATGCTCATCGATCGCGACTAAACTATCATCTTCCTCATCGGTTGGTTGATCGATGCGATAACGGTCGCTTAAATTCATTAGACGTTTATTCGCAAGTTGTAAAAGTTGCGCTAGAGTTAGATCTTGAGCAAAATCGTTGAATTTATTACCGGTTTTATCACCGATCAAATCATTTAAAATTTTCCAATGTTCCGATTGTTTTAGCTGTTTATCTACTTCATTTTGCAATTTTTCAATTTGCTTTAAATTTTCTGTTTGATTTTTTAATAAGCGTGAAACTTCGTTAAGTTCCTCGTCATTTTTAGTTAAGCTTTCTTTTTCCTGCTGAAGTTGCTCTTGCAGTTTTTCCAGACTCGTTTCGCTATCTTTTTCTTGTAGCTTTTTGATTTCTTCCTGTAATTTTTGCTGAAGCGTTTTTAACTCAATTCCCTTTTGTTGAAGCTGTTCTCGCTCTTTTTGCCAAGCCTGAGCTTCCGTAGCGGTAAGTCGTAACGATAAAGCCTCTTCAATACTTTGGTAGCCTTTTTCGATAAGTTGAGTAGTGAGTGTTTTGGTTAATTTCGCTAATTTCTCGTTTACTTCTGTAAGCGATTTTTCTGTAGTTTCAAGTAATTTTTGTTGCTGAAAAATATCTTGTTCATTTCTATTCCAAGAAGTTTCTACAGTGTTGATTTCTTTTTCAAAATTGCTTCCTTTAAAAAGAGTTTCAATCGCTTCACTTTTTGCTTTTCCTCTAGCGATTAACTCCGCTAATTCTCTAGATTTTTCTGATAATTCTTGAAGTTGAGCTAAGTCTTCTTTTAGTTGCTTAGCTTGGTCTAATTCTTTTAAATTAGTTTCTAGTTTCGTTTCCATTTCAGCAAAAGATTGTTCTTTCTTCTGCTGAAGAATTACGGCGAAATTTTCTTCAAACTCTTTTTCTTTTCCTGTTAATAAGCTTTCAGTTGGCGTAATTTCCTTTTCAAGCTTTTCCTGGTGCTGCTGAAATTGTTGCCATTGCGTTTTTTCGCGAGTGAGCTCTTGTTGTAATTGCTGAATTGTTTTTTGCAAGGCTTCAACTTCTGTTTTTAAGTGATTTTCAACTTCTGGATGCGCTAAAGCAAACGGATGATGCGTCGATCCGCATAACGGGCAAGGTTCATTTTCAACCAGATCTTTACGAAAATCTTCCAGCTGTTTTTGCAATTGCTCAACTTCTAAGGTTTTTTGCTTGGTTTCGAGCTGTGCATTTTTCAGTTTTAATTCTTGCTGAAGTTTTTCTACTTGTTGTGGTAAATTTTTTAAGGAAGTATTGATTTTTTTCAGCTCTTCCGATTTTTGGTTGAGGTCTTTCTTTAATTGAAGTAGTTGAAAATCCTCTTTTTCCGCAGCACGAGTTAGTTTTAACTGCTGCTGAATTTCTTCTTGCCAAACAGGGATCGATTTATCTTCAAGCTGAAACTTCTTATTCAACTTTTCAAAAGCGCTAGATTTTTCGTGTTGTTTTTCTTTTAACTCTTGCTGAAAAATGCCTGTATTTGAAGGCTTTGAATTAAACTGAAAGTCTTTTAGTAAACCGGAAATATGTTGTTCAGAAGTTCTGTAAACCGATAACAATTCGCTTCGCTCTGTAATTAATGTTCGAACTTTTTCTTTATAATCATTGAGTTTTTCAGAAGCATTTTGCGGACTAATTTCTAACTGAAAAGTTGAAGAGAAATCCGTCTGTAAATGCGTTCGCTTTTGCTGAAAGTCTTTTAAATTCTGTTGAATTTCATCAATGTGCTCTGTGTTGCTTTTTTTCTCTTTTTGAAGGTTTTGCCAAGCATTCAAATCTTCAGAGAAAAACTGTATTTCTTCGTGTTGCTTGAGTTTTTTTCCTTTTTCTTTTTCAAACTCAGTTGTTAAAGTTTTAATTTGAGTAATCTGTTTTTCGGTAGCTAAAAGTTCTTTTTGTTGATGCTGTAAGTTCTCTTTCAACGTAATCGCTTCCGAATTTTTTTGAATAGAAAGGTTTAAGTTCTTCTTTTCGAGTTGTAGTTTTTCAGCCTTAGTTTGCTTTTCGGCATAAACTTCTTCAGCTAATAATTGCTCTTTAAAAGTTTCAATTTTAAGCCGTTTTTCTTCGGTGTCTTTTTTAACCTGATTATATTTTAAGAAGGCTTCCTGACCAATTCTGCGGTAAATTTGAGTTCCGGTAATTTTTTCTAGAAGTGCGCCGCGTTCTTTTTTCGGTACTTGCAAGAATTTGGCAAATTCGCCTTGCGCCAATACCACAGATTTGATGAATTGGTCGTAGTTTAAGCCAATTAGTTCTTCATTTTTACCGGGAACATCGGACTTTTTTAAATCTAAATGTCCGCTTTCTAAATTCGCCAATTCCATATGGTAATCGCGTAGATTTCCGGTTCTGGCGGTAGAAATTTGCCAAGTAGAAGCGAAAACGCCTTGTTTACATTCATACGTAATTTTAGTGTAGGCTTCTTTTTGATTGCGCGTAAGAATAGCACCTTTTTTTAACACTTCGGCAGTACTCAATTTCCCCAATCGCGGCACTTGATTAAATAGCGCTAAAGAAATGACATCGAGAATCGTAGTTTTTCCGCTACCTGTTGGTCCGGTAATGGCAAATAAACTGTTTTGCAAAAACGGTTCTTTGGTAAAATCTATTTCGTGCTCGCCACGCAGCGAGTTGATATTTTTAAAAGCTATTTTTAATATTTTCATTCAAGTTATTTTATATCTTGACCTTAGCTATTTTAACTTACGTCATGCTGAATTTATTAGCATCTCATCAAAATCATTTACACTTATAATGTGATCCTGAATCAAGTTCAGAGTGACGAAAATTTTTAATTATTAATTTCTGGAATTCACTTCTTCCAATAATTCTTGAAAAGCGATATTCACTTTTTCTTTGACTTCTTCCGCATAACTGTGTTGCGCCAACAATTTCTGAAAGACTTCTTGCGGTTTTAAATCTTCTAAATGCTGATGACTTTCAAACAACTTTCCGCTTTCTCGTAACTGATTTTTAAAGGTAGCTCTGTGTTTTACGATCTCGAAATTGGCTTCCTCGAAGTTGGTTACCAAATCGTCTAATTGCGCAATTAAATTGGCATCATAATTTTCTTCTTTCAATTCAACTTCAATCAAATTAGTTAAACTGCCTTGCGACTCTAAACTGAATAATTTCTGCTGAATTTCAGCAATGCTTCCGCTAATACGAATTAATTTTCGAAAATTTGGGATGGCAATGCTTTCGGGTTCAAAACCATTTTCAGTATCAATCAGTAACAATCTTTTTTCATCTTTACGCTCACTAAACGAAAGTGGGAGCGGAGAACCACTATAAAACGTAGGAATTTGCGCATTTACGCGTTGCGGTTTGTGTATGTGACCTAATGCTACATAACTAAACTCTTCGCCAAATTGACTGGCTTGAAAAGCCGCTTGATTCCCGATCTGGATGTCACGCTCACTGTCAGAAGTTTCAATACCGGCCGCATATAAATGTCCCATCGCTAAGACAGGAAGTTTAGGATAAAGAACTTTACTGGTTTTTGCGGCTTTCGTAAAGCTTGCTTCAATCCCTTTTCTAATGGCTTCAATTCTGTTTTCATAAACGACTTCTTCATCAATCGATCGCAGATCACTATCACGTAAAAATGGGATGGCAGCGACAATGAGTTCGTTTTCTCCTTTTTTATTCTGAAGTGGAATTAAACATTCTTCAACTTCCGAAGGCATCCCGCCGATAACGGTCACATTTAATTCATTTAAAATTTCTTTTGGCGCATCGAGCATACTTGGCGAATCGTGATTGCCGCCGGTAATAATGAGTTGACAGTTGGTTTTTCTTAGCTGAAGCAACGCGCGGTAATATTGTTTTCGAGCTTCTGCAGAAGGATTTGCCAGATCAAACACATCTCCTGAAATTAAAACAGCTTCAATTTCTTTGTCGGTGATCAACTTGATTAACCAATTGATAAACAAGTCGAAATCTTCGTATAGATAATGTTTGTGCAGTTTTTTACCAATATGCCAATCGGCGGTATGTAGAATTTTCATAAAAATTGAATGTCAAGAAAAAAGAAAGTTCAATTTACGAAGTTAAGCGAAGCAATAAAAGAGAGAAGTTGTGGTTTTGTGAACAAATTGAGGTTTAAAAATTAAAGTTGAAAAATTATCTTTGTATTCTAAACTTCAACTAATGGCAAAGTCGGGTGCGCAGAAAAATACCAAGAATAAAGCAAAGCATTCAAAATTAATGGCGCGCAAAAAGAATAAACTTCGACAAGAAAAAGAAAATTAAAGATCGGCTTTTCCCTTTACGTTTTTATAAAAAAGCTGAAGTAATTTATAGTCTTTCTCGTAATGTCCGGTAGGGTAGAAGGCTTCCCCGATGCGGACGGTTTTTCTACCATAATCAAATGCTACGGGAATAATGGGGACTTTTGCCAACACGGCAATCCAATAAAAACCGCTTTTCCAATGTTGTACTTTTTTTCGGGTTCCTTCGGGAGCTAAAGCTAATCGAAATTCATCTTTTTCTTGAAAGAGTTTAGCGATCGCTTCAACTTTGTTTTGTCCGGTGGTACGATCGAGCGGACTGCCGCCCATCCATCGTAAATAGGCTCCTAATGGACCTTTGAATAATTCTTCCTTTGCTATATAATTAATATCTACCTGAATAATTTTTCGGGTAAAAGCGCCAATGTAAAAGTCGTGCCAACTGGTATGCGGAACCACAATAACCACCGATTTTTTAATAGAAGGGTTGAATTTTCCTTCAATTTTCCAGCCTAATAATTTATAAAAAATGAATTTTATCATCTTATTTTTTAGAATTCAGTAAAAATAGATAATTAATTCAAAAAAATAACCCGCTTAAGTAAGCGGGTTATTACAACAATTATGTAGTTAAATAATTAAAATTTATAGTTTAAGCTTAACCTAAAGTTTCTTCCGGGTTCACTCTGCCAATAAACATAGCTACCGTAATTGGCACCTGAATATAAATATTCATTTAAAATGTTATTCATATTCAATGCAATTTTAAATTTGCTGTTTTCCCAAGAAAGGCCTCCATCCATTCTAAAATAGTCAGGTAAATCTGTATTACCATCTGCTGCCCAAGCCCAAGTAGAGCGGTCTACTAGATATTGATAACCTAAAGAAACACCAAGTCCTTTAATTTCCTCTTGCTGAAATTTATAGTTTAACCAAGCATTGGTAGTATGTTTAGAAAATCCGGGAACAGGACTCCCGTCTTCATTTTCAACATTTGTATAAGCATAATTGAGAACCACTCCTAAGCCTTGTGTGATTTCTCCACGTAAATCAAATTCAACTCCCTTTGAAGTAATATCACTATCAATTTGCTTAGATAAATTATTAGTGTTACCGGGACTAGTATCGGGTACTAATATTTTATCTTTTGTGATGTTAAAATAAGTAGCGGTAGCATTCCACTTCCCATCCATAAATTCATATTTTAATCCTCCTTCAATATCCTCTGCTGTGACAGGGTCAAAAGGTTCTCCTTGATAATTTGCGCCTTGTTCAGGTAGGAATGATTGATCGTACATTCCATAAATAGTAAGCCCTTCCATAGGGGTAATTCCTAAAGCTACTCTTGGCGTAAGAACTTCATCATCAGAACTTGCATTATAAGAACTTTCAAATTCAGTATATCTTCCTGCTAGAGTTAATCTTATTTTATCTTCTAAAAATCCTAACTCGTCCTGAACGTAATATGATAAATATTGAGAAGTAATAATCCCTACAGCTCTTTGTTGTAGATCTTGACTCCTATCAAAATTTGGCAAATTTGTCGGTGCTTTAGGATCGTAGATATTAAAAGGGTCTTCTTCAGTATCTAAAGCTACTGTTTGTGACCAGTCAGCAATATAATTTTTATTACCGAAATCTAATCCACCTAAAATTTTATGAGACACACTTCCCGTTTGCACAGATCCGTTTATAAATACTTGACCTAATTTTTGTTCTTCATGAGCATCCCAAATACTAACTGTTCTAATAAGATTTCCGGCTTCTGTTACGCCATAGTCTTCAGGGTCAACATCATAATTATAGGTGCTATCTATCCATAAGCTTTGACCTTGATGTTGATAATTTAAATAACTTAATTGTGCGGTTATGTTCCAATTATCATTTAATTGGTGGTTAAAATTTATAAATCCATAATGCTCTTTCATAATTGAAGGTCCTAAATTAGGAGCTGAAAGTGTAAAATCACGGTCTAAACTAGCATATTTGCTAGGTGCGAATACATATGCGGAACCAATTAACTTGGTTTTATAATATTGATAAGTATACTGTGCTGTGACCGATGTTTTTTCATCTATTTGATATTTTATAGATGGAGCAAAGGTGTAGCGATTTTGAGGTTCATAATCTCTATGGGATTCTTGAGTTGTCCCAGCGCCTACAAATCGGTATTGTAATTTATTATCATCTGTTAATTTTCCTTCAACATCAAGAGTTGCTCTAAGCGTATTGTAACTTCCGGTAGTTAAACCTACTTCTCCACGAGATACTCCCGTAGGTTTTTTGGTCACTACGTTGTAAAGTCCACCAGGTTCACCACTAGAAAGCATAAAAGCGGAAGGACCTTTCACAACTTCAATTTTTTCAACCATTGCCATATCTTCGGCCATAGGTCCCCAAGTAGAAAGGACATTCATTCCGTTTCTAAATGGCGGAATTCTAAACCCACGCATATTGATACGAGCAAAATTTCCCCAATGTTCAATCATTTGAGCGCCACTTACATTTCGGGTAATGTTTTCCATCATACTAATTACTTGTTGGTCTTCGAGAAGATCACCACTAATTACCTGTATGTTTTGTGGAATTTTATTTAAGTCCTGTTGAAGTTTAAGGGAAGGTGAAGGATTTTTTTCTGTATATTCAGATTTTCCAGCTCCTGAGATGACTACATCATCCAGTGCACTTACATCGTCTTGTAGTTCTATGTTTAGAGTAATATCTCCGTTAATTTCGATACTTTCTGAGGTAAAAGTTTTGTATCCCATATCTGAAACAATTAGTGCGTATGTTCCAGGTTGAATATTACTTATAGAATAAAATCCGTTTTTGTTGGAAGAAGTACCGTAATTGGTATTTTGTAAATAAACATTTGCGTTAGAAAGCGGATTTCCATCCCGATCTACAATAGTTCCGGAAATTGAGCCATTGCTTTGTGCTTGAAGTGAAAGTGCAGTAAAAAACAACATCACTACTAAGACTAAATTCTTCATTTTAATATATTTAATTTAGATTTAATTTAAATAGTTGCGCAAATGTACAAAACCTTTTTATTTAGACTTTATATAAATAACTAAAAAATTGCAATGTTTTTTCATGAAAAAATCCCTTACGTTGATAGTAAGAGATTTACAGATTAAATTATTTTATCAGTTCTCTTCAATCGGTATTGATTACTGTATCACTTTCATTTCTAAAGACGAGCTGGTCGTCGAAAGCATCGAGTAAAATAATGCTGTCAGTTGTGATTTTACCGGAAAGAATTTCTTTAGAAAGTTGATTTAAAACTTCTTTCTGAATCGTTCTCTTTACTGGTCTTGCTCCATATTGCGGATCAAATCCTTGTTTTGACAAGTGCTTGATTGCTTCTGGAGTAGCGTCTAAAGTGATATTTTGCTGACTCAACATTTTGGTTACTCCCCTTAATTGAAGCTCTACTATTTCTGAAATGTTCTCTTGCGTAAGCGGAGTAAACATCACGATATCATCAATTCGGTTTAAGAACTCCGGTCTTACTTGTTGTTTCAGTAAACCAAGAACCTCTACTTTGGCACCTTCCATGGCGGTTTCTACATCATCAAGCGCTTCAAATTTTTCCTGAATAATATGGCTTCCCATATTGGATGTCATAATGATGATTGTATTTCTAAAGTCTGCTAAACGTCCTTTGTTATCAGTTAACCTTCCTTCATCTAATACTTGAAGGAGAATGTTAAACGTATCGGGATGCGCTTTTTCAATTTCATCTAATAAAACTACCGAATAAGGTTTTCTTCTTACGGCTTCAGTTAGCTGTCCGCCTTCATCGTAACCTACATATCCTGGAGGCGCGCCCACCAATCTGCTCACGCTATGACGTTCTTGATATTCACTCATATCAATACGTGTCATTGCATTATCATCATCAAATAGGTATTCAGCTAAAGCTTTAGCAAGCTCAGTTTTACCAACACCAGTTGTTCCTAAGAATAAGAACGAACCAATCGGTTTTTTCTGATCTTGTAATCCGGCGCGACTTCTTCTTATCGCATCACTCACGGCTTGGATGGCTTCTTCTTGACCAACTACACGTTTATGTAATTCGTCTTCTAACTTCAGCAGTTTTTCACGTTCGCTTTGTAGCATTTTTGTCACTGGGATTCCCGTCCATTTGGCAACCACTTCGGCGATATCATCATTGGTGACTTCCTCTTGAATTAAGGATTTCTTTCCTTCACGTTTTTGTTCTTCTACTTCTTTTTGAAGTTGTTCTAACTTTTCTTGCGCTTCTTTTATTTTTCCGTAGCGTAACTCAGCTACTTTTCCATAATCACCTTCACGCTCGGCACGTTCAGCTTCCAGTTTAAAGTTTTCAATATCGGTTTTTACCTGTTGAATATTATCAACTACACCTTTTTCATTTTGCCATTGTGCGCTTAATTCTGCTCGCTCTTCTTTTAAATTGGCAAGATCGGCTTTTAACGATTTCAGCTTTGCTTCATCTTTCTCACGTTTAATTGCTTCAATCTCAATTTCAAGCTGCATAATTTTACGGTCAAGCACATCTAGTTCTTCCGGTTTCGAATTGATTTCCATTCGTAATTTTGAAGCTGCTTCATCCATCAAATCGATTGCCTTATCGGGTAAAAATCTATTGGTGATGTAGCGTTGCGAAAGTTCTACGGCTGCAATAATCGCTTCATCTTTAATTCTTACCTTATGGTGTGTCTCGTATTTCTCTTTGATTCCGCGGAGAATAGAAATTGCACTTTCGGTATCAGGTTCATCGACCGTTACTTTCTGGAAACGACGTTCTAAGGCTTTGTCTTTTTCAAAATATTTTTGGTATTCATCTAAAGTCGTCGCTCCAATGGCTCTTAATTCACCACGGGCTAAAGCTGGTTTTAAAATATTGGCAGCATCCATCGCTCCTTGTCCACCACCGGCGCCAACTAGGGTGTGAATCTCATCAATGAAAAGAACGATATTTCCATCACTGGTAGTAACTTCTTTAATTACCGCTTTTAAACGCTCTTCAAATTCACCTTTATATTTAGCTCCGGCAATCAGCGCTCCCATATCTAGGGAATAAATCTCTTTATTTTTGAGGTTTTCGGGTACGTCACCGGCAACAATACGGTGGGCTAAACCTTCCGCGATCGCAGTTTTACCGGTTCCGGGTTCACCGACCAGCATCGGGTTGTTTTTGGTTCTTCGCGATAAAATTTGAAGAATACGTCTAATCTCTTCATCACGACCAATCACGGGATCTAATTTTCCGTTTTCAGCCAACTGATTTAAATTTTTCGCATATTTGTTTAACGAATTATAGGTTTCTTCTGCACTTTGCGAAGTAACACGGTCTCCTTTACGAAGTTCTTCAATGGCAGCTTTTAAGCCTTTTTCACTTGCGCCCTGATCTTTTAAAATTTGTGCGACTTTACTTTTTGAATTAAAAATGGCCAAAATGAGATGTTCAATAGAAACATATTCATCGTTCATTTTTTTGGCAATGGAAGAAGCCTCGTTTACCGTTTTTCCGGCTTCTCGTGAAAGTACAATGTCACCTCCGCTTACTTTTGGAAAACTTTCTAAAGTTTTATCTAAGACTTGATTAAATAAACCTACGTTAATATTTAATTTCTTTAGCAAAAACGGAGTTACGTTCTCATCAACTGAGGTAATGGCTTTAAAAAGATGCTCATTCTCAATTTGTTGGTGGCCCATTTCCTGAGCAAGCTGTTGTGCTTGCTGGATGGCCTCTTGCGATTTTATGGTAAAATTATTAAAGTTCATCGTTTTATTATTTGTTTTGGAATAGTCAAAATATATACCTTTTTTAAAAACCGACAAATTGACATATTTTTTCGAATCTTTAACCGACAAAATTACAGTTATTAAATCTTCTATAAAGTTACTACATTGGCAGTTTTTTATTCTTAATTTTACTTTAAACAATACAGATTATGGGATTTTTAGATAAGATATTTAAAGGGAATGGAGGAGAAGCAGGGAAAAATTCTAAAGCTCCTTGGAATGATTTACAAACTGAATTAGACTTACATCGATTAGAAGATGAATCGAAGGAAAAAGTGGTCGTGATTTTTAAACACTCTACCCGATGTGGGATTAGCCGAATGGCAAAACGACAGTTTGAAAGTGATTACGATTATGATGAAGAAAAAGTGAAATTGTATTATTTAGATTTGATAGCTCATCGTGATATTTCTAATCTAGTGGCAGAAGATTTTGGAGTGTTTCACGAATCTCCACAATTATTGATTATTAAAGATAAAAATGTGGTTTATCACGCTTCACATAGTAGTATTAATGCTGAAAAAATAGTGGAGTTTATAAATTGATATTTTACAACATAAATAAAGCAAAAATAAAAAGCCATTCTAGATTGAATGGCTTTTGTATTATGAATATTATATTTGAATTTTTATCCTTTATAAGTGGGGAGGAGTTTGGTACTTACTTCACCAAAACCAAGACGAACGTTTTTGTTTTCACAATGTCCGCGGATAATTACGGTATCATTATCATTAATGAATTTACGATCACCACCTTCTTTCAATTTTACGGGTTTTTCGCCATTCCAAGACAATTCTAACATCGAACCGAAACTCGATTCCTCGGGACCGGAAATGGTTCCGCTTCCCATCATATCACCACTGTTTACCGGGCAACCGTTAATGGTGTGGTGAGCCAATTGCTGACTCATATTCCAGTATAAATATTTGAAATTAGAACGACTAACTACGGTTTCATTTTTTCCATCGGGTTGGATGGCGACTTCTAAATCTATATCAAAAGTTTTCTTTCCTTTAGATTGTAAATAGGGTAGTTGTTTTTTTACCGGTTTTGGTCCTTCGGTCCTAAATGGTTCTAAGGCATCGAGCGTAACAATCCAAGGAGAAACCGAGGAAGCAAAGTTTTTTGCCAAAAAAGGCCCTAAAGGAACGTATTCCCATTTTTGAATATCACGAGCACTCCAATCGTTAAATAAGACCATTCCGAAGATGTATTCTTCAGCATCTTCCACAGCAATTGGTTCTCCCAACGGATTTGCGGCTGTAGTGATAAACGCCATTTCCAGCTCAAAATCTACCAAGCGTGAGGGACCAAAAATAGGGTCTTCAGAACCCTTGGGTTTCTTTTGTCCTTTTGGTCGGTGTACCGGGATTCCGCTTGGGATGATAGAAGAACTTCTTCCGTGGTAAGCTACAGGAACGTGCAGCCAGTTTGGAAGTAAAGCTTCTTCTTTTCCTCTAAACATTTCTCCCACATTCGTAGCGTGTTCTTTACTTGAATAAAAATCGGTATAATCACCAACTTGCACAGGCAATTGCATTTCAATTTCATCTAAGGTGAAAAGTACAATGCGTCGATGCTCGTCGTTATCTTTTAAACTTGAATTTTTTTCATCAAAAATTTCAGCGATCCTGTTTCTTACCGCTCGCCAGGTTTTTCTTCCATCAGCAATAAAATCATTCAACGTATCTTGAAGAAAAATATCATCGGTTAAAGGGATTCCTTTAAAGTAACCTAATTGGTGCAGTGCCCCTAAATCTATGGCATAATCACCAATTCGGGTTCCTATGGTTATAACATCATCTCTAGTTAAAAAGACACCAAAAGGTATATTCTGAATAGGAAAATCTGAATCTTTAGGTACGTCTAACCAGGTTTTTCGTTTTGGGTCGTTAGCAGTAATGGTCATAATTATAATTCAAGTTTTAATAAAGAATGCATTCAAATATATTATTTTCCCACAATTAACCGAATGCTTTTTATATTTTTGACAAATATTTTAATAGAAGTTTACTATGAATAGCAGAGATACTGAAATTTTTGATTTAATAGAACAAGAAAAAAATCGTCAAATAAATGGTTTAGAGCTTATTGCGAGTGAAAACTTTGTAAGCGAACAAGTTTTGGAAGCAGCAGGTTCTGTATTGACCAATAAATATGCTGAAGGTTATCCCGGAAAGCGTTATTATGGTGGATGTGAAGTAGTAGATGAAGTTGAAAATATTGCCATTGAAAGAGCTAAAGAATTATTTGGTGCTGAATATGCCAACGTGCAACCCCACTCTGGTTCACAAGCCAATACAGCAGTTTTTGCAGCTTGCTTAAAACCGGGCGATAAAATTTTAGGTTTCGACCTTTCTCACGGCGGGCATTTAACTCACGGGTCTCCCGTAAACTTTTCAGGGAAATTATATGAACCTGTATTTTATGGAGTAGATAAAGAAACTGGGAAAATAGATTACGATCACGTTTTGGAAATGGCAAAAAAGGAGCAACCTAAATTGATTATTGCCGGCGCTTCTGCTTATTCTCGTGAAATTGATTATAAAAAGTTTAGGGAAATTGCCGATGAAGTTGGAGCTATTTTAATGGCCGATATAGCGCATCCTGCCGGTTTAATTGCCAAAGGATTATTAGCAGACCCAATCCCATATTGTCATATTGTAACCACCACTACCCATAAAACTTTACGTGGCCCAAGAGGAGGTCTTATTCTAATAGGTAAAGATTTTGAAAATCCATTTGGATTGAAATTGAAGAGCGGAAAGTTGAAAAAAATGTCAACCTTAATTAATAGCGCTGTTTTCCCAGGAAACCAAGGCGGACCGTTAGAACACATTATTGCAGCAAAAGCTGTAGCTTTTGGAGAAGCTTTAACCGATGAGTTTTTACACTACATGGTTCAGGTGAAGAAAAATGCGAAAGCAATGGCAGAAGCTTTTGTTGCGAAAGGTTATGATGTTATTTCCGGAGGAACCGATAACCATATGATGTTGATCGATCTTAGAAATAAAGGGGTAACCGGAAAGCAAGCAGAAGAAACTTTAGTAAAAGCTGAAATTACCGTCAATAAAAATATGGTTCCGTTTGACGATCAATCGCCTTTTGTTACGAGCGGAATTCGTGTAGGAACAGCGGCTATTACCACTCGTGGATTAAAAGAAGAAGATATGAAAACAGTAGTCGATTTGGTGGATAGCGTGATTGCTAATATTGAAGACGAAGCTGTTTTAGAAGAAACAAAAAACAAAATACACTCGATGATGAGTGATAAACCTTTATTTAACCATTAAACATTATTTAAAAATGAAAAAATTATTAGTAGCCATTGCTTTAGTAAGTATTAGCTTTTCAGGTTTTGCACAAGAAGATGCAGAATTTAAGGCAGAATTAAAAGAACTTATTGAAGCCCAGGCTGGTGCCACCATGGATTCTGCTTTAGATCAAGTGATCACTATGATTCCTGCAGATAAACAAGAAGCATTTAAAAAAGAAGTTGCAGCCAAAATGCCATCTATGTATGAAAAATCTGTAGACCTTTATATTGAGGTTATTGGAAAAGAAGATTTAAAGAAAATGTTAGCATTTTATGATACTCCAGCTGGACAAAGAATTCTAGAGAAAACCCCAGAATTGATGACTAAAAGTATGCAATTAGGGCAAACTTGGGCAATGACTAATTTACAACCTATTATTCAAAAATATATGGCTCAGTAATTAATTGAATTAAACTAAAAAGCCTGCTAGAAATTGCAGGCTTTTTTTATTATATGTTGTTTTCTTCTTTTATTCCTTAGGAAAAGGACTACTTTCATAAGCTCCGCTATCTGGAGCATTTCCTCTTATAGTTCCTAAGATATCTTGATTAGTAGCTGTAGAAGGATTTGCTAATCCGTTGGCGGGAGATTCTTCGTTGATGAAAAGCTCATTTTCATAGGGTTCATAAAAATTAGGGTTTTCATTGATGATTGTTCCGGGATAAAGGTTTTCATCTTCAAATGGGTATTCTTCTGCAAAACTCCCGTCAAAATCATTAAATTTGATTAAGCAGTTTTCAAATTTATAGTTAAAAGCAGCTTCATCACTTCGGCTAAAGAAAAGTTCGCGGTTTTCATTTCCGTAAATAATGCAATTATTAAAGTTAGCTTCTATTAAATCTGAAACAAAAATCTGATCTGGAGTTTCTAAAAGGTTTTCAACCAAAACTGCCGGGTAGGGACGGTAACTTTGTGTCCAATAATTAGCAAAGGTACAATTGGTGAAATTATATCTTCCTCCCAGAGAAATATTTAAAGACGACTGTCCGGCTTTATTAATAACCAAATTATTACCTTCTACATGACCTGTTCTTGCCAATAAACCCACGTTAGAAGAATTATATATTTTAGAATTATTGATGGTAAGTGTCGGTTCGTTAGAACCATCGTTAGAGTCCATTAAAACACCAACCGTGGCATTTTTTATGGTCGCGTAATTAATTTGATTGTTGGTGCTTCCTGCCGTAAGCCAAAGCGCTCCCCATTGTCCGGGAACATCACTAAAACTTGGTTCTAAGCGGTCGCTTTCAAAAATCACTTCATTTTCCAATAGTTCTTGATCGCTACTTAATTCACCATTTACGTGAAGCGAACCGTGTTCAGCAACAATAATTCCGCTAGCTTGGTGAAAATGAATCCGTGCTCCGGCTTCAATGTCCAAAGTTCGGTTACCGGGCACTGCTGCGTAGCCGTAAATTACGTAAGGTTTTTCGTTGGTGAAAGTGAGTTCGGTATCGTCTAAAAAGAAACCTTCAATTAAAACTTCATTTCCTTCTTCATCAAAACCAAATGAAAGTGATTCGGTAGTGCCATCGTTAAATTTTTCAGGATAAAGAAAAACAGCATCTTGAATTAGGGTAACTAATTCTACTTTTTGCTGATTTGAACCTGTGTCAAATTCAATAGCATCTGTCAACAGGAATTGATTTTCCTGCGAGAAATTATCAATATTGGTAGTAGACTCTATAAATACAAAAATGCTATCTTCTGCCAAAATATCTATATTCTCAAAAGATTTACCGGGTAAACCGTCTACATTTAATCGGTAATTAGAGTTTTCTCCTTTTCCTAATTGAATGGTGGGAATGGTCATATCTTCATCAGACCTATTATAAACGGTAAGTTGATAGGTGCTTGACCCAATATTGGAAAAAACAGTATCCAGGTAAACCGTATCTGTTGAAAAAGATAATCTCCCGTTGCTAGGTTCTGTACTAAAATCGTTTCTGCAGGAACTCCACAAAACAATAGAGCAGAGAAGGAGTAAACTATAAAGGTATTTCATATTATTTTTCTACAATTTTTACTTCAAAAAGCTTGTCCCAATTTTTACCGGTCACATACAGTTTTTGGGTGTTAGGGTTATAAGCAATCCCATTTAGTACATCTAATTTTTTATGCTGAGTTACTTTTTCACGCAATCCTCTAAAATCGATTAATCCTTCGACTGCTCCGGTTTCAGGGTCTATAATTACCACACCATCTTTTTGCCAAGTGTTGGCGTAAATTTTACCTTCTACCCATTCTAATTCGTTAAGTTTAGTGATGGTAGATTTGTGAGTAACCGGCTGAATGTAACTTTCTTCTTCTAAAGTTTCCGGATTTAAAATCCAGATTTTTTGGGTTCCATCACTTTTATAAATTTTCTCACCGTTGTTACACAATCCCCAACCCTCTTTACTGCTGTTGTATTTAAACGTTTCTAATCGTTCAAAAGTATTTACATCATAAATTAATCCGTCACCGGAACGCCAAGTGAGCTGATAAAGTTTATCGTTAAGAATGGTTAAGCCTTCACCAAAATAAACATCGCTTAATTTTACTTTTTGAAGCACTTCACCGGTTGTATAATCTACTTTTCTAATAGTAGATTTTCCGTTTAAGCCCGTACTTTCATAGAGTGTATCTTTATAAAATTCCAACCCTTGTGTAAATGCATCTTTATCGTGTGGATAAGTATTTACGATTTCATAAGTATAGAACTTTGTTTTTTTATTACTGTGAACGACGACTTGCTCTTCAATTTTATATTCTTCGCCATCGCTATAAACTTTTGCGGTAAAAGTATTTTCGCCCAACGGAAGCTTAAATGTATAGGAATTATTCTTTACCTGAATTTCTTCTCCTGCAAAAGAGTAAATAACTGAATCTATATTTTGTTCTCCTTTGGGGTGAAGTTGAACTTTTGCGGTTTCTCCTTGCTGTATTTTTTCCGAAGCACCTTCAATTCTTAAGTTAAAAGGAGCTTTATCATCATTTTTTTTATCTCCGCAAGAATAAGCTAGAACCACTAAAATTAAGGCGTTCAATAAGTTATAAAATCTCATAAAATTTTAATTAAAAAAGAGTGGCTAATTTAGTCATTTCCTATTAAAAAATGCTTGTAGAAAAAGATAAACCTTGTATATTTGCAGCGGCAAGTCCCACACAACCAGCTCCTGTCGAATTCCCCCAGGGCGGGAACGCAGCAAGGGTAGACGGTCGTAGCGGTGTGATGTGGGTCGCTTGCCATTTTTTATTTCCTCTTTTTAAATATTTCCCCTTCAATTTTTAAGCTTTCTATTAAATAATCGATATTTGCGTTTCTATTTTTAGAAGTTATGACAAATAAAGTTGTTTTGATTACCGGAGCATCTTCAGGTATTGGTAAAGCTATCGGAGAGTTTTTGGCTACAAAAGGTTATCTGGTTTATGGTACGAGTAGAAACCCGAAAGAAAAAGAAAAGAACGGAATTAAGTTTTTAGCTTTGGATGTGACTAAAGTTGAAACTATTCAGCAAGCAGTCGAAAAAATTCTTCAGCAAGAAAAAAGAATAGATTACTTAATCAATAATGCTGGAATGGGAATTACAGGTCCTATTGAAGAGATTCCCGATGAAGAAATCCGTAAGGTTTTTGATACCAATTATTTTGGAGTGATTAACGTCATTAAGGCAGTACTTCCTGCTATGCGTGAACAAAAAGATGGCTTTATTATCAATATAACTTCTATTGCCGGATATATGGGATTGCCGTATCGCGGAATTTATTCTGCTACCAAAGGAGCCTTAGAACTTACCACGGAAGCGTTTAGGATGGAGCTGAAAGAATTCAATATAAAAATGACCAATATTGCTCCGGGTGATTTTGCCACAAATATTGCTGCCGGAAGATATCACGCTCCTGTTGTTAAAGATTCTCCTTACGAGAAAAACTACGGAAATACGCTAAAGTTAATGGATGAACATGTAGATAAGGGAGAAAACCCTATGGTAATGGCCAAAAAAGTTTATGCTGTGATGCAGGAAAAAAATCCTACCATTCATTATAAAGTGGGGGAAGCTTTACAGAAATTTAGTATTGCCTTAAAGCATATTTTACCCGATAAGATGTATGAAAAAATGCTAATGAAGCATTATAAACTTTAAGTTACTGATTTAGGAATTCGAGCAGTTGGTTTTCAAAATTAGGGTCGTAAATATTTAATCCTGCTTTTTGAATAATCCCTTTTTTATCGATAAGCAAAATTTTATTCAGTAGGTTTTTATATAAGTAGAAATCTGTGCCGCGTTCTCTTATTTTATATTCAAAATCCTTATTGTAATCAAAATTTTCTAGGGCTTTACGCCAAAGTTCTATAGAGTCTTCATTATCTATGTTTACGCCTAAAAAATCAACTTCAGGATACCTGTTTCGTAATTCATTTACGCGTTTGTGTTGTCTTTTATGACTGGAAACATAAATGGACCAGGTAAAAGTAATTACAGGTTTGTTTCCTTTTTTAAGAATTTCTTTTAAAGCATATTTTGTTCCATCCGGGCTAAGCAATTTTGCTCCTGAAACATTATCCCCTTCAAAATAATTTTTTTGTAGCTTTCCTAAGTCTTTGAGTTCTTGCAGTTGGTCTTTAGGCAAATCAAAATTAGCTAAAAGTTCTAAAGTAGAATCTATTTGTGTTTCATTATCGGCATAATTTATTTGCTTTCTGGCAAAACGGGTAATAAATCTATTCCTGAGATTTTTAACCTTAAAAAGGCTGTCGGAAATAATTAACCGGTTTTTTAAGTTTGTTACACTTTTAGTGTTGAAGCACTCTTGAGAATTTGTTTGCTTGAAACATAATTCAATTGCTCGGTTTTTTAGATAATTATCTAGAAAACGTTGATATATGTAATAAGATTGTAGTTCTTTATCGTTAAAGTTTACTTCACTTCTATATTCAAAAAAATTGGAAGGTATTTTATTTCTAAATTCATTAAAATATCTATTGATAAAAAAAGCATAGCGCTCCCTTAAATCGTAATATTCGTAGTCGATGGTCTTTTCAGCTAAATTTAAAAAACCTTCAGAAAATTCATTTTGCTCCTGAAGTTTATCTAGCCTTTTTTCTCGTGACTTTTTTATGGAATCTGTTTTTTGAGCAAATTCTTTCGGACTTATTTTATAGTAAGATAAAATAAGGTCATTGTCTTTTTCATTCAACAAATACATTTCCATCAGAAAATTATTCTCTCCAGCTTTATCTCCGGTAAACATTAAAGATTCATCAAACTCTTTGGTGTTTACCCTAAATAATAAACTGTCTCCATTTTCTACATAAAAAATTTGACTTTCAGGCGAATATCTAAATGTATAAAGTCCTCGTTTAAAATTTTCCTTTTTAAATTGATAAGAAAATCGTCCATTTTCTTGGATGGGAATAGAATCTATAAACTCATTATCCTTTTCTAGCGTAAGATAATTGGTGTTTCCGTTAACAATCTCACCGGCAATAAAAGTACCTGTTTTGTTGGAAGTTTTTTCTTCACAACCTAATAAACTTAACGTAATTACAAAACCAAGTAAAACTTGCCGCATATAACACAAATCAATTATTGAATAGCTCAAAATTATGATAAGCTTAATTATAGTCTTGTTAATTACCCGTTAAATAGAAAACTTAAAAAGTTAATCTTTCAACTTATCAAGTAAATTGGTTACTTTCGCAAAAATTTTATAATTGCCTATGTTATCTGTATCAAATTTATCTGTTCAGTTTGGGAAAAGAGTCCTTTTTGATGAAGTAAACACGACGTTTACCCAAGGAAACTGTTATGGAATTATTGGAGCGAACGGAGCTGGAAAATCTACTTTTTTAAGAATTTTATCTGGTAAGATGGAGCCTACTTCCGGAAATGTTCATTTAGAACCGGGAAAACGCATGTCGGTTTTAGAACAGGATCACAATTTATACGATGAATATCCTGTGCTGGAAACGGTGTTGAGAGGGAATAAACCACTTTTCGAGGTAAAAGCTGAAATGGATGCTTTATATGCTGATTATTCAGATGAAAATGCTGATAGAATAGGAGAACTTCAAGTACAATTTGAAGAAATGAATGGATGGAATGCCGATAGTGATGCCGCTTCTATGCTTTCTAATTTAGGAATTAAAGAAGAATATCATTACTCCTTAATGAAAGATTTGGATGGAAAGCAAAAAGTACGTGTGCTATTAGCGCAAGCTTTGTTTGGAAATCCAGATGTGTTGATTATGGATGAGCCTACCAACGATTTGGATTATGAAACCATTTCTTGGTTAGAGCATTTCTTGGCCAATTACGATAATACGGTGATTGTAGTTTCTCACGACCGTCACTTTTTAGATGCCGTTTGTACACATATTTCAGATATCGATTTCGGTAAAATCAATCACTTTAGCGGAAACTACTCATTTTGGTACGAATCTTCGCAATTAGCGGCAAGACAAAGAGCACAACAAAACAAAAAAGCGGAAGAAAAGAAAAAAGAACTTCAGGAATTTATTCAACGTTTTAGTGCGAACGTAGCGAAATCTAAACAAGCTACTTCCCGTAAAAAAATGATTGAAAAATTAAATGTTGAAGAAATTAAACCTTCCAGTAGAAGATATCCTGCCATTATTTTTGAAAGAGAGCGTGAAGCGGGCGATCAAATTTTGAATATTGAAAACTTAGAAGCCACCATAGAAGGTGAAACCTTGTTTAAGAATATTCACATTAATCTTTCTAAAGGAGACAAAGTGGTCGTTTTCTCTCGTGATTCTAGAGCTACAACTGCATTTTACGAAATTATCAATGGTAAACAAGAAGCTGCTGCAGGAAAATATGAATGGGGCGTTACTACCAATCAATCTTATCTTCCGGTAGATAATTCAGAGTATTTTGAAAAAGATATGACTTTGGTAGATTGGTTACGTCAATATACCAAAACCGAAGAAGAGCGGGAAGAAGTTTACGTTCGCGGATTTTTAGGAAAAATGCTTTTTAGTGGAGAAGAAGCTTTAAAAAGTGCTCGTGTACTTTCCGGAGGTGAAAAAGTACGTTGCATGCTAAGTAAAATGATGTTGCAGCGCGCCAACGTATTAATGCTAGATGAACCTACCAACCATTTGGATTTAGAGTCGATTACTGCTTTTAATAATTCTTTAAAGAACTTTAAAGGAACGGTGCTATTAACTACTCATGATCACGAATTCTCTCAAACCGTAGGTAACCGAATTATAGAGTTAACACCAGGCGGTGTGATTGATCGTTACCTAACTTTTGATGAATATATGAGCGATCCTAAAATAAAAGAACAAAGAGATAAAATGTATTCAGTAAATGCTTAGAAATTATTCTGAATAATTGAGGGTTTTCAAGCCTAATGCATTAAAATACTGTAAATAATAAAAACCTTTCTATTAGTTTAGAAAGGTTTTTCTATTTTTAGTCCGTTAACTAAAAAAGCCAAGATGCATACATTACCAAAAGGAAGTAAAAAATTACTTAACGCCTGGGCATTTTACGATTGGGCAAATTCGGTTTACAGTTTAGTTATTTCCTCGGCAATCTTTCCCATTTTTTATGGGGCTTTAACCATTACTGAAGAAAACGGGATTACCAACGATACTGTCTCTTTTCTCGGTATAGATTTTAATAATGATACCTTAATAAGTTATGTAACCGGTTTAGCATTTTTAGTTGTCTCAATATTGAGCCCGTTTTTAAGTGGTATTGCCGATTATGTAGGAAACAAGAAAAACTTCATGAAGTTCTTTTGTTATATGGGAGCTATTTCCTGTATTGGTTTATTTTGGTTTAATCTTGAGCAATTGTGGTTTGGTTTACTTTGTTATTTTTTAGCTTTAATTGGTTTTTGGGGAAGTTTGGTATTTTACAATTCTTATTTACCCGATATTGCTTTCCCAGAGCAACAAGATAAAATTAGTGCCAAAGGTTATTCTTTAGGATATTTTGGTAGTGTCATCCTTTTGATTTTATGTCTGATGATGATTTTAATGTATGATACTTTCGGTTTTGAAAGTAAAGATTTCCCTACCCGGTTATCATTTATATTAACTGGAGTGTGGTGGATTGTTTTTAGTCAGTACACCTATTATTACTTACCAAAAGGAAATAAAACCAATCAAAAAGTCACCAAAGATGTATTATTCAATGGATTTAGGGAGTTGAAGAAAATTTGGTTCAGAATAAAGGAAAATTTACAACTTAGAAGATATTTATACGCTTTCTTTTTGTACAGTATGGCCGTACAAACCATTATGCTGATTGCCACTTATTTTGGTATTGAAGAATTGGAATGGGGTGAGCAAGATTCAACAACAGGTTTAATCATCAGTATTTTATTAATTCAGTTAGTAGCCATTTTGGGAGCTTTTCTAACATCAAGAGCTTCTGGGAAATTTGGGAATATTCAAACTTTAATTGTGATTAATTTACTTTGGATAGGCATTTGTGTGTATGCCTATTTTATTACCACACCCTTTCAGTTTTATATTGCTGCATCTTTAGTTGGCCTAGTGATGGGCGGTATTCAATCTTTATCAAGATCTACCTATTCAAAATTATTACCTAACGATGCTATCGATACCGCTTCCTATTTTAGTTTTTATGACGTTTCAGAAAAAATAGGGATTGTTATCGGAATGTTTTCCTACGGTTTTATAGCTCAAATAACTGGAAGTATTCGTTATTCAATTCTGTTTTTAATTTTATTTTTTGTGTTGGGAGTGTTCCTTCTTTTAAGAGTTCCTAAAACAAAATTTTAGTTTAACATTATTTTAATTAAGTTTGTGTGACCCAAATAAATATACGTTTATGAAAAAAATCTTATATCCTATTTTTTTAGCGCTGTTTACTATAATGGCGTTTTCTTGTGATAATGAACCTTTAGAAGGAGAGTTCGGAGACCCTAATGGCAGCGGAAGCGGCGGCGGTTCTTTTGTAGCGACCATCGATGGAAATTCTTTTGTGGCAGATGCCCCTTTTGCAGTAGGAGGTCAATCAAATGGTATTTCACAATTAGCTATTAATGGTATTAATTTGTCTGGAAATTCTATTGTAATACATATTTTTTCTACGGGTACAGGAACTTATGAATTATCAGAGGTTGAAGATTTTAATGACCATAATGGTTATGGTACATATATTCAACCAAGCAGTCAATCATTTCCTTATAGAACAAATACAAATTCTACTGGGACTTTACAAATAACAGATTATGATACTGAAAATCTAGTTGTTTCAGGAACTTTTGCTTTTCAGGCAGAAAGAGAAGTGGAAAATGAAGATGGTTCAATTGATATTGAAACAGTAAGTATCACTGAAGGTGAATTTACTGATGTCCCTTTACAGATAGATGGTGATGGTACTGGAGTGGGGGAAGATCCACTTTTTGAAGTAGAGTTAGACGGTGAGTTGTTTGAAGGTTCAGAAATTACAGATGCCGTATTGAATGAGGATGGACTTTTAATTAGTGCAACACAAGGAAATAAGTTAGTTGGTTTTCAAATTTATGATCCTGCTGTAGGAGTTTATGATATTAATGCTGATGCTGAAGAAGGACTTGTGCAATACGATGCTGATATTACAGATGATGAAAGTACAGTTTATATTTCAGCATCAGGAACTTTAGAAATTACTGAATTGGACATGGCTAATCGTATTGTTTCTGGTACATTTAGTGGGACTTTACAAGACTTGTTTATGGAAGAGGTAGATATTGAAATGACTAACGGAGTTTTTGAAAATATTAGCTTTTCAACTGATGGGCCTACTAATACCGGTTCTGCAATAATTGATGGGGAAGATTTTAATGCTAATGTATTTCCTGTAGTTTTTGTAAATGGTCAAATTCAGGTAAGCCTTGATAATGATTTAAATGAAGATATTGTAATTTATTTTCCTGAAGATATTGCTACAGGAACTTATAGTGTAGGGGATGGAAGTTTAGTTGAAGATTATTCTGCTGCTTATAACGTAGAAGAAGGTGGAACGACAACCGAATACCACTCAGTTCCAGATTCTGGAGAAATTGTAGTTGAATCATTTCAAAATGATATAGTTTCGGGAACATTCAGTTTTACAGTTGAAAATGATAACGGAGATACAATTACAATAACTGATGGAGAATTTACAGTAGATGTAAGTTTCTAATTTGTATAAAAATATAATTTTAAAACTCCTGAAGTAAAGCTCGGGAGTTTTTTGTTTAATCAAACAAGGCTTTTATTAAAGTATTGATTCCTTTAAACATCAAGAAAATAGCTCCAGCACAAGCTACAATTCCTAAAATAAGAACAGCAACATATAACTGACTTTCTTGATTATGGAAAGCACTGTATAGAATACTTGGTCCAATAAACATTAACGGCAATGCGCCTGCTAAAAACCGTATCCCTTTTCCTAAGGTTTCTTTATTTGTTCTCTTTGTCATTTTCCTGTAAATATTGGATAGCTTTTCTAACGTTACCAAATTTCTGTAACGCTTCTTTTGAAATTTCTTGTGTTTCTCCGGTGGCTTCCTGAATCATCTTTGTACCCCGTTCAATTAGTTTTTGGTTGCTTAATTGCATATCAACCATTCGGTTACCTTTTACACGCCCTAACTGAATCATCGTTGTCGTGGAAATCATATTTAAAACCATTTTTTGAGCGGTGCCTGCTTTCATTCTAGAACTTCCGGTTACAAATTCAGGTCCTACGACTACTTCAATAGGAAATTGGGCGGCATTCGCTAACGGACTATTTTCATTACAAGTAATACATCCGGTAGGGATATTCTGTTCATTGCATTTCTCCAAAGCTTTAATTACATAAGGTGTGGTCCCGGATGCCGCAATGCCAACAACCACATCTTTTGAAGAAATTTGATGAGACTTTAAATCTTCCCAGCCTTGTAATGAATTATCTTCAGCATTTTCTACAGCATTTCTAATAGCAGTATCGCCACCGGCAATAATGCCTTGTACCAAATCTGCTGAAACTCCAAAAGTGGGTGGGCATTCACTAGCATCTAAAATTCCGAGTCTTCCGCTGGTTCCGGCACCAATATAAAATAGACGTCCGCCATTTTTTAATTGCTCGACTACTTTTTCAATTAAGCTTTCAATTTTAGGAAGTACTTTTTCTATAGCTAAAGCAACTTTTTTATCTTCCGTATTTATATGTTCAACCACTTGAGCAATACTCATTTCTTCTAGGTGATCATAATTAGAAGCTTGCTCGGTAGTTTTTATAAATTCTTTATTCATTATTTAACTCTATAAATGGTATCAAACTGTTGAGACATTCTAAAATATCCAAATGCAAATTTATCTGGATTTTCGGGATTTATCACATTTCCTCTAATAGAAACCGGATTTGTGGAAAAAGGGTTGTTTGAAAAGCTACTTTCAGATATAATTAAACCAATGTAATTGTTAAAACGTTTGCTAATGCCTTCAATAGTGATATAAATATTATCATTAGGTTCAAATTCATCAGCGTAATAGGTAGAGATTTCATTACCATTAAAAAGCTCGTCGTCTGTATTATCTGCTAGTCTCCCGTATCTTTCAGAAACAAATTCAAAATAATAATAGTTTTCTTCTTCAGCAGGGTCGGTAAAATAGGCGTTGATTGTGGTATAGTTTTCATCCAAAGAATTAGTAGTCTGTTCTATGCGATTAAAAGGTACGGTTTTGTAGAGTTGGGTGGTAGCTTGGTATTGTTCCCCTTCAAAATTGACAGTTAAAGTGTAATCTTCATTATAAACTGCAGGAAGTGTATCTGTATATTGTAAAATATTATCCTGATTGTTTTGTAAGGGATAAGTTTGGTTATTCAACTCTAAAAACATTTCAGCATTCTCAAAATAGTCTATCGAATTATTGTAATAGGAAGTGGTTTTAGAGATGTTTCCTCTAACGATTACTTCATCGCTATAAGCTTGCTGTATTCCGGTTACTTCAATTACTACACGAGGTTCTTCATTTTCCAAGTCAACATCTACAATATCTTCACACGAACAGCAAAGTAAACATAAGTAAAATACCATTATTAAATTCTTCATATTCTAAAATTTAAAATTATAAGAAACCGAAGGAATAATCCCGAAAATAGATAACCTAACTGCTTCATTTTGAAAATTGGTATCTTCATTATTTTGAAAACTTATAGAGGCTGCATTTCTTCGGTTATAAAGATTGTAAATACTAAAAATCCACTCACTTTTCCAATTTCTGTTTTGGTTCTTTTTTGGAGTTAGCGTTGCCGAAATATCTAAATGATGAAAAGAAGGAAGTCTATTGGCATTTCTGCTTCTATAGTTGGGTATTTCAAAGCTGTTATATCTGTAAACTGAAATAGGATAAGTAGCCGGTCTTCCGGTTTGGTAAACAAAACTGGCATTGAACGACCATTTTTTACTGAACTCATAATTTCCTACCAAAGAAATATCATGGGTTTTGTCCCAAGCGGTGTTGTACCAATTTCCGTTGTTTATTCCGGTTTCCTGTGGCGTTCTTCCTGGTGTTTTTTGTTCACTTCTAGAAAGCGTATAAGCCAACCAACCGGTAAATTTTCCCTTATTTTTTCTGAATAAAAACTCTAAACCATAAGCACGTGATTCTCCACTTAAAATCACTTTCTCGATAGCATCGTTGGCAATTAGTTCAGCGCCGTCGATATAATCTATTCTGTTATTTATTTTTTTATAGAAAACTTCGGTTTCTAAACTATAATCTTTCTGAATTTGATTATTGACATAACCAAAAGAAACTTGATCGCCCTGTTGAGGTTGAATGTACTTCCCACTGGGAGCCCAAATATCTAATGGAGTAGGGGTGTTGGAATTGGAAAGCAAATGAATGTATTGATTAATTCGTTGATAATTCGCTTTAATTAATTCTTGATTGTTCAATGAATAGGAAACAGAAACCCTTGGCTCTAGGTTAAGAAAGCTTTCAGTAACTTCACTTTTACTTGTGGAATAGGTTTCTTGAATTTCAGCACTTTCATAAATTTGAAGTTGTTCGTTGAAAACGACAGGCTGATTATTTTCATAAAGATTAATCTCATCTTGCCCCATTCTTAAAAATTGATTCAGCCTTAACCCATAACCTAAAGTAAAATCATCCAATTCTTGATTGACTTGAACGTAAGCTGAATTTTCAAAAGCGTATTTTTTACTTAGTTGATCTCGCTCTATTCCTGAATCCTTCCGTGAAGGTTCAATATAGCCGGGATTAAAATTGTAGTAAATTCCCTGCACTCCATAATCCAAACTTATAGTTTCTGAAAGTTGTTGTTGAAGGTTATATTTTAAATTGAAATTTTTAATCCCGCTATCCCAATTAAAACCAATAAAGTCGATGGTTAACCCAAATTGATAATTAGAGAAAATTAAGGAAAGTTCAGAATTTAAAGTAGTTGAAAAATTATGTTTCCACTGAAGGTTTGCTAAGGTATTTCCGTAAATATTTTTGAAGCTATCGTTTATTTTAAAAACATCCCTACCAAAATACCCCGATAAAGAAAGGGTATTGTTTTCATTGATGATGAAATTCAGTTTTGAATTTAAATCGTAGAAAAACGCTGAATTCGGATTGTCAATTAACTTTAAAAATAGATGGGCATAAGAAGTTCTGCCGGAAACCAAGAATGAACTTTTGTTTTTTTCAATAGGACCTTCCACCGTTAATTTACTGCTTACCAAGCCAATCCCACCATTTACTTTTAAATTAGTTAAATCTCCTGTTTTTTGTGAAATATCCAAAACCGAAGAAGCGCGTCCACCAAAATTACTGGGAATTCCACCTTTGTATAATTGCAAATTAGAAACCGCATCTGGATTAAAAATAGAGAAAAAACCGAATAAATGAGACTCGTTAAACATCATCGCATTATCCAACAAAATCAAGTTTTGGTCTGCGGCCCCGCCCCGCACGTGCAATCCGCCGGAAGCTTCTCCCGCACCAGTTATCCCAGGCAGAAGCTTGAGAGATTTAATAACATCGCTTTCCCCTAAAACAGTAGGGATTTTTTTAATACTTTCAGCATCCAACTTGTTCACGCTCATCGTAAGTTGGCGTTTTGTTTTTTGCTGAAAGTCTTGCTTAATAATCACTTCGTCTAAATTTTCAGTTGAAGCGAGTAATTGAAAACTCAAAGTTAGATTTTGGTTTACCTTTATTTCTTCAGAATATTTTTCGTAACCTAAATAAGTTATTACAAGCATATAAGTACCGGAAGGTAAGTGAAGTTGAAAATATCCATCTTCATCAGTAGAAGTACCTTTATTTAATTCTTCAACAAAAATATTTACATCAGAAAGTGAAGCAGAAGTATTGAAGTCTTTAATGCTCCCTTTTACCAAATATCTATTTTGCGACCAACTTTTCTGCACAAAAAAACTCGCAATTAACATACATAAAAGGAGTCGGGATAAAGGCATTAATTTTTTGCTTTTAAAGATACATTTTAAGCTGAAATTCGACTTTATTTTTACGTTAAAATCATAAACTTTAGCTAAAAAAAATCGACATGTTTGGCTCTAATTTGATGTCTTTCAACTTTCATTAACATCAAAACCGCTCTATTTTAGCGGGTTTTAATAAAATATTTTGTTTTGATTATCAGTGTTTTAGAGGTGTTTTTGAGCTTGGGAATAATTTAACACCTTTTTTGTTTCCGCATTAAAAAATGGTATATATTTGCCCCGCTAATTTAAAGGCGTGAAGCTTTTGCAAAAAAGTGCCTTTTAAACAATTTGTGTTGAGAAGTATTTTTACAAAAATAATTTCTATACCAGTAATTGTTGGAGTGTTTTTATTATCTGGATTCTCCAATAAAAACGAAGCGATTGTTGCTAGTGTTACAACGAACAATCTTCCAGAATATTATACTGTAAAAGTTAAAGACAGTATTCTTAATGAACAAATTATCTACCCTGTACTCAAGAAAACTTATTTAGGATTTAGAGAAGCCATTGGCTTTAAAGAGTCGGGAGGTAGTTACAACGTAATAAATCAGTTTGGATATTTAGGAAAATACCAATTTGGAAAAGGAACTTTAAAACTGATTGGAATTTACGATACCCAAGAATTTTTAAATAACCCAGCCCTTCAAGAAGCTGCCTTTTACGCTAATGCTTCTAGAAATAAATGGATTTTAAGACGGGATATTAAATGGTTTGCAGGAAAAACCATTGCCGGAATTGAAGTAACCGAATCTGGGATTTTGGCTGCAGCTCACTTAGCCGGACCTGGAAGCGTAAAAAAATTCTTGAGAAGTGGTGGAAGCGAAGTTTTTTCTGATGCTTTTGGAACAAGTATTAAATATTACTTGAACCGTTTTAAAGGTTATGATACTTCTTTTGTTGAACCTAATAGAAAAGCAAAAGCGGAACTTCCAAAACCTCATAAGTTTTTTACTGCTCTTTCTGAAAAATAAATATACTAGGCCTCTTTTGGAGGTCTATTTTTATTTTCTTCCATTCCTGTACCGTTCTTGTTAAAATAAATTCAGTGGAATGAGTTACGTCACAACCAACGCATAAAGTGGTGTGCGGATGCAGGTATTGAAGTAAATCTGCAAAAAACTTCTCGTTTCGATAAGGCGTTTCAATGAATATTTGTGCTTGATTATTTTCCAACGACTGTTTTTCAAAAGCTCGAATGGCACTTTTTCGTTCATTTTTATCGATAGGAAGATAACCGTGAAAGGCAAAATTTTGTCCGTTGAGGCCGCTGCTCATCATCGTTAAAAATATCGAGGAAGGCCCTACTAAAGGTACGACTTTAATATTTTTAGAATGAGCCAATTTTACAATATCAGCTCCGGGGTCGGCAATACCGGGACAACCAGCTTCACTAATTACGCCCATGTCTTTGCCTTCTAGACAAGCCGTTAAAAATTCAGGTAAATCTTCGGGTTTTGTGTATTTGTTAATAATGCTGAAGTTTAAAGAAGGTTGTGATTTTCCGGGAACCATTTTTTTAATGAACCTTCGCGCTGTTTTTTCATTTTCAACAATATAATCGTTAATGTCTTCAATTTTCTTTTTTACGCTAAGTGGTAAAACTTCAAGTGGAGCAGAACCTCCTAAATCGTTAGGGATAAGATAAAGTTTCCCGGATTCAAAATTATAGGCTTCAGGCATTCAATAGTTATTTTATGATGAGCTGCTTGGTGGCAGTTTCTTCTTCGTGATTGGTAAATTTAAGTAAATATAAACCACTTGTTAAATTAGAAAATGCTAATTTTTGAGAAGAATTATTATCAAAGCTATTTTTTACAAGTAATTTCCCTTCAATAGAAAATAATTCAACTTGTTTAATATTTTCTGTAGTGCTTAAAAATATTTCTCCGGAAGTGGGATTGGGGTATAGCGTCAAATTTTCAAAAGAATTATTTTTTACCGCTAAACTTTCATCAATTACTTTGTAAATCGTTCCGCTGGAAATTCCCGCCACATATAAATTATTGTTCTGGTCAACGCCGAAGGAAGAAAAATTATTTCCCGAAAATGGTCCAAAATAAGTTATGTTTCCAGTATTATCTACGATTCCTATTTCATCGCTACAATAATCTGCAAATACATAATTACCCACAAGATTAGGAAATTCTGTGCCACGATAAACAAATCCGCCAGTAACGGAACATTTAAAAGCTCCTGAATTGTTATGGGTGTATTCAGTAAAAGGAAATGTAAGTTGATTATTGGCTGGACAATCTCCTGATGTATCATAAACCTGATTTCCTTCATAGCAACGCCAACCATAATTTAAACCTGCCGCATTATTGGTTTTATTAATTTCTTCAATTTCATTTTGTCCAACATCAGCAATCCAGATTTCTCCGGTCGAACTATCAAATGAAAATTTCCAAGGATTTCTAACGCCGGAAGCCCAAATTTCATCTAAAGCATTGTTATCATTTACATACGGATTATCGGAAGGGATATAAGGAGCGGAAATATCTACATTCAATCTCAAAATTTTTCCTAATAAAGTATTTAGGTTTTGAGCATTATCATTTGGGTCACCGGCACTTCCTCCATCACCGGTGGCTACATAAAGCATTCCGTCAGGACCAAAAGTAATACAACCGCCATTATGATTGCTGAAAGGCTGAGTGATAGAAAGTAAATTTACTTCAGAAGAAGCATCAGCAACATCAGGATTATTGCTATCTACCGTAAATTCTGAAAGTTGTGATTCTCCATTGGTATCAGTATAATAAATATAGAATTTTCCATTGGTTTGATAATTGGGATGAAAGGCTAAACCTAATAATCCGCGTTCACCACTGCTGGAAATTTGGTCGGAAATATCTAAAAAGGGAGTAGAGTTGGTGCTGCCGTTATCGATAATTTTAATGAGTCCACCTTGTTCGACAACAAACAAACGTTCATCACCTGCATTTTGAATATTTAACGGACTGGAAAAACCGGTAGCGAATTCTTCAATGTTTAGTTGCTGAGCAAACGAACTTTGAATCAATAAATAAAGGGAAAGGATAAGTAACTTTTTCATAACCAGAAGCTTGTTTTCTCTAAAGATAAGAAAAAACTTCTAGTTGTTTAATTCTTTGGCAATTACATCTGTAGCCTCATCTAACATATTATAGACATTTTCAAATCCGTGTTCTCCGCCGTGGTATGGATCAGGAACGGAAGCACCTTCATTCGGGAAAATTTTATCGAGAATAAGCGAAACTTTTTCTTGGTCTTTTTCGTTTCTGGCAAGTAATGTAACATTTCTGTAATTGGAATTATCCATCACATAAATATAGTCAAACTCTTCAAAATCGTCTTTAGTAAATTGTCTTCCTAATTGGTCGGTAATATCCAAACCGTATTTTCTGGCTACTGCAATAGATCTAGGATCGGGAGTATCGCCAATATGGTAATTAGAGGTTCCGGCAGAATCTACCATCACTTTATTAGAGTCAACTTTAGATTTAAGTAGGCCTTCTGCCAACGGTGATCGGCAAATATTACCTAAACAAACCATTAGCACTTTTGTTTTCATAAAGATTACAAGGTTAGTTTTTTGTGAAGGTCTTCTACAAACTTCTTAAACTGTTTATCGGTGCTTGAAAGATTATCTACTGTTTTGCAAGCGTGTAAAACTGTGGCGTGATCGCGTTTGCCAATTTGAGTACCAATACTTGCTAACGAAGCTTTGGTTAATTTTTTAGCAAAGAACATCGCCAATTGTCTAGCCTGAACAATATGCCGCTTTCTGGTTTTTGATTGAAGAGTATCTACATCCATCTGGAAGTAATCACTTACCACTTTTTGAATGTATTCAATAGAAACTTCTTTCTTGGTATTTTTAACGTAGTTTTCTACGATTTTTTTAGCCAGTTCTAGCGTGATATCCTTTTTATTGAAAGAAGAATGTGCGATTAACGAAATAATGGCTCCTTCCAATTCACGGATATTGGTTTTAATATTATTGGCTAGATATTCAATAATTTCTTCTGGCATTTCAACACCATCTCTATACAATTTGTTTTTAATGATAGAAATGCGCGTTTCAAAATCGGGATGTTGTAATTCAGCAGAAAGTCCCCATTTAAAACGAGACAGCAAGCGTTGTTCAATATCTTGCATATCTACCGGAGCTTTGTCACTGGTAAGAATTACTTGTTTTCCATTTTGATGTAAATGATTGAAAATATGGAAAAACACATCTTGCGTTCCGGCTTTTCCTGATAATAATTGAATATCATCAACAATTAATACATCTATAATTTGATAGAAATGAATAAAATCGTTTCTATTATTCTTTTTAACCGATTCGATATATTGTTGCGTAAATTTTTCAGCAGAAATATAAAGAACTGTTTTTTCTGGGTATTTATCTTTAATCTCAACTCCAATTGCGTGAGCTAAATGGGTTTTTCCTAAACCAACACCACCAAAAATCAATAACGGATTGAAAGAAGTACCTCCCGGTCGGTTGGCTACTGCTAATCCTGCAGATCTTGCCAAGCGGTTAGAGTCTCCTTCTAAAAAGTTATCAAAACTGTAATTAGGATTAAGTTGAGAATCTATTTTTACATTTCTAATCCCGGGAATAATAAAGGGGTTTTTAAGTTCCGGACTTTTATTTTTTACAGGAACATCTATTTCCTGTGAAGAAACATTGCTACGCTGTGAACTAGGTATTTTTTCGGTAAATGGTTGTTTGTTCCCGTAGGTGTTTTCCATTTTGATTACATAAACCAATTTCGCTTTCTCGCCAAGTTCTTTAGTTAAAGACACTTTAAGCAATTTTACATAGTGCTCTTCCAACCATTCATAGAAAAATTTAGAAGGTACTTGAATACTTAAAGCATTATCGGTAAGCTTAACTGCTTTGATGGGTTCAAACCAAGTTTTGTAGGCTTGGGGAGTAATATTGTCTTGAATAAAAGATAGACAATTTTCCCAAACTGATTCAGCAGTTTTACTCATAGTTTTTAGTTAAATTTTTGTGTTAGATGCCGTATTAAAATGGAAATGAATTGCTTAAAATATTTTAGCTAGTTATCATTTCGGAGGAACAAATATGTGAACAAAAAAAGTAAAAAAAAAACCCAATTGGTATTGAATTTATTCTTTTTTTTTCTCATACTTAAATTCTCTATAAACATACAAAATCTAATTCAAAATTCTTTTATAAAATTTATGAAATCTTCTCAAACTTCCGTCAGAGTCCGATATGCAGAAACCGATCAAATGGGTGTGGTCCACCATGGTAACTACGCTCAGTATCTGGAAATTGCACGAATTGAATGGCTAGAACAGTTTGGAGTTTCTTACAAATCAATGGAAGAAGAAGGGATTATGTTGCCGGTTTACGAAATGAATTTTAAATACAAACGTCCGGCACATTTTGATGAACATTTAACGGTAGAAACCAGTCTGGAAGAAAAGCCTGATGTTCGAATAAAATTTAATTATAAAATTTACCGAGGAAAGGAGTTATTAACCATAGCAAAAACGACTTTGGTCTTTATGGATTCAAAAACTAAGAAACCAGTTTCCTGTCCTCCTCATATTTTAAAAGCGATCGGTTTTTAAATCTTTTGAAGTTGAATATGAAATCGAAGGTGAAAACTTTGCAATCAATTCAGAAAATAAAAGTTTCCTAATTCATTCTATTTCTTCAATTTTAACCCCGTAAATGCCTTCAAACTTATCGTAGATGTTTTCGGCTTCATTTTCACGAACCGAAATAAAAATCTGGCAATCCATCTCTAAAATTTGATTGGTGACATTTAGGTTTTTCTCCTTGATTACCCGCATCACTTTATTCATATTTGGGTAATCACAAGTCACTTTGTATTCGGTATTAATGGTTTTGGTTTTAATAGCTGAAGCTTCCAAAGCCATTTGTGCCGTAGTTTTATAAGCATTAATTAATCCGCCAACCCCAAGCTTTGTGCCTCCAAAATAACGGACCACTACCACCAGAATATTAGTAACTTCAAACGATTGTAACTGCCCGTAAATAGGCATTCCTGCAGAATTAGAAGGTTCTCCATCGTCATTAGCACGGTAATGTTCGTAGCGTTTTCCCAGTTGCCAAGCATAACACCAATGCCGTGCTTTGTGGTGTTTGCTTTTCATTTCTTCTAGGGCTAAATTAATTTCATCTTCGTTTTTCACCGGAAAGGCATAGCCAAAAAACTTGCTGCCTTTGTCTTTAAACAAAACTTCTTCGCTGGGAGTGAAAATGGTTTTATAGAGGTCTTCTGCTTCCAAAATTATCGGGTTGTGAATGCCACTAAAATAATACTTACCACGGCCAATACAATACCAATCCAGTTTTTTCTAAGTAATTTTTCTTTAAACAAGAAGATTCCCAGTATGGTAGAAAATAACACGATCGCCACATTATTCAATATAAAAACCGTGGTGCTGGGCATCCCGCTGCGAAGGGCGTGAATAAAAAAGTAAATAGAATAATAATTGGGAATCCCCAAAGCAATTCCGCCCAATAATTCTTTATAGGTGAATTTTATTTTTTTCTTTAGAAATTGAATGACTCCGGCAATAATTCCAACAATAGCAGCACAAGCAAAAACCGAAGTAGAAAATAAAGCCACATCTTCTTGGGCTACATAATTTTGTTCAAGGAATTTAATAAGGGTTTCTACAATACCACTTCCTAAAAAGACTAGTAACGGGAAAATAAGCGTGTCTTTTTCCAGTGGAATTCCGCTTTTGGTTTTTAAGGAAGAAAGGTACACTGCCACCAAAGCAAGAATAATTCCGAAGATTTTTAAAAACCCGATAGGTTCATCGTAATAAAAAATAATAAACAGAATAGGAATCGCAACACTCATTTTACTGGCGACCGAAACCGCTGAAAGTCCGCTTTTCTGTGTGGTTAATGCCATTAAATTGAACACGGTAATAAACAAAATCCCTAAAATGCTGGCACCTAAAATCCAATCTTGAGCTAGTGTATCTTCTATAGAAAAAGAACGTTCTAGACCAAAATAACCGGCTACACAAGCGGTAAAATAATTAATGATTATCGCGTAAAGTGAATTGATGCGAAATTTATCAAGCAATTTAAAGACAACGTAAATCGCACACGAAGACAATATACTCAGTAAAAGATAAATCAAAAGAGTTCAGCTTTTATGTTGAATAAATTCACGATGTCTTCCCGACTGGGATCGATGTTCCAAGTATGGATTCCTAAACTTTTTGCCGCTTCGGTGTTTTCCTTCGTATCATCAATAAACAAAATTTCTTCCGGTTGAAGCTGATGTTCTTCTAAGACAAACTCATAAATATCGTCATTTGGTTTTCTAAAGTTAATTTCGTGGGAAAGGTAAAACGCATCAAAACAAGACTTAAACTCAACAAACGATTCAATATTTTCTTCCACCCAAGAAATGTGTAAATCGTTGGTGTTGCTTAACAAAATAAGTTGAAATTTATTTTCTGCTTTTAATTGCTGAAGAAATTCTAGTCGATGTTCAGGCAAATCCAACAAGATAGCATTCCAAGCGTTGATTAAAGATGAAGAAGAATTTTCAGGAAGTTGCTGAAGATAAAACTCTACAAACTTTTCAGAAGAAATTTTACCCATTTCATAAAGTTGGTTCTGTTGAATCATTTCCGAAGAAAAATCATTCAAGCCTAATTTATTCAATTCCCGAAATGTGGCTGCTTTGTCTAAATTGAGAAATACATCACCAAAATCAAAAAGTAAGGTTTTAATCATTCTTGTAAATTTCTAGTTGGTCGGTTGCAATTTGACGTTTTTCTATCAATTTTCCACTAAAGGTTGGTGCTTTAATTCCGTTTTTAAAAAAAGATTTTCCCGTAAAAACCCTTGCTTCATCCCAAAGATTTGTATTGATAAAAGTTTGCAGAGTTTGTTTCCCGCCTTCAATAATCACTGATTGCAGTTCATGCTGAAAAAGTATTTTGCAAATTTCTTCCGCTAAATTCAAGTCGAAATTTACCTTCTCTATATGGATATTTTCTTTTTTCAATACTGAAGGAATTTCAGTTTCAACATCAATAAGAACAATCGTTTTAATACTTCCGTCAAACAAATGAGAAGCTTGCGGAATCCGTGAATTTCTATCTAAAACCACTCTCACGGGGTTTTTACCTTCCCAGAGTCGGGTATTCAGTTTTGGGTTATCTTTTATCGCAGTTTCGGTACCAACTAAAATACTCTGTTCTTCGCTACGCCATTTATGCACCAATTGTTTTGAATTAGAATTGGTAATCCAAACCGGTTCTCTAGTGTTCTGTGTTTCCGGTGCTAGAAAACCATCTTGCGTTTGAGCCCATTTTAAAATAATGTACGGGCGTTGGTGTTGATGAAAAGTGAAAAAGCGTTTGTTCAGTTCTTGACATTCTTTTTCTAACACACCCAGAATAACTTCACAACCGGCATTCATTAATTTTTGAATTCCACGTCCTTGTACTTTCGCAAACGGGTCCATTGTCCCAATTACCACTCGTTTAATTTTACTTTCAATTATTAAATCGCTACAAGGTGGTGTTTTCCCAAAATGTGAACACGGTTCTAAACTCACGTAAATCGTAGCTTTTTTTAGAAGTTTTTTATCGGTAACCGAGTTAATTGCATTTACTTCCGCATGTGGTTCACCGGCTTTTTTATGCCAGCCTTCCCCAATAATCTTGTCATCGTAAACAATTACACTTCCCACCAATGGATTAGGGTAGGTATTTCCAGTAGCAATTTTAGCCAACTGAATACAGCGTTGTAAATAGAATTCGTGTTTTTTCACTTCCTTATTTTTCTAAGTCAAAATCTTAAAATTATTTAGAACTTTGCAATCCAAAAATAGCATGAATAATTTACAATGAAGCAACCCATTATACGTTCCATTCAACAAAAAGATAATCCGTTTGTGGCGCAGATGATTCGTGAAGTTTTGGTAGAATCCGAAGCTCCGAAAGTGGGAACAGCCTACGAAGACAAAACTTTAGATAAAATGTTCGAGGCTTATGCTGAAGAACGTTCCGCCTATTTTGTAGTAGAAGAGGCGGGTGAAATTATTGGTAGTGCCGGTATCGCTCCGTTAGCCGGGGAAAAAGAGCAAATTTGTGAGTTGCAGAAAATGTACTTTTCAGCTAAAGCGCGTGGTAGAGGTTTAGGAAGTGAAATGATGAAAGTTTGTTTAGATTTTGCCAAAGAGCAAAAGTTTACGCAATGTTACTTGGAAACTTTACCTTATATGACAGCGGCTCAGAAATTGTACAAAAGAACAGGGTTTCAAGAAATTGACCACCGAATGGGAAGTACGGGACACTACTCCTGTAATGTTTGGATGTTGAAAGAACTAGATTAGGAGTTAGGTGATAGGATAGGTTGTAGGATTGTCACTTCGAGCAGAGTCGAGAAGTTTTTATCTTATTAAATGATTATTAGTAGGATGAGATGTTGAAACAAGTTCAACATGACGAAAATTATAAATTAAAAACAAACTTGAAATTAAAAGAATTTAAAACCGATTTTTTTTCAAAGCTGCTTCCGCTGTTTCCAGAGACAGAAGTGGAATCGTTCTTCTATTTGTTAACCGAAACTTATTTGAAGAAAAAGAGAATTCAGTTGGCCTTGGAACCAGATTTGGAAATAAATGAAGAACAGCATCAGCAGTATCAGAAAGCTTTAAGACGATTACTTCAGCAAGAACCCATTCAATATATTTTGGGCGATACCGAGTTTTTTGGTTATCCGTTTCAAGTGAATCAACATACCTTAATTCCGAGACCAGAAACCGAAGAATTAGTCGCTTGGATTATTGAAGATTGTAAATTCAACATTCAAAATTCAACATTCAAAATTTTAGATATTGGCACGGGCAGCGGTTGCATTCCCATTAGTTTGGCTAAGGAACTTCCACAGGCAAAAGTCAGTTCGATGGATGTTTCCGAAGAGGCTTTAAAAGTGGCGCAAATCAATTCAACATTAAATCAGGCGGAAGTTAAATTGATTCAGCAAGACATTTTACAAACCGAAAGTTTACTGGGAAAGTATGATGTAATTGTTTCTAATCCGCCGTATGTCCGAGAATTGGAAAAAGAACAAATGCATAATAACGTGCTTGGTTTTGAACCGGAATTAGCTTTGTTTGTTGCTGATGAAGACCCACTAATTTTCTACCGAAAAATAGCTCAATTAGCCAAAGAGGCTTTAACCGAAAATGGGAGTTTATATTTTGAAATCAATGAATATTTGCCTGAAGAATTGGTATCTTTGTTAGAAGAAATAGGTTATCAAAATGTCGAATTAAAAAAGGATATTTTCGGTAAATATAGAATGTGTAAAGCGTCTTTCCGTGCTTGACTCGGAATCTCATCCGATAAGGAAATGAGATAGATGAAGAACGTTTGAACCGTTCAAACTAGAAAAAGACGGAAGGGTAAAAAACTAATCCATATGAATTCAACAAAAAAATCTTCTCCCAACTTCATCAAGAGTATTGCGGTGTTCTGCGGAAGTAGCGATAGCAACGATGAATTTATTTATAGTCAGGCTTACGAATTGGGACGTACACTGGCCAACAAAAATATAGATTTGGTGTACGGCGGAAGTAAACTTGGTCTCATGGGACAAGTAGCCAGAGGAACTTTGGAAAACGACGGACTCGCTTTTGGCGTGATTCCTGAATTTTTGAAAACCAAAGAAATTGTTCATCGGGAATTAACCGAACTTATTACTGTGCAAGACATGCATGAACGCAAATTGAAAATGCACGAAATAAGTGACGGTTTTATTATGCTTCCGGGCGGTTTTGGGACTTTTGAAGAATTTTTTGAAATAGTTACTTGGGGTCAATTGGGCTTGCATCAAAAACCGATTGGGGTTTTAAACACCGAAGGTTATTACAACGATTTGCTCATGATGTTCAACAATATGGTAACCAAAGGCTTGCTGAAAAAAGAGAATTTGGACTTGATTTTGGTATCCGATTCAATTGAAATTTTACTGGATAAAATGCATAACTACGAATCGAATGTAGAAGCGAAATGGTTAACCAGTAAAGAACAGACCTAATGAAGATTAAACAACTTCACATTTATACCCAAAATCTCCAAGAACAGAAGAGGTTCTATACCGATGTTTTAGAACTTCCCGTAAGACAAATTGGTACCAATATGATTCAAATCCTGTTAGGTTTTTCTGAAATTTTTATGGAAGAAAAATCAACAGCCAAACCTTATCATATCGCTTTTCATATAATGCCCGATAAAATTGAAGAAGCTCAATATTGGTTAAATGAAAAAGTGGATTGCTTGACTTTTGAAGAGAAACCAATTATTAAATTTCCCAACTGGAATGCAAGATCTCTTTATTTTTATGATGAAAATGAAAATATTGTAGAGTTCATTTCCCGCAAAGATTTATTCCCTAAAACAGAGAAGACTTTTGATGCCGAACAAATTTTAGGAATCGCAGAAGTTGGTTTGGTAACCGATGATGTAAAAGAAAAATTCAATTTTCTTCACCAGAATTTCGGATTGGAAAAATATGATGGCGATCTCGAAAAATTTTGTCCCATAGGGGAAGATCTAGGCTTATTCATTACCATTGATCATCAAGAAAAGGATTGGTTTCCTACCAACGATAAAGCTTTTGTGGCAGATTTTCAAGTAGCTATTGAACATCAAGAAAAAGACTTTACTTTTCGCTTCGAAAATAATAAATTGAGCAAGATTTAGCATTATGCTATTTCAAGCTAAGGATTATAACTCATGAACACCCAACAAAAAATAAACGCACTTCGCGAAGAATTACGTCAGCATAATTACAACTACTACGTATTGGATCAACCGGAAATATCAGATTACGATTTTGATATGAAGTTGAAAGAATTGCAGGAACTCGAAGAAAAACATCCTGAATTCCATGATCCCAATTCTCCAACGCTTCGTGTAGGAGGGCAAGTCACTAAAAACTTTGCGACGGTAGTTCATGAACATCGAATGTATTCGCTTTCCAATTCCTATTCAAAAGAAGAGTTGGAAGATTGGGAAGTACGTATCAAAAAACTCGTAGAAGGGAAAGTAGAATATACCTGTGAATTAAAATATGACGGTGCTTCCATTAGTTTAACTTACGAAAATGGAGAATTGGTTCGTGCAGTAACGCGAGGCGACGGAATTCAAGGAGATGATGTGACCAACAATGTAAAAACCATTCGTTCAGTTCCTTTAAAGTTGAAAGGCGATTTTCCGCCAAAATTTGATATCCGTGGCGAAATTGTTTTGCCTTACGAAGGTTTTGCCAAAATGAATGCGGAACGAGTTGAAAACGGAGAAGAACCTTACGCCAACCCAAGAAATACCGCTTCCGGAAGTTTAAAATTGCAAGATAGTTCAGAAGTGTCTCGACGTCCGTTAGATTGTTTATTGTACAGTATTGTAGGTGAAAACTTACCTTTTTCAACTCAATTTGAAGGATTACAAAAAGCCCGGGATTGGGGGTTTAAAGTTCCGAAAGAAGCAGAATTAGCAACCAGCACCGATGCGGTGATGGCATATTTGGAATATTGGGATGAACATCGTCACGATTTACCCTACGAAACTGACGGAGTAGTGATTAAGGTGAATAACTTGAATCAGCAAGAAGAATTAGGTTATACCGCAAAATCACCGCGTTGGGCGATGGCGTATAAGTTTAAAGCCGAACAAGCTTCCACTAAACTTCATCAAATTACTTATCAAGTGGGGAGAACCGGAGCCATTACGCCGGTCGCCAATTTAGAACCGGTACAATTGGCAGGAACCACGGTAAAACGAGCTTCTTTGCATAATGCCGATCAGATTGAAAAATTGGACGTTCGGGAAAGCGATGAGGTTTTTGTTGAAAAAGGCGGAGAAATTATTCCGAAGATTGTTGCTGTCGATTTTACAAAACGCGATCCTAATTCTAAGCCGACTTCTTATATTTCTGAATGTCCTGAATGCGGAACGGAGTTAGTAAGAAAAGAAGGCGAAGCGCAACATTATTGTCCGAATTATATGGGCTGCCCGCCCCAAATTATTGGTCGAATGGAGCATTTTGTTTCTAGAAAAGCGATGGATATCGAAGGTTTGGGAAAAGGAACTATAGAAATTCTATACTATAATGATATTATAAGTAATTATTCAGATTTTTATTATTTAAGCTATGATAAAATTGTAGGTCAAGAAAGATGGTTAGATAATGAAGAAGCTGGTATAAAAAAAGATGGTGAATTACAGGTAAATTTGGGACAAGCTATTTATGCCTTGAGCCAAGGTTGGGGTAATTTAACCCGTAGTGATTCAGATAAGATTTCTAAATTGATTCCACAACTTGAAGAGTTATTTCAATTATCATTTCCAATTGAAGGAATAGACAATAAAAAAATTAAAAAGTTTTTAAATGAGCTTAATGTTGCTATGAAGCGAATATCAATTTCTCAATATACTTCTATGCAAAATTATGCTTCTGTGAACTTATTGATAGATTTAAAATTTCCTTATCATCAAGAAAATGGTCCTGCAAAAGAATGTTTAACGAAAGTTGATTTTATTGATGAATTACTTAGGGATAGTAATTTTGAGCATTATCCTAAATTTGATGATTTTATAATAAAAATAGCTGATAGAAATAGAATTAGTATTCAGAAAAAAACCGCAGAAAATATTTTAGATTCTGTAGAGCAATCTAAGAAAAGAAGTTTTGATAAAGTACTTTTTGCTTTGGGAATTAAAGATGTAGGTGAAGTGAGTGCTAAAAAACTGGCTGAACATTTTGGTAATCTAGATAACTTGATGCAAGCTAACGTGGAAGAACTGGTTGAAATTAATGATATAGGAGAACGTGTAGCAGAAAGTATAACTGATTTTTTTAATAAAAATGAGAATGTACAAATTATTAAGCGCCTTAAAAATAAAGGTATTCAATTTGAAATGAAAGAAAAAGAGTCTACTTCAGTGAAACTTGAAGGTTTGAGTTTTGTTGTGTCAGGAACTTTTTCAATATCTAGAAATGAATTAAAAAAACATATTGAAGATAATGGTGGGAAAAATTTGAGTTCATTATCAAAAAATACTTCTTATTTAATAGTAGGTGATAAAATGGGGCCAAGCAAAAAAACTAAAGCAGAAAAAGAAGGAATAAAAATGATTAGTGAGGAAGAATTTTTTAAGATGATATAATGATAAATGACTACGTAGCTTTTGATTTTGAAACTGCATCAGGGAAAAATCCCTGTTCAATTGGTATAATTGAATTTCGTAAAGGTGAAATAGTCAATACTTTTTATTCTCTTATAAACCCTGAGATAGATAAGTTTAATCCTATTGCTAAAAGGATACACGGTATATCGGAAGCGGATGTTCTAGGTAAAGATAATTTTGAAATTCTTTGGCAAGAAATATCTCATTTTTTTGAAAATAGAATAATTATTAGCCATAATTCTAGTTTCGATATTTCTGTTTTACATCACACTTTGAATAGATATAAATTAAAAGTACCTAAATATGAATGTTTCTGTACATTGAGGCTTTCCCGGAAATTTTTAAGTCTTCCTAATTATAAATTAAGTTCTTTAGCTAACCATTATAATATTGAACAAAATAACTACCACAATGCATTAGAAGATGCTCTTGTATGTGGAAAAGTATTTTTTAGCATTTTAGAGAATATTTCAGATTTTGATAATTTTAAAAAAGAAAATCAATACATACCAGGAAAATCTTCTTCCTTTAAGAAAAAGAAAAATGATAGTAAGGTTATAAAGCCTTCATTTGATTTAGTTGATATTCCAGAGACAAATAAATTAAGTGATTTAAGGTTTGTGGTTTCCGGGGTTTTTGAAAAAGTTTCCCGTTCAGAATTAAAGAAAATAATTGAAACCAACGGCGGAAAAGTGACCGGGTCTATTTCAGCAAAAACCAATTATCTGGTCGCCGGGGAAAATATGGGACCAAGTAAACTCGCCAAAGCTGAAAAATTAGGAACAAACATTGTCTCTGAAGATGAATTTTTAGCGATGGTGGAGTGAAGCAAATTCCTTACATTTTAATTTATAGTCGAATTATATTTGCAATACTCATCATTTTATTGCTTTCTTTCCCTTATATAGGAAGTGATTATTGGGTGGTTGGCTTGATGGTTTTCGCAATTTTAACAGATGTTTTCGATGGAATCATTGCTCGAAGAATAGGAGTTTCTTCAGAAAGGTTAAGAGTTTTAGATTCGAATGTCGATCAATTTTTCTGGTTGGTTACTGTTGTAAGTGTTTTTTATGATAGCAAAGAGTTTATTCTTGCTGAAATAGTATGGATTGGAATTATTCTTCTGTTGGAGTTATCAACTTACATGGTGAGTTACTTCAAATTCCGAAGGACTATAGCAACTCATTCTATTTTGGCGAAATTTTGGACAATTTCACTTCTAATTTTTTTAATAGACCTTGTGCTAAATAATCAAAGTTTTTATCCATTTCTTGTATGTGTGATTTTAGGGATTATTTCCCGAATAGAAATTTTATTAATTATTGTACGATTGAAAAAATGGGTTACCGATGTTCCTTCGATATTTTCAGTTTCTAAATTAAATAGAGGTGAAGAAATTAAACGGAATAAACTTTTTAATGGTTAGTTTCTTCTCTGTTTAATATTTCGACTCCGCTAGAGGTGACATCAATTGGAATTATAAGAGATTCCTGCCTGTGCAGGAATTAGACTTCAATCGCAACACCGTCTGCAGAAATATTGTTTTCTTCATCTAAATAAAAATCGATTCTTCCTAAATTGATTCCTGCCCAACCAGTTTGATTCACTAAAACTTTATTGCCTTCCACGTTTTTAGTTACGGTAGGTTTGGGTAAAAATGTATGCGTGTGTCCGCCAATAATTAAATCGATATCTTTGGTTTTTGAAGCTAATTTAAGATCATCAATTTTATCGGAATCATATTTGTAACCTAAATGAGAAAGACAAATTACCAAATCGCATTTTTCTTCTTGCTTTAGTTTTTTGGTCATTTCCTGAGTGATTTCCACCGGATTTAGATATTGGGTTTCTTTGTAGTTTTTCTTGCTCACTAATCCGTCAAGTTCGATTCCTAAACCAAAAACGCCAATTTTCATTCCGTCTTTAGTAAAAACTTGGTAATCTTTAACCTTTCCGTCAAGCACCGTGTTTGAAAAATCGTAGTTAGAACTGATAAAACTAAAATCTGCGTGAGGTAATTGCGCATTAAAACCATCTATGCCATTATCAAAATCGTGATTTCCTAAAGTTGCAGCGTCGTACTTGAGTTTACTCATCAATTTGAATTCAATTTCACCTCCATAAAAATTGAAAAATGGGGTTCCCTGAAAAATATCTCCGGCATCCAATAAAAGCGTATTCGGATTTTCTTTTCTAATGTTTTCAATTAAGGTATATCTACGAGAAATTCCGCCCAGATTTGGGTATTTAGCATCGTCTGCCGGAAAAGGTTCAATATGGCTATGCACATCGTTTGTGTGCAAAATGGTAATATGTTTTGCAGGTATTTTGAAAGAAGAAGATAGTAATCCCAATCCACCAATTCCTGTGAGAATTCCGGCTGAAGCTGTGTTTTGTATAAAGGTTTTTCTTTTCATCTTACTTTTCTAATTTAATAAAACGTTCGTCCCTCACCGGAGCAATAGTATCTTTCTTCTTAAAATAATCAATAAACAGATTTCGCAGTTTATAATCCATATTGATGATGGTATCGGTTTTCGCCAAAAAATCCATATGGTCGCCACCTTGTTGTAGATAATCGTTGGTAGCGATGTAATAAGTATTTCCTTTATTTAAGCGTTGACCTTGGATGGTAGCTTTGTTGATGCTTCCATCTTTGTTCAAAATAAGTTGCATTCCTGCGATGGGATGAGCGGTTTGGTTCTCAGCTAAATAATTAAACAATTCCTGCATCGTTTCCGCAGATAAACGGACCACGACCGCTTCATTTTCAAAAGGCATAATGTTGTAGCCTGTTTTGGTAGTCACATTTCCTTGGTTGATTGTGGAACGTATTCCGCCGTAATTCAATAAAACACCATCAATACTATCTTTGATTCGGGAAACAAAAATAGGTTGAAGCATTTCCATCACCGCATCGGCTTCCATATTTCCGATGGCAGTGTTGTATTTTGCATCAGATTTCGCAAGAGCTTTGGGAGCATAAGCCAGAGTAGCGCTCATTTCTTCTTCAATATGATTGGCGTACGGCGCTATAAATTCATCTAATTCTTTATTTGAAGCAATAGAATCGGTCACCTTAATTTCTTTTCCTTCAATTTTAGAAACCGCTAGTGGGTGTTCTTTACAAGACTGAAAGAAAATAATGGAACAAACCGAAAGGAAAAAAGCAATTTTTTTCATTTAAAATAAATTTAAAGGCAAAGATAAGAAGAGAAACAGTATTCAATTGCTAAAAACCAAAAAGCTAATACAATCTTAATCTTTGAAATTTTGGGTAATGATGTAACTTTTTAGCATGTTTGCAGTCTTATGTTTAAAATAATTTAATTGATGAAAAAAATAATTTATGCTGTTGCGGCGGTAGCGACCTTGGTAGGTTGTAAATCGACGCAACAAAACGCCGACAAAGATTTAGTAGTTGCCAATTTAGATTTGGTAAATGTGGAAGATGATAAAGTGATGGTAAGCGTAGATCCCGGGAAATTCATTACCGAAGAAACTACATTCTACATCCCGAAAACTGTACCGGGAACTTACTCTACCGACAATTACGGAAAATTTGTGGAAGGTGTAAAAGCTATTGATTATAAAGGAAATGAATTGAGCGTTTCTAAAATTGATGAAAATTCTTGGAAGATTGCCAATGCTAAAGAATTAGATAAGGTTACCTATTGGGTAAACGATTCTTACGATATTGAAGGTGAAGAAGGTGTTTTTTCTCCGGCAGGAACCAATATTGCTGCTGATGAAAACTTTATGCTGAATTTACACGGGTTTATTGGTTATTTTAAAGGAATGTCTGAAAAACCTTATCAATTGGTCATCAAGCATCCAAAAGATTTAATTGCGGGAACTTCTTTAAAGAAAATAGCCGTAGCTTCTGAGGATGGAGCAGATTATGAAACCGATCAATTTAACGTAGATCGTTATTTTCAAGTGACCGATCATCCTATTATGTATTCAGCTCCAGATACTACGAGTTTTCAATTGCAAGGGATGAAGGTGAAGTTGCAAGTATATTCTCCTAACAATACGTATACGGTAAAAGACATTGCGCCAAAATTAAAAGAGATGATGCAAGCGCAAAAAGACTTTTTAGGAGATATCAATAATACCGATGTATATTCGGTTTTATTATATCTTTCTGATGTAAACGGTCAAGATGCAAAAGGTTTTGGGGCTTTAGAACATCATACTTCAACTACTGTTGTACTTCCTGAATCTATGCAATTGGCTCAGTTGAATGAAACTATGAAAGATGTGGTTTCTCACGAATTTTTCCATATTATTACTCCGTTGAGTGTTCATTCCAATGAAGTTCATTATTTTGATTATAACGACCCGGAAATGTCTCAGCATCTTTGGATGTATGAAGGAGTAACTGAATATTTTGCCAACTTATTTCAGGTGAAAGAAGGTTTAATCGATCATCAGGCTTTTTACGATCGTATGGCTGAAAAAATTGCTACTTCTAAGCAGTTTGACGACACAATGCCTTTCACGGTAATGAGTGAAAATATTTTAGATGAAGAATACGAAGATAGTTACTATAATGTTTACCAAAAAGGCGCTTTAATTGGAATGTGTTTGGATATCCGTTTGCGTGAACTAAGCAATGGTGAAATGGGAATTTTAGACTTAATGAAAAAATTAAGTGATAAATATGGAAAAGATAAACCATTTGAAGATGAAGAATTAATTCCTGCAATTGTTGAATTAACGTATCCTGAAATTCAAACTTTCTTTGATACTTACGTTAGTGGAACTACACCAATTCCTTACGGTGAGTTTTTTGCAAAAGTAGGAGTAGAAGAAAAAGAATCTGAAGTACAGACTGGGGTTTTCTTAAAAGGTCAGCAGCCTTACATTGATGGAAATCCACAAACCAAAGAATTATTCTTTAGAGAAGGTATCGCGTTCAACTCTTTCTTAGAAGAATTAGGAGCAGAACCAAAGGATGTTATTAAATCTATCAACGGTCAAGAATACAACGTAGAGAATGTTTATGCCCTAATTATGGGATCTCGCTCTTGGAAAGAAGGTGATGAGGTAACTATGGTTATCGAGCGTGACGGCGAAGAAAAAAAGCTGAAAGCAACTTTTAAAACACCAACCGATAAAGAAACCAAACTTTCTGAAATGGAATTGCCGGAAAGCAATCCAAAAGTACAGTTAAGAAAAGCTTGGTTAGAGCAATAAAAAATGAGTTTTCACACTTTAAAAGCTGTCTAAAACTTAGACAGCTTTTTTTGTTTATTAGGTTATGAATTTATCTTCTTATATATTTTAAAAAATTATTAGATAAACCTTACATTTGTGCGGCTTTAACAAAAATGTCCATGCTTCAAAAATTCAAAATTAATTCTGCTAAAAAGGTGATAGAAGAAAAACTTCTTTCACGTAGGCCGAAAGCTATACAAAAAATGCAGAAAGTTGGAGTGATTGTAGATGCCGAATTATTACAAAACCTTGAGCTAAAAAGGTTGAAAAATGCCATTCAATCTTTATCTGATTCAGTAACTTTTATTATCCTTTCGGAAACAGAAATTGAAGGTGAACAGGTTTTTAAAAGAAAAGATTTAGCTTGGAAAGCTTCCTTTAAACCGGAAACAGCAGCAAATGAATTTCAACAACAAGAATTCGATTTGCTGATTAATTATTTTAAGGAAGTGAAACCTGCCTTATTTGTGTTGAGCGGAAGCACTTCAGCAAAACTAAAAACAGGATTTAGTTTGGAAGATAAACAAATGAATGATTTAGAAATAAATGTAAAACCGGAAGAAGTGAGTTTGTTCACTTCAGAAGTAAAAAAATATTTAGCAATTATAAACCAGTAATCAATGAAAAAGTTTGTAGGTACCGGAGTAGCTTTAATTACCCCATTTAAAGAAGACCGCTCTGTAGATGTAGAAGCTTTAAAAAGACTTGTACGTTTTCAAAAAGAAAATGGGATAAACTATATTGTAGTTTTAGGAACTACAGGAGAATATGCAACCCTTACCAAAGAAGAAAAACAACTGGTTAAGAAAACAATTGTTGAAGCAAATAATGGAGCTTTACCTTTGGTTTTAGGAATAGGAGGGAATAATACCCAAGCAGTTTGTGATCAAATTAAAACCGAAAATTTAGAAGGTTTTGATGCAATTCTTTCAGTTTCACCATATTATGTAAAACCTACGCAAGAAGGGATTTATCAGCATTTTAAAAAAGTGTCACAAGTTTCAACTTTACCCGTCATTTTGTATAACGTACCGGGAAGAACCAGCTCTAATATGTTACCAAAAACGGTAGCGAGATTAGCCAAAGATTGTGAAAATATTATTGGAATTAAAGAAGCAGCTGGAGATATCGTTCAAGCGATGCAAATGATAGCTCAAACTCCAGATGATTTCTTGGTAATTTCCGGGGACGATATGGTTACCTTGCCGATGGTTTTAGCAGGTGGGGCAGGAGTAATTTCTGTTATTGCTGAAGGTTTCCCAAAGCAGTTTTCAGAAATGGTTCAGTTAGGTTTGAGCAGGAATGTAGATGAAGCTTATAAAATTCATTACCAAATTGCTCCCGCTATCGATTTAATTTTTGCTGAAGGAAATCCAGCGGGAATTAAAGCTGTATTTAAAAAGTTGGGATTGGCAGAAGATTATGTTCGTTTACCGTTGGTAGAAGCCAGTGAAGAACTAACGGCAAAAATTTCAGCTTTTGTAGATGAAAATAAATAAGTAGGATGATGAAATATACCTGCTTTTTAGCAGTTTAAATTATAGATTTAGAAATTTTTATAATCCATAATATTAAAGTACTTTTGCAAGATGTTTTTAAAAATGCGTAATATAACTTTTATTCTTTTGTTTGCTTTATCCCTAGGTGCTTGTAGTGAGTACCAAAAGGTGCTGAAGGAAGACGATATTAAAGCTAAATATGTGATGGCTGATAGTCTTTATAACCAAGGGAAAAAACAAGATAAGAAAAGCAAACTGAAGAAGTCACTTCGATTGTTAGACCAAATTGTACCTCAATACCGTGGCAAACCACAAGGGGAACGTTTGGCTTATATCTATGCAGATACGTATTATCAATTAGAAAGTTACTTTGATTCTGGGTATCAATTTGAGCGTTTCACGAAAGCATATCCTAGAAGTGAAAAAGTAGAAGAAGCTTATTACAAAGGAGCTGAAAGTTATTATGAAGTTTCGCCTAGATATAGTTTAGACCAAACAGAAACGCATAAAGCCATTAATAAATTTCAAGAATATATTTCCCGTTTTCCTGATGGTGAATATATAGGGAAAGCGAATGAATTGGTAGGTGATCTTCGTGATAAGTTAGATAAAAAAGAATACGAGATTGCCAAACAATACCATCATACTGAAGATTATAAAGCTGCCATTGCTGCTTTCAATAATTTTATTGAAGATAATCCCGGTTCAAAATATATAGAAAAAGCTTATTTCTATAAATTAGATGCCGCTTATACATTGGCAATTAATAGTTATCGCCAATTAGTTCCGGGACGTTTAAAAGCGGCTAAAGAATATTACGATGATTACTTTAAGTATTATCCTGACGGAGAGTTTTCAACGAGGGCAGGAGAGATTTCAACAGATATAGAAAACAGATTGCAGAACATTAATAATTCTAATTCATAAATTATGGATTTAAAAAATACAAAAGCGCCAGATTCAACAACTACTATCGATAAGAATCTAGTAGATAAGCCAACAGATAATATCTATGAGGCAATTTCTATTGTGGCGAAAAGAGCATCTCAAATTAACACAGAAATTAAAAAAGAGCTGTTAGAAAAGTTAGATGAGTTTGCTACTTACAATGATAGTTTAGATGAAATCTTTGAGAACAAAGAACAAATTGAAGTTTCTAAGTTCTACGAAAGATTACCTAAACCACAATCATTAGCAGTACAAGAGTGGTTAGAAGACAAAATCTACTTTAGAAATACAAAAAGTAATTTAGACTAACATGTCTGTTTTAAGCGGTAAAAAAGTTTTACTTGGCGTTACTGCAGGTATTGCTGCTTATAAAACCGCTTATATTGTAAGGCTTTTTATAAAAGCCGGTGCAGAGGTAAGAGTAGTAATGACTCCGGAAGCAAAGGAGTTTGTTACTCCTCTTACCCTTTCTACTTTATCGAAGAATGAAGTGGTTTCTTCTTTCACTAATGAAGAAGGAGAAACTTGGAACAATCATGTGGACTTAGGTTTGTGGGCAGATTTTATGTTAATTGCCCCGGCCACGGCCAATAGCCTATCTAAAATGGCAAATGGCCATAGCGATAATATTCTTTTAGCAACTTACCTGTCCGCTAAATGTCCGGTTTATTTTGCCCCTGCGATGGATTTAGATATGTATAAACATCCATCTACCAAAAAGAGCATTCAGCAATTAGAGAGTTTTCAGAATAAAATGATTCCGGTGGGTTCTGGTGAATTGGCTAGCGGATTAAGCGGCGAAGGAAGAATGGCCGAACCTGAAGAAATCGTTCAGTTTATTGAGAACGATTTGAAAGCTCAATTACCCCTTTACGGCAAAAAAATACTCATTACCGCCGGTCCTACATACGAAGCTATTGATCCGGTACGTTATATTGGTAATCATTCCAGCGGAAAAATGGGGTATGCACTAGCCGAAGAAGCTGCTAGTTTGGGAGCCGAAGTGATTTTAGTAAGTGGTCCTACAGCGTTACAAGTTGAAAATAATAGTATAAACCTTTGTCGAGTTACCAGTACGCAGGAAATGTACGAAGAAGTGCACAAGTTTTATACTGAAGTAGATGTAGCTATTGCTGCTGCTGCGGTTTCCGATTACAGGCCCAAGCAAGTTGCCAGTCAGAAAATTAAAAAAGCTGATGCTGAAATTTCTATTCAATTAGAAAAAACACAAGATATTTTACTCTCTTTAGGGGAAGCTAAAAAGCATCAACTCTTGGTGGGTTTTGCGCTGGAAACCGAAAATGAAGTAGAAAACGCCCGAGGAAAACTACAGCGTAAGAATTTAGATTTTATTGTATTGAATTCTTTAAATGATAAAGGCGCCGGGTTTAAGCAACCAACAAATAAAATAAGGATAATTTATCCTGACCAAATAAAAGAGTTTGGGTTAAAAACAAAGCAAGAAGTTGCAAAAGATATTTTAAATGAAGTAATTTACCATTATGAAGATTAGATTTAGTTTTTTATTACTTTTTATTTCCATAGCAACTTTTGCGCAAGAATTTAATGCTACCGTTACGGTAAATGCAGAACAAACAGGAAGGACTAAGCTTTCAATTTTTAAAACTTTGGAAGGTGCAGTTCAAGACTTAATTAATCAAAATAACTGGACCGATAAAGAATTGGAGAGTTACGAGAAAATAGATTGTAATTTCTTTATTAACGTATCACAATACTCTTCAGATAATTTTACGGCAACTATTCAAGTACAAGCTTCGCGTCCGGTTTATGGTTCAACTACATCAACACCAATTTTCAATTTTAAAGACAATCAGTTTAACTTTCGTTATACCGAGTTTCAACCTTTAGATTATAATCCCAACACTTATTCATCTAACTTAGTTTCAACAATTAGCTTTTACCTTTATACTATTTTAGGAATCGATGGTGATACCTTTGCACCCATGGGTGGGGAGAATTATCACCAAGAAGCCAAGTTAATTGTCAATACCGCACAAGGTAGGGCAGAAGGTTGGCAGCCTAATGATGGCAACCAATCACGTTTTCGGTTAAACGCAGATTTTTTATCCAATAACTTTTCAAGATATCGGGAAGCTTTATACACGTATCATCGAGCAGGTTTAGATATGATGTACACTGATGTGGAAGCCGGTAAACAAAAAATTGTAGAAGCGATTCAAACACTACGGGAGGTAAATAATTCAAGACCCAATTCCATTTTAATGCGAAGCTTTTTTGATGCTAAAAACGATGAAATTACCCGAATTTTTAGCGGGGGCCCACAAGTTGCTTTAAATGATGTGTTGGATAACCTTAAACGAATTGCACCGCTTTATAACAAAAAGTGGAATGCTATTAGAAATTAATTTTCCTTTTGCTTCACATAAAGCAAAAATTCCCTTGTATATTTACATAAAAAATAACTAAGGAATTGCTTACATCACTTTCTATAAAGAATTTTGCTTTAATTGAAGATGTAAATCTTCAGCTTCAGGATAAATTTACCATTATTACAGGTGAAACCGGTGCGGGAAAATCTATTTTACTGGGAGCTTTATCCTTGCTTTTAGGAAAGCGTGCCGATTTAAGTGCGATTAGAAACCCTGATAAAAAATGCGTGGTTGAAGGTGTTTTTCAAATTGAAAATTACCATTTGCAATCACTTTTTGAAACTAACGATTTAGATTACGAGCCTCAAACCATTATTAGAAGGGAAATTCTACCGAGCGGAAAATCCCGTGCTTTTATCAACGATACGCCGGCAACCCTTCAGAAACTTTCCTTATTGGGAAATCAGCTGGTAGATATTCACAGTCAGCATGAAACTTTATTTATAGGAGATGCCAACTATCAATTTCAGGTAATTGATGCTTTTGCAAATCATAAAGATTTACTTCAGGAATACCGAAAATCCTATAAAAATTATCAGCGTTTACTTCAGCAATTAGCAAAACTCAAAGAAGAACAACGCGAAGCGGCTGCGGCTTACGATTATAATTTATTTCTTTTGAATGAGCTGCGCGAAGCAGAACTGAAAGAAGGAATGCAGGAAGAGTTGGAAACGCAATACCAAGAGCTGAACAACGTTGAAGAATTAAAAGAAAATCTTTCTGCGGCTGCCCATCAATTACAGCAAGAAGAGATTGGCGGAATTTTCAACTTACAGGAAGTAAAAAATCGATTAAATGCCTTGCGTAATTACGGCGAACAATATAAATCTCTTTCCGAACGTATTGAAAGCGTTTTAATTGAAGTGGAAGATATGGCCGTGGAGATTGAACGTTTGGAAAACAAAGTAGAAGCCGACCCTGAAACTTTAGATTTTATAAACGATAAACTTCAGCAATTATATAACCTTCAGAAAAAACATCATTTAGATTCAGAAGAAGAGTTAATGCAGCTTCAGCAAGAACTGGAAGAAAAAGTAGCTACTTCAGAAAACGCCGAAGAAGAGATTTCAGCTTTAACTAAAAAGATAGAAGAAGCTAAAAAGCAAACGAATCAATTAGCAAAATCTATTTATGAAAACCGTAAAAAGGTAATTCCTAACTTTATCAAATCGGTTGAAGAAATATTGACTCAAGTTGGAATGCCCGATGCGCAACTAAAAGTAGAATTGAAGCATACCGAAGACTTTTCGAATAATGGTTCAGACCAAATGCAATGGTTATTGGCTGCTAATAAAGGAGGTAATTTTAACGAAATGAGAAAAGCAGCTTCCGGAGGCGAACTTTCCCGAATAACGCTAGCCATAAAAAGTATATTGGCTAAATACAGTAAATTGCCTACAATTATTTTTGATGAAATAGATACTGGTGTTTCAGGAGATATTGCACAGAAAATGGCAGTAATTATGAATAATATGGGGAAAGAAATGCAAGTTTTATCGATTACCCATTTACCTCAAATAGCCGCCAAAGGAAATCATCATTTTAAAGTGTACAAAGAAACGGAAGGTAACACCACCAAAACTAATATTGTTGAACTTAAAGGTGAGACTAGGGTAGAGGAGTTGGCAGAAATGCTCGGCGGAAAAGATAAATCTGCTTCCGCTATTGCCCACGCAAAAGAATTACTGAACTAGTTCAAGTTTTATTATATTTACACGCAACTAAAAATAAAAATCAATCCATGTCATATAATTTATTAAAAGGAAAAAGAGGAATAATTTTCGGAGCTTTAGATGAAAATTCGATAGCTTGGAAAACGGCAGAAAAAGTTCACGAACAAGGTGGTGAATTTGTGTTGACCAATGCTCCGGTAGCAATGAGAATGGGAGCTATAAAAGAGTTAGCAGAAAAAACCGGTGCAGAGATTATTCCGGCAGATGCCACGAAAGTAGAAGACTTAGAAAATTTAGTTGAAAAAGCCCAAGAAATTTTAGGAGGTAAATTAGATTTCGTGCTTCATTCTATTGGGATGTCTGTGAATGTGAGAAAAGGAAAACATTACACCGACCAAAATTATGATTGGACTGCAAAAGGTTGGGATGTTTCTGCTGTTTCATTCCACAAAACTATGAGGGTTCTTTATGAAAAAGATGCGATGAACGAATGGGGAAGCATTGTGGCGTTAACCTATATGGCAGCACAGCGTGTATTCCCGGATTATAATGATATGGCAGATAACAAAGCCTATTTAGAGTCGATTGCACGAAGCTTTGGTTATTTCTTCGGAACCGATAAAAAAGTCCGCGTAAATACGATTTCTCAATCACCAACACCAACAACTGCAGGACAAGGAGTAAAAGGTTTTGATGGTTTTATAAAATATGCTGATGAAATGTCTCCGCTAGGAAATGCTTCTGCAGATGACTGTGCAGATTACACCCTTACTTTATTTTCAGACTTGACTAAGAAAGTAACTTTACAGAATCTTTTTCACGATGGAGGATTCTCGAATATGGGAGTGAGTGCCAAAGTGATGGAGAGGTTTATAGAGTAATTACTGATTTAATATTAATATATATTTATGGAAAGCTCGATCTTAGGTTGAGCTTTTTTTATTTATTTTAGTTTTTAAAACTAAAATAATTTGAAATGGGTTGCCTATGAAAAGAATTACGTTAATAACTTTTTTTCTTTTAGCAAATATATCGTTGGGTCAAATTCAGTTAAATGAAGATTTCGATCAATCTAATTTACCTACTGGGTGGACTACTAATGGATTGTTTTCCTCTACCAATATAGCTACATGCCAAGGTAATAGTTTAAGGGTTAATCTTAATAATCAACATCAAGCAGATACAATATATAGTCCTTTGATAGGAGGATTATCCAATGGTAAAGTAGTTAATATTCAATTTGACTATAAAGTTTTGGATAATGCAGGAACTAGTATTCCTAATGTAGCAACATCTAATGGCTGGGGAAATTTTATTTTTTCTTACAGTATAGATCAAGGTTCAACTTGGAATGATTTTTATACGATTGATAATAATAATTATAACCAATCGAATACTTGTACAACAGTTTTAACCACCAATAGTAATATGATTCCTATTGGAGCAGATTTTCAACTAAGGATAAAAGCTGAATGGCTTCAAGGAGATTATTTTATTTATATAGATAATTTAAATATTAATCAAATTGTAAATGGTGCCCCTAACTGTGATGCTACTTTAATTACACCTAGTAATGGTAGCAATGGTGTAGATATAAATCCGGTAATACAGTGGCAACACGCAACCGGTGGACCCATAGCTTATAAATTATCTATCGGAACTACTTCTGGCGGTACAGATATAGCAAATAATGTAGTTGTAAGTGGAGGGGCAACCACATATAGTCCTCCCACTTTAAATGAATTGACCACTTACTATCTAACAATTATCCCTTTCAATCTTCTAGGAGATGCAACTGGCTGTACAGAATATACCTTTACAACAGAGGAAGTCTGTGAAGTGCCTACAAATGTTGCTTTTAATGGAGTAACTCCCTACGAAGTAAATGTTTCTTGGATTGAAGTAGGTTCTTCAACTGAATGGGAAATACTTTATGGAGAAGAAAATTTTGATATTTCCACTCAAGGAACATTAATAGTAGATAACGACGCAACCCCAGATCAATTGATTGACAATTTAAGTCCAAATACAACATATGATGTATATGTAAGGTCAATTTGTAGTTTGTCAAATAGTGATTGGACGGTTAAAGAGAGTTTTACAACATTGGTACTTCCTGTAAATGATGAATGTATAAACGCCATTCAAGTACAGAGTTTACCATACAATAACTCGCAAGATGCAACTTGGGCAACAAATAATGATGGATTTATTTCAGCGTGTGGAGGTTTAGGAATGAATGATGGCGTATGGTATACTTTTTCGGGTGATAATGACGAAATCTATATCACCATAGAAGAGACTAGTAATTGGGACTCTGAAATAGCTCTATACAGCGGAGATTGTTCTAATTTAGTTTGTGTAAATTCAGTAGATTTAGCTGAGGATGTACAGGTCCTTTCATTTTCATCTCAATTGAATAAGACTTATTATTTAAATATTGGTTATTATAGCGGAACCATGGATAATCCTGAAGGAGCTTTTAAGATTGAAATAAGTAATAATTTAAGTACCAACAAAGAAGTTTTCAATAGCTTCAATTACTATCCCAATCCTGTTAGCTCTACCTTAAATCTTGAAGCAGATAAAATAATCAATCAAATAGAAATTTTTTCAGTTACGGGAAGAAGAGTAATGTTGATTCAACCCAATTCTTTAATCAAAGAAGTGAATTTAGAATCGATGGCTAACGGAATTTATTTAATGAAAATTACTATTGAAAATCAAACCAAGACATTTAAAATTTTAAAAGAATAAATAATCTTTTATTTTAAATTATATAAACCCGAAATTATACATTTTGGGTTTTTTAGTTTGTGTATTTTAGCAAAATGAAAGTAAAGTATTCTTTTATAATCCCAGTTTATAACCGACCTGATGAAGTAAATGAGCTTCTACAGAGTTTTTATGAAATGAAAACTCAGATTCCCTATGAAATTGTAATAGTAGAGGATGGTTCAATAATCTCTTCAAAAGAAATTATAAAAGAATACCATTCTGTATTAAACATTCAATATTTAGAAAAAGAAAACACCGGTCCCGGTGATTCCCGAAATTATGGAATGAAAAAAGCGAATGGTGAATACTTTATTATTTTAGATAGTGATGTGGTGATGCCCAGTCATTATCTTAATTCTGTAGAGGGATTTTTAAAAGAAAATCCTGTAGATTGTTTTGGAGGACCCGATGCCGCTAAGGAAAACTTTTCAGAAATACAGAAAGCCATTAATTTTGTGATGACTTCCTTCTTAACTACAGGCGGAATTAGAGGCAAAGAAAAGTCCATTAAAAATTATGAACCCCGTAGTTTTAATATGGGTATTTCCAGAGAAGCATTTCAAAAAACAGGAGGTTTCGGTACTATTCATCCGGGTGAAGACCCCGATTTATCTATTAGAATTAAAGAAGCGGGTTTTAAAATAGGATTTATAAAAGAGGCTTACGTCTATCACAAAAGGAGAATCAGTTGGAAAAAATTCTACATACAAGTCAACAAATTTGGCAAAGTAAGGCCTATCCTTAACTCTTGGCACCCACAAACCGCAAGTGTAGTTTTTTGGTTTCCCAGTGTATTTTCCTTAGGAGTATTTATAAGTCTTCTCTTCGCAATTTTTCACATTTTTTGGCCCATTTTACTATATGGAATATATCTATTTTTAATTTTTGTTTTATCAACCATCGAAAATAAATCGTCAAAAATAGGTTTCTTCAGTCTAAGGGCAACATTAACACAGTTTTTTGGTTACGGTTTTGGCTTTTTTAAATCTACCTACTATATTAGACTATTAGGCAAGGATCCCAAACAAGTGTTTCCTGAATTATTTTTTTAATCTATGAAGAACTTTTTTAAAAGGCTTAGATCTACCGTATTCAAAAAAACCAATTTTAAGACTTTTTTCTTCTTTCTGTTTTTTTCGGTTCTTATTTGGGTGCTTGTTCAGTTCAGTAAAAATTACCGCCAAGTAATTAGTATAAATGTTGAATATATTAATGCCCCGAAAGATAAAATTGTCAAAAAGAAAAACGATGCTTTTGAAGTAAGAATGAACGATAACGGATTTAATATTGCGTGGTTCAGCTTTCTAAAACCAAGCATTCAAGTGGGGTTGGACGATTTGGAAGTAAGAGAAGATTATTTGGTTTATAAATTAGAAGAAAATAAGCTCGAATTACAACAACAATTAGATATAGATTTAGAAGAACTAACTTTCTTACAAGACACCTTGGCCATTCCTTTCGTACAAAAAAAAGTAAGAAAAATTCCCATAAAACCTCAAATTGAAGTCAACTTCGCGCCGGGTTATTCCTCTAATGAAGAATTGGTTATTAAACCGGATTCCATACAAGTAAGTGGAGCATCAGAAGAAATAGATTCCCTAAAATATCTTTATACCGAAAAGCTAAGATTAACCAATGTTCAAAATGATTTAAGCGGAAGAGTCCGTCTAGACACCATTGATAAAAAACATATTACTTTTTACAGAAATGAGGTCAATTACTCGCTAAAAGTTGAAAAATTTACAGAAGGTAGGGCAGAGGTTCCCATTGAAGTTATTAACGCACCTTCAAACATTAACCTGAGTATATTTCCTAAACAAGTAGTAGTAACCTATGGGGTTAGCTTAGAAAATTATAAAACACTTAATAAAAATGGGTTTAAAGTAATTTGTGATTATGGGGAGGTTTCAGGAAATCAGACCTTTTTAATTCCAAAGCTGGTAGAAAAACCGGCAGGCGTTACTTCTTCCAGATTAAATATTAATAAAGTTCAATTCGTAATTAAAAAATAATGATTGTTGGCTTAACCGGCGGGATTGGTAGCGGAAAAACAACCGTTGCCAAAATGTTCGAAGAATTGGGCATCGCTATTTTTGTAGCAGATACTGAAGCTAAAAAGCTAATGGAAAATTCAGCCGAAATCCATCAAGAGCTTATTAAGCTTTTTGGAGAAGAAGTAATGGATAAAAATGATCTGCCTAACCGAAAATTTATAGCCGGTAAAGTATTTAAAGACAAAGATCTTTTAGAAAAATTAAATCAAATTATCCACCCGCGTGTGGCCGACTATTTTCAAACTTGGAAAACTGAACAAAACACGCCCTATATTATTTATGAAGCGGCTATCATTTTCGAAAAAAATCTTCAAGATAGATTTGATTATACCATTATTGTAACTGCTCCCAAAGAAGAAAAACTTCAACGAGTGGTTCAACGGGATCAAACTTCTAAAGAAGAAGTGGTGGAAAGAATGAAAAATCAATGGTCTGATAACAAAAAGATTGAGCTTGCTGATTTTCAAATAGAAAATAAAGATTTAGAACATACAAAAAAGATTGTTCTTCAACTTCATAAACATCTCTTAAGCCTTGTGAACGCTTGATTTGAGCGTATGTTAACATTTGGTTAAACCGTTTAATCTGTAAATGTTAAAGCTTTACATTTGGCGGTATGAATAAAAAATTGTTTTTAATCCTCATACTGCTCATGAGCCTATCATTAATAGGGATAATCTTTGTACAAGGTTATTGGATTAAAAACTCCGTTGAAACCAATGAAGAACAATTTTCTTTCAACGCAAAACAAGTTCTCATCAATGTTTCAGAACAACTGGAAAGACAAGAGTTAGATAAGTATTATGTACAGTATGCTACCTTGGCAGATTCTACCATGCCAACTACGGCAAGGTTAAGTGAGCTATTTCAAATTAAACAAAGTGAACTTACCAATGAAACCTTTTACTTTTCCAACAGTCTATTACAAGAAGATTATAAACTCTCTTCTAATTTTTTAACCGAAGAGAAAGATTCAATAGATTTTAAAAAACTCGTTTCTAGTAAAGTAACGCGTATTGTTAGGAACGACCAGTTTGATAGCAGTAAAAAACTAAGTGCCGAAGAACGTTTTGAGCGTATTTCCAGGTTAGAAGAAAATGAAAAGCTCTTGTTATTAGAAGCCATTAAAGAAAAAGCAGCAGAATTGCCTATTTATAAACGAGTGGATAGTTCAATTATAAAAGATTTAATTGAAGCGCAATTAATGGCACGTGATATAGCTTCTGATTATGAATATGCTATTTACAGCGGGGGGCTGGCCACTAAAATAAAGAGTGAAGAATTTAAAAAGGATTCACCGGGAACTTACGGAATTCCCATTTTTGAATCGAAGAAAACCAACTATGAGTTTTATATAAATTTCATTGATAAGAAAAAAGAAATTTTAAGCTCAATAGCGTTGATGGCACTGTTAAGTATAGTTTTTACATTAATTATAATTGTAGCCTATTCAAGTGCCTTATCACAATTAATTAAGCAGCGCCAAATATCTCAAATAAAGACAGATTTTATCAATAATATGACGCACGAGTTTAAAACGCCCATTGCGACTATTAATTTGGCGTTAGACTCGGTAAAAAACCCAAAAATTGCCGGAGATCCCGAGAAGGTAAAAAGGTATATGGGAATGATTAGGGACGAAAATAGACGAATGCACGCACAAGTAGAAAATGTGCTACGGATGTCTAAGTTGGAAAAGAACGAATTAAATATTAAAAAAGAACGCTTAGATCTTCATGAATTGGTAGAAGAAGCGATAAATCATATTGAATTAATTGTAGATGACCGCAACGGTTATGTTCAAACCCATTTCGGTGCTTTACAATCTTCTGTTTTGGCTAACGAATCGCATTTTACCAACGTGATTGTAAATATGCTGGACAATGCCGTAAAATATTCCCCCGGAAAGCCAAAAATTGATATCTACACAGAAAATGTAAAAAACTACATTATTCTTAAAATTAGAGATCAAGGGAAGGGAATGAGTAAGTCGGTTCAGAAAAAAGTATTTGAAAAATTTTATAGAGAACATACCGGAGATATTCACGATGTGAAAGGTCACGGTCTGGGTCTCGCCTATGTGAAACAAATTGTTATGGACCACCACGGTCAAGTGATGGTTGAAAGTGACAAAGGAAAAGGTAGTACCTTTATAATTAAATTACCACTAATATCTTAATATAATGGAAACTGAAAACAAGAAAATTTTATTAGTAGAAGACGATCCAAATTTTGGGATTGTATTAAAAGATTATTTAGCGATGAACGACTATGAAGTAACTCACGCTAAAAACGGGATGGAAGGTTTTGAAAAGTTTAAAAAAGACGATTACGATCTTTGTATCTTAGACGTAATGATGCCTTACAAAGACGGCTTTACATTGGCCAAAGAAATCAGAGAGAAAAACGAAGATGTGCCTATTATTTTCTTAACCGCAAAAGCGATGAAAGAAGATGTATTAAAAGGTTACAAAGTTGGGGCAGACGATTACCTAAACAAACCTTTTGATAGTGAAGTACTTCTTATGAAAATTAAAGCTATTATGCAACGTAAAGCTACCGATAGTATTGCAGATAGCAAACAATTTGAATTCCAAATCGGAGGTTTTCACTTAAACTCTAAATTAAGATTTTTGACTTTTAAGGAAGAAGAGCCAATAAAACTTTCTCCTAAGGAAAATGAATTATTACGCTTATTGGCGTTACACGAAAATGACTTAATGCCACGTGAATTAGCATTGACAAAAATCTGGAGAGATGATAACTATTTTACCTCTAGAAGTATGGATGTTTATATCGCTAAACTGCGTAAATACCTTAAAAAGGATGAAAACGTAGAGATTTTAAATATCCACGGAGAAGGATTTAGACTTGTTATAAGAAATCAAGAAGAAACGAATGCTTAATTATTGGTAATTAAAAGTTTCAGTTTCAAAAATATTCCCGAGGTAAAACACTTATCTCGGGGACATTTTGAAATCGATGAAATTTATAATTTCTTGTGGTTCTACATCATAGTTAAACCATTTAATTTCTTCATCTTTTCTAAACCAGGTTAACTGTCGCTTGGCAAAACGTCTGGTATTCTTTTTAATTTCAGCAATCGCAAAATCAAGCGTCCAATTTCCATCAAAAAATTGGAAGATTTCTTTATACCCAACGGTATTTAGCGCATTCAAATCTCGTTTTTCGTAAATACGTTTTACCTCATCTAACAAGCCTTGTTCGATCATCAGATCGACACGTTTTTCAATTCGCTCATAAATTAACTCACGCGGAGCGGTTAAACCAATTTTTATAGTGTAGAAGTTTCTTTCTGCGGAAGAATTATTTAAAAAACTAGAATAAGGTTGACCACTACCTATACAAATTTCTAGAGCTCGAATTACTCGATGCGGATTTTCTAGATCTACCTTTTCAGCATAAACAGGATCTAATTCTTTTAATTGTTGCTGAAGTTTTTCTATTCCTTCTTTTTCTAATTGAAGATTTAATTGTTCTCTAACGGAAGCTTCAACTTTTGGAAAATAATCTAGCCCTTCTAAAATCGCTTTTACATACAAACCGCTGCCACCAACCATTAATACTTGATTATGTTGCTGAAATAATTCATTCAGCTTCTCGATTGCTTCAGTTTCAAAATCTCCTACAGAATATTCCTCTTCCACAGAAATATGTTGAATAAAATGATGTTTAGCTTCCGCTAATTCTTCCGAAGAAGGAACCGCAGTACCAATTTCCATTTCTTTAAAAAACTGTCTAGAATCGGCTGAAATAATTTCAGTTTGGTAATGTTGGGCTAATGCAATACCGGTAGAAGTTTTACCGATAGCCGTTGGGCCGACAATAGAGATTAATGATGTTTTCATTATTAAAAATTAGCTTTAAAATTACAATGTTATAATTTTAAAGTAGATTCTCTAACCACTAAATGCGTTTTTATTTCTACAGTTTTGCTAATTACCTGGTTTTCATTATTAATTTCTTCAACTAAGTACTTTACAGAGGTAGCACCAATTTTTTGCCCTGGTTGATCTACTGTTGTTAATTTAGGTGAAATAATTGTAGAGTTAAGCGAGTTACTAAAGCCTAAAACCGCTATATCATCTGGTATTTTAATTTGTAGTTTTTTAAAGGTTTTTATTACTCCTATTGCACAATCGTCGGTAATTGTAAAAACTGCATCAGGCCTTTTTTGCAAGCTTAAAATTTGATAAGCTAGTCGTTGCCCGTGTTGCAAAGAAATATCTTCTGTGCTTAATATATATTGTTCATCTATAGGTAGATTATGTTTTTTTAATGCTTTTAGGTATCCTCTATAACGCATTTCAGAATTAAAACTTTTTTCTGTTTCTTTTATAATGGCTATATTTTTTTTGCCAGTGTGTATAAGATGCTCTACTGCCTCAAACGCGGCTTGTTCTTCGTTTATAATTATATGAGTACAAGGTATTTTGTTAGATACCTTATCTAATAATACTAATGGTATACGCTCTGCAGCTGCAATAATATTTTGAACATTTTTTGTTTTTCTTGTTAGCGAGAGTAACAAACCATCAACACCAAACTGCCGCATCATTTGTATGAGTTCTTCTTGTTTATCTGGGCGGTTTTTAGATTCAGAAACAATAACGCGATAACCCTTTTCTTCTGCTTCTTGTAAAACACCTTCTATTACTGTTGAAGTAAAATAATTTGAAATTTGTGGCACTATTAAGCCAATAATATGAGTTTTTTGAGATCTAAATCCTTTAGCAAATAAATTAGGAAAATAGTTCATCTTTTTCGCATAACTGCAAACCAGCTCTTTGGTATCAGCACTAATATCTTGATGATTATTTAGTGCTCTAGAGACAGTAGAAACAGAAAGGTTTAAATCTTCGGCTAAATGTTTTAAAGTAATGGTAGTTTTTTTTCTCATAATAACTATTACGTTTTCGTAAAAATACATATTTCAAACGTTCCCGGTAACGTTTTCGTTATAAATTGTTATTTTTTGATATTAAACAATGTTAAATAATAATAATTTCACAAAAAAGAACACATATATAACCAAAATTATTAATTATGAATAAATATATTCTTACAGCTTTCCTTTTATTAAGTGGTTTGTTCGCCATTGGACAAACCCAAATTTCTGGTCAGATTACAGATCCATCAGGAATGGCAATTCCTGGAGTAAATGTTGTTGTTAAAGGAACCTCTGATGGAGGCATAACAGATTTAGATGGTAATTTTTCATTTCAAACAATGGCCACGGGAAAACAAACAATACAAGCATCCTATGTTGGCTTTGAAGTTTATGAAAAAATTGAAACACTAACCGGTAAGGCTATCGTATTAAGTATACAAATGCAAACAAGCTCAGAGCAATTAAATGAAGTAGTTTTAACGGCAACCTCTACTCGACGTAGTCAAAAAGAAACTCCATTATCTATTACTTCTTTTGGTCAAAAAGAGTTAGCCGAAAAAAACACAGGAAGCCAAGCAGATATTTTGCGTAGTGTACCTGGTATTACTGCAGAAGGTGGTGGTGGTGAAGTTGGGGCTAATGTTTTTGTTAGAGGGTTACCTTCTGGCGGGCAGTATCAATTTAATCCAATTCAAATCGATGGTATGCCTGTATTGGGTACTTTTGGTTTAAACTCTTCTGCACATGATGTTTACTTTAGAAACGATTTAGGTATGAGAAGTTTAGAATTTGTAAGAGGTGGTTCTTCTATTCTTTATGGTGTAGGTTCTGTTGCAGGTATTATAAACTATACTAGTGTAACAGGAAGCGCTCAGCCTAAAACAACATTGCGTTTAGAAACTGCAACAAACTCTCGTTATAAAGCAGATTTTGTAACAAGTGGACCGTTAGGAGCAGAAGATTCAGATTTATTTTATGCATTTTCAGGATTTTATAGATACGATGAAGGCCCTTTAAAAACAGGACTTACTACTAGAGGTTTTCAATTAAGAGGAAATATTAAAAAAGTTTTTGAAAACGGTTCATTCACTTTATCTGCACAAGCTATAGACGATAAGGTACAATTTTTTCTTCCTTATCCTTTAGAAGGAGGTTCTCGAGAAAGACCAACCGGTAATGATGGAGAAACTATTTATACACTGCAAACAGCTGCAGCTTCAGATTTTTCGTATCTAACACCTAACGGCATGTACCGTTCTCCCATTGATGATGGTGTAAAAACTAAAGGAGGATATTTTCTAGCCAACTACATATATAATTTTGAAGATGATTTGAAATTAGATGCTAAGTTAAGATATAGTAAGTACCAACATGAATTTAATTTCTTTTTAGACGGAAGCGGTTTAGCAGATGCTAACGTAGTAGAAACTCAAGCAGAATATTTGGCAGCTAGAAATTTGAGTAGTGGAGAATTTACTTATCTAAACGGTGAAGCTTTAGCAAGCGATGCTTTATTATTTGAAAATAGAGTTTTAGATAGAGATAGACCTATTCAAGAACTAATGGCAGATATAAAATTAGTAAAAGCTATAGATGCTCATACTTTTACACTGGGTTCTTTTATGTCTCACTCAGAAGCAGACGATGTAAATTTTATTACTAGCTACTTAAGCGAATATAATGATCGTCCAGACTTAATCGATGTATCTGGTTATACTGTTAATGGTATCACTAATAGAGGAGCAAGTTATAGTAATAGAAGTGTAATAAGTAATAAAATTGCAGTTTATCTAGCAGATGAAATAAGGTTAGATAAATGGAATTTTGATATTGGTTTTCGATACGAAAGAGCTTCTGGAGATGTAAAGATAGAAGGTACAGAAAGTTATGAGGTAGATAACACAGGTATAGCAAACATAGATAATGTAATGTGGGGTAATGGTAGCTATACCAGAGGTCACGTAACAGCAGATGGTTTTGCAGTAGCACTTGCTGCACTTTACAAAATAAACGATGCTTATAGCGTCTACGGAAATTTCTCTAAAGGTTATTTTTTCCCTGAACTTAGAAGTATAAGCTTTGATAATTTAGGAAACCCATCTTCTTACAAACCAGAAAATATTGTACAAGCCGAAGCAGGGTTAAAGTACGGTAAAGGTAAATTATCTGGAACTGTAGCTTTATATGGAGTAAGCCTAACAGATAGAAGGTCTATAACTTTTGTAAATACAGATGATGGTGGCGCTACAGAACAGGTAGATATTCAAGATAGTGAAACTTATGGTGCAGAATTTACTTGGAACTATAAGTTTATTAAAAATTTTAATTTCGGAGGTTCTATAACTTATCAAGATCATCAATTAACAAAATCTGAAGGTAATCCAGAATTTGTAGGTAATGAGTTAAGAAGACAACCAAATGTATTAGGTACAGCCAATTTAGGGTATAATAACAATAAAATAGATGCTTCATTTATATATAATTATACTGGAGAAAAGTATAGCAACGATGCTAATACTATTTTATTAGATGCTTTTGGTTTAGCTTCTTTAAATTTAGGTTATACATTTACTATGTCTGAAAATTTAGAAACTATACGTTTAGGTGCTCGAGTATATAACCTGTTTGATAGTCAAGGTATAACAGAAGGTTCTCCTAGAATGGCAAATAACCAAACAGAAGAAGCATTTTTTGTGGGACGCCCAGTATTACCAACACGTCTGTTTTTATCGGCAACATTCAACTTTTAAAAAAAACAATTTGTAATAATTTGGTTGCCTTTATAATTAAAGGCAACCATTATATTCTTAGTTATGAAAGAAAAATTAATAGAAAAAGCTACACAAATTTTAAATAATAATAATAAAGGAGGGTTTACTATACCTTCAGAAGGGCTGTATCCTTTTCAATGGAATTGGGATTCAGGGTTTATAGCTATAGGTTTAGCCCATATAAATATTGAATTAGCAAAAAAAGAACTAGAATCTTTACTTGATGCTCAATGGGAAAACGGATTTGTACCTCATATAGTGTTTCATAATGATTCTGATAGCTATTTCCCTGGTCCAGATTTTCATCTTTCCAAATTGCACCCAGAAGCTTCTAAAAAATATAGAACAACGGGTATGACGCAACCTCCGGTATTAGGTTTTGTACTACAAGAGTTATACAAAATTGCAGAAGATAAAAAAGCTATTTTAGAGTTTATAGATTCTATTATCGATAAGGTGTTTAAAAAACATACATACCTTTATGAAAATCGAGATCCAAACAACGAAGGCTTAATGTATATTTGGCATAATTGGGAGTCGGGTACAGATAATTCTCCCATTTGGGATGAGGTTTGGTCTAAAATGAAAAATGTACCCAAGTACACTTTTAAACGTAAAGATACTACACATATAGACGCATCGCAACGCCCTTCTAATGAGGAGTATAATAATTATTTGCATCTTATAGAAATTGCAAAATCACATAATTATAATGAGCAAAAAATTGCAGAAAATTCACCCTTTTTAATCCAAGACCCTCTTTTTAATGCAATGCTAATAGCTTCAAATGAGGCTTTAATAGAGTTATATACTAAATTAGGAAGAGAAGAAAATATAGATCAATTAAAGGCTTGGCAGTCTAAAACAATTAAAAATTTCAACGAAAAATTATTTGATGAAAATTTAGGAGCATATATACATTATGATCTAAGAAATAATACACATATTCGTAAAATTACTTCTTCTTCATTTGCTCCATTATTTACAAGTGCACCAAGTACAAAACAATTAGAGCTAATGCAAAATTGTTATTCAGAAAAATTTGATACTTCAGATTTATATGCTTGTGCATCTTTCGATCCTACCCACCAAGATTTTAATCCCAAAAAATACTGGCGTGGCCCAGTATGGATAAATTTAAATTGGATAATTTATAAAGGCTTTTTAAAACACGATAAGCAAAAGCTAGCCGAAAAAATAAAAAATGACTCTATAGAATTAATTGAGAAATTCGGTTTTTACGAATATTTTAATCCTCATAGAAAATTAAATAATTCTGAAGAAAGCAATGGTTGCGGAGGAGCTAATTTTTCTTGGTCTGCAGCTTTACTATTAGATATCTTGAACGCTTAAACCTATGAATTATTTAGATTATATAATTATAGCTGTTTATTTACTAGGCTTTTTAGGAATAGGTTATTTCTTTAAAGAAAATAAAAATTCAAGCGATTATTTTTTAGGAGGAAGATCTATTGGTTGGTTTCCGTTAAGTTTATCTACAATGGCAACGCAACTTTCAGCAATCAGCTTTATTTCTGCTCCTGCTTTTGTAGGTTTAAAAGAGGGTGGAGGTTTGCAATGGCTTACCTATGAGCTAGCAGTACCTTTAGCAATGGCTTTTTTGTTAGTCATGATTATTCCTACTTTATACAAATCAGGAATTATTAGTGTTTATGAATTTTTAGAAAAAAGATTCGATGCATCTTCACGCTTATTAATAGCATTTGTTTTTCAGATAAGCAGGTCTGTAGCAACTGGAGTAATGGTGTATACGATGGCTTTAATTTTACAGGCAACTACAGGTATCGAGTTTTGGATCTCTGTTATTTTAATAGGTATTATTACCATGATTTATTCCTTTCAAGGAGGAATGAAAGCCGTTATTTGGGGAGATGTAATACAAATGTGTATTCTTTTCTTCGGAATTGTGATCTGCTTGGGTTATGGTTTAAGTGAGTTAGGTGGAGTTTCTAATTTTTTAACCGAAGTAGATTCAGATCGTTTAGTGGCTATAGATTTTACAAAATGGGGATTTAATAACGCAGATGGTAACGATGAGTTTGGTTTTTGGCCTATGATTATAGGTGGTTTCTTTTTATATGCTTCTTATTATGGTACAGATCAAACACAATCTCAACGTTTGCTTTCTTCTAAAGATATGCCTACTATTAAAAGATTATTGTTAGCCAATGGTATATTTCGTTTTCCTATAACACTTACCTATTGTTTTATGGGGCTTGTTTTAGGTACTTTATTACTGCAAGATGTTGGTTTTCAAAATTTATTAGATGCTACTTACCAAGAAAATATAGGAAGTCTTGCTGGTAAAAAAGCAGATTTAATGGTACCTATTTTTATTATTAAATACTTGCCTAATGGTATTATTGGTATTTTAATAGTAGCAATTATGTCTGCCGCAATGTCTTCTTTAAGCTCTACTGTAAATTCTTTATCTGCAGTTACCTTGGAAGATTTCGTAAAACGTTTTAAACCAAATGTAACAGATAACGAGTATGTAAAGTACTCTAGATTTATCTCTCTATTTTGGGGATTAGTTTGTTTAGGTTTTGCATTTTTTGCAGGTAGTATAGAAGGTACCGTAATAGAAGTAATTAATAAAATTAGTTCTGTTTTTTACGGACCAATATTGGCAGCTTTTATATTGGCGATTGCTTCTAAAAAAGTGCAAGCCATAGGTGCCAATATAGGTATTGTTGCAGGTGTAGGTCTTAATATTTATTTATGGCTGGCTGTACCAGAAGTTTTTTGGTTCTGGTGGAATGCTATTGGTTGCTTAACTACCATTATAGTTGCTATAGTAATTAGTAGTTTTATAAGAAATAAGAAAAGCAAAACCATTGAAGTGGTTTGGTATAAAAATGCAAAATCTGCAGTGATAACTTTATTGGCTTACTTTGTAATTATTGCGGTTTTAGCCTGGTCACTTTCAAAAATATTAAGTTAAATGAAATTTGTAATAGCTCCAGATAAATTTAAAGGATCGTTAACTGGTTTTGAATTCTGTACTGCAGTAGAAAAAGGATTAGTAAAAGTATTTCCTCAAGCAGAAATAATTCATCTACCCTTAGCAGATGGAGGTGATGGTACCTTAGAAATTGCGCAGCATCATTTAAAAGGTACTAAAATTGAGATCTTAGTAAACGATCCTTTTTTTAGAAAAATAAAGGCTTCTTATGTTTTTTCTAAAGATACAGAAATTGCGTATATAGAAATGGCAGAAGCTTCTGGCTTAAAACGTATTGCAGAAAATGAAAAAAATGTAATGCGAGCAACTTCCTTCGGTACAGGAGAATTAATTCTGCACGCTATAGAAAAAGGAGCTAAGCATATATTATTGGGTATAGGCGGAAGCGCCACTAACGATTGTGGTATGGGGATGGCCGCTGCATTAGGCTATTCATTTTTAGATGCAAATGGGCAAAAGTTAAAACCTATTGGAGCTAATTTGACACAAGTAGAAACAATAGATGTTTCTAATGTGCAAGAAAAATTAAAAAATATAAAATTTTCTATAGCTTGTGATGTACAAAATCCGTTATACGGAAATGAGGGAGCTGCTTTTGTGTATGCAGAGCAAAAGGGGGCAAGTATAGAAAACATTTTGCAATTAGATAGAGGCTTGCAGCATTTTGCAAACATATTACAACAACAGTTTGGAGTAGATTGTCAGCAAATTAACGGAGCAGGTGCAGCTGGAGGGGTTGGTGCTGGAAGCATAGTTTTTTTAAACGGTAATTTAGTTTCTGGAATAGAGCTTATTAAAAATATAAGTAATTTTGATGAGGTTATACAAGATGCAGATTGGTTAATTACTGGAGAAGGAAAACTTGACGAGCAAACTTTTTACGGAAAAACCATACAAGGTGTTATTAACTCTGCAAAGCAAAATAATATACCAGTAGCTGCTTTTTGTGGAGCAATTTCTTTAAATATAGAGCAACAACAGAAAATGGGGTTAACCTACTGTACTTCCATTTTAAAAACTATTTCTAGTTTACAAGAGGCAATAAATTATTCAGAAGAAAATCTTATTCATTCTGTATATAATTTTGCAAACCTTATAAAATTCAGAAAAAAATTAAGTGATTAACTTTATCAATAAGTTTTAGTGTTAATAGGTATTGGTAATTGCTTGCAATTATTTCTCACGATTTAAAGGATAACCACAATTGTGGCAAAACTCTGCACCATCTAAATGTTTAGTTTCATTACAATGATAGCACGATTGAGTGTTTGTAGATGGTTTCTTTTCACCTTTAGAAAATTCTGCACTTACAATTCCTGTAGGGACGGCAATTACACCGTAACCTAAAATCATAATCACAGAGGCTAAAAACTGACCAAGTGGAGTTATAGGGTGAATATCTCCAAACCCAACAGTAGTTAGTGTTACAATACACCAATATAGACTTACAGGAATGTTGGTAAAACCGCTTTCTGCACCTTCGATCATATACATCGCTGTCCCGAAAATGAGGCAAAGAATAAGCACGGCAAATAGAAAAACTGAAATTTTTGCGCGACTATCTTTTAACGCTTGCATTAAACGATCGCCTTCACCAATATATCTACTTACTTTTAAAATTCTGAATACACGTAACAAGCGTAAAGCTCTTACCGTGATTAATGCGCTACCGCTGCCTGGTAATAAAAAAGAAACATATAGCGGAATGGTCGAGAAAAAATCGATTAAACCGTAAAAACTAAAAATATAGCGTTTTGGTTTTTGTATGCAAATTACGCGAGCAATATATTCTAAGCTAAAAAGAATGGTAATGATCCACTCGGCCACATACATATATTCGTAAATCCAAGGATCAAGACCTTTTACACTCTCGAGCATAACAAAAATGATACTCAAAAAGATGATGATGAGTAAAACTACATCAAAAGCTTTACCAGCCGGCGTGTCTGCTTCATAAATTACTTCGTGTAATTTTTCTCGCCAAGAGCTATTTTTAGAGGTAGTTTTCAATAAATTTTAGTTTTATGTTTTTAGTCAAGCTGAAGTGTTTTGGGCAGCTTCAACAAGACAACATCGAAAATATTATAAATTAGTTACAAATAAAACTTTAATTAAAACTCTACAATTTTATAAGGTTTATTCTTGCGCAAGTAACTCTGAATAATATGCTGACTATCGCGATTGTTTTTCATGGGCGTGATAATATTTTTAACCATATCGATATTGTTCATCTGAAAATTTAAGTTGAAATAACCCATTCCGCAGAATTTACCATCTTCGATAAGAATCACACTTTTTTCATCGACATCTCGACCACGATCGATCACGAGCATGTTTTTATTTTCGTAAGAATATTTATCGATCACTTTTTGCGCACGTTCATTGTAAGCTTCTGCAGATTCTTCTCCTACACAAGCACCATAACATTCTTTAATGCTGAAATTGAAGCAACTACCGCTGGTTTTATGCAAACCTGTATGTTTCTGGCAAAGTTCAAATTCGGTTACAATACGTTCCATCGTGCTTTTGGCCTGAGATATATTGGTAAACGTGGTAATATTTTCTTTATCTGGTGAAGCTTTGCCAATTCTAAATTGAATATACCCGTCTTTGTCTTTCGAGCGATACAAAGCATAATTGAAAATGTCTTTCTTTAACGCACGATTGTAAACCGGTTTATTTTTTTTTATTTCTTCATTTTCCTTCAGCAAGGCTAATAATTCATTTCCGGTATTCTCATAAGTTACCGTATAAACTTCTTTCTGAATTTTCTTCGATTTATGATTGTCGTTGGTAAAATGCTGATTAATACGTTTTTTAATGTTCTTGCTTTTACCAATATAAATCACATCGCCCGCTTCATTATGCATATAGTAAACCCCGGTCGAAGAAGGTAACTCATCAATAATCTGAATAAGCTTTGTATCTAAATTATTTTTCGGATTGCTACGTACCGAACGCTTAATAATTTCTTTTTGAGAGTCTTTTTGCAGTAGTAATTTAAAGAGTTTTACCGTTGCCAAAGCATCGCCACTCGCACGGTGACGATCGGTTAGCGGAATGCCTAAACTTTTTACCAATTTGCCTAAACTGTACGAAGGCATATTTGGGATAAGTTTTTTAGAAAGCTCGACCGTACAAAGAGATTGCCGCTGAAATTCGTAACCCAAACGTCTAAACTCCAAACGCATAATGCGATAGTCGAACTTGGCGTTATGGGCAACAATAGTACAATCGGTCGTAATCTCTACAATGCGCTTGGCAACCTCGTAAAACTTTGGTGCGTTGCGCAACATTTCGTTATTAATTCCTGTTAAATTAACCACGAAAGGCTGGATAGGACGTTCGGGATTTACCAAACTTATAAATTGATCGACCACCTCGTGACCATCAAATTTATAGATGGCAATTTCTGTAACTCCTTCTTCGTTATACTTTCCGCCGGTGGTTTCTATATCTACAATTGCGTACAAAAAATCTCTCCTCTAATTATAATTTCTGGCTCCAAAAATAGAGCTTCCTATTCTTACCATATTGCTGCCGTTTTTTACAGCAATAGGATAATCACCACTCATTCCCATCGATAAAATTTTAAAATCGGGGTTTTGAGCGGCAACTTCATCATATTTCTTTTTTAAGAAAGCAAATTCTTGATCAATTTGGCTTTCGTCGTCGGTTAAGGTCGCCATTCCCATTAAACCAACAATTTTTACATTTTTCATAGCTCGATAAGCTTCCGAAGCTAAAATTTTATCTACTTCTTCAGCATCCATTCCGTATTTGGTGTCTTCTTCAGCAATCTTCACTTGTAATAAACATTCGATCACACGATTGTGTTCTTGAGCTCGTTTATTAATTTCTTTCAGCAATTTTAATTTATGTACCGCGTGAATCAAATGCACGTACGATGCCATATATTTCACTTTATTGCTTTGCACGTGACCAATCATATGCCACTCAATATCTTTAGGAAGTGACTCGTGCTTATCGGTCATTTCCTGTATTTTATTTTCTCCAAATACGCGTTGTCCTGCTTCGTAAGCTGCTAACAGGTCTTCGTTAGGTTTGGTTTTAGAAACTGCAACCAAGCAAACCTCTTCTGGAAGTTCTTCTCGATATTTGGTGATATTTTCTTTTATGCTAGCCATTTTTAATTTTATTTTTACCGTCAAGCTGAACTTGTTTCAGCATCTCATCTAATTTAGAAATACACATCATCAGATTTTGTATCGACACTTCGACAAGCTCAGTGTGACAAAATTATAATGCAATTGGGTAAATAAGTATTTTAAACATTGAAATTTAATTATTGAAACTCATAAATCGTAACACCGCTTCGTAATTTGGGTTGAATGTAGGTCGATTTTGGAGGCATGGTTAAACCTTCATCGGCAATTTGCTTCATCTCTTCTACATTTACCGGCAACATCCCGAAACCAATTTTAAAAGCTCCTTCATCTACTTTTCCTTTTACGTAAGCCATTCCGTTTTTACCGTGAGAATAATCGATGCGCTTATCGTTTCGTAAATCTTCAATACCTAAAATAGGTTTTAAAATAGTATCATACAAGATTTTTGCGTCGAGTTTAGAAGTGGCATCTTTAAAATTATACTCCGATTTTCGAAGCTGAAGTGAATAAAATTCACCTTCTAAATACATACTGAATTGATGTTTCTTTTTAGGTCGAAAATATTCTAATCCGCGATTTTCAATTCTGAATTTTGCATCTAATTGAATTAAAAATTCTTCTTTAGAAAGTCCATTAAGATCGGTTACCAAACGGTTAAACTCGTGAATACGCAATTCTTTTTCAGGAATAATATACGTCATAAAAAAGTTATACGCTTCTTTTCCTGTATGTTTTGGATTTTGATTTTTTAATTCTTCTCCCAATAAAAATGAAGAAGCCGAACGGTGATGCCCGTCGGCAATATACAAGCATTCCATCCCAGAAAATTCTTGCTGAATACTATTAATCTTAGCTTCATCTTCTAATAACCACAAATAATGCGTATCGCGATAGGTGGTCGTAAACTCAAATTCTGCTCGGGTTTTTGTAATTTCTGAAATCACTTCTGCTAACACCGAATTTTCAGGATGTGTGAGTAAAACTGGTTCTGCATTAAAACCGACTGTTTTTAAATAATCTTTAAAGGTCTCTTCTCGAAAAGAAATGGTGTCTTCGTGACGTTTGATGCAATCATTTTTGTAATCTTCAACACTTGCTGCCGCAATAATACCTGTAAACTGTTCACCTTCACGATTAATAATGCGGTAAACGTAATAGTAAGGTTTTGGATCTTGAATAAAAATATCGTCTTCTTTAAACTCTTGGTAGCGGTTTCTAACCAATTGAAAACGCTCTGGTCCCGAAATTTCTTTATGGTATTTGTAACCGGGATTTACAATGTGTAAAAATGAAAACGGATTGTTATCTAAACGAGCTTCCCTTTCGGCCTGTGTATAACTTTGGTAAGGGCGTGATGCGATTAAACTCACTTTATCACGCGTAGGTCGTACAGCTCGAAAGGGAAGTATGTTTGGCATAAATTTGCTTAAGCTTTAAATTGTGCAGATACATTTTCTGCTTTTCTACTTTCTGAATAGTCGTAAAAACCTTCACCAGATTTCACGCCTAATTTGCCGGCTCTTACCATATTTACTAATAATGGGCAAGGAGCATATTTAGGGTTTTTAAAGCCGTCGTACATCACTTCTAAAATCGAGTGGCAAACGTCTAAACCAATAAAATCTGCTAATTGTAAAGGTCCCATTGGGTGCGCCATTCCTAACTTCATCACCGTATCGATTTCCTGCACACCGGCAACACCATTGTAAAGCGTTTCTATAGCTTCATTGATCATCGGCATTAAAATACGATTCGCTACAAAACCGGGATAATCATTCACTTCGGTAGGAACTTTGTTGAGTTTAGTTGAAAGTTCCATAATGGTGTTGGTTACTTCGTCTGTGGTGTTGTAACCTCTAATAATTTCGACCAATTTCATAATCGGCACCGGATTCATAAAATGCATCCCGATCACTTGCTTAGGTCTTTTGGTTACTGAAGCAATTTTGGTAATAGAAATAGAACTGGTGTTTGAAGCTAGAATTGTATTTTCTGGGCAAACTTCATCTAAGGTTCTAAAAATTTCCAGCTTAATTTTTTCATTTTCGGTAGCAGCTTCCACCACAAGGTCTGCGTCTTTTACGCCTTCTTCTAATGAAGTGAATTGAGAAATATTGGCTAAGGTTTGTTGTTTATCTTCTTCAGAAATTTTTTCTTTGGCAAGCATACGATCTAAATTTTTGGTGATCGTAGCGATCCCTTTTTCTAGACTTGCTTCAGAAATATCGATTAGATTTACTTGGTAACCAAACTGGGCGAAGGTATGTGCGATACCATTTCCCATTGTTCCGGCTCCGATAACTGCTATATTTTTCATGTTCAATTTATTTATGATTGTTCATTTTTTTATTTGTCAAAACTATCGATCACCATTTTGGCTACACGAAGTGCTTCAGTACCTTGCTCTAAAGTGACGATTGGTGTGGTGTTATGATTGATAGCATCTGCAAAAGTTTCTAATTCGTCTAAAATAGCGTTGTTTTCATCTACTTCAGGATTGTCGAAATAGATCTGTTTTTTTACGCCTTCTGCATTTTGAAGAATCATCGCAAACTCGTCGGGTTGTTGCGGTGCGTCTTTCATTTTTACCACTTCACATTTCTTTTCTAAAAAGTCTACAGAAATATAAGCATCACGCTGAAAGAACCTTGATTTACGCATGTTTTTTAGTGAAATTCTGCTGGCAGTAAGATTGGCCACACAACCATTTTCAAATTCGATACGAGCATTCGCAATATCTGGTGTATCACTAATCACAGAAACTCCACTGGCGTTTACTTTCTTCACCTTCGATTTTACCACGCTTAAAATCGCATCGATATCGTGGATCATGAGATCTAAAACTACAGGAACATCGGTACCACGCGGATTAAATTCTGCCAATCGGTGCGCTTCAATAAACATTGGGTGATCGATCTTGTCGTTCACCGCCTGAAAAGCCGGATTAAAACGTTCTACGTGCCCAACTTGACCTTTTACACCTTTAGCTTTTGCCATTTTGGTAAGCTGTTCGGCTTCTTCAACCGTATTGGTAATGGGTTTTTCAACAAAAAAATGTTTGCCTGCTTCAACCGCTTTTACAGCAGTATTGTAGTGAGAAAGGGTAGGAGTTACAATATCGATCACATCTACTTCTTGTAGTAAGGCGTCGATGGTTTTAAAATTTTTGTAATTAAACTCTTCAGCTACTTCTTCTGCATATTTTTCATTAGCATCATAAAAACCTACGAGTTCATATTTTTCAGATTGATTTAATAAACGCAAATGTATTTTACCTAAATGGCCTGCGCCTAAAACTCCTACTTTCAGCATATTGTTAAATGTTTTACACAAAAATACTATTTCTTTTAGGAATTATAGAAGCAAATTAATGAAATGAACTTTTAAATTGTTAATTATTGAAAGCTGAAAAAATTCAATTTCAAGTTGGTATTTTTTATTTTTGCAGGGCTATAAAACCTAATCACTTTTGAAAGATACATTTAGACATCAAGGAAAACGTAAACAACTCGTAGAAATAATAAAAGCCAAAGGCGTAAGTGATGAAGGAGTTTTAGCTGCTATCGCTAAAATACCACGCCATTTATTTATGGATAGTTCTTTTGAAGATCACGCTTACCAAGATAAGGCTTTCCCGATCGCGGCAGAACAAACTATTTCACAACCCTTTACCGTTGCTTTTCAGTCTGAATTATTACAAGTGCAACCCGGCGAAAAAATTTTGGAAATTGGTACCGGTAGCGGTTACCAAACAGCAGTATTATGCGAGTTAGGCGCAAAAGTTTATTCTATTGAGCGTCAACAAGAATTATATGTGAAAACTAAACGCTTTCTTACTCAGATTGGTTACCGACCAAAATATCTAAATTTTGGCGATGGTTATAAAGGTTTACCCACTTACGCACCATTTGATAAAATTATTGTTACCGCCGGAGCACCTTTTGTTCCTAACCCATTATTGGCGCAACTAAAAGTTGGTGGACGTTTAGTAATTCCTGTAGGTGACGACCCGCAAATTATGACGCTTTTTATTAGAAAATCTGCTAAAGAATTTGAAAAGAAAGAATTTGGAGAGTTTAGATTTGTACCCATGTTAGAAGATAAAAATTAGCATTTATCACTTTTAATTTAAGACTTCCCTAAGATATTAGCGTTGGCATCTTAGCTACTTTTGATGCAAACAAAAATTAACAATGATGAAAAAACTTTTAGTATTCGTAATGGCGCTGGGTATGTTTAGTATTTCACAAGCTCAGGAATTTGATTTAGGGATAAAAGCCGGGGTAAACTCTTCTCAACTTCAAGACGCTAAGAATTTTGACTCCGATAGTAGAACAGGCTTATTAGCCGGAGCTTTTGTGGGAGTTAAATTTAGTGATCGTTTTGCGATACAACCAGAAATTTTATACTCACAACAAGGTGGCGATTCAGATTTTGGAGATTATCATATCGATTATGTGAATGTACCGGTAATTTTTAAATTCTATTTAATTAGTGATGTGTTGAATGTGCAAGCAGGTCCGCAATTTGGTTTTGTTGCCAACGACGATTTTCCTGAATTTGAAGCGATCGAAGAGCAAGTTGAAGCAGAAAGTTTCGATATGTCTGCTGCCGTTGGTGCAGGTTTAGATTTGCCTTTTGGTTTACGTGTAGATGCACGTTACAATTTTGGTTTTACAGAAACTATCGAAAATACAGATGCGAAAAACGGTGTGTTTTCACTAGCTTTAGGTTATTCTTTTTTATAAGAATTTCTAAGATAGAAAATATTCAAAAAGCCTTTTGTGAATTACAAGAGGCTTTTTTATTTCTCAATATATAATTTTAGTTGATTAAATTGAGCAGCATCTAAATGTCCCATTTTCTTTTCATCACTTGTTATTAAATGCATATGCGTAAAAGAATCGTGATGCGTGAAAATACCTTGATGTTTTCTAGAAAAGAAACCAATAATTTCTACTTCTTCATTTTCTAAATGATAAGTTACTTGACCTTGATGCGCTTCTTTCGGGGAAGAAACTTTCTTTCCTTCAGGTAAATTTTGAATATGAATGCTTGCAGAATTCACTTCTCCTTTGAGTTTAAATACAAAAGGAGTCTCTCTAGCTTTCATGGTTTTATCGATGAAGCTTTCTAGTGTTTGAAGATTAATTATTTCTGGTGGTAATTCAACTTCTTTCCAATGGGTTACATTTCCGTAAACAAAAAATGGAGCTTCTACCTTGCTTGTTTTTAGCACTTGCATGGTAGAATCTGAGGTAACTTTGGAAGTATAAACCCTCCCATCATTAATTAAAATTTCCCCGCTTAAATAACTTATCGGCCCTAAACCGTACAAGCCTTTTTTATTTGAAATGGTATCTAAATTTATTTTTCCCTGCAATTCACCTTTCCACATCACTTCTTTCATCGCAGAAACTATATGGATTTCTTGGTGGGTTGGCTTTTCTTTTTTCTTGGAAGAATTACAGCTAAAGATTAATAAAGAGGATAAAAGGAAAAGCTGGAAATTTTTCATGTAGAAATTGGATTAGATTCAGAATTCAAAGATAATTGAATCTTATTATTTTGAAGAAAAAAGCTTTTTTCAGAATTCTATTGTTACTGAAATAGGAAAATGGTCTGAACCTATGTTCTCACCAACCGCTCTATCAATCACGTTTATATTTTTAGAAACCAGACAATGGTCTAAGGTAGTTTGAAGGATGGAGAAATTGGCAGGCCAAGTAGGCAGTAAACCAAAACCTAATCGGCTATCTTTTAAATCGGTTTGAAGCAAATCTTGAAAATAGTTAGAAAAGGAAGAATTATTAAAATCGCCCAATATTACCAATTCATCTGAAAATTTTGACCGGTTTTGAATTAGGTAATCCATTTGTTTTTTCCTCAATTCAAACGCGTGTTTTCCTAATGGCGGAACAGGATGTGTTGCAATAAGTGTAAGACTTTTATTATTCAACTTTAATTCACTTACAATGGAAGGTTTTTGGTTTAATCCGAAATAGTCTGTTTTGGAGTCGAGCGGATGCTTGCTTAAAACAGCAATTCCGAAATTATCCTCTCTAGGAACTAAATGATGATGGGGATAATTTTGAATAGTAGTATTTAAAAGAGATTGCCACTGCGAAGTAAATTCCATTAAAATAATTACGTCGGGATTTTCTTGCTGAATGTACCTTTCAACTAAACTTACTTCAGAATTACTGGAAAGTAAATTAATGCTGCTAATTTTTAGTTCCTGTTCTACTTTAATAGTTTCATTTTTATTAATGAAATAATAGGGAAGAATGTAATAAGAATTCCACCCGATACTTATTACTAAAACCAGCATTGCCAACCATTTTCGCTTGAATAGAAAAACGACAATGACAAAACAAAGGATAGAAACCACTAAATATTGAAACTTGAAATTTGAAAAAATATCAGTAAACCAATACTCAGGAATTAGATTGGGAATGATCGAGAAAATAAGCAGAAGAATAATACACAGCCAAACAAATTTATGCAAACATCTATACTTCTGCGATTTCATTATAATCCAATACTTAAGCCAAACATGACACCACCTTCAAGCCAGCCGCCTTGGTATGCTTTTACATAATCTACTCTTAAAAACCGGTATTTGCCAAAACCAATATTATCTATCCCTACCGAATATTCAGAATAAGGTTTCAAATCTGTACTCCAAAGGGAATGCGCGCCAATTACCATATTAAAGTTCAGCGCATTTAAACCGGGGATTTTTCCTAAAATATAACCTTTAAAATTATGCTCTGCATGCAGTTCTGCATAAGCATCATTGGCACTATAACCATAATAAGGAAGTAAATTAAACTGACTCACCGTCGGGTCTAATTTTATATGGGTTAAATTTCCGTTGAAATGTTTATAATCGACTAAAGAAATATCATCACCATTTAAGAATTTCCCCGCATTCAAGGCATATTCCAAATCTCCTTTATTCTGTAAACTTAGTTGTTGTCGTGCTGAAATCTTGAACAGATCAAAATTATAATCATCAATGGTAGAAGCGAAGCCCTTTTCGTAACCTACATATAAAGTTGGGTAATCACTATTGGTCACGTTGTATTTTCCGTCAGGATAATTATAATATTTTTGGTCAAAATTAATTCTTCCGGTTAAACTAATTTTAGTCATGTTATGATCTTGAAAGGGAGCTGAATTAAAATCATCTGGAGCTAATGGATTGTTGGAAGTATACTCTTCTTCATCTTCAATAATTTCAGGGTCATCAAACAAGGCTTCTCTTCTTTCAAATGAAGCAGAAGCATAAAAGCGGAATCCATTAAACAGTTCTTCCGAATAATTAGCTTCTACAAACGTGCGGTCATAAATTTTCAAATAATTTTTATCGAATAAAAGTGAAGCTACCGTGCTTACTAATGGGGAAATAGGTTGGGTATCGTTTATTTGCGTAGCTTCAATCCCTCCGCGAACTTGCACATAAGGTTTTGATTTATTGTTGAATTTTCTTGTGATTCCACCGGTAAGTCTTACTCGTTCGTCTGCAAGTCCATAATTGGCAGAAGCATTTACACTCCAATACTTGTTGTAATCTTCTTTCCATGTGGTGAAATTGGCAGTAAGTGTGGTATTCCAACCTTGAATGGTATTAAACCGAATGCCTTCCACCAGCCCGCTAATATTCCACGAATATTGTTTGTAAGAATTTCTATAACCGTAGCCAAAGATCACATCGGTAATCCCAAATTTATTTCGTTGGCGATCTACCGAATCTTTATAAGTTTTGGATTCCCGAATTTCCTGAATACTATCTTTCTTTACATAATCATTCATTTCTTCAGTTGTTAAAGGAATAGGCCGAATATCTTGCCAGTAAAGGGAATCTTTTTTATTGGCATTTTCAGCAAAACTTAAAATTTCTCGGCTAAAATCGTTTTCTTCAAAATTGGGTTGAAAGTCATAATTATTATAGATGGCAGAAAACCTTCCGTTTCCGCCGATACCAAATATTTTCCAAGTAAAATTGACCGTTTGGGAAAGCTTTACCCAAAAGTCGTTTTCTTCAGAATAGGTGAAGTTTTGTTTAAAAGCAATCTCTTCAATTGGGGCAACTTGGATAGCTTGGTCGGTCGTAGTTAATTCGAGTCCGTAAATTTCCCAAGCTTCTTCTACAATATAAATCGTCCCGGAAAAAACACGGTCTTTTTCCCGAAGTGGAATTACTTTTATTTTATTGATGAGGTTTCCGAAATCATCGTAAAAAACCCCGTCCAATTTGTAATCGTAGTAGTTAAAAGCATATTCGGCGATGGGCGACACCAATTCAGCATTTATTTCAATAGTGTTTTTATAGAAATTGAAGTCGGCGTCTTTGGCGCTATTTACACTAAAACCATTATCGTTTCCACTTACTTTGGAAGCGATGATTTTCTCGTGGAAATCGTCTGGCGACCTGAACTTAATTTTCGATTTTGTTTCAGAAAGGTACACAATTCCGCTTCGGGTAGAATCTAAGCCACCACCAAGGTCGCCTACTTCCTGACCGAGGATTTTTTCAGGTGCATTTTCAATTTTCCAAAGTCCGCGAGAATAGAAATCAGCTTTATAAGCTTCAATTTTGGTTAGGTTCTTTTTTCGGTTTTCAATCGCTTTTCTAATCACCCGATAAGCAGGATTTTCATTAGAATTAATCACGACTTCATCCAAACTGGTTGATTCTTCTTCTAAAGTCACATCGAGTTGGTAAGGAAATTTTTCAACAGTAATTTTTTTCCGCTCCGTTTTAAAACTCAAAAACTGAAAAACCACGGTATGTTCGCCAAGTTCGTTGAGTTCTAATACATAATTCCCATCTTGGTTAGAAGTGGTCCCGGTAAAACTATTTTCTAGGTAAATGTTTACGTAAGGTAGCGGCTCTCCATTTACATCGGTTACTTTTCCTGAAATTTGGGCAACGGCAATTCCTGCCCAAAAGAAAAGTAGAAGCAGTAAAAGTTTTTTCAAGTTGAATTGGTTTTAGTTATACTCTTTTTTGATTCGGTCTAGACGACGTTTGTTCTCCCGGTCTTTAATAGTTTCCCGTTTGTCGTGTAGTTTTTTACCTTTACAAAGAGCTATCACTAATTTGGCCAAGCCACGATCATTAATAAATAGACGAAGCGGAATAATGGTTAACCCTGATTGGTTAATCTGTTTTTCTAGTTTACGAAGTTCTTGCTTGTTCAATAAAAGTTTGCGTTCACTTTTGGGGTTGTGGTTAAAATGGGTAGCATGAGAATATTCTTCCACATGCATATTTATCACATATAATTCGCCTCGGTGAAATTCACAAAAACTTTCAGCAATCCCGGCCTTCCCTTCCCGGATGGCTTTAATTTCGGTCCCTGCCAGTTTTATACCTGCGGTATATTTATCAAGAATTTCGTATTGAAATTTCGCCTTCCTATTTTTTATATTAATCTTGTTCTTTTGCATAATAGCTGCTAAAATAGTAAGCTTTTTTCAAATTAGAATAACTCTTCTGTAATATAAGACTTCTTTAAGACTTTGTTGTTACAAGATTTTTAAAGATTAGTGAAAATGAAGTTGATGGAGAATTATAATTGAAAACGATTATTTAGTTACATTTGTGGGAGAAATTAAAATCCTGATGAAAAAAATTACCTTATTGGCCCTAATTTTTATTGCTGTGTGGGCTTGTAAAAATGATTCTAAAGAAGAGAAGGTTGAAGAAGTAAAAGTAGAAGACAATACTCCAAAAGATGGAGGGAAAGGAGCCGAAATTATTAAGCGAGTCATCGATTCTGCCGGTGGTCACCGATACGAAACAGCTACTATTGAATTTAAATTTAGGGATGCTACTTATAAGAGTGTCCGCAATTGCGGAATGTTTGAACTTTCCCGAAGCCGAATAGATTCTACCGGAACGCCTACCGAAAGTATTATTAGCAATACTGGTTTTATTTACAATGAAAAGGGAGAACAAAAAACGCTTCCAGATTCTATGGTGAACAAGTACAAGAATTCAGTTAACTCCGTGCATTATTTTGTTCAGCTTCCTTTTGGTTTGGACGACCAAGCGGTACGAAAAGAATTAATTGCCGAAGATAGTATTCAAGGAAAACCTTATTATGAAATTCAGGTAAATTTTAAAAAACAAGGTGGAGGAGAAGATTACCAAGATACCTATGTGTATTGGGTAAATAAAAATACTTATAAAGTAGATTATTTGGCTTATTCGTATGAAGTAAATGGCGGAGGAATGCGTTTTCGGGAAGCTATAAACCCTAGAAAAGTTGAAGGAATCCGTTTTGTAGATTATAAAAATTACAATCCTAAGAAGGGAAGTTCTCCAAAATTAAATGAGTTAGATGAGCTTTTTGAAAAAGGTGAATTGGAACTTTATTCCACCATTGAAAATAAAGATATTAAAGTAGAAGTCTTAGATAGGAATTGCGCGTAAATATTAGGTGATAGGTTTTAGGGAATAGGGACTAGGAATCTTTCGAATTTGAAATCGAAAAGACAAGAACCTTGAGATTTACTCCGTTAGTGGGTATTTCTTTACCTTACTAGTTTTCTTGCCATTTGGGGAAATAGTGACCGTGTATAATTCTGAATTTTCATCATCTTCAATTCGTTTATATTTATTTTGCTTTAAAATTTTATTGATAAATTGTGGTGTGGTGTCTTGATGCCCAACAATCAGCACATTCTTTCCGGCTGTTTTTTCCTGAAAATCTTTACTGTAAAGTTGATGAGGTTCATAAAGTTCAATCTTTACTTTCGCCTGTTCGGCAGTGGGGCGAGCGGTTTCGATGGTTCGCTTATAATTGGTGCTATACACCATTTCAATATCTTTATCTTTTAGCACTTTTGCCCAATGGTTGGCGCGTCGCATTCCTACCGATAATAAATGAGGGTCGTCGGTGTTAGCTTCCCGGTCTTTTTCAGCGTGTCTTATAAAGTAGTAAACCGTGGTCTCTTTGGGCTTAAAGTTAGTATCTGCTTCCATAGTGGCCATTTTTTCTTCTTGCTCTTTTTCCTTTTGCTGCTCTTTACAACTTACTAAGCAAAACAATACGATGATACAGGATAAATATTTCATTCTTTCTTTTTAATTGAAATAAAGTTACACATTACTTCCTAACTTCTCATTAAAGGAAACTTAAATTATTTCAATTCCATTTCTAACCAAATCACTTGATTGAGGTGAGGAGCAAAACTGTTGAAGTTATTGTCGGAGATTACAAAAATAGTAGCATGACCGTTGGGAAGTTGGGGACCAAAACAAATTCCTTCCAGATTGTCAATACGTTTTTGCTGAAGTTTTTTTCTAATTTGCTTAAAGTTGAATACCAGTTCTTTTTGTGCGGGCTGAACTTCTTTCTTCATTTCTCCTTTTAAATGCTCCACTTCCAAAGTGTTTGTCGCTTGGGAAGCATCTGCATAAAATAATAAACCTGAATAGGACGTGTTACCCCTTCCTGCTGAAAAAGCACGTTCTAAAACTAAAAATTTTTTGGGAGCAATTTCTAAAATATCGGTTACTCCATTAATGGAAAAAGGAAGGTAAGGGAGTTTCTGAATAGGTTCCAGCAAATAAGAAAATTGAAATTCAGCTTCTTGTTCTTCATTAAAAAATGTAAACCTTACCGGAGATTTAGTTCGGTAAAGTTTAGGTTTGCGGCCGTCTTCGGTTAACGGAAATTCGGTAGCCGTCCAAATTCCGTTTTCATCATAAGAATGAGAAAGACTTTCGAAAACCCTATTATTTCTTGGTTGCTGTTTTCCTTCAGCTTTAAAATAGGAGGAAAGTGAATAATGAGAAAGATAATTCCCTTCAGCATTTACAGAAATAATGGAAGGATTTTTTTTATTCTTTATGGAACCTTCACTACTTAAAATAAACTGATTTTTTTCAGCATCGAACAAAATCGATTCTAAGTCTAAGGTATTCTTTTTTATAAAATCATTATTATTTTGAATCTGAATGAGTTTTTCAAAAACAATTGTATCAATTTTTTGCTCATGGGTTTTAATCTGAATTTGATAAAACCGTGGGTTGGAAGGATTATCACAAACTACATAATAATTTTCTCCGTCAAAATCAATTCCGCTAAGTCCGCCTATCTGTGTTTTTTCAACATATAATTCAGCCGGAATAATATAATCGTCCAATAAATGAAATTGAATGGAAGCCGATTTTGAAGCTTTCCCCGCACCACAACTCCAGAAAGTAAAACTGAGAATAATTAAAAAAAGAGGTTGAAATTTATGAAAATGATAAAATAACAAAGCCTTAAGAGAAAAATGGGAATCCTTTAGCATAGTCCGCGGTTTATTAAATGTAAATTTACCATTGTAAAACCACTAAAACAAAAAGCTATGAATCAGATGGAATTAGAAGGAAAATGGAACCAAGTAAAAGGAAATTTTAAGCAGAAGTATGGAAATGTAACTGATGATGACGTTACTTTTTCAGAAGGAAAGTTTGATGAGATGCTTGGTCGCCTTCAAGAAAAAACCGGAAAATCTAAAGAAGAATTGAAAAACGAAATTGAACGTTTATAAGATACCTTCAAGATTGCTATGAAAAAGAGAAAACCCTCATCAAACGATGAGGGTTTTTATTTATGCTATTTTTCTGTGTTTACTTTCCAACACTTACTAATTCTACATCAAAAATTAGAATTGAGTTAGGAGGGATAGGCCCAATCCCTCTTTCGCCATAACCTAAATGTGGTGGAATAACAAACCTTGCTTTTTCGCCGGTTTTAAGTAACATAATTCCTTCATCCCAACCTGGAATTACTTTACCTGTTCCTACTGGAAACTTTAAAGGTTTGTCTCTGTCATAAGAAGAATCAAATTTGGTACCGTTAGCTAGTGTACCGGTATAGTGAACTTCTACTTGCTCTCCTCTTGTGGGAGCTTCTCCATTTTCATTAGTTTCAACCATTTTGTAACGTAAGCCGCTTTCGGTTTGTTTATAACCTTCACTTAGGTTTTCCAATTCTTTTTTCATCGCAGCTTCTTTAGCCTCTTTTCGTTCTTCTTCCTTGTCCAATTCTTGTTTAAAAATCATAGGAGCATCAAAAGATTTGGCATCTTTACCTTTTCTAATAATTTTTACCTCTTGCATCACCACATCTTCTGCAGGTTTGCTGCGTTGAGCTACTTCTACATTTCCAATAGAATCTACAATTTCTTGACCTTTTACTACTTCTCCAAATACAGAGTGCTTGTTATTTAAAAAAGGAGTTGGTTTTAAAGTCACAAAAAACTGACTTCCATTGGTTCCCGGGCCGGCGTTGGCCATAGAAAGTATTCCTTTAGAATCGTGAACAAGCGTATCGTTAAATTCATCTGGGAATTTATAGCCCGGTCCGCCTTGGCCAGTTCCTTGTGGGTCACCACCTTGAATCATAAAATCTTTGACCACCCTGTGAAAGGTAAGTCCGTTATAGTATTTTTTACCTTTGTAGGTAGAATCTACATTTTCATTGGTTCCTTCTGCTAACGAAACAAAGTTGGCTACCGTCATGGGAGCAGCTTTGTAATAAAGTTCAGTAACAAAAGTTCCTTTGTTGGTTTTAAATTCGGCATACAGGCCGTCTCCTAAATCTGGATAAACTTGTTTTTGACAAGCAACAGCACTTAAAACAACTGCAAAAAGCAGAATTAATGTTTGTTTTTTCATGGTTGTAATTCTAGTTTAAATTATTTTTAGTTAGGGAATCACTTACTGTGATTTTATTTAAAGTAATGGTAGAACGTATAGGTACATTTCTACCAATTTTTTGAGTGTCTCCATAATAGCCAAAGGCTTTATGCGAAGGAAATAAAAAGGTAACTGTTTCTCCTTCTTTCATTAATTTTAAGCCTTGGCGTAATCCATTAAATACATTTTCCTGGTCTATTTTATATTCTCTTGTTCCCATTTCTTTTCTACTATAAATAGAAGTGCCTTCTAAGGTAGAAATATCATATTCAAAGTTAACCAAGTCACCAAAATTTGGGGTAATCGTATCTTTTGTGATTTTAGTATTGTAATAATACCAAAAACCATCGGTAGAAGAAATATAATTATGGATAGAATCTTTTTGAATGATTTCTGAAATCCTTGCTTCTTCTTTGGCTACCAATTTCTGGTTTCTTTTTACAGATTCCTTTATAAAAGAGCCAGATGAATGGGAAACCGGCTTTCTGGGTTCAGGGGTTTTGCAACTAAAAAGTATAGCAGTTATAAGTATTGCACTTAAAAATTTAGTCTTCATAATTCAGTTCTTTTTCATAATGGGAAAGAAGCTCTTCAAAATGTTTTTGGGTTTCTTCCAAACTCATTAAACTTCTACCTCCGGCGGCATTAATGTGCCCACCCCCTTCAAAATGTTCCCGGGCAAATTCATTTACATTAAAATCTCCTTTAGAACGTAAAGATATCTTAATAATTTTTTCTGCCTCGTTTTCTATAAAAATTGCGGCAAAAATTATTCCTTTTATCCCAAGACTGTAATTCACAAAACCTTCGGTATCTCCCTTTTTAAAGTTGTGCTCGTCCAGTTCTTTTTGCGATAACGTGATATAAGCCGTATGATAATTGGGCAATACTTTCATATTATTTAAAGCTACCCCTAATAATTGCATCCGGTTATAGGAATTGGTATCAAAAGTTTGCTGATGAATTTCACTATTTCTTGCTCCTTTATCAATTAAATCGGCAATCACCCGATGGGTTGTGCTGGTCGTGGAAGGAAATCGAAAAGAGCCTGTGTCGGTCATAATTCCTAAATACAAGCAGCTGGCAATTGAAGGAGTAATCTGTTCGGTTGCTTCTAACATTCCCAAAAAATGGTACACCATCTCACAGGTAGAAGAACAACTCACATCACTATAGGTAAATTTAGCATAATTGTCCGGTTGTTGATGATGGTCAATCATTACATAAGTGGTGTCTGTATTATTTAGAATTTCTTCCATTTGACCGGTCCGGGAAAAATGATTGAAATCTAAAGTAAAAATTAGTTCAGCCTGACTAATAAATCGTTTAGCTTGTTCATTTTGCTGTTCAAAATTTACCACTTCTTCTTCGCCGGGAACCCATTTTAAAAAATCGGGATAATCATTGGGAGTTACTACCACAACTTCATGGTTCTGACTTTTTAAATAATGGTATAAACCCAAGGTTGAGCCAATAGCGTCACCATCTGGATTTTTATGCGGAATAATCACTATTTTTTTGGGTTGTGCCAATAGTGATTTTATTTCTTTTATTTCGTTTGAATTCATAGCCCACGAAGATACAATTTATAATATTTCTGAAATTAATTTCTTTTCCTGTTTATTAAAGCCTTATAAATTTAGGTATTGCAGATGTTTTGCTTACTTTTGCAGCAAAATTTAAAAAGATTACCATGGCAGGAAATAGAACTTTTACAATGATTAAGCCTGATGCGGTTGAAAATGGCCATATTGGAGCAATTTTAGAACAAATTACCGCTTCTGGATTTAGAATCGTTGCAATGAAGCTAACCCAAATGACTACTAGAGATGCTGAAGAATTTTACGCTGTACATAAAAAGCGTCCATTTTTTGGTGAATTAGTGGAATTTATGACCCGCGGACCTATCGTAGCTGCTGTTCTTGAAAAGGACAATGCAGTAGAAGACTTCAGAACTTTAATTGGTGCTACCAATCCTGAAGAAGCGGCAGAAGGAACCATTAGAAAAAAATACGCAACTTCTATTGGAGAAAATGCGGTTCACGGAAGTGATAGTGATGAAAATGCAGAAATTGAAGCAGCTTTCCACTTTGCAGGAAGAGAGCAGTTTTAATTAGATAACCTTATAATTTTAAAAACCCGCTAGAGAAATCTAGCGGGTTTTTTGCTTCTTTTTGATTATCCGTAATTTATAATAATGGGTATTTTCGTCATTCCGGACTTGATCCGGAATCTCATACTGCATTGAAAAAAATATTTAGGATGAGACCCTGAATCAACACTTCGACTCCGCTCAGTGTGACATTTCAGGGTGACTGCGCATCATTATGATTCAGAACGGATATTCAATTACTTCTTTGAAGGAATCAATCAGTAATACAATTTTTCCTATAATCAAGCGGGGAAACCCCTACATTTCGTTTAAAATATTTTCCGAAAAAAGATGGAGAAGGGAAGTTCAACTTTTCAGCAATTTGCTGAATGGTTAAATGAGGATGTTTCAACAGGGATTTGGCTTCCATAATTACAAATCTGTTAATCCAAACTTTAGCCGAAAAGCCTGTAGTCTCTTTAATAATTTTTGAAAAATATTTAGGCGTTAGGTGTAATTTTTCAGCATAATAATTTACGTTTCTGTGCTGAAGGTAACTTTTTTGAACTTCAGTTAAAAATTTATTTGTCCACATTTGGTTTCCAACGTTGGCTTCTTCCATATACTTAGTGAAAAAATCATGACCCAAACCATAAAAATATGCTTTAGTCAAATACTTTATGCTTTTTAAAGCATATGGATTATTGGTGTTCAAATTCAATTTTTTTACCGTGGCACAGTATTCCAATAAAGATTTTAACTCACTTTTTTGTAAAGGAAAAAGACAGTTATTAAGCAATGATAAAATAGGCAATAGCCGGTTTTCGATTTCGAGGTTCTCGGTAAACTCCTCATTCATAGAAATAATTGTTCCTTCCAACTCATCACTTATAGATTTTATTTCTACGAAGGTTTGCGGTAAAATTATCATTAAAAAGGGCGCAAGGGCCGTATATTCTTTTGCGTTTACATCGCAATTTAATTTTCCTTTTTGGCAAATAATAGCAAAAGTGTTTTCTGTTTTTGTAAGAGCATTCATAACCAAAGACTTTGTATTTATTTTTAATGTAGTAATTTGATTATTAGAGATTTTATTATGTTTTTTCTTTTTAACGAATGATGAATTCCAATGCCCCATTTAACTCTTTTAAAAATTAAATATAATTATTAAAAACGACTTTTTGACCAATAATGCTGCTATTTAGACCTTATGATTTGCTTCATCAATAGGTAATTTTACAGAAAGAAATAGTAGTATAATTAGTATATAAAATTTAATTCTTATGAAAATTAAAAATTCTAAAGTTACATTGGAAGATGAAGCGAGAACTACTGCCGGAGAAGATGTACGTTCCGGTTTTTTAGACTGGTTATTTCATTTTTCTGTTTCAGATAAAGAGGGTGAGCTCTATTCTATAGGGGGTTCTATTCTTTCGCTTGCGGTAGAAAAGCTTGATGTATTGTCTATTAGTTACGCTAAGGGAAAAGGAAGTACCCAACAACTTCCCAATTCTATTTATAAAATTGGGAAATATCCCGGTAATGCAATTGAACGCTTACTAAGAAAACCCGGAGGTACTCTCAAAATTCAGCAGGAAAAAGATAAGGTTATCGTTACCTGTGGTGAAGAATATAAAGTAGAATGCTTTAAAGATAATACTTGGCATTTAATGATTGATACCCTTGATGGAGCCTACAGAGCTGATTTGTACCATAAACCTCACGGTTTCCCACTTTGGTATGGAAGAGAAAAACCTTCTTTCTTAACTCAGCATTCTGTTACCTACGGATACAATTGGGCTGGTGATGTGGAAGGAACTATTTTTGTGGAAGGAAAAGAAATTGCAGTACAAGGTTTGGGGATACGCGAACGTTACGTTGCTGTAGATTCTTCGGCCGCAGAGCTTGGTGGATGGGAAGATTGGGGTTGGGTTTCGTTTAATGAAATTCATTGCTCCTTGTATGATATGCGTTTGGGAATGAAAGATTTTTCTATTTACGATTTAGAAACCAAAAAGCATTATCCTGAAGGAGATATGAAAATAGTGCATGAAGATTGGGTGTTTCTGCGGGAATTGGAAGGTTTTATTCCCACTAAATATCATATTCAAATAGAAGTTGAAGATGGGGTTTATGAAGTTACAGCACATGTTTGTAATGCAAGCACTTGGGGGGTAACGCATAAAGTACCTGATAATCCCGTGGCCAATTTAACGTTTGATAAGGTAGAAGGACATTTTAAGTTTAAGGATGGTTCTGTAAAAGAGTTAACTGGTGGAAGAGGGGTTATTGCCATTAGGCAATGGCATGCTTATCCTAATATTCTTCCTAGGGAATTATATCTAGACGATGTCCTTGAAGGAGAAAAGTTTGATACTTTGTAAAAGAGAAATAGAAGAGTACAGTTTTAATTAGATAACCTTAGAATTTGAAAACCCGTTAGAGAAATCTAACGGGTTTTTTGTTTTATGAGTTAATGGTATATTTAGTTTTTGAAAGAATTAATAAGAAATGAGTGACGATAAAAATTTGCAAATAACATATTTTCTTGGAGCTGGTGCTAGTTTTAATGCTATTCCTATTTGGAAAGAGCAAGCTTTATCAATGGCTCAATTAGCAAGAGATGTTCAATCTTATATCAAAAATAATCAGTATAGTAAGGAAAACTCTTATTTACGTGATGATGAAATAGAAATTTATATGTCAGATAAACTGAAAGAATTTTTTAAAGAGTTAGAGTTTTTCGGTAATAAAGCTGTTGAATATGGTTCTATAGATATTTATGCTAGAAGATTATCTTTATTAGGTAAGAAAGAAGAACTAAACTTATTGAAAAAATGCGTAAGTGTTTATTTTGATTTATGGGAATCAAATTTTTATGGATTGAGGAGGTTTATTGATAAACCTAAAATGAATGAAAAAGATGACAAGAAGTATGATAGAATAGACAAAAGGTATTATAGTTTATTTTCTGTTATTCTAGGTGAAGGGAAGCAATTTCCAGTTTTAAACAAAAATGTAAATTTTATTACTTGGAATTATGATTTACAAGTAGAGAAAGCATATGAGTCTTTCTTAGAAAATGAAACTAAAGATTTAAAAGAATTAATAAATAAATTTAATAATCAAAGTAAGAATATTATTCATCTGAATGGCTTTAGAGGTTTATTTAATTTTAATGAAGATTCTTTTGAAACAGTAGAAAAAGAACATTGTACTTCTTTAAGTGAATACTTAAATAAATTAGCAGATAACGAGCAAAAGTTTAAAAATAATCTTCAAGATTACTCAAGTAGTATTAAATATGCTTGGGAAGGAAATGAAGAAGATTTATCGTTAGCAAAAGAGCGAATGCGGAATACCGATATTTTAATAGTAATTGGTTATTCTTTTCCAGCATTTAACAGAGAAATTGACCAAGAATTAATAGACACTTTTAAAAATAATGGTAGAAATGGTCGTGTAGTTATCCAAAATCCTAAGATTAATAAAGATTTATTGGAAATCATGTTCAAGAATATTAAAGTAGAAGAAGTTGAAAATACAGAACAATTTTATATAGCACCAGAGTTTTTGACTCCATCTATTTTTCCTAGCGAATATTTTTAAATAGATTATAATAGGGTGGATTAGTAACCCTGATATAGATGTTTACCTAAAAACTAATTTTTTTACCAATTCCCTTCCTAGTTCTAAGGATTTCTATAGCTTTAAAATAGTGAAGTATTGTACTGTATTTTTTCTTCAACTTATACTAAATCTTAAGTTTCTTTATAAGAATTATTAAAGTTGAATAAAAAAAAAGTAATTTTTTGTGAAAAACCGTCATTTTTTTTTAAAAAAAAATTAACTTTAAGCAATATAAAACTTAATATTATGAAAAAAATCTACTTAATTTTTAGTGTTTTCTTGTTTTCATTTGTCTGTTATTCGCAGTCTGGCCTTTATCTGGGATGGGATAAAGAAGTTGGCTGTGAGGTATTAGGTGAGGATAGGGAAAAAGGAGCCTTGTTTTCTGAAATAGAAGATGGTGAATGTTTAAAAGTTTGTGAAAATTCTGAAGTGAACTATTCTATACATGGTATAGATATGTCATCTGTCAATCATATTGATTGGTTTGTAAATGGTGGAAGTGTTAGCTCAAATCAAAACACAGCTCAAGTGCATTGGGGGGCTTCTGGTGCTGGTGGTTTGAAAATAGAGATTTTTTTCAATGACGGTAGTCAGGTAGTTAAGAATATTTGTATTGAGATAATTAAAGGGCCTAGAGCTCTAATTGGTGGGTTTCCAGGATTTGGAGATCCTAGTTCTGCAGCAGATTATGTAGTTATATGCTTAGAGGATCAATTGGATTTTACCAACTTATCAGATCCTAATGGAGGTACAGCTATTGTTTCAAGTTTTTGGGATTTTGGTGATGGAGGATACTCTAACCAGTTTGAGCCTTCATATATTTATAGTCAGCCGGGAAATTATGTTTGTAGTTTAACAGTAAAAAACTCTTGTGGTTGTACTGATACTTATAAAATAGAAGTAAAGGTTACCCCTCAACAATATATAGGGATTGACTGTAACTCGGTAACTTGTGAAGGTATGATAGAAACCTATTACCCTGCAACGGATGTGAATTGTAGTAATATAGAATGGAAAGTTGAAGGTGGGACAATTGTGAATCAAACCGGTGCTCCTAACTTTTCTGTAGAGGTAGAATGGAATGATTTGGAACCTGAGGATGGATTTGGATATGTGACTATGATACCTGAAGATTGTGATGGTTGCAATATGCCTTCTACTATAAAGGTTCCAATAGTTAGAACTGCTAAAACGGAAGAGCTGAACCTGATTAATGGTGATAGTGATATATGTACCAGTGTTCAAAAAATTTATAAAATGCCTCAGTGGCCCTCTACATATTATAAATGGAGTGTTGTAGGAGTGAGTTCAAATTCTGTTCAACTTGTTCATACAGATCAGCCCAACGAAATAGCGGTTAGATTTCTTGGGAGCTTTTCGGCAAATGCTCTTTTAAGGTGTACTTATCAGAATTCCGTGTTGGGATGTGGAGGTATAGCTGAAAAAAGATTAAAAGTTTCTCCTACTATTAATATTTTATCTGATCAACAAGATGATTTATGTGAAGGGGAGCATGGGTATTATTACCTTCCTTCGGGATACAGCGGAAGCTGGCTTGTAAAGGGATCTAATAATTTTCAAGATACAGGATATGGTAATAGTATTTCGACTACGTTTGATAATCCAGGAACTTATACCATAAGTGTATCTTCTCCAGATTTCTGTCTAGGTAGACCTGTAAGGGTAAATGTAGAAGAAAGACCTGAAACTCCCTCTGGAATTGTTGGAGAATTAGAAGTTTGTCCTAATAATAATTATACCTATTCTCTTACTGAAGAGGTTACAGATGACAAAGTCTTGTGGGAAGTAAGTGGAGGTACGATTAATGGCACAAGTGAAGGTAATGAAATTTCTGTAACCTTTGATAATAGTGGTTCTTATTCTGTTATGGCTTGGGTAGAAGGTTATCAGAAACCATATTGTAGATCAGAGGTGATAGAAATTAATCCTCAAGTTTTTGTTATGCCATTAAATATTAGTGGAGCAAATGAAGTTTGTCCCGATTCCTATGAATCATATAGTGTTTCTTATACCGAAGCAACTACTTATAACTGGAATATAGTGCCCTCAACTTTAGGTTCTATTGTTCAGGGACAGGGAACTCCTTCTGTAGAAGTAGAGTGGTATCAAAGTGCTAATTCTTCTCCTGCAACCCTAACTGTTGATGCGACGGAATGTGGTTTGTCTTTTTCAGATTCGAAAATAATTGATTTTGGTGAAGTACCAGAAATTACATTAAGTACTTCAGCTAGTACTATTTGTGTCGGAGAAAATTTAGATATCTCTTTTTCAAGTAATATTCCTATAAACTCTGTAGATGAAATTATTTGGGATTTTGGGGATGGTAATAGTCAGACTATAACTTCAGGATCTAATCAAATAACTCATGCCTATACTTATATAAGCCCTACCAACAATAATATAAATTATAATATTAAATTAACTTTAAAAGGAATTAATGGTTGTGATAATGTTCAAGTAATTGAATATGGTTCTGTAACGGTGCTTCCTAAACCCATCGCTCATATATCTCCATCAATCGATAGGTATTTTTCAAGTGCAGCTAATATAAATGTCGATTTTGTAGCTACTGAAGAAAGTGGTTTAGGAGGAGGTTCTACTATTGAGTGGTTCGATACTTCCGGTTCTCTATCGGTTTTTGGTAGTAATTTTAGTCCTACAGATTTTGGAGGTTATTATGCAGTGATTACCAATAACACTACAGGTTGTTCAGATACTACTAATACAGTTTGGATAAGACAAACCTCTGGAGGATCTGGATGTAGTACAGGTCCAACAGATTTTGATATAACTATCGATAATAATGATTGTGGTCTTGTAAGTGCAACCTTGCATACAAATGGAAGCTCTTATATTGATTTTGATTGGCATGTAGGGCCAGGTAATACTATTATTAATTCTAATAGTTCCAATACGCAAATAGATGTGTTAATTCCATTTGCTGGTGAATATACTTTTAGGGCAGATATTCATATTCAAGGAGTCGATAGTAATGGTGATCCGTGTGTTGCAACTAAAAAAGTCTTTGGAGAAGCAGTACCTGTGCCTTTTATCCCTGATTTACGTTATACGTTGAGTTGTGGAACTCAAACAGGGACTTATGATGTGACTTTGTTGGATGATTCTAATTATTATGCTCCAAATACAATAAGTTCTTGGGAATATCACTTAGGGAGTAATAGTCAAATGGGGAATGAAAATGGAGTGACATTTTCAAATATACCTGCAGGTCAAAGTATTAATGCTTATATTACTATTAGTGGAAGTGGAGGTAGTACTACTTGCAGTTCCGACTTAATCAGTGTGGTTATCCCTGATGCACCCTCAGTACAGATTAATACGTCAATAATTCCTTCTAATATATGTGAAGAAGAAGCTACTCCTTTTGAAATTGTTTCAACAAACTCTAATTGGACTTACGAATGGCATTTTGGAGATTTGGGAGTAGAGGAAGGAACCACGTCAATAGCTAATCCAGATTTATCGTTTTCTTATGGTAATTCTAATTTTGCAGAAGTTATTGTTACAGATGAATATGGATGTAGTACTAGTCATAGTGTTAATTTAAACATAATTGAAATGAATATGAGTGGCCATATCTTAATGCCTGATCCCGTATGTGAAGGGGAGTCGGTCACTTTAAATTTTCAGGCTGATAATGGAAGTACAAGTCCTACCTATTATCACTGGATGAATGAGGATGATGAAAACTGGTCGAATACTACTACTAATCCTAGTGTAACTGTTAGTTCTCCCGGTAGTTATTGGGTGGTGTTAGAAGATCAGTATACATGTAAAAATTACTCCACATTAGCTGTTAGTCCTATTTTCTATAAGCCCCCTTCCGCTCATATAAATGGTCCTGTTAGTATATGTCTATCAGAGCAAACATATTTTACCTTGCGAAGTTCATATACTGATGAAGATGCAACTTACAAGTGGTATAGAAATAATAGCTATATTGGTAGCGGAATAGAGTTATCACAAAATATTTCTTCTTCTGGTTCTTATAGTTTTGATTTGGAAATTACTGATGCTGATGGTGTTTGTACGGTTTCTACTAGTCATGTAGTTGAAGTTTTTGACTCGCCCAATGCTCCCATACTTGATTATGATGTAGTGAGTTGTTCTCCTTATATTGTTGAGATAAAGGTTACAAATCCGCAAAATGGTAACTATACTTGGAGTTCTGGTCAATCAGGTACCAATATTCAGGTAAACCATGGAGGTGCATTTCAAGTAAGGTTTACCGATAATGTCTCAGGCTGCTCAAAAGCCTCTCTTATTGAAATTCCGGAAAATCCGGAAAAATATATGTGGTATTTCCCTTCCGGTTGTTTTGATATCTGCTATTTGCAAAGTATAGGTTCTAAAACGAATAGCGTTCCTAAGATTTTAGGATTACCTTATGTTGACTTTGGAGAATGGTGGTACACTCTTGATTATAATGGTATACTTGGAGGAAGTGGATTAGTTGATGATTTGGAGTTACATAGAGATGGGAGGTATGATCTTACCGTTACAAACCCTTGTACAGTAACTAGTGATCCTATGTATTTAGATTATTTAGATTGTCCTGCAGACTTAGATAAGGATATGGGGGATGTTATACCTACCTCTTATAATGGATTGTGCGCTTATGACATACAGGTAAGTTTAAGTAGTATCTATGCAACTAGTATTGATATGTTTTTTAGTACTTTAAGTAATCAAGGGGTGATTGTAAAGGTTACACCTAACAATGGGAATAATACAATAGGTGTAGTAGCTCCCGGTGCACCTTTCAATCCGACTACGACCACATTTACAGTTACTGTTGTTCCTTATGCAGGCGTAACATATATAGATCTAAAAGCTATAGATGTGAATAATATTAGTTCTGCTATTTGGTATGTAGATCTTTCTTCTATTCCTTGTAATAATGGAACTGTGCAACCATTAGTCCCAAATACAAATGATGAGGAAGTAGCAGAAGATATAAGCAGTGATTCTTTTGGAAATAGAAATAGACTGGTGTTAGCTCCTAACCCTGCAAGTGAATATGTTAATATTCTATTTGAGCTTTCAGACCAACAAAAAGAATATACTATTGAAATATATAATTTGTTAGGGAATAAATTAAGTACATATAAGCCTAGGGCAGTAGAAGGAATTAGAAAAGAAAGTTTAAGTTCTTTTGCTGATGGTATGTATATAGTTATTTTAAAAGAAAATGATAAAATAGTTGATAAACAAAAACTAATTATTAATTAATTAAATATTTCTCATAAGCCCGTTTACTTTTGAAAGTAAACGGGTTTTTTTTATTACTTTTTTATGAAATCTTCTGCTTTATTAAATGCGGTTTTTGTTTGTTTAGTTGTGTCTATATTTTGTAGTACGATGTTGCTTTTGGCATCTTATAATAAAATTTATTTTGTAAAGCTTAACGATAGGGAGAACTTAATATTGAATAACTTTTGGAAGGCAGATTTAGATTATAAAAACTATCTAATTGAGAACAATACTCATTTACATGATCAAACCATTACAACACAAGTTAACTTTGAAGATTGGGGTATATTAAAAATAAAAAATGTAGAGAGTATTAATTTAAATGATACCCTTAATATTTCCAAAATGATGGCGGGTGGTTCCTCTAATCAGGATAGCCTATGCTCCTTATATCTTACAGATCGTGACGAACCTTTAAAATTAGGAGGAGCAACACTGTTGAGAGGAAATATATATATTCCCAACAGAATTACAGAAAACTTTTATCACCCCGATTTAAAGAATAAAATTATATTAAATGGGGAGAAATTTGCATCTAATAAGAATTTACCTGTCTTGAAGAATAAAAATTTACTTGATAGTTTAATTAGAAGTGTAAAAACAACGGAATTATTAAGTTTTGATCATTTAAAAAACTATAATTCATTTAGTAATGATATAAAGATTTATAAAGCTTCCGGTTATTTGCCAGAAGCAATAAATTTAAGAGGTAAAATTATACTTTATTCGGAAGATCATATAATTATAAAAAAAGATATGAAATTGGAAGACGTTATTATGATAGCTCCAAAAATAACATTTGAAGATGATTTTTCTGGAACTGTTCAAGCTTTTGCAACTCAATTTATAAAAGTTGGCCAAAAAGTTAATTTACAATACCCAAGTGTACTTTATGGTTTTGCTAATGATACTATAAATATTTCTATAGGAAAAAAATCTACAGTAGCAGGAGCAATAATATTAAATGGGGATACTTATAAAGGCTCTTTAAAAAGAAAATTACAAGTAAGAGAAGAAGCGTTAATAATAGGAGATATTTATATTTATGGTACAACAGAACTCTATGGAAATATTCACGGTACTTTATATACAGATAAGTTGAATTATAATAAACAAAATATTAACAATGATAATACCTTGATCAATTCGGTAATTGATATAACGGCATTACCATCTAATTTTAAAAAGATACTTACTTTTGAAAATACTGAAAGCTATGAAGTTATTAAAAGCTTATAATTTAAAATCTTCAAGTCTTGTAGAAACAATCATCTCCTTTTTAATAATTTCAATTTGTTTTTCATTAGCAACGCTATCTTATGTAAACTTCACCAAATCTTATACTGAAGTTAGAAGAATAAATATAACTAATCACATGGATTATATATTGTACAGGGCATTGAAAAATAAAGATTTTGAAAATGGGTTTGAAAATTGGAATGATTATATTTTTAAGAAAGAATTTACGTTAATAGAAAAAAGCAAAAATAAAATATACTTTAAACTAATTTTAACCTGCGAGAGTCGTGAATTAGATGATTATTCTAAAGAATTTTATATAAGTAGTCCATTAATGCATGAAAAATAAAATAAAAGCCTATACAATATTGGAATTATTAATTGTGATGATACTTTTTACAATACTAGTAGGCACCATGTATGTTTTTTTTAGTTATTTAGATAAAGGTATGTATGCTTTTAAAAAATACAGTGAAAAACTTTATCATTTAGAAAGTTTTAATCTTGCATTTAAAGAAGATTTTTATTTAGCAGCAGATATAGAAGTTAATAAGAACACTTTAAGATTAAAGAGATATAATCAAGATTTTATTAATTACAGGTTTGAAAATAATTATTTGATTCGTGAAAATCAAAATTTTCAAAAAGATACTTTAATCATAAACAATTATAGTTTTGAGGAAGATAAAATCAATGGAAATGTTTATGTGAAAATCAAATATGATTTAAAGCTTAAGGACAAAACAATTAGTATATTTCTGTTTAGAAAAAAAGATGTAGAAGAGTTAGTTAATTTAAATTCCTTTTATGAAAATTAGTTTAGAACAAAATCAAGCAGAGGTTTTAAAAAAAGGTAAGAACTATCATCTATCATCTTTCAATGACAAGAGAAAACGGAAGTTTTATGGTGAAATGGGCACTTTGTTAAGAGCGTCAATTGATTATAATAAAGCTTTGGATATTTTAATAAAACAGGAAAAGTCATCATATATAAAAAAGAAATTGACCTTATATAAAAATAAAATTTTAAAAGGAAAATCTTTATATGAAATATTCTCAGAAGACCCTAGTTTTTCTAAATACGAAATTTATAGTATAAAAGCTGGAGAGGAAACCAGAAGATTAACAGAAATATTAGAAGAACTAGAATCTTTTTTTGAAAAAAGAATAAAACTTAAACGACAAATAATATCCGTACTAACTTATCCAGTGTTTGTTTTAACAATAACAATTGGGGTTCTATATTTTATGTTGAATTATGTGGTACCTATGTTTTCAGAAGTCTTCAGGCAATTTGGTAATGAATTACCTGAGATCACAAAATTTATTCAAAGAGTTTCGGAAAATTTAAATTTTTATTTATTAGTTTTATTATCAGCTGTGGCTACTATCGTGGGAATCCACTACTTTTTTAGATCAAATCCTGATTATAAGAAGTTTATGAATAAAATTTTATTAAAACTTCCTTTAATAGGTGACTTTGTAAGAAAAACTGTTAGTGTCAAATTTTATACTTCTTTAAATTTGTTACTCTCATCAAAAGTTTCTCTACTGGAAGCTTTGATTTTGGAAAGGGAAATTGTGAGTTTTCATCTGTTTAAAGAGGAGATAGAGAAAAGTATAAATGATATAAAAAGGGGGGGCACTCTTAGAAAAAGTTTTCAAAATAGTTTAATTATAGGAAAAAGGGATTTAACTTTTATTGAAATAGGAGAAGAAGTTAATGAGCTGGATAAAATGTTTTTAAAATTAACCAAACAAACTAACGAAGAAATAGAGATTATGGCTAAAAATTTTAGTAGTCTTTTAGAGCCAATCATGATTACAGTTATTGGATTAATAGTAGGTTTTATTTTAATTGCTATGTATTATCCAATGTTTAGTTTGAGCAAAGTTATAACCTAGAACGTTTGTGCATTAAAAAATAAATTTTTACTTTAACAAAAAATTAATAAATGAAAAATAGTAAAAAATTTTTAGTAAAAGCATATTCCTTAACCGAATTGCTTATTGTTTTATGTATAATAGGTATACTCATTTACATAGCTGTCCCCGATCAAACTTCAACAATTAGTAGAGCAAAATCTATCGAAGCACAAAATATGTTGAATATGGTATATGGACTTGAAAAAACTTATTTTTATAGACATGCTAGATATAGTGCCGATTTAGAAGAAATAGGTTTTGAGCAAACTCCTACAATGGAGAATGGTGGGAGTGCTATATACGAAATTTCTGTAATTGAAGCTAGTTCTTCAAGTTTCAAAGCTCAGGCTGTTTCTATTCAAGATTTAAATGGTGATGGGAAATATAATACTTGGGAAATAAATGAAAATAAAAAACTAAAAGAAGTTATAAAGGACTAAGTTAATTTAATTGAAGCTGTTTTTGGTTGGAATCTTTATTTAAAGTTTTATTGATTATATTATTACTATTCATCTTTTATCAAGATGTTAAAATGAGGTTGGTAAATGTATTTTATTTAATTGCCTTGTTTGTAGTGGTATGTTTAGTTAGTATAGGGGCCAATATTTTTGATTTTCACAATTTAGTTAAAGTGTTTCTATTTGTCCTGATCAATATAATAGTCCTTATTATTTATTATTCATTTAAATATAAAACTTTTGTAAATCCCATAAATAATTTTTTAGGTGTTGGTGATATCCTTTTCTTTATAGCGGTTATGCCACTATTTAATTTGTTGAATTATATGTTATATTTTATAACAGGTTTAATTTTTTCTCTAGTTTTTTACTTTGTTTACAGATTGTTTTTTAAAAAAAATGGCACTATACCTTTAGCAGGTTTTCTTTCATTATATTTAATCATCATACTTCTTTTTAATTGGGAGCTTAATCAATACAATTTTTTATGGAAACAGATTCTTATATAAAATTAGAAGTAGAAAGCCAACAACTTATTAGTGCAGAGGAAGCTAACCATTTTAAGATTATTCCCGCTAAATTTAGTTCAAATAAATATGAGTTTTATATAGATGAAGCTTTTTATAGTGAATCTTTACGTAAAGAATTAGAACTCCTGTATAATGTTGAAGTAATTTTAATCCCCTATGAATCCCATCAAATAAATAAAACATTATCTGTTTATTTTAGAACTTCAAAAGATAATGCAGAAACAGAAAGTTACCTAGAAGAAGATAACGAAAGTTTTGTAGATACATTAATTATCGATGCAAAGCGAATTGGAGCAAGTGATATTCATATTGAGATTTTTGAAGAAATTGTTAGAATAAGAATTAGAATTGATGGGAAATTAATAGAAAAATTTAAGTTAGATAAAAATGACTATGCAGAAATGGTCAACCAAATAAAAATAAAATCTAAATTAGATATTACAGAAAAAAGACTACCACAAGATGGTAGGATTAATTATAGCGATTTTGATGTGCGTGTATCTATTTTACCCACCCATTATGGTGAGAAAATAGTAATGAGGATTCTAGGGAGAGATGCATCCCATTTAAAAATTCAAGATTTAGGTTTTGAAAAAAAAGATTTAGAAAAATATATTCATGCAGTTACAAGACCTCATGGGTTAATTCTAATTAGTGGCCCTACAGGATCAGGAAAAACAACTACGCTATATGCAACTTTAAAACATATAAATAGGATAGATAAAAATATATTAACTGTTGAAGATCCAATAGAATATACCTTAGACGGTATAAATCAAGTTCAATTAAAAGAAAATATAGGCTTAAATTTTACGAGTACTTTAAAATCATTTTTACGACAAGATCCAGACGTTATTATGTTGGGGGAAATTAGAGATCCATCTACTGCCGAAATGGCTATAAGAGCCTCTTTAACGGGACACTTGGTTTTTTCTACCATACATACCAATTCAGCTTGGGGTACTATTTCAAGATTAAAAGATATGGGAATCCCATCCTTTTTAATCGCAGAAACTTTAAATTTATCATTAGCACAAAGATTAGTAAGGAAGTTATGCCCCAATTGTAAGGAAGAAGTAAAATTAGATGAAATCTTACTACCGGAAAATTTTCGTCAAAAAGATATTTCTATAAATAAACACTATTTGCCTAAAGGATGTGAATCTTGTTTTTATTCGGGTTATTCGGGTAGGAGAGCTATTTATGAAATACTACCTATAGAAGGAGAAGTAATTAATTTAATCAAAAAAGAAGAATATAATAAACTTGAGAATAGTAATATTGAAAGATTATCTGATCAGGCATTCAAAATGTTTGCCAATGGAGAGACATCTTTAGAAGAAGTTTATCCTATCTTAATTCACAACTGATTTATGAAGATTAAAATATTCGCAATTTTATTTTTAATACTAACCAATGTTTATAGTCAAAATATTGATAATGATGTAGAAAAAAAAATTAATCAAATAGCTTTAACTAATCCAGGTTTGGATGAAAAAATTAGAATAGATGTTGTAGGTTTAACCCTGTATGATTTACTAACAAGTATAGCGGAAGAACATCAACTAAATGTAAGTGCCGAACCAAGTTTGCAACAGCTGATAACAAGTAATTTTTATGATATAAAAGTGAAAGATATTTTTCTATTTCTAATTAAGGAATATAATTTAAAAGTAAATTTCACGAATGGCATCATGGTGTTTAAAAAAAAACCTATTATTCCTAAACCTGAGCCTGTTGTTGTACCTAAGAAAATAGATGTTAGTTATAATGCTGAAAATGATTTTTTATCAGTTCATTTAGAAAATGACTCGTTGCCTTTGGTAGCTAGAGCAATTACAGATATTTCCTCCAAGAATATTATATTATCGCCTTCCGTAAAAAAGAAAAAAATATCTGGATATATTCTTAACCGTCCATTCGATCAGGTAATCGAAATGCTTGCAAAATCAAATGCATTAAAAGCAACACAGGATGAAAATGGTTTTTACTATTTAGACGATTTAGAAGCTATTGATCAAAACTCAGGAGATAGTAAAAATAGAAATTTAATAGGTAGAAATTCACAAAAAAATATCGGAGGTGATTTTTTTATTTCTATAAATAATCAAATAAATAATCAACTAGGATTAGATGTTGAAGCTTATGAGGCCAATGCAGCAGAATTGATTAGGGCTGCTTCAAGAGAATTAAACGTAAGCTTTTTTATGTACGATACACCTTCAGATGTCCAAACCACCTTATTTGCGAAAGGAATAACATTTGAAGACCTATTAAAAAATATTTTTAAAGGTGACAAATATACTTTTAAAAAAGTAGATGATCTTTATTTGATAGGAGAGCATCATACAGAAGGCCTGCGTAAAACAGAACTTATTCAGATGGAGAACAGGACTATAGAAACTGTTCTTTCAACTTTACCCGCAAAAATAACCGAAAATTTAGAGGTTAAAGAATTTATAGACTTAAATGGTTTTGTGGTATCCGGTTCTCGTATCCAAATCGAAGAATTTAGAAATTATATTCACGAAATAGATCAGGTGGTGCCGGTAATTCAGATAGAAGTGATTATTGTGCAATATGATAAAGGATATGATATTAGTACAGGAATACAAATGGGAATAGATAAAGAAACACGTACTACTTCTGGAGTTTTATTTCCCACCACCGATATGTCCTTAAACTCCACCTCTGTAAATGATTTAATAGACGCATTTAACGGATTTGGTTGGGTGAATTTAGGTAAAGTAGCAAGTGATTTTTATGCCAATCTTAAAATGATGGAAAATAACTCTTTGATAAAAATTTCATCCACTCCAAAATTAGTTACATTAAATGGTCATGAAGCAATTTCATCAATAGGGGAAACAAATTATTATTTTGAACAAAATAATAGATTGATTAATACAGGAATAACCGATAATATATTGCAATCCGGAACTTGGAAATCTACCGATGCTAGTTTAAGTATTTATATAAAACCATTTGTTTCAAAGGATGAGAATGTTACTTTGAATATTAAAGTAGAAAAAAGTTCTTTTTTGGGAAGAGCTGGAGAAACTGCTCCGCCTGGAAAAGCTACTCAAAGTTTTGAATCAATTGTGAGAGTAAGAAACAATGAAATGGTACTGCTAGGTGGCTTAGATGAAATGGAAAGAGAAAACTCAGGGACTGGAGCGCCATTATTGTCACGAATACCGATTCTTAAATGGTTTTTTAGTAATCGTACTAAACGAAAAGAAACTTCTAAGCTTCATATTTTTATAAAACCAACAATAATTTATTAAAATTAAATGCTGCCAATTTCTAAATATCTTTTTTCTTTTTTTTATAACAAAATATATTCACTTGTTATAGATAAGCGTAATGATGTACTAATTATTTCAGGGCTATTGTTTTCGCTCTCAAAAGAAGGGGACATAAAAATAGAAAAGCGTTTTTTTGATTTAAGTTTTGATGAGTTTATTGATATAGCTGATAGGAAGTATCCTGTTCTTTTTAATTACATAGGGCAAGATGTGATTAGTAAGTTAATGAATAAAGAAAAAGGCTATCTGAAAAAAATTCTATTTAGGTCGAATACCGATGAATTCTATATTGAGGAAATTGAAAATGGAGATCAAATAGCTGTTTCTGTTTCTAGGAAATCAATAATTGATGAGTTGATATCCAAATTTGAAATAAAAAAACTATATGTTTTAAAATATTCACTTGGTCCTTTTTCTTTAAAATATCTAAATAATTTTTTTGAAGATTTAAATATAGTATCAGATATGTATCATCAAATTTCTATCCTTAATAATAAAATGAAAATATTTGATATTACAGAAAAGGGGAATGTAGAGTCCTATTTTTTACAAGAAGAAGAATTTAATCAAAAGAATATTTCTGCCCTTTCAAATTTGCTAATCTTTATAAAAGATACTAATTCGGTTAATAACTCGGAAGAAAATATAATCAACAACATTAAAGAATTTAAATTTAAAAAAATTAATAGATTTTTATTACCTAGCTTATTAATTTTTTTATTCCTATCTTTTGCTGTGACCAAAATTTATAAAAGTAAATTGGTGAATGAATACCTGAGCCTTAGTCATCAAATAGAACTATATGAAGAAGAAAATAGGACTTTAAATTATTTAGAAGATGAGGTTGAAAATAGACAAAGAATATTACAGCTAAGCGGATTTAATAATTTAAATTATTATACGTTATATATTTCAGATATCATCAATCAGCAGGGACAAGAGATAGTATTGAATTCTTTAAATGTTCAGCCTATTGATAAAGTAAAAAGTAAAGAGCTAATAAAGATTAAAAATGATTTAATAGTAATAGAAGGGAATGTTGTAAATGAAAAGAGTTTTGATAAATGGATAAAAAAAATTTCCAAGTTAGTTTGGGTCAATAAAGTAGCTGTGTTAAATTACAATCAAGATAAATTCGGTGAAAATAAATTTGAAGTAGAAATTTTCTTCAACAAGTAACACATGTTTGAAAAATTATCAAATAAAAAAAAATTTATTTATTCTCTAGTTCTTTTTCTCTTGATTTTTATTGGAATAATATATAAGAAAAATATACTAAGAATTAGTGAGGTGAAAGAAAAAATTACTTTATCTAAAGAAGCTTACAAAGATAGTCATCAAATAGGCATGGAAATTAATACCCTTAATCGAGAATTAAATTACTTAAATAGTAAAATTGGGGAAATAAATATAAATCCCGAAAGCGTTCAGAGGGAGATTATTGGTTATATTAGTGAAAATGGAAAAAATATAGAGCTCAATAATGTAGATAAAATACATTATGCAAGTATTCAAGATTATGATATATATACAAATAGTCTTATATTAAGTGGCAGCTACAAAGATTTAATTACTTTTTTGTATAAGTTAGAGAGGGAATTTTCCTTGTCCAAACTTATAAATGTAAATTTTTATAAAAAAAAGAATTATACTTCACGGTCAACCACACTTTATATGAAATTAATATTTCAAAATTATGAGAGTAAAGAATAGTCTACTAATAATTTTATTAGGATTTTGTTTGTTTTCCTGTGATGATATATTAGAGGAAGATATTTCAGATAATCGAGTTATAGCTATTCGTCCTACTATGGATGAAGAAATTTTAGGGGAAACTGTAAAGTTCCAATGGCAAAAGATCAATGGTGCCGATCATTACAGGATTCAGGTATTCAATACGGAAAGAAGCAATACTTTAATGTTGGATTCTTTAGTTTCGTCCAGAGAGTTTTTATATAATTTATCACCTGGAAGTTATAGCTGGCAAATAAGAGGTGAAAATAATGCATACCAAACAGTCTATAACTATCCTATAGATTTTACTGTAGTGTATTCTGAAGATTTAGATGGTCAATCTGTAATATTATCTACCCCAACAAATAACTTTTATACAAATTCAACTTCTATAGTATATAGTTGGCAAAAACTTTCTGCCGCTGAAAGTTACGAACTCCAATTAGATAAAGAATTAAATGGAATTGAGACAGTTTATATTGAGCCTGATATAGCGCTAAATAACGTATCACCTCAACAAAATATCTATACTGAAGATGCGAAATATATATGGAAGGTAAAAGCTATAAACTCTTTTTCTGAAACAGATTTTAGTGAGAGAATATTATTTTTAGATAGGGAAACTCCGCCCTTACCTTCTTTGCTAAGTCCGGAAGATGAAGAAGTTTTTAACGATAGTCAGATTTCTTTCTCTTGGGATCTTAATCAAGATAATGGGAATGTTAATTCAGATCGCTATTCTGTTATTCAGGTATCTTCAGATGAAGATTTCACAGTAATTATGGAAGAAGAAGAAGTCCAAAACGAGCAGATAGATTTTTCTTTTTCTACTGCCGGTCAATATTATTGGAGGGTAAAAGTAGAAGATATTGCAGGTAACAATTCAGGGTATAGCGAGTCTCAATATTTTGTAATTAATTAAAATAATTATATTCCATCTCATGGATAAAAAACGAATAAATATATTATTGCTAGCTTTAGTTATAATTATTTATTCTTTCAGTATATATAAGTTTTTTTATAAAAATGAAAGTAAGCAAAAAATAGAAGATCGGGCATATTCCATCCCAAATCCTGAAAAAGTAACTTTAAGTAAGTTGAAAGATACTTTTCATCTAAAGATCCCAACTCATGATCCATTTCTCAATTTAATATATAAAAATACTAAAGAAAAAAAAGAGAAAAACCAGCAGCAGAAAATTCCAGAAGTAAGAAAAATAGCTTTCCAAAAAAAATGGCCATCTATTCAATATTTGGGTTTCATAAAGTCGAATAAATCTAAAAAAAGGGCATTACTTAAAATAAACGGTCACCGAGAAGATTTTATAGAAGGTGAAATTGCGGATGAAATAATTATTCAGAAAATATATTCAGATTCTATAATCGTAGAGTATAACAATGAAAACAAGATAATTTATAAATAACAATCTATATTTATAACGGTTTTTTAATCAAAAAAAGTTAATCTTTTAAAAAAAAAAGTTTAAATTAGTCTAAAGTTTTACTAATAAATAATTTTTTTAATATGGTTCTTTTTAAAAGAGCTGTTTGTTTTCTATTTTTTATTTCTATTTTTTATTCCTGTGAAAAAGAAGGGCAAAAAGATGGTCAAATATTATATAAAAGCCAAAACAAGCAATGGAAAGCTAAATCTTCTATCAATTCAAGTGGCGATTTTGTTTTTGAAGTAGCAGAAATTCCCAAAGATTATTATTTCTTGAATAATAATCACTATTCTTCAAGAGAATTAGACTCCTTGAAAAAAGAATTTGAAAACGAAAGAATAGTAGAGTTTAGGGTTTTTCATAAAGAGAATAAAAATTTATTAGAACCCGATATCAATTCTTTGTCAAATCAGAAAGAAGCTTTAAGCTATTTTTCATTCAACATAAAAAAAGACTTTAAAGTTTTAACTAAAGATGGAGGGGTGGTAGAATGTAGTGGTGTTCATTTTGAAAGAAGTTTTAATGTTACACCCTACAAAAAGTTACTTCTTTATTTTGATAATATACCTGTTGAAGATGAAATTATTTTGCTTTATGAGGATAATTTTTTAGGACAAGGTATGCTAGAATTTCAATTAAACAACCAACCAATAAAGTTATAAAATATGTTACGAGTAATCAGAGAATCCAGGCTTTCTAAATGTTTAGCGAGCTTTCTGGCATTAAATCTTATTTTGATGATTTTAAGTCCTACGAGATTATTTGCAAATACAAGTGGTCCTTCTCAGCCAGAATTTAATTCCTTTACACCCATAAGTACTTCTGATATGGTGAACCTCTCAAGCGGAGACTTTAATTATAATATTCCTTTGATGGATGTAGGGGGCTACCCTCTGAATTTATCTTATGATTCAGGTATAAAAATGGATCAAGAGGCCAGTTGGGTAGGGTTAGGCTGGAATTTAAATGTAGGTCAAATTAGCCGTGATGTTCGAGGTTTACCAGATGATTTTAATGGGGATATAATGACCTATGAGAATAACGTAAGAGATAATGTGTCTGTAGGAGTGAATGCAGATCTTAGAGGAGCAGTTTTTGGGGCAGATGCCATCAATGTAGGTATAGGGGTAGGGATAACTTATAATAATTATACGGGTTTGAGTTATAATAAGTCATTCGGTCCAAGTTTTGATTTAGGTGATAGGGTAAGTGTTGGAATGAGGATGGGGACTACATCAGACGGAGGTGTTTCCCTTTCCCCCACTTTATCACTACACGAAGCAGATAAAGAGTCGGATAGTAAATATTTAAGAGATTTATCGGGTAGTGTAGGGGTGTCTTATGATTCACGTAAAGGTCTTTCGGCAATTAATATAGCTGCTAACCATAGCAATTTATATAAAGGCCAAAAACAAAGTAATAAACTTGATAATAAAATAGGAGTTGGAGGAGCAATAAAACTTAATGATTATTTAACCTATACGCCCACACAGGATTTGTCATTTAATAATACTAACCTAACATTGAGTCTTTCTGCCGGAGCAGAGGCTTTCGGAGCAGAACTCCAAGGGCAAATTACAGGATGGGGTTCTATCCAGCATATGCGTAATAGTGACAAAGTTAAGCAATCTTTGGCTTATGGTTATGAAAATACTGAGAACGATTTGAATGGATTTGGAGTGTTGGACTTTAATCGGGAAAAAGATAGGATTGTAAATGAAAATACTAAAGTGTTAGCGCCTGTGAATTATACATATGATTCCTATATTATTTCCAGTCAAGGGATGCAAGGGTCTTTTCGTCCCTACAGGGGTCAAGTGGGTTATGTATATGATGCAAAAGTATCTTCAGGAGGTATAGGAGGATCTGTAGGGGCTGAGGTTGGTGTTGGTGGTTACGCCCATGGAGGACTGGATGTGGAGTTGAATCCTTCAAGCAGTTATATAGGTAGATGGTCGGACTCCGACAATACAATTCTTCCAAAATTTAAACCAAATAACAACAATGATCTTGATTATGAAAAAGTATACTTTAAAAGCTATAGTGATTTAAGTTCAGATGAGGAGTATGCTGGTAATCAAAATGATTATTTAGGCTACAATCCAATTAAAATCGAATTGGGTTCTGGAAAATATAACAGAAAAACTCAATCTTTTTATAGGAAGAAAAATTATAATAGTAATGGTGTTCCAACTTATTCTTCAGAATCTATAAAAACAATAAAAAGAGAGGAACGGGAAGATCGAAGCATGTCAATTTTGCCAATCACCAATGAAGAAGCGAAGTCTTATGGACAAATTTTGTACAGAAATGGATTTCCAGGACATCATACCGCGGGTTATGAAATTGTGAAAAATGATGGGGCAAGATATATTTTTGGAGAAACCGCTTATAATAAAGAAAAGCAAGAAACCACATTTGCTGTAGGTGGAAGTGGTAATTGTGAATCTGGATTGGTAAACTATTCAGGTTCTGATAATTCAACAAATAATAGTAAAGGTAGGGATCATTTTTATAACAATATTAAAACGCCGGCTTATGCACATAGCTACTTATTGACTTCTGTACTATCAACAGATTATTCCGATATGACCAACAATGGTCCATCACCAGATGATTTAGGTAGTTATACAAAATTTACTTATCGTAATTGGAATTCAAATTATGAGTGGAGAATACCAATAGGGGAAAATAAAGCTACTTATAATGCAGGTCTTAATACAGATAAATACGATCAAAAAGGAAATTATATTTATGGTAGAAAGGAAATTAAGTATATAAAAAAAATAGAAACAAAAACCCACGTCGCTTTTTTTGAATTATCTAAAAGAGATGATGGGTTAGGAGTTTATGATAGGGATGGTGAGGTTAACAATAATGAAAATTTATATCGATTAGATAGAATTAAACTTTATTCTTTACCAGATTACGAAAAAGCCCAAAACGATGCAAGTTATGAGCCAACTCCTATAAAAACTGCTCATTTTGAATACGGTTATGAATTATGCCCAGAGACCCCAAATTCTAAAAGTTCAGAAAAAGGTAAATTAACGCTTAAAAAACTCTATTTTACTTATAAAAATTCCCAATTAGGAAAATATAATCCTTACGTCTTTAATTATCCTGTTGGAGATAATGAATTAAATCCCCATTATCATTTACGGGGTAGTGATGTTTGGGGAAACTACAAAATGCCGGTACAATCTTGTGGCGTTACCACAGGAGAGACGACAAACACAGAGTTTCCTTTTGTTGAACAAGATAAAAACATTGCTGATATAAGTGCGAGAGCTTGGGCTTTAGAATCTATTAATTTACCATCGGGAGGTGTTTTGACTATCGAACAAGAGAGTGATGACTATCAATTTGTACAGGATAGGAAAGCCATGCAAATGTTTAAGTTAGAAGGAGTGGGTAACAACTCAGCCCCAACTAGTACAAGTCAGATCTCAGATAAATTATATAGTGGTAGTGATTTTAAAAAATATATTTATGTAAAACTTCCCAATAATTTACCGAACAACTATCAAGTATCTGAATTTGTAAATGATTTATTACATAATGATGCGAGTTCAAATGGAGATATTGGGACGGTAGATAATATGCTTTACTTTAGGGTGTTGACCAATATGACGAAAAACGGAAGTTCAAATTATGATTATGTAACAGGATATGTAGAGCTTGATGATGCACATAATATAGATTATTTTTCATTAAATAGTAACCATTACTTGTCATTACCATTAAAATTCCAAGAAAAAGAAGGAGGGATCATCAATTCAGGAGAACAAGTTAACCCTATTTCTAAAGCAGGATGGTATTTTGCTAGAAAATATTTGAATAGACAAGCTTACGGTATGCCAGATGCTGGAGGTAGTGTTACGGCGGGTAGTCTTGAACATATGCTAAAATCTTTACTAAATGGAATTGGGGATGTAATGGCACTCTTAGGAGGTCCCAATCAAGTTTTAAAAAGTAAAAATATTGCATCAACAATAATTCCTTCAAAATCTTGGGTAAGATTATACGAACCTTTTGGACGTAAATTTGGAGGGGGCTCTAGGGTTAGTAAGATCTCTTTAGATGATAACTGGAATGAAATGGTAGGAGGTTCAAATTATTCCAATAATTATGGACAAGAATATAACTATCTAAATGAAGATGGAACTAGTACCGGAGTTGCTACCTTCGAACCCAATGGAAGTAAAGAAAACCCCTTTGTGTTACCAGTATTTGACGATCCGGTTAAATTGATTGCTCCTCAAGGATCAAATTACTTTGAAAAACCTATAGGCGAGTCTTTTTATCCTTCTGCACAAGTTACCTATAGCAAAGTAAGAGTTAAGAATATAGAAAAGGATATTGTGAATAGGCATGCTACCGGGGAAGTTGTTACAGAATTTTATACTAGTAGGGATTTTCCTGTAACTTCAGATTATACGGAAGTAACCGCATATCCTGACAATAGTGGGATATTGGGAAGCTTTTTAAAAGTTAGGACCAGAAACCATTTAGCCATGTCTCAAGGCTTTGTAGTACATACCAATGATATGAATGGTAAAATGAAAAAGCAACGAGTAAAAGGTGAAGGCATGGAAGAGGGTCAATTTATCTCTGGAGTAGATTACAATTATGCAATTAATGAGGATGGAAGTTTAAATAATAATGTAAATATAATTGATGAAAATGGTGAAGTTTCAGAAAATCCTGTCCCAGTAGGATTAAGCTTTGATATGGTGAATGATTTTAGGAAAACTAAATCGTTAAGCGAAGTATTGGGTGGAGATGGAAACTTAGGGGTTATTCCTGCTTTATTTGGACTTCCTTTCCCGGTACCTACTTATTTTCCTAATTATAAATCTCATGAGCAAAAATTAAAAATTGCAACCACCACCAAGGTCATTCATTCTCACGGTTTACTCAAAGAAAAAATTGCTTATGATTTAGGATCAAAAGTTTCTACTGAAAATTTAGCTTGGGATGCAGAAACAGGAAGTGTATTGCTAACAAAGGTAAACAATGAGTATGAAGAGGAAGATAATTATTTCAATTTAAATTATCCTGCGAAGTGGTTTTATGAAAATATGGGATTGGCCGCTGAAAATATTAATTTAAATGGTTTAATTGAAACTGTAGGAACTAGTTACTATCGAGTTTATCATCCTGAAACAGGAGATTTGGTAAATAATATTTCTGAATTTTTAAAACGCGGAGATGAACTTTTAATAGGCTCCAAAAGATATTGGGTGGTCAACATTCACAATCCTAATGTCCGGTTAATGGATGAAGACGGCAATTGGGCTTCGTTTAGTAATTTATCTGAGTTTAAAATTGTAAGGTCCGGAAACCGGAATTTAATAGCTGCTAATATGGCTTCGACTACTTGGCAAGAACCAAATTTAAATTTAAGCACTATAGATATTCAAAACAGTAATGCTTGGAATACTTCTTACCGGGATATTGTAAATGCTAGTGCTGTAGAATATAAAGATATGTGGAGTGGAGTTTGTGAAGGTAATTTCCCAAATACAGGAAGCATAGAGTATGATGAGGATAATGGTAATGTTATATCGGTAGTACAAGGCCAAGAATACAACCCATACGTAGTCAATGAAAGAGGAAATTACAGGGCCGAAAAATCCTACGCTTATCTTACTGGTAGAAATAATGGGGAAGATAATTATAATCCACGTCACGAAGGCTTCTTTAAAAATTATGTCCCATTTTATTCCTATGAAAGTTCCGCTTGGCAAAAAAATATAGATAATTGGACTTATGCCAGTGAGATTACCCTTTTTAATCAATACGGTGCCGAATTGGAAAATAAAGATGCTTTAGACCGTTTTTCTTCCGCTGTGTATGATTATTATTCATCTTTACCCGTAGGCGTAGCTTCTAATGCAAGGTATGAGGAAATTGGAGTAGATAATATAGAATATTCAGAATCTCCTGGTCAAATTAATCAAAACCATTTTAGTTTTTTAAATGCGGTTGAGGGGAGTAGTGCTGCATCTATAGAAAAAAATACGGCACATACGGGAAGACAAAGTATAAGAGTAAATCCACAACAAACTTTAAATTATCAGCTTATCCCGGAGTGTGTACAGACTGTAAATTGCAATACTACCTTAACTGCAAATGAAGAAGCAGGAATTTTTATCTTTGATATTAACATTCCTCAAGAAGAAGGAACATATGGAATTGAATTTGATCCTAGATGTGTACTTGATAGATTTCAAATTTTTTGGGATGGACAAGAAGTCGCCGATTCTGGTTTTACACAAAATGAAGATAGAAATTGTAGTTATGATGTAAATCATTATGCTAATCAATATATAAACAATAGTTATCCAGAAATACCTGTCTATACTTTACAGGGGGTAATCGCAGGTGTTGCACAATTTAATCATATTCCAGGTGATAATCAAGCTGTAAATGTGACAGCGAGTGATATTGATTATAATTTAGACTATGGAGATGGTATACTAACTTTTAATAAACCAGCCGGTGGTCCCTCAACAATGCGTATAGTAGCAACTGGAGTGGATGATGGGACAATATGGGATATAGAACGTATTATTTGTGGAGAAGATGATGATGATGGGCCGGTCATTGTTGCAGGTCAAAGACATATATATATTGGAAATGATAATAATAGTAACAAGAAAGAATCTGAGGAGGGATATTTACCTTATGACAAGAATTACCATACAAAAGCTGTCATCATTCAAGAAGAAAAATAATAGTAAAAAAACAATCATTATGATACAAAAAGGAATATATAGCTTTTTAGTAACCGTATTTGTATTCTTCTTTTCCTTCTCAAGTGTGGGACAAGTAGAGAATCCTTATGCCTGTAATTGTGTAAGTTTTAGCCTGGTACAAAATAAAATTTATTTTATAGAGGCCTGGGTAAAAGAAGAGGTGCAAGAACAAAAAGTTTCTTATGATGATGCTGAAGTTCAAATAGATTTTAGAGCAGGTATTGCCGGGGCAAATATTGCTTCTTTTACTTTTCAGCCATCAGGACAGATCATTGATGGCTGGCAAAGAATTAGGGGAAGGTTCACCGTTCCGCAAGGCTATGAAAATATTGTGTTTAAGCTCACTAGTAATGGGGAAGTTCCGGTATATTTTGATGATATCCGGGTATACCCCATAGATTCTAATTTAAAATCTTTTGTTTATGATCCCACTAGTTTAAAACTGATGGCAGAATTAGATGAAAATAATTATGCCTCTTTTTATGAATATGATAATGAAGGTGGGTTGGTACGAGTGAAAAAAGAGACCGAGAAAGGGGTTTATACCATTCAGGAAACAAGATCAAAAACTAAAATAACCCAATAAGTATGAAGTTTTTTTCTGCTCATCTATTTTTATTTTTCCTTCTATCATTTAATTTTTTTGCTCAGTCACCAGCGGCAGAGCAAATATTAGATAATGCCATTTGCAATTTCGATCAGGAGAACTTTCAAATTCAAGTAGATTATAAGTTATACAAAGGCAAAGAAGGTGGGAAAGTGTATGAATCTTATTCGGGACTAATTGCTAAACAAGGAAATCAATTTTATCAAAAGATAGGTCCCATGGAGATGTTACAACATCCAAAAATTAATATAAAATTGAATAGTGACGATAAGGAAATGCTAGTAGCCAGTACAAGTTTTAAAAAAGATAATGGAGGGGCTTTTATCGAAACGGTTTTTTCTCAATTTCGGGAATTTAAGAATGACTTTAAGATTGAGCTAATTAAAGAGGATAAATCAACCTATCATCTTCTTTTAACCCCCAAGCAATCTTATTCTCAAAACTATAAGTTTTATATTTTAATTAATAAGAAGGATAATTTACCTGTTAAGCAGATTTTTTTAACTCCCACTCCTATAGATTTTTCAAGGTACGATCAATCCTTAGCGGATAACAGAAACGATTATGCTAGAATTGAAATAAGTTACAATAATTATAAAAATTCTGTAGAGAACGATTTTTTTGTATTAGACCGTTACGTGGTAGAAAAAGACACCTCTTTTGTTCCTGTAAATAAATATGCAGGTTATAAACTATATAATATCAATTAATAAACCATAAACCAACCAATTATGGAAAAAAGTTATTTAACAAATTATACAATGAAGATGATTCAACTTTTATTCATCTTTCTATTTTCAATAACAAATTTTGCTGCCTATGCACAGGATGCTCAGGAAGTTAATTTTTCTAATAATCCAGTACATGTGAGTGCTTTAAATGTAGGGACTCAACAGACATTCTTAGATCCAGAATTGAATGTGTCTAATAAAACTACATTAAAACCTGCGGCTTGGTTAAAACTTTATATTGATAGTGATGAAGAACCTTTTATTGATTATAGCGTAAAATTAAAATTAGAGATTACACCTTACAATGGTTCGGGGAATCTAGTAACTAACCAATCTTATATTCGGACCTTTATAGTTGATTACAATACAAATAGCAGTTATGGTAATTATAACGATTTGGATTTTCATGAAATAACAAACAGGTATGGGATTAAAATAGAAGTAATTAGTGTTACTGCCACAGATACCAATACTTCTATTTTTTTATCCAGTATACCTGATAATGCCTATCTTCAATTGGGCTTTAAGGGGGAGAGATATTATGGATTATCATCGACCGTTCCCCAACCGCAGGCATCGTTTCTTCCTTCTTCTTCAAATCCTGAAGAAATAGAGATCTCTTGGTCTTCCATTAGCGGTGCAATAGAATATGATGTAGAATGGTCATGGTTTGATAATTATGAAATGAGTGCTAACCAAATAGAGTTAAGTACTAGGGATTTTGAGTTGAATAGTACAAGGGTTCAAACCTCAAAGACTTCCTATCAAATTCCCATGATATTTGATAAAGGATATTTAGTATATAGGGTTAGAGCCATAGGAAGACATTTAAATTCTGTAAATACACCTTATTACGGAGAGTGGAGTGATGACGGGCCTGGTGTAACAGGAGTTTTAGGTAATTGGACTTATGTACAAATAAATTCACCCCACGAAACCGATAAAAATTGGCAATTTCAGGCAAGCTATGCAGAAGAAGGCAAACGAAAAGATGTAGTAAGCTATTTTGATGGTTCACTTAGGAACCGTCAAACCGTAACAAAAATTAATACTGATAATAATGCGATTGCAGGAGAAGTAATTTATGATGCACAGGGAAGAGCTGCGGTAGAAGTACTTCCGGTACCTACCGGTAATTCAGCAATCAAGTATTATGAAGGCTTTAATTTAAATACCTCAGGGACTCCTTATACTTATAGGGATTTCGAAACTCAATTGGAAGAGGCTTGTAACCCTTCTCCTAATGGCTTGTTAGTTGAAAGAGGAGCTGCAAGATATTACTCTGATAATTACAATTCTTCCAGTAGTTTTCATGACTATGTTCCAAGTGCCGTAGATCCAGAAAATCCAGAACAAGGATATCCTTTTTCTCAAATAGAATATACCCCAGATAATACCGGGAGAGTGAGTAGAAAAAGTGGGGTAGGAAAAACCCATCAACTAGGAAGCGATCATGAAATGAAATATTTGTACGGGCACCCTAACTCTTCCTTTGAATTAAACAGGTTGTTTGGGCATGAAGTAGGCAACGTAAGCCATTATAAGAAAAATGCAGTAGTAGACCCTAATACCCAAGTAAGTATTAGTTATATAGATCCTCAAGGAAGAACAATTGCCACTGCTTTAGCTGGGGGAGCTCCTCCTAATTTAATACCTTTAGAGGATGAGAAAGATAAGGATGGCTCTTTGCACAACTATTTTACCACAGATTTATTGAATAAAATAAACGGGGTTGAGGTAGATACCGATGAAGATGATAATATACGTTATGCAACCTCTAATTATGGTATTCTAAAAGATGGATTAAAGTTAAATAAGTCAATTATTTCTATTCAAAATAATGCAGATTATCAGTTTGAATATAGGTTAACTAATGATGAAGATTTTCAGTTTGAAAATTGCCCGGAAGTTTATCCCTATGAATATGATTTAAAAATTAGTGTAAAAGATAAATGTGGAGAAGAAAGTTTAACTGCAGGTACAATTTCTGAAAGTCGTATAACTAAGTATACTGAGAACCCACCTTTCTCTGCCACTTTAGATGTTGATTCTTATGATATATTTAAAGAACTAACGGTAAGTAAAGAGGCTTTGGATGAATATTGGATTGATTTTATAACCAATAATGAATGTCTTTTAAATGAAGAAGATTTTATCCCCCAATATATCAATGTTGATTGTTCAGAAATTGATTGTGAAGCTCTACAACAGACTTCACAGACTCAATATATTATTGGCGAATTAGAATTTAACTTTGGTACAAATCCTTCTCCTTATATGCTTAATGGAGGAAGTGTAGAACCAAACCCAGCCTTAACTTCAGACCAGATTACTCAAATTCAAGATGCAATTGAAGAGATTGCGCAGACTTATTATATACTCTTGGAATATTGTGAAGCACCTACAGTAAATGATATTCAGTATAATATGTTGCTGAGTGATTTTTATCCTGATGGTCAATATGCATCGACCACTGCTGATGCTACTGGAGCAATAATTGATGAACTAAGTATCTTTAATGAGAACAATCAATTGTATTTTAATGGCAGTGCAGGTGGAATTTCTTGGAGAGATCCACTTGGCAATTATACCGAAGAAGGTCAGGCTTCTAAAATTCAAGTACAATGGGTGGACGATCATTGGGTGCCTGCTGTTTTAGGTGATAATACAGATATGGGAAATCCTAATGTAGATAATAATAATGAAATTCTCCCTCAGCATTTAGCAGATGTACAAGACTTTTTAACGTTTTGGATTCCCGAATGGGCAGAAGCTTTAGTGGAATATCATCCGGAATTTGAATATTTATTATATACGCAAAGTGTAGCTAATACGACTAATACCAATGGTTTTAATTCCTATGAATACAATGAATACTTAAATGAAATAAGCACTTTCTCAGCAGCAACAGCTCAAAATCTTATCAACTCTTCTAATGCTCATGCCATAGCAGATCAAGATCCCTATTTTCAAAATTCTTTTGCAGGAGAAACAGGTACTGATGCATCAAAAAGAAAAGATATCATCGAGTATGCATTAACTACTGTATATGAGCCCAATGATACTAATACCAACAACAATATGTTGGAAATGGCATATATAAATGTAGTATGTTCTAATTTAGAAGGATCTTGTCTTACTACCAATACCTATAGTTCTTTGATTTCTACTATACAATCTTTGCCGGTAAGTCAACAAGACGCTATCTGGGATATTTATAAAAGTTATTATAGATCTTTAAAAGAGCGTATTTATTATGTCTTTTTAAGTTTTCATGCCAAAGCCAATGGGGTTTATAACGAATGCTTAGGGGGGGAATCAGGAAGTAATGATTTTAATGCTATTATTGGAGGCTATCATAGTGTTAATTCTTCTCTATCAGTAGCAAGTCCAAGTTCTCCCAGTAATAATCTCTGTAGTGTAGTAGGAAATACTTACCAAAATAAAGAAAAACGCTTTTTGCCGGTAGATAATTTATATGATCCAGAACTTTTAGAAGACGATTGGGAAGCATTTTTAGAAGATTTACAAACACAAACAGACCAAGAGATTTATGAACAAACCGGGATGTGTACCGAGCAGTTCCATGTTCAACAATTTCTAAATGGATTATTTAATGATGATCAGATTGGGAACGTATTTACAGCAGGTATAGATTATAGCGGCAATTATTTTGCCGATGAAATGTTTTTATCTTTAGGAGGTGTTTATGGTACAAACCCACAACTCTCAGCTACCAAGACTTCTAATACTTTATTTATAGATATGGGAGTTGCTGGTCAGTGTTCATCTCCTATAGAGTTGGATTTACCTGCAAGCAATAACTGGAATAGTAATTATACGTGGAATAATTATACTAACAGTTGGGAAATAGTAGAAATTTCACAGTTTTATTATGACCAAAGTATTACCGACCCCGGTAGGTTTCATTTTGAGGTATTAGCGAAAATAAGTATCGGCGCGGGACAAATTAAAGAATATGTATTTACAGGATCTACCTGTATTAACTTAGGAGATTGCCTAGATAACTGTGGTGGTACAGGTACAGGGAATGATGATATTGCTTTTTGTGATGATGTGCTTGGATGGAATCAACCCATACAGGGACAATTAGGAGTTTATTATGCTGATCTTCATATTGGACCGGCTACAGGAACATTTACTCTAGAGACACAGGCATTTACTATGCCCGATAATTTTCAAGTATATCATAATAGTACTCCAATAGGTTCTTCAGGATATTATGCGAATAATATGAATGATAATCTTGGTACAAGTAGTACTACCTATTTTACACAATTGTCTAACATGGGAACAGTAAGTTTACCAGTTTACAATTATGATAATAATAATAATATATATGTACCGACTGGTAATAATGAATCTATATATATTAACCCTAATGACATTGACAGTAATCCAGCTTCAACGAAAAGTATTCAATTTACTAAAACAACTTCGCAACCAGAGAATGTTACTATTAGAGTAATATCGCCAATAGGTAATACTTCATTTGGAGTACGAATGGTATGCGATGACAATGATTTAGCAGAGCCCGACACGGGTGGTGGTAGTGGTTCCTGTGATTGTGTTACTCAAAGTGTGGCTCCTCAATCTTGTACCGATAAATATTTGGCTTATAAAAACTATTTAGGTTTATCTGAAAATCAAGCCGGTATCTTTGAAGCTCAAAATATTCAAGGGCATCAAGAACCATACTTTTTTGATGAGCAATACTTCTGCGATATGAATTTTGCTTATATTACTGATAATTATCTATATTATTTACAACAGCATAATGTTACCAATGTATTGGACGATTATTACCTCACTATCGGCCAATTTGGGAATACTGAGTTAGGTTATGGGTTTGACGATCCAAGTACTCCTAATAACGATATGCTTACTATAATTGATAATTTTAATCTAACTACTTTAACTTTTACAGATCCAAGTTTAGGAGAATACACTGAAGAAACTAGTACTTTAAGTTTTCCGGAATCATTAACGGTAGCTCAAGCTTGGACGTACTATGTAAATGAGCTACAAGAACAAAATCAATGGTGTGTGCCTAGGCCTATGATTTCCAATCCTACTATACCTATTGAAGAGACTGATTCTTGTGAAGAATTAATAGAAAATATTTTAGCTTCTTATACTCACGAAGCTTATAGCGACTATTTAGAAGGGGTACGTTCTCGTTTTGAACGTGATTATATAAATGGAGCGATGGAAAACGCCGTGGAAGGATTCACTATGCGCTATGCAGATAAAGAATATCAATACACTTTATATTATTATGATCAGGCCGGAAACCTTATTAAAACAGTTCCACCGGAAGGAGTAGATAGGTTAGGGGATGGACTTTCTTTAACGGGAAAAATAGAACTTAATAATGAGATTAATTCAGCTCGTAAAAATAATTCAACTCCCTCCAACCTTATACCAGATCATCAATTAGAAACGGTTTATCGTTATAATTCACTTAACCAATTAATTGAACAAAAAACACCTGATGGCGGTACTACCCGTTTTGCTTATGACGATTTAGGAAGGATTATCGCCTCACAGAATGATAGGCAACGCATAAAATTCAAAAAATTATTATTAGCAGAAGAAATTGGTTCTACCTATGTCTTCAGCCCGGATAACGATATCATAAAAATACGAGATGACTGGTTTGGAGGGTATGGTTTAGATACATTTGAAAAAGAAGGTTATTTAGAATTTGAAGTAGGAAGAGATATTGTAGAAGAATTTGATGGTTACATAGGATTTACAGATGCCGGTAAAAAAGTAATTAGTAGAAACCCTTCAAATGAAGTTTATGAAAATATTGATTATAAAATTCATTTATCGGCCTCAAGAGGGGAAACTTTTATAGAATTTGGATTTCAACGTGATTTAGAAAAAATAGGTTCCTATAGAGAAGGAGATAAAATAGCATTAGAGCGTTCTTCAGAAGGGGTGAGGGTTTATCAAAATGATAAATTAATAGCGGAAATAGAAGATGTAATGCCTGAGAGATCTTTTCGGTTAGATTTTGCCATTCTTACTCGTTCCACAAGCTTTAAGAAGGTGAAATTTTATCCATTCTATCCTTGGAATGGAGGTGTCATGAAAGTTTCAGAGCCATTTAGCTATACAGAATACGATGCATTAGGGCGTATTTTTGAAGCAGGGGAGGTAGTCACTCCTTATAATAGTTATGATATTACTGATGAAGGTAGATTACTCTATCATAGTCCTACAGGAGATAAATTAGTGAATCGATTCAGAAATGAATTTGGAAGTTTATTAATAGCAAAATACTTAAGGAGAGAAGTTACCATAACCCATTATGATAATCCTGCTCCCGTATTGCCATTCCTTTCTACAAATGTTTCTTATACTTCAGAAGATTTATTTCAAGATTTTCAGCCCGATAATTTACAGGGAAGGGTAAGTTCTGTGCAGTATTTTGAAAAAATGCCAGGAAGTTTATTAATAAGTTGGCTCCCTGTATATGATAATGCCATTTATTATAATTATGATATTCATGGAAATGTTAAAGAAATATCTACTATTTTTAGAAAACTCCATCATTCTGATTTAAAAAAAGATCTATATATTAAAAATGTTTTATATGATTATGATTTGATCAGTGGAAATGTAAAACAAGTTACTTATCAAAAAAATAAAAAAGATCAGTTTATCCATAGATATGAATACGATGCTGATAACAGGATTACATCGGTTAAAACTTCTAAAGGTGGAGAAATTTGGCAAAATGATGCGACATACCAATACTATGAGCATGGGCCTTTAGCAAGAAAAGAAATTGGTGATAAAAAAGTACAAGGAGAAGATTACATGTACACTCTTCAAGGATGGTTAAAATCAGTCAATGGAGATTATTTATCTTCTCCAGGGAATGATTTAGGACAAGATGGATCAGCAGCAAATCCGATGATTGCTAAAGATGCATTTGCATATGCCCTTTCATATTTCAATGATGATTATCAACCCGTAGGGAATGTACCCTCTTCTGTATTAAATATTAGTAATAGTTCTTCTATCCCGCATAATGATACCAATCTTTATAATGGAAACATTAAAGAAATGGTAACAAGTTTAAGAAAGGAGGAAGATGAGCTTTTAAATACACAAGTTAACCAATATCATTACGATCAGTTAAATAGACTCATAAATATGAATACCTCTTCTGTTCCTGGTAAATCTCCTTCCGCAGTTTATGAAAGTTATGTAGGAGGGTATATGTATGATAGAAATGGGAATTTACAGCGTTTGGTAAGGGGGGTTTTTGATGAGCAACATCCTTCCGGTGCCCCAGTTTTTATGGATGATTTAAGTTATAATTATGATGAGGATTCCAATCAATTGTTATTAGTGGAAGATAAAGTGCCAGACAATACTTTTACGGTAGATATTGATGATCAGACTTTATCAATTCCTTTAGATAATAATAATTCGCAATCTCATAATTATGTTTACGATAGGATTGGGCAGTTAATTCTAGACCGTGCAGAATTGTTAAGAATTTTTTGGACAGTTGATGGTAAGGTGAAAAAAGTATATAAATATACCGATGAAACCTTTAGTAATATAGAAGAAATTGTTGAATTTGATTACGATGGGTTAGGAAACCGCTTAACCAAACGGGTCATTAATCCTCAAGATGGGGTTACAAGAAGTGATAATTACGCTAGAGATGCACAAGGAAATGTGTTAAGTGTCATGGAAACAGTACAAGCCGAAGACCAAACCACACCTAATTTTTATTTAAAAGAACAACATATTTACGGTAGTAGTAGGTTAGGACTTGAAAAGTATAATCTAAATCTAAAAAAGTTTTATTTACAAGATGTCATACTTACTCCAGGATGGGGTAACGAAGTTATCGGGGTTTTTGACCCCCGTTTAGTAAGAGAAACAATTAGAAAAGATAAAGCAGGTTTTTTATTTGAAGGTGGAATCTCTATACGAAACACCTTAGGGTTAAATGAAGAAATACAAATAGGCAAGCTCTCTTTTGTAGATCACATTATAGATGGGGATAGGGACACAAAGTATGATAATTTACGTTTAAATGAAATGACAATTCATTTAAAGAGAATTACCAATGGTGATTATGTACCTTATTTTAAAATTAAGTCAATTATAAATGAAGAAGAGCAAATAGAAACAGGGATAGTTGCTACTCAAGGTATTTCAGATACAGAAATGTTGAATGATGGGATGCAATTATTTATTGATACTCAAGATGAGCGAGCGGGATTAGTGCTTAGGGTGAATAAATTGGAATATAAAGTAGGTGATAACCTTTTGGTAGAAACTAAAACTCTACCGTATATTGAAAAAGTAAGGGAAGATGATGGGGTTTCTTATATTGGAGGAGAAGGAAGTCAAGAATTCCAGTTTATAGATGGGTTTCATTATGGGCTTTCCTTAGGAGAGAAATTTAGAATAGAAGATTCTTTTAAATTGGACGAAGGAAAAGGAAACCCTGTAAGTGCCAATGGAGATGTACTCCAATTAGAGGCTGTAAAAGAGGCTTGGCAATATCCTATTTTGTCTAAGAAAGTGATTTATAAAAATTATGCGCAAAACACTGGAGATAAGCGTTATGAACTTAGTAATCATTTAGGAAATGTATTAAGTGTGGTTAGTGATAAAAAAATCCCTACCTTAGCATCATCAGGTTCTTTGAGATATTTTAATCCAGATGTAAAAGCTTATAATGATTACTATCCCGGCGGCATGCTGCTACCAAATAGGCACGGGAACTCTTCAGATTACCGCTATGGCTTCCAGGGGCAGGAGATGGACAACGAGATCAAAGGGGAAGGAAATAGTACAAACTTTAAATATAGGATGTATGACAACCGCCTGAATAGGTTTTTTGCACCAGATCCATTAGCTTCAAAATACCCTCATTATTCACCTTATCAATTTAGTGGGAATAGATTAATAGATGCAGTCGAGTTAGAAGGTTCGGAACCGACTAAATCAAAAATATTCTGGACTCTAGTTTCTAAAAAAGAAGAAAAGAAAATTTTTGGTAAAGATATTGCAAATACTGTTATCTATAGAACAGAAGGACTTCATAGATTAAGCACCCTTAAATGGTATGAGATGGAATTCCCATCGACAATGCTCGTTGCTATAACTTACAATAGCGAGGTTTCAAATCATTATTTTTATAGTAACAGATTTAATGAATGGATACCATTTGATCCAAACAATATTGGTGCAGACGCAGAGGAAGTAACAAAGTTTGCAGTAACATCAATATTAGCTGCTGGAGGAACAGTTGCAGCACTCGAAATATTTGGACTAACCTTTGTTGTAGAGGAAGTAGGTGAAGAAATATTTGAACAAATAACAGGAATACCTGTTATTGTGAATCCTATTGATCTTGTTCAAGAAGGCTTTACAAAAACTGTTAAAAAACAAGTTGTTACCGAGTTGACTGAAAAATTCGGAAAAAAAGGAGTTGAGGGCTATGGTTCTTATACGATTGTTTTTGAGTCAGGAAAAAAATACCACGGAAAGGGTAAAGGTATAGATAGGGCAATTAAATCTGCTAAAGAAAAATTTGAAAAATTTGGAGATAAAGTGAAAAGTATAGATTGGACACCGTCTAAAAATGAAAGAGAGGCGTTTAAAGATGAGGCGACCCGTATAAGATTAGACGGAGGTAAAAAGAACCCTAATAATTACAATGAGATAAACTCGCCAGGAGAGAAAATGTTAAAGGCTGATGAAAAAAAATAAAATAAATATGGAATTTGACAATACAATAGACGATAAAAGTTATTTGGTAGTAAAATCTTCTGAATTATCTGAAATTATACAATACATAAACAACAACAATGTAAAAAGTATTTTAATAAACGATTTTAGAGGTTTTAACGAAAAGTCTGTTGATTTTTTTAAATACTGTGACCAAGTTGAAAATATTTTTTTAGTCGAGGGTGATTATGATATATCGGGTATTAAGCACTTAAAAAAATTGAAAAATGCAATTATAGGACCTATACCAAAGCAACCAATAAACCTGTCACAATTTGAAAATATAGAATCGTTATCAATAGATTATCACAAAAACTGGATTGATCTTTTCAAATGTACTACGCTAAAGGATTTACGTATTTGGAAATTACCTTTTGAGACTTTAAAAGAAATTTCTGTACTTTCTAATCTAAATTTTTTGAAATTGGTTCAAGGTAAAACAAAATCTTTAAAAGGTATCGATGAATTGAACTTAGCACATTTTGAAGCTCATAAGATATCTAGCCTGAAAGATATAGGTATATCTAGAGAGTATAAAACATTAGAGAACTTTCATATTTACGATTGTAAGAGTGTCCAGAATCACGAAAGGATTAAGAATGCAAAAAATTTGAAGAGTTTAAGATATGCCAACTGCGGAGAAATGGAGTCAATATCTTTTATTAAAGATATGTCAAAATTAAAAGAATTTAGGTTTCCTAAAACCCTTGTCAAAGATGGCGATTTGTCTTATTTGAAAAATGTAGATGTAATAATGTATAATGACAAAAAACATTACTCTCATAAATACAAAGACTTATTTTTAGATAGGATAAAACGTGGTTTAATGTCTTAATTGATTTTGGTATGAAATTTTCTTTGATTATTGTTTTTTTACTATTACATACGTCTATAAGTTATTCTCAAAATGATAGAGCACTTGATGAAAAGTTAGCTTCTTTTACTTCAAGGTGTCGTGATATCGGAGAGTTTGTTTTAAATAGAGAAGCTGAATTAAATGAGTCAGATTGGTTCGAGAATTTAGCATTAGAAAAAGTAGAGCCTTATATTAAAGAATTAAAGTCAGATATAACATCGGATGATGTTATATATAGTATTTTGTTATTAAAAGATGAAGCACCTATATTTTACACTATCAATTTTTACGATAAAAACACGTTAGAAGAGTTTGGACAACTCTTTATTGCTTTTAAGGACAGAAACAATACCTTGATTGATAATATCAATTATATAAGTAAGGAAGAACAGGCGAATAGTAAAACAAATAATGAAACTTTTGAAAATATACCACTTCCGCCAAAGCCACCAAAAGCTAAAAAAAAGAATTAAATCAAAAGCTATCCTAACCGATAGCTTTTTTTATGCATAAGTATTACGAGCCTTTGCATCACGTAACAATGCATTAATAGTGGTTAAAATGTGTGCTTTATCGTCCTTTTTAAGCTGTTGTATATCTAAAATGGTGTCAACAATAGATTTATCCAGTTCCAAGTCAGACAAGCCAGTTAAATAATCCAAGGACACTTCCAGAGCTTCTGCAATTTTGGTAGCCGTCTCAATAGATGGTTTTACTTCGTCACGTTCATATCTTCCAATTACAGGAGCGTGTACACCAATAGTTTTGGCAAGTTCATCTTGTGAAATTTTTTTCTTTTTACGAGTACTTAATAAACGAGTTCCAAACAACATAAGTTCTAAATCTATCAACAAAATTAAGGTATAGGCAAATATAGAAAACAAATAATATCTAACTAAATGAAATATTGTTTGTCTTGTAAGAACATATTTTATACTTTTGGACAATATATGTTCTAAAAAGAAACTTATGAACAAATTAAAGGCAGACAATCCCGACCAGCTCATCTACGAAAACGTCATTTTACAATTAACGATCTTGGGCGGTATAAAACTGGAAGGGCTGGACAGGATGCGCGTAACGCTAAAAGTACAGGGACAGGAAAGCAGTCGTCCACCGGTGCGTCACAACCTCGATTTATACAACGACACACAATTAGAAAAGTTTATCAGAAAAGTAGCAGAAAAGTTAGAAATCGGCACATCGGTTATATCCGCTTCACTATCAGAATTAACCGAAGAACTAGAAAAATACAGACTTCAAGAACTCAAAAAAAAGGAAGAAAACCTAAAACCAAAAATTAAACAACTCAATAAAAAAGAAATCGAAAAAGCCGAAACCTTCCTTAAATCCAAAGATTTATTGCAAAAAACAAACGAACTTATTGGAAAGTCCGGTGTAATCGGCGAAGAAATCAACCGGCTTTTAATGTATATCATCTTTACGAGCAGAAAACGGGAACAACCTTTGCACGTAGTGAGCTTGGGAAGTAGCGGAACGGGAAAAACACATTTACAAGAAAAAGTGGGCGAACTTATCCCGGAAGAAGAACGAGTGAGCATAACTACATTAAGCGAAAATGCTTTTTACTACTTTGGTAAACAAGAACTAAAAAACAAATTAATCTTAATCGAAGATTTAGACGGAGCAGAAAATGCACTCTATCCATTGCGGGAATTACAGACCAAAAAACGCATCGTAAAAACCATAGCCAGTAAAAACAGTAAAGGCGAAACCCAAACCAAATATTTAGTGGTGGAAGGTCCTGTATGTGTTGCAGGCTGTACCACTAAAGAATATATCTACGAGGATAACGCTAACCGTAGCTTTTTAATTTACCTTGATGAAAGCCAAGAACAGGACGAGAAAATAATGCAGTACCAACGCCAAATATCAAGTGGCGAAATCAACTTTTACGAGCAAAAAGAAGTACAAGAGTTTTTACAAAATACACAACGAATTTTAAAGCCAATTACCATACGAAATCCATACGCCAACAAACTCAATCTTCCACAATCCGTATTTAAACCACGAAGAACCAACAACCATTATTTACAGTTCATTGAAGCGATTACATTTTACTACCAATACCAAAGAAAACAACAAACAGATAAGCAAACAGGAGAAATCTATATCGAAACCACATTAGAGGATATCGAGAACGCAAATACACTTTTAAAAGAGGTTTTACTACGTAAAAGTGATGAACTCACAGGAAGTTGCAGAAACTATTTAGAGTTGCTTAAATCGTACTTAAAAGCTAAAAAGAAGAAGCAATTTACCAATAGAGAAATACGACAAGCATTACGCATTAACCCAAGCAATCAAAAACGATACAATCTACAATTACAAATAGGCTACTACATCAAAAAAGTAGAGGGCAAAAAAGCGACTGGTTACCATTACGAAGTCGTAAGCACAACAGAATACAACCAACTGCAACAGCAGATAAATAGCGTGTTAGATAAGACTTTACAAGAGTTAAAGCAGTTCAATGGTTCAAAAGTGGTTCAAACTAAAAATGAACCACGTAAAACAAAGAAAGTTAGTTAATTAAATGAGTGGTTCGCATAGTTCACGAAAATGGATATAAGGGATGAAAAAATTAATACTTAAAAACGAAAGCTTCCAGTATATAGAAAAATCATTTAGGGAATGGCTGGATGTTTTAGGCTATGCAGAAAGTACGGTTTACAACTTACCCAACCACATACGTGAACTCTTTTATTTTTTAGAACAGAATAATATAAATCACATTACAGAACTAGATAATTATATCATTAAAGAACATTACCAAAACTTAAAATTACGCAGTAACGATAGAAAAGGAGGCGGATTAAGTAATGGTAGTTTAAACAAGCATTTACAGGCACTTTACAAGTTTACGGACTATTTAAGGCAAAGCGGAAGATTAGTATTGCCAACTCTAAATATTGATTGGGAAACAGACGATACTCACGAAATAGAAACACTTACACAACAAGAAATACAATTACTCTACAAAGCAACTTACGGTTATAATGAAAACAACAAATTAGAGCCATTTAACGCAAGAGACAGAGCAATGTTAACGGTTTTTTATGGTTGCGGATTACGAAGAAATGAAGGCTATCACTTGGATTTAAGCGATATTGATTTTGATAGAAGAATATTGCACGTCAGAAAAGGAAAAGCCAACAAAGAACGCTTTGTACCATTCAATAAAACCAATGCACAATATCTACAAGAATACGTTTACGACAGCAGACCACAAATCATAATAGACAAACGAAACAACGCATTTTTTATCAGTCAAAAAGGTAACAGGATGAACACCCAATCCTTGGCCATACGGTTGAAACTGTTACAACAAAGAACGGACGATTTAGAGCTACAGGAAAAGAACGTAAGGTTGCACGTCCTGCGTCATAGCATTGCTACACATTTATTACAAAACGGAATGCCATTGGAAAAAATAAGCAAGTTTTTGGGGCATAACAGTCTGGAATCTACACAGGTATATACGCATCTAATCAACGAAGAAAATGGCTAAAATAAAACTCGGAAAAACAAAGGACAGTAGGACAAGAAGAAAACCAAAAACCGAAGATGCGGAAATCAGAATCCTGCAAAAGCTTTTAAATGAAAAAGAGCAACCGAGCTTTAAAAAATATCTATTGCAAAAAGGCTACAGTTTACAGACAATCAAGAGTTTTGAAAGGGTCGTCAATAAATATCTGAAATGGCTTAAAAAAGAGAACGTAGAAGATGTATCAGCAAGTTATAACGACATCGTGCATTATATCCAAAGCTTAAGAAATACAGTAAAACAACGCACCATACAAAGCGAAACCAACGCCATAAAGCATTATTACAATTACCTAAAGGAACTCGACTTGGTAAAGGAAAACCCGACCCTGAACATTGCGGTAAAAGGCGTAAAACGTAGAATACTTTACAATACACTCAACAAGCAGGAACTGGAAAAACTCTACAAGGATTATAGACAATCGGAAGCTTCCCCCTTTGGAGGAAATGCCCAACGGGCAAAGGGGGCTTTGGCAAAAAAACGAAATGAAATTATCGTCAGCTTGCTCATTTATCAAGGTTTGAACAGTACGGAACTGGGAAGATTGACCATACAGGATTTAAAGCTACGTGAAGGAAAGATAGTTATAAACGGAACACGCAGGAGCAACGAAAGAACCTTAAAACTGGAAGCGCATCAAATCCTTGATTTTATGGAATACACTTTGCAGACAAGGCGAACAATTTTAGAGCAGACCAACAAACAGACCGACTTACTGTTTACCAGTTTTGGGAGCAGTACAAGGTTCAATAACATCATCAGCAAACTATTGCCACAACTGGAAAAGCTGAACAAAAAGGTAAAGAGTGTACACCAGATAAGAACAAGTGTCATCACGCATTGGCTGAAACTCTACAACCTTCGTGAAGTACAGTATATGGCAGGACACCGTTACGTCAGTTCAACGGAAGCCTATTTAATAAACGATTTAGAAGATTTACAGGAAGAAATCGAAAAATACCATCCCATCGGATAAAGTCCACAGGGCAAAAAACCCACACCGCTCGTTCCTCACGGTTCGCCCTGTCTTTTTTGCCCTTCCACGCGCCACACTTCTGTAAGTTTTTATGCGCCAACGCCAATAACAGCACATTACTTTTTTAAGAAATTAAGTCAATAATAGAAAATAGAAATCTTAAAAAAGCAAAGAGCTGTTCCCAAGCAAAAAGCCAATGCATAAAAACTTACCCAAAGCCATATTTACATAACGCAGGAGCTTTATAATGCACGGTCAGTCTTTTAAACCGTTGAAGCGGTCAGCCCGTGCAGTTATAAATTGCGTTATGTAAAATGGCCGCTGAAGCCTCTGCGCTCTTTGCCCACGCTACTGCCAGCGCACTACGAATGCGTTAATATTTACTTCGTAACCAATCAGGACGCACTCAATCGGCGTTCAGCCTATCATTCCAATAACGGTTGAAAATCCACGCACCACCAACCTCTTTTTCAACCGTTATCGGAATGTTTAAAAATGAAACAACCGCAGGGCGTTAGCTATCCGCAAACTTGCTAAAAAGAGCGTTGGCAAAAGTCGGCTATTTTACATAGTTGTATTATGTTACAGAAATCAAATGAATGCTGACATAATGCCCAATTATGTAAACATAGCTTTGGCATCAGAAAGGGAAAAGAAGTGCCAATTAAACCGTAAATATTATTATATTAGCAAGGTCGAGAGACATATGTTCTTTTATAAAATTTTGAAAATAAGGTTCTGGCAAAAATGTTCGAGCGCTTCAAAAAAAGCGTAAGATTAGTTTTCAGGCGGCATGCTGCTACCAAATAGGCACGGGAACTCTTCAGATTACCGCTATGGCTTCCAGGGGCAGGAGATGGACAACGAGATCAAAGGGGAAGGAAATAGTACAAACTTTAAATATAGGATGTATGACAACCGCCTGAATAGGTTTTTTGCACCAGATCCATTAGCTTCAAAATACCCTCATTATTCACCTTATCAATTTAGTGGGAATAGATTAATAGATGCAGTCGAGTTAGAAGGTTCGGAACCGACTAAATCAAAAATATTCTGGACTCTAGTTTCTAAAAAAGAAGAAAAGAAAATTTTTGGTAAAGATATTGCAAATACTGTTATCTATAGAACAGAAGGACTTCATAGATTAAGCACCCTTAAATGGTATGAGATGGAATTCCCATCGACAATGCTCGTTGCTATAACTTACAATAGCGAGGTTTCAAATCATTATTTTTATAGTAACAGATTTAATGAATGGATACCATTTGATCCAAACAATATTGGTGCAGACGCAGAGGAAGTAACAAAGTTTGCAGTAACATCAATATTAGCTGCTGGAGGAACAGTTGCAGCACTCGAAATATTTGGACTAACCTTTGTTGTAGAGGAAGTAGGTGAAGAAATATTTGAACAAATAACAGGAATACCTGTTATTGTGAATCCTATTGATCTTGTTCAAGAAGGCTTTACAAAAACTGTTAAAAAACAAGTTGTTACCGAGTTGACTGAAAAATTCGGAAAAAAAGGAGTTGAGGGCTATGGTTCTTATACGATTGTTTTTGAGTCAGGAAAAAAATACCACGGAAAGGGTAAAGGTATAGATAGGGCAATTAAATCTGCTAAAGAAAAATTTGAAAAATTTGGAGATAAAGTGAAAAGTATAGATTGGACACCGTCTAAAAATGAAAGAGAGGCGTTTAAAGATGAGGCGACCCGTATAAGATTAGACGGAGGTAAAAAGAACCCTAATAATTACAATGAGATAAACTCGCCAGGAGAGAAAATGTTAAAGGCTGATGAAAAAAAATAAAATAAATATGGAATTTGACAATACAATAGACGATAAAAGTTATTTGGTAGTAAAATCTTCTGAATTATCTGAAATTATACAATACATAAACAACAACAATGTAAAAAGTATTTTAATAAACGATTTTAGAGGTTTTAACGAAAAGTCTGTTGATTTTTTTAAATACTGTGACCAAGTTGAAAATATTTTTTTAGTCGAGGGTGATTATGATATATCGGGTATTAAGCACTTAAAAAAATTGAAAAATGCAATTATAGGACCTATACCAAAGCAACCAATAAACCTGTCACAATTTGAAAATATAGAATCGTTATCAATAGATTATCACAAAAACTGGATTGATCTTTTCAAATGTACTACGCTAAAGGATTTACGTATTTGGAAATTACCTTTTGAGACTTTAAAAGAAATTTCTGTACTTTCTAATCTAAATTTTTTGAAATTGGTTCAAGGTAAAACAAAATCTTTAAAAGGTATCGATGAATTGAACTTAGCACATTTTGAAGCTCATAAGATATCTAGCCTGAAAGATATAGGTATATCTAGAGAGTATAAAACATTAGAGAACTTTCATATTTACGATTGTAAGAGTGTCCAGAATCACGAAAGGATTAAGAATGCAAAAAATTTGAAGAGTTTAAGATATGCCAACTGCGGAGAAATGGAGTCAATATCTTTTATTAAAGATATGTCAAAATTAAAAGAATTTAGGTTTCCTAAAACCCTTGTCAAAGATGGCGATTTGTCTTATTTGAAAAATGTAGATGTAATAATGTATAATGACAAAAAACATTACTCTCATAAATACAAAGACTTATTTTTAGATAGGATAAAACGTGGTTTAATGTCTTAATTGATTTTGGTATGAAATTTTCTTTGATTATTGTTTTTTTACTATTACATACGTCTATAAGTTATTCTCAAAATGATAGAGCACTTGATGAAAAGTTAGCTTCTTTTACTTCAAGGTGTCGTGATATCGGAGAGTTTGTTTTAAATAGAGAAGCTGAATTAAATGAGTCAGATTGGTTCGAGAATTTAGCATTAGAAAAAGTAGAGCCTTATATTAAAGAATTAAAGTCAGATATAACATCGGATGATGTTATATATAGTATTTTGTTATTAAAAGATGAAGCACCTATATTTTACACTATCAATTTTTACGATAAAAACACGTTAGAAGAGTTTGGACAACTCTTTATTGCTTTTAAGGACAGAAACAATACCTTGATTGATAATATCAATTATATAAGTAAGGAAGAACAGGCGAATAGTAAAACAAATAATGAAACTTTTGAAAATATACCACTTCCGCCAAAGCCACCAAAAGCTAAAAAAAAGAATTAAATCAAAAGCTATCCTAACCGATAGCTTTTTTTATGCATAAGTATTACGAGCCTTTGCATCACGTAACAATGCATTAATAGTGGTTAAAATGTGTGCTTTATCGTCCTTTTTAAGCTGTTGTATATCTAAAATGGTGTCAACAATAGATTTATCCAGTTCCAAGTCAGACAAGCCAGTTAAATAATCCAAGGACACTTCCAGAGCTTCTGCAATTTTGGTAGCCGTCTCAATAGATGGTTTTACTTCGTCACGTTCATATCTTCCAATTACAGGAGCGTGTACACCAATAGTTTTGGCAAGTTCATCTTGTGAAATTTTTTTCTTTTTACGAGTACTTAATAAACGAGTTCCAAACAACATAAGTTCTAAATCTATCAACAAAATTAAGGTATAGGCAAATATAGAAAACAAATAATATCTAACTAAATGAAATATTGTTTGTCTTGTAAGAACATATTTTATACTTTTGGACAATATATGTTCTAAAAAGAAACTTATGAACAAATTAAAGGCAGACAATCCCGACCAGCTCATCTACGAAAACGTCATTTTACAATTAACGATCTTGGGCGGTATAAAACTGGAAGGGCTGGACAGGATGCGCGTAACGCTAAAAGTACAGGGACAGGAAAGCAGTCGTCCACCGGTGCGTCACAACCTCGATTTATACAACGACACACAATTAGAAAAGTTTATCAGAAAAGTAGCAGAAAAGTTAGAAATCGGCACATCGGTTATATCCGCTTCACTATCAGAATTAACCGAAGAACTAGAAAAATACAGACTTCAAGAACTCAAAAAAAAGGAAGAAAACCTAAAACCAAAAATTAAACAACTCAATAAAAAAGAAATCGAAAAAGCCGAAACCTTCCTTAAATCCAAAGATTTATTGCAAAAAACAAACGAACTTATTGGAAAGTCCGGTGTAATCGGCGAAGAAATCAACCGGCTTTTAATGTATATCATCTTTACGAGCAGAAAACGGGAACAACCTTTGCACGTAGTGAGCTTGGGAAGTAGCGGAACGGGAAAAACACATTTACAAGAAAAAGTGGGCGAACTTATCCCGGAAGAAGAACGAGTGAGCATAACTACATTAAGCGAAAATGCTTTTTACTACTTTGGTAAACAAGAACTAAAAAACAAATTAATCTTAATCGAAGATTTAGACGGAGCAGAAAATGCACTCTATCCATTGCGGGAATTACAGACCAAAAAACGCATCGTAAAAACCATAGCCAGTAAAAACAGTAAAGGCGAAACCCAAACCAAATATTTAGTGGTGGAAGGTCCTGTATGTGTTGCAGGCTGTACCACTAAAGAATATATCTACGAGGATAACGCTAACCGTAGCTTTTTAATTTACCTTGATGAAAGCCAAGAACAGGACGAGAAAATAATGCAGTACCAACGCCAAATATCAAGTGGCGAAATCAACTTTTACGAGCAAAAAGAAGTACAAGAGTTTTTACAAAATACACAACGAATTTTAAAGCCAATTACCATACGAAATCCATACGCCAACAAACTCAATCTTCCACAATCCGTATTTAAACCACGAAGAACCAACAACCATTATTTACAGTTCATTGAAGCGATTACATTTTACTACCAATACCAAAGAAAACAACAAACAGATAAGCAAACAGGAGAAATCTATATCGAAACCACATTAGAGGATATCGAGAACGCAAATACACTTTTAAAAGAGGTTTTACTACGTAAAAGTGATGAACTCACAGGAAGTTGCAGAAACTATTTAGAGTTGCTTAAATCGTACTTAAAAGCTAAAAAGAAGAAGCAATTTACCAATAGAGAAATACGACAAGCATTACGCATTAACCCAAGCAATCAAAAACGATACAATCTACAATTACAAATAGGCTACTACATCAAAAAAGTAGAGGGCAAAAAAGCGACTGGTTACCATTACGAAGTCGTAAGCACAACAGAATACAACCAACTGCAACAGCAGATAAATAGCGTGTTAGATAAGACTTTACAAGAGTTAAAGCAGTTCAATGGTTCAAAAGTGGTTCAAACTAAAAATGAACCACGTAAAACAAAGAAAGTTAGTTAATTAAATGAGTGGTTCGCATAGTTCACGAAAATGGATATAAGGGATGAAAAAATTAATACTTAAAAACGAAAGCTTCCAGTATATAGAAAAATCATTTAGGGAATGGCTGGATGTTTTAGGCTATGCAGAAAGTACGGTTTACAACTTACCCAACCACATACGTGAACTCTTTTATTTTTTAGAACAGAATAATATAAATCACATTACAGAACTAGATAATTATATCATTAAAGAACATTACCAAAACTTAAAATTACGCAGTAACGATAGAAAAGGAGGCGGATTAAGTAATGGTAGTTTAAACAAGCATTTACAGGCACTTTACAAGTTTACGGACTATTTAAGGCAAAGCGGAAGATTAGTATTGCCAACTCTAAATATTGATTGGGAAACAGACGATACTCACGAAATAGAAACACTTACACAACAAGAAATACAATTACTCTACAAAGCAACTTACGGTTATAATGAAAACAACAAATTAGAGCCATTTAACGCAAGAGACAGAGCAATGTTAACGGTTTTTTATGGTTGCGGATTACGAAGAAATGAAGGCTATCACTTGGATTTAAGCGATATTGATTTTGATAGAAGAATATTGCACGTCAGAAAAGGAAAAGCCAACAAAGAACGCTTTGTACCATTCAATAAAACCAATGCACAATATCTACAAGAATACGTTTACGACAGCAGACCACAAATCATAATAGACAAACGAAACAACGCATTTTTTATCAGTCAAAAAGGTAACAGGATGAACACCCAATCCTTGGCCATACGGTTGAAACTGTTACAACAAAGAACGGACGATTTAGAGCTACAGGAAAAGAACGTAAGGTTGCACGTCCTGCGTCATAGCATTGCTACACATTTATTACAAAACGGAATGCCATTGGAAAAAATAAGCAAGTTTTTGGGGCATAACAGTCTGGAATCTACACAGGTATATACGCATCTAATCAACGAAGAAAATGGCTAAAATAAAACTCGGAAAAACAAAGGACAGTAGGACAAGAAGAAAACCAAAAACCGAAGATGCGGAAATCAGAATCCTGCAAAAGCTTTTAAATGAAAAAGAGCAACCGAGCTTTAAAAAATATCTATTGCAAAAAGGCTACAGTTTACAGACAATCAAGAGTTTTGAAAGGGTCGTCAATAAATATCTGAAATGGCTTAAAAAAGAGAACGTAGAAGATGTATCAGCAAGTTATAACGACATCGTGCATTATATCCAAAGCTTAAGAAATACAGTAAAACAACGCACCATACAAAGCGAAACCAACGCCATAAAGCATTATTACAATTACCTAAAGGAACTCGACTTGGTAAAGGAAAACCCGACCCTGAACATTGCGGTAAAAGGCGTAAAACGTAGAATACTTTACAATACACTCAACAAGCAGGAACTGGAAAAACTCTACAAGGATTATAGACAATCGGAAGCTTCCCCCTTTGGAGGAAATGCCCAACGGGCAAAGGGGGCTTTGGCAAAAAAACGAAATGAAATTATCGTCAGCTTGCTCATTTATCAAGGTTTGAACAGTACGGAACTGGGAAGATTGACCATACAGGATTTAAAGCTACGTGAAGGAAAGATAGTTATAAACGGAACACGCAGGAGCAACGAAAGAACCTTAAAACTGGAAGCGCATCAAATCCTTGATTTTATGGAATACACTTTGCAGACAAGGCGAACAATTTTAGAGCAGACCAACAAACAGACCGACTTACTGTTTACCAGTTTTGGGAGCAGTACAAGGTTCAATAACATCATCAGCAAACTATTGCCACAACTGGAAAAGCTGAACAAAAAGGTAAAGAGTGTACACCAGATAAGAACAAGTGTCATCACGCATTGGCTGAAACTCTACAACCTTCGTGAAGTACAGTATATGGCAGGACACCGTTACGTCAGTTCAACGGAAGCCTATTTAATAAACGATTTAGAAGATTTACAGGAAGAAATCGAAAAATACCATCCCATCGGATAAAGTCCACAGGGCAAAAAACCCACACCGCTCGTTCCTCACGGTTCGCCCTGTCTTTTTTGCCCTTCCACGCGCCACACTTCTGTAAGTTTTTATGCGCCAACGCCAATAACAGCACATTACTTTTTTAAGAAATTAAGTCAATAATAGAAAATAGAAATCTTAAAAAAGCAAAGAGCTGTTCCCAAGCAAAAAGCCAATGCATAAAAACTTACCCAAAGCCATATTTACATAACGCAGGAGCTTTATAATGCACGGTCAGTCTTTTAAACCGTTGAAGCGGTCAGCCCGTGCAGTTATAAATTGCGTTATGTAAAATGGCCGCTGAAGCCTCTGCGCTCTTTGCCCACGCTACTGCCAGCGCACTACGAATGCGTTAATATTTACTTCGTAACCAATCAGGACGCACTCAATCGGCGTTCAGCCTATCATTCCAATAACGGTTGAAAATCCACGCACCACCAACCTCTTTTTCAACCGTTATCGGAATGTTTAAAAATGAAACAACCGCAGGGCGTTAGCTATCCGCAAACTTGCTAAAAAGAGCGTTGGCAAAAGTCGGCTATTTTACATAGTTGTATTATGTTACAGAAATCAAATGAATGCTGACATAATGCCCAATTATGTAAACATAGCTTTGGCATCAGAAAGGGAAAAGAAGTGCCAATTAAACCGTAAATATTATTATATTAGCAAGGTCGAGAGACATATGTTCTTTTATAAAATTTTGAAAATAAGGTTCTGGCAAAAATGTTCGAGCGCTTCAAAAAAAGCGTAAGATTAGTTTTCAGGCGGTATGCTTTTACCTAATAGACACGGAAACTCTTCAGATTACAGGTATGGCTTCCAGGGGCAGGAGATGGATAACGAGGTCAAGGGAGAAGGAAATAGTCTGAACTATACCTTTAGGATGGCAGATGTACGTTTAAATCGCTTCTTTGCACCAGACCCATTAGAAATAAAATATCCTTGGTATAGTCCTTATCAATTTAGTGGAAATAGACTAATTGATGCTAAAGAATTGGAAGGTTTGGAGGAGCAAATTGTACATACTCAATATCTAGGAGATAAGATATATGAAACTGTTTTAAAGAAAAGCCAATTCACTATGGTTGAATGGAGGCAATTACAAAAGATTTATTGGAGAAGCATTATTTTAGATGCAAAGAGAAATGCAGATAATTTTGGAGGTGTAGGCTTTCAGCAATACTATTCTGCACCTTTCGATAAAGAAAGGCCTAGATTTGAAGCAGATAAAAACTTTTGGAGAGGTAATGACCAAGGAACACTTTTCGTTACTGACTATCACGGTCAGATGATTTACGGCTTTAATGGAGATGATGTAGGAGTAGGTTCATTTAAAATATCAACTTCTTCTTTGGATGTTCTTAACGATTTTGTTGGTAATGTAGAAACAGCAGCTTCAACTTCAATAGTAGTATCTGGAGGAGCTTCTTCACCAGTGGCAGTTCCTATTATGAAAGTAACTGAAGTTATTGGGACGGTGGCGACAATAGAAAAAGCTGTAATACAAGCTGTAAATGGTGATATCAAGAAAGCTTTAGAAACAGGAGCCAAGGAGATTGGTGTGCCAAAATCAGTTGGTAAAGTTTTTGATAAGTGGAAAAATAAAGTTGGTTCAGAAAGAGGAAAAGAAAGAATTAGTTGGTTAGAGAATCTAGTAAATAAAGCTATCAGTAAAGGATTAGATTATATCGAGATACCAGCAGAAAACACACCAACTACCACGGTGAAAGAGAATGAAACAGGATTTTAATTATGAGTTCGAGAACGTTATTAGTAGTTTTTAGTATTGGCTTAATCATATATTCAGCTTACGATTTAAAGAGTAGTTATAATAAATTTAAAAATGAACCAGATTCTATTTCTATAACAATATTTATAAAAAGTATTGGTGGCATAGTTTTAGGTGCAATATTTTTGTTGCTCTATTTATTTAGGTATGTTTAGTATATGAAAAGAGCAGTTTTTAAAAATAAAATATATTACTACAGCCTAATAATTATACTCATAGTTTTATTGGTAGTGAATACGACACAACTTATGGATAATAATTGGAAAATGCTAATACCAGTTATTGTACAGATTGTATTATTATTTTTGATTTTTAGTAAAAATTATTTATCAAAGATTGCCATAAAAATATGGTTAATTGTACTATTGATAACAGGTGGAATACAAATTTTCACAGGTGTGTTTTACCTATTGGCAGAAGAAACCAACTTAACAAATTTAGTAATAAGGGTGCTGTTTGTTACTGTAGAAATACTATTGTTAGTCAATATAAAAAGTATTGTATTAATAGATGAAGAGCTACCCTAACCGATAGCTTTTTTACTTTTAAGAATATGCCTTTTTAGCATTAAAATCTCTTAAAAACGCTTCAAGCATTTTATTAACACAATCCCTTTCTTCTTGTGGTAGTTTTTGAATATCAGCAATCTTTTTAACAAGCGATTTATCTAAAACAATATCAGATTTACCAACTAAATAATCTAAAGATACTTCCAGGGTATCAGCTATTTTAGAAGCTACTTCAATAGATGGTTTAATCTCGTTACGTTCATACCTTCCAATAGTAACGGAAATCGTACCTACTTTTTTTGCTAACTCATCTTGAGATAGTTTTTTTCTTTTTCTTGCTAAAGCTACATTTTCACCAAAAGACATATCGTAAAAGCTATTAAATAAGCGTTAAAATTAAACTTTTGGCTAAATTACAATACTTATAAGCTGTATCAAAATCATAAAAGTGTTGTTTGTTAAAATCAAATATGCTACTTTTGAAGCGTAAACGATAGATTTTAAACTTTTCAACAAATGTCAAAAAAACTTCAAACAAGCAACACAGACCAATTAATCTACGAAAATGACATTTTAGAACTCACGGTTTTAGGTGGTATAAAATTAGAAGGGTTAGACAGAATGCGAGTTACTATAAAAATCCAAGAACAAGAAAGCAGTCGCCCACCAGTAAGGCATAATCTGGATTTATACAACGATACACAATTAGAGAAATTTATAAGAAAGGTTGCAGAGAAATTAGAAATCGGTACATCTGTAATATCAGCTTCCCTATCAGAACTCACAGAAGAATTAGAAAAGTATCGTTTGCAGGAAATCAAAGCCAAAGAAGAAAACCTAAAACCAAAAGTTAAGCAACTTAATTTAGGAGAAATCGAAAAAGCAGAAACCTTTTTAAAGTCTAAAGATTTATTACAAAAGACAAATGAACTTATTGGAAAGTCTGGAGTTATTGGCGAAGAAGTAAACCGTTTGTTAATGTACATCATCTTTACAAGCAGAAAACGAGAACAACCATTACACGTAATTGGCTTGGGAGGTAGCGGAACAGGAAAAACACATTTACAAGAAAAAGTAGGCGAACTCATTCCAGAAGAAGAACGAGTAAGTATTACAACATTATCAGAAAATGCCTTTTACTATTTTGGTAAACAAGAGCTTAAAAACAAAGTCATATTAATAGAAGATTTAGACGGAGCAGAAAATGCACTCTATCCATTACGAGAATTACAAACTAAAAAAAGAATAGTAAAAACCATAGCCAGTAAGAATACAAAAGGCGAAACCCAAACCAAATATTTAGTTGTAGAAGGTCCTGTTTGTGTAGCAGGTTGTACCACCAAAGAACATATTTATGAAGATAATGCGAATAGAAGTTTTTTAATCTACCTCGATGAAAGCACAGAACAAGACGAAAAAATAATGCTGTATCAACGCCAAATATCAACAGGCGAAATCAATTTTTACGAGCAGAAAGAAATACAAGAGTTTTTACAGAATACACAAAGAATATTAAAACCTATAACGATTAGAAATCCTTTTGCCAATAAACTCAATTTGCCACAATCTGTATTTAAACCAAGAAGAACCAACAACCATTATTTACAATTTATAGAAGCTATTACATTTTACTATCAATATCAACGAGAGCAACAAACAGATAAGCAAACAGGAGAAATGTATATCGAAACCACATTGGAAGATATTGAAAATGCAAATATGCTTTTAAAAGAGGTTTTACTTCGTAAAAGTGATGAGTTAACAGGAAGTTGCAGAAACTATTTAGAAACGCTTAAAACGTATTTAAAAGCTAAAAAGAAGAAAGAATTTACAGGATTAGAAATACGCACACAATTACGCATCAAAGAAAGTACACTACGCAATTATCACAAACATTTACAATTATTAGGTTACATCAAACGCAATACCAATAAAAAGACCAGAAGTTACACGTTTGAACTCGTTATATCCAAAGATTACGATAAACTACAAAAGGATATACAAACCGCATTAGATAAGGCTTTACAGAATATTAAGAAACCTAAAAGCAACAGTAAGTAAATTATCTGTTGGCATTGCCAACTCGCAAGTCGCAAATAAATCGCAAGTACTCTTTTTGCGAAATAGCATACAGTAAATCAATTACTTAAACTCAAATCGCAAGAAATCTAAAAAATGGATATAAGGGATGAAAAAATTAATACTTAAAAACGAAAGCTTCCAATACATCGAAAAATCATTTAGAGAATGGTTAGACATTTTAGGCTATGCAGAAAGTACAGTTTATAACTTGCCCAACCACATACGAGAACTCTTTTATTTTTTAGAGCAAAATAATATAAATCACATTACAGAATTAGATAATTACATCATTAAAGAACATTACCAAAACTTAAAATTACGTAGTAATGATAGAAAAGGTGGCGGATTAAGTAACGGTAGTTTAAACAAGCATTTACAAGCTTTATACAAGTTCACAGACTATTTAAGACAAAGCGGAAGATTAGTATTACCAACTTTAAATATCGATTGGGAAACAGACGATACACACGAAATAGAAACACTTACCCAAGAAGAAATACAACTACTTTATAAAGCTACTAACGGTTATAATGAGAATAACAAATTAGAACCATTTAACGCAAGAGATAGAGCAATGTTAACGGTTTTCTATGGTTGTGGATTACGCCGCAATGAAGGCTATCATCTAGATTTAAGCGACATTGATTTTGATAGAAGAATATTGCACGTTAGAAAAGGAAAAGCCAATAAAGAACGGTTAGTGCCATTTAACAAAACCAACTCTCAATATCTACAGGAATACATTTATGATAGCAGACCACAAATCGTATTAGACAAACGAAACAACGCATTTTTTATCAGTCAAAAAGGCAATCGGATGAATGCGCAATCTATGGCCATAAGATTAAAATTATTACAACAGCGAACGGATGATTTAGGGTTACAGGAAAAAAATGTACGGTTACACGTCCTGCGCCATAGCATTGCAACACATCTATTACAAAACGGAATGCCATTAGAAAAGATCAGCAGGTTTTTAGGTCATAACAGTTTGGAAAGTACTCAAGTATATACGCACTTAATCAACGAACAAAATGGCTAAAATAAAACTCGGCAAAACCAAGGACAGCAGGACACGAAGAAAGCCAAAAACCGAAGATGCAGAAATCAAGGTTTTACAAAAGATGCTCAATGAAAAAGAGCAACCAAGTTTTAAAAAGTATTTATTGCAAAAAGGCTACAGTTTACAGACGATTAAAAGTTTTGAAAGAGTTGTCAATAAATATCTAAAATGGCTTAAAAAAGAGAATGTAGAAGATATATCAGCAAGTTATAACGACATTGTACATTATATCCAAAAACTACGAAATACAGTAAAACAACGCACCATACAAAGCGAAACCAATGCTATAAAACACTATTACAACTACTTAAAAGAACTTGATTTAGTAAAAGAAAATCCAACCTTAAATATTGCAGTAAAAGGCGTAAAAAGAAAGATACTTTACAATACACTCAATAAGCAAGAATTAGAGAAATTATACAACGATTACAGGAACATAGAAAGTGATAGTTTAGCTAAAAAGCGAAATGAAATTATAGTAAGTTTACTCGTTTATCAAGGTTTAAATAGTACAGAACTGGGAAGATTAACCACACAAGATTTAAAATTACGGGAAGGCAAAATATTTATAAACGGAACACGAAGAAGTAACGAAAGAACCTTAAACCTAGAATCACATCAAATCTTGGATTTTATGGAGTATCAACTAAAAACAAGAGCAGATATTTTAACTGAAACAGGAAAACAAACTGATTTATTATTTACCAGTTTTGGGCGAAGTACAAAGTTCAATAACATCATAGGCAAACTCTTACCACAACTTAAAAAGCTGAACAAAAAGCTAGAAAGTGTACACCAAATACGGACAAGTGTTATCGTGCATTGGCTAAAAATGTACAACCTCCGGGAAGTTCAGTATATGTCAGGGCACCGTTACGTGAGTTCAACGGAAGCCTATCTGATCAACGATTTAGAAGATTTACAAGAAGACATCAATAAATACCATCCCATCGGATAAAGCCCCCACAAAACAAAACCCAGTTTTTTCGTTCCTCAAAATCCCCTGTTTTTTGTTTTGTTCCGCGCGCCACCGCCATTGCAGGTTTTTGTGCGCCAACAGCCAAAGCAGCCCATTGCTTTTTGCCCAATGCCCACCGCAGCGTCCGGCACATAAAAAATGCTGTACGGAAAAAGTACAGGCATTTTTTACGCACCTCCTTGGCCAACAGCAAAAACCAAAGCGCTGCGCCACCAAAAAAACCAATGCACAAAAACCTGCCCCAAGCCAAGTTACATAACGCACGGGCTTTATAATGCAAAACCAAAGTTGCAGTTGAAATTTAAGGATAGGTTTTGCAGTTATAAATTGCGTTATGTAAAATG
>NZ_RXOM01000064.1 GCF_008692195.1 Salegentibacter sp. R32
GGGTCTGTAAATTAAACTCTGTCTGATGTTTCAATTCCACTGGGGCTAGCCCCAGTGGAATTGGCTTTTATATCCAGTGGTATCCTGTCTCCAAATTTAATATAAAATTGCTGGATTGTAAGGCTCCAATTATGCAAAGGAGCGGTCCATTTCTTCTCGATGTTCCTTGTGGCCAGGTAAACCAGCTTGAGTAGTGACATATCGTTAGTAAAAGCACCTTTGGTCTTGGTAACTTTTCTAATCTGACGATGGAAGCCTTCTACGGCATTGGTGGTATAAATAATCTTTCTAATTAGCTGGGTATACTCAAAATACTGGGATAACTGCTCCCAGTTGTACTGCCAGCTTTCAATGACCACAGGATATTTACGGCCCCATTTCTCTTCCAGATTCAATAGCTCATCCTCGGCTACATCTTTGGTGACTGCCCTGTAGACCTTTTTCAGGTCTTTCATAAATCCCTTTTGATCCTTTGAAGCCACGTATTTAAGCGAATTGCGGATTTGGTGTACAATACAAAGCTGAACCTGAGCCTTTGGGTATACGCTCAAAATGGCCTGTGTAAAGCCTTTAAGATTATCGGTACAGGCAATTAGAATATCCTGCAAGCCACGGTTGTGAAGATCAGTAAGTACCTGTAGCCAAAAATTGGCACCTTCGCTCTCAGAAATGTACATCCCCAGGATTTCCTTTTTCCCTTCTTTGTTAATACCCAGAATATTATAAAGTGCTTTATGGATAATTTTTCCATCCACTTTAACCTTATAATGCATTGCATCAAGCCAAACAATGCAGTAGAGGGGGACTTTGCCAGGCTTTGATATCAGGAATTACCTGATCGGTAATTTGGCTTAAAACAGTATGGGAAATATCGGTATCGTACATTTCTTTGATATGCCCAGAGATGTCACGGTAGCTCATCCCCAGTCCATAAAGGCCAATGATTTTTTCTGAAAGGTTATCCGCTAAAATCGTCTGTCGCTTTTTAACCAGGTCCGGTTGGAAGCTGCTTTGACGATCTTCAGGGGTTTCTATATCAAAGGAGCCAAAGCCACTTTTAAGCTTTTTCTTGCCTTTGCCATTACGTTTGTTCCCTTTGGAACGCTGCTCACTATCCAAATGAGCGTCCATCTCAGCCTGAAGGGCTTTCTCAATGACGTTCTTGAGCATCGGAGCAAAAGCTCCGTCTGCTCCAAAAAGGCTTTTGCCAGACATAAACTGGTCAAGTACCTTTTTCTCAAATTCTTGTTGTTCCTTTGTTGTCATAATTCTATCTGAATGAAATTAATAAATAATTCTATTCAGACAGAGTTTATTTTACACCCTC
>NZ_RXOM01000067.1 GCF_008692195.1 Salegentibacter sp. R32
TAAAGGCTGAGCTGTTCCCGGTCTTGTCCTTGTTGATATTCCATACCTTAAAGATAAACATACCAAAGATCATATCCTGAAAAATGATCGGTAAAGATGGCATGGTTTTGAGACAGTCTGACGGTCTCGTATAACCGTCAGTTACGGATTTAAAGATAGTAATTTTCGGTTAAGAACTGGCGTTAGCAATTGCGGGTGGATTCGGACGTAGTCGAATCCGCCGTAATTGCGGTTATACATTGTTGTAAGCTGGCTTTTTACTATTTGCATCGTACTAATATTCCACCTTGAGGAAAATTTAATTCCGCTATAAAATCTTTATCCGTCAGGCATCCATATCTTTTTCTGAATTTCCTTTCTCTAAAATCATAAACTCTTAAAATCAGATATCTTCTTTCAAAATCTTCCTTATTCATTTCAATTCCAAAATTCCCGATTTGATGTCCGTTTCCTTTGAAAGTATTATAGTCAAAAGTCAGAGTGATTTCTTTTGTCAGGTCAGAGTTTATTTTTTTCCAATCTTCTGGTTTAAGAATCAATTCTCCAGGATGATATCCGACTAAATTTCTGCTTTTAGTTCCGTCCGTGTTTTCAAAATTCAAATAAGCACCTGAAATTTCGGAAGTGACTAACCTTTCGTTTACTTCAATTACCATATTCAGATTTTGTCCAAATCCGTTAATTATAATTCCAATTAGAAGTAAAAAAGTCAGTTTAAATTTCATTCGCAGTTTGTTTTTCAGCTTGCTTACAACGTGTTTGGCTATGGTTTCGTTGCGTGAAAATCCGCGAGGATTTTCCGCCGTGAACCAAAGATAGCAAAAGTGCGAGGATTTTCGGCAGAAAATCCGTAGCAATGAACTATAGCCGTTGTTGGGTTTTAGTGCTTTTTGTCCGGTTATAATTCTGTTCCGAAATTTTGGTTTTCCGTTGATTTATTTTTTGCGAGTTTGAGTGGGCTCCGTCGTTTTTCAATTCCGTAAACTTGCTCAAATTCCGATTGTGTTTTTGTTCGGCAGAGTGGAAGTCAGACGTTTTTTTGCGTTCTGTTCTGTTTTCCGTTTTTCCGCATTTTTGTCAAATTCCGCACAGCAATTCGGTCAGCGTTAGAGTGAGCAATTCCGTTGTTGTTTTTCATTCCACGTTTGAGTGGTGGTTCCGCAAAATTTTGAAATTCGGCACGATAGTTTTCCTGAACTATCTACCTTAAAATTCTAAAAAAAAATCCGAAAATCAAACCAGGCTTTTTTCAGTTGCGCAAACTTGCTCCAGCATTAAACCCAACGGTCCCGTATATCTTTCAGTTGTGGGAATTTAGGAAATAAAGATAATAAAAAGAAATGACTTCGACGCGCCAGCGTCTGTGTCCGCAGGACACATAGCCGCAATTGAAGATATACATTGTTACCAAAAGTATTTTCCTTTTAAAAATTGGCTTTTCGGTTTTGTTTAAGATCACTTTCTGAAAATAAACTTGAATAAAACTTTTTTACGTTCAGATCAGCCGTAAAGATTTTTTAAATTAATTGAGCAAGAGTAAGAATGTTCAGTTTATCCGTTTTATTTTTTTGCGTTTTCATTTTTGCGTCCAGATTAGCCATCAGGATTTTTTTAATTTTTTGGGTAGGAGTGAGCACGTTCTTTTTTTATTTTTTTGCATTCAGCTATTTTTTGACAATTGAAAACCGTAGCAACTTTTTACAAAAGATTTATTTTCAAGAGTTTTATTTAGTATTTTTCCACATTTAAAAATCCAAAATTTAGAAAAGAAATAAATGCTTTTCCGTTTTACAATACATTAAAAGACTGAAACCTGTGATTTTTGTTTCATATTTTTGGTAACATGTGCATAAACGCTATTGCGTTTATTTACAATTTATCGATTATCCAAATATAGTGAATCTAATGGATTTTTTATTTTTTTTAATTGATGATTAGCGACATGGGTATAAATTTCAGTTGTTTTTGTAGTCTTATGTCCTAAAAGTTGTTGAATATATCTTAAATCTACACCGTCTTCCAATAAATGTGTTGCAAAACTATGCCTAAGCATATGCGGACTTACTTTTTGCGAAATTCCGGCACGTGATGCTGAACGTTTAACAATGGCAGCCACGCTTGTAGCACTATATTTATTGCCTGGCTTACCTTCAAAAAGAAATTTTTTTGGTTTCCACTCGCGATAGTATGATCTCAGATTAATAAGCGTCTTTTCTGATAAAAGTGTGAATCTTTCAGTATTCCCCTTCGTATCTCTTATGTTAATTAAAAAGCGTTTACTTTGAATATCATTTAATTCAAGGTTTAAGAGCTCGGATCTCCTTAAGCCGCCGCTGTACAATAATTCAATTATACATAGATGCTTAATATTATTGGTGTGATCAAGCATCAATTTTATATCGTTTTTACTAAGTACTTTAGGTAATTTTTTCTGTTTTCTAGGCCTTTCCAATTCATAAAATCGATGAGGCATTCCTAGTACAATTTCATAGTAAAATTTAATAGCATTGATATTCTGGTTAAGATAGGAAGATGACTTTCCTGCTCGTATAAGTTTTTGTAGGTAACGTCTTATATCTTGTTCATCCAAATGATCTACATTACTAGAGGAGTAATAAGACATAAACTTTTCAAAACAACTAATATAGGACTTGGCAGTATTGAGCGAATATCCTTTTAGTTCAAGTTTGTGCAAAAATGAAGGCGGACAGCGATCTTTAGATTTAGAGTCAGAATCAAGGTAAGCCTGATAACTAAACTTTCGGGAGGAAGAGGAGATAGGGCTGCTCTTGAAAAACTTCGAAGTATCTACCCAAGCTTTGCCTTTAAAAACTTTAAAAATTAGTTTTAAATTCTCTTTGGAATTGAAAACATATCCCATTCCAAATTCACTAGACCATTTATAAAATGGAATATTTCTGCATAATTTTTCAATCCTTTTATCGTGTTGATGCCTTATCCCTATACAGGCTCGTCCTTCAATGAGAATGTGAGAAATAATAATTACCTTTTTAGAATTCTTGATCATATGGTAAAATTCGGTATATAATACTGTTTACTAGTCTATTAAACGTTTATTATACGTATATTAAACACAAAATAAATAAGATGATAAAGAATTGCCCAGTGTGTGGAGAGAATATAAAAGGAAGATCTGATAAAAAATTTTGTAGCTCCACCTGTAAAAGTAGTTTCCATTACGACCAAAGACTGCTATCAGAAAAGTTTTATCACCAGATAGATCGCCAATTGAAACTCAACAGAAAAATTTTAAAATCAATAAACCGTAAAGGCTATAGTACTATTAATAAAAAAGATTTAAAAGAAGAAGGTTTCAATCCCAACTTTTTCACGCATTATTGGAAAAATAAACAGGAAGATGTCTATTTATTTGTTTATGAGTACGGATTTTTAGATTTATCAAAAAAATCTAAAAAAGCCAAATACCTAATAGTCAAATGGCAGGAATATATGGATAAGTAAAAAATGATTATCTAAATAATTCGTCATCAAAAAATCTTTCAATGTTATTCTTAATACATTACAAATTCTATTTAGGGAATAAATTGAATTCACTATGGGCGATTTTTTCCGTATTTATGCTTAAATTCTGAGAAAAGTTTTTTAAGGAGTAATTTTCTTGTCTGTCAATAATGTAGATAGTTGAAATTAATAAGTTCAAACGTCTTCAGATTTAATTTTTCTTATGGTAGAAGAAGATAAAATGGTCAAGATGGAAATCTGGAAAGGTCATGATAGCGATCGGGTAGAGGCTTCCGATTACCAAACTTATACAGATTATTTAATTTTATTTACTAGGTCTCCAAAGGAGAAGAAACTATAGAATTTAAGATTTATAAAATTTTCAACTTTGAGATAGGATGGTAGTTAAGAAACTTAGAGAGGCTTTTCGGGCAAAAAATCTTTTGGAGAGCAGTCGAGTGCTTTTGCAATAAGGTTTAAGTGGTTGATATTATACTTAGCTCTTCTTTTATTCGACTCAACATGTGATATAAAACTACTGCTCAGACTAATTTTCTGAGATAAGGCTAATTGAGAAACACCTTTTTCAATTCTAATTTCTTTAACCTTACTAATTATATATTCTTCAATTTCTGTAATCAAATCTCGATGGTTGTCATATACAAAGAGGCATCTTTTTTTATTTTTTAACAACGGTACTTGTACCATTAATTAAAATTTTATTATATTAGCATGAAATATTAAATTTGCGATACTTCTTAAAGTAATAATATTAGAAGCATTCGCTTTGAGTCTCAAACAGAAAACTGGTAATTTTATGCAACGAGATGATAAGCTAAGATGCTCACGACCCGGGCGTGGGCTCTCTTATCGTTGCACGGTATACCAGTACCACTGTTTGATAAGCTGAGACCTGCGCCTTTTTCTTTTTTAAACAAGAACAGGCCATAAGGATGTTAATAAAGCTAAATAAGTTACTACTTAATAGAGCTGAATTACAAGACCTGTGTTTATTGTTACAGTAATCATCTTTTAAAAACTATTTATAAAACTTTATTCGTAAGGAAAAGTCTGGGATACTTCCTAGATACTCCATAGATAAGCCCATGGAATGTGCACGGTTTTTTTAATGAAAAACCAATCAAACCACATTTACAAGGTTGATTCATTTCAATCAATCGTAGTGATAATTATAGGTATGCATAAGGGCAAGAAGAGTACCTACGCCCGGGTCGGGTTAATTATTTAAAACAAAAGCTTATGAGGTAAAATTATATCCATAAAAAAGCCCTCTCTATACTTTGGCGAGACAGAGAAGGCGTGTATTAACTAAACTCAAATATTTAACTAATTACATTTCAAAAATATGAAATTTTTATTCAGATCCTGCCTTAGGCTAAGTATTTTCTTAGTCCTGAGTAGCTGGGCTATTCCTTGCACGGGGCAACAGCAAATATCGGGTACCGTAACCAATACCGATAATATGCCCATCCCCGGGGTAAATATTACCTTTAAAAATAAACCTGGTGGAACGACCACTAATTTTGATGGAGAATATAAGCTTAACGCACAAGCACAAGACAGCTTGGTATTTGCTTATCTAGGCTATCAAACGCAAACGATTGCGGTCACCAATCAAACCCAAATCAATATTACGTTACAAGAAGAAGAAAACTCGTTGGGTGATCTAGTGATCAATGCCGGGTATTATACCACTACCGAGCGGGAACGCACGGGAAGCATCGAAAAAGTCTCTGCCGAAGAGATTGAGCTCCAACCGGTAGTAAATCCTTTACAAGCGCTACAAGGTAGAATGCCGGGAGTAGAGGTGGTACAACAAAGTGGTGTCACAGGGCTGGCGGCCAGTATTCAAATACGGGGGCAAAACAGCTTACGTAACAGTCCGGGTAATAACGGAAATCAGCCGCTTTTTATAGTCGATGGCGTTCCTATAAATTCTAGTCCGGTTCGTACTAGTGGCTTACTAACAAATGTGCCGGGACTCGATCCTTTGAATGCGCTTAATTTAGCGAATATAGAAAGTATCGAAGTGCTTAAAGATGCCGATGCTACTGCCATCTACGGATCGAGAGGGGCTAATGGCGTGGTATTGATCACGACCAAAAAAGCTAAAAATCAAGGTGGTAAACTACAGATAGAAGCACGCCTGTACTCAGGATTCTCAGAGGTTTCTCATCAAATGGAACTTTTAAATACGCAGCAATATATAGCTATGCGCCAGCAAGCTTTGGCAAATGATGGGGTAGAAGCCACCCAGTATAATGCTCCCGATTTAGTGCTTTGGGATCAAAATCGCTATACCGATTGGCAGGAAGAGCTTTTTGGGCAAACAGCGAGTATCACAAATGCTAATATTGCCGTAGCTAGTGGTAATGAGACGACCTCATTTAACCTCGGTACCGGGTATCATAAAGAAAGTACCGTTTTTCCCGGAGATTTTGGGTATCAAAAGTTAACGGCTAATGTAAATATTAATCACCATGCTAAAGATCAAAGGTTGCAGTTAAATTTTAGTGCAAATTATGGAGTAGACCAAAACGAATTATTTAATAACTCATTGGTTAGTCTTGCTACTAGTTTACCACCGAATGCCCCACCTATATATACAGAAAACGGAGAGCTAAACTGGGAAAATTGGGTTTGGGAGGGCAATCCCATCGCACAACTTGAAAAAAAGCATACCGTAAATAGTACGAATTTATTTACCAACTTTAACTTTAGTTATGAGTTATTTAAAAATTTAAACTTTAAAACCAATTTAGGCTATTCTCATTTAAATAATAATGAAGTTTTAAAAAATCCTAAACTTGCTTATAATCCTGAGAACTGGAATAATATATATTCATCTTCTACCCATACTGATATTCAAAGAAAATCTTGGATTGTAGAACCTCAAATAACCTATACGTTTAAAAAAGATAAGCTACAGTTAGAGGCATTAGCAGGACTCACATTCCAGCAAAGCCAAGATGATTTATTGGTCGTAATTGGGAACAATTATAGTAACGAACAGACGATAGGAAACCTTACTGCAGCAGAAGAAGTTCGTGTGAATACCGATGAAACTATCGATTATCGATACAGTGCAGTATTCGGGCGTGTTGGCGTTAATTGGGATCAAAAATATTACGTCAACTTTACAGGTAGAAGAGATGGTTCTTCTCGCTTTGGAGCAGAAAATCGTTTTGCCAATTTTGGAGCGATAGGAGCAGCTTGGATATTCTCAGAAGAAGAATATGCAAAAAATGTAGAATGGCTTAGTTTCGGTAAACTTCGTGCCAGTTATGGAAGTACAGGAAGTGATCAAATTCCTGATTATGGTTTTATGGATACTTATGAGCCTACACCCGGTCCCGGAGGACTTTATCCTACACAGTTAACGAATCCTGAATACTCTTGGGAAGTCAATAAAAAATTGGAAGCAGCTCTTGAGTTAGGCCTTATCGACAATCGAATACAATTCGATTTGAGTTGGTATAGAAATCGCTCTTCCAATCAATTGGTAGGCTATCCGCTCCCATCAATAACAGGTTTTACCTCGGTACAGGCAAATTTTCCTGCTACAGTGCAAAACACAGGATGGGAGTTGGGCCTTACCACACGTAATTTTACAAGTGAAAAATTAAAGTGGTCAACTAGTATAAATTTAACTATTCCTAGAAATGAATTAGTTGCTTTTGAAAATATTGAACAAAGTCCATATCAAAATATTTATCGAGTAGGTGAGCCTTTAAATATTGCTTTACGCTATCGGTATTTAGGAATTAATCCTGAAACTGGATTCTATCAGGTAGAAGATATCAATAACGATGGGAGCTATAACTATGATGACCGGGAAGTAATACAAAATTTGGGAAGACGTTATTATGGCGGATTAACCAATACCCTTACTTGGGGCAATGTTAATCTACAGTTTTTACTGGAATACGTGAACCAGAAGAATTATAACTTTTTTACAAATTATACGGCTCCCGGAAATTATGGAAATAAGCCAGTAGAGTTTTTAAATGCATGGCAACAAGAGGGGGATAATACAATCATTCAGCAATTCTCTCAATCTTCTGCAGCCAATTCTGCCTATGCAAATGCTATAAGAAGTAATCTTTCCGTAAGCGATGCTTCTTTTCTACGATTAAAAACTATTTCATTGGCCTATAATTTACCTATCAAAGATCTCGCAGTAGGGATTCAAAATGCAAAGTTGTTTATGCACGGTCAAAACCTTTTTACCCTTACAGATTTTAAAGGTCTTGATCCACAAACCGGTATGTCTTTACCTCCTTTAAAAACAATAACCTTGGGTGTCCAGCTTTATTTTTAACCTTAAATAAAAAAACATGAAATATAAATTAATTATACTAATTTTTTTAATGTGTTCAATACTTCACTCTTGCCAAGAGTTTGTCGAAGTAGATGTTCCTGACCATCGTATGGAAAGTTCGATGGTTTTCAATGATGATGAAACGGCGAAGAGCGCTATAGAAGGTATTTATAATGAACTCTCTAGAGCTTCGTTCTCTAGAGGTATTGCTAATTCAGTAAATGTCTTAGCCGGATTATCTTCAGATAACTTAACAACTTCAATAGAAACCTATTTAGAATTACAGCAATTTCAAAAACACGAATTATTACCGGATAATACCAATAACAATAGTTTATGGGCTAGTGCGTATAACATTATCTATATGTGTAATGCTGCGATAGAAGGACTAGAGTCTACTTCTAATGTTTCTACGGAAGTAAAATCAGAATTACTAGGACAGGCAAAGTTTTTGAGAGCTTTCTGTTATTTTTACCTGACGAATTTATATGGTGAAATCCCATTAATTCTACAAACTGATTACAGAGCTAATGCATTGGCTTATCAAGTAGATAGTGTTCAAGTGTACGAGCAGATGATTCTAGATTTAAATGAGGCTAGAGATTTATTGCCTTCCACATACCCGGAAGGAGAAAGAACAAAAGCCACCATAGACGTAGCTAATGCTTTACTGGCGCGGGTGTATTTGTACCTAGAAGATTGGTCTCAAGCTACCTATTACAGTTCCCAAGTAATAAACAATCAGTCCGACTATCAAATCTTAACTAATCTAGAGGAAGTTTTTTTAGCGAATAGTCAAGAAGCCTTGTTGCAAATATCTCCTAGAGGTTCGGGAGCTACATCTACGAATACCCCGGAAGGAAATTTTTTTATTATTACGAGTACTCCAAATTATTTACGTCCTGTTGCCCTTACCGAAAATTTAATTGAGCAATTTGAGGCAAATGATCTTCGCTTTACAGAATGGGTAGGAGTTTATAATGATAATGAAACGCTATTCTATTATCCCTATAAATATAAAATTTCATATGCCACCGGGGCAAACTATGAAGAATATTCGATGGTCTTACGATTGGCTGAACAATACCTAATACATAGTGAATCACTAATAAATCAAAATCAATTACAGGAAGGAATCATTTCGCTAAACAAAATAAGGGAACGAGCAGGTATTCCACAATTAGATACTCAAATATCTTATACGCAGTCGCAATTACTTGATACAATAGCTGTAGAACGTAGAAGAGAGTTATTTACAGAATGGGGGCATCGTTGGCTCGATCTCAAAAGAACGCAAAAAGTAGGTGATGTGCTCTCAGAAATAAGTCCAAACTGGCAATCCACAGACCAGTTATATCCAATTCCTGAAGAAGAATTACTCAGCAATCCTAACTTAATTCCTAATCCGGGTTATTAATGATAATTATGTATTTAAAGAAGATTTTATTATTGTGTTTATACCTGTCCTTTTTTATCGGGAAAGCACAAACTGTAGTGCAAAAAGACTTAAAGGATAATAAAGAAATTATGCCAGAGGATCATCTGCCTATAAATGGTGTTTTAAAAAATGGGTTTAGTTATTATTTAAAACCTACTTGTAAAACCGATCAGATTGAATTGAACTTAATAGTTAAAGCTGGAAGTAATCAGGAAAAAGAAAATCAATTTGCTATGGCTCATTTTATGGAACATATGGTACTCAAAGCCGGAAAGCATATCAATTTAAAAATGAGATATGAATCAGATATATTTCGAGAGGCTAAAATTAATCCAAAGTCATTTACTGCAAAAACGGAATTGTCCTATACCAGTTTTAAAGTAACTATTCCTAACAATCCAAAAGCACTATCCGCTATTTTTCTATTCTATAGCGATATTTTATATGATTTGGAATTTAAACAGGAATATATAAATAGTGAACGATCTCCATTTATTGATGAACACGATCGTAAAGGAAGCGGTACGAGTACGGCATACTTAGACGATATTGTAGAACGAAAGCTCAAGGGGAGCTCTTCAATACCAGAAGACTTTAATGAGTATATATGGAATATAGATAGGGAGCCATTAATAGATTTCTATAACGAATGGTATCTTCCTGAAAATACTTCTTTAATCATAACAGGAAATATAGGTGATATAAGTCAACTAGAAACTAAAATCAAACATCGCTTTTCCCGAGACAGTGAAAATAATATAACTTCCAAAACTGATGAAATAAAAAATTTTTATGCAAGTAGCCCTTCTTGCTTTATTAAACAAGAGCGGAAAGAATTGGTATCTGAAGCTAAAGTTCAGGAGGTATATTGGCGGCTATATTTTAAAGAGTTTGAAGGAAATATAGATACGAATAAAAAAGTCACATTGGAAGAAATTTGGCTAAAAAGTATTGTTGTTCAGCTTCTAAATACACATTTCCAGAACATTTCAGAACAATACAATACCCATTATTTTGCACATGCGGGTTTCAAAGAATTTGGTGCATTAAAAATAAGTATAGGTGCTCCTCGCGGTCAAAATAAGAAAGCAATACAAGCAGTAATGCAAGTTATTAATGACTTAAATAAAAATGGAATCACTAACGAAGAAATGAATAGAATTAAAGAAGAAGAGTATGCGAAGCTTAATCAATTAAGTCTACAAAGCTCCTCTTATTGGTCTCAAAAAATAATTAATCATATTGTAGATCAAGAACCTCTAATAGCCGATGAAATACCTAAAAAACAAAATTTTTTGAAAAAACTCAAGGTAATACACCTGGATAGCATTTTAGGTAAATATTTAAAATCTATGCCTGAAGATATTTCTTTGATTACTTCTAATGCTAATCCTGCAATGAAACTTAAGGAATCTACCGTCCGAAATTGGATTAGAAAATCAAAAACTGAATTTTATGCACCTTTAGCTTCAAGTCAATTATTAAAAACAAGATTACAGCAAAAAATACCTGATTTTAAATTAGTTGATTATAAAAAAATAATGGTTAATATTCCAAATGCGGAATCGTATGAGTTAAAAAACGGAATAAAAATATTGTTCAAATCTGGTGACGTAGCTCCCAGTGTTTATGGAGATGAAAATAATCTTAGAATACAGGGTTATTCCTCTGAAGGAGCAAAATGTTTTTCTTCAAAAAATTTTTACAATGTCATCAATGCACCGGACATTATAAAAAATTCGGGAGTGGGGGATCTTAACAAATTTGAATTAAAAAAATTGGTAAAAGACGAACTAGATAAATTTATGATCCATCCCTATATTAATCCTTACGAATCCGGTTTACATGTGAATACCAGTCTAGAGAATTTAGAATTAACGTTCCAACTAATATATCTCTATTTTACTGACCCCAATAAAAATTATGATGCTTTTCATGACTGGAAAGATGGTGCCTCTTTTCGTAATCTAAATAGAATAAATCAGGATGATTTTCTCAACCAAATCAAAGAGAATCTTCAAGATCCATACTACGTACCTCAAGGCTCAAAACTCCTTGAAGGTATTTATCAAACAGAGTTGGCGAGTGCATATCAATCATATCACCAATTATTTGCTGATGCATCAAATTTTACATTTTTATTTTCAGGTAATTTTGATGAACAAACAGTCTTGAAACTATGTAGAAAATATTTAGGTAATTTACCAAATTTAAATAGTAAAAATAACTGTCCGAAATTACCAAAAAAACCTATACATAAACCAAAAGTATCTGAAGAGCAGGAATATTCTGCTAGTGGTAAATCGGATTATATCCGCTTTAAGCTATCCTATTTAACACCTATAAATGAAAATAATGATTGGAAAGATCAAATTAAACGAGACATCATCTACAGAATTCTAGATTATAGTTTAATGAAAAGTTTACGTTTTGACTCGGATAAAGGGGGACCATATGGAATAGGAGTTGGTAATTATCAAACTCATCAACCAGATTATTATAATGAAATTACAATTGACTTTGGTGCCAGACCTGAAGATGGCGAAAGATTAATAAATGAAGCTAAAGACGTAGTAAAAAGTCTTATTGATGGAAACTTATCAAAGGGATTTTTTGATATGACGATTACTAATTTTAAGGCTAAGAAAAATAAATATACCAATAAGGAAATTCTAAAAAATTTATATGAATACACAAAATACGGTAAACCATGGGTGACAATAGAAGAAAAGCAAGAATATCTTGAAAGTTTAACTTATGATGAAGTAATTGTTTATGCTCATCAACTAATGAATGAAAAACCTTATGTGTTTAAGTGGATTCCAAAACCTTTAATTAAATAAAAAAAGCCTTGCGGTTAGACCGCAAGGACTTTTTTTCCTAAAGATCAATTATTTCACCTGAAGCAGAGTTCAGAGGAGTAGATTCATCTTCAGTGGCAAATACTTGATATTCGGTAGGGTTAGGTAAAAATCTTACCTTACAGTCTTCCGAACCCATAACACAGTCTACATTAACCGATTCCCATCCATTGGGACCATTAATGTATCCAGTGACTTGTTGATCTGTTGCACTTACCGTAGTAAATGACATCCCGGTGGCAAAAATCAATGCCAATACGGGCAATAACATTTTAATTTTCATAATTTAAAAATTTTAATGGTTAAAAAATATGCTTACTCTTTTATACAGGTTTTCAGCTTTTTCCTGACTTTGCTGCGCAGCAAAAATTAGCTCTTTGATATTTTGAAATGATAATACATCTCCACAAATGTTAAGCTCAACAAACCAATTTGAAGGTATAAGTGTTGAGTCCAACCGATTAATGCAATTACTCCACCACAAGAACAAGGGGAGTAAGGAGCTACCAATAGTATTGCTAGGGTATAAATAATATAGGTTATTAGTAGAATCACAATTAGGTAAATTGCTTGTACTTGAAACCTTTTCCAAATTAAACCGATAACTACAAACACCTCAAGTATAGGTATTAACCAAGCCATAATATGGATGACCAAACTCGGTAATTCTAGAATTGGAGAATTAACTAAATTGGTATAAAACTTTTCTTGTTCTAATAGTTTGGTGATCGCTGCAAATGCGAATACTATAAGAAGTATATAACTGATACTTATGTAAATAATTTTATCCCTTGTCATAACCTATGTTTTCTTGACTGAGATAAAATTGAAACAATTAATTTATTTTTAAGGTAGAAAGAATTGCTTTTAGAGGATTATATATTAATGCTTTAAAGTAGTTTACTCACTTTCTACCTTTTCTAAATTTATTAGGAGAAATACCATACTTCAATTTAAAAGCTCTGGAAAAATGAGGAAAACTCTTAAACGCTAAGGAGGAAGCAATTGTTTTTAAAGACATTGGGGTATTTTTAATGAGCACTAAAGATTGTTCCAAACGTTTATGAAGATGAAATTTAAAAATAGTCGTTTGGTATAATTGTTTAAATCCTTTTTTAAGTTTATTCTCATTTAGGTTGAACTGTCTTGATAGTTGAATAATTGAGGGTAAAGACTCGTGAAGATGATTTAAAATATATTGGTGAACATCTCTAATTTTTTGAATGTCCGCTTGAAGCTGAAGTACATTATTTTTGGGATAATTCGATATCGAATCTTTCTCGTTAAGCGTTATAGGAGTTGTGGATTGTAATAATCCCTGAATCAAATAATAATCTTTTTTCTTATGATGTAATAGATAAATCATCCCTGATAAACTCCAATGAGATAATCCGGAATTCGTTGTAAAACCAAGTTGTAAAAGTTCGGTATGGTGCATGTCTTCAGAAAGTTCAAGGATACTTTGTTTTAGTTTATCTAAAGTAGACTTTAAAAGTATTTCATCTAATGTATTTTCCAATAAAATATGAATATTAAATTTTTCACGATCTGCCGGTGGAATAGAATAAGAAATTAAAGTAAAATACTGATCATAAATGAGAATGATAGGAGGCTGGCTTAGTTTCATTGATCGGACCGTCAATAGTAAGCCTAGTTCCTCAGCCAGCATATTCATTAGTAAACTAAAATCTTCGATGGTATCTTTTATTCCAGAAAGCTCAATTCGATATTGAAAATTTCCTTTCGCTAATTCCAGTATCATTTTTCTTAAGAAACTAATGCGCCGTTGTTGTTGGTGATCTGTCATTTCTTTATCATTTATAATGCTGTAGGTATTCAATGGCCTTTTCTCGCTGATAGAAGATTTTTGTAGGAACACGCGGAGGGTTTACTTCAATAAAAAAGTCAAGCAAATGATTAGGAATGTCCATAGCAACGATATAGGCTACGGCTTTAATCAACAAAGAACCCTCGAAAGCTAAGTATTTTCTTGCTTCAATATCAGGATAATTGATGGCACTCATATCACATAAAATAGGATAAGCCTTTTCTTTTTGCAAAGAAATTCGATCATCTACGATCTTCTTTGCTGCTTTTAAATCGAAATTCGGAATATTGGAATAATTGAAAAAAAGAATACCATTTTCCAGATATATTTCAGCATAATCCGTTCTTATATAATTAATCATATCACACGTTTTCACGATTAAATTACAAATAAATCAGATAAAGTGTAATTTATATTGCTTCATTTTGTAGTAATTTGGAATAAATAGCTAGATATTTTGTTTGAAATTTTACTTTAAAGGATTTTTTCTTATCCAAGAAGGATTATTATTCTAGTTACTACTCATAATTACCAGTCCACATTTATAAAATGTTTAGTTTCAGAAAAATAGATTGTTAATCTTAAAAATTATTGATTATGGCAAAACTGAAACATAACCGTTTTTTAGATACGGTAGACGAGGTTTTTACTTATGCTAAAAACTTGAAAATTCTACATTTAAATGCTGAAGGATCCTCTTTTGATGGAAGACATATGCGAGTAAATGGAAAGAAGTTAAAACATTTCGGAACCACAGGATATCTTGGTTTAGAACAAGATCAGCGACTGAAAGATGCCGCCATCGAAGCTATTCAAAATTATGGTACGCAATTTCCACTTTCAAAATCATATATCTCGCATCCTTTATATGCTGAATTAGAGAACCTGCTCAATCAAATTTATGAGCAGCCGGTCGTTATTTCTAAAAATGCAACGCTTGCTCATATGGCTGCTATTCCTGTGCTGGTTGAAGATAGGGATGCCATATTATTGGATCATCAAGTTCATTGGAGTGTACAAGACGCTGCTAAAAGATTAAAACTAAGAGGAGTTAAAATTGAACTTGTTAGACATAATAGGCTAGACTTGCTGGAGAAAAAAATTCAGGAAATCTCTTCAAAAGTGAATCATATTTGGTATATGGCTGATGGAGTATATAGCATGTATGGAGACTATAGCCCTGTAGAGCAGTTAATGGAACTATCAAAAAAATATTAGCAATTACACCTCTATTTTGATGATGTTCACGGAATGAGTTGGAAGGGAAAAATGGGGCGGGGTTTCGTTTACGATCAATTATTTCCTTTATCAAAAAAGGTAGTAGTTATAGGTACCTTAAGTAAAGCTTTTGGAGCAAATGGATCATTTATCGTTTGTGGTGATATAGAAAAACAGCAGAAAATAAAAACCTTTGGAGGTCCGCTTACTTTTTCAGCTCAATTAGATCCTGCTTCGGTGGGAGCTGCTATTGCGGCCGCAAAAATCCATTTATCTACAGATATAATTCAACTGCAAAATAAACTTCAAAAAAAGATAAGTCTATTTAAGAAGTTAATTAAACAATATCAATTACCATTAGTAGATGAAAATGACTCTCCAGTATTTTTTCTTGCCACTGGTGTTCCCGAGACGGGTTATCAACTTACCAAAGCATTAATGGAGGAAGGATTTTATGTGAATATGGGGTTATTTCCGGCAGTTCCTTCTAAAAATACCGGACTTAGAATTACCCTATCAAATCATAATCACGCAACTGATATTAAAGCCTTAGCAAAGAGCTTAAAAAAATTGTATCCTATGATTATGAATCAGACCGGAAACACCTATGATAAACTGAATCGTGCTTTTCAAAAAAAATTTACAGTTGAAAAAGCCGAGAAGAAAAATTTGAAATACAGTATTCAAACGTATAGCTCTATTCAGGAAATAGATAAAAACTTGTGGGATTCACATTTTCAGGGAGAAGCCCTGTTAAACTGGGAAGGTTTTAAATTTTTAGAAAAATCATTCACGGGAAATAAATTACCGGAAAATAACTGGGAGTTCTTGTATATAAAGGTTTTTAATTCTCAAAAAGAATTAATTGCATTAGCAGCTTTTACCGTATCAATTTGGAAAGATGACCTGCTTGCAAAACCTAAAATTTCAGAATTATTAGAGCAACAAAGAAAAACTAATCCATATCAATTTACTTCTAAAGTTTTGAGCTTAGGATCTTTATTTACAGATGGATTACCCTTAAAAGTTTTAGATCAAGAAAATCAAGCAGAAATCTTTCATTTCTTGTTAGATCAATTGGATCTTATTATGGAAGAAAAAGCCATTGAACAAATTGTTTTAAGAGACTTTGAAGTCCCTAATGTTTACCAGAAAGTATTTCAATCTCAAGGATATATCCCTATTCAGATGCCTGATTTATGTATCATTAATAAGTTAGCTTGGAAAAGTGAAGAGGAGTATTTACAACGTCTCTCTAAAAAATCAAGAAAGCATTTTAAAAAGGATATTGAAGCTTATCAAAGATTGGTTACTATTGAAATCGTTTCAAATGTTAACCAAGAACAGTTAGAAATTCTCTATCAATTATATCAAAACGTAAAAGAAAAAAATTTAGACTTAAATACATTTCTTTATCCAAAAAAAGTATTTGAACAGATGAACATTTCTCAAGTTTGGGAGTTTATTTTGCTCTATCCTAAAGAAAAAATAAAAGGTTCTTCTGATCCTATTGGAGTAATGTTTTGTTTTAAAGGGAACAAACCATCGTATGTTCCCAGTTTAGTAGGGTTAAATTATGAGTTTAACTATCAATATCAAACTTACCGTCAACTGCTTTACGAAAGTATAAAGCGAGCAGGAACCCTCGACTATAAAAATGTTGATTTTGGTATAAGTGCTTCCTTCGAAAAACGAAAGCTTGGAGCAGAAGTATTACCTCAGATAGCTTATATACAAGCTAAAAATAACTTTAAGTTAGATTATATAGAATCTCAGATTCAATAAAACTAAATGGGAATAGAATGAAAAATGCAGAGAAGACCACCCACGATTTTGAAATAAAAATAAAAAATATTCAAAGGCAAAAATTAACCTCATTAAAAGAGGCTATGATTTCAATTGCAATTTGCAACAAAACACTTTCTACACTTAAGAAGAAAGTGGAGGATTATGATTTTGAAACGATACCCAAAGAAATTCATTTTTTCAAAAATATCAAATCAATCCCAATGAGCTACTTAATATACTATACGGAAATGCGAAGCTGTGAACTTCAAAAACCAAAAGTTGGTTTACAATATCAAATTAACTATTATGAAAAAGAATTAAAAAGGGTCAATAAATTTTTCCATAAGAATTCTGATTTCGTGCATTATATGGAGCTTGGACATACTTATTTAGACCATCAGTTTTTTTCACGTACCCATCGCTCAAAATTTCCGGTTAGCCCACTTACCGATTACTATCAGTTTCCGGAGTTTTCAACCTCCCACGATATGCTTTGGGCAAAAGTAAAAGCCATGTATCAATTCATACATTACTTAAGGGAATCTTTAGAAGAACTAAAGCCGGGGCAAACCAAGAAATATGAACAGAAAAAGCATCAAGTTTTAGTATGGACAGCTTCCAAGACAGCACTGATTGAACTCATTTATGCGCTCTATTCCGATCAATGTGTGAATCACGGAGCAGCTGATTTGAAAATGATTACTTCCAGCTTTGAAGATTTTTTCAATATCAAACTTGATCAAATTTATAAAACCTATTCAGAGATAAAGGAAAGGAGGGGAAGTAGAACTAAATTTCTTGATGAATTGATTATTCATCTTCAACATAAAATGGATAAAGAAGAAGGCTTCGAAAAAACGTAGTTACGATTCGAGCTACTTCTTAAATTTTTTGATAGAAAAATCCCTAGAGGATTAAAATTAAAGCCTAAATCATCGTATTTGGGCTTTTTTGTATCTATTTAGAGAGGATGTTAAAGTTTGTCGTAACTACGATTCATCTTGGGATAAGAACCCGTAAAAAGATTCAAAATTTGTAATGAAAGTCAAATCAACGGTTGATGGAACCGTTCTATGAATAGAGCAAATTCATCAGCCAAATTTAAGTGAGTACCTGAATAGGTGATAGTAGGAGGGTACTCGCTTTTTTAATTTAAAAACAAATATTATGTCAGCAACTATCATTACCACCGATGATCTTCGAGAATTTAAACTTGAACTTCTTGAGGAGATCCAAGAATTACTATTAAAACAATACTCAACTACTTCGAAGAAATGGTTACGGTCAAAAGAAGTCCGTGAACTTTTAGGGATTTCCCCCGGCACCCTTCAGAATTTACGAATTAACGGCACGCTGCCTTATACTAAAATTGGAGGTGTTCTCTATTATGATGAGGAAGAAATCAATGCTGTTTTAGAGAAAAATAGAATACATCATACCTTTTGATTTTGGAAGCAGTAAATTACATCAAACATCTCAATCGTGTATTTGCGCTTTTTTCTCGGGATAACCGACTAAATCCTTCGCACATCAGTCTGTACCTTGCCCTCTTTCAGTTTTGGAATGTCAATTACTATAGCAGTGAATTTTTTATTAATCGCCAGGAAGTGATGAACCTGGCTAAAATTGGTTCCAAATCCACTTACCATCGATGCATCAGAGAATTGAGCCATTGGAGCTATTTGGTTTATATGCCTTCCCATAATCCTTGGAAGGGTAGCAAAATTAAGATGTTCAATTTTGGGACAAGTAGTGAACAAGTATTATACCCCAACCATACCAAAAATAGGACAAGTAGTGAACAAGCATTGGTATCTATAATAAAACATATACAAACTATAGAAAACATTAAAAACAATAAAAAAACACAAATTTTTGAAAATTTAAATTTTTCGAAAAATGAAAACACTGAAAAACTTAACCTAGATGTCCCCAATCGGGACAACCTTAAAACTAGTGACGATAAAAATTATGATGAGCCCTTATGAATATTAAATCACCACATATTATTCAGGAAGGTGGAGTTGCTTATGAAATAGGAAAAATCTACGGAAAAGAAATTCGTTATGATTTTAAAAAAATGCAAGTCTACCTGGAGGCTAAAGGTAAATTGCTTTTCGGGGAAAAATTTAAATTATACCGAGAGGATCGAGAGATTATCTACAAGCTGTGTTCATACCTCATTAGGGATAAGGAAAATTGTGAAAAATTCGAAATAGATGTCCATAAAGGGATTTTATTATCCGGACCCGTGGGTTGTGGAAAAACAAGTTTAATGAAGCTTTTAAAATTTTTGGTTCCACAGCAACGTCCTTATGAGATGATTCCTAGTAGAAATGTGGTGTTTAGTTTTAACCATCTTGGTTATAAGGCTATTGAAGATTACGGCAATTCCAATTTTTTCTGTTTTGATGACCTGGGTATTGAGCCTTACGGTAGATTCTATGGAAAGGATTGTAATGTGATGGGAGAAATCCTGCTTTCAAGACATGAACTTTATTTAAATACCCACAGAAAGCTAAGAACTCACGTCACTACTAATCTTAATGCAGAGGAACTGGAAGAGCGCTATGGAAACCGCGTTCGAAGTAGGATGCGGGAACTTTTTAATTTGATTGCCTTCAGCAAGGATGCAAAAGATAAAAGAACTTAAATACGAAGAGCCTCCAAGACTTGTGGATAGAAAATTGACGTTTTTAGAGATGATTATCCTTATTACTTTTTCGGTTATCAACAGCAATTTTCAAAACGATCATTTATTTTATTATGATTTAGAACCATATTCCAACAATGAATAGCAAATAGAATGTTATTCACAGATTCTTGACGTTCAGCATAATAAAGTTCTGAATGTCATAGCTTTACTTTATCAATTTCAAGTATCACAAAAATCTTATTTGATATGAAAAAAGCTATTTATGTTTCACTTTTATTACTCTTTTTCACAGGGTCGGCCTGGGCACAAATCGGAGGAATTGAAAATTCCGTGAATGATATTTCAGATACCATTCGAGCGATCTTTCCCATTATCCTTGGAGTCATTTTTTTAGTGGGTTTCCTTTTTAACGCCGGTCACTTTTTTGGAGAAAATGCAGATCTTAAAAAAGGGATCACCCGTGTGCTCATCTTTGTTCTTATTGCGGGTGCAGTAGTAGGAATTTTTACGTACCTGATAGGAATAGTGGTCTAATGAAACAATTTAAACCCTATCGGGATATACGAAAAAAAGCGGTCATCTTCGGTTTGCCCTTAAACCTCTTTGCGCTGCAGATGTTATCGGTGATCGGCTCTTTGATGGTAATTATTTTCTCATTTGGAATGTTAACCATTCTAACCGCAATTGCCTGGAACTGCCTTCTTTTTATAGGGCTTAACAGGTTCTCAAAACAACCCCATTTAGGATTTTTAAAAAAATCTTTTCCTAAACGAATTAGTAATAAACGCCAATCAACTCTTGACTATGAATGAATTTAATCTCTCTTCACATTATCCCATTTTAGATATACAGGATAATTTAGTTTTTGCTGCTAATGGAAATCTGGTGATCGGTTATGAATTGCAGCTTCCGGAAATCTATTCGCTTTCAGAAAAGGATTTTGAAGCACTGCACGCCCAATTTTTTCAAGCCATCAAAAGCTTACCGGTGGGCACCATTGTGCATAAGCAGGATCTCTATAGAAAATCAATTTATAAAGGAGAGCAGCTTCAACGAGAAACGTTTTTACAAAAGTCTACCTATCACTATTTTAAAGGGAGAAACTACCTAGAACATCAGAGTTACCTATATTTTATTTTGCCGGCCTCTAAAACCACTAAGGCTAGTGGGTATATCAATCCTTTTAAAACTGTAAAAACAGATTTTTATAAGAAGATAAAAGCTAGGGCACAGGCGTTTCAGCACTCCGTGTACGATGTGATCGCTTTTATTCAAAATTCCAAAAAAATAGAGATACAACCATTACATTCTTCATCATTTCATCAGCAAACTCAGCGTTACTTTAATGGGTTTAATGAACATGTAGATACTGATATCGAGTTAAGCAAGGAAATCAAAATCGGGAAGTATTATTTTGATGTATTGGCTATTAATAGCGAATTATGTTTTGGTGATACGTTGCAAACCAGTAAAATCAATGAAGAATTTACTTCGGACGATTTCAGTTTTCATCAGGGGTTTATCGATGGTTTAGGACTTAATCTCCACGAAAACCATATGGTCAACCAAGTCTTGTTTCTTGATGATAAACACCGATGGAGAAAACTTTTGGAGAAAAAAGTAACTGCGCTTCAAAAAAGCGCAAATTTTGGAACCCAAAACAAAGTGATTCTTGAAAAAATAAAGCATATTCTGGATAGGATCAATAAAGATGAACAATCGCGAATTATTCGAGGACAGCTCAATGTCATTTATTGGAGTGAAACATTAGAGCAGTTAAAATCTATTTCCTCCCAAATAAAAGGTGAGTTCAAAGAATTGGATATGATCCCTTATGCTCCTAAAGGAGATGCACGAAAGCATTATTATCTAAATTCCTATTTCTGCTATTCTAGTAATTTTACCGATGAAGATCTATACGTAAGTGATTTGAAACACGCCCTTTGTTTATGGATTCAAAGCACCAATTATAAATCAGACCAACAAGGGGTGATTTTTAATGATCGTCAACATAACCTACCCATCTTAAAGGATGTATGGGATCAAAAGAAAAGAAGAATTAAGGCAAGGAATTTCGCCATATTCGCCCCCACAGGGGAAGGAAAATCTTTTTTGGCCAATAACATCCTTCGACAGTATTTCGAAGCCAAAGTACGATTGGTGATCATCGATTTGGGGGGTTCTTATTCCAAGTTTGCAAAACTATATCCTGACGAGCATATTATTTTACGCTATCAGCACGGAGAAATTTTAGGGATTAATCCATTTTATATTTCAAGTGAGCAAGACCTGACCCCGGAGCGATTGGAAGACTTAAGTGTTTTTCTGTTAGAGTTGATGGCAGAAGGAGCCAAGGTCTCTAAGGCAAAACAGGTAGCGATGAAAAAGGTGCTATTGTATTACTATAAAGAAATTAGAAAAGAACATTCTCTGAGTTCTCTTTATGATTTTGTAGATCATCGTAAAGACCACTTTCATCAACTGCTTGGTATACGGGAGAGTTATTTCAGTACGTATGATTTTTTACATATTCTATCAGAGTATGTAGGTGATGGTTTATATAGTTTTCTATTTGAGGTTGGCGAAGACCAGACTTACAGGATTGAAGATAAGCAGATGATTATCTTCGAATTAGACGAGGTAAGAGATAATAAAGAAATCCTCTCGGTGATGTTGAAGCTAATTAAATCGGCCATTCAACGCACAATTTGGCGAAATCGTTCTGAACGTGGAATCATTTTGTTTGATGAGTTTGCCAAACAATTGAAATTTCAAAATGTGTTGGAGAGTGTGGAGTTTTACTATCAGGCTATTCGAAAACAAAATGGAGCCATCGGTATTATTCTTCAATCGATCAATCAATTACCTCAAAACGCTACTTCGGCTAGTATTTTGGAAAATACTCAAGTGGTATATAGCCTTAGAAATGAAAAAGGTTACGATGACCTACAAAAAAGACTGAACCTTTCCAGTCACGATCTGAATCAGTTAAGATCCATCCGGAATCGTCTCACCGGTGATAGAAAATATACAGAAATGTTTATTAAAATAGGGAAGGAGAGTAATATTTTTCGTCTAGAGGTTCCTCCTGAGGTATACGCGGCTTACCTCACCGATGGAGAAGAAAGCGATCAAATTCTTAGGCTATTCCAAGAATCGGGGAATATGGAACAGGCTATTCAAGATTTTCTTCAAAGTAAAAATGAATCTTAAAATTTATAGACATGAAAAACCTTATATCACCACCGTTTCGAAAGATAGCCATCACACTATGTTTGGCTTTTCTAATGCCAAGCATAGCAATGTCACAGGGAATGCCTGTATATGACAATACAAATTTCATCAGCCTGGCCAAGCAGTTGGTAGAGTCAGCAAAACAGACTACAAACCTTTTAAAAACGGTAGAATTTTTAAAACAACAAAAGGAACGTATTGAAAAAGTAAGTAATGTGATTCAGCAGCTAGATGCGGTCAGTAACCTTATTCAAAACAATCAGCAACTTTACCAGTTGGTTCAACAGGATTTACAGGAAATTTTAAGTTCTCCTTATATCAAACCAGAAGAAGTCGATCAGGTAAGTGAATCATTTGATGAAATCCTGCAACGCTCTACCCAAAATGTAAATTATATCGATAAAATTTTAACCAGTGACTATTTAAAAATGAGTGATGGAGAACGGGCAGCCATACTTAAAGCCTATGAAGAAACTTCCTCGGAGATGTTAGCGGAGGTAAATAATAAAACGCAAAGATACCGCAGCATTATATCTTTTCGAAAAATGCAGGATAAAATCAATAACCGTGAAACTGATTTCTGATGAGTATAGGTTTAGAATATATCGATACGGTATTCCAGACGATTAAAGAAAGTGACTTTTCTCAATATACCATCACAGGTATGAAGACGCTTGCCATATTGTTCTTTCTGGTCAATATTTTAAAAAAATATAATGAAGGAATGGCAAACACCGATGGTCAAACTTGGGGTCTTCGTCCTAATGAGCTTTTTAAAAACTTTTTAATTGTACTATTAGTGATCTTTTCCACTGAAATTCTGGGGGTCTTTGATGGTATTCTGGTTTCTATAGAAAGTCAATACAGAAATACAGCACCGGCACTGATGCCATTACAATTAAGTGATGTCGATTTGGAGAAAGATGTAGGTGCCATTGAAGCCACAAAAAAGGCGATGGCCGTGCTTTACGAAGCTTTGGTTACCCCACTTTTTGGTTTAAAAATGATTGCATTTATTGCTGGGGTCATTCTTTGGTTATTGGATTTATTTATCTATCCCTTATTTCTGGCTGAACGTTATTTTTTATTGGGGCTGATGCAAGCGTTTTTTCCGCTGGTCATTAGCCTGGCGGTCTTCGAGAAATTTCGAAACTTAGCTTACCAGTTTTTTAAACTTTATGCCGGAGTCTATATGTTGGTGCCTGCCTTCTTTTTGGTAAACATTTTCATTAATAACCTTTATACAGAAATAAATTCAAGCTTTTGGAATGATCTCTTTGGTACCGATTGGGGAAGTGAATTTTTTGCCCCGCTTATTGAGCTGGCTTCTATCGGATTTATCGTGCTTTTAAAATTCAAATTATATAAAAAGTCAAGCTCCTTTGTATTACATCTTTTTACCGGAGGATAAAATCAATTCATAAAATTATGAAAACACCTTATACCAATATCTATAAAGTTCTTAGGACAAATCGTTTTGTCGTATTAACGGTCGTCATCGGTGCTTCCTTATCGATGATTGCATCGGGGTTCTTTGCCTACCGAATTTTTAAACAAAGTCAGCAAAGTGCATTTGTGATTAATGATCAAGGACAAGTAATCCCCTTACAGCTTATTGAACATCGGGAAAATCTAGAAGTGGAAGCTAAAGCCCATTTAGAAATGTTTCACCGTTATTTCTATCAAATCAATGCCAATAATTTTGAACGAAATATGGAAAAGGCATTGTGGCTTGGGGATAACTCGATAGCTGAACTCTATCGTCAAAAAAAAGCCGAAGGAATTTACAATCGCTTATTGCAATACTCATTGATCCAAAAAATAAGTGCTATACATTCAGAAATATCTTTAAAAAATGGCGAAATCAATTTTATGACCACCACCCGGTTTAGTATTACCCGGGGCGAGGCTACCGATTCCTATGAAATTAAAACCAGCGGTCAACTGATGAAGGTGGATCGAAATTTTCCACACAATCCCCACGGGTTAATCATTAAAAATTTTTATGAACAAAGTTTAACTAAAATACATAGCCATGAAAGTACAAAAGAATAAAATCGTAATGATAGTAATATTACTAAGTGTGGTATTGTTTATCGTAGGGTATTCCATTATTACTTTTGGAGAACAGGAAGAAGAATCCTTAGAAGACAAACAGCCTCCGGTTCCGCAATTAGAAAAAGATCCCGAGCAGTACAGCACGAAGATCGAAGCATTGGATCATCTGGAGGAAGAAAGAACGGAACATATTCCAGAAGTTTATAATGAAGATTTGTTTGATACTACCGGGACCTATCGGGAAGATCAATTGGCTTATGAAAAACAACAGTTGATCGATAGTGTCTATCAACAATATTCAGATAATTCCAGAATAAGACAAGCCGGAAATAATACCAGTACCCTCAATCCTTCTCAAAATACATTGGAGGAGGAGAAGCAATTAGAACAATTAGAAGAATTAGGTTTAGAACATCAATTGTTCTTTGCCGCTAATGGGGTAAATACTCTATCAACAATGAAAGGTAGGACAGATGAAATCATATCAGTGAGTGTTGATGGCGAACAAAAAATTAGTACTAATGAAAGATTATCCCTGCGCTTAGGTAAAAAATCTTGGATAGGAGGAAAACAGTACCTTAAAAATACACCTATTTATGCTACCGTTAATTTTGCTCCTAATAGAACTTTACTGAAAATCACCCATATTCAAGAAAAAGAAGTACAACTAAATGCTTTTGATCTTCAGGATGGAGGGGAAGGGGTTTATTTGAAAAATAGCTTTCAACAAGAAGCTACACGGGAAGTACTCGACCAGACGGTAGGCTCTATTAATATTCCAACGGTGCCTCAAGTCAGCGGGCTTAAAAACTTATTTAGAAGAAACAATCGAAATGTGAAAGTAACCATCTTGGATCAATATCAAATGAATTTAAAACCCGTAAAACAATAAATTATGAAAAATCTAATTCTAAAATTTCTACTACTGTTCTCAAGTTTTACCACTTTTGCATTCTCTGATCCGGACACGCTATATGTAAATAATTATAAAGCAGTAGCGTTGTTCTTCCCATCGCCAATCAAACAAGCAATTACCGGAAATAATCATTTTACGTTTACCTATAATAGAGAGGCACCTCAATACCTGGGACTTTTGCAAGGAATAGATGGTAAAGATGGGAATTTATTAGTGATTACCGTTGATGGTAATGTATTTAGCTACATTGTTAAGTACAGCGATGATTTAAAGCAGCTTACTTATTTTATATCTAATAAGAAGCGTGTGGGAACCGAGCACGCTATCTCCCAAAAAAAACTATCTGTTTTTGAAAAAGATTCGGTCGGCAGACAACAGAAATATTTTGAAAGATATAGCGAATATCTTTTAACTTCTTCTTCCCAGCATATCAAAACTAAACGTCGATCAGGTATCAAACTCAAGATGGAAAGACTAGCCTATAGTCGTGATCAAACTTATCTAGTGATAGAAATTAAAAATAAATCAGGGATTGCACTGGAGTTAGAATACCTAGAACTTTTCCGGGTTCAGGGAAATCAAAAAAGAAAATCCTCTTACCAAAAGCTTTCTTTAACTCCTATTTTAAAGTATAAAGTGCCCGATAAAGTGTACCATAGCCAAAGCTTTAGGTTCGTGTATGTTTTCCCGAAATTTGTGTTAGGAGAAGATGAGAAACTTCAATTAGAATTTCAAGAGAAAAAGGGGAGAAGGAAGTTAATTTTAAATGCTAAACTATAAAAAAAGACCGGCAAAATTGTCGGTCTTTTTATATCATATTAATATACTTTTTATACTTTAAATTTGGCTATTTCTTTACGAGATTACTTTCGAACGGATTTCTCTGGGTATCAATATTACTATTTTCTGTTATAGAAATTATTAGTAATGGTTAAGTATGTATAAAATTTATAGGCAATTACAATTCCTGCTGCGCTTGATATAATTTCAATTTATTCTTCTTAACTCCACGCTTATAGTTTAGAGTTCTATGAATCTAACTTTAAATTTAAAAAATCATTCCAGATTATTAGCAGGTATATTATTTAGTATTTTCATCTTTAATTAAAAATTTATATTAAAAGGTATCTTAAAGTTGGTTAGGATTTCCAAAATAAATAATAATGAATTATAAATGGAAAGACTAAAAATTAAAAATCAGAATTGTAATTATAAAGTTTACTAAACATTTATTGATCACAATAATCAATAAAATAAAATTTCAATAATGTCGATAGGGATTACAATCTCAATTTTATATTTAATTAATAGTAGAATTTAATATCATTTATCTCGAAATGAGATTATCTAAATCACTTTAACTTTTAAATTTGAAAAAGGTAAAATTCTGTACCTATTCTGTACCCATTAAAAAACAAAAGGCTTTCGATTTCTCGAAAGCCTTGTTATTACTGTAGCGAGACCGAGATTTGAACTCGGGACCTCCGGGTTATGAATCCGACGCTCTAACCAACTGAGCTACCTCGCCGTTTGCGGGTGCAAATATAAAATTATTTTGTTCTGTAACAAATAACTTTTAAAAAATAAAATCAGTAATTTTTCTTTTAATCTTACTCAAGAATATATATATTGCCTTTCAACTAATTTTTGACGTATGAGCAATAAAATAAAATATGAAATGGAGTTTCCTATCCAAGCGTCTCCATCACTATTATATCAATATCTATCAACTCCTTCAGGCTTAAGTGAGTGGTATGCAGACAATGTAAATTCCCGCGGTGAGGTTTTTACCTTTATTTGGGAAGGCAGTGAAGAGCAAGCCAAACTATTAAGCAAAAAAAGTGACGAGCGTATTAAAATGCGTTGGCTGGAAGATGAAGAAGAAGGAAATTCGTATTTTTTTGAAATGCGTATTCAGGTAGATGAAATTACCAAAGACGTTTCTTTAATGATTACCGATTTTGCCGAAGATGAAGATGAAGTGAACGAAGGTAAAATGCTTTGGGAAAATATGATTTCTGACTTAAAACATGTGCTAGGTTCTGCCTAAAAGACATTTTCAATTTTGTATATTTGCCCCGTTTTTTATTGAAAAATCGGGGTTTTTTTATGGTCAATTTTGAAGGGAATATTTTAGAAGAACAAGAAGCGAACATCAGCTTGAATAATCGTTGTTTTAATTATGCCGATGGTGTTTTTGAAACCATCCGTGTGATTAATGGAAAGGTAATGTTTTGGGAAGATCATTATTTTAGGTTAATGTCTTCCATGCGAATTTTACGAATGAATATCCCCATGGATTTTTCACCGGAGTTTCTAGAGGAAAAAATTCTTCAGCTCATTGAAAAAAACGGACTTTCAACCAAGCCCGCCAAAGTGAAAATAAATGTTTTTAGAAAAGAAGGCGGTTTATATAAACCCACGACCCGGGAAGTAAGTTATTTTATAAGAACTTTTGAATTGGAAAATCCTTTTTATACGATTAATGAAGAGGATTATGAAGTGGAATTATTTAAAGACCATTACCTTACCAGCGGTTTGCTTTCCACATTAAAATCTACCAATAAAATTATAAATGTACTCGCCAGTATTTATGCCGAAGAAAACGATTATCAGAATTGTTTATTGGTAAACGAAAAGAAAAGTGTAGTGGAAGCTATTAACGGAAACTTGTTTGTAGTAAAAGACAACACCATAAAAACCGCTCCACTGGAAGAAGGTTGCTTAAACGGAATTACCCGAAAAAAATTAATAGAAGTCATTAATAAATTAGATGATTTCACCTTAGAAGAAGTAGCTGTTTCTCCTTTTGAGCTTCAAAAAGCCGATGAATTATTCCTAACCAATGTAATTACTGGAATTCAACCCATTACAAAATACAGAAAGAAGACGTTTGAAAATAAGGTAGCTAAACAATTATTGGCAAAACTGAATGCTAGCGCGAGATTAGCTTAGTTGTAACTGGGATTTTCTGGAGCATTGGACCAGATCAAGTATTCACCGCCTAATTCTTTCATTTTATTTTTCCAGAAATCAGCATTGTTTTGTTGAAGGATGGTTTTCTGGTCTTCATCCTCAATTACAATCCAAGCGTTGGACTGTAATTCAGAATTTAACTGTTCGGGATCCCAACCAGAATAGCCTAAAAAAAACTTGATATCGTCTTCTAATATTAAGTCGTTATCAATTAAGCTTTTAACAGCTTCAAAATTACCGCCCCAAAAAATTCCATTTTTAATTTCAATACTATCGGGAATTAGATTGGGAACTTTGTGAATAAAATAAAGATTGTCCTGTTCTACAGGGCCGCCGTTATAAATTTGAAAATCTTTCTTTACATCAGGGATTAAATCTGAAAGTGTAAAATCCAGTTTTTTGTTCAGTATAAAACCAATGGAACCTTCTTGATTATGGTCGGCCAGTAAAACCACCGATCTATTAAAGGAAAGATCTCCAATAATGGATGGTTCTGCAACTAATAATCTGCCCTTATTTGGTTGTAATGATATCAAATTTTAAGCTCTTTTATTTAAAACTAATTTAAAAATTTAATAAATGCAATATTTTCAAAAAAAAAGTATAAAAAAAGCCTTCCCAATAGGAAAGGCTTTTAGTGTCTTTATGAATTAAACAGTTAATTCATAGAAGCTTAATTAACTGCTTTTTGTAAGTCAGATCCAGCTTTAAACTTTACTACGTTTTTAGCAGCAATTTTGATAGTTTTCCCAGTTTGTGGGTTTCTACCTTCACGAGCAGCTCTTTTAGATACAGACCAAGATCCAAATCCTACTAAAGAAACTCGATCACCTTTTTTAAGAGATCCTTCTACATTTCCTAAAAAAGATTCTAATGCTTTTTTAGCGGCAGCTTTAGAGATTCCTGCGTCTTCTGCCATTGCATCAATTAAATTCGTTTTGTTCATAATTTTTGATTTAAACTAATTGTTGGTTAAACATTTATTGAATTCATCTACAAATTTATACGGAATTCTCATCTATGCAAGCAATAGCAAGGGAAATGCGTATAATTGTTGATAACTTTGGTGAATTGTTGATAAAACTTCCTTGTTTTATTTAATTTTCGCTCGTTTCAGTATTTATAAGGGTTTATAACATTTTTGCATTCGCTTCTACTTGAAAACCATTCAAAAGTTCTTTGGTTTTCATTTTTCGTTTTCCGGGAAGCTGAATTTCTTCAATAAAAATAAAACCATCGGGCGTTGCTACTTTCAACAATTTATTTTCTTCGCTTATATTTCCGGTGGTTTCGGTATGTTCTTCCGTTTTATAATGAGCTGCATATATTTTACACCTTAATTCTTTATCGCCATTATTCATATAAGTCCAAGCCACGGGATATGGGCTCAAGCCTCTTATGAGATTGTAAATTTCTTTGGTGGGTTTGTTCCAGTCTATTTTAGTATTGTTGTTATTTAATTTATAAGCCGTTTTTAAATTACTATCGCCAGTTTGTTTCTGGGTTGAAATAGTTTCGGCTTTAATTAAATCTAGCGTTTTCACAACGGTGTCTGCTCCCAAATACATTAATTTGTTGTGAAGCTGTCCTGCATTTTCATGTTCATTAATAGATAATTCCCGACTTAAAATAATTTCACCGGTATCAATTTTATCATCGATAAAGAAAGTGGTAACGCCGGTTTTTTCTTCACCATTTATAATGGCCCAATTAATAGGTGCTGCTCCGCGATATTGCGGTAACAAAGAAGCGTGTAAATTAAACGTGCCCAATTCCGGGAAATCCCAAACTTTTTTAGGCAACATTCTAAAAGCAACTACGATGATTAAATTGGGATTGAGCCTTTCTAAATTTGTTTGAAACTCCTCAGATTTTAAATTGGTGGGTTGCAAGACTTCCAATTGATGGGCAAGCGCTACTTTTTTAACCGCTGACTCCCGTAATTTTTGTCCTCGCCCGGCTGGTTTGTCGGGTGCGGTGACAACTCCCACAACTTTATATTTTTCGCTGATAATTTTTTCTAAAATGGTTACGGCAAAATCGGGCGTTCCCATAAATAGTATGCGTAGGTCTTTCATTTTATGAAGTATGTTTTTTTAGGACTTAAATAAATTATATTTTTCTGTTCCAGTAATTGCAAGATTTCAAGAACGATGGCTTCCTTATAATTGGTTTTTGCTATCAGTTCTCTTGAAGTAAGCGGACTGTTTTTAATTAAATTTAGAATTTGCTTTGCAATTTCTTTTTTATTGATTTTTTCTGAAGTCTTTTTAGTCAGGCAAACGCTGCATTTTCCGCAAGCTTTTACTTCGGTTTCGCCAAAGTAGGAGAGCAGTTGTACCATTTTACAGACTTCATTGTTTTCAATATAATTAATGACGCTGTTTACTTTGGCAGCTTTGTTTTTATATTGTTGCTGAATGTAAGGAATTAACGGGTTTATAGTTGCAAAATCTTCCCTAGGTTTCAACATAAATAAAGAAGTATCTTGATTAACAGTTCGCAAATCTAAAATTTCTTGGTCTTTTAATTGCTGAAGATATACCTGAATTTCTTTTGAATTTAACGCGCTTTTGTATTGTAAATCTTTTTTGTTGATATGAACAAAATTTTCAAAAATACCGGAATAATTTCTGGTAAGTACTTGCAATAACTGAAAGTACTTTTGATTTTCTTCTGAAAAATAATCGACTTGTTTTGGGCTTACTTTAAAAGTTACTTCCAAGCGTTGATGATATTCTTTTTTAAAATTGAAAATCCCTGCACGGTCCAACAATTGCAAAACTTGATAGGTTTTCCCGGGATGCAGTTCATAGGTCTTACAAAATTCAATAAAATTGAAATTGTACAATTTTTCTTCCCCTTCACCAAAAGGAATGGAGAAATAGGAATTTATTTTTTTGTAAATCCATCGTACATCTTCTACGGTAGGAAGAATTTTTAAAAACTGATTTTTTAAGCGCAAAACATCAGCTTCATGATATAAAAGTAAATCTTTGGCTTCTTGACCATCTCTTCCCGCGCGACCGGCTTCCTGATAAAAGCTTTCTAAACTTTCGGGTAAATGATAATGAATAATATTCCGCACATTTGCTTTATCGATTCCCATCCCAAAAGCTGTGGTGGCAATCATCACCTGTATTTTTTCTGAAAGCCAATTTTGCAACAATTGTTCTTTCGCTTGGTTATTGAGTCCGCCGTGAAACGCTGCCGCTTGAATTTGGTGAGATTGTAAAAAATTACTCAGTTCTTGTGTGGCACTTCTGTTTCTTACATAAATAATGGTGGAACCTGAATTTTGCTGAAAAAACTGAAGTAGTTTATAATTTTTGTCTTCAAACTTTTCGGTTAACAGGGAAATGTTTTCCCGGTTAAAACTTTGTTTGATGATTTTTGCTTCCGGTATTTCTAAAAACTTCTGAATATCTTCTACCACTTTTTGAGTAGCGGTAGCAGTTAAAGCAATGGTTTTAGCTTCCGGTTGTAAATTTTTAAAATCACTAATTTGTTGGTAAGCCGGTCTAAAATCGTGTCCCCATTCAGAAATACAATGCGCTTCATCTACCACCAAAAAACTTACATTCATTTGCCTAATGCGTTCTTGTACCAATTCTTGGTTGAGACGTTCGGGCGATAGGTACAAGAATTTATACTTTCCGAAGATACAGTTGTCCAAGGCTTGGTCTAATTCAGCATAAGAAATACCGCCTTTTAACATTAATGCGCGAATTCCTTTTTCTTGAAGGTTATTCACTTGGTCTTGCATTAAGGCCAGAAGTGGTGAAATGACGATGCAAATTCCTTCTTTCATCAGTGCAGGAACTTGAAAGCAAATAGATTTTCCGCCGCCAGTGGGGAGCAAAGCAATCACATCTTGTTCATTGAGAATTTCTTGAATTACTTCTGCTTGGGCAGCTCTAAATTGAGGAAAACCCCAATATTTTTGTAATATTTCCTGCGCTTGTTTTATATATTATTGTTTTAAGTTTTCAATAATAAAATCTGCTCGTTTGACGATGCTTAGTTTGGGGACTTCGATTAAATGGTATCCTAAATCTTCATAGGTGTTCACTAAATGGTTTTCAATTTCTTTTGCCTGCTGAAGATTTTCGTAACGCTCTGTATCTGATTCATAAATTTCATCCCAAATGGGGAAAATAAAAGCTTGGTCGTATTTGTAATTTTGATTAGCTTCTATAAATGAAACCGGATATTTTTCATCCTTAAAATCCATATAAGCAGTTACATCGGGAATACCACGGTCTATAAAAACCGGAGCTTCAATTTCTGCTGCTTGCTGAATTTGTTTAATTCTTCCTTCCAATAACTTTTCACTAAACAATAAAGGATGGGTTAAAAATAACTGTTCAATCCCTTCTTTTTGTGCTTGTTGAATAATCTCTCGGGAAACTTCCGGCAAACAGTGATAACCTCTTTGCGCCAGTTCATTGATAACGCTTGTTTTTCCGGTTCCCGGTCCACCTAAAATAACAATTTTTGTGTGTTTTTGCATTAAATACGTTTTAATGGTAGGGCAATTTAAAAAAATAGTGTAATAAGCGTATCTTTGTAGCTGAAAAAGAAAATAATTTATGGCAGAAAAACAGAATCCTGAAGAGTTTTATAAAAAATTGCGTGAAAAATTAGAAGAAACTTCCATTTGGCCCAGTGAATATTTATATAAGTTTATTGTCCCTTCCTCTAATCAGAAAATTGCTGAAGTAGAAAATATTTTTGATAATATGGGGGCTGTTATTAATACAAAAACTTCCTCTAAAGGAAATTATACCAGTATTTCTATTCACGTTAAAATGAAAAATCCTGATTACGTAATAGAGAAGTATAAAGAAGTGGGAGAGAAGGTAGAAGGGGTAATTTCGCTTTAACCTAAATTTAATCAGTAAAAATTTTAAAAAGCTTCAATAATATTTATTATTTTGCAACCAAAGGTTAATTACTTCCAATTAACTAAGATAAAATAACTTCAATTTTGATATACAATTTAGAATACAACTCCGAAAGAAGTAAATTAATTATACCGGAATATGGGCGTCACATTCAAAAAATGGTAGAATATGCTGTTTCTATTGAAGATGATAAAGAACGCAATGAGGTAGCTAATTCTATTATTGCCGTGATGGGTAATTTGAATCCACACCTTAGGGATGTACCCGATTTTCAGCATAAATTGTGGGACCAGCTTTTTATTATCAGTGATTTTAAATTAGATGTAGAATCGCCTTTTCCAAAACCTTCCAAGGAGAAATTACAAGAATCCCCAGAGCCGTTGGCTTATCCGCAAAATCATCCTAAATATCGTTTCTATGGAAATAATATTAAGCGAATGATAGATGAAGCGATAAAAATGGAAGATGGTGATTTAAAAGAAGGCTTAATTTTTACCATCGCCAATCATATGAAAAAATGTTATCTTAACTGGAATAAAGATACGGTAGAAGATACAGCAATTTTTGACCATTTGTATGAGTTGAGTGACGGTAAAATCAACCTTAATAAGAAAGACGAAGACCTTACGGAAGCTTCTAATTTAATGCGCGGAAAAAAGCGCCACAACAATAACAATAATAAGTCTAAAAAGAAACAACGTCGTAAAAGATACTAAGTAACCTTTTTTAGAACCCACACTATTTATGGCAACATTTAAAATTGAAGGAGGGCAACCTTTACAAGGAGAAATCCAACCACAAGGTGCAAAAAATGAAGCTCTTCAAATCCTTTGTGCAGTTTTGTTAACCGATGAAACGGTAAAGATTAATAACATTCCAGATATCAGGGACGTCAATAAATTGATTGATATCTTAAGCAATTTGGGAGTTAAAATTCAAAAACTAGGAAAAGGAAGTTATAGTTTTAAAAGTGATGAGCTTAATCTGGGATACTTGGAAGGTGAACAGTTTAAGGAAGAAGGAAGTGGTTTAAGAGGTTCCATTATGATTGTTGGTCCGCTTTTGGGTCGATTTGGAAAAGGTTATATTCCGAGACCAGGCGGTGATAAAATTGGACGTAGAAGATTAGATACCCATTTTGAAGGTTTTATAAAACTAGGGGCGAAATTTAGATACAATAAAGAAGAGCGTTTTTATGGAGTGGAAGCGCCCAATGGTCTAAAAGGAACTTACATGCTTTTAGAAGAAGCATCGGTTACCGGAACGGCTAATATTGTAATGGCTGCTGCACTTGCTGAAGGAGAAACAACTATTTACAACGCGGCTTGTGAGCCTTATTTACAACAATTGTGTAAGATGTTGGTTGCTATGGGAGCTAACATCCAAGGTATTGGTTCTAACCTTTTAAAAATTACCGGAGTTAAAAAACTAGGAGGTTGTACACATACTATTTTACCCGATATGATTGAAATTGGTTCGTGGGTTGGTCTGGCAGCGATGACCAAAAGCGAACTAACTATTAAAAATGTAAGCTGGGATAATTTAGGATTAATACCCACTACTTTTAGAAAGTTAGGAATCACCCTCGAAAAGAAGGGAGACGATATTTATATTCCTGCCCATAAGGACGGTTATGAGGTGCAAAGTTTTATTGATGGTTCTATTATGAACATTAGTGATGCGCCTTGGCCTGGATTTACACCAGATTTATTGAGCATTATGTTGGTAGTGGCAACACAAGCTAAAGGAAGTGTACTTATTCATCAAAAAATGTTTGAAAGCAGGTTATTCTTTGTCGATAAGCTTATAGATATGGGAGCAAAGATTATACTTTGTGATCCTCACCGTGCAACGGTAATTGGTCATAATTTTGAATCGCAATTGAAAGCAACTACAATGACGAGTCCTGATATTCGTGCCGGGATTTCTCTATTAATTGCAGCACTTTCTGCAAAAGGAACTTCTACTATTCACAACATTGAACAGATAGACCGAGGTTATGAAAATATAGATGGAAGATTAAGAGCCATTGGTGCGAAGATTACAAGACTTTAAACAAAGGTATAATATTCAAAATAGGAAAAATCCTCTCAATTTGATTTGAGAGGATTTTTTCTATTCTTGAGTTTTAGCTTCTTCTGCTAGCTTTCTTTCTTTGTTTTCTTGGTATCCAAATAAGTTCTGCTCTTTTATCATTTTGGCTGTACTCTCTGGGAGCATATCTTCCCATCCATTTTTACCATCAGAAATAATTTGTAAAACTTCCCGGGAGAAAATGTCCATAATCGTAGGATCATAATCTTTGATATCAACCACTTTACCGTTGTATTTAAAGAATTTGTACAATTCTTTCATACGAGGATGAACTTTCAGATTATCACTATCGGTAATTTCACCCGTATGTTTGTCTTTTAATGGATATAGATAAACTTTTAAATCTTTAAAAAACAGTTTACCAAAAGCTTCCAAAATTCCGCCGCTTAAGTGACGATAATATTTTTCATCAAAAATATCGACTAAATTGTTGACACCCATCGCTAATCCCATTCGTTGTTTGGTATAGCGTGAGAAATATTCAACCACTTTATAATATTCCTGAAAGTTAGAAATCATTACCGTTTGGCCAAGTGCACAAAGTAATTTGGCGCGGGCCATAAAATCTTTTTCATCTATTTCCCCTTCCGAACGCAGGTTAGATAAGGTGATTTCAAAAATACTTACTGTATTTTCTTCTTTTACCCGGTTTTCTTTTAAAAATAAATCCAGCGCATTTTTGTAAATGTCCATATTTACTTTAGTTACCGGCCTAAAACTACCTCTTAACGCAAGTACGTTTTTCTTGTAAAGGATTCTCGCTGGTAATACGTTATTTCCATCGGGTGCAAACATTACCGCTTCGGTCATTCCGTTCTTCACCAGTTGTAAACTCATTAAGCGGTTATCTACATTTTCAAACCTTGGGCCTGAAAAGTTAATGGTATCTATTTCTAACTGGTCTTTATCGATATGGTCATATAAATAACGCAGAAGTTTTTTAGGATTATCATACTTGTAGTAAGCTCCGTAGATGAGGTTTACACCAAGTATTCCTAAAGTATTTTGCTGTAAACGAGCATCATTTTCGTGAAAACGTAGGTGAAGGATAATTTCATTGTAATCTTCGTCAGGTTTTACTTGATAACGAATTCCTACCCAACCGTGACCTTTATATTTCTTGGCAAAATCTATGGTAGCCACTGTATTAGCATAGCTGAAGAAGAGTTTTTTTGGATGTTTCTCACGGTCCATGCGTTCTTCCATAAGTCGCATTTCGTGGGAAAGCATTTTCTTCAACCTCGCTTCAGTAACATATCTTTTATCATCTTCAATTCCGTAAATGGCATCGCTAAAATCTTTATCGTAAGCACTCATCGTTTTCGCGATAGTACCTGAAGCAGCTCCGGCCCTAAAGAAATTTCGTACCGTTTCTTGACCAGCACCAATTTCGGCAAAAGTACCGTAAATATTTTCGTTCAAATTTATGCGAAGTGCTTTACTTTTTATTGAAGGAACATTTTCAAATTCCTTATCGCCCATTATTGTAATTGGCATAGCAATTTAAAGATTTAATTGTGTTTGTTACGTACTTTCAAAGGTAGTGATTTGACCGTTAAACAAAAAAATATAATTACTTTTGTGATAAATTTTTGCTTTTGGAAATAACATTTTTAGGAACAGGCACTTCACAAGGTATTCCAATTATAGGAAGCGACCATCCGGTTTGCTTAAGTAACAATCCTAGAGATAAGCGTTTGCGCGTTTCAATTTTAATAGAATGGGAAGATTATACTTACGTAGTAGATTGCGGCCCCGATTTTAGGCAACAAATGTTGGCCAACCAAGTTGAAAAAATCGATGGGATTTTGCTCACTCACGAACACAACGATCATATTATTGGTTTAGATGATGTACGTCCGTTTTATTTTAAACAAGGAGATATTTCGGTTTATGCGCATCCACGGGTTATTGAAGCTTTAAAAAAACGTTTCGATTACGTTTTTGAAACCGTCAATAAATATCCTGGAACGCCTACATTGGATATTGTTGAATTAAATGATAATCCTTTTCAAATAGGAAACTTAGAAGTGGTTCCGGTAAATGTGTGGCATCATAAACTTCAAGTGTATGCGTTTAGATTTGGAGATTTTGCTTATGTGACTGATGCTAAAACCATAGATGAAGAAGAACTGGAGAAGTTGAAAGGAGTAAAAGTATTAACTGTAAATGCGTTAAGAAAAGAACCGCATTTATCTCATTTTAATTTAGAAGAGGCCTTAGATTTTATTAGAAAAATAAATCCTGAACGAGCCTATTTAACGCATATAAGTCATTTAATGGGATTTCACGAAGAAGTAGAGAAGGAGCTGCCGGAAAACGTATTTTTAGCCTACGATAATTTAAAAATTACAATTTAGATGAAGAGTAGAATTTTTTTGTACCTATTTTTATTTGCGGTACTTTATATCATATTTCAATATGCCAATGCCAAGAAAACATTTGAGATGCAAGAAGCTGAAATCAGCTCTTTAAAAGAAAAAGTGGAAGAATTAGAACAAGTTAACGATTCCCTTCAAAATGCAAGTAGTAAGGCTTCTTTGGAAGATGGTTATTCGCTAGAAAGTGATGATAAAGCCAAAATGTATGTTGAAGAATTAGGCTATAATGTAGATGAATTTAAAGCCAAACTGGAAAGTGAGATTTTCTCTAAAAACAAAGCGGCAGATAATAATGAGTTAGTTCCTTTTGCAGGTATGAATGGCGGCTTTATGCGGATTAACGATTTAAGAATTATCAACCATCGTTGGGTAATTATTGAATTTACCGATGGAACCTATTGGGGCCAAGCGTTAGTGAATTATTTTATAGAAGAAGATGGTTCTCTTTCTTATGAAGTGGGCGATGGCTTTTTATATCCCAATTAATTTTCTGCTAGCCAGTTTTTAAATTCCATAAAATTCTGTGGATTTACGCCGTGACCTACAGGAAATTCTGAATATTTGTAGTTAATTCCCAAATTTTCCAAGAAAGGTTTATTTTTTCGGGCCCAATCTACCGGTATAACTTGATCTACACTTCCGTGAGAACCGTAAATTTTTAATTTCGAAAAATCATTGTTTTCATAACCTTCCTTGAAAATGGAAGGATGAATATAACCGCTTAACGCCACAACTTTATTGATTTTTTCAGGATAGGAAAGGGCAACTGCATAACTTAAAATTGCCCCTTGGCTAAACCCCAATAGAATGACTTGTTCAGGGGCCGCGTGATAATTTTCAATTACTTCATCTATAAATTTTACAATCAACTCACGCGATTCAACAGCTTGCTCATCATTGGTGAATTTATTTTGGGAAGCATCAAAATTAATTTCATACCAAGCATTTCCGTAAGGTTGCATAGGTAGCGGAGCTTTTGCTGAAACAACAAGGTATTCTTCCGGTAATTCCCTAGCAAAAGAAAACAAGTCGTTTTCATTGCTTCCGTAGCCGTGAAGCATAATAATTACCGGAGCTTTTTCAGTTAAGTTAGAAGGTTTAATTACGTGTTCTAAAGAAAGATTTTTAGTCGTCATTAAGCTAAGTTTTTAAACCATTTTTGAAAATATTCTCCTACTAAAGGAACAATTGTTTTTCTGCCTTGAAGCGCTCCCAAGAAACCATAAATCCAAAGAGTAAAGACAAATACCCAAAAAGCGATGGAAATTAACCAACTGTCGAAACCACTGATTAAAGCCACTAACAAAAAATATAACACATGAACGCCTAAAGCTTGTCTAATATGAAAACTTGCAAATTTATTTTTAGGCTCACTATTCATAAAAATAGCGATTACTGCTCCAATAATGGTCAGGTAAGCGACAATTGCAGTCGATTTTCCTTCTTTTATTTGTTCTGAAGTTAGCATTACGATAAAGTCAATTGATTGTTAGCTAAAATACCGTACACTTTTCCTTTTAGTTTTTCCCCTAAAAACATAGAGTTTTTAGAAGTTGAAAGAATTTGTGATTTTTCAAATGTAAAATTATGCTCCGGATTAAACAGTGTGAAACTTGCTTTTTTGCCAATTTCCAGTGTTGGATTTTCCATGTGAAAACGTTCTCGGCCTTTGGTTAAAACTTCAATAGCTTTTTCAGTCGATAAGAGTTTGTTTAGAGCAGCAAAAGCTGTTTCTAAACCAATAGTTCCAAAAGCTGCATTTTCAAATTCTACTTTTTTCTGTTCAATATCAATAGGCGTGTGGTCGGTGGTGACCATATCGATGGTTCCGTCTTTTACTGCTTTTAGTAAAGCTTTACGGTCTTTATCGGTTCTTAACGGAGGCGTCACTTTATAATTGGCATCAAAGTCTTGTAGCTTTTCATCGGTCAATAATAAGTTATGAATCGCTACGCTACACGTTACATCTAAACCTTTCTTTTTAGCATCTTTAATAAGTTGAACCGATTTTTCAGTAGAAATGGTCGGAATATGAAGTTTCCCGCCGGTATATTCTAAAATAAACAAATCCCGACTAATTTGAAGTTCTTCCGCAAAAGACGGGATTCCTTTTAATCCCAATTGTGTACTTTGGTATTCTTCGTGTACATAACCATTTCTGGCAATTGCATTTTCCTGCGGAAATGATTGCACCAATCCATCAAAATTTTGCGTATACTGTAAAGCAATTTTTAAAAGGTTCGGATTCTTTACCGGTTTTTTATAATCTGAAAAAGCTACCGCTCCGGCATTTTTCATATCGTAAAGTTCAGCTAAATCAACTCCTTCTGCATGTTTGGTTAAAGTTCCCACGGGCGCTAATTGAACGCCGTATTTTCCTTGATGGCTATTTAAAAAGCTAATGGTCGAACTATTATCGGCAACAGGTTGCGTGGTCGGGTTCAACAGGATGGTTGTAAAACCACTTTTCGCTGCGGTTTTCATTCCGTTGTCCAGCGTTTCGCGTTCTTCGTAACCCGGCTCTCCAAAACTTACGCTGCTATCGAACCAGCCAAGAGAAACATGAAGATTTTCCTTTTCTATAATTTCATCAGCTTGGGTCGAAATGTTTTTATCAATTGCTTCAATTTTTCCGTTGTTGACTAAAATATCTACTTTTTTAAGGTGATGTTCACTTTCAGAATTAACAATTGTCGCAGCTTTGATAAGGATTTTCATTGATGGGTTTTATTTAAGAAACTTCAGTAATAAAAATTCAGTAATTAAAAATAATAGGGCAAAAATAACAAACCATTTCCAAAGAAAGTTCATTTCATTTGCATTAATCTCTGCCGTAAAAAAATTAGAAATACTTTCACTTTGTTCAATATTTTCAACACCAGAAAGTTCAGCATAATTTAAATTACTTTCTTTTCTGTCGTAATTAAAACTGATTTTTTTCAGCGGTTTTTCATTAGCCTGTAAACTATAAGTTCCTGCTTTTTGAGGCTGTTCTTGAAACGTTAAACTGACTTTATTGCTGTATTTTCGTTGCAACGGAATAAAAGTGGAGGTGCTGTCACTTACTTTAATCACTTGGTCGTCTTGTAATTCTGCCGCAATTTCTACTGTATTATTTTGTCCGCTTACATAATATAATTTGGGCAGTTGCAGACTCTGTTTCGCCATATTATAAAATGTGGGAACAATTAAAGGCGAATTTTTAAAATTGCTATTTTCCTGATTAATTGCTGCTGAAAAACGGTAGGTTTTATTGGCTAAACTTAAAAAAGGGGAGTTGTTGCTGAAACTTAAAATTTTGTCGTTGCTATTGCTAGGGAAATAACTATTGACTTTAGGATATTCAAAATTAGAAACTTGTTTATTGAACACATTTTGATAAAGCGGATGATTGAAATTAATCTGTGTGATCTTTAATTCTTGTTCAATTTTTGGATTGAAATTACCAAGTTGAAGTGAACTAAAAAGCGTTTGATACGAAGAAAGATTACTCTCTGCGGAAGGAATTACGGTAATAAATCCGCCATTTTCTATATGTTTCTGTAGAATAGAACCTAATCCAGACGGAATGCTTTTCAATTCATTAAGAATTATCAAATTTTGGTCTTCCAGTTGATTGTAATCAATTTGATTTTCTGTAACCGAAATAAAGTTGAATTCTTCTTCGGTATAAATCTTTTTCAGAAAACTATCGTCACTTCCGTTTAAGGCAATCACATTGATTTTTTCATTCTGCTGAAGTGAAAAGTACAAGCGGTTATCAAATTGAAGGTTATCATCAATAATTTGTAAAACGCCATCAATATTTTCATTATTCGGAAAGCTAAATGTTGCTGAAGCCGTATTTTTTTCTTCAAAACCAATACTGCTTTTTGCCATGAGATTAGATCCGTTATACAAACTGACCGGAAAAATTTCTTCCGTAGTAGAAGTTGCCGATAAATTGACTTGCAATTCTATATTATCCAGGTTTTGATTTTTTATAAAAACCGAATCGATGCTCACGTTAAAACTACTTTCCGGTTTCAACTGAATAAAGGTATTTTCAATTTTTTTTTCAGCAGAAAAATCATCCACATCTTTTTGTTGAAAATCTGAAATGGCTACAAATTTTTTCAGCGTACTTGAATCTTTACTAAACTGATTCAGCGCTTTTAAATAAGTGGTTTTTAAACGGGTTGGAGTAGAAGAGTAGTTAATTTGTTGTAATTCGGGTTTAATTTCTTCTAACGTTGTTTTGCTGTACGTCTGGTCGTTAGTGAGCAAAGTAAAAGTTTCGCCTTCCGGAATTTGCGTAAGTAAATCTTGAATGGCTTTTTTTAGCAATTCTCCTTGTTGTCCCTTTTGCTGCATACTAAACGAATTATCTAAATAAATAACCGTTTCTTTTTCTTTTAAAGTTTGTTGGGAGGTCGGAAAATAAGGTTGCGCAAAAGCAATAATGATACAAGCTAACGCCAGCAAGCGTGCTAAAAGCGTAAGCCACTTTTTTATTTGAGAACTTTTACGGGTTTGTAACTGTACTTTTTTTAAGAATTTTACGTTGGTAAAATATTCTTTTTTAAACCTTCTTAATTGAAAAAGGTGAACAAGAATAGGAATAACCAGTAAAAAGAGGGCGTAAAGAAGTTGCGGGTTTTTAAACAGCATTTCTTATTTTCTATAAGATGTTCAAATATAGAAAATGAAACTTAAAGTTAACCTATAGTTGCTTATTTATTAAGCGGTTTTTTGTTGGGAAGGTTTTTCGATGCTAAAAGTAAAGGTGGTACTTTTCCCCATACTTGATTTCACTTGAATTTCGCCACCCAAACTGCTTACCAGTTTTTTTACGGTAGAAAGACCAATTCCGTTGCCTTTGTTGCCGTTTCTATCAATTTGATTTACAGTAGCAAACAATTCAAAAATATCCTTCTGTTTGTTTTGTGGAATTCCCATGCCGTTATCGGTCACGGTAAAATAATAGAAGCCTTTTTGCTCTTCACAACTAATATCTACTATAATTTTTTCTTTGTCGTTATATTTAATGCTATTGCCTAACAAGTTTAGTAGAATTTGTTCCAAGGCTACGCGATTGCAAATAAGGTCTAGATTGTTTTCGGGGAAGTTAATTTCGCAATCTTCGGTAATGTTCAATAAATCGACAATTTCTTCCAGTAAATGATGAATATCAAAATGGTCTTCTTCTTCGCGTGGAGCGAGCTTATCGGTTTCGTAGTGTGCTAAAATTTTCGTGATATAATCACTTAGTGTAAGCGAAGATTGCTTCAGGTATTTTAAATATTGAAGTCCTTTTTCATCTAAATTTTTGCTGTACTTCTCTTTTAATAAATCGGAAGTCACAATCATATTCGCCAATGGCATTTTCATATCGTGGGAAACTACGCCGGCGAAATTTTTCAATAGCTCATTCCTTTCGCGTAAAGCTCTTTCGGTTTCTTCTAAATAATTGTTTCTTACTCGAAGCTCCAATAATTTAACCACTTGTTGGGCAAGGGTTTTTAGCGCTTTTATTTGCTGGTTATTTAATTTTTTGGGCTGATGGTCGATAATACACAACGTTCCTAGTGCATTTCCGTTTTTATCGGTAAGCGGCACTCCAGCGTAGAAAATAACTGGTGTATTTTTTAATTGCGTGAGTGGATTTCCTTTAAATCTTTCATCTAGTCGAGCATCTTCAATAATGGTAATGTCTTTAGGTTTTAAGATTGCGTGGCCACAAAAAGATAAATCCCTTGTGTTTTCGCACATATCTGTCCCGATACTCGACTTAAACCATTGCCGCTCTTCTTCAATAAAAGTAATAAGCGCAATAGGTGAATTGCTAATATAAGAAGCAAGTTCACTAATATCATCAAACTCCTTTTCGGGAGCGGTATCAATGATTTTAAGCTCCTTTAGTGCTTTTAATCGATTAGCTTCGTTGGATGGCAAACAAGGTTCAATCATAGCAACTTATAAAACAGGTGTAAAATTACAATTTTTTTAACATTTGTAACTTATTTTTTTAAAAGTCTTTTTCAAAAGCGCCAATACCAAATAGAGCGTAATCGTATTTTACAGGGTCTTGAGCATCCAACTTCCGTAAATTTGTGTCTAATTCTGCTAAAGCCTTGGCATCATTCTGTTTTCTTTTGAGTAGTTTTAACCTTCTGGCAATGTTTCCGCTATGAACGTCTAACGGACAAGAAAGCGCTGCGGAGGAAATATTTTTCCAAATCCCAAAATCAACGCCTTTGTTATCATTTCTTACCATCCATCGCAAATACATATTAATTCTTTTGGCTGCTGAATTTTTTAAAGGATCGCTTACGTGTTTCTGAGTCCTTTTTAAATGAGGAAGTTCAAAGAATATTTTTTTGAATTCGTGAATGGCATGTTGTGTGGAAGTAGCTGTGGAGTGTTGACTGAAAACTTCTTCTAAACCGCCGTAATTCTTGTAAATATGTTGAAGTGAAGTAAGAAAATATTGTAAATCAAGTTCGTTAAAAGTTCGGTGAACAAAACCTTGAAATCTATCTAAATCTTCTTCTTTAAAATGAAGTACAAATTCGTGCGGACTCATTTCTAGCAACTCCATTAGATTTCGGGCTTTTTTGAGAATACTTTTACGGTTTCCCCAAGCGATGGTTGCGGTAAGGAACCCGGAAATTTCAATGTCTTCTTTTTTGGAAAATAAGTGCGGAATTTGAATCGGGTCTGTCTCAATAAATTCCGGTTGGTTGTATTGTTCTGCTTTAAAGTCTAGAAATTCTTTGAGCTCTTTCTTATTCATTGTCAACGTTTTCAATGGGTTTTGCATAAAAACCGTCCTCTAATTTTCCGGTTCGTAGCTGCGGAATGATATGAAAATTCTTTTTAAAAAACTCAATTTGCTCTTTTTTTATGGCAGGAAGTTTTCCATCGCCTGTAATCCAAAAGAAGTCAATATTTACCGGATTTTGATAGTTTAGGTTTCCTAAATTTTCTTCTTTGTAAACATACTTGTATTTAGAGTTTTGATGAGGAAAAACAATATTTTTCCATTCAAAATTGCTGCTTTGCTGAATTAGTTCATTATTAGTGAATTGATTGAACTGAACTGAAAAAAACAAGGGAAAGCAACTTGCTGAAATCCCTAAGATTAAAAGAAGTTTTAAAATTTTCTTTTGCTGAAAACATATAAAAAATCCAAGTCCTGAAAATGCTAAAATGAAAACTAAAAAGAATCGGTATTGCGGGGACGTTAAAAACAAAACCCCTAATTGTAGAACTGCTAAACTGTAAATAAAAAATAGTGGTTTTTTCAGTTTCGATTTTAAAATGAAAAACGAGAAAATAATTAATAAAAGAACAATTAACTGATTAAAATAGCCGTGAAGTTTGGGCAAGAATAACCAAGTTTTAAAGCGTTCCCAAATGGAAAGCGAAGTGTATTCTTGAAAACTAATATGATAAGCATAGGCTTTATTCATATTAAAGAAAAATTCCTGATAGTCTTGGGTTAAACTGTAATCGGTTTCTAACAATTGCAATTGCTGTAAAGGAAATAGGGGATAACCAGTAAGAATTTGATTTTTTACCAATAAAATGCCAAGTGTAATTAATCCAACGACAATTATTGGAAGTAAACCTTTTTTTAATTTTTGAAAATTGAATACTAAAACTCCCAACGGTATGAAAGCAATAAAAACGGTGCTTACTTTTACATAAAGAACAAAAAAGGAAAGTAAAGCGATTACTGTAAAATCCTGCTTTGAAAAATTATTCCATTTCTTCAGAATAAAATAAAATAGTACAAATGAAATGAGAAATACAGGAACATCCGGTGAAGGAGCGCTGATAAATTGAAAAAATAACACGCTTCCTAGAGGAATGATGGCTAAAAATAAATTAGCGAGATGAGTACTTTTTTGTTGAAAAAAGAGATTGAGTTTTTCAAAAGCAAAAAGAGAGACCAAACAAAATAAGTAAGCGCTTAAATCATTAAAGTTTTCATAGAGAAAACTAAAATTAAAAGCACTTTGCAATACGTGCCAACCGCTATTTTGGGCTAAAAATAAATGCAAATTGGCAAGTCCCGGTACAAAACCATATTCATTCAACCATTTAATGGTTTGGAGGTAATAAGACTCGTTATCAATCACAAAAGGGGCAGAAGCGGCTTGCGCTACAATCAGCAACGCTAATCCTAAAAAGCCTATTTTTAGAAACTTACTGAGTGATTTAAAAATTTTAATGAATTGCTGAAAACTTGAAGAAATTTCTCCCTTCAACCAAAATCCAAACAAAATATTCAACATTAATAAAACAAGGTGAAAAGAACTATTGATTGGCTGAAAAAATGCAAATACCGAAGTAAATAAGCAAATAAAAAATAACCCAAGCAATTGCGAAATTACCGGATGGCTATTTTCAATTTTAAAAATTTTATTGGTAACTGCTCCCCAAATGCTTGCAGATAAAAAAATATAAATCCAAGAGAGCAGAATGAGTAACATGTGCTAGACTATTGCGCCATCAACCATCGTTAGTTTTCTATCGGCCATGTTGGCGAGTTCTTTGTTGTGGGTTACAATTATAAAGGTTTGCCCAAATTCTTCCCGTAATTTAAAAAATAAATGATGTAAATTTTCAGCAGATTCTGAGTCCAAATTCCCTGAAGGTTCATCGGCTAAAATTACTTTTGGATTGTTAATTAAAGCTCTTGCCACGGCTACACGCTGTTGTTCACCACCGCTTAATTCTGATGGTTTGTGGTTTTTTCGGTGAGATAAGCCTAGAAATTCCAATAATTCTAAGGCGCGTTTTTCAGCTTTAGCTTTATCGGTTTTTTTAATATATGCCGGGATGCATACATTTTCTAAAGCTGTAAACTCCGGTAATAATTGGTGAAACTGAAAAATAAATCCGATATATTCATTTCTGAAAGCTGCCAATTCGTTTTTATTCAATTTATAGATTTCTTTTTCAGCAATTTTTAAAGAAGTTGAATCGTTTTTAGAAGCATTATCTAAGGTTCCTAAAATTTGTAATAAAGTAGTTTTTCCAGCACCCGACGCTCCCACAATCGAAACAATTTCGCCTTTATCAATGGTTAGGTTTACATCGTTAAGTACGTGTAAATCATCATAATATTTATGGATGTGTTTGGCAACAATCATACGCAGAATCTTTGTTAGCCGCTAAAATAAGTTATTTTAAGCTGAACAATAGCATTATAACAAAGCTTTATCACTTTTAGTCTTTACAGCTTCTTATTTAATTTTAAATTTACGTAAAAAAGAAAATGAAAGAAGCTCAATTAAAAACCGCAACTTTTGCCAATGGCTGTTTTTGGTGTACCGAAGCGGTTTTTCAGCGGTTGGAAGGTGTAAATGATATTATTTCTGGTTTTACCGGCGGAAATATAAAAAACCCTCCGTACCGGGAAGTGGTGCAAGGAAGAACCGGCCATGCGGAAGCTATTCAATTGAAATATAACCCGGAAGAAATTTCTTATAAAGAATTACTGATGGTATTTTTTACCACGCACGACCCAACCACGCTCAACCGACAGGGAAACGATGTGGGACCACAATATAGAAGTGCTATCTTTTTTCATGATGAGGAACAACACCATACCGCGCATGAAGTTATTGAATATTTAAATGAAGAAGTTTTCGATGGTAAAATTGTGACTGAAGTTACTCCCGCATCGGCTTTTTATTCCGCAGAAATAGAGCATCAAAATTTTTATAATAATCACAGAGCGCAACCTTATTGTCAAATTATTATTGATCCTAAAATAAGAAAGCTAAAGTCCTATTTTTCAGATAAATTAAAGTCGGCATAAAAATTCGGCAAGTTTTTTGCAATAGTTATTATAAAAAATGATGACCATGAAAAATTTGAAAAATAAATTGTTATTAAAAAGTGTAGTTTATGATGCTATTGGTATGGCGAGTAGTGCGATTCCGGTAGTAGGACCTTTTCTGGATATTTTATGGGCGCCTTATGCTGCCAAAAAAATGCAAGAAATGTATCCTAATAAAAAAGGTAAAATAGCTTCTGTTTTAGTTTTTATTGAAGAGGTTTTACCAATCACCGATATTATTCCAACTTTTACACTAATGTGGATCTACAATTTTGTATGGAAGAAAAACTATATTGAAGATATAAGCTTTGTAGAAGTGAAATCGTAAAATACTTTAAATGAAAAAGGCTATCGGATTTTCGATAGCCTTTTTATATTAATATTAATCGTCGTCTTCTTCGTCTTCATCATCATCCGTTTCCATTTCCTCTTGGTCTTCTCTGGAAATTTTCACGTTTTCAGGAATATCTACAATAGGCTCATTTAAATCATCATCGTCATAATCGTCTTCATCGTAATTAGCCATGGTGTTTTCTAAGCGGGTACTTACTTTTACAAGATAAACGCAATCTTCAGTTCTTACTTCTACAGCTTCGACTGTTTCGTTTTTTGCGTTTTTAAAAGTAATAATGTGGTCGTCATCATAACCGTCAGGATATTTTTCAACCAACATCCCCAAAATTTCAGGAGTTAATTTTTTGTAATCAACAATAACTCGTTTCATAAATTCTTTATCTCTATTTTAATTGGAGTAACTAAAAACAATAATAAAAAAGTTTCAATGAAATTAAACAGATTAATTGAAAAAATTATATTAATTTTTTAATTGATTGATTTTTAGAACAGTAACTAAACTATCGCAATTTTTAAACGTACTTTTATATTTCTTTTTATCTAGTTCAGATTCAATTACATAAAAACTGCAAGTGTCTAACGAAGTTTCACTTTCGCTAAAAATAACTTCACCATTTTCTAAAGTAGAATTGATAAAAAGCGTATCTAAATTATAGGTAGAAAGTTGATTTTTTGCTTCTTCTGTGTAGATTTTTTCTTTGTTCTTGAGGGCTTTCAAGACTCTTGCCCCTGGACCATAATCACAAGAAGTTTTTTTTCCGCTTAAAAAGAAAATTAAAATAATGATTCCGGCTACAAAACCGGTAAAGTAAAAACCAAGTCGATGAATTAATTTCATTTGTACTTTTTAATTGAATTTCTAGAAATCCTTTACTTAAAAAATCAGTAAATTGATATCCCTATAATTAAGGTTGAACCAATCTGCCACTGATTTATTAGTTAAAATTCCGTGGTAAAAGTACAAACCGTTTCGTAAACCACGGTCAAATCTTAAAGTATTTTCCAAACCGCCTTCTTCACCAATATGAAGTAAATAGGGAGTGAAAATATTACTTATTGAAATTGAAGAAGTTCTGGGATACCTTGAAGGGATATTGGGCACTCCGTAATGAATTACTTCGTGTTTTTTAATAATAGGATGGTCGTGCGTAGTTATTTCTGAAGTTTCTACACAACCGCCCATATCTATACTCACATCTATAATCACTGCACCGGCTTTCATATTCTCTACCATCGTTTCAGTTACGATTACCGGCGACCTGTCTTTTCCTCTAATGGCACCAATTACAACATCGGCTCGCATTAAGGATTTCAACAAATTTTTGGGTTGTAGGGTAGAGGTGTAAAGTGGTCTTCCCAAGTTGGTTTGTATAGACCTGAGTTTGGTTAGGGAGTTATCAAAAATTTTAATGTTAGCACCCAAACCTAATGCAGATCTTCCGGCAAATTCACCCACGGTTCCTGCTCCTAAAATCACTACTTCTAAAGGTGGAACACCACTTATGTTTCCAAACATAAGTCCGCTGCCTTTGGGACTTGATAATAATTCTGAAGCGATTAGAACAGAAGCTGTTCCCGCAATTTCACTTAGCGCTCTTACCGCAGGATAAGTCCCATCTTCATCTTTAATAAACTCAAAAGCTAAAGCGGTGATTCTTTTTTCAGCTAATTTTTGAAAATAGCTTTTCTCTTGCGTTTTTAGTTGAAGGGCAGAAATTAAAATTGTCTGCGGATTGATTAACTCCAACTCTTTTAAGGAAGGTGGCTCTACTTTTAAAATAATAGGACAGGCAAACACTTTAGCGGTTTCTTTGGTGATTTCTGCACCAGCTTCGCTATAATCCCTATCGGTAAAATTGGCGTCAAGTCCGGCATTACTTTCTATAAGCACCCGATGCCCATGAGCAGTTACGGCAGCTACCGCATCTGGTGTTAAGCAAACCCGTTTTTCTTGATAAGAAGTTTCTTTGGGTAAACCAATAAATAGTTCACCTTTTTTCTTTTGGATTTCGAGCATTTCTTCCTGCGGAATAAGCTCTCGTTGACTAAATGGAGTGGTTGGTTTGCTCATTAATTTTCTTATCTAAATTAAAGAAATAAAAAAAATAGCTGATAAACAAACCTAAAACAGTCTATGACCGAAAAAGATCTTTAAAATGAGCAAAAATGCTTTTTTTATTTTGTAGTTCGTATTCTATTTCTGCTAAGGAAGGATTATGCATGCTAGCAAAAATTTTAGCCCGAATTAAATAAACGAGGGGAACGATAATTGCCATTACTGGAATTAAAAACCAGATTTCAACTACATCTGTAAATGAAACATCATCATTAATTGTACTTATTAATTGAAATAAATACATACCTATTGGAATTAGAATGACATGATACCACCAATGTTTGCATGTTAAAAACCAGATGCTTAAAAGATAAAGGGGAACAAATTTACCTAAAATTGTCCAAGCACTTACACTAATTTTTTCATAGAAATTACTTTCATAGGTAAATAAAAAAGTTTCCCAAATCTTAGAATTAGGGAAACTTTTATAAGAATAAAATAAATATGGTGATATTATGATTAAAAAAGCAACAATACTACCCGTTAGTAGGGATCTTGATATCTTTTTTCTCGATATCTGTGGTTGCTTTGATGTTGTCTTGTGTGGTATGTTCATCTATAGACTGTGGGGTACAAGATGTTACTAAAAATCCTAAAGCTGCGATTGCGAATATAGCGTTTTTTACTTTCATAATAATTAATTTTTAAAGTTTACAAATAAGTTTTATCGTTTTGTTTGATACAAACCTATAAAGAAATTTGCTAAAATTTTTAACTTTCTTTACCGTACCTTTGCAAGCTTTTTATTTTTAAATAATTGATTGTCAATTATTTAAAAATAACTATTATGAATGTATATTAGAGTTAACATTTCATTTTTTGGTGAAAATTGAAATTTTTCTTGTTTTATCTGAATTTTTTACTATTAAAATTTCAGTCTTTTCTTCGGGTAATAAATTTTTTACTTTATCTGGCCATTCTATAAAAACCCAATTATTATTTTCTAAGTATTCTTCAAAACCTATATCATAGGCTTCTTCTTCAGATTTAATCCTGTGAAAATCAAAGTGATAAATATAGTCATTTTCTAAAAGATATTCATTTACCAGCGAAAATGTAGGGCTAGAAACCCTATCTTGAGCACCTAGTTGCTTCGCCAGTTCTTTTATTAAAGTAGTTTTACCGGCACCCATTTCACCATAAAATAAAAGTGTCTTGCATGAAGACACTTCTAGTATTTTTTGAACTATTTTAGGAAGCTCATCTATGTGATAGTTGATTTCCATCATATAATTTATCTAGGTGAATGTACCGAAAATGGTATAATCATTTCTTCTAGCGATACCCCACCGTGTTGATAGGTGTTTCTGTAATAGCTTACATAATGATTGTAATTATTGGGGTATGCAAAGAACAAGTCTCCTTTTGCAAATATAAATGAACTGCTCATATTTATACTGGGTAAATAAAAATCTTTTGGGTTTTTGGCAGCTACTACATCTTTCTCTTCATATGTTAAACTCTTACCGGTTTTATACCTCAAATTTAAACTGGTGTTTTTATCACCTATTACTTTAGAAGGATTTTTGGCATTTATGGTTCCATGATCGGTAGTGATAATTAATTTAAAACCTAATTGTTGTGCTTGTTGTATCATCTCTAAGAGGGGTGAGTTTTTAAACCAACTTTCAGTTAAAGAGCGATAAGATTTATCGTTAGAAGCTAACTCTTTTATCACTTCCATTTCTGTTTTGGAATGGGAGAGCATATCTACAAAATTGTAAACTACTACGGTAAGATCATTTTCTTTTAGTTTTTTAAAATTTTGTACCAAATGTTTTCCGGCTCTCAAACTGGCAATTTTATGGTATTCGGTTTTGTAGGTTAAGCCTAACCGCTTCATTTGCGCCATTAAAAAATCTTCTTCGTGCATGTTTTTTCCCCCTTCATCAGTATCGTTTAACCACCATTCGGGATGTAAGCGTTCCATTTCAGAAGGCATTAACCCGGAAAAAATAGCATTTCTGGCGTATTGAGTTGCAGTTGGTAAAATACTTGAGAAAACAGATTCTTTCTCTTTCTTATAATAATTGTTGATAATTGGTTCGAAAGCTTTCCATTGATCGAAACGTAAATTATCAACCACTACTAAAAGTGTGGGTTGTCTATCGCTTAGTTCTGGAACTACTTTATCTCTAAATAAAGTATGCGAAAGTGTAGGCCTATCGGCATCTTTACCAAACCAAGACGTATAGTTTTTTTCAATGAACTTGCAGAACTGTGTATTGGCTTCCTGTTTTTGTGATTCAAGAATTTCAAACATTCCGCTGTCTTCAATATTTTCCAGTTCCAATTCCCAGTAAATTAATTTTTGGTAAAGTTCTGCCCAACCGTCCCAAGAATTAATCATGGTCATATCCATGGCAATTTTTCTAAATTCCTGCTGATAATTAGAAGTAGTTTTTTCTGAAACCAATCTAGAATGGTCTAGGTTCTTCTTTAAACTCAGTAAAATCTGATTTGGATTTACCGGTTTAATTAAATAATCGGCTATTTTAGAACCAATCGCTTCTTCCATAATATATTCTTCCTCACTTTTGGTAATCATCACTACAGGAAGATTATTCTTTTTTGCTTTAATTTCAGATAAAGTTTCCAAACCGGTCAATCCCGGCATGTTTTCATCTAAAAAAACAATATCAAAACTATTGTTTTCAACTTCTTCAATTGCTTCTGTACCGCTCTGGCAGGTAGTAACTTCGTAGTTTTTTTTCTCTAAGAAAAGTATATGTGGTTTTAATAAATCTATTTCATCATCTACCCAAAGTACCTTGATATTATTCATATATGTATATTTGCTGTAATTATTAAATTTTCAATTTGAATCAACGTAACAAACTCAAAATATTAAACGACCCAATTTACGGATTTATTACGATTCCCAATGAACGCATTTTTGATATCATTGAGCATAAATACTTTCAAAGATTGCGCCGAATTTCTCAAATGGGAATGTCTTATTTGGTTTATCCCGGGGCACATCATACCCGTTTTCATCATGCGCTAGGCTGTATGCATTTAATGCGGAAGTCGTTGGATGTACTTCGCTTTAAGGGAGTTAAAATTTCAAAAGAAGAGGAAGAAGCCCTTTTAATCGCTATTTTACTGCACGATATTGGTCACGGACCTTTTTCTCATGCGATGGAACATAGTATTGTAAACGGAGTAAGTCACGAGTGGATTTCGCTTCAATTTATGGAAAAAATGAATGCTGATTTTAACCAAAGTTTAACGTTGGCCATTCAAATTTTCAAAGGTGAATATCATCGTAAATTTTTTAAACAACTCATCGCATCTCAATTAGATGTGGACCGTTTAGATTATTTAAAACGCGATAGTTTTTATACCGGAGTCGCTGAAGGAAATATTAACAGTGAGCGTTTAATTACGATGTTGAATGTAAGTAATGATAAACTCGTGGTTGAACAAAAAGGAATTTATTCAGTTGAAAAATTTCTCGTTGCCCGTCGTTTAATGTATTGGCAGGTTTATTTGCATAAAACAAGTTTAGGAGCAGAACAACTCTTAATTCGGGTGCTCAAACGTGCCAAAGAATTAGTGAGTAAGGGAGTAAAATTGCCAGCAACCAAAGCGCTTTCATTCTTTTTGGAAAATGAAATTAATCCGTCTAACTTTGATGAAGCTACTTTGCATACCTTTAGTAAATTGGACGATTATGATATTGTTTCAGCCATGAAAGAATGGATTTCCTGTGAAGATTTTGTGCTGAAGCATTTATGTAAATCTATTATTAATAGAGATCTTCTAAAAGTAAAGCTGAAGAAAAACCCAATTGATAAAAATAAAATTGAAAAACATTTAGAAGAACTTCAGCAGGCGTATAATATAAGTAGGGAAGAAGCCAACTATTTTGTATTTGAAGGAGAAGTCTCGAATCTCGCTTATAAAGAAACGGAAGAGGACAATATTAGTATTCTTTATAAAAACGGAAAAACAAGCGATGTCATTAAAGCTTCAGATCAACTTAACCTTAGTGCGCTTACCAAACCGGTAGTAAAATATTATATCTGTTATCCTAAACCCTAGAATTAACAATTTTTTCTATTTTTGTCAGAATGAAATTTACAGCAGAACAAATTGCAGAGGTATTAGAAGGGAAAGTTGTAGGAAACCCTGAAGCAGAAGTTTCAGAACTTTCTAAAATAGAAGAAGGGCATTCTTCCTCATTAACTTTTCTATCTAACCCAAAATATACATCCTATATTTATTCAACCAATGCGGCGATTTGCATTGTGAATGAAGATTTTGAACCAGAAAAAGAAGTAAGCGCTACTTTAATTAAAGTAAAAGACGCTTACAAAGCTTTTTCTAAATTACTAGAGTATTACAATCAGGTAAAACTTAGTAAAACGGGAATTGAAGAACCTAATTACATAGCAGATTCTGCACAATATGGAGAAGATATTTATATTGGTGCATTTGCCTATATCGGGAATAATGTAAAAATAGGCAATAATGTGAAAATTTATCCACATACCTATATAGGAGATAATACCAAAATAGGAGACAACGTAATTGTATTTGCCGGAGCTAAGATATATTCAGAAACCAGTATTGGTAATAACTGTGTAATTCACGGTGGGGCGACGGTAGGAGCTGATGGATTTGGATTTGCGCCTAACGATAAAGGAGAATATGATAAAGTTCCACAAATAGGCAATGTGATTATAGAAGATAACGTAGATGTTGGAGCAGGAACTACAATAGATCGTGCTACATTAGGTTCTACTATTATTAGAAAAGGAGTAAAACTTGATAATCAAATACAAATTGCCCACAATGTAGAAATCGGTGAACATACCGCAATTGCCGCACAAACCGGGATTGCAGGTTCAACCAAAATAGGCAAAAATTGTTTAATTGGTGGGCAAGTAGGTATTGTAGGTCATATAATTATTGGTGACCGGGTTAGGATTCAAGCACAATCAGGTATTGGTAGAAATGTAAAAGATGACGAAACCCTACAAGGTTCGCCAGCCTTAGGTTACAATGAATTCAATAAAGCCTATGTGCATTTTAAAAATTTACCAGAATCAATAAAAACGCTTCATAATATTGAAAAAAAGCTAAATAATAATGGCTGAAAATAAAAAGCAAACTACTATTGAAAATGAAGTTTCCTTAGAAGGAGTAGGACTTCATACGGGAAAACAAGTCACCCTTACCTTTAAACCGGCTGAAGCAAATACCGGCTATGTATTTAAAAGGGTAGATTTAGAAGGAGCACCGGAAATTGCTGCAGATGTATCTTATGTTGTGAACACACAACGGGGAACTTCTTTAGAAAAAAATGGCGTTTCCATTCAAACTTCAGAGCACGTGTTAGCGGCTTGTGTTGGTTTGGAAATAGATAATGTTTTAATTGAAATGAATGAAAGTGAACCTCCCATCATGGATGGTTCTTCTAAATTTTTTGTTGAAGCATTAGAAAAAGCCGGAAAAAAAGAACTGGAAGTAGAGCGCGATGAATATGTAGTGAAAGAAGTTATTTCCTATGTAGATGAAAAAAGCGGAAGTGAAATAGTAGTCATGCCTTCTTGTGATTATGAGATCACCACAATGGTAGATTTTGGTACTAAAATTTTAGGCACACAGAATGCATCCATCAAAAATCTTTCACAATTTAAAGATGAAATTTCCGATTCCAGAACATTTAGCTTTCTTCACGAACTTGAAATGCTTTTGGAAAACGGACTAATTAGGGGCGGCGATTTAAATAATGCTATTGTCTATGTAGATAAAGAAATATCTCAAGACACTATGGCTAAGCTTAGAAAAGCTTTTAATAAAGATGAAATCTCTGTAAAATCTAACGGGATTTTAGATAACTTAACCTTACATCATCCCAATGAAGCTGCTAGACATAAATTGTTAGATGTTATTGGAGATTTGGCTTTAGTAGGTACAAGAATTCGAGGAAAAGTTATAGCGACCAAGCCCGGACATTATGTAAATACTGAATTTGCTAAAAAGCTCGCCAAACATATTAAAGCAGAAAAGCGAAATTTGGTACCGCAAGTAGATTTGAATCAACCTCCTTTAATGGATGTGAATCAAGTTATGAAAATGCTTCCGCACAGGCCTCCGTTTTTGTTAGTCGATAAGATTTTTGAATTAACAGATGATTACGTAGTGGGAACTAAAGGAGTGACCATGAACGAAGAATTCTTTAAAGGTCACTTTCCAGGAGCACCGGTAATGCCGGGAGTTTTAATCGTGGAAGCAATGGCACAAACCGGAGGTATATTTATTTTAAGTACTGTACCGGATCCAGAAAATTACCTTACTTACTTTATGAAAATAGATAAGGTAAAATTCAAACAAAAAGTAGTACCCGGCGACCAATTAATATTTAAATGTGATTTAATAAGTCCTATACGTCGAGGTATTTGCCATATGCAAGGTTATGCCTTTGCTAATGGAAAACTATGTGCCGAAGCAGAATTGATGGCACAAATTGTAAAATCTAAAGATAAATAAAGTTATGAATCAACCTTTGGCATATGTTCATCCAGGAGCTAAAATAGCTAAAAATGTTGTGATAGAGCCTTTTACCACGATTCATAATAATGTAGAAATTGGTGAAGGAAGTTGGATAGGTTCCAACGTAACTATTATGGAAGGTGCCCGCATTGGTAAAAATGTAAATATTTTTCCAGGAGCAGTCATTTCTGCCATTCCACAAGATAAAAAATTCAATGATGAAGAAACCATAACCATTATTGGTGATAATACAACCATCAGGGAATGTGTTACTATCAATAGAGGAACTTCAGACAGAATGAAAACCGTTATTGGTAAAAACTGCTGGATTATGGCTTACTGTCATATTGCTCACGATTGTATTATTGGTGATCATTGTATTTTTTCAAATAACAGTACATTGGCAGGACATATTACTGTTGGCGACCACGTAGTTTTAGCGGGGATGACGGCTATTCAGCAATTTTGTATGATTGGAAGTCATGCTTTTATCACGGGAGGATCTTTAGTAAGAAAAGATGTACCCCCTTTTGTTAAAGCAGCTCGTGAACCTTTGTCTTATGTAGGGATTAACTCCATAGGCTTAAGAAGAAGAGGTTTTACGACTGAAAAAATTAGAGAAGTTCAAGATATATATCGAATTTTATATCAAAAAAATTATAACAATTCACAAGCCGTTACTATCATTGAAGCAGAAATGGAAGCAACTCCGGAGCGGGATGATATTTTAGAGTTTATCAAGAACTCGCAACGCGGTATCATGAAAGGTTATTTTTCAAATTAATTAATCCAAATTATGGCAAGTACAAGTGATATTAGAAATGGTTTATGCATTCGATACAACCATGACATTTATAAAATTATTGAATTTTTACACGTAAAACCAGGTAAAGGACCAGCTTTTGTAAGAACAAAATTAAAAAGCGTAACTACCGGAAAAGTGGTAGAAAATACCTTTTCAGCAGGACATAAAATTGATGATGTTCGTGTAGAGACACACAAATTTCAGTTTTTATATCAAGATGGTGAATTTTACCATTTTATGAATACAGAAGATTACACACAAATTCGCTTATTAGAATCTGCTCTAGATTCTCCGGGATTAATGAAAGAGGGAGAAGTAGTAACCGTGATTATTAATGCAGAAGACAATGCACCACTTTCTGTAGAAATGCCTCCAAGTGTAATTCTTGAAGTAACACATACTGAACCTGGGGTAAAAGGAAACACCGCAACCAATGCCACCAAACCTGCAACCGTAGAAACTGGGGCAGAAGTAAACGTTCCTTTATTTATTAATGAAGGAGATAAAATTAAAATTGAAACCGAAAAAGGTACTTACAAAGAACGTATTAAAGAGTAAATTTTTTTAAGATTATATGAAGTTTCCGCAAACGCACACCCTTCAACAAATCGCCACCATTATTAATGCTGAATTTGTAGGAGAATCAGATTTTCCTGTCGAAGGAATGAATGAAATTCATGTAGTCACTTCGGGTGATATCGTTTTTGTAGATCATCCAAAATATTACGATAAAGCTTTACAATCGGCAGCAACAATTATTCTAATCAATAAAAAAGTTGCCTGTCCAGAAGGTAAAGCTTTATTGATTTCAGACGATCCATTTCGGGATTTCAATAAACTTACCGATTATTTTAAGCCTTTTCAGAAGTCTTCAGCTAATATTTCTTCTTCGGCAGAAATAGGAGAGAATACTATAATTCAGCCTAATTCATTTATAGGAAATCATGTAAAGATTGGTAAGAACTGTATAATTCATTCCAACGTGAGTATTTACGACCATGCCGTAATTGGTGATAATGTAACTATTCATGCAGGAACAGTTTTAGGAGCATCTGCTTTTTATTATAAAAACAGGCCTGAAGGTTTCGATCAATTAAAATCTGGTGGTCGTGTTGTGATTGAAAATAACGTAGATATCGGAGCTGCTTGTACCATCGATCGCGGAGTGAGTGGTGATACAACTATTAAAGCAGGTACAAAAATTGACAATCAAGTACAGATAGGTCACGATACGGTGATTGGTGAAAAATGTTTGATTGCCTCTCAAGTTGGTATTGCAGGTTGTGTAATTATAGAAAATGAAGTAACCATCTGGGGACAAGTAGGTATAACAAGTGGAATAACAATTGGAGAGAAAGCCGTAATTTCAGCCCAAAGTGGAGTTAGTAAATCTTTAGCAGGTCATACCTCTTATTTTGGAACTCCAGCAGATACGTTTAGAAAAAAGTATAAAGAAATAGCCTCTATTCGTTTAATACCAAGTCTAATTGAAAAAATAGATAAACTTTAGTATGCAATCCACAGAAAAGCAATTAGTACAAGATTTTTATCAATCAGATTATTATAAAGACACCTCATTACTGGAAGATTATCTTCACAAGGATGTTACTATTTACTGGAATTCAAGTGCTGGTTTTTCTAAGTTGAATTATGATGATTTCTCTATGATGGCTTCAGAAATGGGAAAATCTTTTGAAGCATTATCCTGTGAGATTACTCACTTACTTCAGGAAGACAATAAAATCACCATTCGTTATACTTATCACGTAAGTACTATTGAATCTCCAGAAGAAGAAGGCGCTTTAGCGCATTTTATATGCATTTGGGAAATAAAAGACCATAAACTTTACAAAGGATATATAATTAGTCAACCCGGAGACGATTCCGAAGAAAATATCTCATCTTTTCTCCCAAAAAAATAGTAAAAACTTTTAGAGTTACTTTTAAAAAATTAAATTTGCAAGGCAACAAATCAAGAAAAAAATTATGAGCGTTTTAGTTAATAAAGATTCAAAAATAATTGTACAAGGTTTTACCGGTAGTGAAGGAACTTTTCACGCTGAACAAATGATAGATTACGGAACCAATGTTGTAGGAGGCGTAACTCCGGGCAAAGGTGGTCAAACTCACTTGGAAAAACCTGTCTTTAATACTGTTGCAGATGCTGTAAAAGAAGCAGATGCAGATACTTCAATTATTTTTGTACCGCCCGCTTTTGCAGCCGATGCAATTATGGAAGCTGCAGAAGCAGGAATTAAAGTAATTATCACAATTACAGAAGGTATTCCGGTGGCCGATATGATTAAAGCTTCAAATTACATTAAAAATAAAGCCTGTCGTTTAATAGGTCCTAACTGTCCAGGTGTAATTACTCCAGGAGAAGCAAAAGTTGGTATTATGCCAGGTTTTGTTTTCAAAAAAGGAAAAGTAGGGATTGTTTCTAAATCTGGTACATTAACTTACGAAGCAGCAGACCAAGTGGTTAAAGAAGGATTAGGAATTACTACTGCAATCGGAATTGGAGGAGACCCAATTATCGGAACTACCACAAAAGAAGCGGTTGAATTATTAATCAATGATGAAGAAACTGAATGTGTAGTAATGATTGGTGAAATTGGAGGTCAATTAGAAGCAGACGCTGCCAACTGGTATAAAGAAAGCGGTTCTAAAAAACCTATCGTTGGTTTTATTGCTGGTGAAACTGCTCCTGCCGGAAGAACAATGGGGCACGCTGGTGCAATTGTTGGTGGTAGCGAAGATACAGCGCAAGCTAAAAAGAAAATTATGGGAGAATGCGGAATTCACGTAGTAGATTCTCCTGCTGAAATTGGTAAAAAAGTAGCTGAAGTATTAGCTTAAAATATTTATAATTACCAAAAAACCTCCTGAGATTTCAGGAGGTTTTTTTATGCCCTAATTTCTGTAATTGCTATATTTGGCTTTGCTATCAATAAATCAATTTAAATTATGAAAATATTAGAAGGAAAAAATGCCATCATTACCGGAGCCAGTCGTGGTATTGGTAGAGGTATCGCGCAAGTTTTTGCTCAACACGGAGCAAACGTGGCATTTACCTATAGCTCATCGGTAGAAGCAGCCGAAGAATTAGAACAAGAATTAACCAATATGGGCGTTAAAGCAAAAGCCTATAAAAGTAATGCAGCAAGTTTTGAGGAAGCCCAAGATTTAATTGCACAAGTTTCAAAAGATTTTAGCAGTATCGATATTTTGATCAACAACGCAGGAATCACAAAAGATAACCTGTTAATGCGTATGAGTGAAGAAGACTTCGATAAAGTAATTGAAGTGAACTTAAAGTCTATTTTTAATATGACCAAAGCCGTACAACGTACCATGTTAAAGCAACGCCACGGAAGCATAATTAATATGAGTTCTGTAGTTGGTGTAAAAGGTAACGCCGGTCAATCTAATTACGCAGCTTCTAAAGCAGGAATTATTGGGTTCTCTAAATCGATGGCTTTAGAGTTGGGTTCTAGAAATATTAGAACAAACGTAATCGCTCCAGGTTTTATTGAAACAGAAATGACGGCTAAATTAGATGAAAAAACCGTACAAGGTTGGAGAGATAATATTCCATTAAAACGTGGCGGAAGTCCTGAAGATATCGCCAATGCTTGTGTGTATTTAGGTAGCGATTTAAGTAGTTATGTAACCGGACAAGTTATTAATGTTGACGGTGGAATGCTAACTTAAAATCTAGTTACTTAAAGCAGAGTCGAGAAGTATTTAGATTCATAAATAAGAATAAAATTCTAACATAATTTAATGACAGTAACCAACATCCTTTTTATCATTTTAGCAGCGATTATCGCATTAGCATTGGTGTTGGTACAATATTATTTTACGAAGAAAAATAAACGTTCAAAGCACTGGATACTCTTCAGTGCTTTGCGTTTTATCACCTATTTTTCGGTTCTTTTACTCTTAATTAACCCGAAATTTACAAATACCAGTTACACATTAGAAAAACCGTCTTTGGCGATTGCCGTCGATAATTCTTCATCGATCAATTATTTAGGAGAAAAAGAGGATGTTTTAAATTTGCTGAATCAATTACAGCAAGATGAAGATCTAATGGAAGCTTTCGCTATTGAAACCTATAGTTTCGGCACTGATTTTACGAGCGCAGATTCATTAAGTTTTTCAGAGCCGCAAAGTAATTTGCATCAGGCGTTTTCTAACCTTCAACAACTTTATAAAAATAAAACAGCTCCAGTTGTTTTTATTTCAGACGGAAATCAAACTTACGGGCAAGATTTCACTTATTCTGCCAAGCAACTTAAGCAACCCATTTTTCCGGTGGTTGTGGGCGATACCACGCAGTATGTCGATTTAAAAATCGGTCAGTTAAACACCAACCGATATGCTTTTCTTAATAACAAATTTCCGGTAGAAGTATTTGTAAATTATTTAGGAAATTCAACAATTGATCAGCGTTTCGAGATCAAGCAAGGCAATCAGACTTTATATTCAGAAACGATTTCCTTCAGTAGCAATAAAACTTCCGCAGTTATTAATGCAACACTTCCTGCAAATAGTGTTGGCGTAAAAACCTATTCGGTTTCTATTCAACCGCTAGAAAACGAAAAAAATATCGAGAATAATACCAAGAATTTTGCAGTAGAAGTGATTGATGAGAAAACTAATGTTCTTTTACTTTCTTCTATTTTACACCCTGATTTAGGAGCGTTCAAAAAGAGTATAGAAAACAATCAGCAGCGAGCTGCAACGATTAAAAATATTAAAGACGATATCGATTTTGGTGAATATCAATTGGTCGTCCTTTACCAACCCGATGAAAATTTTGCGCGTGCTTACGAGCAAATTGAGCGTTTAGGTTTAAATACGTTAACCGTAACAGGAACCAAAACCAACTATCAATTTCTCAATAGAAATCAACAAGTTTTTACCAAGCAAACCACCAATCAAGAAGAAGATTATTTAGCAGCCTATAACGAAAATTATTCTTCATTTCAGTTTGAAGATATTGGTTTTGATGATTTTCCGCCTTTAAAAGATAAGTTTGGCGATCTAAGTTTTTCTACAGAAGTAAATGCTTTACTTTTTCAATCGATCGCCGGTTACGAAACAGAAACACCTTTATTAGCCACTTTCGAAAGTGGAAGTCAGCGTCACGGATTTTTATTCGGAGAAAATGCTTGGCAATGGAGAGCTAAAAGCTTTTTAGACGAAGAAAGTTTTACGACTTACGATGAATTTTTCGGGAAACTTATTCAATATTTAGCTTCTAATAAACGTCGAGAGCGACTACGTTTAGACTATAATTCGTTCTACAATTCAGGGGAAGATATCGTATTACAAGCCCAATATTTTGATAAAAATTACGAGTTTGATACACGCGGAAAATTAAATCTTACCGTAAAAAATAAAGAAACCGATGCTTCACAGATATTTCCTTTTTTACTGCGGAATAATCAATATGAAGTCGATTTAAGTAATTTACCGGCAGGAAACTATAATTTTATAGTAAACGTAGAAGGGGAGCAACTTTCAAAATCTGGAAGTTTCACGATTGTTGATTTTGAGGTTGAAAAGCAATTTTTAAATGCTAATCTAAGTGCTTTTCAGCAGTTAAGCGATGAAATTTATTTCCCGAATCAGTTTGAAAAAATTAAACAACAATTGCTACAATCGCCGGAATTCAAACCCATTCAAAAAAGCAAGCAAGAAGTTTCTCCTTTAATTGATTGGGTTTATTTATTATTCATCATTGTGGCGTGTTTGACTTTCGAATGGTTTTTAAGAAAATACCGCGGACTCATCTAAGCAAAATGTTAGAGTATTATTATCTAAAAATTTCTAAAGAAATTACTGTTGACTAATAAATTTATCACAAACTTCAACTACACATAAAATTTTTTAGCTTAAATGGGTAAATTGATCATGATTACATTCATATCAATTTCAAATGAGATTATAGACAACACAAAAAGCTAGAAAAATGAAAGATGAATCTTTAAAAAATCAAGTGGCTTTGGTAACTGGTTCAAGCTCGGGACTTGGAAAAGCAGTAGCTATTTATTTAGGAAAAGCTGGAGCAAAAGTTGCGGTAAACTATCATTCTAATGAAGAAGGAGCAAACGATACAGTTAAGCAGATAAAGGATGCGGGAGGTGAAGCTTTTGCAATTCAAGCAGATGTAGCAGATGAAGAAAGTGTAGAAAATCTTTTCGATAAGGTTTTTTCAACTTACAATAATTTAGATATTCTCGTAAGTAATGCCGGTATTCAAAAGGATGCGCCATTTACAGAAATGAAACTTAAAGATTGGCGATTGGTTTTAAATACCATTTTAGATGGCGCATTTTTATGTTCTCAAGTTGCGGTTCGCTATTTTCAAAAACGTGGTATAATAACAGATATAAGTAACTCTGCCGGAAAAATAATTTTTATGAGTTCTGTTCATCAGGATATTCCTTGGGCAGGCCATATTAATTATGCAACGGCTAAGGGCGGGTTAACAGAGTTTATGCGTACGCTTTCGCAAGAAGTCGCCAATCAGAAAATTAGGGTAAACAGCATTGCTCCGGGAGCTATTAAAACAGATATTAATAAAGATGTTTGGTCTGATGAAGAGAAGAAAAAGAAACTTTTAGAGCTTATTCCATATAATCGATTAGGAAAACCAGAGGATGTAGCCGAAGCAGCTTTATGGTTAGCTTCCGATAAATCTGAATATGTTAATGGTACGACGATCTTTGTAGATGGTGGAATGTCACTTTACCCCGGATTTATTGGTAATGGATAATCCAATCAACGTTAATAATTTTTTAAAAAATTAGATTTAATTATTTCAAATTTGTTCAGTTTAAAAACTTATTCTAAATTTGATTTATAATGAGAGAAATTAATTTACATCACCATCATATTCACTTCCACGCTCAAGCGAGGTGATTATGTATTTGATGAAATTCAAAGATAATTTACAAACCCGTTTGAGTAGTTTCAAACGGGTTTTTTGTTGCTTAAAATTAACTGCTCAAACTTTATTTTAATTCAAAAATGTTAAAAATTGCTATTCAAAAATCGGGACGTTTACACGACGATTCTATTAAAATTTTAAAAGAAGCCGGTATTTATATTGATAATGGAAAAGATCAGTTAAAAACAACTTCTCGTAATTTTCCGTTAGAAGTTTTATACTTAAGGAACGGCGATATTCCGCAGTATTTAAGAGATGGCGTGGTGGATATAGCTATTTTAGGAGAAAATCTTTTAGTTGAAAAAGGCGAAGATCTAAAAATCGTAGAGAAGTTGGGGTTTTCTAAATGTCGAGTTTCGGTGGCAGTTCCTAAAGAAAACGATTTTAATAGTTTAAAAGATCTAGAAGGCAAAAAAATAGCCACTTCTTATCCCAATACCGTCAAGAATTTTTTAGCCGAAAAAGGAATCAAAGCAGAATTACACAAAATTTCCGGTTCGGTAGAAATCGCTCCGAATATAGGCTTGGCAGACGCAATTGTCGATATCGTTTCCAGCGGAAGTACCTTATTCAAAAATAACTTAAAAGAGGTTGAGCAAATTTTAAAAAGTGAAGCGGTTTTAGCGATTTCACCACAAATTTCTGCGGAAGCTAATCAGATTTTAGATAAACTTTTATTTAGGATCCAATCGGTTTTAAAAGCGAGAACTTCAAAATATGTATTGCTGAATGCTCCCAACGATAAGCTCGATAAGATCATCGAAATTTTACCGGGAATGAAGAGTCCGACGGTGTTGCCTTTGGCGAAAGAAGGTTGGAGTTCGTTACATTCTGTGATTAACGAAGAAACTTTTTGGGAAGTAATTGATGAGCTGAAAAACAATGGCGCAGAAGGAATTCTTATTTGCCCAATAGAAAAAATGGTATTGTAAATTTTGATTTAGCTGAATTGTCACACTGAGCCTGTCGAAGTGTGTTTTAAATTAAATATAAATTTTAAAATAAAAAAATTAGAACGCATCATGCTAACCTTCTAGGTCATCCCGAGCGGAGTCGAGGGGCGGCATCACATCAACAATATAGAATTAGAGAAAGTAGGATGAGATCCCGGATCAAGTCCGGGATGACGAAGAATTTAAAAATAGAACTTGTCACCTCGAGCGGAGTCAAAAGGTAAAAAACATAATTATGAAAATCATAAAAAATCCACCATCCAAAAGCTGGCAAGCCGCTTTAAAACGGCCTACGCAAACGGTAGATGATATTGAAGCAACGGTAAACGAAATTTTTGCGGAAGTAAGATCTAAAGGCGATCAGGCTATCGAAAAATACACGAGTTTATTTGATGGGATCGCGATTAAAAATATAAAAGTTTCTCCGGAAGAAATTCAGCAAGCTGAAAAGCAAATTTCATCAGAATTAAAAGAAGCTATTCAGTTAGCGAAAGAGAATATCACCAAATTTCACGCCGCCCAAAAAACCGATCGAGTTGAAGTTGAAACACAAAACGGAGTAAAATGCTGGCAAGAAAAACGCCCGATTCAAAAAGTGGGATTGTATATTCCCGGTGGTTCTGCACCTTTATTTTCAACCATTTTAATGTTAGCAGTTCCGGCCCAATTAGCAGGTTGTCAAGAAATTGTTTTGTGTACGCCACCAGATAAAAAAGGTAATATTCATCCAGCTATTTTGTATACTGCAAATTTATGCGGAGTCACCAAAATCTTTAAAGTCGGTGGTATTCAAGCTATTGCGGGATTGACTTTTGGAACAGAAACCATTCCGCAGGTTTATAAAATTTTTGGACCGGGTAATCAATTTGTAACTGTTGCCAAACAACTAGCCACAAGATTTAATGTCGCTATCGATATGCCGGCAGGACCTTCAGAATTGTTGGTTTTTGCCGATCAAACTGGCAAGCCGAGCTTTGTCGCTTCAGATTTACTTTCGCAAGCAGAACACGGAGCCGATAGTCAGGTGATTTTAGTCACTACTTCTGAAGCGATTCTACAAGAAGTTGAAGAAGAAATTCAACAGCAAATAAATAACTTACCGAGAAAAACTATTGCAGAAAAAGCCATTGAAAATTCAAAATTGATTTTGATTGAAAATGAAGAAATCGCTTTACAATTAATCAATCAATATGCTCCGGAACATTTTATTGTAGTTGCAGAAGATGAAGATTTTTTTGTCAACGGAATTCAAAATGCAGGTTCGGTTTTTATAGGCAATTACACACCCGAGAGTGCGGGAGATTACGCTTCAGGAACTAATCATACATTACCCACAAATGCTTACGCAAAACAATATAGCGGAGTGAATTTAGACAGTTTTCAAAAGAGTATAACCTTTCAGAAAATTAATGAAACGGGAATTAAAACTATTGGAAAGGCAATTGAATTAATGGCAGAGGCAGAAGGTTTGCAAGCGCATAAAAATGCTGTAAGCTTAAGATTAAAGAGTTTAGAATCATAATCAGGATGAGATCCCGGATCAAGTACGGGATGACGTTAACTAGCTATTCGTCATCCCGAGCGGAGTCGAGGGACAGCATCACATCATCTAAAGTATAGAGATATTAATTTCACCTTAAAAAGATTCGAGAGGTAAAATGACAAATATGAGCGAATTTAATTTACAAAATTTGGTACGAGCTAATGTTCAAAAATTACAGCCATATTCTTCTGCGCGTGACGAATATAAAGCTTCGGGTACAGAAATGATTTTTCTTGATGCTAACGAAAATCCGTTTGAAAATGGCGTGAATCGTTATCCGGATCCGCAGCAGCGTGATTTAAAATCAGCTTTAACAAAACTGAAGAACGTAAAAAAAGAACAAATTTTATTAGGTAATGGTAGCGATGAAGTCTTAGATTTAATCTTTCGCGCTTTTTGCGAACCCGGTGTTGATAATGTGATTACGCTCCCGCCAACTTACGGAATGTATAAGGTGTTGGCTGGAATAAATAATATTGAAAATCGGGAAATTTTACTCACTGAAGAATTTCAATTAGACGTAAAATTGATATTAAAATCGGTCGATGAGCAAACCAAATTACTTTTTATTTGTTCACCTAATAACCCGTCAGGAAACGCTTTTGATGCTCGAGATATTAAAACCATTTTAGAAAATTTCAACGGAATTGTAGTCATCGATGAAGCGTATATCGATTTTTCTTCTTACGAAACTTGGATCGGTTTTTTAGATCTTTATCCTAATTTAATAGTCACTCAAACGCTTTCTAAAGCCTACGGAATGGCAGGAATTCGATTAGGTATTTGTTATGCTTCCACAGCAATTATTTCGATTCTCAATAAGATCAAACCGCCTTATAATGTGAATGAATTAACGCAGCAAAAAGCTTTAGAGCGTGTTTTGGCGGTAGATGAAGTTTTTGATGAAGTAGAAAGAATTTTAGAAGAAAGAAACCGGTTGATGATTGCTTTACAAGAAGTTAAATTTATCAAAGAGATTTTTCCGACCGATGCGAATTTTGTTTTGGTAAAAGTAGATGATGCGAGCAAACGTTATCAAGAATTAATAGAAAATGGGATTGTAATTCGAAACCGAACCACACAACCACTTTGTGAAAATACCTTACGTTTTACTATTGGTACTTCAGAAGAAAATAAAAAGTTGATAGAAGCTTTAAAAGAAATTGATAATTAAATATAATGAGATTCCAGATCAAGTCTGGAATGACGACTATTAACTATCTGTCATGCTGAACTTGATTCAGCATCTCATCTAAATAAAAAAATATGAAAAAAGTCTTATTTATAGATCGTGATGGCACGTTAATTCATGAACCCGAAGATTATCAGATCGATAGTTTAGAAAAGCTTGAATTCTATCCTGAAGTAATTTTCTACCTTTCTAAAATAGCCAAAGAACTCGATTATGAATTAGTAATGGTCACTAATCAAGATGGTTTGGGAACGGAAGAATTTCCTGAAAAAGATTTTTGGCCTATTCAGCATTTTATAGAAAAAGTTTTTGCTAATGAAGGCATAAAATTTAAAGAAAGCTTGATCGATAAGACCTATGCAAAAGATAATGCTGAAACACGAAAACCAAATATTGGGTTATTAAAACAGCAAGGTTATTTAGAAGTAGGGAAATACGATTTGAAAAACTCTTTTATGGTTGGCGACCGCTTAACCGATGTTGAATTTGCTTACAATTTTGGCGGCAGAGGAATTTTTATCAATACTCACGTAGATTTAGGTGCCGATGAAATTCAGAATAAAAAAGAAGAAGTTGAAAATGCGATTGCCCTGGAAACCGATTCTTGGAAAGAAATTTACGAATTTTTAAAGCTGAAAGATCGAACATCAAGCATTAAAAGAAAAACCAATGAAACCGATATTGACATCGAGTTAAATTTAGATGGAACCGGAAAAAGCGAGATCGACACAGGAATTGCATTTTTCGATCATATGTTAGATCAGCTTTCGCGTCACGGTCAGATGGATTTAAAGATTCGTGTAAAAGGCGATCTAGAAGTCGATGAACACCACACGATCGAAGATACAGCAATTGCATTGGGTGAGGTTTTTCAGCAAGCTTTAGGGAATAAATTAGGCATTGAGCGTTACGGGTTTTGTTTACCGATGGACGATTGTTTAGCGCAAATTGCCATCGATTTCGGGGGTAGAAATTGGTTAGTTTGGGAAGCCGATTTTCAACGAGAAATGATCGGGAAAATGCCTACCGAAATGTTTTATCACTTCTTTAAATCTTTTTCAGACGGAGCAAAAGCCAATCTAAATATTAAAGCTGAAGGTAAAAATGAACATCATAAAATTGAAGCCATTTTTAAAGCCTTCGCCAAAGCTATTAAAGCTGCGGTAAAGCGTGATACTGAAAAAATGATTTTACCAAGCACCAAAGGAATGCTTTAACAGAATTGAGATTTTTAGAGATGAGTGATGAGAATTCGTCATGCTGAACTTGATTCAGCATCTCATTGGAGTAAGTTTTAAAATAACTCAATACTCAATTCAAACTACTAATTACTAGATAAAAAATGAAAATAGTTATTATCAATTACGGCGCAGGAAATATTCAAAGCATCAAATTTGCGATTCAGCGATTGGGTTTTGAAGCCAAACTTTCTGATAATGCAGAAGAAATTCAGCAAGCCGATAAAGTGATTTTCCCCGGTGTAGGCGAGGCAAGTAGTGCGATGAAAAAATTAAAAGCTACGGGATTAGATCAACTCATTCCGCAGTTAACACAACCGGTTCTAGGTATTTGTTTAGGAATGCAATTAATGTGTAAACATTCTGAAGAAGGCGATACCAAAGGTCTTGGGGTTTTTGATGTAGAAGTAAAACGTTTCTCTAATCAAGTTAAAGTTCCCCAAATTGGGTGGAATCAAATTTCAAACCTTCAAACAGAATTATTTCAAGGAATTAAGGAACAAGAATTTATGTACCTCGTGCATAGTTTTTATGCTGAAAAATGTGAAGAGATGATTGCAGAAACTATTTATGATGTCGCTTATGCTTCAGCTTTGAAGAAAAATAACTTTTTTGGAGTACAATTTCACCCTGAAAAAAGTAGCCAAGCCGGAGAAAAAGTTTTAGAAAACTTTTTGAAGTTAGAAATACGAAATACGAAATACGAAATACGAAATACGAAATACGAAATACGAAATACGAAGTAGGAAGTAGGAAGTAGGAAAAGGGTAATTTAGAAATTTATATATAAAATAAAAATCTTGAATTATGTATGACTTAAAAGAAAGAACAAAAAAGTTTGCTCTTGATTGTTGGCATTTATGCTCTAAAATTCCAAATAATCGCGAATATAATGCTTATGTACGACAACTTATACGATGTTCAAGTTCAGTTGGAGCAAATTACAGAGCTTCTCAAAGAGCCAAATCTACAGCAGATTTTATTCATAAATTAAAAATAGTTGAAGAAGAAGCAGACGAATCTATGTATTTTTTAGAATTGCTTGAAGACGTCTATCCATCTGAAAATATAGAAATTGAAAAATTGCATAAAGAAGCAAATGAAATAGTCGCTATAATCGTAGCTTCAATTAATAAAGCACGAAGCAGAAGTAAATGATATTTCTAACTTCGTATTTCATAATTCTAACTTAACTATGAGAATCATCCCAGCAATAGATATTATAGACGGTAAATGTGTTCGGCTTTCTAAAGGCGATTACAATACCAAGAAAATTTATAATGAACATCCACTCGAAGTGGCTAAAAAATTTGAAGCCCACGGAATTCAGCATTTACATTTAGTCGATTTAGACGGCGCGAAAAGCAAACATATTGTCAACTATAAAATCTTAGAAGAAATCGCTTCTAAAACAAGTTTGAAGATCGATTTTGGCGGCGGACTCAAATCTGACGAAGACCTTCGTATCGCTTTTGAAAGCGGAGCACTGCAAATTACCGGAGGAAGCATTGCTGTAAAAGATAAACCACTTTTTAGTAATTGGATCCAAGAATACGGAAGTGAAAAAATCATTTTGGGAGCCGATGCGAATGATGAAAAAATAGCGGTTTCGGGTTGGCAAGAAGATTCAGAAGAAGAATTGATTCCGTTCATTCAGCAGTATCAAGAAAAAGGAATTCAATATGTGATTTGCACCGATATTAGTAAAGACGGAATGTTAGAAGGTCCTTCTTTTAAATTATATGAAAAAATTCTTGATGAATGTCCGCAAATTAAATTGATCGCTTCCGGAGGAATTTCAACTTTTGATGAACTTCCAAAACTTACTGAAATGGGTTGCGAAGGAACCATCATTGGCAAAGCTATTTATGAAAACAGAATTAGTTTAAAACAATTAAAAAACTATATTTTAGAAAGTCATTAATTAGAAAAAAAAAACTGAATTGTCACACTGAGCTTGTCGAAGTGTTATTTCAGTATAAAAAAAGATGGCACCTCAAGCGAAGTCGAGAGGTTTCTTGATAAAAATTGAAACAAAAGCGCTAAAAGCTAGTCGCTGAAAGCCGTAATCTGTAAACTATAAAAATGCTTACCAAAAGAATTATCCCTTGTTTAGATATTAAAAACGGGCGAACCGTAAAAGGCGTAAATTTTCTAGATTTACGTTATGCCGGCGATCCTGTAGAATTGGCTCAGTTCTATGCTGAAAATAGTGCCGATGAGTTAGTTTTTCTAGATATTTCTGCCACCGAAGAAAAGCGAAAAACTTTAGCAGATTTAGTACTTCGCGTTGCTGAAAAAGTAAATATTCCGTTTACCGTTGGCGGCGGAATTTCTTCCGTAGAAGATGTTGATGTATTGCTTCAATTCGGCGCCGATAAGGTTTCGATAAATTCTTCCGCAGTAAAAAGACCGGAACTTATTAACGAACTTTCAGCTAAATTTGGAAGTCAGTGTGTAGTGGTTGCGATCGACGCTAAACAAGTTGATGGCGAATGGAAAGTGCATTTGGTAGGTGGTAAAGTAGCGACAGACCTTAATTTATTCGATTGGGCAAAAGAGGTTGAAAAACGTGGCGCCGGAGAAATTCTATTTACATCGATGAATAATGATGGCACTAAAAATGGTTTTGCCAATGAAGCTTTAGCAAAACTTTCTACAGATTTAAATATTCCGATTATTGCTTCCGGTGGCGCGGGAACGATGCAACATTTTGCAGACACATTTAAAGAAGGCAAAGCCGATGCAGCCTTGGCCGCAAGTGTTTTTCATTTCAAAGAAATTGCTATTCCAGAGTTGAAAGAATTTTTAAATGAAAAAGAGATTTTAGTAAGAAGATAAAATTTAGTTATGTTATGTTGAATTGTCATACTGAGCTTGTCGAAGTGTAAATTTCAGCATTACATCAAAAGATTAAAGGCAATAAAACTAATCGGATGAGATCCCAGATCAGGTCTGGGATGACGATAGTTAAAAGATAAATAAATTTACGTCATGCTGAACTTGATTAACTACGTTGAATCTTCGATTTCAGCATCGCATTATATTGATAAAGGTTGAATTAAATAAAGAAATAAAATTTTATCTCTGATCAACTTTGAGATAATAAAACCTATAAAAGATGAACATAGATTTTAATAAAAACAACGACGGACTCGTACCTGCGATTATTCAGGATGCGAAAACGATGAAAGTCCTCATGTTGGGATATATGAATGAAGAAGCTTTCCTCAAAACCAATCAAACCAAAAAAGTCACCTTTTATAGCCGAAGCAAGCAACGTTTATGGACAAAAGGTGAGGAGAGTGGTAATTTTCTAAACTTGGTCGATATTAAATTAGATTGCGATAACGACACGCTTTTAATTCACGTAAATCCTGAAGGTCCCGTTTGTCACAAAGGTACCGACACGTGCTGGCAAGAAGAAAATAAAAAAGATTATGGTTTTATTTCGGAATTGGAACAGATCATTGAAAATCGTAAAAATCAATCGACGGCAGAGAAAAGTTATGTCGCTTCTCTTTTTGAAAAAGGAATCAATAAAATAGCGCAAAAAGTAGGTGAAGAAGCGGTGGAAGTCGTGATTGAAGCCAAAGACGATAACAAAGATTTATTTTTAAATGAATCGGCAGATTTGTTGTTTCATTATTTAATTTTGCTGAATGCCAAAGGGTATCAACTCAACGATATCGTAAAGGTGTTAGAAAACAGAAATTAATGCAAATACATCGAGAAAATTACAAGTTTGAAAGTGAAGTAGTATTGTTTATCAACGGTCAGTTTCCGCAGAAAATTCCCGATGTTACTCAGTTTCAAAAAGTATTTTGTACCGATGGCGCTTACCAAAATTTAGTAGATTTCAATATTCAACCCGATGTTGTTTCCGGTGATTTTGACTCAATTTCTATAGCTGAAATTTCTTTGGAAGTAAAAGTCATCGAAACTCCAGATCAAAATGCGACCGATTTCGAAAAAGCTTTACGAATTATTATTGACGAAGGTTTTAAAAGTGTTTCGGTTTTTGGTTGTAGCGGTTTGGAGCAAGATCATTTTCTAGGAAATTTAACTTCGATGCTTAAGCATAAAAATGAAATCGAAATTCGTTGTTTCGACGATTTTGGCGTTTATTTCTTTGCTGAAAATGAAACCGAAATTATAGGATTTCAACGTGAAATTTTCTCTTTATATCCTTTCCCGGAAGCGAAAAATATCACTTCTAGCGGAGTCAAATATCCGTTAGTAAACGAAAATCTCAGTATTATTTCCCGAATAGGCACTAGAAATACCATCACAGAAAATCGGGCAACAGTAAGTTTTCAAGAGGGTGATTTGTTGTTATTTATTCAAGATCGATTGTAGTAATTTACTTAATGATCCCTGATCAAGTCCGGGATGACGCAAGAATGAACAAAATAATCATACTGAAATTTATTTCAGTATCGAATTAAAATAATAAAAGTGCTTGCGTGAAAATGTGGATGAGATCCCAAATCAAGTTTCGGATGACGGAAGAGATCTTCAAAACTTCAAAATAAATAAAGATGGAGTTCAAACTTTCAGAAATGTTAAGCTGGTACTTTAGTAGGAAGAAGTTTAATAACTTTGGAAAAAGACATGTGATGAAATCTGTACCCAAAGAAGCGCTCTCATTTTTACTTCAGCTAAAACAAAACAACGATCGCGATTGGTTTGATGAGCATAAAGCAAAATTTAAATCTATAGAAAGCGAGATGAAAGATTTCTATAAAGAAATTGAATTAAAGCTTAATTCTCATGATCAAATTGAAAAAACAAAAGCTTTTAGAATTTACCGAGATATAAGATTCTCTAAAGACAAAACGCCTTACAAAACCAATTTTGGAGCAAGTTTTACCCGAAGAAAACCCGAATTACGTGGCGGTTATTACGTTCATATTCAACCGGAAAATAAATCGTTTATTGCTGTTGGTTTTTGGAATCCGCATAAAGATGATTTGTATCGAATTCGAAAAGAGGTTGAAATGGACTCAGAAGAAGTAAAAGAGATTCTTCAGCAAAGTGAACTCAAAAAATATGGGGGAGAAGTGGAAGGCGAAAGATTAAAAACTTCACCAAAAGGCTTTGATAAAGAACATCCTGCGATTGATTTGTTGAATTTAAAACAATGGATTTTTACAAAAAAATTTAAGGATAACGAAGTTACAGCTCCAGATTTTGCTGAAACCATAGATAAACATTTTCAGGCTATTAGACCGTTTTTTGATTATATGAGTAGCGTTTTAACCACCGATTTGAATGGTGTTTCGTTGATTGATTGAGTTGTCTGCTCGAACGTAGTCGAGAGCTTTAACTATATCGAAAATAAAAATTCGTCATTCTAAAATAAATTCAGAATGACGAATTTTTAAAATCTTATCAATTGAAGAAATTTATTCTTCAAATAAATCGGATGACAGGTAACGGTCGCCACGATCACAAACGATCGAAACTACGATACCTTCATCTAGTGTTTCGATTAATTTTAAAGCTGCAGCAGTTGCGCCACCGCTACTCATTCCTGCAAAAATACCTTCTTCTTTCGCCAAACGTTTTGTCATTGCACGCGCTTCATCTTCACTTACTTCAATCACCTGATCTACTTTTTTCGGATTAAATATTTTAGGTAAATATTCTTGCGGCCATTTTCTAATTCCGGGAATACTAGATTCATCCGTAGGTTGAACACCCACAATTTGAATGGCTGAGTTTTGTTCTTTTAAATAGGTAGAAGTCCCCATAATGGTTCCTGTAGTTCCCATGGAAGAAACAAAATGTGTAATCTTATGGTCGGTATCGCGCCAAATTTCTGGTCCGGTAGTTTTATAATGTGCTTTCCAGTTATCATCGTTCGCAAATTGATTCAATCCTACAAAACCTTCGTTGGCCACTTTATTATCGGCATAATCACGCGCAGCTTCAATACCACGGTCACTAGAAGTCAAGGTGACTTTTGCTCCGTAAGCACGCATTGTTTGTATGCGTTCTTTGGTTGAATTTTCGGGCATCACCAATTCAATATTCAAATTGTAGAGATTGGCGATGAGTGCCAGGGCAATTCCGGTATTTCCGCTGGTGGCTTCAATTAATTTGGTACTTTTATCGATATCGCCACGTTCTACCGCACTTTTTATCATATTGTATGCGGGACGGTCTTTAACGCTTCCACCGGGATTGTTTCCTTCTAATTTAAAATAGAGCTTAACGTTTTTATTTTTAACGAGCTGCTGTGCTTCAACTAAAGGGGTATTTCCTATTAAATCTAATATAGTACTCATGAGTTTTGCTTGATTTTAATTTCTGGACTATGTGTCACAATAGAATTTTCTGGAATAGAGGAGGTAAGCCAAACATTACCACCAATCACACTGTTTTTACCAACAATGGTTTCTCCACCCAAGATAGTAGTGTTTGCATAAATGGTTACATTATCTTCCACCGTGGGATGTCGTTTGATGTTTTTTAGATTTTTTTCAACATATAAAGCTCCAAGGGTAACTCCTTGATAAATTTTTACGTGGTCTTTAATTTCTGCGGTTTCGCCAATCACAATTCCAGTGGCGTGGTCTATAAAAAATGAAGTACCAATTTTAGCTCCGGGATGGATATCTACTCCGGTTAGCCTATGCGCATATTCCGTCATCATACGAGGAACTAAGGGAAATCCTGAATTATAAAATTCGTGTGCAAAACGATAAATAGCAACTGCAAAAAAACCGGGATAGCAAAGGTAAACTTCCTCGATAGAATTTGAAGCAGGATCGTTTTTATAAATTGCTTCAGCGTCTTTATTCAGCTTACAAAGTAATTCCGGGAGTTTGGTTATATAATTTTTCCAAAGTTTACTACAGGGTTTTTCGTGTTCCCAGCACGCTAAATCTACCAATTCCTCAAAATCTTTTTCTAATTCTTCCAGATTTTTTTCAACAGGAATTTCAGCATCAAAAAGGGTATGAAATAATTTGTTGGTAAAATCTTCTGTAGCGGTTTTTAGCCGAAATTTTAGATGTGGATTTAGTTTTTGATTCTCTATTTGCGCAATGATCTCGTTTTTATTCATCTATTGAAAATTCTAGCAACTCAAAGTTAAAAATTATTCTGTTGCTTGGTTTAAAAATGATGCAACAAAATAGTTAGGTTGAATTGTTTTAGACGAAATACCTTCAATTTCTTGACAATTTCTGAATAGTGTTTATTTTTGAAAGAAAAGCACATGCAACGAGTTAGGTTTTATTACCTTATTAAACTTCAATATTTAGGTTTTCGGTTTCACGGTTGGCAAAAACAGCCTGATGTAATTACGGTTGAAAAAATGGTAGAGCGAACTACCGCGTATGTGTTGGGTCACAAGAATTTTAAACTTTTAGCTTCAGGTAGGACCGATGCGAAAGTTTCGGTCAATCAAACTTATATCGAACTTTTTGTAGATAAGGAACCTATTGATGTAGAAGAATTTTTATCACTTTTCAATAAAAATCTTCCGCCTGATATTCGGGCTTTAGCCATTACAGAAACCGATAAGAATTTCAACATTATTAATCATCCCAAGCAAAAAGAGTATTTGTATTTTTTTGCTTATGGAGAGAAGTTTCATCCATTTTGCGCACCGTTTATGACGTATATGCGAGACGATTTGAATATTGAATTAATGCAGCAAGGTGCTAAACTTTTTGAAGGTGAACACGATTTTTGGTCGTATGCATTCCGACCTAAACCGGAAACCGTAACGCAGGGAAAGATTGATTTTTGTGAACTTATTGAAAATGATATTTATACAGCGAATTTCTTCCCAGAAAAAAGTTATGTGTTAAAAATTAGAGGAAAAGGTTTTAAGCGGCATCAAATTAGGTTAATGATGGGAGTTTTGTTTGATTTAGGAAGGGGAGATGTGGACTTAAATTTTATTGAAAAAACTTTGCAAGCCGAAAATAGAATTAAGTTAGAACACATCGCTCAGCCGTCTGGTTTGATTCTGAATGAAGTGAAATTAGACGATTAATTTGGTATTTATTTAGGAAATTTTCGATTTTGCTTTATTATTTTTGAGATAAATTCAAGAAAATTGAAAGCAGCCAATATTGCCAAATACAGTTCTCTCTATTTTACATTAACTTTAGTAGTCAGTTTAGTGATTTTATATTTTGTTTATCCCGATTTTCAGGAGTCGATGAATGAATTATGGAAAGCCCTAAAATCTGGAGAACAACAACAAATTTCTTCTACCATTAAAAGTTTTGGAGGCTGGGGGATTGCCGCTATTATTTTAATTATTGTACTGCAAATGTTTTTGGTAATTTTTCCTTCTTGGTTACCCATGATTGCTGCTGCTTTGGTTTATGGAACTATTCCGTCAATTCTTATTTCTTCTGCCGGGGTGTTTTTGGCTTCTACCATTGGTTATTCTATTGGTATTGGGGTAAGTGAAAAAGCATTGCATAAATTTATTAGTGATAAAACCTTCAAAAAACTAGAATATTGGGTTTCTAATTATGGTTTTTGGAGTATCGTTTTATTCAGGATTTCTCCTTTTTTATCAAACGACGCTATCAGCATTTTGGCCGGTGGGGTAAAGATGAAATACATTAAATTTATAACAGCCACGATGTTAGGGATTGTTCCGCTAGCAACCGCCATTGCTTTATTTGCAGAAAATATAGAAACTTTAAAAACCGGTTTGTATTGGATTGGCGGTGCGGGAATCGTTGTCTATGCTATTTTTATTTATGTAGACCATAAAAAGCGAAAAGACTAAATCAAAAAAAATTGTATATTGGAATTTAATTATAATAATTTCAATGCAATGATGAATTCAAATTATTACTTAAAAAGTATAGCTTTCTTATTTGTAGGATTGCTTTTTGTAGGATGTTCAGATGATGACGATTCTAGCTCTGATGATGACAACTCTCAAATTGTCAATACGGTGATGAATAGCGTGCAATCCGGCGACTGGGTGATTACAGAATTTGTTGATTCTGGACAAGATGAAACCAATCACTTTAATGATTATGTATTTACCTTTTCAAGTGGAGGTGATTTAACAGCAACAGGAAATTCTGATACCGTTACTGGAACTTGGAGCGTGACCTATGATGATTCGAGTGACGACGACAGCCCTGATGATGATGACGATATAGATTTTAATATTCTATTTAATGTTTCAGAAGCTAGCGATTTTGAAGATTTAAACGACGATTGGGATATCGTTTCTTATTCAACCACAAAAATTGAATTGATAGATATAAGTGGCGGTAATGGCGGCACCGATTACCTAACCTTTGAAAAGAATTAAAATATTTAAGTATTATAAAAAGGAGGCTTTTATAGTCTCCTTTTTTTATTGAATGCGTTTACCTTGCGTGGTAAACGAAAGTCCTTGTTGACTTGTAGTAGAAATCATAATACTTTCAAAAAGTGGTTCGGGTGCTTTTTTGTTTATCATCCAATCGAAGATGAAATTACCTCCGGTTCCCCCGGCGATTTCTTCTTCATTAATCACAATTTCCAGTGTTTCCATTGGTGCGATGAAGATTGTTTTTTCCAAATAAGGTTTTATTAATTTCCCTTCAGTAGAATAATGGTCTGCTTTCTCTAAATAAAGTGTATCGTTTAAACTGGTATTCCTCATACTTACCGTAACGGTGAGATTATGCTTTCGGTGTTCAGTAAGACTATAAACTTGAGAATAGATAGATAGGTAAGTTTTTCCTTCGGTTAAAAGGGAATCTTCTTCAATTTTATTTGCTAATCTTTCTTTAGAATGTAACGCAGGTATTTTATCTCGTGTCGAAACTTTTTCGGTACAAGAAAATAGGAAAGTTGATAATAGGATTAAGCTGAAAATAAACTTCATAATAAATAGATTAAAGCCATTTTTTTCTTCTAAAATACCAAATCATTAAGCAGAATACAATAAGCATCGCACCTAACAAATAGAAATAACCATACTTTAATTGAAGCTCAGGAATATATTCAAAATTCATCCCATAAATCCCTGCCATAAATGTAAGCGGAATAAAAATACTTGCCATAATGGTTAATACCTTCATCACTTCATTCATCTTATTGCTAATAGAAGTCATATACATATCCATTAATCCCCAAATCATTTCGCGGTAAATCTCGATATTTTCAGAAATTTGGGTAATGTGGTCTTGCAAATCCCTTAGGTAACTGTGCGTTTTTTCATCAATTAGATGGTGTTCACTTTTTTCAAGCCTATTAATGACTTCCCGAAGCGGATAGATAGCTTTTCTAATTCGTAAAACTTCCCGTTTTAGATCCTGAATTTCCTGCGTCATATCTTCTTCAACTTCTTGAGTAAAAAGTGAATCTTCTAAGGCTTCAATTTTATCACTTAAACTCTCAATGATAATAAAGTAATTATCGACCACCGCATCGATGAGCGCATACATTAAATAATCAGATTCAGAGTTGCGCATTCTTCCGCGCGCGTTGTTAATCCGTTCCCTTACACCATCAAACACATCGCCATCAGCTTCCTGAAAAGTAAGCACAAAACCTTCTCCGGCAACAATACTTAAATGTTCATTAATGTATTCATTTTGAGCATCATGATAAAGCATTTTAACGACCACAAAAATATAATCTTCATAATCATCTAATTTTGGGCGTTGCTGGGTATTTACAATATCTTCAATAATTAACGGGTGAAGGTTGTAGTGTTTACCAAGCGCTTCAATTTCTTTGGTATGGTTAAGTCCGTTAATATTTATCCAGGTAATACTATCTTTTCCCTTGTAATGAAAAGCATCTGCCACTTGGGTACTATCTTCCCGGTTAACCTTTTCTTTGTCGAAATTAATAATTTCAACAGAAGGATTCTCAGTTACTTTATTCCCTACGTACGTAACCTGTCCGGGAATTTGATTAACCGAAGTATTCTTGACTTTTTGTTTTTTCTTATGCTTTCTTCTTACTCTCATAAAAGTAAAAGTAGCATAATTTTAGCAAACATAATCCTGTTCTAAAAGCTGAATACTGTTTTGAATCCTATCCCTTACCAAATTCATCATTCGTTTATTTAAGGCCGAAGAATTCTCGATATACGTAAGATATTCATTCACCGTAAATTGACCAATAATCATTCCTTTCAGACTATTTCTAAACTTCATGTCTTTATGAATAACATTGTCAACATAAACCAATCTTCTTTCCACAGAAAGCTCAAAAAACACATTTTTATGCTTTTTGATGTAGTTTTTAAACGCTTCAATCAATAAATGATGCTGAAGCTTAATGACCGGTCGTAAAGTTGCATTTTGAAACCGCTCGTCTGAAGACATGTTCTCAGAAACTCTAGCAGAAGGGATTTCAGGTCTAATGTGCAGTAAATACTCGTCGCGAACATCCATAAGTAGGTGATTTTTAATAAATTTACGTAATACAACTTATCTCCCGTTAATTCAACCTTAAGACTTATACACCAACTTGTTAACAATACGTGGCGTTAAATTACTCTTAATTGAAAATGCTATCAAGCCTAGGATTTTTAAATTGAATAAAGAATCAATAAGTTAAAAATACTAGATAGAATGCTTAAATCGATAAATCCTTATACTGGTGAGAAAATTGAAAAATTTAAAGTTCACACCAAATCAGATGTTTCCAAAAAAATAAAAAAAGCCGATAAAACTTTTCAAGATTGGCAACACGTTTCTTTTGAAAGAAAAAAAGAATTAATGTTGAAGCTTGCTGATGAATTACGAAGTAAGAAAAAAGATTACGCCACAGCAATTACTAAAGAAATGGGAAAACCCATTACGCAAGCGATAGCCGAAATTGAAAAATGTGCCTGGGTTTGCGAATATTATGCTGAAAATGCCAAAGAGCAACTTCAAAAAGAAATGATAGAAACCGATGCAGAAGAATCTTATGTACGTTACGATCCGTTAGGAGTAATTTTGGCCGTGATGCCTTGGAATTACCCTTTTTGGCAAGTATTTCGGTTCATTGCACCAGCTTTAATGGCAGGAAATGTTGGAGTCTTAAAACACGCCAGTAATGTGATGCGCTGTGCCGAAAATATAGAACAAGCCATTTTAAATGCCGGTTTCCCTGAAGGTTGTTTTCAAAACCTAATTATTAGCAGTAAAAAAGTTGAACAAATCATTAGGGACAAACGTGTAAAAGCGGTAACCTTAACCGGAAGTAAACCTGCAGGAAGTTCTGTCGCTTCGATTGCCGGAGAAGAAATTAAAAAATCGGTGTTAGAATTGGGCGGAAGCAATGCTTTAGTGGTTTTTGAGGATGCCAATATCCCTGAAACCGTAAAAACCTGCGTGCAAGCTCGGTTTCAAAATACCGGACAAAGTTGTATTGCCGGAAAACGATTGATTGTTCAAGAATCGATTTATGAAGAGTTCCTCGAAGAATTTATTACCCAAGTACGCGAATTGAAAAGTGGCGACCCAATGGATGAAGAAACTTATATTGGCGTATTGGCAAGGGAAGATTTAGCGATAGATTTGGAAGAACAATTAGAAAAATCTAAAAAACAAGGAGCAAAAGTAGTACTCGGAGGTAAACGGAATAAAGCTTATTTTGAACCTACCATCGTAATTAACGTCAACAAAAAGATGTCTATTTTTAAAGAGGAAACCTTTGGACCTTTAATTGCCGTGACCCGATTTAACTCTGATATGGAAGCTATCGATTTGGTCAACAGGTCGTCATTTGGTTTAGGTGTTTCCATTTTTACCGAAGATTATGAAAGAGCAAAAGCTTTGATTTCGCAGTTTGAAGATGGAGCTGTCTTCGTCAATGAATTAGTAAAAAGTGACCCACGATTGCCTTTTGGCGGAACCAAAGAATCCGGTTACGGGAGAGAGCTTTCTTCTCACGGAATTAAAGAGTTTTTAAATAGAAAAACCGTTTATATCAATAAATACAAATAAAAATTAAAATTTTTCTTTCTGAATATGAGTGAATTAATTATTTGTTCATTTTTTTGAGAAATTTAGGGTTGTTTTATTCAGAAGTATTAATATATTTGCAACCGCTTTTAAGCTTGGTCGCGTAGCTCAGCTGGATAGAGCATCTGCCTTCTAAGCAGACGGTCACAGGTTCGAATCCTGTCGCGATCACTTAAGGAAACAAAAAACCCTCTAAAATTTAGAGGGTTTTTCTTTTTTAAATAGAACTGTGTTCTGCATATAATTCTATTTCATCTAACTGAAAATAAAATTGTTTGGCTTTTCCCAGTTCCTCTCCATATTTAAATAGAGTTTCTTTTAATACCTGTTTATCTTTATTAGAAAGATCTGCATTAGGTATATGCTTTTTTCGGTAAATTTCTCTTTCTAAGTACCTAATCCTATCTTCCAAAAGCTTTCTAAGATATAATTTCATACTTTGTAATAAGATAACGTTATTATTAAAATAAAGCGGGAATTTAATTATTAGTTTTTTGTATAAATACTTTTTCCGATGTTCTACTTAATAATTCGATGAAGATTTAATTAGCTGATAACTAGTCGGAAGTTCATCGAAAATAAATTATAAAAACTTTAAAACTTGTTTTTATTTTTAAAGGATGAATTACAGTATATTCAAGATAAAAATCATTTATGGAAGACTTAAAACTAGCTATTATCTATTATAGCTCAACAGGAACCAATTATCAACTAGCTAAAGAAGCTGAAACTGCTGCTAAAGATTTAGGGGTAGAAAACATACGGTTTAGAAGAGTAGAAGAAACTGTACCGGAAGAAGTAATGAAAAATAATGAAGATTGGTTAGAACACTACAATAAAACCAAAGAAATCGCTACTGCAAGTGTAGACGATTTAGATTGGGCCGATGCTATTATTTTTAGTTTCCCAACCCGTTATGGAGATTCGCCTTCACAGTTTAAAAGTTTAATCGATTCTACAGGTGGGCTATGGCAAAACGGAAAATTAGTCAACAAAGTGGTAAGCGGGATGACAAGTGCGGCCAATCCGCATGGTGGACAGGAAGGAACATTACTTTCTTTGTATAAAACGATGATGCACTGGGGAGCAATTATCGCTGCACCCGGATATTCTGATCCTGTAATTTTTGAAACCGGAGGAAATCCTTACGGTTTTAGTATGGTTGGTGGAAGCGACCTAGGAGGGAAACAAAAACAAGCCATTGCTGCTCAAGTAAAACGAACATTAGAGATTGCCAACAAAATAAACAAGTAGAAAAATTAGGGGAAGCTAACTAGCTTCCCTTTTTCATTTAAACCTTCCAACTTTCTAATTGGTAAGCACTGTTCCAAAACATAAACTCTAATTTGCTGGCAGCAATAAATGCTTTGGTCATTTTTTGTTGTTGTGCTTCGGTGCAGTTTTCAGCAACCAAGTCACAAATTTCTTTTGCTTTAATCACTAATTTTTCAAATTCTTCTCCCGCGTAAGTATCTATCCACTTCTGATAAGGGTTTTCTTCGGATAGCTGATTTTTATAAATATAATCACCTACTTTTTGATAAATCCAAAAACAAGGTAAAACTGCTGCCATGGCAATTTCAACCTGATCTAAAGCTGAAGTACTTTTCAAGAAGTTAATATAATGATGTGTGGTGGGTTCAATATTCCCTCTATTTGCTAAACCAAATTCTTGAAAATAGGAATCATGTAGTGCTTTTTCAACCACAATTGCTCCTTCAGCAAAATGTATAAAATCTAAAGCGTGATCTACACGTTCTGCTCGGGCTCCGATTAAGGCTAAGCTTCGGGCAAAATTTTCTAAGTAAAATGAATCTTGCCCCATATAAAACTGAAATTTTTCTAGCGGAAGCGTTCCTTCTTGAAGTTCCTTAATGAAAGGCATTTCAATAATTTTTTGATAGATAGGTTCAATAGTTTTCCAGGTTTTATCGGTCCATTTCATTTTTGATGAGTTTTTGTGGATTAAAAAAATGATTAACAGGTCCGTTGCCTTTTCCTATAGCAACATCTTTTCCGTTGTAAATAGCTTGATGAATGTATTCTTGTCCTAAACTTACAGACCCTAACAAAGATTTTCCTTGCGCTAAATACGAAGCAATTGCTGAAGAAAGTGTACAACCTGAACCATGCGTATTATTGGTTTCATATTTTGGAAATTCAAAACTTTCAATACTTCCGTCCGGTAAAAAATAAAGCGAAGTGAGGTTTTTAGCTTTTAAATGTCCACCTTTTAATAACACCGATTGGCAACCAAGTTTCATAATTTCCTTGCCGGCAGTTTTCATTTCTTCTACTGTTTCAATTTTCATATTTGCTAAAATTTCAGCTTCATCCAAATTTGGCGTCACTACATTAGAAATAGGAAATAACTGTTGAACAATACTTTTTATAGTTTCATCTTCAATTAATTTATCGCCACTTGTCGCGACCATAACCGGATCAAACACTATCGGTAGGTTAGGATAGTGGCTCAATTTCTCAACAATGGTGTTGACTAATGCTGAAGTATGTACCATCCCAATTTTTACGGCATCGGGAAAAATATCTTCTAATATAGTTTCGATTTGTTCTCCCACTACTTTCTCCGGAATACTGAAAATAGATTTTACACCTGTCGTGTTTTGCACTGGCAAGGCTGTTAAGGCAGAAGTAGCGTAGCAACCCAAAGCAGAAATAGTTTTCATATCGGCTTGAATACCGGCACCGCCGCTACCGTCAAAACCCGCGATGGTGAGTACAGAAGGATAAGTATATTTTTTAGAATTCATCATTTTTCAATTTCGTTTCTTAATTTTTCAGCAACTTTTGCAGGGTTTTGAGCAGTACAAATAGCTGAAACCACTGCAATACAATCGGCTCCCGCTTTTATGACTTCATTTGCATTTTCCGCTTTCATATTTCCGATAGCGACGAGAGGTTTATCGGTTAATGAACGTATTTTCTCTATACCCGATAATCCCCATTCAATAATCGTATCAGTTTTGGTATTGGTTTTAAAAACTGGGCTTATGCCTAAATAATCGGCAGTTTTGGTTTCTAAAGATTCTAATTGTTGTAAATCTTCAATTGAATAACCTAAACATTGTACATTTTCCCAGCGTTCACGAATTTGAGTTGGAGGAATATCTGAAGTACCTACGTGAATCCCAAAAGCTTCAACTTGCTTAGCAACAGCAAGATTATCATTGATAATTAGTGGAACATTATAACGATCTAAAACTTCTTTCAACTGAAAAGCTTTCTGCTGAAATTTCTCTGTGGAAGCGTTTTTCTCTCGAAGCTGAACCAAATCTACACCTCCTTTTACCGCTTGTTCAGCTACTTTTAAAAAGTGATCGTGTTTGCAGGCTTCTTCAGAAATAACCAAGTATAATTTATAAGGAAATGAATTAACCACGTTTTACTTCAATTTTTAAGGTAGTTGTAAATTCAGCTTCGGTTAGGTTATAGAGTTTATCTAAAATAGTTAGCTGTAAACTTCCCGGTCCTTTGCTTTCTTTTGCGGCTAATTCTCCGGCAACGCCAAGTAAAGCCATTGCAGAAGTTACCGCTTCAACTTTATCTTCAATAATTGCTGAAAAGGCTGCAACTAATGCTGTTGCTGAACACCCCATTCCGGTAATTTTTGCCATCATCGGATTTCCGTTTTTAAGATGAATTTCTTTTTGATCATTCAGAATAATATCGGTTTCACCCGAAATACAAACGGTTATTTGATATTCTTCAACTAAAAATTTAGCAGCAGCGACAGCTTCGTTACTTTCCGCAGAACTATCTACACCTTTGGTAGGCGTAGTGTTGTGTTTTGCTAAAGCCATAATTTCTGAAGCGTTGCCGCGAATAATGGTTGGTTTCAGTTTTAATAAATCGGCTAAAACTTCATCCCGATAAGGTGTTGCTCCGGCTCCTACAGGATCAAGTATCCAAGGTTTTTGTAATTTATTGGCTTGTTCTGCCGCTTTTTTCATGGAGGTAACCCAATATTCATCAAGCGTACCAATGTTTACCACCAAGGCTTGACAAATATTCATCATATCTTCCATTTCGGGATGAGCGTGTGCCATAATAGGGGAGGCTCCGGCTGCCAATAAAGCGTTTGCAGTGTTGTTCATCACTACATAATTGGTAATGCTATGAACGAGTGGAGATTGTGTTCGAAGTTGGGTGATGTTTTTCCAAAGGAGTTCTTTCATCATTTAAGTTTTTAAAGTTTATAAATGGCTGAAGGACGAATTCCTCTAGAATAGGAAGAAATAAAAATTCAAACTTTTCCCTACGCCGGTGCTAACCGAATCAGGTTCAAAGGGACTCTCTCAATTCTTTTCAGAATACCCCTAAAGCCGTATCAAATTTAAGGATTATGAGTTAAATCGAAATACATTTCACATGAAATTTCCGAAGAAAAATAAATCCATAAAAAAAGTGTGAACTATTATATTCACGCTTTCAATCTATATTATTTTTTAATTGGATTAGAACTTAAATCCTAAGGTAAAGATTACCCGGTTCCCATCTTCACTGTGGTAGAATCCTAAATTACCTGTAAAGGCTTGGAAACCATTAAGGAAAACAGAACCACCATAACTGTTATGCCATTCTTTATTATCGTCGTTTTCTAACCAAACGCGACCGTAGTCAAATCCGGCAGTCACTCCTAATCGAAGTGGAATAAAATTGGTTCTAATTTTTGTAATCCCTACACGTAAATCTGTAGTTTGAAAGTAAGAATATTTACCATTAAAACGTTCAAATCTATAACCTCTCAAACTATTATTCCCGCCGATGGTTGCACCATGATAAAATTCGTAATCGTCACCAATAATAGCTTTACCTTTTAGTTTTGTCGCTATCACTGCTAAACCACTTTTGTGTAAAGGATAGTCGAAAGAAATGGTAGGCTCAATGTAACCAAATTGATTATCATATTCATCGATATTAGTTTTGTAACCTCCCACAAGGCCAAACTCCATTCCACGGCGAATAAAGGCTAGTTGCCCTGGTTTATTTTTAAATTGAAATCCAATTTCTCCCCCGGCATATAACTGGTTTTCAAATAAATCTTCATCATTACTTAATTCATCAGATTGCCCAGTAATTTCATTACTTCGATATTCTACATCATAAGATTCTATAGAAGGTTTTACATAGAAGCTATACCCAATATCATCCCGCCAAATTAAAGAGGGAGCCACCCTCCATTGAGCTATCCTTACACGGTTATAATCCATAGTTACGGCATCTTCATCGTAATCGATGTCATTTCCGTAGCCAAAAAAGTTTATAGCATAGTTTGGACTTGTAAATTTAGCATCGAGGCCGAAATTCCAATTGTAGAAAATGTGTGCAAATTCTCCTGAATAGTCAAATGAAAAACCATTGGTAGCTGAGTAATAACGTGCGTCAAACGTATGTTTTGATGAAAAAGGATTGTTGGTTAAGCCTTGCGTTGTATAAGAATCCCGAAGACCAACTTGGAAACCGGCATCAGGATCGAAAGCAATACTTGGTAAAAGTACGTTTTGAGAAAATTTCTTTTTATTAGGATCGTAAGTATTGATATCGTAAGAATCTACTAACCATTTTTTGCCGACATTCTCTAAGGTATTTTTCTTGCTTTTATAATCGTAAACTTTGGTTTTTCTGGTATTCTGAAAATCGTAAACATCGTTATTTTCACCACCTAAAACGTTGATTCTAATGTAATGATCGCCATCGCCTTCGATTTTAAATTGATCTTCGCCATCTAAACCATAAAGCCAGATTTCTTTAGTTTCATCTTTGTTATATTTATTATCAAAAACTAGTTCGCCATCTTCATTAGTCATTTGTATTTGAGTGATCCCGTTTGGTTTACGGGTAATTAAAAATTCGTCGTCATCTTCTGTACCGATAAGCGTTTCAAATTTTTTAAAATAATCGTAATAACGTTTAGTGATATCAACTAAATTATCTCTTCTAGCTTTTAAAGAAGCTTTAATTTCTTCTATGGTTTCGTCTTGAGTATCTTCCGGTAAAGTTGCAAAAGCCTGATCGATAGTTTCGTCGGTAAGTCTGTTTTGAATGAATTCTGCTTGCGCTTTCCAATCTTCCCAATCGGCTTTATTAATAAAAGCTTTATCTAAAACATATCCATCACGGTTAAGCCACTTTACACTTTTTATATCTGGACCGTAGTCTTGCATCGGTCTAAAATCGGGGATACCAAACTTTAGTAGTTTGACGGCTAAACCATCATATTTAGGGAAATCTTGATCGCGGTCCCTAGGAATAGATTTGTAAAGTTTAGAACCATCTTCTTGCTCAAATTCTGCCCATCGCCATTGATCGCTATGTCTATCCCAGTCACCAAAAAGCATATCCATTAAACGGACTCTAATAAAAATATCTTCATCTATTTTTACATCTTTCCCTTCACGTACTTCTAAAAACATATCAGATGTACTCAAAATATCGTCAGGCTGACCAAAGCGTTCAAATTCTTTGTTCTCATCGCCGGCATGCGCTTCTAACATATAAAGTTTATCACCATAATCTTCATTATAAATTTCTAAGTTTTTTTGTTTAGGAACGTAATAAATATCAGGTTGAGAATAAGAAATATCTACCGCTTTAAACATTTCTCCCGTAGCGAAAGGTGCATAAGGATGAGCGGTGGTATAAAAATCTTGTACTAAATCTTCAGCGATGGTTTCTTTCATATAGCTGTAGATGTAATGATCTTTAATAAACGATTGAATAAAGCGTAGTGCACTTTTTCTAACTTCCCGTAAGGTATATTCGTGATCGTCGTCACCTTTAATTCTTACCGATCGAGATTGGTGGCCACCACCTTCCCGCATTCCTTTGGGATTACCCGGGATGGTATCTATCCATAAAACGGGAACTTCAATTTTTTTGCTGTAAACATCACGATAATGGTCTCCCCAAAACCATTTGTACAAACCACTTTTGTCGGTTTCTTCTTCAGTGTAAATAGAAGCTTTGTAAGTAGGTCCAAATTCGTCTTTGGTATGGTAGCTTACTTCATCTTTAGAGATGCGTTGCCGTTTAATTTCATTTTCACCAATTTTTTCTGAATTTCCATTAGCGACTTTAAAAAATTCAACCTTAGAACTTCCATCTTTAAAAACGATAAGTTTCGCATAACCTATTTCTGAAGACACAAAATGCTCTTCTTCTTCCTTTTTAGCTTTGTGAGTTTTGGTAAGTCCTGTACCACTGATAATTTGCGGAATTGCATCGTCTTTTAAATACTGTAAATTTTTATCGTGACCCGATACAAAAATGACGTCTTCAAATTGACTGGCCAAGGTTTCCATTCTTCCGGCAAGTTCTTGGCGTTTTTTACCGTAATAGGCCTGTGAAGTAAAACCACCCATTTTATCAAAAAAACCAAGCCTGCTTGAAGTCATAATGGGGTGATGAACTACCACAATTACGGTTTTCCCTTGCGCATCTTTAATATCGTCTTTAAACTCAACAAAAAATTGATGACGTGTTTTAATATCACATTTATTGTTGATGTATGGATGCCTATCCCAATCTTCTAAAAACCATTGCGAGTCGACCATAATCAATTCAACTTCGTCACTAAGGGTTTCATTTTCACTGGCGCAACCATCATCCGGCCAAAAATCTGAATTGCTGTTATCCTGCAAGAAAGATTCCATATCGTCAATATTTTCGTGGCCTTCTTTGTTCCATTCATTAACGCCGGGTCCAAAAATTAAATTTCCATTAAAATCTGCTAAAGGATTTAACAACTCTTTTTGAAGATATTCTTTTACTTCTTTTCGTTTTTCTTCTTCATCCCGTTGCGGGAAACCCTCTTTTGGGGTTAAATTCCCTATAAGTACAAACGAAGCATTTTCTGCATCTTGAGAGGCTTTGGTAATAGCTTTCAATACTTCTTTAGAAGCAGATTTTTTCTTAAAGCCTGTATTCGCAGTAAAAAATAAGGTTTTAGAAATTTCCTTGTCATATTCAGCTTGTGCTGAAACACTTCCCAAAGAGCCCAAAAATAAAAGGAGAAATACCCAATTAAAATGAAGTAATTTTTTCATATAAATTAAAATGCGTTTGTTTTTAACATTCCAATTTTCAAAAATTTTCTTTTACGAAAGCTAATTTTAACTCATTATAACATTTACTGAAATTTTATTTAGAAAGTATTTGGAATTTGCAGATAGGAAATCCTATTTTCGCAAAAAAAAGCTAATATTTATTCTTTTCGGAAATAAAATCAAATTTTAATCGTTTTTTTAAAATTACTGATTAGAAATATCTAAACACAAATTATGGGAAACCGTAAAAGTATATTGGAGCTATACCTATACATTTGTGCAGATTTAAAATAAAATTTATAAGAAAGAAAGGCTACTCATATTTAACTACTCATATACACTTGGTGAAACTCTGCAGAAAACACCAAGAAGTTTTAAACAAATACGTGGGGTAATTTGTTTGAGGGTAGCCTTTCGTTTTTAAACTTTAACTAAATTTCAACATTTTACTTTTCTGTAACACTTTTCTACGGTATATATTGGCTAGCTAGAAGTTAAATAATCTGTGAACCAAGAAAAATCAACCAATAAGACTAAAAGGCGTTTAAAAAAAGCGTTTAAAATTATAGCAAGAATTATTCTTGTGTTATTAGTGATTTTTATTTTGCTGGTGTTATTTATTCGAAGTCCGTGGGGTCAAAATATTATTGTTAATAAACTTACCAATTACGTTTCCAATAAAACGAATACCGAAGTTAATATTGATAAGTTGTTTATCACCTTTTCAGGCGATATTTCTTTAGAAGGTTTATACTTAGAAGATAAAAAGGGAGATACGCTCATTTATTCAAAATCGTTACAGGCCGATATTCCTATTTGGCCCTTGGTAAAAGGAAATGCGTTTAGCGTAGATAATTTAGAGTGGAAAGGGTTAAAAGCTAATATTATCAGAAAAGATTCTGTTGCTGGGTTTAACTATCAATTTCTCATCGATGCTTTGGCGAGTAGCGATACCACCCAAACCCAGCCTAAAAATTCAAAACCTATGGAAATTTCTATTGGTGATATTGATTTAGCCGAATTTGATGTAGTTTACAGAGATGCTGTCACGGGAATTGATGCAGAAGTTAAATTAGGGGGATTGTTTTACGGCGGAGAAAACTTTGATTTGCAACAAATGAATTTTGAAGCGGGAGAATTACGTTTAGAAAATACCCAGGCAAACATTGTTCAAACCAAAATAACCACTTCAGAAGATACTACGAGTACTGCTTTACCTAAGTTTAAAGTGGATGAATTTATATTGAAAAATGTGCAGGCGAGTTTTCAGTCCATTCCGCAGCAAATGCAGCTGAAAGGAGATTTTCAAGATTTTTACGCTGAAATGCCTTTACTGAATTTACAAAGTCAGGAAGTAGATTTTACGACTATCGATTTAAAAAATTCATTGGTGGAAGTACAATTACCCGAACCGGAACCTACTTCTTCTAAAGCTTCTACAGAAACTCCAGCGCCAATAAATAGGGAAGAAATTTGGCCTGATTGGAAAATCAATGTTTCGAAAATTAGCTTGATCAATAATCAAATTCTTTATCAGCAAGGAAATGAAAAGCCAAGTAACAATCAATTTGACCCGAAGAATATTCAACTTTCCCATTTCAATTTGAAGGCAAAAAACATTCAGCTTTCGAAAGAAGTTTCAGCAAAATTGAACATTACAGAATTCAATTTTGAGGAAAACGTCAGTAACTTTCAGTTGAACCAACTCACTTTTGAAGCTGATTTATCTTCGGAAAAATTCAACTTAAATAATCTTCAGCTAAAAACAGGAAACAGTCAGTTGACCGGTAATGTAACTGCCAATTATAAAAGTTTAGAAGAAGCGATTCAGAATTATGAGAACGTTCAAGTTTTTGCCAATTTAAACTCCATTTACTTACAGATGAGTGATGTTATTAAGTTTAATCCCGCGCTTAATGAAAATCAATATATAGCTCAGTTAAAACAAAAGCCTATTACTGGAAGCGTTTCAGCAGATGGAAATGTGCAGAACCTTCAATTAAACAATTTAAACTTAAACTGGGGAAATACTACCAAAATTAGAACACAAGGACAATTGGTTTCAATTACCACTCCGGAAAAACTTCAGCTGGATTTACAGCAAATCAATATTGTTTCTACCAAAAAAGATTTAACCAAATTTGTAAAAGAAAAAGATTTGGGAATTTCGTTGCCGAAAGAGCTTCAACTCACTGGAAATTTACAAGGAAGTTTAGATAATCTTTCTGCTGATGTGGCTTTACAAATGCCAGAAGGTAGAATAGAAATAGTGGGCGATTACAAAAATCAAAATCAACTTGCTTTTGATGCTCAAGTAAAAACGGTTGAACTAGATTTAGGTGAATTATTGCAAAACGAAAATTTAGGCAAAGTTTCAGCCGAAATCACTGCCAAAGGAAACGGAAGTTCTATCAACACCTTAGACGCAGAATTAAATTCTAATTTTTCTAGATTAACTTATAACGATTACGATTTATCAGATTTACAACTTTCGGGAACAATCACCAATGGAGAAGGCGATGTAAAAGCTTCGTTTAAAGATAATAATGTTAATTTAAATGTTGATGCGTTTGTAAAGTTGGATAGCGTGGTACCGGAAGCCGATTTTAAGATCGATTTACAAGGAATAGACTTATATGCGCTCGGTTTTACCAAAAAAGATATTCGCGGTAAATTGATGCTGAATGGAACTTACAAAGGCGGTAAAGATGCTTTTACAGTTGATGCCAATGTAGAGGAAGTTGTCGCGGTTTATGACAACGAACCTTATTATGTGGGTGATTTAGCTGTACATACCAGAATCGCACAAGATAGTACGGCCGTTACGGTAAATGGTGGGTTTTTAAATGCCAAATTACATTCAAATGCCAATCCTACGCAATTTTTAAAGGCTTTACAGCGTCACGCCGTTCATTATTTTAAAAAGCCGGAAACTCGGGACAGTTTACAAAAGCCGGTCAATTTGTATTTCGAAACCAGTATTGCAGAACGTCCTATTATTTCTGAAGTTTTTGTAGATGGAATTGAAGAAATGGATAGCATCCACATAAAAATGGATTTTAGCGAAGAGGAAGAAGAATTGACCGCAGATTTTAATTTGCCTTATATAAAATACAAAGAAAATACGTTGGATAGCCTTCAGCTTAAATTGAAATCTACCGAAAAAGATGCCGATTTTACATTTGGATTTGCAGGAATAGATGCCGGACCTTTGGCCATTGAAAAAACTTATTTTGAAGGTCATTTAACCCGCGATACACTTCGGTTGGATTTTAATTCAGATAAAGACCAAAAAGAATTGTATCATATTTCGAGTATGATGACGAGTAATGATGATAAAATTCAGTTTTCCATCGATCCAGAGAATTTAATATTGAACAGGAATTCGTGGCAAACCCCAAGTGATAATTCGGTGATCTTTGAAGATAAAACCTTAGTGTTCAATAACTTTAATTTCAGTAGAAATAATCAGCAAATCACTTTCCATAACAATTTTCAAGTTGAAGAAGAGCATTATGGAGCTGAAATTCAAAACTTTAAACTCTCTACTTTATTGGGTTATTTTAATCCTGATGACTATTTGTCTTCGGGAATTGTACAAGGTAATTTCATTCTCGTGAATCCTTTTGAAGATTTGGGAATGATTGCCGATTTAACTATTCAAGACTTAAAAGTAACTGAAGTTCCATTAGGGAAGTTAAGCATCGACGCCAAATCTAAGGGAGGAAGCAATTACGATTTCAACTTAGATTTACAAGGCGAAGAAGTCAAGTTGGCTTTAAAAGGAGATTATGTGGCTAATGAAACTGCCGCCAATTTAGACTTAAATCTAGATTTACAAAAACTAGGTTTACCTTTAATTCAGCAATTTATTCCGAAGGAATTAAAAGAATCAAAAGGAAATTTAAGTGGTAACGTAAAAATTAGCGGAACTACAACCAATCCCGAATATTCAGGGGAATTCAAGTTTAATGATACTCAATTTGTGGTGAGTAAATTAAATTCAGAATTTTCTATTTCTGAAGAAACCATACAGGTAGATAACGATGGTATCAACTTTTCTAAATTTTCCATATTAGATGCTAATAATAATGAATTTGTGGTGAAAGGAAATATTTCAACTCAAAAAAGTATGGTAGATCCTGCCTTTGATTTACAAATTAATGCCGACGATTTTCAAGCTTTAAATTCAACCGAAGAAGATAACGATTTATATTACGGAAAAGCCATTTTCGATGTAGAAGCTACGCTGGGAGGTAAGTTAAGCTTTCCACAATTAGATGTAGATTTAACCGTCAACAAAAACACGAATGTCACTTATGTAGTGCCGCCGTCACAAATAGGAATGACGGAACGTGACGGGGTGGTTATTTTTGTAAATAAAGAAAATCCCGATGCCATTCTCACGAGAAATGACAGAGAAGATACTTCGGCTATTTTAACTGGCATCGAATTAAATTCAGAGTTAACCGTTGAGCCCGGCGCAACCGTCAATATTATTTTAAACGAACGTACCGGGGACAATTTACAACTGATTGGTGAGGGCGATTTACGTTTTAATATTGAACGCAATGGAAGAACTACCCTTACCGGACGGTACGAAGTGAATGATGGTCATTACGAAATGAACCTTTACAATTTGGTGAAGCGTAAATTCAACATTGCTGAAGGAAGCACCATTACTTGGAATGGCGACCCGATGAATGCCGATTTGGATGTACGCGCAATTTATAAAGTAGAAACTTCGGCATTATCCTTAATGTCGAGTCAGGTTTCTGGAGCTTCGAGTAGAGATACGGGAAGATATCGACAAAAACTACCATTTTTAGTCTATTTAAATGTGGATGGAGAGTTAATGCAACCTCGCTTAAATTTTGGACTGGATATGCCGGAAGACGAACAGGGAGCTATTGGTGGAACGGTTTACGGTCGCATAAGACAACTCAATCAACAAGAAAACCAACTCAACAAACAAGTATTTTCTTTATTGGTGTTGAACCGTTTTTATCCCGAACAAGGTGCCGATGGAAGTCAGGGAGGAGCAGCGACAGTCGCAAGGGATAATTTATCGCAAGCGCTTTCAGACCAATTGAATGTATTTTCCGACCGTTTAACGGGAAATACTGGAATCGAGTTAAGTTTCGGTCTAAATAGTTATACCGATTATCAAGGAAATTCACCACAAAACCGAACTGATTTAAATGTGAATGCCCGTAAAAAGTTAATGAATGACCGTTTGGTGGTACAAGCAGGAAGTGAGATTGGCGTGCAAGGCGAAAACCGTCCTGGGGAAGCCAATCCGGTGATAGGCAATGTGAGTATTGAATATTTATTAACTGAAGATGGCAGATGGCGAATTCGTGGGTTTAGAAAAAGTCAGTACCAAAACATTATCGACGGACAGGTTTTTGTAAACGGAGTAGCTTTAATTTTTATGCGGGAGTTTAATAAATTTAGTGAATTGTTTAAAAACACCGCTGCTGAATTAGAGCAGGAACAAAAACAAGAAGAAAAAGAGAAAAAGAAGAAAGAAGCAGAAAATGCTGCCAATAAAGAAGTTGTTGAAGAAGAAAACTAAATGAAATCCATTTTTAAAAAAATATACCATTTATTAGCGCTTTTGCTATTGTTGCTCGCAGGATATTCTTGTAGTGTTAAAAAGTTTATCCCCGAAGATGAGTATTTGTATCGTGGGGCCAAAATTAAATTTATAGATACCAGCCTACAAAAAAACTATAAAGAAGTAAAAGCAGAAACAGAAGCGGTATTATATCCCGAACCCAATTCAAAGTTTTTAGGAATGTATCCCGGTTTGTACTTTCATTACAAAGCCCAACGTGAAAATCCCGGATTCCTCAATAAATTTTTTAATAAGAAAATAGGAGAGGAGCCGGTTTATTTTTCTGATGTAGAACTTTCAGAAACCGAAGAATTAATTAATAACCGACTGGAAAATCGAGGATTTTTCTTTAATCTTATCGAATCTAATTCTACCATAGATTCTTCCGCAAAGATAGCTAAAGCCAATTATCAAATTACTTTAAAAAAACCTTATGTACTGGAAACTTATCAGTTGGAAAAAGATAGTTTAAACAGTATTGATAGTTTAGAATTGTTGAGCCAATTGAAGAGCGTGGTGCATGATGAAAATTCAATCATCGAAAAAGGAATGCGTTTTGATTTGGCTGATTTAAAAACGGAACGTGAACGAATTGATGACTATTTAAAGGAAAAAGGCTACTATAACTTTAATGGAAACTTTTTACTTTTTGAAGCTGATACAAATACCTATGACAATAGAAAATTCGATTTGTACCTACGATTAAAAGATAATGTGCCCGATAAATCAAAGGTTCCTTACCTAATTGATGATGTGGACGTTTACCCGAATGAATCGGTAGAAACGCAGGATAAAGAGAAAGATACCGTTAGCTTAGATAGCTTGGATTTTGTGCAAGCTCAAGAATTTTTTAAGCCGAAACGTTTATCGCCTTATATTCTTTTAAAACCGGGTCAACGTTACAATCCAACACTTTCTAAATATACCAGTCGAAGATTGTCATCCATTGGCACGTATAAATTCGTGAATATTCGGTATAAGGAAAAAGACAGCACGGTAGATGAAAATGGTTACCGACATTTAGATGCGATTATAGAACTTTCCCCTTTACGAAAACGGTCGGTTCGTGCCGAATTACAAGGGGTTACCAAATCTAATAATTTTGCCGGGCCGGGATTGGGCTTAACCTATACGAATAGAAACTGGTTTAGAGGAGGAGAGCAACTCAACATTCGCGGCAATGTTGGTTATGAAAAGCAATTTTCTTCCGGGGAGCAAGCTGGCTTAAGTAGTTTGCAATTGGGATTAGAAACTTCAGTAAGGTTTCCCAGACTTTTGTTTCCAATTGTAGATGTGAACAAACGCTTCAAATACAGCATTCCGCAGACTGAAATTAAATTAGGAGTCGATTATTTAAACAGGAGTCAGCTGTACAGTTTAAATTCTTATAATACTTCCTTTGGATATATCTGGAAAGCTAACCGCTATGTAACTCATCAATTAAATCCAATCAATATCAATTATGTGAAATTGGGAAATGTTACTAAAGAGTTTGATGCCATTTTAGAAGATAATCCATTTTTAAGAAGAAGTTTTGACCAGCAGTTTATTGCCGGCCTTACTTATGGTTTTACCTATAATGAATTGGTGGATAATGAACGAAAAGGAGCTTTATATTTCAACTTTAATTTTGATATCGCCGGGAATACCGTCAGCTTGTTTGATAAAAAGGGGACCGATGACGATGGAAATGAAGTAAATAAATTTTTGGATTTACAGTATGCGCAATATGCCAAAGGTGATATTGACGTTCGTTACCATTATAAATTAAACGAAGAAGGACAAGTGTTGGTCGCAAGGTTTTTTGGTGGATTAGGATATTCTTATGGAAATTCAGAATCTTTACCTTTTGTAAAACAATATTTTTCAGGAGGTCCATACAGTGTTCGTGCTTTTAGAATTCGAGGATTGGGACCGGGAACTTATCAACCTGAAGATGAAAGTGGTTATGATGCTTATTTTGATAGGGCGGGAGATATACGCTTGGAAGCTAATTTAGAATATAGATTTCCATTGTTTAATTACGTGAACGGAGCCATTTTTACAGATGCCGGAAACGTTTGGTTGTTACGTGAAAATAATGCCCTGACTGGAGGGAAATTTACTTCTAGTTTTACCAATGAATTAGGAATTGGCACCGGCGTTGGCGTGAGAGTAGATATTCAAGGATTTGTGATACGTTTTGATTTGGCTTCTCCATTAAAAAGACCCGCAAAATCCTGGGAGTTTGAATATGATTCCCCTAAGTTGAATTTCGCAATTGGTTATCCTTTTTAAAGAGGAAATGATAAAGATTTTCACGATTCGGGATGGTTTTTCTGAACGCGCAGGTTTAGTGTGACGGTACCTTTTGTAATATCTTCTATATAATTTAATGATTATAGAAATCAACTACAATATATTTAAATGTGAAATTTAAGTAAAAATTATATTAAGCTAAAATTAAAAGTATTTGTTTTGTACTCAAAAAATTTGAGATGAATAAAACCTTCATTGCTTTTCTTTTCTTAGGCTTAACTATAAATATATTATTCGCACAATCAGATTCTTTAGCTTTTCAACAAAAACAAACAATTACTACTTGGAGTTTAGCAAAACATGATGCTAAATTAATGTGGGGCAGTTTCAAATATGTTTATTCCCGGCCTTTTCAGTGGGATCAAGATGATATTGCAATAGCTACGGGAGTCGTAGTTGGTACTGCAGGCTTAAATATTTTAGACGAAAGGGCAAAAAACTATTTCTTAGAACAGGACGAACACGTTCCTGGAGTTGTGAAAGAGTTTGGTTGGTATTTTGGTTCACCTCAAAATAATTACGGTGTAAATGGTGCTATTTACTTAGCTGGTTTATTTACCAAAAATAAAGCCTTGAGAAAAACCGGTATTTTAATGATTTCCTCTGCCAGTGCTGCTGGATTAATTCAAACAATCAGTAAAAATATTACCGGAAGGGCAAGACCTAATGATGGGGGGAAGTTTACCTTTAAACCCTTTAGCAAAGAAGGAGCGTATCATTCTTTCCCTTCTGGACATACCATTTTATCGTTTACTACTTTCTATGCTTTATCCAAGCAATTTGACAATATTTGGGTAAAAGGTGCTTTTATTGCCGGGGGAATGATTTCTCCAGTTTCAAGGTTATGGGAGGGAGCGCATTGGCTTACCGATGTAGCCTTAAGCACAGCTTTGACCGTATTTGTAGTAGATTCTATCGATAAATACTTAGATCGGGAAATGAGTAAGGATCCTTTGATACAAGAAAAAAACAGAACTAAGGTTTCTTGGCATTTAAAGTTTAGCGGAAATCAAATAGGGCTAATAGGTATTTTCTAATACTTATTTTGATTGACATCTACATTGTAGACAAATGCCCTATATTTCAGTAAAGCTACAAATACTGCCCCGCCAATTGCATTACCCAGTATGGCGAAAAATTGAAATTTCAAATAATCGATAAATTCAATATTAGGAGAAGTAATCATTCCAGAGAAAACTTCTATGTTTCCAATAATACTGTGGTGCAATCCTGTGAAAGACATCGTTGCCGTGATGACATAAATAATAACGATTCTACTCATTGTTTCGGTAGAAGAGGTGAGCAGCCAAGATAAAAGTCCCATAAGCCATCCGGCTAAAATAGCACTTACTAATATGGTAAGCGAATCGGGTTTGGTTACGTGTTTAGCAATAGTCTCAAAAGTAGAAAGCTCAAAAATATTAAGTTTTGGGCCAATCCAAATTAAGACCATAGCCATCAGAAAACCGCCCAATAAATTTCCAAATATCACTAGGCCCCAAATCTTAAATAAGCTTCCTGCTTCCCTTTTATTATTGAGAATTGGTAAAGTTAAGAGTGAAGTTTGTTCTGTAAACAGGATGGATTGCCCTAAAATTACAAGAATAAATCCTATTGGATAGACCAGAGAAATAAGTTTAAAAAGTGTTTCTTCAGCAAAACTATCTTCAGCAAAATAGAACAGAGCACAAATAAGCAAAAAACTAAACCCAATCTCCAAGCCGGCTGTTAATGAACTTAAAATAATACTGCTAGCTTTTTTATTATAGGTTTCCTGTCCTTCGCAAATCTGTTCTTTTAAAATTTCACCGTGTGATTTTTTAGAATTGGTATTTTTTTTCGAATCAGATTTATCTAATTCAGAATCAATATTTTTTTGAATTTCTTCGTCTTGTTTCGTCATAATTCGTGCAAAAGTTCAAAAGTAACTCCTAGGTATTACATCTTCATTGAATTAAAGATTTATTTAACAGCAATTATAAACTTATGTTACATAACAAAGTATTAATAAAAACTGAATGGAAAAGCCATAATTTTATAAAAAAACAACGAAAACTATGTCAAAGAAATTTAAAACCATCAATCCGGCTACAGAAGAAGTAATTAAGGAATATACTTTAATGTCTGAAGCCGAAGCAAAAAAAGCAGTAGAAGATTGTCACCAAGCATTTTTGAAATGGAAATTCACTTCATTTGAAGAAAGGGCCAATAAGCTTAAAGCAATCGCTGTTGAATTGAAAAAAAATAAGCAACAATTGGTTGAATTGATGACCCAAGAAATGGGAAAATTGCTGAAGCAAGGCGAACAAGAAATAGATTTATGTATTGCTATTTGTGAGTGGACAGCAGAAAACGGTCCTGACAATTTAAAAGATGAAGAAAGAACTCTACCTAATGGAGGAAAAGGATTAATCACATATTCGCCATTAGGGGTAATTTATGGAATCCAGCCTTGGAATTTTCCTACTTACCAAGTCATCAGATATGCCATTGCTAATTTAATGGCAGGAAACGGAGTTTTACTCAAACATGCAGAAAGCGTAACTGGTTCAGGATTATTAATTGAAAAAATATTCAATGATGCTGGTTTACCTGAAAATCTCTTCAAAGTATTATTAATTGACCACGACCAATCTGATGAGATTATAGACAATGATTTAGTGAGAGGAGTGACTTTAACAGGAAGTCCATCCGCAGGAAGAATTATTGCTAAAAAAGCAGGTGAAAAATTAAAGAAAACCGTATTAGAGTTAGGTTCTAATGATGCTTATATTGTATTGAAAGACGCCAACCTTAAAGAAGCTGTAAATATGTGCGTACAAGGGAGAGTCTATAATAATGGCGAAACCTGTGTTGCAGCAAAACGTTTTATAGTAGAAGAAGAAATTTATGAAGATTTCAAAAAAGCCTTTGTTGAAAAGATGAAATCTATCAATTTTGGAGATCCTACCGGCGATGAAGCAAAAATTGGTCCGATGGCAAGAAAAGACTTGCGTGACGAATTACATGAGCAAGTAGAGGAAAGTGTTAACAAAGGAGCCAAAGTGTTATGTGGAGGTGAGATGCCTGATCAAAAAGGATATTACTATCCGGCAACCGTTCTTGATAATTTAACACCGGGAATGCCTGCTTACGACGATGAACTTTTTGGTCCTGTAGCTTCTTTAATAAAAGCCAAAGATGAAGAGGATGCCTTCAACATCGCTAACTCCAGTAAGTTTGGTTTAGGGGGCGGAATCTTCACGAAAGATGAAGAAAAAGCTTTTGTACTGGCCAAAAAACATTTTGATACCGGGATGGTATTTATCAATTCCTTCGGATTAGCACAACCCAATATGCCATTTGGTGGTGTAAAAGATTCTGGTTATGGTAGAGAGCACGGCGGTTTTGGCGTAAAAGAATTTGTAAACGCTAAAGCAATTATTGCGTTAAATAAATAAGAGCTCTTTTAAAGATAAAATAAACCCTGAAGAATTAACTTCAGGGTTTTCTAATTAATCAATAATCACTTCGGTTTGTTTGAAATTATTTTCTACGAAAACTTCTTTAAAGTAGGAAAAGATTTCTTGTAAATAGTCAAACGGAATGCTGGAGATTTCGTGTTTAGCCCCTTCAAAAGTATAGAGCATATACGAAGTATCCAATTCTTTTAACTTATTGGCAATAGTTCTAGAACCATCTAATATTAAATAGCCTGATTGGGATTTTTCACAATAATGATGTGGAGCCGTTGCATAAGGCACTAAATTATCATCTGTTCCGTGAAAAAATACTGCAGACGTAGTATTTTCTTTATTCATATATCTTGAGTCCAAAATAGCACCAGCTAAGGAAAATACGCCGGCAAAATCAATAGCTTTATAAGCTGAACTGTCTTTCCAAAATAGTTCTTGCTGATAAACCGCATGAAGGATTGCTTCGGCACCGGCACTGCTTCCACCAGCAATAATTTTTTCAGTATCGAGGTTAAATTCATTTTTGTGCTGAATCATATAAGTAACAGCATCCAAATAATCTTCAGCAGCTTTTTTGAAAGTTTTCCGTTTTCCTTCCGCAGAAAAGTCGCAACCAAAAGATTTTCCTTTTCGGGTTAATCTGTAACCAATTTGAACAGCTACGTAACCGCGTTTAGCACATTCTTTGGCAAATTTTACTTCTGCTTGGTTATGAGGAGAACCAACACCAAATCCGCCGCCATGCATGAAGATAACAACAGGTCTTTTTTCCAAAGCGTCATTTTGAGGTTCATAAACATAAAGCTTCAAATCTTCTCCGTCTTTTTGGGCATAAGTTCGTTCAATCGCTTTTTCGGGTTGAAAAATAGTATCTACAAAACGTTCTTGTGCTTGAAGGAAGAAGGAGAGAAATAGAAATGTAATGGATAATTTGAGTTTCATAAGACAAGTTTTTTAAAAGAGATTTCAATATTAAAAATAGCTTATTACCGAAGAATATTTTTAAGACTAATTTATCAATATTTTATGTTTAATTTTTCGGAGGAAGAAAGATTAAATAAATGTGATTGAGTTTTTACAAATAAAACCAAGTAGAACTACCTGTTTTTGTCTAAATAAGGAAAGTGAGGATACGCCAATAGAAATAATGATTTAATTTTGAAATGGTCTAGATGAAAGTTTGGAAAACCAGCTAAATTATAATCGGTTTTAAGTTCTGTGGGGTAAGAATCTAAAACTTTGGGTGATTATAATCGCTGGTTTTTTATTTTAAAGGAATCCAAAAGTTATACTGAATTCCTTTTCCTACGTGTGATTCCAGTTGAGATTTTCCTTTTAGAAAAAATATCCTGTTTTCAATATTTTTAAGCCCTAATCCCGATTTTCTATGGTCTTGTTCTTTTAGGTTAAAACCAACCCCATTATCGGTATAAGAAAACTTTATAATTTTTTCTAAAGCTACAATTTTTATTTGAATGTTAGAAGCCTTCCCATGTTTTATAGAATTATTAATAAGTTCCTGGAATATCCGGTAAATATGCAGTTGTTCTTCCGTAGCAAATAAATCTAAGTTGTATTCATTTTTAAAATCAATACGAACCACATTGCTAAAATTGGTATCATCAATAAGTTCTTTCATCGCAGCACTTAATCCAAATTTTTCCAATAAAGGAGGGAAAAGGTTATGAGCAATTTTTCTTGAACTTTCGTTGGCCTTTGTAATTAAATTCAGGAGGTGTTTTCGTGTATTCTGTATTTCTTCAGCAGAAAGCTGAGGACGGTTTAATAATTGAAGGTCCATTGCCATTAAGTTCAACTGTGAGCTAATATCGTCATGAAGTTCGCCACCAATACGTTTACGTTCTTCTTCCTGAACCAAAAGGTTGGCTTCCAATAATTCTTTTTGATGAAGTATTTCCATATCTTTTTTCTCTAATTCTTTTTGGATGACTTTCTTTTTAGAAAAAAAGAAAAACAAGGCTACAATGATGCTTAACACCAATAAAAAGCATATCAGGCTAAATACCATTATGGAAGTTTCTCCCTCGAAGAGTGAAGCTTCTTCCATTGCCAAGAAATTAATAACTGGTATCCCAGGTAAAGCGATGCATTGATAATCCATATATAATAATTCAACTTATTATTAATATTAATAATATCTGTAGCACTTATAAAAATAATAGAACTACTAATGAGGTAAATTAGTAATCCCAGTACAAAAAACAAATAATAATTTTTTCTGGACAAGAGTTCATACAGATAAATAATGGCAAATACAATTAATATCAATGAAGTAATTAAAAAACCTATGGGATTAAATTGATAATAAAGCTGAGGCTTAATGATATACTGAAACAAGATTAAAAGCAAAGCAATACTGCTAATAATGAGAACAATATTTTGAAGTTTATATAAATTTATTTCATTAAATAAATAGAAAAAGAACAAACTCAATAAAGAAAATCGAGTAACTAAGTAATAAGTCGATATAAAATGATTATTTAATCCTAATTCTGAAAAAACTAAAGCAATACTTTGAATTATAAATGAGAAAATAAGGTAGAAAATAACAACCTTATAGGTTTTAGAAGAATTTTTAAAACCTATAAGGTAAAGTATGACATTGATTAATAAAGCACCTGTACTTATATAAGATAATAAAGTATCTATGCCCATCTAATAATTAATCTAATTTATATAAAGCACTTTTAGGATCACACATATGTGGACAGGGGGAAGTAAAGTCATAAATATTCCCGTTTAAGCTACCAGTTCCATTAGGCAACATATCTTCATAGATATTAGTTTCGGTATTATGTTTGGTACCAACCATCATTAATTTTTCTTTATCGTTTTCATCTACACCCACATAAGCCCTAACACCATCAATACCTTCTGCTAATAGTTCAAGGATATCTTCTTTCGGTATAAAAAAAGCTTTTAAAGAATGGTGGGCGTTGTAAGTTCCTTCTATTTTTCTCCACTTTTTAGCCCAATTTTGTGCGGTTTGCAGGGTAATGATATTTACATTTTCTTCCATAATAAAAAGTTTTAGTTAATAATTTCTTTAAATATATAGCAGAAAATCTATTTTTTTAAATGAATATACGTTTTTCTATAACATTCAAAAACCAAGTAGTTATACGCTAGTTGTTTAACTCATTAAATTTTACCTTACCGTATATTAAAAAGTATGGAAGATTTACATGAAAAAGGTATTAATCTTTTTTTAGAAAAAGAATTTATTTGGCTCAAGCAACTTATCCTGTTCAGGTTTGAGAGCTTTTTTCAAGAAAAAAACAATAAATCTATCGATGAGATTCAACCTCCACTTATTGGAATTGATACGGCTTATGAGCAGTTTTTATTAGACCATCAATTAGATTTGGAAGAACGGGTTTTACTCGCCGTAGCTCTGGCCAAAAACCTAAAACCTGAAATTTTTAATCCGTTTCTTATTGAAAATTCTGTAACCCAAAAAGTTTATCCGGAATTTGGCGGAATTATTAAAGAAGACAAATTTATCCCCACGTATCGCACCGTCGCATTTTTGTTGAACGATATTCCGGAAGCTTTACCCTTAAAAATCTATACTTTTTTTGAGCAGGATCACTTTTTTTACAAAGAGCATATTCTGGATTATGCTCGTACCAATTTCCAAAATCGCTTAAATACTCCTGTTTCGCTAACCTTGGAAGTTGAATATTTATTACTAACGGGAAGAAAATACAAAGCCGAATTTAATGCCGATTTTCCTGCACAGGAAATTACCACCAACTTAAACTGGGAAGATTTAGTAGTTTCCCCCAAAGTGCAGCGTCATTTAGAAGAAATTTTAAAGTGGTACACTTACAAAGAACTTTTTCAAGAAAGGGAATACTATTCTAAATGGATTAAAAAAGGTTATCGAAGTTTGTTTTTTGGTCCATCAGGAACCGGAAAAACCTTGGCAGCCTCCTTATTGGGTAAAAAACTGAACGTTCCTGTGTATCGGGTAGATTTATCGATGATTATCTCCAAATACATCGGAGAAACCATTAAAAATCTCGAAAAGATTTTTGCAAGGGCAGAACATAACCAATGGATTTTATTCTTTGACGAAGCCGATGCCATTTTTGGCAGTCGGAGTCAGCAACAAAACGCGAACGATCGGCACGCCAATCAAGAAATTGCTTACCTCTTACAACGCATAGAAAATTACCCTGAACTCATTATTTTAGCCACCAACCTGCAACACAATTTAGATGAAGCTTTTATTCGCAGGTTTCAGTCTGTGGTACATTTTAAAACGCCAGAGGTACAACAGCGCATCACGTTATGGAAAACTATTTTTCATAAAGACTTGGGACTTTCTGAAACTTACTTAGAAGAAATGGCCGAAAAACACCAACTCACCGGCGGAACCTTAATTAACATCCTACAAACCGCTCGCTTATTAACCGAAGATAGCACACAACACCTAAGTGAAGCATCGGTTAATTTTGCCATCCAACGTGAATTAAAAAAGGAAGAAAATATATTTTGATATAAGAGAAAAAACCTTTCAATACGGGTTCCCGTAATCTTCTTTTATAGAAAGGTGGTAAGTTTGTATATGATTTTATAATTTTTTAAAAAATGTATTAAAATAAGTTATTATGAGTGAACAAAAATTAAATATCGGTGATGTTGTACAGTTAAAATCTGGAGGACCAGAAATGACTGTTTCAGAATTAGAATTATTATTAGATATGCAAACACAAAATTATGATAAATTTTCAGGTTTTGTATTTTGTCAATGGTTTATTGAAGGAAAAAGAACTGATGGAAAATTTCATCAAGATACTTTAGATAAATTAGATTAATTAAAATATAAAATTAAAATGGGAAATATTGATAAATTAATAGAGGCAATCCAAGATAAAAAGGTTATATCATTCGAATATAATAAGCCTGGTAAAACATCAGGTATAAGAATAGGTAATCCTTATGCAATATATATTTTTACAGCTAAATCAGGAAAGCAAAGTACAAAAGTACATATAGTACAAACAGATGGAGTGTCTGATACAAAGGATATAAACCCTTTTCCTGAATTCAGAACATTTGATATTCAGTATTTGAATAATATTATTATTAAAAATGATACATTCAAACCTACTAACCCAAAATATAATCCTGAATGGGAAGGTTATGATGAAGTAATTGCAAAAGTATAATGAGCATTCCTTATCATAAAGAATTATTAAGAACAGAAAAAATAAGACTCTTTATAAATTTTTCTAATATCTCTCATGATGTTGCAGATGAATCTCTTGTATTAAGTTTTTATGCAACGAATAATCATGGGGAACCTATATTTACTGAAAAATTAAATATCGATGTAGTTAGAGATTTATATAAACATTTAGATTCTATTTCAGTTGTAAAAGAAGGTAAAACTCAATCATCAAAATTTATAGAAACTACCGATGAAATAAGTACAATTTTAAATAAAATTCAGGAAAACGATTTTGATGTTATACTAAAATTATTACAGAAATATGAATCTAATGAAAAAGTAGAGGGATTGCTTGAGTCTTTAACAGATTTAGAATTAGAAGATTTAAGTGGAGCTTTTCACTATAAAATTGTCAAAAATGAAATTGAAAAGTTAGAAAACTTAATTCAATTAGACTGTGAAGAAAATATAGTGGACATTGTAAAGAAAGATAAACACTTAAAATGTTATTCTGCAGGACAACCAGAAAAAATTTTTCAAAATTGGATAGAAAATAATTTATGGATATTTGGAATAGAATACATAAAAAAGCACGAAGCTAGAAAAATTGGTATGTTTAGTGAAGGTGATATTTTAATGGAATCTATTGACGGATACCTTGATTTAATAGAATTAAAGAGACCTAAACACTCTTTACTTAAATATGATAAAAGTCATAATTCTCATTATCCGCATCCAAATCTCTCCCAAGTAGTAGGACAATCTCTCTTTTATCTTCAAAAGTTATCAGAATATAAATTAAACTTGGAAAGAGAATATGAATTAAAAGTAATAATGCCAAGAATTAAAATTATTGTAGGTAGAAATAAAGGTTTTAGTGAGGAGCAAAAAGACTGTATGAGGATGTTAAACACTAACCTCAATTCTATACAAATTATAACTTATGATGAATTATTAGAATTTGGAAAATTATTACTTAAAACTTATAAAAGATAAATTTAATTATAGTCCATAATGATCAACCTAAACGCAGTTTTTATTATTTTCCTTTCGCTTTTAATATTTAACGTAAATATTATTTCCCACACACATCAAGTAAATGGTTGTAAAGACGTTAGTTTGTTAGTAGGCAAATGGGAGCTTCATCAAAAGGAATGTATCAATATAGAAAAAATAGGGCAGGAGTACGATTATATTAAAATAAGCGAAACGGAGATTGAATATTATCAAAGAAACTTTAAAAGTAAAAATCTTATAAAATCAGAGAATATTAATTTTCTTGAAAATAGTTCCAATTCAGAAAAGTTATTTCAAACCATTATCAACAATCATACAGAATTATGGTGGTATTCAATAAATGAAATCAAAACTCGACTACACATACAGGAAGTTAACAATTCTTCCGCTAAGAAAAGTTTATTAAACCAGCTCAACTCTGGATATTTTGAAAGAGTAGAGTAGTTTTTAATTTTCTACTTAGTATTAAAAAAACACTAGAAATGGTTTGCTTTCACCGCCACGAAGTAAAAATCGTTTCCTTTAACCAAGGGAGTTTTATCATCGAAAACGACCAAGGAAGCGAATCCAGTAAAATATCGGTACCGCTTTTTTCCATCGTTAATTGGTAAGCATTTTCTACCTGTTCCAAAAAACCTTTTCGCTGAAGAAAAGTATAACGCAACGAAGTGATACTGCTTTTTTTCAATTTTTCCCAATGCATCAAGCAAGCTTTTAACAGACTGGTGGCCGTGTCTATTTCTTTTTCCGTTAAAGCAGAAGGAACAATCACTTCTGTTACCGGGAAACCACATAAAATCTTCGGAAAGGTAAATTCACTTTCGTCTATTGCTTCTTCCTCCGTAATTGTTTTTCCGGTAGCGAGGTAATGTAAAAGCAAGACTGCTCTTTGCATTTCAGTGACAGATTTAAATTTTCCTGTTGGTAAAATATAACCCAATCCGGTAAAAAGCTGTTTTAAAAACGGATGAAGAATCACCAATCCCGTATTGGGCATTTCCCATTTTCCTTCTGGGAGTTCCTCTTTTACTTCTTCTTCAGTGGAATCTACCAAAGCTTTATCAGTGTTTTTTTGCTGAATTTCCTTCCAGTTTTTCCATTCTTTCTGCTGACTAAAATTAAAATTGTTTTCTTCTATTTTCATCAATAAATGATTAAGGTTCTGTAATTTTAAAGAGGCAAACCAATTCGCAATTATACTCCAAGCTTGGGTTTCTTTCTTTTGTATGGAATAAAAAAGTGTTTTCCAGAAATGAGCTTCAAAGATTTTAAAACTATGCGGACGCTCATTTTCAGGTAAAGCTGCATATATCTTTTCCAATCCTACATAAAATTCCTGTAAAACAGCGGCTTTTTCAAAAAGCGAAGTTGTAAAAAATTGTTTTTTGAAAGAAATGGGACGTTGTAACCATAACTCAAAATAGGGTTTTTGAGTTATCAACAACTGAGACCAATGATGAATTTCCTGTTTTGAAATGGAAGAAAAATTGAAGGTGGTTTTTTCTATCTCTTTAGAATTTCCGGTGGTAAATAGAAATAACTCCAAGCAATTCAATCTATAAATTTTACTGAACTTTCTCCAAGTTTGTTCCAGACGGTAACGTTGTTGTAAAACACTTAGCAAGTACAAGACTTTTTTTGGGAAATGTGGGATGATTTTGGTAAAATCTGTTTCGGTAAAGTTGAAAAATAATCGCTTTTCCCATAATTCCCGATGCGGTAATTCGGTTAGTTTTTTTAAAGAAATGACGAGCATTTTCCAATCCTTTTTACTTTCAGCTAAAAATTTTTCTTTTGGGAAAATCTTCTTCAAAGTTTTGATCTCAGTCAAAGTAGGGAAGGAGCTTCCTGAAATTTCGGCTAGTTTTGATAAATGCAAGAAATGTTGATTGTATTGCTGAGAATATGAATTATTAATCAAGCTTTTTTTCAGCAATCGCTCCAAGAATTCAGTTGAAGATAAATTCAATTGATTGCCCATTTTTGGAAGTTGATTTTTCCAAAAAGAAGAAGGGGCTTCGGTAAAACCATTCAAAATGAACTCATTGAAAAAATATTGGTAAAGTTTTTTATGCTGACGTTGAGGAAATTCAGCACTCAAAAGTTGCCAGACTTCCAGTAAAAAGTGATGCTGATTGGGTGTAAAAATCTTAATCAAACTCTCCTGTTCAACTTTTGTTAAAGTAAAAATCCATTTTTTGAAGAACTTAGTTTTAATTTCTTTTTGCTGAAATATTTTTTGAATATTCTTAATTGTTTCAACACTTAAAAACGCTTCATTTGCTAAGATTTTTTTAAACGTATAAAAGCTTAGTTGATGCTTGTTCAGTTGCTTTAATTCCTCTGAAGTAGCAGAAGAAAGAATCACCAATTGTTCAGCAAATAGGAGTTTAGGGAACCTTTCTAAGTTTAATTTTTTTAGAAGAAAATTTAATTCTTTTATCATTAATTTTATCGTGGAAGACTCCACTTTTTTAGAAGTTTCCAGTTCTTCCATCAATAAATAAATCAGCTCGATGGTTGATTGGTTATTAGTTGTTTTTGCTAAAAGCTGTATTTGTTGCAGAATTTCTTCCGAAGTAATTTTCCTTTTCTTTCTTGTTAATTCTACCATATTTTCCAACATCGGTGATAGATTCCCTTTTTTCTTTGATTTTTCTTGAAATAACGAACTTACCGACAATTGTTTAATGATGTGAAACAGTTCTAGATGAGAAGTTGTTGAAGAGAAAAAACTTTCGGCACAGTAAATTAGCGTATCTAAAAATTGTGTATGACTCAGGTTATATTGACTGCTAATGGCCTTGGTGTGGTAAATCACAAAAGATTTGAGCTGAAAATGAGAAGAAAATGAATGGCTAAAATAATTGATTGTAAACTCCCAAACAGCTTTTTTAAAGTTAGGTTCCGGTGGTTTCTTTTCAATAACTTCCCGTTGTTTGTATAAAAGCTGATGATATTTTTTTAATTGTTGGGTATTTGCTTCGCCAATGCTTAATTGCAATAGACGGTAAAGCTTTTTTTCTTGAAGTGGAGATAACCATTTTCGTTTGATTTCTTTTTGTAATTGTTGTGAAATAAAGCTTCCTTGTAACTGCTGAAGTTTATTTATATCACCTTTTAATTTATTTTGAAAATACAGTTCTAAATCACTAGCTTTAGGAGGTTTTCCTATTTTTTCTTTTTCTGAAGTAGGAATAAAAGTATTTTCCCGTAAACTGCACAGAAGCATGTATAATTCTTGTTGAAGAAATGATTGCTGTTGAATGTTTTTTATATGATTGATAAATAATTCAACTATAATTTTATATTCAATAGCATAACGATTCGCTATTTGTTTCAGCTGATTTTCAAGGAATTGTTTTTTAGAGAAAAAAGAACCTTGCGTCATAAATATATACGTGAGAATAAACTTTTTTACCAAAAAGTTGAGCTGATGTTTAGATAAGCTTAGTAAGTTTCTTTTCTCTTCGTGAATTTGCAAAATTTCTTGATGATAGTTGTGTATAAATTCAGTTTGTTCAGATACAAAAGCTTGTAAGGTTTTTTTCCAGTATGGCGGAATTAACTGTAAACTTAAACGGTTAATTTCATTGGTTTTCCATTGATGTTGATAAGCTTCAGCAATAAAATTTTTCTTCTGAATGTTTTTCTCCCAAAGTTTTAGAAAGCTTTCTTTTTCGTTGTAGTACCAAGGAAACATCCCATATTTTAAGTAATAAAATAAAGGTGATAAATTTGATTTAACGAGTGTTTTATCTTGCTGTTTTTGAAAGATGGGATGAATGTTTTTAAAATAATTTTTCAGTTGCTCTTCCAAGGCTTTTTCAAAAACTAATGGTAGTTGTTGTTCTAAATCTTCTTGGTAAAGTTCCCCTAAATTCAATTCTATTTTTTCAATAAAAATTTCTTCATGATCAGCATATTTCGTAAAATGGTTTTGGGTAATTCGACGTAAACTTTGGTCAAAAATTTTTATAAATCGGTCTTCAATATGGTGATGTGATTTTTCGCTTAGATGAAATAATTCAAACTGAAAAGCGTGGATATATGAATCTTTAGAACTGCTCATCGATTCTATTGGAAAGGAATTGTACGATTTCTTCTGAAAATTCAATTTCATCGGAAGCCGATTTTTCATCAATCAAAGATTCGATTTCAAAAAACTTCATGGCTTCATAATCCAACCAAATAAAATTTATTTGTAAGTGGGCAGGAAGGCAATGGTAAATGAGTTGTTCGATTTTTTGTTGAAATGCAACCGATTGAAAGCGTACGCTCCACGTCGGAAAGATAAATGTAACCGTATGTAAGCTATGCAAAGCTTTATTTGTAATTTTAGAATGGTCTAATAAATAAAAACCTTCACTTCGCTGATTAATTTGATAAAACTTTCTAACCGCTAATTTAATAGCTTTATAAGCTTTTTGTTTGTGGTGCGTTCGGTAAATTATGTTTCTGTAATGGGTTTCTCCCGTTTGCAAACAAACCGAATATTCGTGATGTCCGGTACTTTTTTCAATCGTATAATTGGTTTTATCAATCCCGGCTTTTAAGATGTTTTCTAAAGGTTTTTCATCTTTTACATAAAACCAATATTCTTCCCAATACGGAGCTTGGTCGTAATAATCACGCAAGTAATTTTGCCCGATAACTTGCGCTTCTTCGTTAAGTTGATAAATGGAAATTTCATAGTTAGAGAGGCTTTTATAGAATGGTTTTTGCGGGAGTTTATCAATCCATAAGCGCAATAAAATTTCCAGCTCTATATAACTGATTTCATTTTGAAATTGATAAGAAGTGTACGCGCTTGCTGAAGTTAAATCGGGGAGATGTTGAAGGAACAATTCTTTACATTTAAGTTGCTGTTGCAAAGAGCGTCGCAATTTCCCGTAAAATAAATCGTGAATTTTATAATCTAATTGAATGTTGAACCGGCTAAGCAAATGGTCCAGTACTTGGTTTCTATCTTTTAGAAATTCAATTTTATGAACCGTGGCATAGTTTAATTCAACTTCTGAATTTTTTAGCGGCTGTTGATTGTAATAGACTGAAGGGCTCTTTACTTGGTAATATTGACCAAATTCTTCAATGGTTTTCATCACATTGGCCATAAATTGTTCAAAAGGTAAGATGAAGTTTTTAAGCTGCGTATTATCTAAGTTTTTGGAGGAAGAGTAATTGCTGTACAATTCATTTTTATCAACAATTCTATAAAGCGTGGGAAGGTCTTCCAGCAATCGATGAAATTTAGAAATGTTCCGCTTCTTTACATCTTCTGAAAAGGAAAAAGTGTTGCTGTCATTTTTTAAATGATATTCCCGTTTTAAATTTTGAGTGATTTTTCCGTATTGATAAAAAATTTCATCTTTATTCAATTCAATCAACTTACCTTCTTGATATACTTTTACGGGATGAATGGTGCTTGATGCCAAAAAAGGAAGTTCATCTTTAATTTTGAATTGATGATGGGCTATTTTTTCTCCATTTTCCCGGCTGATTCCAAAATCGGTAAAATTTTCTACCCATTTACTTTCAATAAGCTGATGTTTAATTTCATTTAAATCTAAAACTTCGTGGTAAGCTTGTAAATCTTTCCCAAGAATAAAACCTTGTTCCATAAACGGACCTTCAAAAATTTTTTCCAAAGGTTCATCTTGGTTTACTAAATTAGAGTAAGAATAGGAGGTAGGTTTTACATTTACCAGTTTTTCGTTGAACAAATAAAGGAGTTGTGCAAAGGTTTTCTCTGGAGAAGCCTGTGGTTGAATAAATAATTGACCGTGTAATTTATATTTTTCACTGTTCAGAAAAGTGATGGTATCAATTTCCCACCCTAAGATTTTATTATTCTTTAAAAAACGGCTTACCCGTTCTTTTTCTTGTTCTTTTTGAGCGTTATGGCTAAGCTCTATGATAATTTCATTTTTCTGTTCTTGGGTTTTCCCATTGTTTTTTATCCATACATTTCTAACACCTTTTAGTTTATCGATGATTTTCATTCTAAAATCTTCGATGGTTACGGGAAATGTGGGGAAAATAAGTTCAGCGGGATATAAAGCATTTGCTTTAAGAATTTCAGAAGTAGGAATATTGGAAGAATAGAGAATATCTTCCATAGAAAATTCAGTTTTATATTCTATTTCCGTGAGAATATAACAGAAAGCTTCCAATAAGGTAATTCCCGGATCGTGAGCATTATAATCGGTCCATTCTTCACCGCTAATTTTCTCTATCCAGGATAAAGCCTCTTTCCGAAACTTGTAATAATTAGAATCTTTATTTTCTATTTGGTCAATCTTCAAAGTTTAAGCTTTAAACATTTACAGTGGTTTGCCCGGAATTCATCACAGAAATCATTCCGCCCCACGTACACATACAAGTAGAAGAATTACTCACACAAGGTTGATTGCCAATCATGACCGTAGGATCGCCAGGCGTCCACGGAGCAGGTATCACAGGAATACATGGCATTGGGGTAAGTACTCCAAAAGCAGCCGCTGTAGCTGATGCTACTGTTGGATTGGCCAAAGAAGTACACATGGCAAATGGTAAAATATTTACCATCGGGATATGGTCCATAATATTGGCAGCAGGCATATTGGAAGTAAAAACCCGGTTAAGGGGCAACACGATAAGTTGGGCGGGTGCCGTCCCAAATGAACAACTGAGTTGCGCGCCCATACAAACTTCAAAACTCATAATATTAAGATTTATAGTTGGTTAGTAAAATAGCAATCATTGAATCCAATAGTTTTACGATGATGAAAAACAAGAGGTAAAAAAGAAATAGTAACACCCAATATTCATCTACAGAAATTTGGGTATCTTTTAGAATAGCTGGTAAATTTTTAAACTCATCTGCTAACCATTGATGAGTAACGAGACTCAACAAAATAGCCAGACCCAAAATGATAATTGCAGTTAAGAAGAATTTAGCCAATACTTTTTTTAGGGTTTTCATCATGGCATTTTATGATTGAAAAACTTAGAAAACGCAGTCTCTTTGTACAACAGGTGAAACGTAAAACCAATGAATAAACCTATTATCCCAATTACTACATAGTTGGTGTATTTAAAATGAAATCCCCACCAACAAACTGCGATTGTAATCATTAACAAAACCAAAAGGCTACCGTATTTATGCTGAAGCAAGAAATTTCTTACCCGCTTTCTCCGTAACGATATTAAAGAAGCGAGTAGGAGGGCAACTACTATGATAAAAAGTATTGCTTTAATGAGACGGTAATTTCCTGTAAAAATATCCTCCTGAATTGCCAGATTCATAGGTGAAGTGATTTCTTTTTCGGGAATTTTTAAATCACTCGGAATGGTTCCATCCTTACTCCCAAACTTTTGATCCAATACCGACCAAAGTTCAGTATAACCATTATCGTAACCTAGAGCCCAAATTCCTACGCCGCCTAAATTTTCACGATTAATAAAATCGTATTTTTTAGCAAGGCTTGTGGAATCTTCAAACCAGATTTGCTGATTGCTTCCATCTTTTAAATGATTGTAATAAGCAGACTTACTCAATTTGTCATAAGAAAAAACGTGGGGTAATTTCTCTTTGAGCTGTCGGTAACTTAAATGGGAATCAAATTTTTTCGCTTTTGCGGGAAGCGATGAGCCGTCGGTTTGCCATACGCCGCCATAGTAAGGAACTGTTAAAATTAATTGATTGCGTGATAATCCTTTTTCAAGGTAATCATTCACTGATTTTTCTACATTATAACTTCCCCAAGTGTTTTCACTATCCATTGGGGCGATAGGTCCCGCTGTTTTGCTCCAAGAGCCAAAATAGTCGTAACCCATTAATAAAAAATAGGCTACATATTTTTCCAAAAAAACTACATCATAAGCTCCGTTATTAATAGCTGGCAAAGTGATACAAACGGTTTTATTATCTTTTTGTAAGCTCTGGGATAATTGCTTGATAAAAGCTTCCAGATTATTTTTTTGTGCTGCGGGAACGTCTTCAAAATCTAAAACTATTCCTTGTAATTGATGGTCGTTCAAGATTTTTAAGATTTCTTCTTCCGTTTTTTGTTGGGCTTTTTTACTTTCTAAAAAAGTAGTGTTTTTGCTATTGGTAAAATTAGTTATTGTAAAATAGAGGTTACAGTGATGTGTTTTAGCAGAATCTATCAAGGCTGTTTTTTTCCAACTTTCTGTTTGTTTTAATTTCCCTGAATTTGGATCAAGTTCAAAAGAAAAATAGGCAATGTCGGTAAGTAATTCAAAATTATAATTTTTGTAGGCGGTTCCCATCCAATAGGGGTGAAACCCAAATACCCGTTTATGTGTGGTATCGTTTACCGATTGGTATTTTAGCTTTTTAATATTCTGTATAGAATCCCAGTCTTCTTCTAAAAAAGAAGCAAAATCTTTCACTTTTCTTAAATCCTGAAATCTAGAACTGTTCACTTGAGACGGACGTTTCTTAACACTTCTAGGTTTTCTGTTTTTTTCCTTTTTAAATAAATGGGTAAAAAAGTTGACGTATTTTTTTAAGCTTAACTTTGGCTTTTTAATCGTATCATTTTTCTCAATTTTCTCATTTATAGGGTAGCTGTAAGCTTTAGAATTAGCAGTACTAAGACTAAAAATTAAAGCGAAGACTAGAAATAACAAGAATCGTTTTACCATACGATGAATTTGCTAAAGATAGAAGTACAATAAAAGAGTATAAATACTTAATTTAATCTGAGGTCGGTTTAAGAGTACATTGGGCGGAGGTTTTGGCAGTATTTCGAATTCACGTTTTTAAACCTGTGAGGTCTTCTTTAAAGTAGTTATTCATATACTTGGCAGTGATAATGTTAATTTATTAATATTTCAAATAACTGAAATATTTTTATCGATAATATATGTATTTTAACGTTTAAAAGTATTATATTTGAGAGACTAACCAATTTATCACTTAAAATGATTCGCCTTGCCTTAGCTGATGATGAAATATTATTTAGAAACGGATTGGTTCGTATTCTAGAAGATTATGAAAATTTTGAAGTTCTTCATAGTGTTTGTTGTGGAGATAAACTTTTAGAGGAAATAAAAACTAGTTCTGTTCAACCAGATATATGCCTTCTTGACTTGCGGATGAAACCGATGGATGGCATAGAGACCACAAAACAGTTGAATAAGTTATCTCCTGATATCAAGATTATTATCTTGACTTCTTATTATAGCCCAAGTTTTGTAAAGTATATGGTGAAGTTGGGCGTGAATGCATTTTTACCCAAGCTTACTGAACCGGAAGAATTGACGTTGGCTTTAGAAACCGTTTACCAAAAAGGAATTTATTTAACCAATGATTTTGCTGAAGCCATAAGGAGTCAATCTCAGCAGCAGCAACGGCCTTTTTTCGAAATCAAAGAATACCTTACCAAGAAAGAGAAAGAGGTTTTGTATTGGATTTGTCACGGCTTGACCAATCACGAAATTTCTGAGAAAATCTTTAGGTCGGTGCGTACCATTGAAGGACACCGTCAGCATATTTTAGATAAAACCGGAGCAAAGAATACAGCAGGCTTGGTCGTTTATGCTTTAATGAACAATGTGATTAATATTGATGAAGAAGTTTTGAAAAAAAGCATGTATTCCCAGTTATAACAACTTACAAATATTGTATTTAATGAAGGCATTTTCCCCATAATCACTAGCGGTTTTTATTTCTAGGCTGTAATTAAACGGAGTCCCTTTCCATCTTAATTTTAAGCGATGCCACCATTTCCAACCAAAATAGTTTTGGGTCTTTTTAATTTTTCCTCTTTTTCCGGCGTAGGCATTCATTAGAAAAGCATGCAGCAAGGCATATTTACCTTCTCCTTTTTCAGCATAAGCGTGAGCTATAATTTCAAAAGCTTGTATATCTTTTAAATTTTCAAGTACCGGATGCCATTTTCCGTCTGCTAATAATTCCCCTTCAGCAAAAGTCCCTACTCGGCTACGCATTCCTATTGCTCCTGCTACATCTAAAGTATATTGTGGATCTTTAGTAGAAATTCCCACTCGCTGTGAAGGATGAAAAGTACAAAGTGTCTCTGGAGTATTCCCCGATTGAATTTGCAGTGATTTTTCATTTTCTTTATTCTCTAAACCCAAGTGCCAATCGGATTGTTGCTGGTTCAAGTCTTCATAAAAACTAATGAGTTTATTACTGTTTTTTTGGGAAGGGGCAAGTTGTAGACCTTCCGTAAAATTATTGGACAAACCATCGTCCAGTTTGTTAATAGTCGATTCGATAAGTGCTTTAAAATCATTTTCTTGGGGACGTGAACCGTTTTTAAATTTTTCAATAAGACTTTCACGGTTGTAGAGGCGTTGCTTAGTCGTTTCCATAGTTATTCTTTTTGTTGATTTTCACCAAATAGTAATTTCCGTTTTCTTCCTTATTTGCTGCGGTGGCTAATATTTCTTTTGGGCTATCTTTTTTAATAATCAAATCTGAACCAACTACCATTCCTCCGATAGCGTTTCCTAGGATTGCATCTGAACCATCTTCTTTATAAAAACTTATTTTATGGTCTTCTGCCGGAATAAGAATATTTTTATAGGAAGTGGGTTCTAAAATTTCTTGTCCTTCAGTGGTATCAGTATAATTATATTTTCCTCGGTTATAGGAGAGTTTAATAGCTCCGCAGTTTTTTACTTCTTTTACAAAAGGCAGTTTTTTTAATGTTGAAGTAAGTTTTAAAATATTAAATGAGCTATCGGGTGATTTCGTATTATTCCTAAAACCTTCTTCAGATATCCACGGCGCAATTTCTTCATTGATTATTTCATTGATTTCTTCCAACGAAGGAATAGAATGATAGGAGTTAATGATCAAGTTGGCATACACTTTTATGGTTTCAGGTAAGGGTGAAAATACCTTGATATCTACACCGGGAAATGTTTTAGCTTGTATAAAATTTTTAATCTGCTTGATTCGGGTTCCGTTAAAAGATAATTCAGACATTTCGTAAAAGCTTTTAAACCTTGGTATCATGACTAAATGAACTTCGCCAGCTTTCACTTTTTTAGAAGCGGAAGGAGTGACTACTTTTACCCATTTAATATCTTCAAAATTTTCATAAAGCAGATTTTTATAGTCATTAATTCTAACCATTCGGTTTTTATGCTGTAAACGTTGGGCAATCCGTTCATAAAATTCTTGTTTTTTTTCAGCGTTTTTCCCTCCAATGGAAGGCATGGGCTGTATAATTTTATCAATCTCTTTTATGGTTTCTTTTGTACCACTAATACTTTGCGCAGGAATATGTTGATAAGAATTATAATTTTCAATTTGATGACGGCTTACGGTCACCGGATTGGTAACAATACATTCACAATTACCGATAGAGGAAATAAATTTTTGATGAACAGAAAACCGGAACCAGTAATTTTCGTCACTAAAAAAAGGATGATGACTTGATAGGGAACGTGGCGTTTTAAAACTGAGCATTCCCGAAGAAGTACCTTCACTAATGGTAGATTTTAGTATTTTTCCTTTATCAAGAACTTTCCAATTATCTCCGTCAAGGTATTCAATAAGAAATGTATTATTTACATTATTGATATTGGCAAAACTCTTTTTCAGTTTAAAAAATAAGGATAAGGTTTGTCCAGGAATTAATTGCTGAACACCCATATACAAATATCCTCTATTTTTTAAATTAGGAACCAATCTATTGCTGCTGATGTGATTATTTTTAAAAGCAGGATAAATCCCTAGTGGATGTAAATGATAGATTGAAAAAGGTACCGTATTTTCTTTTTTACTAATAGTTCTTAAATCTATGCTATTGCTACTTTTATAATTGATAATCACTTTTTTTGCATAGGGAACAAAAGGAGGATTTGGTGGAACTACCGGACGTTTCTTTTTGGATAATTCAATTTGTTTTTTAGAGAAATTAATCATTTCGTTCCTATAAATTCCCTGACCAAAACCATACTGGGGAGAAACTAATTTAAATTGAATAAAAGCATCTGGATTCTCTTTTAAATTCAATAATAAGGAGGAAGGAATCGCAGGCATATTTTTATTTATCATGATATTTTTCCAAGAAGTAGAAGTTTTTAATTTTCCTTCTTCATTTAAACTAAATAATTGATGCGGTTGCGGAGGTTTTTCATCGGGAGTAACTACTTTAAATTCTTTATCTTTAAAATTTCCTGTTTCATATTCCTGATAATAGGTTTCAAAATTTGGATAAGGAAGTTGGTCCCATTCTATCTCTATAGCTAAGTGCTGAAGGTTTTTATGTTGCCATTCTACATTCCCCATATAAAATTCATCATTCGCAGTTGGGTTCACTCCTAAAATCGGAAACGGCGCACTTTGGTCGATTAATCCATGTTTGTTGTACAATTGTGTGGAAGTACTATTTTTTACTTCAACCTCAACATCACATTTTTTCCAAACCAGTTGTTTTAAAAAGGAATAAGGATAGTAAGAAGTAGCATTTTTAGGAACAATTTCTATTAACGGATGTTTTTCATTATATGCAGAAGGATGAATTTTTTTGTTGAAAGGAATCCAAGCTTCTTCTTTCGCCGATAAATGAAAGCTTAACTGAATACTATTAGATTTTTCAGCTAAAAAATCATTGATATTAAACTCGTGCGAAACAGATTTCCAACCGGAAAGGGCAGTAATCCTAACTTCAAAATTTTCATGAAAAAAATAATGATAGAGTTGTTCTAGGGAATAAGAACTTTTCTCTGCCATTTTTTGAAGTACTTTTCGGGCTTTCTGGCAACTTTCTTCCGTAAAGTGAAAATTTAGTTGATAGGTTCTTTCTCCACTTGTAGTGAAAAAAAGGGGAGAAGCAATGGTCCAACCAATAAGACTCAAGTTTTTTTCGGTGGGTTCACCAAAAAGTTTCCAAGGTTTAGGATTGTTGAAATGGTTTCTTCCTTTCAACGGGATATTTTCATAATAAATTCCGCTAACTCCTTTTGCAGTTTCTAACGGATGGTTTTGTGGCGAAGCGTGAACCAATAACGTGCTCAAATGAGTGATTTTTGCACCAGATAATGTAACAGCTTGATAATTGCTGAATTCTATAGGAGTTCCATCAGGATTTGTTCCAGCTTTAAATAAAGTGTTGTTAGGCAGTTCATATTGATCAACTCCTTCTTTCAACTGAATAAAAATGTAAGTGAAGTCGGGCGTGGCTTTTTTCTTTTGTTGCTGTAAAACCGATTGGTAATAAAAATCAAGATGACGTTGTGGAAGTTGGTTCAGCTTTTTTTTGACCAATTCAAAAGCTTGGGAAAAACCATACATTAGTCCTATGTGTGGCGGATGTTGTTGAGTGGCAATCCATTGTTTCCAGTCTTTTTCCTTTACATTTCGTTGTATGTGAAGCAAACAATTTAATATTCGGTAGCTGTAATCTTCAAAGACTTGTTTTTTGGCAGGGGAATTAAAATGATTTTTGTCTTTAAAAAAGATTTTCTTGTCTTCCCACAAAAAATGTCCCGGTAACGGATGTTGTTCCTCATTAATCGTATAAAAAAGCTGTAAATAACCTAGATTAATATCTTTTACGCTATCTTTTATTTCTTTCCAAATCCATTCAATTCCGTAGTTTAAGGAAAGTGACAACCATCTTTCCAGTATTTCAATTAATTCTGAAAGAAAATTTTGATACTTAGTTAACGGAGTTACTTTCCAATTATTCAAAAGAATTTCCCTTTTTCTTTGAAAAATATCTAGTTGTTTCTCAAAAAGTTCAATTTGAAAAAAAAGTTGCTGGTCTTTAAATAACTCGTCCCAATTTCCTTTATGTTCGTTACCTTCTTTAAAAGGAATCTGTTTATAAAACTCCAACAGATGTAACATCAATTGGTTGGGAGTTTTATTTTCTATATCGGGAGGTTTTAAAAACGCCATAAAACACTATTTAGTTGAAGTTTCTAATTGTTCTACGTGCGTACCTTGAGACAGATAGAATGGAAATACAACATTATGTCGGCTATTGGTTTTTCTCACCACATATACCAATTCTATTTCTATTAAGCTTTGCTGAATGTTATGGCTTAACCTAACTTGCGTTAAATCTATTCGGCTTTCGTATAAAGTAATCGCTTTGGTGATGCTATCTTCTAAAAGATGTAGGAGGGAATTATCCATTTTTTTAAACACTAATGGAAGTAAATCGTGCCCGTATTGAGGTCGCATAATCCGCTCTTTTTTTATGGTATTGAGTAAGATGAACAGACTTTCTTCAATATCTTTTTCAGCGGCTACCATCTCTACATTTTTGGTAGCCCAATTGAAGCGGACAGGAAAGCTCCAACCTTTTCCTAAAAAGGCTTTTTTGTTGTTTATAGAAGTTTTTTTTGAATTCATCATTGCTTTTTTAATTAATCATTACCATTGCACCTTTTATGGAAGTATTTCCTGAAGCTTTTATTTCTGTGCTAGCTTGTGCCTGTGCCGAAAGGCTTGCATCGGCTTTTATAGAAACATTCAGCCCTTTTAAGTTGAGTTCGTTATCGGCCGTAACCGTATTACTCACCGATTTTTGAGTAATCCCGTTATCTGCTTTTAGAGAAATATTCTGCGCTTGGATTGAAATATCGCTTGTGGCTTTCATCGTAATATTTTTATTACTGGAAATGGTGATGCCGTCTTCATTCATCTCCCAAGAATTACTGTGTTGGTCTGTACACGTAATACTTTTTTCTTTATCATTGATGACTAGCTTATTTTCCGCCGGGGTTTCTAGCGTGATAATTTTATTTTCATCATCAAAATCAAGTTTCAGTTTACTTTTGGTAAGAATGGTTTTGTGTGTGTTTTTTTCATCGGGTTCTTGATAGCTCTTATTCTTTTTACTGTACATACTTCCTAAAATGATAGGAGCGGAAGGATTGTCTTCTAGAAAACCCACAATAACTTCATCACCCACTTCTGGAAAAAAGAAAGCACCTACTTCATTGGAAGCGTAAAAACTGTTAAGCCTGGCCCAAATTCCATCAGAATCGTCTTCTAATAATGGAAAAGAAATTTTAACCCGATAACGTGATTTAGGGTCTTCTTGAATTTGCTTTACCGTGGCAATTTGTAATCCGGTAATCGCTGCGGAAGTAGAAGAGGAGGGAGAGCTTTGAGAAAGCCATTCTTCTTGAAAACCAACGCCAACCTCAGTTTGCCAATGTCCTGCTTCTAGGTGATGAACAATAGAATTAACAAACATACTTCCATTTAAAGTTTTCGATAACCCTTTCAATTCTACCAATGAATTTAATTTCACCTCTGAATTTCCCGTACAGGTAATGTAACCACTGAATCGTGCCAATCGGTTAAACAGGAATTGTGCATCGGCTAAAGATTTAAGCTCACCTTCTTCCTGAAAAGTAGTAGTTTGCAATTTTCTTTGTTGCTGAAGTACGCCGCCCAGTTTTTTTCCGTCCAGTCTTCCTTCCTTGTTTACTTGAGGTTCGGTAGCAGTTTGGGAAGTTAATTTTTGCTCATCGGCATCCCAAGCTTTTGCCGTAATCCCGGAAACTTGATTATCGCTATTGATAGCAATATCCATATCAATTAAATTAGTACCGTAGGTGATGGTATAAGCACCTTCTCCCGATACTGCAGGCTTTGTAACATTTACTTTATCTTGTTCAGTATAAACGATGAGTCCATTTAAAGCTGCCCGATTCAATATAAAATCCCAATCAACAGTATTGTATTGAAGAATGGTTTCGTGAGTGTTGGATGTTGTATCAACCGAACAGCTTATGCTATATTGTTTTATAATTTTGCTAATAATGTCACTATCTTTTGAATTTTGATAGTAGGCACTGTTTTGGGATAAGGTAGTTTTTATAACTTGATGCCTGCAAGTAAGCATCATTGATGGTCCTTCTTGCGGATGAACTTGAATGGATTGGTTAACGATGATTCCTTTAAAAATTGATTTCTCCTGATTGTGATAACCGGCTTTAATTTCTATACTTTTCCCGGGGTCATAATTTCCTGAATCGCTGAGTTGAAAACTTTCAGCGGCCTTGCTACCGTCGTTTAAAATTATAGTAGCTTCAGCAATGTGATTAATAGAATTATGAATGCTAATACTTTTGATGACTCCCGAAGCTGCCGAGCCTTCAACAAGCAATTGAATGGAAAGTAAATCGGTAGCGGTCATAAGCTTATTTTTTGAGTTGTGGAAATGACAATTCCAATCCAGGCGTTAATCCTCTAAAACTATCCAAATCATTAATTTTGGCGACTTGCTCATACAAATTGGAATTTTTATAAACGTCATCACATAAATTGGGCAGGGTAGAAGTTGCGGTGATGGTTTTGATGTGGTTCATGTCAGGCGACTGCTTATTGGCATTGGCCGATAATAGTGTCGGATTGGTATAACCTACAAAACTAAAATCTATTTTTGCCCGTAAAGGTTCTCCTGAAGAAGAAAACATCGTATAATGAATTTGCATGCTTTCTAGGTTGCAATAAAAAACCAAAGCTCCAAAGGAAAGTTTTAGGTAATTGGTACGGTGAATCGAGCCATTGTATTTATATACAACATTTTTTAAGTTGGTGATTTCTTTGGCTACGCTCCCTTCGTTGTTTTTGATTCCGGTGCCGTCGATGTACATCGTAAAACTGACTTTCTCCGATTCGATGGTGTTGAATTTAGGAGCGTTTCCCGCACCTTCTGCCACCGATTTGGTTTCTGAAAAACTTACGCCATGTTGATGGCTATAACTCTCTGGGTTAATTAAGGTTTCAAAACTACCCGCCGAAGAAGAAAAAGCAGCATCAGTATAGGCATAGATGGTTAAGTTGACGAGTCCTTCGTTCATGCTAATTATTAGTATATTTTAGTTTTAACATTATCTCCTAATTCACATGTTATCTTAAATTCACCTACACTTCCAAATATGATTCCTAATCTTTTATAAACATCATATGCCTGTCCCTTTGAAGTAAAATTAATATTTACAATAGTTTTATGATTAGTAGTTATTTCTCCTTCATCTTTTGTAATAGTATCTGATTTTAATGCCTCTTTTATCTTAGTTTGTCTTTCTAATTTTTGTTTATTGTCTTTACCATTTATAGTTATTTTTATTTTAAGAGAATTTTCGGCAGCTACTTCTTTAGGATCTGGTAGTACAAGATCTTTTGTTCCTATATTTTTTTGAAAAGTTCCACTATTACTTAAATGTGTTATCTTGTAGCTGTTGGATTTATATTTGAAACCTCTTATATCTGGCTTTTTATATTCCGAGATCTGAATTTTTTTAGGTTGTGTAGATAGTACATTAGCATACATTACCGTAATTGATGGGGTAGATTTAAAGTTATATGTGCCATCCTTTGGATTAGTTTCATCAACTATCGCCTTAGATTTAGTATCTAGATCAGTTCTTTTAATAATGGTATTAGGAGTTTTTCTTGATCTATATTTTGCAGCCGCATAGTCTTCATTTAGTTCACTAGTTAGATGATTGAACTCGAAATCACTTCCAAAAGTTACAGCCCTTTGTATTATATTTAATTGGGACTTTAGTTGACTTTGACTTGAATCCACCTCTATATTTTTTAATTTATTATTTATAGCACTAAATTGAATAGCTTTTGCACCCATCACATCTGCTTCTTTCTCCAATCCTTTATCATCATTAATATTCACTTTTCCTTTTAGCTGCATCGTAGGTTTTACTTTTCCTTGCTTTTGTTGAACCACGTGCCAAGCCTCATGGGGTAAATGTTTTTCTTGTCCTGATGCTAGATGAATGTTAGTTCCTTGTGCGTAAGCGTGGGCATTTAATTGAGCGGGTTTAGCGGAGTTGTAATGTACTTTTACATCATCCATGGAATATCCGGAAAGGTTTTCAATTCCTGTTTTTAAATTGTCGGGTAAACCAGTGTTGTTAGGCTTTTTCTGAATGGGAATTTTTTCTTCTGAAGAACTTTGATGAGCCTTTTCCTGAACCGAACGCAATTGTGAAACCTGATTGCTTTCATTAGCCATTTTTTGTAGCTTTCGTTGGGTTACCGCTTCTGAACGATTATCCATCAACTGAAAAGTAACCAACCCATTTTTCTGCTTTTTAGGAGTAACTGCCGATTTACTTTCAGGCTTTTGACTTTTGTCTACGTAAGTATTCATAATAGATTCGGTTAAAAATTAGTCAGTTCGAGTGATTTTGTAAAGTGTAACGAAGCAAAATCGTATCGAGAACCAAATTTTAATTTCAAGACCTATTCTCGATATAAAAATCTTAATAGATTTTCACTCGAATTGACGGTCTTGAAATTAAAATAGTAAAATGCACTAGGATTCATTTATGTATTTTTATAGCGAAGTTCCCGTTTCAACTTCTTTAAACAAGAATTGATGATTTCCTCTTTTTCTTCTGGCGATATCTCTTTGTTCCGTTTTAGGGAACGGTCGATAATCGTAGATTTTACAATCAGTTCTTTTACGATGAGTGTCATAAGCTAAGCGGGTTCAAAATGAGTATAGGATAAGGTGATAGATTCGGTTAAATAATCATTTTTCATAGAATCAAATACTCCGATTTTCCATCCAATCAAAACTGGGTTATAGAAAATCCAACTAAAGGAGGGCTGAGCTTTTTCATCTAATAAATTCACAATTAGCGGATGTATTTTTGATACCGGTTCTATAGGAACTCCAGAGATTTCCCCTGAAGATTTTACGAACTTTCCCAATAACGAATCTTTAGCTATAAACCCCCTTTTTAATTCGAGGTTGCTATAGTTCATTCGTTGAAATGCTTTGTAAGGATAACCATCTTCCCCGCCAGATTTTATTTCTTCGTAATTGGCTGTAAAACTTATACCGCTCACTTCTTTAAAAGAATAAGCTTCGGTTCCTATTTTTACTTGAAAATAAAATCCGGGGGAAGGATAAGAAAATTCCATACTTATGCATTTGCGATCACTAAGCCTTCGTGAGCTACTTCTATAGTTTCTACGGCCACTTCATTTCCATCAGATTTTAAATCGGTTCCGGTAATTTTGGTAGGCCAGGCATTATTAAGCGTCCAAGTCATTGTAGGGCTTCCGCTTTCATCTAATAATTTAATCGTCACTGTTACCCGTTTGATGGTATTCATTTTAATTTGTTGGTACCAATCAAAGAATTGATTGTCTTTTACAAATACTCCTTTTTTAAAGGTGACGTTTCCTGTTTTGGTAATACCGGGCATTTTAATTGTTGAAAAAACCGAACTGTCCCCAGCTCTATATTCGATAGGTTGAGATTCAATATCCAGTCCAGATATTTCTTGAAAGGAAGTATTTTTCATTGCTCCACCAAAATCTACCGTAAAATAGAATTTTGAAATTGGCCAATTTTGGTCGGAAGTACTTTGTTTTGAGCCATCGTCTGCCATGATATATATTTTTAAAGGTTAGTTGAATTGATTTTTTATGATTTTTGCATTTCTTGTTCGAAAGTGATAACAATGAATTCCGCAGGTCTAGAAATAGCGACTTTTACTTCTACAAGCATTTTACCTTCTAAAATATCTTCAGCAGTCATCGTGGTTCCTAATCCTACCTGCACAGAAAAAGCATCTGCAGGAACAGCACCAGCTAAGGCTCCTTGTTTCCACATATTGGTCAAGAAGTTAGAAATCATCGCTTTTACAGAAACCCAAGTATTCTTTACGTTCGGTTCAAAAACATAGGCTTTACAAGCAAATTTTATAGATTGCTCTAGCATAATCATCGTGCGGCGTACATTCACATAGCGCCAATCCATACTATTGGCATCTAAAGTTCTTGCACCCCAAACCAAATTTCCTAATCCTACAAACGGACGAATAGCACAAATTGCCTTTCCTAAAATAGGTGCATTCAGGTCTTGTTGCTGATTATGGTCGATAAGCACTGCTGGTGAAATAACACTGTTCATCGCTACATTGGCTGGAGCTTTCCAAACACCAACTTGATTATCTACGGAGGTATAAACTCCGGCAATTCCTCCAGAAGGAGGAAGCAAATTCTTTTTTTGAAGAATAGTATCCATCACCATTTTATAATTGGGAATGGCAATAGAGAGAACACTATTGATAGTGTCAGGATCTGCAGGTGGAGCTGAAAGGTTTTTAGAATTGTCAGATGTTTTTCCTTTTTCCTTATTTTTTTTAGGGTCTTCCGTTTTTTCTTCCTCTCCAGCATCAGCTTGAGGAGCAGCATCCATTTGTGAAACAAAATCCTGAATGGTTGTTTGTTGACCTGGATTCAGTTTTTCAACAGAGGCGTTTATAATTTCCTTTACAGTAGTAAGTCCGCTATCACTTAAATTTTTATAAGTAATTTCGTTAGATTCTGTAATCGTGGTATGAACATAAGGGTAATAGGCGGCTCCGTAACTCAGGTAATCTGAAGCAACTTGGTTTCTAAATTCATCTATAGGGTTGTAGGTTGGGTCTTCTAAGCCTTGGTCTCCGTTATAGACATCTAAAATAGCCACTCTGTTTTGTTGCTCTCCACAATGCATAAGCATTTGTTGCTGTAAAGAGTAACAGTTAGCATCATCTAATAAAGTAGCATCAGGAATCACCAACATAGTAGGCTCGGTTTCTTTCTCCAATCTCTTAATTCCTTTTTCAAATGGAGCTTTATTAAAATCTGGCGCAATGGTCTGATTTCCATAGGTTCCAACGGCTATAATGAAACAAGTACCGCCTCCGTTTTGGTAGAAAAACTTCAAGGAATTGTAAAGAAGAAAATTGCTATTATCAGCTACTTCAATGGTATACCCTTCCCCGTCTATTTTTAAATCAGGTTCTTGATTAGCAGTAGCATCATCGTCTTTTTTGCCGGAAGCATCACCTAATTTATTTAAATCGTATTTGGTCTGCGGACCTTTACCAAACATTTGTTCGTATTGTTTAAGGGATTCTATCCTTACCGGTTTATTGAGTAAGGACTGTCCTTTAAAATCGGCCATTTCGGTATAACCAACGAAAGCAGGAACTGCTGTATCGACACCGACTACCGCATTGGGGAATGCACTTTTTTCTTCTATGTAAACTCCGGGAGTTTTTAAAGTTAAAGCCATAGTTTAAAATTTTAATTAGTTAAATGTTTATATAAGTAATAGTTGTATATTCTTTATTTTTGACTCGCTGGTGTTGATAGTTGGGAAAAGGCATGGTTTTAGAAAACTCCTTTTGCTCAAAAGTGTTTTGCTTTTTATGCCAAGTTAGGCTGATGCGTTTTTCTGCTTTTGAATAAAAGGGGAGGGCGTTACTTGAACGAAAAACCGATTTATCATTTTCTTGTTCTACTAGTTGAAACTCCCATTTTTTCTGAAAATCTTTCAGGTTCCATTCCCATTCCTTAAAATTAATGGAGGCTGAAGGAGAATAAATATGGTATTCCCAATAGGTTTTTTTGCTTTTAAAATTCAGCTGAAAATTAATGGAGTCTTGCGCTTTTAATGTATCTGTTGGGATTTGAATGACTCCTAGAGCATTTGAAGGAATAGAGGTCTGTTTTTCTTTTACAGTATCAAATCCATCAGCGTTGATGCTTAGCAATTTATTGCCGCTTTTACTTTTATTGGGATTCCATTTCAATAATTTTTTTGAGTCTGTAATTGGTAATTCTGTATAATAAATAAAGTTTTCGTTAGTGTAAGTCAACCAAAAACATAAATTTTCTAATTCTTGTAAAGGAGATTCATCCTCTTCTATAAATACTTGTATATAACCGTTATTAATTCGAAATCTAAACCTGTTATTTTTTTCAAATTCCCAGAGTTGAGAAAAGGGGAGAAGCTGAATTTGCTGACATATTCCTTGGTTATATTCATGGGAAACTTGTATGTTGAATAAAACTTTCATTGTTTTCTGTGAATCTGAGGTTGATTGATTTCAGTTTCTTTAGTGATAATATTTTCAGCATCAATACTTAACATTCGCATTTTATAAATGACTGAGGGTTGATAATTAGCTCCTAAAGCTCCCCAGAAATAACTCATATTTTCAATTTTCATATTTACCAATTCAAAGTTTAATTTGGCAATGTAATCTGGTAGGGAATATTGAGAAGTATCAAAAACGCTATGTTGCTGAAAAAAGCTAATGATAAGTGAAAGTAAGCTTAAACCTTTTAGGTAAAACTTATCTTTAAAACTTACAGAAAATAAGAGATAGACATTTAAATATACAGGCGGATTCTTTTTAATGATTCCGTTAGAAATTTGAATATGTGGATTTCGGTGTGCCATACTTTCTTCTTCCTCTATATTAACAATAGTTAGGTTAATTTTATTGGCTTGCAAATCACTTTCAGTCGAAGTTTTTAAATTGGAGAATTTTATAATATCTCCGTCTTCCGTTTGAATAGAGAGGTATTCTTCCAATTGATTCTTTATAAAACCTAGTGCCTTGTCCAGCATGTTTTTAACTGTTTGTTAACAAACTTAATGCTAGTTGTTTAACGGGAGTAGCGTAGAACTACCTGAAATGAAAAACAGGTAGTTTTACTTGTAGTTTTTTTTTTTTAAAATGGTTGCGAAATAAAAACTATTAACTCTAGAAAAAGGATTTTCAATGAAGAAGTTTTACATATATTTGAAAGAGTTATTTTAATACTTTCTTATTTTTCTTCGGTAATCTTTAGGATATTTCTTTCCGTGTAATCCTCTATATTTATTTCTTCCGGTTCTTTTAGCTGCCGCCCGGTTACCTTTAGAAGTATTGCAAGTTCCGCATAAAACGCCTGCATTTCTCATCAGCGCTCTACTTCCGTGGGAAGCTGCAAATTTATGGTCTATATGAAATGAGCCGTCACCCATTCTTCTTCCTCTGTAGGTAGCATAGCGAACTCGACCGTGTTTAAAACCACAATTTTCACAGGTATAAAAGTTGTTATTTTTTTTCTGTTTTTTGCTAAAATTTTTTCTTTTTGTTTAGAGCTAAATTCTTCTCTTTTTGATAGCTGAAATACAGGTTTTGTGTGATTGTTATGGTCTATTTTTTCTTGAATTACAGACTGATGGTAGTTCAAAAAATTATCTGATATTTTTTGAAGTTGCAAAAGCTCTTTGTTTTGTAAACTAACCTGACTTAGGTTTTGCAATTTTTGAAGTTGAACCGATTGGGGGTTATTATTTTTTAAAATTGAAGTGTTTTTTTATTAATACCTGAAGGTTTTTTATTGCTTGGTTGACTTGTGTTTTTTTGAGCATACATAGGTATTGTGGTTAGGTAGTTGCGTTCTTAGTATAAATCAAGATTAAATTTAAAAAAGCTATAACTCTCTAAAAACCATAGAAATACGTAAAACAACTATACTTTATAATAAATCTTAAAATTTTATATGAAATAAGGTTGTTGTATTCAATTTAAATGAATACTTTAGTAAAAGTAATATTGTATTACAAAATCCACGATTAAAGCCCCCACCTTTTTTAGTAGATGAACTAATTGGTATGTATTTGGTAATTAGTGAAAAAGTTAAACAGGAAATCAATAAAATCTGATAATGTTATTATTTTATTAAATTATATTTAAGGTAGTGAATCACTATATAGTTGAAGAATAAATTATTAGATTTATGGAGTTTTAAATAGTTCATAAAATTTTCCATATATGAGCATTTTGCTTAAAATGAATATCAAAATAATTGAATTTTTAAAATAAAATTATATATGTCTGAGTTAGCTTTTTTTGCCTCAACAGCCATAACACCTCAATCAGCAAACCAAGGTTATGGTGTAGAATCTATTGATAAGTTCCGGGTAAGTAGTTTATTTTCCATTTCTGCTAATGCAAAGGCTTATGGAATGGTACAGGGAACAATCCTATTGCAGCAACAAACTTCTGATGCAGATAAGGTAAACCTTATTCTTCGCCCCCATAATCAAAAAGAGTTAAAGCTACCCGTAAAATATATTATCTACCGTGGACTAAGTATAACCGATTTTATAGCTAATAATGATTTGACCGACCCTAACAATAAAGTAAATACTTCCGGCTCTGAATTATTAGCTGCAATGCAGACCATTCAGCAAGACAGGGCTCCTGGAGATGATATTCCACTTGAAGCTTTTTTTGGTAATGATCTAACCCCTGCAAATGATAAAAATATAGACGAATTCTTTTTTAAAAGCTTAGCTCCATCTTCGCAGTTATTTACCATTGATTGCGGGATTGAACTAGGAAATTTTGCAACAGGGGAAATAGGGATAGAAATTGTTTTGGAGAATCCGGAGTTTTTTGTTGATGTCGAACTGGCCAAAGAAGCGAAACACGAAAGGGACGTAAGTGGTATTACGGATGCTACGCAAAAGAAATGGGAAAAAAACTTGGTACGGCACTTTGTTGAACCCGCAGCTTTTTATGGCTTACATTATGATATAAAAGAAGGTATTGAATATCGTGACGGTAGTGGAAACAAGCAATCGGCAAATACAAAAAGTTTGGTCTATAATGAAGTCTTAGAACCTTTTGGTAATACGACAAGGAATACGGTTTATCTCGATATCCGTAACGAAAACGGCTATTCGTATAACTACTACGGAAATTATGTAGGAACCGGTACTGATGCCAATAAAGAACTGGAAATAGGCCAGACCCCTACAGGACTTACTAAGAAAGAATATTATACTAACGGTTGGGCGATGCACATAGTAGATGTCATTACCTCCGGGAGCAATGAAGAGAACGAATTTTCCATAGCATTGCGGGTAAACGACAATGAAAGGCCCTTGCTTGCCGGGTGGAATGTAGAACTTTCTCCTTACTCTGAGGTAGATCCGTCTTTAAGCAATGATACTTCCAATAGGGTATATTTTACAGATGAGACCCATTTATTGCCTACCCCTATTCCCAACCCCTTACCGGCTTTTACCAATGTTATTACCGTAAAAGTGCCAAACGTACCCAGTGAAACTAAACAACTGGCTACTGTGGTAAAGTTGGATTATATCAAGCAGTTGAGATTAAATGACAATGCAGACTCTTTTCCGCAGGAGAACCCTACCGATTATCTATTTGGTCCTATAACTACTCAAATTCCTTGGGACAGTGAAGATGGGGTACAATGGATTGGGAGTAGCCATCATAAGTATTTTGATGGGTTAAACCACGGCTTTGTATTAGGAGATATGGAGGAAGATATAACCAGTTTAGATTCTTCGCTAAAGACAATTACCATTAATAAGAAAATTGATGCCCAAATCACGAATAAAGTTAATATTATTAACTCCACAAATCCACAAAATGTAGGTGAGTATAATGTAATAAAAGTAGAAAATCCAACCTCTACGAGTACTGCTATTACGGTTTTGGAAAGTTTTCCGGGAGCATTACAAACAGGAGATAAATTAAAAATCACAATTGAAGCTGCTGTATCTATTGAGTATGGCAGTAAAAAAGTCATCGCGGAATCAATTGACCTTTCTGGTGTTTCTGCTTTTGCTGCAGGACAGAAAATAAGGATATTTTTAAAGAAAGGAGCAGAAACGGTTAATACCGTAGCGTCTAATACATACGCAAGCGGTAATACAGAAATTATTTTTAACAATGGTATCGATAAACAAGGACTTGGCTGTATAATGGAAATAGGAATGGTTTCCGAAACAGACCTTTCGACAAGTCCCAACAACCCACCGGACAGCGATAATATTTTATTTTATGCAGTGCCCCAGTTTTATTATAAAAAAACGGGGAATAAAGATGCTCGCCTATTTAATTATGAAGGAGCAACTCATAACGGTACATCTTTCATAAAAACATTGCAGAAATTTTCTCCAGATTTTAAAATAGAAAAATATAATCTCCAACCTACTACCGGAAACTTTATTGCCACACTTGCTTATGATAGCGGTGTAAAAGTGAAAGAAAATATACTTCTTCTTGGCTTAAAGAAATCGGAATTTGAAGATTTAAAAGCAGCAGCCACAGCAGGCCTTTCCCCTTATCATTTGCAGATGCTAAAGTTAAAGCCGCAAGGCAACCGCTTACGGGATAAAGATTATGAACCTTACTACAAATATCACGCTGTAATAGCGGGATTAGACAGTTCGGGAGATTATGCTGAAACTACGGTATATAAAGAAATCTACTCCCGTGACGGTTTGATTTTTACTTCGCCGGAATATGCAAGAACAGGTTCTTCTCAATTTGCAATTGTTTTAGATGAAGCACTTGATAAACTTTTGGATATTAATAATAGGAGTTTTCCCAATCTTACTAATGTAACTTATGAAGAACGTAATCAGTTAGATACTTGGTGGCTTCAAGTTCCTTCCAAAAATCCCCCTGTACCTTCTTATGCTAAAACAAATAAAGTTTTATATCTGTTAGATGGCTATACTCTAAATAATGAACAATATACATTAACTGGAGTTTTAAATACTTTACCTTTAGAATTAAGGAATGAGTTGGATATTTTATATTCAAACTATCCTAACACAGATGTTCCTGTAAATGAAATTGAAACCCTTTTATCCCAAAAAGGATCTGAATTAATTGTTTTAGCAAGACAAAGAATAAGAGAGGTAAACCAACCTTATACCAATAAAGATGGTATTCTTTACCTTGTTCGGTTGATGATGCAGTTAGTACTTAAGAATCATAAAACAGTTGTAAATAGTGCAAGTGGATATCAATACTTTTCAGATGTTTTTGAAAAAGCAAGCAGAGGTTGGAGTGGCAGCGCCAAACCAAGCTTTTCAGGCTATCCGTCAAATTATAAAAGAGTATTAATATCAGGATTTGATCCTTTTGGAGCGGGGTTTGATTGGGAAGGATATAATTCTAATTCAAGTGGAAATATAGCATTAGCATTAGACGGTGAGTTAATAGAAGACTCTGGTGGAAATGATGTAGGTGTTATTCGTTCTACTATTTTCCCGGTTCGGTACAAGGAATTTAATGATGAACAAGTAGAGAAATTCTTTAGACCATTTATCCCACTAGTAGATATGATTATTACATTTAGTTATGGAATAGATAACTATGATTTTCAAATTGATAGGTTTGCTTCAGATTTTAGATATGGAACCTTAGATGGTAATAATTCCCAAACAGGCTTAGACACTAACCTGAATATTGGCGAGACATTTATTGAGAATATATTGCCATATGGAGAATTAGCGGTTGGTAATGTGTTAGAAATACCTGGAAGTCCCTGCGTAATAGGTTTAAACCATAGAGCGTATTGGGAGATATATGCTGATCAAATTTCACCTGAATTACTTAATCAAAATGTAACTAATTTGCATTCTTTATCAAGAGCATTTCAAATATATCGGCCGCCATATACATTTTGGAATAATCGTTCAGTAATTCCAATTGATATGCATCTTCTAGATCCTGGTAAACCTCAATTTGATGACCACAATTTTTTTAATAATTCTCAAGTGTCAAATGATTTAAAATTTGTTGATTCTGGTGATTCTGATTATATCAAATTTCCTTCTTGGATGAATTATCCTGACTCTCAACCTTGGACTGGCAATTTTCAAAATTTCAAAATCAAAGCTCGTATGGGATCTGGACAATTTTATTTTTCAAATGAGATACACTATCGTGTATCCAATTTGAGAAACACACTACGTCCTAATCTTAAAACTGGCCATATCCATATAGGGTTTTTAAAAGAAGACCCAGTTACTGATAGGGGTCAAATGCTTACAGATATAAAATATATCATTGAAAAAATGATAAATAGTCTATAATATGAAGAAAATAATTTTCATAACATTCTTATTGGTTATCCACATTAACATTTGGGGGCAGCCTTCTCCGTGTGCAGGTAAATCTATAAGCATTATGGAGAATATAAAAGGTATATCCTTTGATAAAACTAATATCTATATGAGAAGTATTAGGTTAAAGCCTGATTATAATCATCATAGTTGGAATAATATAATAACAAAAGATTCTTTAAGTGTTAAAAATATAGAACTATACGAAGTAAAAATTCCAAAATATTGTGACAACCTAATTTATAAATCCAAAACAAAAAATAGGTTTTATTTTTCTTACCCATTAATAGACGAGATAATTATAATCCAAAATGGAAAACAAAAAATGTACCTTGTCCTTCCTTCACATAATAGTATTGAAAATAACTACTTTTTTGGAACAATAATAGATTCGATAGATAAAATAAATATTGTAGAAGGCAAAAGAGCGTATTACAACCCTAATAGGTATATCTCAAATATCAAGTTCAAAGAAGGCATCTTTTTTATTAAGGATTATAATAAAAGGTTTGGTATTAAATCTTTTGAAAGAAATGATGTTACAGAATTTTTCCCTGATAAGGATATTTATGACTACAAAAACCCAAAGAATTACTGGAAGGAAAAAGTACATTTTATATCACTTTTTGACGAAAAAATAGGATCAGAATACTCAAAAATATTTCCGGGATATTATACAGAAAATCAAGCTGTTGAAATAATTGCAAAAAATCATCCAAGGATATTAAATAGTATTTTGAAATCTACTGTTGATGATATCAAGCTTAAAAGCAACAAAACAGAGTGTGATAGAAATTTATTTGAAATCTGGAGTCTGTTAAGAAGCAATGTTACACACGAAGAGTTTAAATTATTACAAGAACACGAGTCCAGAGAAATGAGTATTGATGATACTTACAAAGAATACAAAGATTTTCAAGAAACAGAATTCTTCTCAATTTTGGAGTCAGATTTTGATTTAACTCTTAAATACTATAAATATTTTATTGACAAAAATTCTGATATAAAAGAGTTTATTGATTTTGCTAAAGCTAATGAGCTAAAATTTGATAAAGAACAACTGGAACGGTTTATTGACGATAAAAAATAATCTTATGGCACAATCCTTCTATCCCAATATCGGCACCCTAGTAAGCTTAGATGACTTTCCGGAAGAATTACAGTTTTTGGAAACAGGTCTACAGAATGCGTTGGATAAAATCTATTACAAAGAGCTTCAATATGTCCAAAGCAATGATGGGGCACAGGGCTACTATAACTTGGTCTTGGTAACCGGGGAACAACTCAAGCTGGATTTGTTCAATACAGGTTTTTCCATTGTCATAAATCCAGGTAATGCAGGGGAAACCCTAATCCCGCTTGCACTTAACTACAACTGGCCGGTCTTGGCACTCATCAGCAGCTTTAACCTGGAAGGGTTCTCATACTTGCCTGCCGATTTACAAAATATACTTAACCAAACGCTAAGTCTGGGCGATACAGATTTACTGCAAACAGCGGTTCAGGTTTTTGAAGGCAGTAATGAGTTGTCTAATTATAAAGGATTTGTCGATAAGGTCAATCAACACTATAGCCTTTCGGGAAGCGATGAAATCCCCTATCCGCAAGATGATACTTCGTTAAATATGACGGAAGAAATTAGATGGTCAATTGAAAATAATACATCAATTTCAGATAGTATTCAAGAGGTCGTCAATCAGGTTTATATTATAGATACAGACAATACAACCTATCAAAACAATTTAAACCAGTTTGCACAAAACGTTACCGGAGAAAGCATCCAAGATTATATAAAACGAATAATTATTCCCAAAATAGAGGCCTCACTCTCATTGGCAGTGGGCTTTGCTTTTCCTCGAAATATATTGCTTCCCGTGGATGTCTCAGGGAATCCTATTCCCGAACCTGAACAAAGCATCCTTATTTTTGATACGGGTGATTTACAGTTTAGTAGTCAAGGTGGTATTAGTTTTCAAAAAGAAATGGCTACTAGTCTCAATTATCCTTCACAAATAGGAAATACAGGGTTAGAAATAGATATTCTAAATGCTAAACTGGATTTAAGCAAAAATTCCAATATTATAGAAGCTGACTTAGATGGCCGGTCTCAGGACTTTATTGGGGTTTATACCCAATACGTAGCGGTAACCCTCCCCAAAAAGTGGTTCAATAATGTAGATAATTCAACCATACAGATTGCCGGATACAATATGCTCATAGGCACCGGAGGTGTATCAGGAACCATAGCCCTAGAAACCGTAGGTGGCCAACCCAATAACGGGGCAGCCTATATGGATATGAAAATCGGCAATTGGGAAGTGGGCTTTAACCATTTTGACCTGACCTTTAATCAGAACAGTGTGGTGGAGTCCAACATCGCTGGTCGGCTAAAAATCCCCAAGCTCAAAGACGCACAAGATAATGATGCTTTGGTTTACCTGACCGGACACCTCAATGAAGAAGGCGATTTTAATTTGACCGCTTCCGAGCCCGAGGGCATCCCGTTTACCCTGTTCAACTTCGTAACTTTTAATTTCCTGACCCTGGAACTGGGCAGGGAAAACGATGATTTCTATATCGGTACTTCTTGCCAAATTTGGTTTGAAAACCCGGTAATGGCCAAACTCATTGGTGACCAGATTATAGAAATCCCCAAACTGCGGGTCTATGACAACGGCACCGTTGAAATCGTAAGGGGCAACGGCTTTATCCCGCTCAGTATTTCCCTTAATCTTGGTCCGGTTGAAATGGCCGTGACGGGGGTACATTACGGTTCTACCCAGTTGGAATACAATGGGGATATGCGCAAGTACAATTACTGGGGCTTTGACGGGGGTATTAGCTTGGACCCTTTGGGTATTGATGTCCGTGGTGACGGGATAAAATATTACTACACCACCGATAATGATGAATATGGGGATAATGGTGATTCCTTTATCCATATCAAGACCCTGGAAATCGACTTGGTCATCCCCGGAACGGCCAGCCCGGAAGCGGCCATTGCCATTATCCACGGGATGTTATCCTTACCTGAACCCGGCGAGTCTGAAGAATATGTGGGAGAAATTTCCTTAAAACTGCCCAAGGCCAAAATTGCAGGCGGTGCAGCCATGAAACTACAGCCCAAATACCCGGCCTTTATCGTCGATGCTTTTATTGATTTACCGGCTCCGATTCCTATCGGACCGCTCGGTATCTATGGGTTTAGGGGCTTGTTGGGCTACCGTTATGTAGCCGAGAAAGAAGCAGTCGGCTTAACTTCCGATGACCGTTGGTACGATTATTATACCTATCCACCCCGTGGCATCCACGTATCCAAATTCTCAGGCCCGCCCCGAAGTTTGGGCTATACGGCACCGGTAGCTCTCGGTGCAGGGGCCGTATTGGGCACCAGTTTTGATGGAGGCACCACTATTTCTGCAAGGGTAATGTTGGTACTGTCCCTGCCAACGCTTTTTATGGTTGACGGAAGAGCTTCTATTTTAAGTGCCCGTCTTGGCCTCGACGGCACCAACGAACCCCCATTTTTTGCTTTTATTGCCTGGGGCGATAATTCCATTGAGATGAGTATGGGAGCAGATTTTCAGGTCCCATCAAGTAATGGTTGGATTCTTGATCTCTATGCTGAGGTACAATCTGGTTTTTTCTTTGATGCCCCTTCGGCCTGGTATGTCAATTTCGGTACCAAGCAAGATCCGGTAAGTGCCCGTGTGCTCACCATCGTAACCGCACAATCTTACCTGATGCTTTCTGCACATGGGATTGAAGCGGGAGCAAGGGTAGATTTTGATTTAAGAAAACGTTTCGGCCCGGCCAAAGTCCATTTATATGCCTATCTAGAAATAGGAGGCTTTATCAGTTTTGAACGCCCACAAATCGGGGGCTATATTGCAGCTGGTGGCGGTATTGATATCGATATTTGGATCATAGGGGTCTCGTTGGAGCTAAGTGCCCTTTTCTCTGCCGAAGCGGCCAAACCTTTCCTGATTTACGCTGAAGTAAGGATCAGGGCTTGTGTGAAAATTGTCTTTGCTAAAATCTGCAAGTCCTTTACCGTTAAGCTTAAATGGGAAAAAAGTAATACCGTGGATCGATCGCCCGTATCCCCATTACCCAATAACAGAAGGAGTGAATTGGTTAAAGGTGTACATATGATGACCAATGAAACCTTTGAACTCAATACCTTCACATCACTGCCTTCTGCTTCACAGATCAACAAGGTTATTCCATTGGACACCTATATCGAATTTAAAACGCAAAAAGGCTTGGTTCCAGGAGAGGTATCCGGAAAAATAGGCGGTTATACCTTTGCCCCGGAAAACACCGTTGACCTGATCCCCCCACAAAAAACGGTCCGTGGAGGTAGGGAAGTAAGACAGGTAAAGCACCGGTATTCCATTGAAGATATTGAAATTAAAGCCTGGAACGGCAGCAGTTGGCAAGATTACCATCCTTTTGAAGCAGTAGTAAATCCAGACAACAGGCCCAATGTTTCCAATTTACGTCTTGGCTATTGGCAGATCAAGGAAAAACAGTACGATACCATCCGGTTGATGGCAAACACCCCTTTCACCTATATGGAAGCCGGGGAACCAGGCTGGCATATTCCCGAAAAATATGGATTGGGCCCATCTACTTTATATTGTCAGGAAACCTTAAAGAAAGAGCATTGTTCCAATGTGCTCAATAATAATCTCGGGCAAAAATACTACCCGCCAACACAATACAAAGGGAACTTTATCAATGGAGCCTATTTTACCTTAACAGGTTTTACGGGTTATGAAATCATCAATGGCAATGCCGTACCGGTAAACAATGAATATATGGAAGTGACCAATGCTACCAATGTACACGGTTTTTCCCAGTCCCTTTCCTTTGGAAATGACAATGGATTAATTATCTACCTTTCCGAAGCTTCGGTAAAAATAAAACTTTTATTGACAACCTTGGCACAAGGGGTAACCATCAAATATTACCGTTCACTTATTAATGACAGCATTAGTCTTGTTCAATACGAGTTGGTATACCAAGAATACAAAACAGCTTCACAGTTGAATGCCGTGGTAGAATATCTTAATGAGGACAAGCTCATTACCAAAGTAGTCATTGAACCCGACAACCCCAATGCACAGGCCATACAGGCCATTGAAGAACAAATTGACCAATTATTTGCGTTGACTTACGCAGAAGCCCGCGGTATAGTAAACATTACTGAACCCAACGATAGGGAACGGTACTATCAGCTCGTCGGGGAGTTAAACGAAATAAAGCGTATGGGCTGTACCGAAGAAGAAGAAGGGGAATGCCAAAAGGATGAAAGGCTCTGTGAACTCTATAACCAATTGCTTGAGCTATTTGAAAGCTGCTTTATCTATCCGGTCACTGAAAAAGAAATCGAACTCCTGTTAAGACAACAGGACTGCTTTAACGAGTTCCATAGCATCTTGTTGAATTTTGACAAGGCAAACCCAGATTACCGCCTCATTGAATCTATGCGTAACCTATATATCACTTTTGAGGAGCAGTTGAACCAATTGAATGAATTGATAAGCCGCTATCCGGAAGGGGTTTCCTCGGAAGAGCTTATTACTGCATATGATGAATTCAGGGAAATTACCGTACAGGTATTGGACTTTATCAAGGAACGGGGGCAATGTGATTGCAATGAATCTACGCAATTAAAATGCACTACTTCCCTTCAACAGGTCTGTTGGCTTAGCCTGGAAGACCACCAGTGGAACCAGACCGTTCCAGGTACCGCCGCTATTCAAGAGGATTTCGAGGCAATGACTGATGCGGTACAGAAAGAAGCCCAGCCCATTTGGAGGCCTAATACTTCCTATTACATCAAATATACCTTAAAGGATGAAGTGGATAATGGGGAAAGTAATCCTGGTAACTATAATTTCTATTACGGCTTTAAAACCGTTGGACCGTTAGGGCATTACCATACAAACCCAGCATCGGGTTACCTGCCACCGGAAGCAAAACCGGAAGAATACCCGTTGACTTCCTTACGCTCTTATATTGACTATAATCGTTCATATCCCAATGCCAACGGGAACCTGTTAAAATCCAAACCTTTATTCTATGGAAATGAACAATGTAGGATCTCCCTTTATTTCAACAAGCCCCTGACCGAGCATATGTTCCAAAAGTGGGATGCCTACCTTAATATGCCAGAGATGGATGGACAATTGCATATCGCCATCAAAGATCCGGTTACCGATGTTGTGGTGCCTTACCCATTGCCTGTAGATTACGAGGAAAAAACAGTACCTGTCCCTGATCTGGCCGGATATTTATGGGAAGTAGATCCCAATCCCATATTACCGCCGCATATCGAGGCAATCAACAATATGATTGAAAATGCAGATTTGCCCTGTGAACTGGATTTTGGGAACCCAATTAAACCGAAGAGTACTTATTTTACAGTGACCCTGACCAACTTAAAACCACAAAAACTCTATACCGCTTTATTTTATAATGCATTCGAGAAAACAACGAATAATGTGGTAAGCGAGCCCGTACACGAATATGTGTTCCAGACCTCACGTTATTTGAACTTTGCAGAACAAATAAACAGTTACGTTATTGAAGATGAAGAAACGGCTACCCAAAAACAGGCGGTGTTCGATGTCCCAGTGGAACTCACTTCAGCGGCTATCCAGAAAGCTTATGATATTATTTCCAATCCCACTGGACAAACAAACGATTATCCTTTGGCCAATCAATACCAGGATTTATTTGACCGTATAATCGAGGGAGTATGGGAGATGATTCCATTGGATCCACCGGTAAGAACGGAGTTTTTGAAAATTATCAACAGCGATACGGGTGGGGTGACCGCTTTATTGATAAGGAACCCAGAACCCTTTAACAGTCCCAAGATACCCTTAGATGAAGTTGAAGGGATGATTGCCGTATTGTTGGATACCGGAAGTGTGAACAATTCTTATAAGGTGCTGTATAGCAATGACTACTCACAGGCCATTATTATGCACAGCAGTTTGATGATTACCGATTCACAATTGAACTTTAGGTTCCGATATATAAACTGGGATGGAAATGTATATGGCGTAGAGGACACGGTACAAGTAGAAAACATAATTATCAACGATTAAAACAACAGCAATGGCTTACGTTAATATATATAACTCGAAAACTGGCGGATATGTACGACGATTGGAAAGAATCAGCAATTATACCTATGTAATGGGTCGAGGCGGCGTGCAGCCCTATTTGGCTAAATTGGAAAATAACGGTACCCTGATATGGCAAAAACGGTATGATTTCTCAGGTTCAGATAATGGGGGATGGATTTGGTATAAATCCCATTTTACGGATATAATTGAAATAAGTGCAACAGGTGATTTAATCTTGTTGGTATCTGACCAAAGCAACTTCTTTGTAGTGAAATTAAACCGCGACGGTGAATTAATCTGGGTGAAAAAGCATTATGACAAAGCGGACACCCCTCTATCATATAATGGTTTAAGCGCTACGGCAAGACTTTTTAAATTAAGCGAAGGAAGCATTATACTGAAAATAACAGAAACCCACTCCCAAAATGGAGGTGTCCGAAGAATAGATCATCTATTTTACAAAATAGATAAAGATAAAGGTATTATTACGACCAGTAAGCGGATAATATCCGAAAATCCAATCATAATTATCAGGGATCAAGATGTACGAAAAGGAGAGTTGGTTATGTTCGGCTATAGGGATGGGGAGGCAATTATCCTAACAATAGACTCTTCGCTAAACCTCATACAATCTTCAGCTTTATATTATAATGGTGAGCTGCAAGGCTTTAATTATTTACATATTTATGCGGTAAGCCCCGTTTTTGAAGGAAGGTACTCTGTGTTGGGCTCTTTTTACCATTATGATCCTTCTCAGAAAAAGTCAGCTGCGAGAGGTGAAGAAGATAGATTGAGTTTTGTACTCAATGATTGGAGGGATGAAAGAGTTTTTCGCGCTGTTCTAGAATTTTTACAGGATTATACAGAACCCCTACCCAGTCGTTTTACCCGTTTTTTTACAGCCGAGATTACCGAGGATCATAGAATTGTAAATAATGAAAGGCTCTTGGAAAAAGATTTTTCCCCAACCTATCAAACCATACACCAAAATGTTGAGGGTATTTTTTTTAGTGTTGGCAATCAGCTTTATAAATGCAATAGTAACCTGACCCATACGGATTGGGTGAAAAAGATCCAAGTACCGGAATTAAACACGCCCAACAACCTATTGATCAATAAAAGTATCGGAAACTCCTTTGATGCATACCTGCCAAGAGACTCGGAAGCACAATTTGCCGTAGCTTCCACAGGCTTGGATTATGACTCTTGCAAAACAGAACCCGTGGAAGAAAGCGTTAACCTGATCAATCAGGATTTTGCCATAAAAAGTATCGAAATTTCTATTGAAGAACTTTCCCCGAAGGAATATCCAGATCCTTCCACAGATATAATCCTCATCGAAAACGAAATGGAAGAACTGTGTGCTTCGGACCCCCAACCCGATCTTGAAGAAAGTACGATCACGGCCAATCCTGCCTCAATAGCTGCCGACGGGACTGCAACCTCCCAAGTTACAGTCACCTTAAAAGATGCCCAAGGGAATACTATAAACCCCAGCGGTTATACCGTTCAGATCAATACCAATGCGGGTACTTGGACCGGAGGGGTAACCACTACCGGCAATGGGATATACAAAAGGGAATTGCGTTCGTCAACAACACAACAGACGGCTACCATAGGTTTTTCCGTAACAGGGATAGGTGCCAGCCCCAATACTACTGCCGTCCAGTTTAGCAGGAAGGGGGTGTCCATCCCTATCAAGGGCGGGCTCACCAGCCTTCAATCCCCCCATCTTTATTTGCAGGCCTCAGGTTCTGATGGTTCCGATAGCACCAGGGGAAGACATCTTCGTTGGGCCCTACGTGGCATTCTAGGGGAAAGGCATTTGCCCAAAGGGGACTACGCGGTCAGCAATGTCAATTTCAACAAGCCCAAGGACTATGTGAAGATATACCGGGCAGCTTATACCAAAAAGGTTATTCGGTTTGATTTTACGAAACAATCCCCTGCCGTAGTCGATGACACCAACCACCTTTGGATATACCGTCCCGGGAACAAGGAATTTTATGTTCATTTTATCAATACGACAAAATACAATCAGGTAAGGCAATCCTTCAATCCGCTGGAAAGCCCGGTCCAATTTATGGAAAGCTATGGCAGCGAACCCTTTGAGATGGAAAATATCAAGGAGCCGTTTTTTTCGGTAACCTGTGACTTTACCTCGGTAGGTTCGGGTGCTCAGTTCAAAGTAGAAACCTTATCGGTCAGCACTACTGAAATCAATTCGAATAAGGTGGTCAGCAATAGGAAAACCATTGCCGGTACTCAACTGAACGGTTCCTTAAATTTCCTTATGGAAAACGGGAGGGCCTTAAGGTGGCAGATATCCAATGCCCGGTTGGCCTTTCTTGACTTTGAGTTTTATGAAGACACCATACAAGAGGTCAACAACACGACCGGCTGGATGGAAATGGGCGATTTCGCCCTGACCAAAGAAGATGCAGTTGCTTTTAATCAATTGGAGCCATCTGCTGGAGATGTGAATGGGGTTTGGCACCGTTTTAATCCAGATGACCTGGTGAATATTCATAATTACCAACACAAGTGGAATGCTACCCCCGAACAGGGCGACCGGAACATAAAAGAAGTGGTAGATAAATATATTCAATTGAGTGAAAACGCCAACAATTTTGCGGCCATTGAAGATATCCCTTTGGGGAACAACCCTTCCGACCCGGAAGACTATATGGAAATATCCAATCTGGATATGCTCAATTTTTCAGCGAATGACTACCACATCGCCCGTATGTTGGGTCTTGGTGTATTGGACAGGGAAAGTGACCTTTCGGTTAGTAAATGGCTGTACGTGGCCGAATATTATACTACAGCAGACTTGGAAGATGGACAAGGAGAAAGAGATGTGCAACACCTGTTTATGAGCCTTCCCACGGCCAACAACGATTTTAGGTTGCCAACCCCCATAGATCTTGACCATATTACCCCCGGGGTATTTTTGGAAGGTGAAGACGGGAATAACACTTCACTAACGGATGATGATGGATACACCTATGATGGGATATCGCGGTATGTGAGTCTGTATACGGAAGAATTACCGGAAGATGATATCAATTCACCTTTTTTTATAAACAATGCGGAAGTAGATTTAAGTATTATTACCACTCCGGTTTATGGAGGGTTGAAGTACCGTATCAATAGCGGAGATTGGCTGCAACCGGAACTTTCCAACGACCCCCGGTATTACAACCTGCTTCCTTCCGGTGATGAAAAGTTTTATGAAACCCGGTTTATACTGATCCCTGAACCCCAAAGGTCATATTATGTCCATAAACAATCGGCAAGCGGGGTACATCGTTATAAATCTTATGGGATCAATTGGTTTTCAAGGGCCAAGGTAAGCCAATTGGAGCTTAATATTGAAACCCTCATCAAACAAAAGAACCCACTGGCACCACCTTCCAATACCAATGCTTTGTTAGTTCGGGAAGAAAATCCATTGTTCCTGACTTCAGCTGGGGAACAACAACGTTTGGGGGCAATCAGTAGTGGCGATAATACCTTGATTAGGCTGACCTATGATTATCATTCAAGCCACGAATTAAAGAATTATAACGTTCCTGATGACTCCCCGTACAGCAATCAGCAACTGATCAGCCAAGTCAATGACCCTCAGGTTCTTTTCCCGGATAACGAAGAGGTCTTTGCGGAAGAAGTGGATATTTTCTTTAGGAACCAAATGCCGAATAATGTGACGGGTAGGGCGTTGTCCGTTTATGACCATAGCTCTAATGAAGCATTGTCCAACATTGCCACAGGGGATTATGAATTAGTCTCCACGGGGGAAACGATTACCCCAAACATACCATCGGGAGCAGAAGCAAATTATGTAGGGGGCGTTTTTGTTTCGGGAACCAACCAATATATTATACACCAAGTGGCGCAAGGCTCCCAAGGCCCTGTATTTACTGTATATAAAAAAGAAATCAGCGATTCTATTGTCAATAGCGGGGGAACACCGTCCACACCTCCGGTAGGGGAATTGGAACCTCCGGTATTGGTTGCCGACGGGCTGTTTATGGCCATTGAAAATATGCAAACCCCTGCCAGTTGGGGAACGCCCAATCCATTAAATTTTAAGGTACAGGTAGGTAACAATTGGGATATCCACCGTGAGGTTATCAAAACCATTGATGATAACGGAGATGAACAACGGATGGTGGAAAAAACAAGGGGTATCTGGGAAGACGCAGCCATAAGCCTTGATCCCCAGGCGGGGCAAGAAGGAGTGTACAAGATAACTTTCAATGGTTTTTCCCTTGCCCAACATCCACAGTATGCGTCCAATGGGGTTTCAGCAGAATGGTACAAGGGGATTGTCAGGATTTTCACAGAAAGTGCGGTAGCTGGAACTGTCCCCAACAAAACTCGGAAAGTCCTTCCAGTTATAAAAATTGAAAATATAGGGAGCTCCAGTGATTTGGTACTCTACGTACAGGATCCATCATATTCAGGTGACACAGGCTATGATAGCATCCAAACCGGAACGGGTATTAGTGTTAACTTCTATCCCGGCTATAAAATCTATTTATATGAAGAGCCTGCTTTTGGGTTATCCAATCAAGCCCTACTTCCTGCTGAGGGGGAAGGGGTACGTTATAGTATTTTTGGTTTTAGGAGCCATGATACAGATGAAGGTTACCTGTCCAAAATGGGTACCCCGACGCCGATGTTTGCCCAGGAACTGGTGGAGGCCCTTCCCCCGGAACAGCCGGAAGGGGCCCTTTATGCCACCCGACCGGACTTTTTTGGACGTTCTACCTATACGTTGTCCACCGTATACCAACATAAGCCCCACGGGCTGGTATTCTACCGTTCCAACGATGAAGCCCTTTTAAATGTTCTTTATTAAAAGTCGACCATCCGAATCATAAGGGAAAATTTGGCGACTTTGGGGGGCAACAACGAAGAATATTTGAGCAACAGGTGGCAGAACTTCCTAAATTTTGATGAGCTGTCCAATGATGGCGATTTTAAGACCTATCCCCCTGCAGGGGTTTCACCGGATGGTTATAAATTCCCCAATCCAGACAAACAGGCCTTTTTTGATTGGGCCAACCAAATCCTAGCTGATCTGGGGAACCCCACAATTACCGATCCACCGGGTTTATTAACGGTCGGTGATGCTAAAATTATTGGCTTTGTCAGGGGGGCTATTTACAATGCTTTTGTAGCCTTGACTGAAATGCCCATTTTGTATCAATACCTCAATGGAGGGAATTACAAACCAGTGGATAAACCACAGGTCATCAAAGACAGGAACGGTAATACCCTGCCTCCAGGTAGCCCTGATTTTGAAATGGCCCCGATGATGAAGGTTACCGGTACTTCCCCCCACAAAACCATGTTTACCGATTTTAAACTGGACGGCACTTCCAACAACCTCTATTTTTATGGGGTAAAAGAGCTTAGCACGCAAATGAGGATGAGCGACTTTAGTCCGTTTCTCGGACCAATAAAATTGGTCAATACCAATGCCCCGGAGGCTCCCGAGATAAAACGGATCATACCGGTATTGGAAAATGTTGCGTTGGGAATTTCACCCAAAATACGGTTGGAGATTAATGCCTTTCCAAAAGTACAGCAGATCAGAAAAATAAGTATTTACAGAGCTTTTACCATGTGGGAAGCACAATCGGTACTGTCAATGCAATTGGTAAAAGTAATTGATATAGAAGCTGAAGGGATTGTTGACAATCCGGTATGGACGGTCACGGATGATTTTAGTGATTTAACGGAAATACCATATGGTGATGGACTGTTCTACCGGGTAACGGTATCCAGAAAGGTGGAATATGCCGAACAGAATGGTACAGTGGTTACAGAATATGCACCTTCACAAGCCTCTAAAATAGTAGCTAGTTTAATAGTAGAAAATAAAAAACCATTATCTCCGGTGTTAGAATACCAATATAATCCGTCAAGTAATTTTGGAGAAATAGATAATGTAACTTTAACATGGAATGCTACCTGTTACAAAGGCAAGTATCATGTCTATAAGATGAATAGTCAAGGAAACTGGACTAAAATACATACCGTTCCTAGAACTACCCAAGAAACAATTCATTTAGAGTTAGAAGATACAAGTTTACAAAGCAATAGACTTATAGTAGAAAATAATGGAGATAGCATTTATCACCATTTTAAAGTAATTGCAGAAAACACCTCAGGAATGTTAAGCACAGAAGAAAATATTTTAACTATTTCTCATAATACTCCAGGTATTGGTGATATGGGAGTTGAAACAACATTTATAATCAGATAATATTAAAACTAAACTTATGGCAGAACAAAACCGACAGACCTTAAAATCATATTTTGAAACAGGAGATAAACCTACTGAAGATGAATTCGCAGATCTTATTGATAGTTTTGTAAATAGATTAGAAGATGATTATGTGGATAACCTACCTAATGCATCTACCTCACAACGAGGGATAGTACAACAAGCTACTTCAAGTGAAGTAACTTCAGCAACAAACAATGATAAATATGTAACTCCAATAGGAGTAAAAAGCTCTATTGAAAATTTCGCTCCCATAAAAAGTGTTAATGGTAAAACAGGAGATATTGTTTTGCATGCAGATGAGGGTACAGATTATGGAACTTTGAAGCCGGGAATAGTTAAGTTCTCCACAGTTCCTCAAACTGATGATTATATTCATATCAAATTGCCTTATAAAATCGACGTTCATAGAAGAATGTATTACGTAAAGGCATCAGGTTATGGTTATGATAATACTGAAATTATTGATATAATTTGGGTAGGTTATTGTCGCCAAACATCAAACGAAATAACACATGATAAAACTGTAGTTAATTATTCTACGAGTGTAATAGCAGGTCAATATGCTGGGTCTGATAATCATGTTTATCTTTGGTTTAAACCTAGCAGTACTTTTTATTTAACATTCAAATTAGACTTTATGAAAGTGGGGAACGGTACCCTACTAGAAGATGGAGATATAGAAATTATTCAAGATCCTAATGCTACTTTGTAAGTTATTTTCTTGTTAAATATGTTTAAAGTATAATTAATACTACAAAATAAGTTCTTAAAAAGAAAAACTATTAAAAGAACCTATTAAATATATTATAGAAACAGACAAATAAAATATAGCTAAAGGTAAGGACTGTTTATACTTACTTTTTAGCTGTTAGAAACTTTAGTAAATTTTAATTCTATTTCTAAAGTATTATTGATTATGAATAAAAACTTTTTAGAAGGTCCAGAAATAACTAAGCTCGTAAAAGAAGCCCGACAGCTAAGGGAAAGCAAAAAACAATTTTCAGACATTTATGATGAGGAGGGTAACCAATATATAGATTTGGTGCAAGAAGGCGGGGGTGTTTTGGGCATTGCTTTAGTAGGTTATACGTATATTCTAGAACAAGCTGGGATAAGGTTTTGCAGTTTGGCCGGTACCTCCGCAGGAGCTATCAATACGATGTTTATGGCAGGAATGTCTAATATAGGAAATCCTGTCGCCGTGAAAATACTCGATATCCTAAGCAACAAAAACTTATTTGATTTTGTAGATGGCCCCAGAGGTATTAAACGTCTTATTCAACGAAAAATAGATGGAAAAAGTGGACTCATTTGGGGACTTTTATGGAATAGTATTGCCATTTATTTTCAACTAAAAAGAAATTTAGGACTTAACCCCGGTAAAGATTTTGAAAACTGGATGGGATACCATCTAGCCAAAGAAGGTATTTGCAATTATCGGGACTTAAAAACAAAAAGAAGTCAATTACCCAAGTTATACCATAGGCTTCATCAAGAAATTGCCCCAGCTAAACTGGCTGTAATTACTTCAGATGTAACAACCCATACTAAAGTCGATTTTCCCAAAATGGGAGAGTTGTATTGGAAAGATCCAGAAGAAATTTGTCCTTCAAAATTTGTAAGGGCCTCTATGTCCGTTCCCTATTTTTTCTATCCTTATGTGGTAAAAGATATACCCCATCAAGGAAAAGAAAATCAAGATAACTGGATAAAATACGCCGGCTACAGTGGAGAAGTTCCCCCAGAAGCAAAATTTGTAGATGGCGGGATGTTGTCCAATTTTCCTATCAATATTTTTCATGAAAATAAATTACCTTCAAGACCTACCTTTGGTGTTCGGTTGAGTGTTTATAGAAAAACGTATAGCAAGGCAGATGGCTTTTTTAGTTTTGGAGGAGCTATGATCAGTACGATGCGGCAGATTTATGATTACGATTTTATCCTTAGAAATCCCGATTATAGAAATCTAATTTGTCATATTGATGCCGATGAAGAATTTAACTGGTTAAATTTTGACATGCAATTTGATAGGCAAAAGCAGTTATTTTTACTGGGAGCGGAAAAAGCGCTCGAATTCCTTAAAAAATTTAATTGGGAAGATTATAAAAAAATACGGGCAAAATTAATTGAATAAAATCACCACCGTACGTATTCAACTAAAAAATCATTAACTTAGAACACTCAAGCTTTAAAACTTAATAATATGATTGTTTTATTAGATAATGGCCATGGTGGGCTCATCAATGGGGTCTATCAAACTCCCGGTAAAAGAAAAGATTGGGGTGTAAACGGAATTATATATGAAGGAGAGTTTAATCGTTCCATCGTCAATGGATTGATTGAAAGACTAACCCAACTCGGGATTAAGTATGTAAATATTGCTCCAGAATATAGAGATGTAAGTTTACAGACAAGAGTGGCACGGGCAAATAAATATAGTCATGAAGATTGTTTTTATTTGAGTGTACATTCCAATGCCGGTGGTGGAGAAGGAGGGGAAGTTTTTACCTACTATGGAGAAACCAAAAGTGATCAGATCGCTACCATTTGGGGAGAAGAATTTAAAAGGGAATTCCCCAATAAACCTTTGCGTACAGATTACAGAGATGGAGATTTAGATAAAGAAGCAAGTTTTTACGTAATAAGAAAAACGTTGATGCCCGCTATCTTAACCGAGAATTTTTTTATGGACAATTATGAGGAATTTTTTGAGATATTAACCACTCAAGGAGGAAGACAAAAAATTATTAACTACCATTTAAGTACCATACTTAGGGTAAAAAATGAACTTTTTTAAAACCAATAGCACTATGAAAAAACTACAAATTCTGTATGTGGTAATTGTCACAAGTTTATTATCTATTTCCTGTGAAAGTACAAAGACCGCAACTTTCGATCAATATTCCTATCAAAAAGCTACCGAAATTAAAGTAGAGTCTAATCATCTTATTGATAAAGCTACCAATCCTTATAAAAACTACGAAACAGAAGTAGAAGAACTGCTCTCAGAGTTAGACAAGATTATGGAATACGAAAAAAATAAACCTTATAACGATGTTAGTTTACAAATGTGGAAAATACTTTCTGATGAAGAACGTAATCTATTAGCAGGTTTTCTAAAACGCTGGAAAGAAAAAGGGCAAATGTCGGCGGTTTTCGTAAATGAAGCCAAATCACAGGTAATGGAAGCTATAGACTTAATAATTAAGTATGAATCCAGTAAAGATAAGCAATCAAAAGAACAATTAATGAGTTTAATAAATAACTACTAGACGATGGATTTTGAAGAAATATTAAAAAAACTGAAAGAAAATTTACTAAAACTGGTTCAAGACGAATATGACGATTTTAAAGATTCAGGAGAAGAAGTAGTCGATGACTTTTTAAATAATTCAAAAGAAAAATTAGAAAAGTGGACTAACTTATTGGCCAATAAAATCATTACCCTTGAAGAATATAAATGGCTATTAAAAAGCCAAAAAGATCTTTTTGAAATAAATGCTCTTTATTCTGCAGGAGTTTCAAAAATAAGAATCAATAAGTTTAAGAATAAGGCAATAAATACCATTGTAGATGTAGTTGTAAAAATTGTTCTGTAAATTTAGGAAGAAAATCAATCCTATTTCAAGAGTAAAACCTTCAAAATAAAAGACTTATTACCGTGCCTTTATTTTCTTCACTGTGAATTTGAATTTTCCCTTTATGCAACATCATAATTTGCTTGCATAAACTCAGCCCAATTCCGCTGCCGTTCTTTTTGGTTGTGAAGAACGGAACAAATATGGTTTCCTGAATTTCCTGCGGAATTCCGTTTCCATTATCGATTACCTTGATAACGGTGTAACCATCTGTAGTCGCTTTTGCGGTTACATAAATTTCTGGGTTTTCGATATCCTGCAAGGCATCTCTTGCGTTCACGATGAGATTAATGAGCACCTGCTCGATAAGATAACTATCCATCTTAACTTGTAATTGAAGATTGGAAAGTTCGAAATATAGATCGATATTCTTAGAAGCTAAAGACGGTCGCATTAATCGCTCTATCGAAGCAAAAAGATCTTCGACAAAAACATTATTTCGGTTTATATGAGTCACCTTATTTAAACTACGATAGGTTTTAGCAAATTTCATCAATCCTTCGCTTCGTTTTTTAATACTTCCTATCGCTTCATTTAGATCTGAAATATCTAAAGTATTATCTTCAGGATTCTTTAGCTTTTCTGTGACCTGATATTGCAAAGTATCGGCCAGCGACGAAATTGGAGCGATAGAATTCATAATCTCGTGCGTCATTACACTCAATAACTTCTTCCAGGCTTCAGATTCGTTTTGATTTAAGGTTTCATCTATATTTTGAAGTAAAATGATCTTAAACGAATGTTCATTTTCATAAAAAACCGTTTCAGAAACCAATACTTTTAGCTTTTCGCCATTTACTTTGATGCTTATAGAGCTGCCGGTAAGATGACTCATTTCAAAAATAGTCTCGAATAATTCCGGTTTTCGACTTTTAAGAAACTTAATATTTTTAAAAGAAGGAATACTCAAGGTTTTCTTGATCGCCTCGTTTGCCCAAAGCACGTCGCCAGTCTTTTGATTATAAGAAATGATGCCGACATCTACCATTTCTAATATCTTCTGAAGATAAAGATACTGCGCTTCTTTATTCGAGTTGATTTCCCGAATTTTATCATTAATCAAATTGAAACCTTCGTGAAGTCGAGACAGATCTTCAGGCGCTCCTTTGCTTACAAAACGTCTTGAGAAATCGTTGTATTTAACCGATTCAAAAAAATCGTCCATCGCTACAAAACGACGCGTTATAAATTTATAAAGGTTATAAAAGATGACTATTGCCAGAATCGCTCCTACAATGATCAAGGCCATTTGATGCAGACTTATACCAAAAGCGACGGCAGTTAAAGACCCCGTTAAAATAACCAATCTTAGCAAAAGGCCTAAACTGTATTTTTTATAAGTCATATTTATTGAGTCTGCGATATAAAGCTGCCCTGGTAATTCCTAATTCTTTAGCCGATTTAGAAATATTCCCCTTATTTTTTTCGATCACCTTCAGGATGGTTTGCTTCTCTACGGTTTCTAGATTTGTTTCCTGAATTCCGGTTGAAGTTGATACCGATTTTTCTAATCCTGAAAACACCAAATCTTCCGCAGCAAGCGTATCTCCATCAGCCATAATTACTGCACGTTCTAACACATACTGAAGCTCCCGAACATTTCCGGGAAAAGAATGTGATTTCAGTTTACTAAAGAATTCTTTATCAAAAGAAAATGGCCCTTTAAAATATTTTTCAGCATACATATCTGTAAAATATCGGCTAAGAAGGGTAATATCGGTTCCACGATCGCGAAGTGGCGGTACCGTAAGATCTACGGTGTTAATGCGATAAATTAGATCTTTTCTGAAGGTATTTTCATCAGCTAGATCACTCAATTCTAAATTTGTAGCGCAAATTAATCGAATATCGATAGGGATACTTTCGTTAGAACCCAGCGGAGTAATCGTTCGGTTTTGTAAAACGGTAAGCAGTCTCGCCTGTTGCCGTAAACTAATATTTCCTATTTCATCCAAAAAAAGTGTACCGCCGTTGGCCGCTTCAAACCTACCTTTACGATCTTCGCGCGCATCGGTAAAGGCTCCTTTTTTATATCCAAAAAGTTCACTTTCAAATAAACTTTCCGTTAGCGCACCTACATCTACTTTTACAAAAGGCTTATTTTTCCGTAGTGATTGATCGTGAATCGCCCTCGCTACCAAATCTTTACCTGTTCCGTTTTCACCCAAAATCAAAACATTAGCATCTGTTGGTGCAACTTTTTTCAATTTTTCAAAAACCAGCTGCATTTCTTCACTTTCGCCGATAATTTTATTTCCGGCAGCTGTAGGTCTCGATAGTTGAGGTTTTACCGACTTTTTTTCTACCAGAGATTTTAAGGCTTCGATCATTTTTTGGTTCTTCCAGGGTTTCACCAAAAAATCTGAAGCTCCCTTTTTAAGAGACCTAATGGCCAAATCGATATCAGCATAGGCCGTAATTAGAATAACATCTACCTTTTTATCGATCTGTTTAATTTTGTTAAGCCAAAAAATCCCTTCGTTTCCCGTATTTACGACTCCGTTAAAATTCATATCAAGAATGATCACATCAAATTTTTCCTGCTCTAAAAGTGAAGTGATATGATTCGGGTTCTTCTCGGTCACTACTTTATTTGCCAAAGATTTCAGCATGATCCGCAACGCAGTTAACACGTCGGGATCGTCGTCTATAACCAGTATGTTCGCATTCTTTAGTTGCATACCTACAATATTACAACTTTCTCTTACCTAGAAAATAAAAATACTTTGGAAATTTAAATTGATTCAATTCTGTTTTGTTTTCGAACAGATAGTGTATTAAAACCGAACACTTTTTCTTTTGATTAAATATTTAAAATACTGATTATGATTTATTTATGTTTTTGGTATCATTATCATATAGATGTATGGGAATTGGAAGATTTTCAATTCAAAAAAGAATGAAATATTAACAAATACCAAATTAGGCAACAGTCAAAATGGATATACCAATAGAAAAGAAACGATTTACACCTAAAAGAATAGCCATGATCATTGGTGGCGCGCTTTTAATTGGGTTTATCGTTTTTGTTTTACTTTCATCAAGCGGTAGCACGAAACTTAATGTTGAAAAAGAACGTATTAGCATTAATACCGTTAAAAAAGACATCTTTCAGGAAAATATTCCGGTAAACGGAGTGGTAATGCCAATCACCACAATTTATCTTGATGCTTTAGAAGGTGGTCGTGTGGAAGAAAAACTTGCAGAAGATGGCGCGATGATGAAAAAAGGAGAGCCAATCCTTAGATTATCGAATACAGATCTTGAACTGAGTTTAGTAAATCAGGAAACACAAGTATACAATCTGCTTACCCAAATGCAACGCACACAAAATGCATCCAGAGAAAACACGATCAATAAACTCAATCAACTTACTGAAGTAAAAAGTAGCCTAAGAGAAGCCGAGAGGAGATATAAACTGAATAAAAAATTATTCGACAAAGGAGCAGTTGCTGAACAGGAATATTTGGAAACTAAAAATAATTACAATTACCAAAAAGATCGTTTGGCTTTAACCGAAAGAGTTTTGCAACAGGATTCAATTTCATCTAAACAAGAAAATGTACAGGCAAGAGAATCTTACGAAAAAACAAGAAAAGCTTTAGAGCTGATGCGCAAAAAAGTAGAAGATCTTGTAGTACGGGCTCCGGTTGATGGGCAACTGACTTCCTTAGATGCTGAAATCGGCCAATCGAAATCTAAAGGTGAACGCCTGGGACAAATCGATGTGATTAGCGGATACAAAGTTCGTGTAGATGTAGATGAACATTACATTTCGCGAATTTACGCCGGGCAACAGGGAAGCTTTAATTTCGACGGAAAAAAATATACGCTGGAAATCAAGAAAGTTTACACACAGGTAGCCAACGGAAGATTTCAGGTAGATATGACCTTTTTAGAAGAGGCGCCGGAGAAAATTAGAAGAGGCCAAACGCTGCAAATTCGAGTAGCGCTGAGTCAGGAAAAAGAAGCGGTACTAATTCCGAAGGGAGGATTTTTTCAGGAAACCGGTGGAAACTGGATCTTTAAATTAAGTGAAGATGGTAGTATTGCTTACAAAACCGATATTCAGTTGGGTAGCCAAAACACCGAATATTATGAAGTACTTTCTGGATTAGAACCTGGAGACCAGGTGATCACCTCAAGCTATAGCAATTACGAAGATATTCAGGAACTGGTACTAAAAGACTAAATTCTATAATTTTAAGCATAATTATTTCAGCAACAATACAGACAAAAAACATTCATCATGATAAAAATAACAGATCTCGAAAAGTTTTACCGTACAGACGAAGTACAGACCATCGCCATCAATAAGCTTTCTTTTGAAGTCAACGAAGGAGAATTCGTCTCGGTGATGGGACCATCGGGTTGCGGAAAATCAACTTTGCTCAATATTTTAGGACTTTTAGACGATCCCGATGGTGGTAGCTATATTTTTAACGGGATTGAAGTGGCAGGATTTAACGAGCGAAAAAGAGCTCATCTTAGAAAGCATAATATTGGTTTTGTATTCCAGAGCTTTAACCTCATTGACGAGTTGAGTGTTTTCGAAAATGTAGAACTTCCTCTGATTTATACTGGTGTTAAACCAGCAGAACGCAAAGAACGTGTTCACGAAGTTTTAGAGAAAATGCAAATTATGCACCGTCGTAAACATTTCCCACAGCAATTATCTGGTGGGCAGCAACAGCGGGTAGCCGTTGCTCGCGCCGTCGTAAATAACCCCAAGCTAATCCTTGCCGATGAACCTACCGGAAACCTGGATAGTAGTAACGGGAACGAAGTTATGGATCTACTAACCGAACTTAATGCTGCCGGAACCACTATCATCATGGTAACGCACAGCGAACACGACGCTAAATACAGCCATCGAATCATCAGAATGTTAGACGGGCAAAAAGTTACCGAAAACATACTCGCAGAATATCAACATTAGCGGTTTTTCGGGGTCATTTATCAATCATCAAATATCATCTAGCTTCATCTCTCTTAAAAGATCAACATGTTTAGAAACTACATCAAAATTGCCTGGCGGAACATTTGGAAAAATAAACTTTTTTCAGCAATAAACATCATTAGTCTTGCCATAGGATTAAGTGCTTCGTTTATAATCGGACTAATGATATATCACGAGTTCTCTTTTGATAATTTTCATCCAAATCAAGATAGAATTTATAGAGTTTCTACAAAGTTTTATGGTGAAGATCATTCTAATATTAACCGTGGTGTAAACACGCCACTTACTAAAGTTTTAAAAGATAATTTTCCCGGGATTTCCAGTGCTGCTTCATTTTATACCTATAGACCTTACGAAATAAAAGTTGGTGACATAAAGTATAAAAATTCTGAAGGGGCTATTTTTACTGATAAAAATTACTTCGATATCTTCCAATATCAGTTTCTCGCTGGAACAAAAGAAGCTTTAAACGATCCTAACAAGATCATTCTTAGTAAAAGGAAAGCTGAAAAGTATTTCCCTAATCTTTCTTACGATCAGGTTTTGGGAAAAACCATCACCTATGATGATTCTGCCACAGTTGAAGTTGCTGGAATCGTAGCCGATTTTAGTGAAAAAACAGATATTATTTTTGACGAATTTATCTCGCTGGAAGCAGCCAAGAAAACCGATATGGATTGGGCAGTAAGCAACGAAAGCTGGACGAGTATTAGCTCTAGTTCACAACTTTTTGTTTTGCTTCACCCTAACACCGCAAAAAGTGAGCTTCAGAATAAATTAGATGCGCTGGGTAAAGAGCATGAAGATAAAGAATCGTCAGAAACAGGTAAACATTTAGGCTTTAATCTTCAACCTTTACCAGAAATGCATTTTAGTGAGTATGGTTTATTCGATTATGGAAATAGCGCTGCAAATAAATCGGTTTTAACCTATTTATCATTCATTGTACTGTTCTTATTGCTTTTAGGCTGCATCAATTTTGTAAACATAAATACCGCAGCAGCAACACAACGCGCTAAAGAAATTGGAATTCGAAAAACCCTTGGAAGTTCTAAAAAGCAATTGATGTTTCAGTTTTTAGGCGAAACATTTTTGCTTACACTTATCTCTGGAATCCTGTCGATCGGGTTTGGTTATATGCTCTACAAGGTTTTTGCTGAATTTTTATCACCAACATTCCAATATAGCTTAATACTTCAACCAAAAATTATTATAGGCATAATGCTACTCTTGTTATTTGTAAGTGCTTTAGCAGGGATTTACCCAGCAATTATACTGTCGCAATTCAAACCGATTTCAATTTTAAAGAGTAATATATTTTTCAGAAAAGATAAAGGAGAACTTCGTAAGTTTTTAAGCTTTTTCCAATTCGGGATCGCCCAGATATTTATCATTGCGACGATTTTGGTTGGAAAGCAAATTCATTTTATGCTAAATAAAGATCTTGGCTTTAAGTCTAATGAAATTGCCTTTGTTGAATTTCCTTACCAGGATGAAAATATCGATAAAAGATATCTTTTAAAGAATGAATTAAAATCTAACCCAAAAATCAACAATCTCAGCTTAGCCAGCGCTGCGCCTTCTTCTTATACCATGTATGGCATCTTAATTACGTATGCTACTGAAAATGGAGAGGAAAAAACACAGGCAGACGAGTTATTTGGCGATACCAATTACCTGAAACTTTACGAGATTCCTTTGCTGGCCGGCCGCCAGCCTCTTAATGATACCATTAATGAATTTGTAGCTAATGAAACTCTCATAAAAAAATTAGGTTATAGTAATCCAAAAGATATCATTAACGAACGAGTTAATATTGGAGAAACTCCTTATACCATTGTTGGCGTAATGCAGGATTTCAATCAGGGATCTTTAAGAAGTAACATTAGGCCAATGGTTTTTACTGCAGATATTAATAGAAAGTGGGGCAGCCAATTTAGCACTTTAAGTTTCAGCTTTAATCCTAACAATCTTAGTAATACAATTGCTGATGTTAAAAAGGAATGGAAAAGCATTTATCCCGAAGCAGATTTTGAGGTACAATTTATAGATGAAACGGTGGCTTCTTTTTATCGCCAAGAACAACGAATTTCTAAATTATTACAATGGGCAACAGGACTAAGCATTTTAATAAGTGCTTTAGGTTTATTTGGATTGGTAGTCTATACTACAGAGCGAAAAGCAAAAGAAATAGGAATTCGGAAGATACTTGGTGCTTCATTATTGAGACTAAACACGACTTTGTGTAAAGATTTTATTATTCCTGTGGCGATTGCAGTTTCGGTGGCTATTCCTATAGCATTTTATCTTATCAATAACTGGTTGCAGAATTATACCTATAAAACCGAAATGAGTTGGTGGGTTTTTGTGCTTAGTGCTTTAGGAATGTTGGTTTTCGCCATCCTTTTAATGAGTTTTAGAACCATTCAGACTGCCTTAAAAAACCCCGTTAAATCCTTAAGAACTGAATAGCCATGTTTAAAAATCACATCAAAATAGCCTGGAGGAATCTTCTTAAGAATAAGTCCTCATTTTTTCTGAATTGCGGTGGTCTTGCTATCGGAATGGCCAGCTGTATTTTAATCGCGATCTATGTTTGGGATGAACTGAGTTACGATCGGTTTTATGATAATGCCGATAATATTGCCCGGGTGGTGCTTCGTGGCAACGTTAATGGCGAAGAACTTAAAGAAGCAGTAGTGGCTGCTCCTATCGCCAAAACTTTTAAAGAAGATCTTCCGCAGGTAAAAGACGCTACACGATTAAGTAAAGTCTATAATCCCGTAATTCGGTATAACAACACCTCTTTTGAAAATATAAAAGCAGCTTATGTAGATCCTAATTTCTTCGATGTTTTTGATCTAAAATTCCTTAAAGGAGATACAAAATCACCTTTTGAAAATCCAAATAGTGTAGTGCTGACTTCCTCTGAAGCTAAAAAATATTTTGGCAACGAGAACCCAATCGGAAAACGCATCACGATTCCTGAGTTAGAAGTAGATCTTGAAGTTACCGCTATCCTTCAGGATATGCCACATAACACCCATCTACAAATGGATGTTTTTATTCCTATGCATCACAATGAGCGTGCAAATTCTAATTTATGGGTTACTTCTGGTTTTGCCACCTATTTACTTCTTGAACCTGAAATCCAACTTAGCGCTGTAGAAAATCAAATCCCGGCACTCATGAAAAAGTATATGGGAGAACAGGTACAGCAGGCTATTGGGATTTCTTACGAAGAATTTCAGAAGAATAACAACATAGGGCTATTTCTTCAGCCACTAACGGCTATTCATTTACACTCAGATTTTGCACCAAACACCGAGATATCTGCTTCCGGAGATATTAAATACGTATATATTTTTAGTGCTATTGCCATATTTATGCTACTTATCGCCTGTATCAATTTTATGAATCTGGCTACAGCAACCGCAACAAAACGCAGTCGTGAAGTGGGCATTCGTAAAGTTTTAGGTTCAGCTAAAAAACAATTGATTACCCAGTTTTTAACCGAATCTTTTATGACCACGCTTTTCGCCATCCTACTCGCTGTTGGTTTGATCGCCCTGGTTTTACCTTACTTTAATAGCCTGGCAGAAAAAGAGCTGAAGTTGCTGAATTTAGTCAGTTTAAAAAGTGTTTTACTATTGCTGTGTTTCGTTGTTTTGGTGAGTCTTTTTTCAGGAGCTTATCCGGCCTTTGTGCTTTCTTCTTTTAAACCATTACTGGCCATAAAAAACAAAATTTCAGCCTCTGGCAAACGAAATAATTTACGCAGCGGCATGGTGGTGTTTCAGTTTGTGATCTCGGCATCGCTTATTCTTGCTACTATTGTGGTTGATAAGCAAATGCAATTTATTCAGCATAAAAAACTGGGCTATGATAAAGAACAGGTAATCGTACTAAGGGATGCGTACAAAATGGGCAGCACCAAAGTGCAATCTTATAAAAAAGAACTGCTTAAAAACCCCAATATCGCCAGCGTTAGCCAGTCGGCTTATGTACCTGCCGGGGAAACCGACGATCATTTGCGGGGTATTTTTAAGAATAACGAATATCTACGGAAGTTTTTCTTTTATGATGTCGATGAAGATTATATCGCAACCCTGGGATTAGAGCTTATTGAAGGGCGAAATTTTTCTTCGGAATTAAAAAACGAAGCGAATAAGGCGATTATCAATGAAGAAGCCGCTAAAATCTTAGATCTGAGTGATCATCCTATCGGAAAAACCTTTAAACGTGCAGCAGATCCCGAAAATGAAGAATTTACCGTGATTGGTGTTATTAAAAACTTTCATTTTAAATCTTTACATCACGAGATCGATCCTTTAGTTTTAGCTTATAATCCTTACGGCGGATTAATCTTAAAAACGAAAAATGCCAACATTGCTACGGTCTTAAATTTTGCTGAGGATAAATGGTCTAATTTCAACGAAAATGAAGATTTTTCGTATTCATTTTTAGACGAGGCTTTTTCGCAAACCTATAGCAAAGAGCAACAAATGGGTACGATTCTTAGCATTTTTACCCTGCTAACCATATTTGTGGCCTGTCTTGGTTTATTTGGCCTAATCACTTTCGCAACAGAACAGCGCTTTAAAGAAATAGGAATTCGCAAAGTTTTAGGCGCTAATGTTAGTGAGATCGTAGGAATGCTCGCCAAAGATTTCATCAAATTGATCTTTATAGCGTTTCTAATTGCATTCCCCATGGGCTATTATTTTATGCATCAATGGCTACAGGATTTTGCCTATAGAATAAATTTGAACGTATGGCAATTTTTAATGGCTGCGATCATCACTTTGGCAATCGCATTAATCACTATAAGTTTTAAAAGTATAAAAGCGGCTTTACGAAATCCGGTAAAAAGCCTAAGGACAGAATAAAAAATAAACCTCAAAACTTAATCGGTCAAAATCAAGAAATCATGTTTAAAAACTATATCAAAATCGCCTGGCGAAACCTAAAGAAGGATAAGTTTTACAATCTGATAAGTTTGTTGGGACTTACCATTGGTCTCACTATTGCCATTTTTATCATCATTTGGATTCAGTCAGAATTAAGTTATAACAGTTTTGCCGATAACCACACACAAGTGTATCGGGTTTCGAGTAATATTAAAAGTGGCGGAGCTATTCAAACTTGGGAGTCTTCTGCAGGGGCTGTCGCAGCTTATGCTTCTAATGATATTCCTGAAGTAAAACGAGCGGTACGAATTCGTCAAAATTGGTCAAACCGACTTTATACGGTGGGGAGTACAGATTATGAGATCACGGGGGCTTACGTAGATACAGCGTTTTTTGATCTTTTTGAGCGGAAACTTTTAGCCGGAACAAAAGCAAACCTGCTTAACGATGCCAATGCTGTAGTCCTCACAAAGTCTATTGCTGAAAAGCTTTACGGAACCACCGATGTGGTAGGCAAAACCTTAGAAGCAGATCATAAAGACAACTACATCATTACCGGAGTGGTTGAAGATGTACCAGAAAATTCAAGCGTTTCCTATGAGCTGTTTTTTTCAATGAGCATTTTAAAAGCTGAGTACACGGAAAACAACCGGTACTGGAAGTCTTTAGATACCGACTGGGGAAATTTTAATTACATCACCTATCTCGAGTTGCGATCTACTGAAGATGTGGCTGCAGTTACGCAAAAACTCACTCAAATACAGCAACAAAACGATCCCAATGCCGAGCTTTTTGATGAAAAAGCAGCTTATTATTTACAACCTATTGCAGCTATGAATCTGTATAATGCTGCAGGCGAACCGCGTGGCATCAATACCGTTAAGATTTTTGCGATTGTATTATTACTTATTCTTGCTATTGCCTGTATTAATTATGTGAATCTTGCTACAGCAAGAGCTTTTCAGCGGGCACGTGAAGTAAGCATTCGTAAAATTATAGGTGCAGGTAAGCGTAGTTTATTTGGGCAGTTTATTGCGGAGTCAATTTTGTTTTTCAGTATAGCAATTATACTAGCCATAGGGCTTGCCTTTATATTAGCGCCTAAATTCACTGAACTTTCAGGAAAAACACTTCGTTTAGAGTTAATTCAAGGACAACTTCCGTTGTTCATCTTGGCGGTTTTTGTAATTACCTTAGTGGTCTCTTCCATTTATCCTGCATGGATGCTAACCTCTTTTAAGCCTTTAGAAGCGATAAAGGGTCGAGTAGGCGGGGTAAGCCGCGGAACCATCAGAAAGGTATTGGTTACGGTGCAGTTTGTATTTTCGGTAATGCTTATAATTGGTACGCTGGTCATCGGGTGTCAACTTGATTTTTTAACCGAAAAAGATCCCGGCTACGATCGTAGTCAGGTGCTTAACTTTTGGATGAGTGGCACTATGCAAGAACACGCCGAAACTGTAAAACAGCGCTTGGCGAATATTCCCGGTGTAAACGCTGTGTCGTTTGCTTCTAATCCCATTATCGATAATCAAAATTCTACCGGAGATATCGCTTGGGGTGCAGGAGAAGTCAATCAAGAGTTGGTGGTCACACCAATGGCTATTGACGAGCATTTTATTCCGCTTTTAAAAATGAATCTGATCGCTGGAGAAAATTTTAAAGGCATTAGCACAGATTCCACAAATTTCATCATCAATCAAACAGCAGCTCAAGCGATGGGAATGACCAATCCTGTTGGAAAAAATCTTGAATTATTCGAGACTAAAGGAACTATTATAGGTGTTGTTGAAGATTATCATTTTAGAGATTTAAAAAGCGATATAGGCCCTGCTGTGATGTATTATGCGCCCGACAAATATCGCGTGTATCTCAAAACTTCAGGAACTAACACCACAGCAACTATCGCCGCCGTTGAAGAAATATGGAAAGACTATACACCTGATTTTCCGTTAGACTATTCGTTTTTAGATAGCTCTTATGAAAAAATGTACCGCGAAGATCAACGTACAGGTAAATTATTTAGCATCTTTTCAGTGATTGCAATTCTAGTTTCCTGTCTGGGACTTTTTGGACTTACCACTTATGCAGCGCAGCTCAAAAAACGGGAGATAGGCATTCGTAAAGTGCTGGGAGCTTCCATCTTTCAGGTGACACGCTTATTATCAAAGGACTTTCTAATTCTTGTAATTGTAGCAGCGGTAGTGGCGATCCCATTGGCGTGGTATGTAATGCAGTTGTGGCTACAAGATTTTGTATATAAAACAACCATGAACTGGTGGATTTTTGCCCTGGCGGGCGGCATTAACTTGTTGATAGCCATGATTACCGTGAGTATTCAGGCTATTAATGCTGCCTTAGCCAATCCTGTAAAATCCATCAGAACTGAATAATTCGTCAATCAAAATCAATCTTTATGCTAAAAAACTATATCAAAATCGCCTGGCGAAACCTTATTAAAGATAAAACTTTTACAGGACTTAATATTCTGGGTTTGTCTATCGCCTTTGCTGCTGCCATACTCTTAAGTATTGCTTCGGTTTACGAACTTTCTTTCGACAATTTTCATGAAAATAAAGATCGTTTATTTATCTCTTATTTTATTTCACAAAAGCCTAATGGAGCTAAAGCAACTATTTCTCAACCTATTCCCATGGCGCCTATGCTTAAAGAAGAAGTTCCCGGTGTTAAGTATGCCAGCCGTTATCGCGAAGCTTATCATCTCGTAAAAAAAGGAGACAAAGAGTTACTGCTAGATTTAGTGTTTTTGGATAATGATTATTTTAAAATGTTTTCTTTTCCTATGCTCTACGGAAAGAAAAATGATCCGTTAGAAAATCAAAACTCGGTTGTAGTAACTGCGGAAACTGCCAATAAGATATTTGGCGAAACAAATGCTATCGGAAAAACCTTCGATATTCAGGTGGGTGGCGAATTAAAACCTTTTGTGGTTACTGCGGTGTTAAAAAACCTACCCAAAAACACCAACGATGATCTTAGTCTTGCCATTTCGATGGAAAACGCGCCTTATTATCAGGAAAATTTAACCGAATGGGGAAATAGAAATCATCATGTATATGTACAATTAGAAAAAGGTGTGGCGGTAACCGATTTTGAAAAAAATACCCAGGAATTCACCAATCTCCATTTTAAAGAAGATATCGAGGATGCCGAGCGTGACGGCGCACAACCTAACGCGGAAGGATATTTTAAAAAACTAAAATTAATGCCCATTACCGATTGGCATTTTGTAAAAGTTAAAAACCATCTTTTTGAAGTTTCCAGAAGCTACCCATATCTAATCTTCGGAATAGGGATGCTCATTCTCTTTATTGCCAGCGTAAACTTTATTAATATGAGTGTGGCCCGAAGTACAAAACGCTTAAAAGAAATTGGAATACGTAAAACGTTGGGCGCTGCGAAAAGTCAGCTTTTTATTCAATTTTGGGCAGAAAGCGTCTTTATTTTTCTTTCTTCAGCAATTCTAGGTTTATTGATAAGTCTTTTGATCGCCGATCCTTTTCAGTCTTTATTTAGAATTCCGGCTGAATTCAGTAGCATCGTTAATCCATCAATGATTACTGGATTCTTATTAATCCTAGCGGTAATCACTTTAATCGCTGGAGGATATCCCGCCTTGTTGATTTCAAAATTAAAAACCATTCAATCCTTAAAAGGAAAACTGGATATGAGTGGTAAAAATAGGTTGCGTAATGTGCTCATGGTTTTTCAATTTAGTATCGCGATTCTTCTGGTTACGGGAACTTTTGTACTGTGGCAACAATTAAATTATATGCAGAATAAAAATCTTGGCTTTAATAAAGAACAAGTAGTTGCATTTCCGCTGAACGGTAAAAAATCGGCCAGAGAATCTTTAAAATTACTGCGGAATGAACTTCAGGACCATCCAAATATCGTAAACATTAGTGGTGCCGATAATATTTTAGGGATCGATGCCACGGGTTCTCGGTTTGAAAGTCAGATGGGGTTTGAATATAAAGGGCGAAATATCAATACCAACGTACTGGCGGTAGATTATGATTACATTGAAACTTTAGATCTAAAACTGAAGGAAGGGCGCGATTTTAACCGAAATTTTGCTACAGACAGTCTTAGCTTGATTATCAACGAGAAGATGGCAAAACTGATTCAGGAAGAAGAGCCTTTAAACAAAATGTTACCGATAGATGATAATCAAGATTATAAAATTATCGGCGTGCTTAAAGATTATAACTTTCAGGATCTAAACAGAGAGATTGCCCCGCTTACAATTTCGGTAAATCCTAACTGGAATCTTTATTATGCTTATATAAAAGTTGCACCAAATACGGCTTCGAAAAGCTATGATGCAATTAAAGAGGCTTGGGCGAATATTGAACCGAATGCTGAATTTGCCGCCTCTTTTCTTGATGAAAATATCAATCGTACTTTTAGAAATGAAAAGCGATTAACCAGTATGATCACTAGCGGTTCTATAATTGCCATTATCTTAAGTTGTATTGGGCTTTTTGCAATGTCCATTTTAGTAGTTACCCAACGAACAAAAGAAATTGGTGTTCGTAAAATTGTTGGAGCAGGAGTAACCAATATTATCTTGTTATTAACCAAAGACTTTTTAATTCTGGTAGGAATCGCTTTTGTAATTGCAACACCTATCGCTTGGTATTTCACTAATAAATGGTTACAGAATTATGTCTTTAGAATTGAACTGAGTGCCTGGTTTTTTATCGCCGCCGGAATATTATCGTTATTAATTGCTGTGGCAACCATAAGTTTTAGAACCATAAAAGCCGCTTTACAAAACCCGGTAAAATCATTAAGAACTGAATAATCCTTCCTCAATTTCACAGATCTCAAAAACCTATGAAGTTAAAAATATAAAAAATAAAACTATGTTATTATCATTAGACCATATCTACAAATGGGTAACCACTGGCGGAAGAAGAACATTCCTCCTCAACGATTTAAGCCTTAAAGTAGAAGAAGGCGAATTTATCTCTATTATGGGACCGTCGGGTTCCGGTAAATCTACCTTGCTGAATGTTATTGGAATGTTAGATGGTTTTCAGGAAGGAGCATATAAATTTATGGACGAGACCATTCATCATATGAAAGAAAAACATCGTTCAAAACTATACAAAGAATACATTGGATTTGTTTTTCAGCAATATCATTTGATTGATGAACTTACCGTTTACGAAAACATTGAAACACCACTCCTATACAAAAAAGTAAAATCATCTGAACGAAAAGCGCTAGTTGGTGATATGCTCGATCGTTTTAATATCGTGGGAAAACAAGACCTTTTTCCAAATCAATTAAGTGGTGGGCAACAGCAATTGATAGGAATAGCAAGAGCACTAATCTCTAAACCTAAATTAATACTAGCAGACGAGCCAACCGGAAACCTTAATTCAAAACAAAGCGACGAGATTATGCAGCTTTTTAAACAATTAAACGAAGAAGATGGAGTGACCATCATCCAGGCAACCCACGCTGAAAGTAACGCAGCTTACGCCTCAAGAATCATTAACCTATTAGATGGTAGCATTACTAAAACTTAATAGCTCATCCTTCTTGTTCTATAAGTGGCTTATAGAACAAGATTTGATGATGATCAATTTATCGGTATAGCGAAACGGTATCCATTTTAAAATAATATAAATCTAAAAAATATGATCATTATACTATCATTCATCATGCTAATCATTCAAACAACGATTAATTTTTTTTTTATTAATTTAATATTGTTTTCCTAACAATTAAAAAAACAAGTCAATACTTTTAGACAAGTCTTCATTTGAGGAGGCAAAATGTTTTTCATAAGATACTTGGGGTACTGATACCAGTAGGGGAACTTCAATTTTTCCTGCCCGGTGGAGAGATCACTATCATTTTATAAAAAATAAACCCCTTTTATAATCACTTTAGAAAATCATCTATTATAAGGCCTACACCTGCTTAGGCTAAGGTTAGTATTCTTACCTTGGCAACGGTAGTGACAAAAATGCTTACTTGCTGAGCTTTTTAAAAGCCTGAAATTGGTGGGGTGCTAAACAATAGCAGTAAACATGGGTAATTTTAATTTTTAAATACGCTTAGTAACCGAAAAGGCTGTAACGTAGCGTTGTTCATACATACCCAATCCAACAAGGGGTCATATTCGTAATATAAAATTCTGCCTCAAAGGTATACCAAGCTATTGGTTTTTAAGGTTTTACTGGTGAAATTGGTTTCAGGGAGCACTGCAGTACCGGGAGTTATTTCCAACTGGAACAATTCCTCCTGTACAGATAAGTCATCTTTACGGCGATGTACACTCATCCAAAAGCAAAGTTTAGCTTTTTTGGCTCGGGTAGGCCAAGTGATGTCCTGCTTCGGGTGAAAGCCCGCCAGTTGGAACTGAAGTTTTTTTGCTGCGATCGCTATGTTGTTCATGCTTAACCGGACGTAGTGTTCGTATTTACTGTGGTGGTTAAACTCAAAACCTTCTAAGAGTTCCGGTTTGCCGTCCCAGAGTTCCCTTTTTCCAAGTGGTTCCTGGTTATCAGTGGTAGCAGCCCGCTGTAACCGTGTTCGTAAGCGACAAAAAGATTTAGAATCAGAAAATCCTCGGGTATAGGTTTGTATTCCAATCCTTATTTTTTTCGCTACACTAGAGGCCCGTCCAAAATCGGAGGAGGCCTTTTTGGTTCGCTTGCTTTGCTTTACTTGATATTTCTCCGGTTTACGTTGTACAATGGTTTTTCCATCAACATTGCGAAAAATCAAATCGCCTATACTACCGGTAATTCGGTTGTCTTTTCCTAAATATGCCATAATTTGGTTTTTATTTATACAGTTCCCGTGGGCTAAAAAAGCACCTATAGCTCATGTCCAATATTTTCCCTAAAAATCATTGTAACTGCTTTGGAGGTACATTGGACCCAAACTGCACTTACTTAGAGGCTAACCAAGAAAAAATAAAGCTTAATTAGCTGTTAAACAAGGTATTATTAATAGTGAAGATAAACTTTTTTTAAAAATAAGCCTAGTAATATGCGATATAATTTTTAATACCTTATCAGAACTTGTATAAAAAGGGACCGACTTTATAAGAGGGTTCCTTTTTAAAGCAGGGCACGGATAAGAAAAAAGGGAAGATGATTCTTATTTTCCGGAAGGCTTAGGTTTCCCCCATTTATTGGAAAGTACTAACGCCTTTTTTTATGGTATCCTAGTGAATAATATTCCTTAAAAATACCTGCTCATGATGATTAACCACAACCTACTTACAGTGTTTAATCAGGCAAGCTAAAAGTGCAGGGGGTTATTCCTATTTCATAGAAAAAGATCGTAGCCTTAATAAAAACTACAATCTTTCCTCACTCACTAGCTAACCTCAAAAGTTATCTTTATAAAGGTGAGTTCATTTGATGATGTTCATCAATTAACGGTCCACCCTCCATGATTTCGGGTGATGCTTTATGTGCGAATTTTTCAAAGTTTAAATGAAAGGAATGAGCTAATTGAATGGACTTCTGAATATAAACCCCTTTTTGTAACCAAGTGTTAATAGGGTTCAGCATTTCTGAAGGCACACCGGGACAATACTTAGGCATGTGCAAACCAAATATAGGATGCATTTCAAAATCTACATGGTCAAGGTTTCCTTTTAGAATTTCAGTAATCATACTTCGGGTGTATTTTAACTTAATTCTGGAACCTACTCCGTAAGGTCCGCCGCTCCATCCTGTATTAATTAACCAAACATTTACTTGCGCTTCCTGCATTTTTTTACTCAGCATTTCTGCATAAACGGTAGGATGTAATGGCATAAAGGGTTCTCCAAAACAAGCAGAGAAGGAGGGGACGGGTTCTGTAATTCCAGCTTCCGTTCCTGCTACTTTAGCCGTATATCCCGAAATAAAATGATAAGCGGCCTGGCCAGGGGTAAGTCTAGATACCGGTGGTAGAACACCAAAGGCATCACAGGTGAGGAAGAAAATATGAGTAGGATTTCCAGCATATGAGTTTTCCTGAATATTGACTATATGATCAATGGGATAACTTACGCGTGTGTTTTGGGTAATACTGCTATCAAAAAAGTCAATTTCTCCCTTTTCATCAAAAATCACATTTTCCAATAGAGCTCCGGGTTGAATGGCTCGGTATATATCTGGTTCTTTTTCTTCCGTTAAACCAATAACTTTAGCATAACATCCTCCTTCAAAATTAAAGATCATATTATCGGGGGTCCACCCATGCTCGTCGTCCCCAATTAATTTTCGTTCAGGGTCTGCAGAAAGCGTGGTTTTCCCTGTGCCGGATAGTCCAAAGAAAATAGCCGTATCACCTTCTTGGCCAACATTTGCGGAACAATGCATTGGCAGCACGTTTTTATCTTGTGGAAAAATGAGGTTAAGGGCGGAAAAAATTCCTTTTTTCATTTCCCCGGTATAGGCAGAGCCTCCTACCAATGCTATTTTTTTGGTAAAGTTAAGGATACTAAAATTACCTTGACGAATTCCGTATGCTGAGGGATTTTCTTCCCAATATCCTGGAGCGCAAAGCACTAACCAATCTTCTTCAAAATTTTTTAGTTCTTCTTCGTTCAGCCTTAGAAACATATTCTTCACGAAGAAATTAGACCAAGGATACTCAGTAAGCGTTCTTACATTCATTCGATATTCGGGATAGGCGCAAACGTATCCGTCGTGCAGATAGATTTCTTTGCCGGAGAGGTAATGGGTCACCCGATCATACAACTTATCGAAATTTTCGGGAGAAATAGGTTTATTTACTTTTCCCCACCACACGTTTTCAGTGTAATCATCTTGGACAATAAATCGGTCTTGGGGAGATCTTCCGGTAAATTTACCGGTGTTCACGGCAAGTGTTCCATTGGAAGATTCTTTACCCATTCCTTTTTCTACCGTTAGCCGTTGAAGTTCTTCACCGCTAAGGTTCCACATCACTTGGTTATCTTTTAATCCGTAGGCTAAAAGGTCTTTGGTGTTTGGGGAGTTGAAAGAAGTTTTCATCATATTGAATTTTAGTGAAACATTTAATAGGGCCAGAAAACCGGTACCAGTAATAAGGTGATCATACACAATAATAAAAGTAAAGGACTTCCTACCTTTAAATAATCGATAAACTTGTAATTGCCGGCTGACATCACCATGGCATTGGTAGGAGTAGCAACCGGGGTTAAACAAGCAGTAGAGGCACTTACCGCAACCGTGATTAAATAAGGTTCCGGAGAAACTCCTAAAGAGGTAGCCGCTATTAACGCAATGGGAGCCATTAAAATAGCGGTAGCCGAATTACTAATAGCCTGACTAAAAAAAGAAGTGACCAAAAAGAAACCCGCTAGTAAAGCTGAAGGATGAAGCTGTCCTAAACTATCTACAAGTGCTTCTGCCGTAAGTTTTGCGATGCCGGTTTTTTGCAAGGCTACTCCCATCGGGATCATGGCAGCAATCATCACCACACTCGTCCAACTTATGTTACTGTAAGCTTTATGAATGGGAACACATCCGGTAAGCATCACTACACCGGCACAGATTAAGGCGGCTACTGCTCCCGGAAGCAAATCGAGCACTAATAATAAAATCATCGCTACTAACGCCCCCATAGCAATATAAGATTTAAGGCTTAATTTATCTACATCTTTACTCATGTTCTCCGGACTCCCAACGATGACCAAATTATCGTGCATGGTTTTCATCGCTTCTATCTCTTTCCAAGAACCCCTTACCAGTAAGGCATCTCCTGCTTGTATTTTTATAGAACGATCGGTTAAAGCTTTGCTTCCCCGATTTGCTCCGATTAAAAGAATATTATTTTGTTGTAAATAGCCTCCAATTTCAATTTCCCTTCCTACAAAACTAGACCTTGGGGTGACCAATACTTCTGCTAACCCAACCTCTTGATTAATCAACTCTTCTTTGAGCTGCTTCTCATTGGCAGTAGTGGGGACAATTCCTAAACTAAAGTTCAATACAAATTGATCTACCGCTTCAGCTGTTCCTTTCACCGTGATGATATCGTGATATAACAATTTCGTGGTCGGCGAGGGAAATTCTACATAGGGTTGAATTCCTTTTAAGGGTTGGGGGTGTCTTCTTCGCAAGCGTACAATCGAGACATGGTATTCTTTTTCTAAGTTCCACTCTTTAATTTTTGTATTGAGCAAGGGCGACATCGATCTGATACGGAGTCGGTAAAGGTTTTCTCCAATACTAAAATGCTCGATCCACTTATGGATTTCTGAATCGATATTAGCGGGCCGCCCTGAGGTTTCACGGGCAGGTAATAGCCGATGACCAATGAAGCGGAAATATAATAAAGTAGCGATTAACAAAGGAATACCGATAAGGCTAAATTCAAAAAACGAAAAACCCTCAAAACCATTCTCTGCTAAGCTATTGCTTACAATAATGTTGGGAGGAGTACCCGTTAAAGTGAGTAAACCGCCCGTGTTGGAGCCGTAGGCCATCGGGATGAGCAATTTTGAAGGCAGGGTGCCCGCATTCCAAGCAGCAGAAACCGTCATCGGCATTAAGGCAGCCACGGCGCCGGTATTACTCACAAATCCAGATAAAACTCCGGAGCCCAGCGTAATTAATACTAATAGTTTTTTATGACTTTTAGAAGCCATGGCGACAAATTTCTGTCCGGCTAGGGCCGTCCATCCCGTTCTAGATAAACCTTCTCCAATGATGAATAAGGCAGCAATCATAATCACCGTAGGGTTGCTAAATCCGCTTAAGGTTTCTGTGAGGCTGAGCGTGCCCGTGAGGAACAAGGCGATCATCGACATTAACGCCACGACGTCCGGTGGGTATTTATCCCAGACAAAGAAAACCAAGGTAATCACTAATATGACAATGAGAACAGTCATCCTTCTTCCTTAAATAGTTTACACAATTTGTTTAATCTAACACCAAAAGCGGTTGATGACTATGGAGGGTGAGTACTTGGGTAAGTTTACCTTCAGAAGCTTTTCCGTCCTTTAAGTGGGTTTTAGGCATAATGGCCAACATATCTGCCGGATGCTTCTTCAGGTAATCTTTAATCCCTTGTTCAATATCCTCATTTTCCATAAACGAATGGTGGGAGTAGAACATTTCTAAAAAGTATTCAATCGTATTTTCGTTGCTTTCATCATTTTCGGAATATCCCATCACTTTTGCACCCTTATCAACGGTTAATAAATGTACTTTAGCACCAAACCTTCTTGCAATCTCCAATAGGGTATAAAGCACTTTTCTATCAGCAATCTTTTCTTTACCCACGGTTAAAATAATGGTTTTTAAGTGGAATTTTTTAACAGTTACCGGAATAACCAGTACGGGTAAATCTGCATCGTGAATGAACTCAGAAGTATGGGAGCTCATACCTTCCCTTGCTACACTAAGCCCTCGGGTTCCGATAATGACCAAGTCGATTTGAAAATCTTCCCTTACTTTTAAAACGACGGGAGTCAATTCGCCTTGCTTGATCATCACTTTTATTTCCGGATGCATAGGTTGCTGATAAGGAGCTATAAAATCATCTAATTTATCAGAGACTTCATTTTTATCTCCATCTTCTGGTAAAAGATGAAGTAAGTATAAGCTTATAGTCGGCTCTTTCATAGCGAATTCGATAGCATAATGGAAAGCATTTATAGCTGCTTTTGAAAAATCGAAGGGGATAAGAATGGTGTTCATGACGACGGTTTTTAGTTAAGTTTTTGGGTTAATTTGTAACTTTTAATGATTAAGTTAATTATTTGATTAATAATTTAATACTGTGGTTAATACAGTTTTAAAGGTAAGTAGTATCTTCTTAAAAAAAACTGATAAAAGTCATAGTAAATTCCTGAAGAACGCTCTAATTTTAAGGTTTTCAAATTAGCATCCTATTGCTCATGAACTATTGCATTCTCGTGTTTTTAGGACTTTTCATCTTACCCTTGCGAGCACAATCGCTTAAGGATACCATCAATTCTTTAGCTGTTGAAAAAAAACTTCACCTAAAATCGCTTGTAGTAGGTAGGTATGCCACCTCTTTGGAGGACGATATTGATTTTGAAGGTTATCATTTTAGCGAGGAAGCTGAAGAAGAGCAAGAAATAGTAACTAATTCTTTTCAGATGGAATACGTGCGTTTTGCCACTAGCTTTCAGATTAATGACCGGATTTCTTCTTCCATTTTATTAAACTTAGCCAATTTTAATCAAGAAAGCGTTGCTAAAAAGGTACTTGAAAATGCGTATGTACAATATAAAGCCAGCAACTATTTGAATATAAGGTTAGGGCAATTTCGTCCTTATTTTGGTTTGGAAGATCTACATCCCTTTCAGCTAAATAATTCATATCGTTGGTCTAATCAATATTTTCTTTTTGGGCAGAATGCTTGGCAAAGCTTCCAAATAGGAGCTGCGGTGTATGGCGATTTAGCTCCTGAAAATATTCCGTTGAAGTATTATTTTACCGTATATAATGGGAATAATAAAAATCAACGTCAAGACGATGATAATCATAAAAATTATAGCCTACGTTTTGAATATTTGCCTTTGCCCATTGTTCAAGTAGGAACAAACGCTGCGGTGACCCGGCGGTTCGGCCAACAAGCACGGGCCTATGGTACCGATTTAAAAATAAAATATCCCATTCATCCAACTTGGGAAATCGATGCCCATATGGAATATAAAAGAGGAACTAATTTTTTGGCTTACCAAGAAGCCCTCGATGTAGGGAGTATAAATCGTTATTTCCCCTTGAAGAAGGCCTATATGGAAGGAGTCTATAGTTTGATAAGAGTAAAAAAATATATTCATCATCCTTATTTAAAAGTAGTAGAATTTAGTATCCGTCAAGAATATTTAGAGAGTAATAGCCTGGTGTATGGGGATATTTTGCGATCCCATATTCCTATGCTTAGTTTAGTATTGGCCGGAGATTATGATGCCAAAGTTTCCTTAGTGGCAGTGTTTGATGATTATCAAACCAATGTGGCCGATACCTCGCAGTATGATTCAACCCGAGCTTTGATCCAGTTTCAGGTAGCTTTTTAAAGGAAGGAGATCCCTTCAACTTTCAAGTAATTGAAAATGACGTTGAAAATGACGTTGAAAGTGAAAGTGAAAAACGCTGACAATGGTTCACTGCTCACTAACCTACTTTTCGATACAATTTTAGTTCCGCTATCGCTTCCCTACAACAAAGAAATGAATGGATGGAGTGTCATTTTCCATCAACTAGCAGTTGATGGATGACATTTATATATTAAGTTAATTATAAACAATATTTAAAATAGTTAACATTATGCTTATTCATTAATAATTTTTTTATATATATTTATTCTATCATATTGAATTGTATTTAGGGGGAACTTTCTCCGTAGTTAGATAGAAGAAATTAAATTTAATAACTAACGGGTGAGTTGATTGTTGAAGGGGATTCCACTTTTACTGCGCAGGACTAAAGGGTTTGTTCGGTAAATAAAATACGTGTAAGATGATAGCGTGAGGGATTTGAAGATCGATAAAAACACAGCGTTTTATAAAGGAAATTTTTTTAGGTTTCTAAAATAAATAAAAAGATAGTGGGGGACAAAACGAGTTGGGGTTGGTATTGAACGCTATCATATAGAATATCAAGGTATGGTTGAGTAAATGATCATGTTATCCTGTTTCAAGACAGGATAGCTAGTGCACAGAGATACTCAGCAAATAAAATATTAGAATAAAGAAAAGCCCTCTTTTTAATGATGGTTTTTTAAAGTTAAAATAAATAATCAATCTCTCAAGCTCTATTTATGATCTTCAACTTTATACGAAAAAGTAAGGTTTCCAAGGTACTGGCAAGTTATTTAGCTATTGTTTTGGTGGTGGAATTTACCCAGCCTATGTATTTATATGCACTGTCAAGTGGTCCTTCCCAACCTGAATTTAATTCTTTTACCCCGCTGGAGACGGCTGATATGGTCGACCTTTCTTCCGGCGATTTTAATTATAACATCCCTATTATGGATATAGGGGGCTACCCCATTAACCTATCCTATAACTCCGGCATACAAATGGACCAACAAGCTTCTTGGGTAGGTTTAGGTTGGAATCTTAATACCGGGCAAATCACGCGACAAGTTCGGGGCTTACCCGATGATTTTGATGGCGATTTGATGACTTACAAAAATAATTTAAAAGATAATATTTCATTTGGGATTAGTGGAGATGCCAGAGCGGCTGTTTTTGGTTATGATGCCATAAGTTTAGGAGTAGGGGTAGGGATTCAACTTAATAATTATCATGGAATTACCCATAATACCTCCTTTGGCCCCAGTTTTGATCTGGGGAATCGAGTAAGTGTAGGCATGCAGTTTGGCAGCACCTCAGATGGAGGGGTATCGGTAAGCCCTTCCATTTCCTTAAGTCAGGCAGGAAAGGAAACGGAAGATTCTTTTTTCAAAGATTTATCGGGGAATATCGGTATTTCATATGATAACCAACAAGGATTGAGTTCCTTTAATATTTCGGCCAGCAAGAGTAATATATATAGTGGGGAGAAATTTTCGGGAATAGACGCCGGAATGAGTAAAAGTTTTAAACTTAATAATTACCTTACCTATACGCCTTCCAATCCTTTATCGTTCCGTAATACCAATATAACCTTAAGTACAGCCTTAGGTGGAGAAGTTTTTGGAGCTGAAGGGCAGGCTCAATTTACCGCTTGGGCTTCCATACAACAATTAAGTTCAGCCGAAGAGAATAAAGAAGTACCCGCCTACGGTTATGAAAATACAGAACATAATAAAGGGAATAGAGGAGTGTTGGATTTTAATCGGGAGAAAGATAGAACGCTTAATGAAAACACGAAAGCTTTGGCCCCGGTGAATTACACTTATGATACCTATGTGTTATCAGGACAAGGTTTACAGGGAAGTTTTCGCCCCTATAGAAGTCAAGTGGGAAATGTATACGATCCAACTGTTTCTTCCTCCGGAGACGGGGTATCGTTAGGAGGGGAATTTGGCCCTGGAGCTTATGCTCACTTTGGCGGGGATATTGAAGTAAACCCTTCCAGTAGCATTACCGGAAGATGGCAAGATGCTGATAATACGGTGTTAGATAAACTCAGTATAGAGGACGCCGATAAAAATACCATAGATTACGAGCCCATTTATTACAAAATGTCGGGAGACCTAAGTGCTGATGATGAATATGGAACCTCAACCCATCAGTATTATGGAGATCAAGCTTTAAAAATAGGATTAGGTGGAGGTGAATATACGCGTAAAACGCTTCGTAATTATCAAGTAAAAAGCTATGATGCTACTTCTAAACCCAGTTATACGTCTAGCTCTATACAAACCATCAAGAGAGCGGAACGGGAAAGGCGAAAACAATCTATCGTTAAAGTAACGAATCAAGAAGCGGAAGGCTACGGGCTCATCCAGCATCGACAGGAAAGTGAGGTAAAAGCCCATCATACGGCCGGTTACCATATTACCCGTACTGATGGAAGTAGATATGTCTATGGCGAAACGGCTTATAACTTTAAAAAAGAAGAGGTGAGTTTTGCTGTGGGTGGAGGCGGTTCTGCCAATTGTGCGGAAGGACTGGTTTCCTATTCTTCCAGTGATAATTCCGTAAATAATAAAAAAGGTCGGGATCATTTTTTTAAGAATGTAACTACCCCTGCTTATGCCCATAGTTATCTATTGACGGCTGTGTTGTCTGCAGATTATGAAGACTTAACCAATAATGGGCCTACGGAGGATGATTTAGGGAATTATACCAAATTTTCTTATCAAAAGATTAATGATTATCCATGGCGAACACCTTCCCAATACCGGAAAGCTTCTTATAGTGCCGGTTTAAATACCGATGATTTTGACGATAAAGGAAGCTACGTTTATGGAGAAAAAGAGCTCAAGTATGTAAAAGAAATCCGGACAAAAACCCATGTGGCGATTTTTGATTTGAGTGATCGGGAAGATGCACGAGGGGTTGTTGGGGATAATGGAGGAATTTCGGGTGCACGCATGCAAAAATTAGATAGCATTCGCCTGTACTCCCTACCGGAGTATCAGGCTTATGGGCTAGCAGCCACCCCCATCAAAACCGCTCACTTTCGTTATAGTTACAAACTCTGTCCCAATACCCCTAATAGTACGGCTCCGGCTGAAGAAGGAGCTACTCAAGGAGGAGGGAAGCTAAGTTTGGAAAGGCTTTGGTTTACGTATAAAAATTCAAAAATGGGAGCATATACCCCTTATGTATTTACGTATTCAGATTTTAATCCGTCCTACAATCTTAAAGGATACGATGTGTGGGGAAATTATAAAGAAAATGTAGGGGGAGCTTCTTGTGATGTTACTTCAGGGGCATTAACCAGTACCGAATTTCCTTTTGTAGCACAGGAAAAAGCTTTAGCTGATGAAAATACTACGGCTTGGTCCTTAACGTCTATTGATCTCCCTTCCGGAGGAAAAATGAACATTACCCAAGAAAGTGACGACTATCGTTTTGTACAAAACCGGAAAGCCATGCAGATGTTTAAGCTGACGGGGGCGGGCAATAGTACTTCACCCAGTAGTAGTGAATTAACGGGGCGTAAGCTCTATGAAGGAAATGATTTTAAGAAATACCTCTATGTAAAACTCCCTGATCATTTACCCGTGGGCTATGATACTTCTAATTATATTACTGATTTATTGCATAACGAAATAGGGAGTACCGGTGATATAGGAACCCAATCCAACATGTTGTATTTTAGGGTATTGACTAATATGACCAAAAATGGCTCGCAAGATTACGACTATGTGACCGGTTATGTTTCTTTAGATGGAAATGCCGCGCATTTTACGAATAACGGACAGGATTATTTGGCTTTACCTTTACAGTTTCAAGAAAAGGAAGGAGGATTGATCAATTCAGGAGAGCAGGTGAACCCTATCGCTAAAGCTGGTTGGTATTTTGCAAGAAAATATTTAAACCGCCAAGCCTATGGTTTATCCGATTCAGGAGGTAATTTAAATGTAAATAATTTCAATTTAGTCAATAGTGCCAAAGGACTCTTTAAAAGTTTGGCTTCTGTCGTTACCATTTTAGGAGGGCCTAATCAAGCCTTAAAAAGTAAAGGGATTGCCTCTAAATTTATTCCTGAGAAGTCATGGGTACGTCTGTATGAGCCTTTTGGTCGCAAATATGGTGGAGGTAGCCGTGTGAAAAAAATTAGTATCACCGATCAATGGGATGTAATGGTGGAGCATGCAGGTTCCTCCCTATATGCCAATACGTACGGACAAGAGTACACCTATACCGATGAGCAAGGAAAAAGTACCGGAGTAGCCACTTTTGAACCTAATGGAAGTAAAGAAAACCCTTTTGTATTACCGATTTTTGATGATCCCGTTAAGTTAATCGCCCCGATGAATTCTAATTATGTAGAAAAACCTTTGGGGGAATCTTTTTATCCTGCAGCAGAGGTGACCTACAGTAAAGTAAAGGTGAAAAATATAGAAAAGAATATTACTACTATGCATGCGACCGGGGAAGTAATTACCGAATTTTATACCTCCAAGGATTTCCCGGTAATAGCCGATTTTACTATGCCCAGTACAGCCTTTGATCCTTCGGGGATCTTAGGGGGGATATTGAAATTAAAAACCAAAAACCATATCGCTATGACCCAAGGCTTTATGGTACACACCAATGATATGAACGGAAAAATGAAAAAGCAGCGTGTTCAAAAAGAAGGGCAGGAAGAAGGACAATTTATTTCTGGGGTAGATTATAATTATTTGCTGGATGCTCAAGGGGGATTAAACCAAGAAGTTCCGGTAATCAATTCTGCCGGTGAATTAAAAACAGCACCGCTAGGGCTTACCTATGATATGGTGAATGATTTTAGAAAAAGTAAGTCTTCTGTGAGCGTATATGGTGCCGATATGAACCTTGGTGTGATCCCTGCATTTTTTATTCCTTTAACTATTCCCGGCATTTTCCCTAACTATAAGGACCATGAGAATGTGATGAAGACTGCTACCACTACTAAAGTGGTCCATAGCAAAGGAATATTAAAAGAAAAAGTGGTGTATGATCTAGGATCTAGAATAAGTACGCGCAACCTCGCTTGGGATGAAGAGACCGGAGCGGTGCTGCTTACTGAAGTAGATAATGAACATACCGACCGTTATTATAATTTTAACTATCCTGCCAACTGGTATTACGAACAGATGGGGCTAGCTTCTAAAAATGAGGGACTGGAAGGGCTTATTGCCAGTGTAAGTGGGACTACCCATCGTATTTATCACCCCATCACGGGAAGTTTTGTAAATGCCTCCCAATATTTAAATTTAGGAGATGAGCTTTTAATAGATAATAGCCTGTACCGAGTGGTGTATTTAAATGTGTATTCCGTAAAGTTGATGGATAATTCCGGTCATTGGGCAGAGCTTGGTAGCCAAAATAACGGCAGGTATTTTAAAATTGTCCGTTCCGGAAATCAAAATAAGTCCGCCGCTCAAATGGCCTCGGCCACTACTCGGGAGCTACCCATATTAACCACAGGGAGCGGTGATTTTACACAACTAATTTCAAATGGCGAATGGGCCGGGAAAAAAGTGGTTCAAGCAAGTGCTGTTGAATATACCGATGTATGGAATGGACTATGCGAACCCAGTTTCCCTTATGTAGGAAGTATTACCTATGATAATGAAGGGAATATTATCAACGTAGAAGAAGAAAAAGCCTATAATCCTTACTTACTCAATGAAAAAGGGGAATATAGAGCTCAGAAATCGTATGCTTACCTTACCGGAAGAAACAATGGAGAAGAGCAATACCATCCCCGAAACGAAGGATTTTTTAACGAGTATTATCCTTTTTATCTGTTAAGTTCGCAAGGAAATTGGTCGAAAGAAGATGATAATTGGACGTATGCCAGCGAAGTGACTAAATTTACCCCTTACGGTGCCGAAGTAGAAAACCGGGATGCCTTGGGCCGTTATTCTTCTGCCATTTATGATTATTTTGATAATCTTCCTACGGCAGTGGCTTCCAATGCCGAATATCGGGAAGTGGGGGTAGATCATTTTGAATACTTTGGTTCTTCAACGGCTGCCAATCAGGTACATTTTAGTTTTGCCGATGCCATTGATCAAAATCCCCAAGCCGTTATCAATCCAGTGGAGGGCCATACCGGAAATAGGAGTGTCAAAATCTCTGGGGGAAACCGGTTAACCTACACCCTTATTTCTAAATGTCCTGTAGAAGAAGTTTGTGCCGCCATCAACTTACCGAGTTCCTTATGTTCCCATAACGTATCTAGTTTATTAGATTTAGAATTGATAGGAGATTATAGTTTTGGGAATTGTGACATCTTAGAAATAAATGTCATTAATGGAGAGGCTACTATAGAAGGTTTTAATAGTCCTCTAGACCCTACTAATAGTCAAGCTTTAGATGATGTGAAAATTTCAGGAAGTATTTTTTCCCTTCAAATATGTAATGAGATGGAATGTGTTACTGTCAATTTTGCTGAGTGTCATTAATTAACAATAGTCAAATTTTTTTAATAATGAAAAAACTTTTTATGCAACCACATAGAGTCATCTCCCTTTTATTTTTTTTAAGTTTATTTACTACTGGGTATAGTCAAGCGGAACGTGATCTAATTTTGGATCCAGAACCGGGAAATACCTGTAATTGTATAAGCTTTGAACTTACCCAAGAAAAGGCTTACTTGGTGAGTGCTTGGGTACAAGAAGAGCGTAGCGATCAAGTTCATACTTACGAATATGCCAAGATTGAAATCAGTTTCTTTGATATAGATGGGGCGCTGTTAACTTCCTTTAGTTTTTCGCCTTCCGGCGCTATTATAGAAGGATGGCAACAAATAGCAGGTAGTTTTACCGTTCCTAAGGATTATTATGATGTAGATATCATCCTTAAAAGTACCCATGGTGCGATAGATGTTTATTTTGATGATTTTCGTATTCAACCTTACGAATCTTCGATGAAATCTTACGTGTATGACCCGGTGACTTTAAAACTTATGGCGGAATTGGATGAAAATAATTACGCTTCTTTTTATGAATATGATGCAGAAGGAGGCTTAATCCGGGTAAAGAAGGAAACCGAAAAAGGGGTGTATACCATTCAAGAAAGCCGCTCCCATACAGCGATTCATCCTTAACCCTAGCAGGATAACCTTAGGATCATGATTTTTATGTGATCACCTCAGGTTAGCTCAGAACTTAACAGGAAGATGTAAACTTAGTTTTGAAAGACCAACCAAATTTTAAATTACTATACCAACTCTTATTATGAAAAATAATTTTCCATCATTTAAGCTTTGTCGTTATTTACTATGGGGAGTGCTTTGTGCTTGTCTATCTACCGCCAGAGGTCAAGAAATAAATTTCTCCCAGTCCGCTACGGCGATAGAGACACTTTCGGTCAATGATCAGTTAAGCTTTGTGGATCCGGAGATATCACAGTCAGGAAAAGTTACCCTACAACCTACCGCCTGGGTGAAGGTTTTTATAGATCACGACGCTCCCCCGTATGTAGGGTATACCATGGAGCTGAGGTTAAAAATAACTCCCCATAACTCCCTCGGGAATCCATTGGGTACCAGTTATACGCGAACATTTAAGGTAAGCTATAATCCTACTTCCGGTTATGGGAATTTTAAAGATATGGAAATCTATGAATTGGTATATGATTATGGACTTACGGTCGAAGTCCTCGATATAGAGGTGACAGATAGCGATACGAACCTCCAGCTCTCCTATGTTCCGGCGAATGCTTATCTTCAATTAGGATTTAAAGGAAAACGCTATTATCAATTATCTTCTACGGTTCCTCAGGTATCAGCCAGCCTCCTTCCTTCACCTTCCACTCCCGAATTTATAGAATTAGCTTGGCAGACGGCAGGAATACCCGGAGCCATGACCTATGATGTAGAATGGACCTGGATAGACCGCTATGCCAGTAATGGAGGGGTAAGAAGTGCCCAGGCTATTGAGTTGAGCACATTGGATTTTGAACATAACAGTACCCGTATCCAAACGAAAGAGACTTCTTATCAAATTCCTGCCGTATTTGGAAAGGGGTTTTTAATTTATCGTGTGCGGGTGGTAGGGCGTCATTTAAATGCGGTAGAGATCCCTTATTATGGAGGATGGAGTGCTACCGGTCCCGGCACTAGCGGTGTGGTAGGGGATTGGAATAATATAAGTGGAGGTGACAGCTATATAGCGGTTGACAATTCGCACGAGACGCTTAAAAACTGGCAATTTCAAAGCAGTTATGCGGAAGGGGGAAAACATAAAGATGTGGTAAGTTATTTTGATGGGACCTTACGCAATCGCCAAACAGTTACTAAAATAAATACGGATGATAATGCGATTGTCGGGGAAATTATATACGATGCGCAAGGCCGCCCTGCGATTGAGGTATTACCCGTGCCTACTCCAGATCCTGCGCTTCGTTACTATCCTGATTTTAACCTGAATACTTCAGGAGATCCCTTTACGTATCACGATTTTGAAAATGAACCGATTGCTAATTCCTGTGAGGTAGCTCCTCAGGGAATGTTAACCAGTACCGGGGCGGCCCAATATTACTCCTCCAATTATTCAGGTACCAGTGGTGGTTTTCACGACTTTGTTCCGTCCGCAGTAGATCCTGAAAATACAGCCCAAGGGTTTCCGTTTTCACAAACCGAATATACGCCCGATAATACCGGAAGAATTAGCAGAAAGGGCGGGGTAGGGATTACTCATCAGTTGGGAAGTACTCATGAAATGAAGTATTTGTACGGGCATCCCAATACTTCCTTTGAACTCAATCGGCTTTTTGGTTACCATGTGGGAAAATTAAGTCACTATCAAAAAAATGCAGTGGTAGATCCCAATGGGCAAGTGAGTATAAGTTATGTGGATCCCCAAGGAAGAACCATTGCTACCGCCCTTGCCGGAGGAGCTCCGGAACAGCTGATCGCCCTAGAGGATGAAATAGACGAAGAGGAAGAATTGCATACTTATTTTACAGCAGATTTACTTAATAAACAAACTCCTACTGCGGTAGATAGTCCCGTTGATGAAAACAATTTATATGCTACCGGTGATTTTGGTACCCTATATGACGGATTGAAGGTCAACCGTTCCATCATTGGGATTCAAAATAATTCGGATTATCAATTTGACTATAGCTTGGAAAACACCAGTTCTTTCCAATTTGAAAATTGTCCGGAAACCTATCCCTACGAATATGACCTGCAATTCGGGTTGCTGGATAATTGTGGAGAAGAGCAGTTGGATGAAACGGTATCTTCCTCCCGAATCACTCAATTTCAGGCAAGTAAAGCAGCTCTTTTACAAGTAGGGGAATATGGTATTTATAAAGATTTACAAGTAAGCCGGGCGGCCGTAGAAGAACATTGGACAGATTTTGTAACTACTACGAATTGTTTATTACAAGAGGAAGATTTTATTCCTGAGTATGTCAACCTAGACTGTAATGAAGTAGATTGCGCAAGCCTAGCGGGGATGTCCCAGAATGATTATATTATTCAGGAATTAGAAAAAATATACGGTAACAATCCCAGTCCGTACCTGGTTTCCGGCGGAGAAGTGATCCCCAATAGCTCTGCTTTTGATGCTGTTACTTTAGAGGAGGTCGAAATGAATATCGCGGCTATGGGAGAAAGTTATGAAGTGTTGACAGCGTTTTGTACGACGCCCGATACCCATGCGATTAGTTTTAATATTTTACTCGCTGATTTTTTACCTGATGGACAATATGCCACTATCCAAACCGATAATACCGGACTGGTAACTGAGCCTTTGAGTATTTTTAATGAAGCTAATGTACTCTATTACCAAGGAAATGTTGGGGGAAATTCCTGGCGTCATCCCGATCCTGTATATAGCAGTGATGGACAGGTATCGCGGATTCCTGTACAGTTGATCAATGGGGCTTGGCAACCGGAGGTGGTGAGTGGGGTAGACCCCACTTTAACCAACAATACGGTAGCTCCAGAAGAGCTGGCCCACGTGAGTGATTTTTTAACATACTGGCAAACGGATTGGGCAATTTCGTTAGTGAAATACCATCCCGAATACAAGTATTTGGAATATACCGAAGCGGTTTCCAATGGCATCAACCCTAGTTCCACGAATAATTTCAACTCCTATGAGTATGATGAGTATTTACAAGAAATTACGACCTATGCACAAGCAGAAGCGAACGGTTTGTTCAGTTCTTGGGAGGCTTTAAAAAGCATGGATCCTTATTTTTCTCAAACCTATGCCACTGAAAATACTAATCATCTTGAACTTCGCAAGGTGTTAATGGATTATGCCTTGCAAAATCGTTTTGATGCGAATGGATCTAGTGCTGCCTTAAACATGTTAGAGCTGGCCTACATAAGTGTGGCCTGCAGTAATTTAGCAGACCCAACCACTTCAGCTTGTCCAGGAATCCCAGCTCCAACTATTTCTAACCTTAAGACTTATATACAGAGCCTATCGGTAGCACAAAAAGATCAGCTTTGGTTGGTGTATCGCGGTTTTTATCAATCTTTTAAAGAACGCTTGTATTATACGTTTTTAAGTATCCATGCCAAACAAAGAGGGGTGTATAATTATTGTTTAGGAGGGGAAAGTGGGGCACAAGACCTTACCACCCTTTTTAGCGATTATCCGGATCCTATTCTTGGATATTCACTGAGTAACCTTATTAATGCTGCCGAAAGTAATCCCACTTATACCCCTTTGTGTGATCAAGTAGGCAATAGCTATAGCTCCAAACTAAAGCGTTTTATTCCTGTAGATCATTTGTATGACTCTAAATTGGAGGAGAGTGATGAGGATGCTTTTTTAGAGGATGTTTTAACCCGTACCGAAGAAGAAATTTATGCAGAAACCGGCATGTGTTCTATGCAGTTTTATCTACAGCAATTTTTTGATGGTCTTTTTCAAGATCCGACTATCAATGCACTATTTTCCTCTGGTTTTAATTACCAAAGTAATTACTTTACGAATGAATTATTTTTAGACCTAGGAGGAATTCCGGGCAATAACCCTTATCTTACTTCTTCTATTACCGGTACCAGCTTAAGTATAGACCCGGGGATTGCCGGACAATGTGAGGCTCCTTTTGTACTGGAACTGCCTACTAGTAATGATTGGAATATGAATTGGGCGTGGAGTAACTACGGTTCCTCATGGGAGATTATAGCGATGTCGCACTTTTATTATGATCAATCCCTTCAAACCTCTAACCGTTATTATTTTGAAATTTTGGCTACCGTAAATGTGGGAGGTACCTTAAAAGAGTTTGTTTTTAAAGGAAGTACGTGTTTAAATATAGATTGCTCAGGAGCGTGTTCAAATAGATTTCCTGTTGATTTTAATCCAGAACCAAGTTGTGTCAATCGTACTAGAGCATATATGCAATCCGTGGATGCTGCATTTTTAGAATTAGCCAACTATATTGTTAACAACCGAACTACGCTACAAAATTCTTCCATACCCTTAGATTCAAGTATATCCTCTTCCAACACTCAGATTATAAAAAATTATTTACGAAAATTTCATCCTTACGAATGTACATCTAATTGTATAGCTTCATATACTGAAACAGATATCGTAAATGCTTTTATAGTTATAAATTATGATTGTATGTTCGGAGTCGGAGGTACTTCTAATGGGAAAGCAGGAATAGTTGTAGGAGATGTTTTTTTAGATTTTGAGCCTTACGTATTGGATAACCCCAATACTTCATCCATTACAGAAATTCATATGCCACCTATAGATTTATGGAAGTATTCTTCTAACTATAGAGGGACCCAAATAACTTATATTAAAAATAATGAAACAAGAAGAGTCCATCAAACTCTATTCTTTAGAGATTATGATAATGTTTCAAATTGTTTTTCTAACTCTTATAACAATTCATTTTTTGGATGTAGCTCTTATTTACCTTATAACTATTATTCAAATCAGACGTCAAATCGACCTTCATCAAGTGTCTCTAATGTGGTTGTATCAAACAGTCAGCTTTTTACTACCTATCAACAATTTTTAAATTTAGTACAATCTTATATTGATACTCCTCCTTCCTTTATATCTTCAAACAATCTGTCAAAATGTCTCGAAGAATCTGATATGAATAAAGTTATCAATGATTTTGAATTAGATTATACTGCTTTACTAAATGCTGTAATTATCAATAACACTCAAAATGTAATTCCCTTGGCCAATGTACCTGAATACAGTGATTTTTTAAAAGAATTCTTTACAATTGCATTTCAATATAATGGATTAGTTTATGAAGATGAAGTTTTTAATCCGGATCAAGCTATTTTCTTAAAAAATTGCCTTTTTAGTTCTGGTAATAATTTTTATGTATCCGGTATATATTTTCCACAAATTGATCAGCTAATAACTTTTGATTCAGGAACTTCACAAATTGACTTTTCCAATTATCAACAAATAATAAATGTGAATTTTGTTTATAATTTATCAAGTTATAGCTCCGCTTCAACTCTTTCTGGTAACCCGGATTTTTTTTCAATAGATCCAAATTATAATTTGACTTACATTGATAAGACGAGTAACAATATAACTTCTTCTTTATCTATTACTAGTAGATCGTTGTGGTATAGTAATACTAATTACTATTCAGGTTTTCATTTTTTAAAATGTGAAAGTGAACCGGAATGTCCTTGTACTTACCAAACGGTGGCTCCCCAATCCTGTACCCGTCGCTATGCAGAGTATATCGATTTTATGGACTTATCCCTCAATACAGCGGGTATGTATGTGTCTGAGAATTTTCCCGGTCACCAAGAGCCCTACTTTTTTGATGAAGCCTATTTCTGTGAGATGAACTTCGCCTATATCACAGAGATGTATATCTATTATATGCAATCTTATAATGTAACCGGGATAGATCATCCCTATTTCCTGACCATAGGTGAATTTGGGAATACTCCTTTAGGCTATGGTTTTAACCTTGCCGATACCCCGGAAAATGACATGGAGGCCATTATTGAGGACTTTATGTCCTTTCTGGAAAACAACTCTTTAGAATATGGTTCTACGGCAGAAGCTTGGACCACCTATGTAACAGGGCTTCAAAATCAAAATGGCTGGTGCGTTCCCCGTCCCATGGTGGCAAATCCTTCAATTCCGGTAGAAGAGCCGGACCCTTGTGCCGAGCTGAAAGATAACCTGATTACTGCCTATACGCAAGTAGCCTATCAGGATTATTTAGAAGATATCCGTCAAAAATTTGAACGGGACTATGTGAATGGGGCGGTAGCCAATGCCGTAGAGCAGCTCGATATGACCTATGCCGATAAGGAATACCAATATACCTTATATTATTACGATCAAGGCGGAAACCTGATTAAAACCGTTCCTCCGGAAGGAGTGGACCGCTTAGGCGATGGGCAAAGCACCTCGGCAAAAATAGCGCTCAATAATTCCATTAATCAACATAAAGCCAATAACACGACGTCCAGTGCCAGTTTACCCCAACATACCTTGGCAACTACCTACCGCTATAATTCCCTTAACCAATTGGTAGAACAGACCACACCCGACGGTGGGATCACGCGTTTTGCCTATGATGACTTGGGACGTATCATCGCTTCGCAGAATGCAAAACAAGCAAGTCTTTTCTCTAAATTGTTTTTTAATGGAGAAGTAAGTTCTTCTTTCTCGTTTGCAGAGGAAGGGCAAACGATCACTAAGCTCAGAAATGGTTGGGATGGGGGCTATGGATTGGATGTGTTGGAAGGAAACGGAGCCTTGGAATTTGAGATTAACGAATCGATGTTGGAATCGTTTGAAGGATTTATGGGCCTCTCTTATGCTGATAATCCTGTTATCTATCCTGAAGAACCCACCTCTAATACTTATGAAACCATCGATTATAAAGTTCAACTTTTTGCCGAAGAAGGAGCTACCCAGATGAATTTTTATGGAGGAGAGGAAGGTACTTGGGAAGGGATCCCTTATGAACCGGGGGATGTGGTGAAGATTGAACGCTTAGATGGGAAAATAACCATGTGGGTAAATGAAGAAGCAAGGGCAGAATTTGAAGATGCTAAGCCCGAGGCTTCCATGCGTATTGATTTTGCGATGTACCATGCCGAAACCATGTTTACCCATATCAAATTGTTCCCTTATCTCTCCTGGCCGGGGGTAAGTTTTTGGCTTACCGAACCTTATAGCTATACCCGGTATGACGCCTTGGGGAGAATTAAAGAAGCAGGAGAGATTGTTACCCCCCTTAACCGCTATCGCATTACCGATGAGGGCCGGTTAGAAGAAACCGTGTCTGGGGTAAGCCAGTTGGTAAACGATTTTGAAGGAAGTTATGTACGCCGCGAAGTCACCTTTACGTTTTACGATAAACCAGGCAATATCCCACCGTTTTTATCGACCACTGTTTCCGGCTATCCTTCTTACTTTTTTGAAGATTTTGAGCCCCTTAATTTAAGGGGGAGGGTAAGCTCGGTACAATACCATCACATGATTAGTCCGCTGGTGTATATGCCCTACTTTGATAATGCCATTTATTACAATTACGATATCCATGGCAATGTAAAAGAACTAGTGAATTATGATAATAACCTGCGGGAGGGAAATAACAAAAACAAGTATTTAAAACATGTGGGCTATGAGTACGATTTAATAAGCGGGAATGTACAACAAGTAACCTATCAAAAAGGAGAGCCCGATCAGTTTATACACCGCTATAGCTATGATGCCGACAATAGGATCACCAAGGTAGAAACCTCTGCCGATGGCTCTATTTGGGAAGAAGATGCCACCTATGCCTATTATGAACACGGTCCGTTGGCCCGGGTGCAAATTGGTGATCAAAAAGTACAGGGAAAAGATTATAGCTATACCTTACAAGGCTGGCTTAAATCGGTGAACGGGGAAGCGCTGGGGGAAGACCCTAATTTACGTGATCCCGGAAAAGACGGGGGCAGTTTTCATCCCTTGGTCGCTAAAGATGCTTTCGCCTTCTCTTTAAATTATTACGAGGGCGATTATACCGCCCGTACGGCCAATACCGATAATATATTTTGGAGTAGCTTCCCTACGTCTCCTTACGATTTATATAACGGTAATATTAAGCGTATGGTGACCAGTTTACGAAAAGAGGAAGAAAACTTACTTTTACCTAACATTAGCCTGTACAGGTACGACCAGTTAAACCGTATCCAATCTATGCGTTCTTATGCATTTAATGAACAAAACTTGAGGTACAGCAGTGATTATAGTTATGACCGAAATGGTAATTTACAGTCCTTGGTTCGCACAGCCTTTGATAGAGGAACGCTAAAATCGATGGATGAGCTGACCTATCGTTACCAACCGGAGACCAACCAATTAGCTTTAGTAAATGATGGGATAAATGCCGGAAATTTTTCTGAAGACATTGATGACCAAACCCAAGCCATCGCGTATGATCCTTCCAATACCCAATCGCACAATTACCTGTACAACAGTATTGGCCAATTGACCATGGACCGTACCGAACATACCCGTACCGACTGGCGGGTAGATGGCAAAGTAAAACGCATCCGGAAATATGAAGACGATAGCTTTAGCCAGCTTGTAGAAACCTTGGAGTTTGACTATGATGGCCTTGGCAACCGCATTACCAAACGAGTCATCAATGAAGAAGGCATTACCGGTTGGCATTATGCCAGGGATGCCCAAGGGAATGTACTCAGTGTGATGCGTAGCACCGCGGTAGAAGGGGAAGATGGCCATTCCAGTTTTGAGGTAAAAGAGCAGCACCTCTACGGGAGTGAACGTTTAGGGATAGAAGAAAAAAACATTAACCTGAATGGCCTTCAAATTCCCGATCTGCTAGAGGATGTACTAACGCCCGTTTGGGGACATACCGTGGTAGGGCGATGGCCGGGAGGCTATTTTGCCGAAGAAACCCGGCATACCCCGGTGAACTATCAGTTGCAGACGCATATAGGTATTGCCGACCCGCTTGCCGTTAACGATTCTTTAAAAATTGGGACGCTGGCTTTTATAAATACTGCTCAATGGGAAGAGACCACCACCCGTAGGCTAAATGAGCTGGAGGTTTACCTTAAAAAATTGCCTTCTGCGCACTACGTACCGGTATTTTACTTGCGCTCTGCCGAAGAAGAAGCAGAAACCACTGAAATCAAAATAGCCTTGGAGGAGGGCGGTCTCCCGGAAGAGGAGATGTTGCAAGAGGGGATGCCCCTTAGCTTCTCTACCTCTTTTAACGAAGAAGTTCAAGAAGCTACGGTTGTGATAGCCGATCATGAATTTCCGGTACAGGTGCTCCCCCAGGCGAGCTATCCCACCACGGCAGCGCTTCCGGAAGAAGTGGAATCGCAATTGGGTGGTAGCGGAAATGTAGATTTTCAGCTGTACGGGCTCAGCTACCAGTTGCGTACCGAACAGAATGCGATGGAAGACAGCTTTAGGCTGGATGAAGGCGAGGGCAACCCCCGTAGCGAGCAGGACCAGGTGATGGAACTCGAAAGCGTGGTATACCCTTGGAAGCGTTGGGTACTCCGCAAATCCAAACGCTATGTCAGGAACCGGGAAGTGGGCGACAAGCGTTATGAGCTTTCCAACCACTTGGGCAACGTATTAAGTGTGGTCAGTGACAAAAAAATCCCTACCTTAGCAGGAAGTTCTTTGGTATATTTTAACCCCGAGGTAAAAGCCTTTAACGATTATTACCCCGGCGGTATGCTTTTACCTAATAGACACGGAAACTCTTCAGATTACAGGTATGGCTTCCAGGGGCAGGAGATGGATAACGAGGTCAAGGGAGAAGGAAATAGTCTGAACTATACCTTTAGGATGGCAG
>NZ_RXOM01000066.1 GCF_008692195.1 Salegentibacter sp. R32
CCTTGTTGATATTCCATACCTTAAAGATAAACATACCAAAGATCATATCCTGAAAAATGATCGGTAAAGATGGCATGGTTTTGAGACAGTCTGACGGTCTTGTATAACAATCAGTTGCGGATTGGTTAGAAACTAAGATAGCTAAAATTCCCGACTTTTATGCTTGCGCGGTTGTGTCCGCAGGACACAAAGCCGCAATTGTTGTTATACGTTGTTGTGCGTCGTACTTTTTAATATACTCTTGAATTCCATCGTGATGTTGGAAGAGAACTAATTTCATTTATAAATCTATTATAGTAGTCAGAATTTCGACCCGTTTCTTTCTGTATTTTTTTATAAATCATTCTTGAATTTATTTTTCTATAAAATTCTCTGAAAATATTTTTTACATTACTGGGTAAATTATCCTTATAACCGTTTTCAATCTCCAAGTATTTTCTAGTTAAAAATAAAAGCATATCAGAAATTTGAATCATCGTGTTTTTTTCAGAATCAACTGCGAAACTGAATTCTGCAATCCATTTAATTCTTTTGCCAACAGCACCATCAAACCTTCTATATCGTGTTACTGATTCTATCTCTTCTATAAAAATATCTTTTTCATCTATTATGACCATTGCTCTGGCACTTTGTCCTAGCTTTTCTTTTGTATACTTTTCATAAGATGTTATTAGATAATCATAAGCTGTTAAGTACGGTGTTTTAAGGTCAAAATATTCCCTATCTCTAACTTGATTAATGTTATAATTATCTAATTTTGATTTGTCAATGGCAAAATAATAATAATGATGTTTTCTTTCCTCTACTAAGTCTAAAATGCTGTGTATTAAAATATTTCTATTTTCTCTTGAATGATTTTCAAAAAATCCACTGCCATTTGGTGAGAATAAGTCCTGAGTATGGAATTCAAATTCATTTGGAATATTTCCCTGAAAATAATCAGAAATAATTTTCTGGAATTTCATATGTGTTTTATTCCAAGCTTTGTCTCTTAAAATTAATCCTCCAAGTACAAAAATTGGTTCTTGAGGATTATTTAATGCTCTACCATCGCAACCTGTTTCATCGATATAATAAAAATGCATATTATGTTGGTTTTTTTGTATGACGCACAACGGTCTTGGCTATGAGTAGTGCGGGCGCAAACACGCGCTTTCCATTCGGTTGAGCACAGAGCCAAAACCTTGTTTTCTGGTTTTTTATCTTAATACTTCAAAAAGTCAAAACAAGGTTTTGGCGG
>NZ_RXOM01000068.1 GCF_008692195.1 Salegentibacter sp. R32
AAAGTACCTTCAATTATACCTGAATGAATTCATCTATAAGCTAAACCGAAGATATTTTGGGGAGAAGCTTTTCGATAGGCTCGTCATTGCTGGAATCACAGGATATGACTAATTACGGATATTCAAATAACACAATATAGGTATAATAAAACTTCATTACTTTATTCATAAAATTGCTTCGACAAGCTCAGCATGACAAAACTCAAAATCACTGCACCACTTTAATCCATTGACCTTTGGTTCTTGCAAAATAGGTGTTGTCGTACATCGCTTCGGCTTGTGTGCCCGGCAAATAATACGTACCTAAATAAGAAGCGTTCAATTTCACCGAGAAAGTTTTGGTTTTCTTACTGCCCAATTCAAAATAAAAATTTACCCGATCGTCTCGAATATCTTTATAATCGGCTTCACCATCGGCGCCACCATTTAAATCGGTAAAACTAGTATTTACCACTTCCCACCCACTTGGGAAAATTTGTGAAAGCGCAATATTATCTACATTATCCATCGAAATATTGGTAACGCTCACTTTTGCGGTGACTTCTGTTCCTTGTCTTAATTCAGAAACATCGATGCTGTTGCCAGCGCCATCTACAAATCTAGTTTTTACAGCAAGTTTACTTTGGCTGGTTAATTCTTCACCTAACGGAAGTTTTCCGCTTTGCGAAACTGTCACATACAAAATATTGTCTTTCTGGTTTTCTAAACTCAATTGGTTACTACCCATTTTTACCTTCAAATCTCGTTTAGCTAATGCCTTCGTGGTTTGAATGTTTTCGCTATTTCCGTTGAGTTCATAGTTTACTTCAACAGACTTTCCGCCATTTTTATTGGCCATTTTCGCTAAAGCTAATAATGCGTAAGAAGTTTCTTGCGTGCTGTACCAACGAGAAGAAGATAAATTTTTCGCTAATGAAATTGCTAGTTCTCGTTGTTGATTATCTTCTAAAACAACCATGGTTTCTAAGGCCATCGCTTTGTTTCTAAACGGCGAACCATAGGTGTAATAGCTATAATCTTTGCTTTCAAAATTAATGTTGGCGGTTGCGGCAATTTCTTTTGCTACACGATCTTTTCCTGCTAGCGCGTAAGCGGCAGCCAATCGCCATTTAGCATCATTACTCATTTCTCCAGATTCACGTAAACGGTTCATCGCTGCTAATTCCGGTTGCCCTGCTAAAGCTAAGGTGTAAAGACGGTAAGCCTGAATTAAACTTGAATTGTAGCGAGTTCTCGAATTTCGCCATTGTCGGGCTTCGTTTCTTTGGTAACGCATCCAATTGCTTAAAAAGGTAATCGGTAAAGCGTAACCTTTTTTCTTAGCTTCTAACATAAAATGACCGGCATAATTGGTGCCCCATTCGTTAGCATTGCCACTTCCGGGCCAGTAACTTAAACCGCCGCTTGCCGTTTGAAAATTGTTTAAGCGGTTAATGGCGTGTTTAATATTCTCTTCTATTTCTTGTTTTTTGTTGAAGGAAAGATCAAAAATATCTCCCATAAATAACTGCGGAAATGCTCCGGAAGTCGTTTGTTCTACACAACCGTGTGGATATCGAATTAAATACTCAATTCGTTTGCTGAAATCCATCGGAGGAAGTGTTGAAAATTCTACGGAAGCAGCATTACTTCCTTCAACCCCAAAAGTAGTCAGGTCAATTTCTTGGCTTTGCTTATTTTCTAAAGTATAGGTTGTTGATTTTTGAGTAATAGGATTCGGATTCTCCACATCAATCTCTACCAATGTTTTCGCTTTTTCTCCGTTTCCGGAAGCGTAGATCTGAAAGGTTTGTGGCTGATCGGTCGCTTTTACTTCAAATTCAAAATTTACGATTTGTTCGCCTACTTCGTTAAAAGAAATATTTTTGGAAGTTTCTCCAACAGCTGTGAAAGCTTCATCGGCTTTTACTTCAACCTTTACATTTTTTACTTGCTTTTCCATCGCAAAAACAGTCACCGGTAAAGTCACTTTTTCTCCCGGAGAAAGTTTTCTAGGCAAAGAAGCCAAGACCATTAAAGGTTTTCTTACCGGAGTTACTTTTTCAGCATTTCCGTAGGCAGAAGTTGAATGATCTCCGGCAACGACCATGGTTTTTACTGAGCCTACATAATTTGGCATAAATAATTGGTGCGTTTTCGATTCGCCTGCTTTTAAATGAAACGGACCTAAATACGTGACTACCGGTTTAAAACGATCGGCTTTTCTATTTTTAGCTCCGGCTGCCGCATCGCCACCACCGATTTCATAAATATTCTCCACGCTACCGGAATAGGCACCGATCACATCATCAAAAATATCGTAGGTTTTAACGCCTAAAGCTTCGCGAGCATAGAAAGCACCGTGAATATTTGGCGTGGTAAATCTTGTTAAATCGAGTAAACCTTCATCGACCACGGCAAGAGTGTAAGTCATTTCTCGATCTTGAGTTTCAGAAACTTTTACGGTATAATTTTCTTCCGGTTTAAGCACTTCCGGCATTTCAATTTTAGGTTGAAGTTTTGTTTTTGGGTTTTCAACCATTAGCGGAATTACTCCGTATAACCGAATAGGTAAATCATTTTTGGTTTGTGCGTGAGCTTGCAATAAAGAAATATTCACATAAACATTCGGTGCCATTTCTTTGGTAAGCGGAATTTTAACTTGCGTTTCTCCTTTTTGCGTGGCTACCCATTGTTTAGAAAGTACTTCGGTACCGTTTTCAATACTAATAAAAGCGCTTCCTTTACTTCCTGAAGGGAACGTGATAACAGCTTCTTCACCAACTTTATAGTTTTCTTTATCGGCAGAAAAAACGAGCATTTTAGAACTTTCTGCATTGGCTCCGGAAGGGCGTTTCCACCAATTTCTATAAAAATAAACGGTTTTACCGGTCGCGTGACCAGAAGCTTTATCGATCACTCGAATTAAATAACGACCACCATTTCGTTCAGGAATATTCAAGGTAAACTGACCTCTACCATTAGCGCCTGTAGAAACGGTAAAATCTTTTACAGGTCGGTACGTATTGGTGTTTTCATAACGAGAAAGATTATCGCGACCGCGGCTCCACCACCAACGCCATTCGATCTCAAACACTTTTACTTCTAATTCGCGATTGCCAGAAACTTCACCTTGCGCATCAACGCTTACTACATCGAAAACAGTATTTTCGTCGGTATAATAAGAACCGTAGCGATGAGGTTCTGGTGCGAGTAAACCAACAAAATAATCGTAAGGCGCCAAGTTTTTAGAAAATACATCGATCGAGAAATCGCCGCCACCTTCAAAAACTTTGGTTAAAAAGGTTGCTTTTAGCATTCCCGGAGATTTTTCATTCAGCTCAATTTTTTTACTGAAATAAGCTTCGCCTTCAGAAGAAAGTTGCGTTTCTAACATGGGTTGCTCGATCTTCTCAAAACTACGAACAGGATCGATAAAATCGTAGTTGGTAAATTTGTCGAAAGCACTTGAAGTTGAAGTGAGCGTTACTTCCATTTCAGCTTTTAAATTTCTTGCCGGCGCGCCGTGTAACCACGTAGAACTTAAATTACCCGAAATAGGTTGAGTTGCATCGAGAATTTCATCGTCAAAATCGATCTTAATTTTTAATCGGTTAGGTTTTACGGTAGCGACTTTTAGATTTTTAGAAAAGCTGGCGCCGCCTACGTGAACCGTCGCATTCCAATTTCCGGTAGGATCGGTATCTTGGGTAGCGATAGGAAAGTAGTAAAAACCATTTTTAGCTTGTTGCGGATTCACATTTTCACTTAAGATCTCTTGTTTTACTAATTTTCCGCGAGCATCGGTCACTTCTAACTTGATCGGATGGTTTTTAGGTAAAGGATTGGCTTGGTCATTCAATGCGAAAGTTAAATGAATCGTATCTCCCGGCCGATGAACACCACGTTCAGTATATAAAAAACCTTTTAAACCTTTTTCTAAAATTTTACCGGAAACATCAAACTTGCTTAGAGAAAGTGCATTCCCATCATCCAGTTTTGCATAGGCATAATTCTTTCCTTTGTGCGCAATGGCAAAAGCGGCACGTTTATCACTATCGATAATGGCAAAACCTTCTTCATCTGTAGTCATTGAAGCGATAAGTTGTTGCTGGTAATTATAAATTTCTACCGTAACACCGGGTTCTGCTGTTGCATTTAATAAGTTGGTCGTAGCAAAATGATAAGAACGATTATTACTTTCTTTAACGATAAAACCAAGATCAGAGCCTAACACATTGGTGACGGCAAAACGATTTTCTCGATAATAAGAGATGTGACAAGGGTTGTCGCGTTCTTGCCAGTTGTAAGGGGAGTTTCGCCAATCGTAAATTTCGTTATCCCAATATTGCTCTTCACGTTCTTCTTCATCACTAATGCTGGCGTTTTGGTAACGCTCATTTTGCTCTGTTGGGGTTTCTTCGGTTTCACTTCCGCAGTCAAAAGTGCTATAAGCTTTTTTAAAACTTATTTCTACCTGATACATCGCTCCGGGATCGGCTTTAATGTAATCTGAAATATTAAGCGCGTGCGCCTTCCAAGAACTTAGCTCAAACTCGTTATTGGTATTTAATGAAATTGTTTTTCTAGCAACGCGTCTTCCTACACGACGAAGGTTGTAAGAATTTTCTTCGTGCAATTCGGCGTTTTGTAAAAACTGAAGCATATTGTCTTCATAAATTTTAATCACACGAACATCGACTGCAGAAAGGTTAACGCTTTCAAAATAAATAGGGGTTTGCTCAGAATTTGGTAAAATAACGCCTTGTGAAAGCAAACGTATGGCCGGTTTGAGTTGTTGAAAAGAAAGCGTCTCAGAAAAATCTTTTTTAAGTTGATAACCGTAGCTGTTTTTAATTCCTTTGAAAATATCGATTTTTATTGCGCTCGTAATTCGGTTAGAAGGGTAAACGTGCAGCACATTTCCGTCAACTTCAAAGCGGAGTTTATTTTGATTTTGAATATTTACTAAACCGTCAAAATTTTGATCTTCTTGTAAAGGGTCTGAAAAATTGATCGAAACCGAACTTTGTTCACCACGAGACGAGCGTAAATCGATCACGGTAAAATTGTTTTTTCCCGGAATCGGGAAAGTATTTTTACCTTCATTTTCTGCTTTGATCGGTTTACCATCCCAGGAAATTTCTACTTGAGAATCATCAATTTTACGCTGAATGCTATCGATGGTAAACGTGAAATAGTTAGCATCGGCTGTCTCTTCCGGCCAAGTGATCTTTAGATTTTTTCCTTCTTGATCTGCTTCAATAATTTTTTTAGCATTTTTTAGCTGAATCACATCCGAAGCTTCTAAAGTTCCGGTGACGTATTGCCATTCTTTGTCGTAAGACTGTAAATTATCAAGGTTAATTTTGAAGTTGGGCTGAATGGTTTTAAAACTGAAAGTAAAACTCTCGAATCCATCTTTTACGTCTTCGTATAATTCATCTAGATCTAGCCGAACCGAATATTCGGTATCGGGTTCTAAATAGTTTTCCGGTTTAAATAATAAGGTAGTACTGTTTTCTATAAGTAACTTTCCTTTTGTTGAAGGTGTAACTTTTATGTATTTTGAAGGAATTTCCTGCGTCATTTCAAATTGCTCCAAAGGCTGTGCTAAGTCAATACGAATAGGATCGGCAATAGAAGACCTGCCTTGCGTATGAAAAGAAATATATTCTTTAAATCTAAACAGATTGTCGGTATTTTTTGTGGTAGTGTCTTTGTCTTTACAAGCGGAAATAAGGCATAAGCACAGCAGGGCAAATGCTCGATAAATGTTTTTCATGAAGCACGAGGTTTGTTGGTCTTTAAAGTTAAAGAAATACTAACGAAAATTATCGTTATTAATTAGAATTTTTTGTTTTTAATTTTAAAACGCCTTTACTTTTTTTCATTGCCAAAAAAAGTAACAAAAAAGTCTAGGCTTACTATAAAATTATAGTAAAATACTACGGAAACCCCAGCCACGGATGAAAAGAAACTTAACCTTCCTACGGTCGGTCTCAAACAGCTTTTCATCCAATCTCCAATGCTGCTTCCTTGATTTTGGAAATTTTATAGATAGGCCGTTTTGAAAATTATTTCAACTTTTCTAAAACTTCATTTTTATAGGAACGGCTTATGGGAAGGGCTTGGTTTTCAATTTCGATAAATTCGTGGGTGTAGGCTTGAATGTGTTTTAAATTGATGATAAATGAACGATGAATTCTTAGAAAAGAAGTTGTGGGTAGTTTTTCCTCATATTCTGAAAGGGAATCACGCGTGACCCAAACTTTAGCTGAAGTATGAAATTTTAAATAATCGCCAGTACTTTCAACATAAAGAATTTCAGCTAGATTAATTTTTACCATTTTCCTGTCGGCACGAATGTAAATGGAGTCAGAAGTTAAAAGACGTTCTTGCGATAGGGTAGTTTTTTTAGTTGGATGAAGCTCGGTGTATTTTTGAATAGCTTTTAAGAATCTTTCAAAAGAAATGGGTTTAAGTAAATAATCTAAGGCTTGTACTTCAAAACCATCGAGGGCATATTCCCGATACGCAGTGGTGAAAATTACTTGGGTTGGTTTGTCTAAAGCTTTGGCCAATGAAATACCAGTAAGTTCCGGCATGTTGATGTCTAAAAACAATAAATCGATAGATTTTTGCTGAAGCGTTTGAAAAGCTTCCATTCCGTTTTTACAGGTTCCAATGAGTTCCAAAGTATCTATTTTTGCGACATAGCTACAAATAATTTCTCTCGCCATCGGCTCATCATCTACCACCAAACAAGTAATTTTCTTTTCCATCGTATTAAAAGCTGAGTTTTAAATCTACTATAAATTTTTGTTCTTGTTGAAGAATTTTCAAGTCGTGTTTTTCAGGATAAAGCAATTGTAAACGCTTTTGAATGTTTTTAATACCAATTCCGCTTTGTTTAGTTTCGGTAGCTTGACAAGTGTTTTCAATGTGAAAATGAAGCTGATTTTGTTTTTCTTCCATCTTAATTTCGACTTGTAAAAAACCGTTGAGGATTTTCCCGTGTTTAAAGCTATTTTCGACGAACGGTAAAAACAGCATCGGACTGATTTGCCGGTGAGGGTTTTCAATTTGCTGCGAAAATTTAACTAAAAGTGTATCTTGAAACCGCATTTGTTCTAACGCAATATAATCTTGAATGTTCTTTAGTTCTTCTTCTAAACTCACTTTTTCTTTTTGCGTTTGGTAAAGAATGTAATCTAAAAGATTGGAAAGTTTCAATACCATTTCCGGCGCTTCTTCTTTTTTGGATAAGGTGAATCCGTAAATGGTATTCAGCGAATTGAATAAAAAATGCGGATGGATTTGCATTTTCAACGTGTCTAATTGTTGCTTTTTTAGCTCTAATTCAGTCGTAAGGAATTGTTGTTTCAGCTGTTCTTTTTCGGTGGAGGTTTGGTACAGATGAACAATTACCTGAAACACCGTCGCGAATAAAATAACCATTAAAATTCCCAGTAAAATAAAGGGTAAACTTTTGGTGATGGGCGTAATTTCTTCGGTTTGAAAATCTTGTAGAAATACCAAAGCATATAAAATAGATTGAATGCTCAGATAAGAGGTGATGATGAGTGTGTAGCAACTATACAAAGCATACCAGCCGTATTTTTTAGCGATTAAATACTTTGGGATTAAATAGTAAACAAACACATAAGCGGAAGCCATCGTGACCGGCATCAAAAAGAGCGTGAACCGATTTACATAGGCCGTGTTCGTGCTTCCATAGCCTAAAAAATAGGTGAAAAAGAAATACATGCCCATCCAAAAAAGTAGATGAATAAGTATTTCTAGAAATTTCTTAAAGAGTTTATTCCGCTTCATGACCGTCACAATTTCCGTATTTTCAATGAAACTTCAGCAGTTTTGCGACCAATTGCATGTATTTTTCTATAGATAACAGAAAAAATGCGGCTTTCAGGAACTTCTTGTAAAATTGGTTAAAACCACGTTGAAACACGTTGTCGGTCGATTAAAAATAAATCGGCTTGCATTTGCCAGTAGTTTTGAAATGTGTTTAACTTTAAAACTGAAAATTATGCAAACGTTATCTATTCATCTTATCCCAAATGTAATTAGTCTTTCACTTACCGATAGATTAAACGAAGGAGGACCGCTTTTTATGTACACTATATTATTGGTGTTGTTGGCGATTGTGATTTTATTTATTGTTGAATTAATTCAATGGAAAAACCTTCCGAAAACCATGAGCTTGATAAGTTCTTTAAGCCTTTTTGCTTTGGTTTGGGGATTTTTAGGTCAGCTTATCGGTTTAATTTCTGCTTTTGATAGTATTGAAGCGATTGGTGAAAGTTTATCGCCAGCTTTAATTGCCGGTGGTCTTAAGGTAGCTTCGTTAGCTCCGGTTTTTGGAATGATTACTTTTTTAATTGGTAGAGTAGCCATTATTGTGTTGACGATTTTGAAAAAGGAATAGTTTGGTGTTGCCAAAAACCAACCCTGTCTAAATAAATTTTAGACATTCCTCCTTGGGAAAGAGGGAAGCTGTTCAGAAATGAAAAAAAGTAAGATTAAAGTTCCCCTTCTTTTAAAAAAAGAGTTAGGGGACTTAATCTTCCGAATACATTTTAATGGTCAATTCATCAATTAAATAACTTGCTCTAAACATTCCGGGAGTGTTGAATTCCATCGCGATATTTCCCAGATGATCGATCGCGATGATGCCGCCATTACCGCCTAAATCGGGTTGTTTTTCGTAAATCACTTTTTTAACAGCTTCAGCTAAGCTTAAACTTTTATATTCCATCAATGCTGAAATATCGTAAGCCACAACGCCACGAATATAATATTCGCCCCAACCTGTTCCAGAAACGGCGCAGGTTTTGTTGTTGGCATAAGTTCCTGCGCCGATGATAGGCGAATCGCCAATGCGTCCCCATTTTTTGTTGGCCATTCCGCCGGTTGAGGTTCCGGCAGCAAGATTTCCGTTTTTATCTAAAGCCACACAACCTACCGTTCCAAATTTAGTTCCGTTAATATCGGGATTATAAAATGCCGATTGCTTATGTTCACTTTCTCTTTTTATACGCTGAATATTTTGAAGTTGCTTATCGGTAATAAAATATTCTGGATCGACGATCTCTAAATTTCTGGTTTTCGCAAAAGCTTCAGCACCTTCGCGGGCGAGCAACACGTGGTCTGAATTTTCCATCACTTCGTAAGCTAAATTAATTGGATTTTTTACGGTTGAAATTCCCGCAACTCCACCGGCATTCAGGGTTTTACCATCCATAATCGAAGCGTCCAGTTCCGGCAACTCTTCGTTGGTAAGTACGGCGCCTTTCCCTGAGTTGAATAAAGGTGAATCTTCCATCACATTAATCGTGCGTTGCACGGCTTCGACGGCCGAACCTCCGTTTTTTAAAATTTCATTTCCGGTCGTGATGGCTTCTTGCAATTTGTCGTGATAAGCCTGTTCTAATGAATCTGATAAATTTCCTTGTTTGATGTATCCTGCACCACCGTGAATCACGATCCCAAACGGAGCTTTTTGCTTCGCGATTGTATCTGCGGAAACTTCTTCGGTAGAATTTTTATCGGAATCTGTAGTGGTTTTTTGACAGCTAAGACTTAGCAAGAGAATAGAGAAGAGGAGGAAGGGTTTTTTCATAATGAGTTGATTTTTAACTAAGATATAAAATTTGATATTTCTCCTGTCTCAAGGATGAAGGTGTTGTTAGCTTTGTAGGGATTCCCGTCTGCAAAGAAATTTAAAAGTAGCTGACGATAGCTTGCGTATTATTCAACAGACAATGAAATTAAAAAAGACCTGAAAACAACAAGAGATAGCTTGAAAATATGTAACTTTAAGAGTTTAAAAATCTAAAATTATGGCTATTCAAAAACCGTTTAACCTCAACCAGTGGATAGAAGAAAATAGAGATACCTTAAAACCACCGGTAGGTAATAAAAATTTATATAAAGATGCAGGCGATTATATTGTAATGATTGTTGCTGGACCTAATGCAAGAAAAGATTATCACTATAATGAAACCGAAGAATTATTCTATCAGTTAGAAGGAGAAATAGAGGTGCATATTCAAGAAGATGGCGAAAAGAAAACGATGAAGTTGGGAGCGGGAGATATGTATTTACATCCTGCAAAAGTCCCTCATTCTCCCGGCCGTAAGGAAGGCTCTATTGGTTTGGTGGTCGAGCGTAAGCGGGCTCATTTAGAGGGTAAAGATGGTTTGCTTTGGTTCTGTGATAATTGTAACCATAAACTATATGAAGTTTATTTTCCGTTACACGATATTGAAAAAGACTTTTTAAAACACTTTAAGCATTTTTACGGAAGTGAAGAATTACGTACCTGTGACAATTGCGGAGAGGTGATGCCGGTCGATACTCGTTTTGTAGCTGATGAATAAAATCCAATTCTGACTTTACCAAAAGTGAGGAGTTCCTAGAGCTTTTTAATAGGAAACAATTTTTTAGTTAATAGACATTGATATGGGTTTGCATTTAAATTTTATTATTTTCGTAAAAACTAAAACAATAAATTTATAAAACTGCAAAATTGATGAGTCAAATCGCAAAAGATTTTGGAATTGATAAAGCCTTAGAAGAATTAGGGCTACAAGAAATAAATAATGGAACATCAACAGGAAAAGATTTTTTCTCTAATGGGGAAATCATTGAATCTTACTCTCCTGTAGATGGAGCTTTAATTGGAAAAGTAAAAGCAACTACATCTGATGATTACGAAAAAGTAATTACGACAGCAACCGGAGGTTTTAAGGAATGGCGAACTATGCCCGCACCGCAGCGTGGCGAAATTGTGAGAAAATTCAATGATGAATTACGTCGATTAAAAGAACCGCTGGGAAAACTGGTTTCGTATGAAATGGGAAAATCTTACCAGGAAGGTTTAGGTGAAGTTCAGGAGATGATCGATATCTGTGATTTCGCAGTAGGTCTTTCACGACAGTTGCACGGCTTAACCATGCATTCAGAACGTCCCGGTCATAGAATGTACGAACAATACCATCCGTTGGGTGTAGTTGGGATCATTTCAGCATTTAACTTTCCGGTGGCCGTTTGGTCTTGGAATACAGCTTTGGCTTGGGTTTGTGGCGATGCTTGTATTTGGAAAGGTTCAGAGAAAACTCCATTAACCTCAGTAGCTTGCCAAAATATTGCAGCACGTGTTTTTGCTGAAAATGGAGCTCCTGCAGGAATTTCCTGCTTAATTACCGGTGATTATAAAGTGGGCGAGTTGATGACAAAAGATGAGCGAATTCCATTAATTTCTGCAACAGGATCAACCCGAATGGGAAAAACCGTAGCGAAAGAAGTTGCCGGGCGTTTAGGAAAATCACTTTTAGAGTTAGGCGGAAATAACGCCATTATCGTAACACCCGATGCGAATATTAAAAATACGGTGATCGGAGCGGTATTTGGAGCCGTAGGAACCTGCGGACAGCGTTGTACTTCAACCCGCCGATTAATTGTTCACGAAGATGTATATGATAAAGTGAAAGATGCGGTGGTTGATGCCTATAAGCAAATTAAAATAGGAAATCCGTTAGATGAAAATAATCATGTTGGTCCGCTTATCGATAAAGATGCGGTTAAAAATTACCAAGCAGCTTTAAATAAAGTAGTGGAAGAAGGCGGAAAAGTATTAGTAGAAGGAGGTGTTTTAGAAGGTGAAGGATATGAAAGTGGCTGCTATGTAAAACCGGCAATTGCTGAAGCTGAGAATCATTTTGAAATCGTCCAGCACGAAACTTTTGCACCGGTACTTTACATTATGAAATATAAAGGTGATGTTTCAAACGCACTAGAACTACAAAATGGTGTTCGCCAAGGACTCTCTTCAGCAATCATGACCAATAATTTAAGAGAAGCTGAACGTTTCTTGTCTGTAGAAGGTTCAGATTGTGGAATTGCCAACGTAAATATTGGAACTTCCGGTGCTGAAATTGGTGGAGCTTTTGGAGGTGAAAAAGAAACCGGTGGCGGTCGCGAATCAGGTTCTGATGCTTGGAAAATATATATGCGCCGACAAACCAATACTATCAATTATACCACTGAATTGCCATTAGCGCAGGGTATTAAATTTGATTTGTAAATTAATTTTAGATTTTAGAAATTATATAAAGCCTCGCATTTTATGTGGGGTTTTTTAATTCTTGAAGTTTAAAATAAATTGTAACGCTTCATTATTACTTTCGTATTTCTAATAATACTATAGAACTTAAAAAAATGAATAAAATTTACTTCAGTTTAATTTTACTATTAACAATTAGTAGTGGTTTTGCACAAACCAATCAAGAGCTACAAAAAATGGCCGATGCCGATCAAGAAGAACGTTTTAATGGTACAGATTGGAGAATAAGGAATAAGCACGATAGTATTCGTCTAGCTAAAGCCACAAGGCTTTTTAATAACGGAGCATTAAAAACGGCCAAAGATTATTATAATGCTGGGATTATTTTTCAGCACGGTAATGATACTATCGCCTCAAAAATGGCGGTAGAAAGTTTTAAAACAGCGATTGCAATGGACTCGACTTTAAACCGATGGTGGTATGCCGCAGCAGTAGATCGTGATTTGATGCGGCGAGAAGAACCACAAATTTATGGGACACAATATATTGGCGATGGTTCTGGAAAACAAAAACAGTATAAGATGGATACTACCAAAGTCACTGATCAGGAAAGAACTTATTATAGTGTACCCACTTTAGCGCAACAAAAAGAGAATGAAAGAATAATGAACTTGAAAAAAGTTTTTTTCTACTATACAGAAACAAACTCGATTGACAAAACAACTGATTTAGTTAAAATTGAATTTAAAAAAGGAAAAGAAAGTGAATATTATATTGCAGAGAGCGATTTAAATAATTTTGGATATCATTTAATGTCACAAAATAAATTGGAGGAGTCTTTAAAAGTTTTAAAACTGAATACGGAATTGTACCCTAAAGCAGCAAACACTTGGGATAGTTATGGTGAAATATTACTGAAGTTGGGCAAAGAAAAAGAAGGCATAGAAGCCTATAAAAAATCTTTGGCACTCGACCCCAATAACGAAAATGCAAGAAATATACTTGCAGAACATAAGTAGCCTTTTGGCTACTTTGTTTTCTTTACGTATTGGGTAAGGATTACAATATGCTGGCCTTCTACTCGGCCTTCAATTTGTTCGGCATTGTCCCAAACCAATGAAATTCGATGAACGGGAGTCCCTCGTTTGGCTGTAAAATTGGCTCCTTTTACATCTAAATCTTTAATAAGTACTACTGAATCTCCATCGGCTAAAATATTGCCATTGCTATCTTTATGGATAATTTTTTCTGCTTCATCTTGAGTGTCTTCCGTAGCTTTTGCCCAAGCTAAAGCTTCTTCATCCAGATACATCATTTCCAGTAAATCTTGTGGCCATCCTTCGGCACGTAATCTATTCAGCATACGCCAAGCGACAATTTGTACCGGTAAATGCTCGCTCCACATACTTTCGTTTAAACAACGCCAGTGATTGGGTTCTACTTTTTCAGGATCTTCAATTTGCGCCACACAGGTTTTACAAGCTAAAATGGAATCTTCTAAAGTTCCTTCTGAAGTTGGAGGTACTTGATAAATTTGCAAGTCGTGTTCGTAACCGCATAATTCACACTTATTACCGCTACGGTCCTTTAATCGTTTTTCAAGTACGCTCATATTTTAAAAATTTTTGCAAAAATAATTTTTTATATAAAATAGAGCGATAAAAAATTAATTAAAACCGATAGCCAACGTGAAAACCTGCATTAAATTCAATGGCAGAAAAGCGTTCTTTTACTTCTTCACTAAAATTACGGGCAATATTTACAAATGGCCCTAAAACAAATTTGTCACTAAAATTCCATTTATAACCGGCTCCCAAACCAACCATAAAAGTATTCATGTCGGTTTCTAGGTTTACTGTTTGACCTTCAATCGTTTTGTCTTGTGTAAAATCTCCAAATCGGTATTTCACAAATGGATTGGCATAAATTCCTGACCCCGCATTTTCTTGGTTGAAATAATAATTATAGCCCAATTTAATACTGTTGGTATTGAATTCTCTTGAACCGCTTTCGCTATGGTAATTAATACGCTCGTTGATGAGTCCAATAATTTCTATCGATTGGTTAAAACCGATAAACCGTTCGTAGCCTACTTCTACGGAAGCAATGGCGATGGTGTTAGCGATGTTTAGTTTTACTTCGTTTTTAGGAAATTCTTCTTGTTGCGCTTTTGCTAGAAGGGTAACTAAAAGTAAGCTGAATAAAATATATATTTTTTTCATGATTTGGTGTTGTTTTAATTTCTACCGGGTTCGTTAGGGTAAAGTTGATGAACGGGATTGCTTTGTATAATTTCTTTTGTTTCAACATTTAACATGGTGAGTGGTCCTTTAAAAGCTGCACCGGTATCTACATTCCAAACATTGGCAGCGTTTACCGGTTGGGTTTCGTTAATTCGCGTGACGGGAGTATGACCGATAAAAATTTCATTGAATAACTTTAATCTTTTAGGGTAAAGTAAATCATCGGGTTTTAATTTCTTGTCTAAAGAAAGAGCCATTTCCCACAGCGTTCTGTCCCAATAGACCATGTAAGCTTCATATTCATTCTGTGGACCGTGCATGTTGGCAAAACCTGCATGTACAAAAAGATTGTTGTTTTGGTCGATGTAATAATTTTCAAGTTGACTGAAGAAGTTTTTATGTGCTTCTATTTCAGCTTTGCTCAATTCGGCGTAAGAATCCTTGCTGGATTGCCCGCCGTGTTTTAACCAATTTTCGTTTTGCTCATCGGTTTTTAACCAATGATGAACTAAATCGTCATGATTACCGCGAATAAAAATACAATTGTGAGTTTGGGAAAACTCGATAAGAAATGAAACGACATTGGCAGAATCACTCCAGCCATCCACATAATCACCCAAAAATATTAATTGGTCTTGTGGGGTAACTTTCGCTCGCTCTAAAACTTGCTGTAGCGCTTTAAGTCCACCGTGAATGTCTCCTATTGTAAATCTTCTCATTGAGGTAAAATTACAACTTCCAAGCTTAGTTTGCTCGGAAGTGTTTCAGATTAACAAAGATTTAAATTTATTCTTTAATAAATTTTCGTACAATAGTTTTTCCATAAGTATCTTGATACTAGAGTTGAGATTAATTATACCTCACTTTTCTTAATATTCTTAAATTATCTTTTAAACGTTGATAGGTCTGCGGGTAATTTTTTAAAAGCATTTTAGCTTGGTCAAGCTTATCATAAGCTTTTTCAATGCCGTTTAGGTAACATAAAAGTAAGGTGTCGGGAAGGCGTTTGATGTCTTTTTCTTCATCGGGTTGCAAGTTAAAGTTTTTGGATAATTTGCTGATTAATGCTGAATTACTGTTATAAATATGGTATAAAGTTTTCTTTGAAAATTGTGGCGGTTCAAAAACAATTTTACTTTCAATCTCGTAACTCATGTTATTTTTGAAGCTAATTTTCACTTCTTCCAACGGATAATATTGATAGTTTTCATATAAGCCCAAATACACATATTCGATAATTTTGAATTCATCTGGAGCGAAAAAAATACTTATTTCATCTAAATCTGAATAAAATAGCTTTACCTGCTCGTTAATCAATTCAATATTTACGCGACTGTAATACTTTTGGTCTTTGACTACTTTTTCTTTTCCGGCCCAGCACACCACAAAATATTCTTGGAACACTTTGTAAGTTGGGCGATAATCCCTGTTTTTCTGCATAAAATCAAAAACACCATCAAGAGTGTATTCAATGGTATTGTGCGAATGACTTTCAATAGAAGCAACAATTTCAGAATTTCTATCTTTTAAATCAATACCAAAATCTTTGGGCATACTGATGCTTCCATCCCGAAAGAAAACGGCTCCCCCATAGTATTTCCAAATGTTTTTCCGAAGACTACAAACCCTTCCGTGGTTGGCTCTGATAATTACCAAACCAACTACCTTATCGTTAGGTAAGTGCGGAAAAAGGATATTTTCATAAGTGATTTGTGGCGGATTCGTTAAATAGGCATTAACTAAATTCTGAATTTTACTATCATCAAAAAAATCGACCCCCACAATACTATTATCACGGTCTTCCACACCCACTACAATGTAACTATTGTTAAATGGATTACTGTTAGAAAGTGCGCACACATGCTTTAAAAACTTCGCTTTTCCTTCCTTGTCACCCAGATTTAATTTACGCTTTTTGTCATAAAAACTGTTCTCATCGTTATGAGCCAAAAGATTTTTTATGAGTAAGCGCTTGTTAATCATATCATTTTTTATCTACAATAGTGGAAGAAGCCTGAGCAGTACACATCACGATTAAATCGGCAATATTTACGTGATAAGGCCGGGTTACGACAAAGCGGATAATATCGGCAACATCTTCGGGGTGTAGCGGTTCAAAACCTTGATAGACTTTTGAAGCTTTTTCGCTGTCTCCTTTAAACCTCACTTTGCTAAATTCTGTTTCAACCATTCCCGGATTAATGGCACCAACCCTTATTCCCGTGCCATTAAGGTCAATTCGCATTCCTTGATTAATTGCATCTACCGCATGTTTACTGGCGCAGTACACATTTCCATTAGGGTAAACTTCTTTTCCGGCAGTAGAACCAATATTAATAATGTGTCCGTTACCACGTTTTACCATCTGCGGAATAATTTGCTTGCTCACATATAGTAAGCCTTTCACATTAATATCAATCATTGCTTCCCAATCATCAACACTTCCGTTTTGAATAGGATCTAGTCCATGTGCGTTTCCGGCATTATTAATTAAAATATCAATTTGCTGAAATTCTTCCGGTAACGAATCAATCGCTTGTTTTACCTCTTCTTTATTTCTGATATCAAAACTTAGCGTATGAACTTTTACTTTCGTGGAAAGTTCAGTTTTCAATTCATCTAAACGGTTTTTTCTTCTTCCACAGAGAATTAAGTTTATATTTTCTTTAGCCAGTTCAATAGCGGTGGCTTTTCCAATTCCGCTAGTTGCTCCCGTAATAAATGCAGTTTTGCTCATCAAATTTTACTTTTTGTTTAAAAGTAATTCAATTTAAAAATTATAAAAAGAGTTTTGGTTATTTATCCAAAATTCTTTAAGCAATTGTTAACCTATTCGTTAAAGAGCGTTAAGGACTATTTTGAAAAGAGTTTCATTCACTAAAATAGCCGAAATTTTAAAAGCAATAATGATGAAAAAAATGAATGTAAAATCAGTATTAGCAATCTTTTTAGGATTAGTTTTATTTACTTCTTGTAGCGATGACGATGATTCTTCAACAGGAAATAGTGAAGGCAACGCTAGAATGTCTGTGAAATTAGTAGATGCTCCCGGCGATTATGAAGCGGTGAATATTGATGTAGAAGATGTTGTGATTAAATACGAAGGTGATGAAGCTGAATATCATGTAGGCGAAGTAAATGCCGGAATTTATGATTTGTTAGAGTTGACAGGAGGGCAAAGTGCTAATTTAGCCATTGATGAAGAAATCCCTGCAGGTGACATTTCTCAAATTAGATTGGTCTTGGGAACAGAGAACACTGTAGTTGTAGATGGAGAAACGATGGATTTACAAACTCCGAGTGCACAACAATCAGGTTTAAAAATTAATTTAAACGAAACTTTAGAAGATGGTATTCTATATGAGTATGTTTTAGATTTTGATGTAGAAGCATCTGTTGTAGAGCAAGGAAACGGAGGTTATTTGCTAAAGCCTGTAATAAGAGCTAGTAAGTTGGCCGTTACAGGGATTATTTCAGGAACTGTAACTCCTAGCACGATGCAAACTTTAGTAACCGCTACAAGTGCAGACGGTAATGTTGTCGTTTCAGCATATACCGATGCAAATGGTAATTATACTTTGTACGGTTTACCTGAAGGTTCGTATACTTTAACTTTTACTCCGGAAATAGGTCTTGATTTAGATATTCAAATTCTTGAAAATATTGGAGTAGATGTTGAACAGACCACCACTGTTGAAGTGGTAACTTTTCAGTAACACACAATAAAGTTATAAAGAGTGAGATAATGTTTTTTCTCGCTCTTTTTTTATTTTCTTCAAAAAAATTGCAACACAAAAATATCTCTTAAGTCTTTTGAATAAAAGACTTAAAAATTGCTCCATTTTAACGATTCATTTTATATTTGAAAACTCTGTTATTTTAACCAAATATTAACAATATTAAATGAATATTTTGGGACTTTGCCAAGTCTTAGAAAGAGAATAGAATGAATTTAATTTTAGTTATAAATTATGGAAGAAAACACATCCGTAGATATTGCAGGTTTAAATGAAAAAATACAACGGGAAAGTGCGTTTGTAGATTTATTGACCAATGAAATGAACAAAGTAATCGTGGGTCAAAAACATATGGTCGAGCGATTATTAATCGGTTTATTGGGGCAGGGTCATATCTTGTTGGAAGGAGTTCCCGGATTGGCAAAAACCTTGGCGATTAATACCCTTTCCAAAGCAGTAAAAGGAAGTTTTAGCAGGATTCAATTTACACCAGATTTACTTCCTGCCGATGTAGTAGGAACGATGATTTATAATATGAAGGTGAATGACTTCAGCATTAAAAAAGGTCCAATTTTCGCTAATTTCGTATTGGCAGATGAGATTAACCGTGCGCCGGCCAAAGTACAATCCGCGTTACTGGAAGCGATGCAAGAAAAACAAGTTACCATTGGTGAGCAAACCTTTGTATTAGACAAACCATTTTTGGTAATGGCAACGCAAAATCCGGTAGAACAAGAAGGAACTTACCCATTGCCCGAAGCGCAAGTTGACCGTTTTATGCTGAAAACTGTCATCGATTATCCTAAACTGGAAGAAGAGCAATTGGTCGTGAGAGCCAACTTAAAAGGTTCTTTCGAGAAAGTGAATCCGGTGGTTTCGTTAGAGCAAATTTTAACCGCTCAACAAGCCGTTCGTGAAGTTTATATGGATGAAAAAATTGAAAAATATATTCTCGATATCATTTTTGCGACCCGTTACCCTGAGAAATATAAACTAGAATCCTTAAAACCATTAATCTCTTTTGGAGCTTCACCAAGGGGTAGTATTAACTTGGCAACAGCAGCTAAATGTTATGCTTTTATCAAAAGGAGAGGTTACGTAATCCCAGAAGACGTAAGAGCGGTAGTGATGGATATTTTACGTCACAGAATCGGAATCACCTATGAAGCCGAAGCCGAAAATATCACTTCAGAAGATATTGTAGGTAAAATCGTAAATGAAATTGAAGTGCCATAGAATAGACAAAACTGGTTAATTTTTTTCAGTTGAAAATCTAATCTGATGCGGAATAATGAACACGAAAGAACTTCTTAAAAAAGTAAGAAAAATAGAAATTAAAACACGGCGGTTAAGCAACCACGTGTTTGGTGGTGAATATCATTCAACCTTTAAAGGTCGTGGGATGACCTTTAGCGAAGTACGTCAATATCAATTTGGTGATGATGTGCGTAGTATTGATTGGAATGTAACCGCACGTTATAACGAACCTTTTGTAAAAGTTTTTGAAGAAGAACGTGAATTGACCATGATGTTGGTAGCCGATGTTTCGGGCTCTGAGTTTTTTGGTTCTACCGAAACCTTCAAAAAAGATATCATCACTGAAATTGCTGCAACTTTGGCTTTTTCAGCAACCCAAAATAACGATAAAATAGGTTTGTTACTCTTTTCTGATGAGGTTGAATTATACATCCCGCCTAAAAAAGGGCGTTCTCACGTGTTGCGGATTATTCGGGAGCTGTTAGAATTTCAACCGAAAAGCAAACAAACAGACCTTTCCAAAGCCCTAAAGTTTCTTCAGAATATGATGAAGAAAAAAGCTATCGTGTTTATTCTTTCAGATTTTCTAACCGATGATTATCAGCATACACTCAAAATTATGGGTAATAAACATGACGTTACCGGAATTCGGGTTTACGATAAACGTGAAGAAGAAATGCCCAATGTGGGAATGGTGCAAATGCAAGATGAAGAAACCGGAGAGCTTATTTGGGTAAATACCGGTTCCAAATCAGTAAGGACAGGTTATGCCAAATATTTTAGAGAGCGAGCAGATTATTTTCAGTCCAGTTTTAGGTTGAGTGGTTCAGGAAGCATTAATACCCGAACAGATGAAAGTTATGTAAAAAAATTGTTGGGCTATTTTAAACAGAGAGGTTAACATGAAGCAGTTACTAGAGCAAATATCAGTCAACAAGTTGATGCTTTTTGCGGTATTGGGAGTGCTTTTTCTTCAGCAAACTTCGGCGCAGGAAATTTCATCTTCCATCGATACCAGCCAAATAAAAATAGGCGAACAGATTCGCTATAAAATAAATGTGGAGGCAGATACCACTTCCACCATCGTATTTCCCGAAGGGCAAACCTTTATGCCACTGGAAATGGTGGAAGCTTATAAAATAGATACCACCAAACTCAAGGATGCCAAAAGTTGGAAGTTAACCCGTGAATATGCTTTAACTCAATGGGATTCTGGAGGCTATACCATTCCTAGACAGAAAATTCAGGTAAATAATCAATCCTTTTTTACCGATTCTGTAAAAGTGGAAGTCGCTACCGTTGCTGTCGATACCACCAAACAAGAAATTTTTCCTATTAAACCCACTATCGAAATTGAAAAACCTATGCAATTTCCTTTATGGATATTGTGGGTGTTCATAGGATTATTGGTTATAGCGGGAATTGTTTTCTTGATTATCAAGCTCCGTAAGCGAAAACTGGAAAAAGAAAAGCAGTTGCCGCCTTACGAGCAAGCCATGCAAACGCTTCATAAGTTAGATGAAAGTAAGACCTTGGAACAAGGAGAAATGAAAACTTACTATTCAACCCTAACCACTGCTATAAAAAGATATATCGATGAAGAAATTGACGAGCGGGCGTTGGAGAGTACCACAGATGAATTAATCACGAGATTAAATAGGTTGAAGAAAAATCAGAAGATTCATCTTGATCAAAAAGTCATTGACGAATTAGCTGAAATCTTACGAAGAGCAGATTTAATAAAGTTTGCCGGTGGCGGAATGGACAAACTTACCGCCAAAAACGACCGAAAACTTATAGAAGAAGACATCAATAGTATTAAACAATCAAAGCCAGAACCTACTGAAGAAGAACGTTTGCAAGACGAAGCTTATCGGGAAGAAAAACGCCGAAAGAAAAAAAGAAGAACAATTATTTTTTCTGTTGCGGGAGGTGTTTTTCTAATTCTTGCGGTAGTTATAGGTTTTGTTGTGGTTAAAGGTTACAACACGGTAAAAGACCAAGTGTTCGGTACGCCTACCAAAGAATTATTGCAAGGTGAATGGGTTACCAGTGAATACGGTAATCCACCCGTAAAAGTTTCAACTCCGGAAGTTTTAAGAAGAAGTTCAGATTCTCTCAATTTACCAACTCAAGGTCAAGCTCCAAATCCAGAGATATTTACTTATGGAGCTTTAATGGGGAATTTTCATATCATGGTAACAACGGTTCCTTTTCCTCCCAACACTAAATTTGATTTTGATAAAGCAGTGGATGGCATTTATAATGAGATGGAAAAAAATGGTGCACGAAACATTTTAATGAAAGATGAAAAATTTACCATTCCATCAGGACAAGAAGGCGTAAAGGTTTTTGGAAGTGCAGTTTACAAAAACCTACTAACGCAAAAAGATGAAGAAAAAAGTTATACTATTTTGAATCTTGCTGTGAATGGCGGTTTTGAGCAAATCATGATTATTTACAATAAGAATGATGAATATGCCGAAGAGATTGCGAATAGGGTAATTAATTCTGTTGAATTTAATAGCGAAAATTAATGTTCGATTTTAATTTTAATAACATCACTTTTGAAAATCCTCAATGGTTTTGGCTGTTTTTGCTTTTTCCATTGCTCATTGCTTGGTATATCTGGAAAAGGAATAAACAAACCCCGGAAGTAAAAATATCCAGCATTAAAGGTTTTAAAGTAAAACAAGGCTTGTTGCCGAAGTTGAGACCGGTTTTGCTGTTACTTCGGTTGTTAAGTTTAGCCTTACTCATCACGGCAATGGCAAGACCAAGAACGGTAGATGTAACTTCAAGAACCAAAAAAACGCAAGGGATAGATATTGTCATGTCTATAGATGTTTCCCCAAGTATGTTGGCAAGAGATTTAAAACCCAACCGTTTGGAAGCTTTAAAAGAAGTAGCGGCAGACTTTATTAACGACCGTACCAACGACCGAATTGGGTTGGTGGTTTATTCCGGAGAGAGTTTTACCAAAACCCCAATTACCAGCGACAAAAGTATTGTGCAAAGTGCGTTGCGTGACGTTCAGTATAGCGATTTACTGGAAAACGGAACCGCTATCGGGATGGGCTTGGCAACATCGGTTAACCGTTTAAAAGAAAGTAAAGCTAAAAGTAAAGTCATTATTTTACTTTCAGACGGGGTGAATAACGCCGGATTTATAGATCCACAAATCGCCACCGAACTAGCCGAAGAATATGACATTAAAGTGTATACCATTGGTTTAGGTTCTAACGGGACAGCAATGGGACCTATCGGAATTTCTCCCAAAGGACAATTGAGATATGGACCTACCAAAGTTCAGATAGATGAAGAATTATTAAAACAAATTGCCAACCAGACCGGCGGAAAATACTTTCGGGCGACCAATAATGAAAAGCTGGAGGCAATTTATGAGGAAATCAATAAATTGGAAAAAACAGAAATAGAAGAATCTAAGTTTTATAATTACGAAGAAAAATACAGGCCCTTGGTTATCTTAGCAGGAATTCTATTTCTATTGGAAATTTTATTAAGAAACACCGTATTTAGAAGTTTTGTATAAATGGTAGTATTAGAAGAAAAAATATTCTTTTGGCTGTTACTGGCAATCCCGGTGGTTTTGCTGTTGTATTTTCTAAACATTCTTTGGAAAAAAAGAACACAGAAAAAATTTGCTACTACGACATCGCTAGAGCGTTTAAGTCCGAATAAATCCAAATTTAAACCAGTTTTAAAAGTGATTTTGTGGAGTTTAGCGATTGCCTTTTTAACCATGGCGATGGTCAACCCTAAAATTGGTTCTAAAATGGAAACCGTCAAACGCGAAGGAATCGACATTGTGTTCGCAATTGATGTAAGTAAAAGTATGTTGGCCGAAGATATTGCGCCCAATCGTTTAGAAAAGTCGAAGCAATTGGTTACGCAAATCATCAATAATTTAACCAGTGATCGCATTGGGATTATCGCGTATGCAGGCTCGGCATTTCCGCAGTTACCCATTACCACAGACTATGGTTCAGCCAAACTATTTCTACAGGCGATGAATACCGATATGGTTTCCAGTCAAGGAACTGCCATTAATGAAGCTATTGAGTTGGCGCAAACCTATTACAATGATGAATCTGAAACTAATCGTGTTTTATTTCTTATCAGTGATGGGGAAGACCACGGAGGTGATATTGCCGATATTGCTGAACAAGCCGCCGAAAAAGGTATTCGTATTTTTACCATCGGCGTAGGAACCAGCAAAGGAGGGCCAATTCCTATCAAGAGAAATAATGTCATTCAATCTTACAAGAAAGATAGAAGTGGAGAAACCGTAATTACGCGTTTAGATGAAGCTACCTTAAAACAAATTTCAGAAGAAACCAACGGCGAATACATTAGTGGTACAAACACAAACGAAGTAATAGACAAAGTCAACGAGATTTTGGCGAATATTGAAAAAACCGAATTCGAGAGCAAACAATTTGCAGATTATAAAGACCAGTTTCAATGGTTTTTAGGCTTTGGCATACTTTTTATAGTATTAGATGTGTTTATTTTAGAAAGAAAAACGGCTTGGATTAGACGCCTTAACCTGTTTAATGAAAAGAAAGAAGATGAAGTGTAAGCTTATTATATTTTTACTCATTGGTTTGACAGCTTTTCAGCTTCAGGCACAAAATAAAGAAGGAGAAAAAAGAAAGCGTGAAGCTAGGGTTCTTGCTGCGGAAGCTCAAGAGGCGATGGCAGAAAATAACTTTATTGATGCCGAAGCTAAATACCGAAAAGCCATCTCTAAAGACCCCGATAATGCTGAATTAAAATATAACCTGGGAACCGTTTACCATAACAAAGAAAAAAATCCGGAAGCTTTCTCTAGATTAAATCAATCTGCCAAAATAGCAGAAAGTAAAGCATTAAAACACAGCGCTTATCACAATCAAGGAAATACTTTTATGAAAGAAGAAAAGTATGAAGAGGCGGTGCAAGCTTATAAAAACGCTTTACGCAATGACCCAACCGATGATGAAACCCGTTACAATCTTGCTGTAGCCAAAGAAAAGGCGAAGAAAAAACAACAAGACCAAGAGAAGCAAAAAGACAAGGACAAGGAAGATAATAAAGAAAAAGACAAGAATAACGAAGGAAATCAGGAAGGAGAAGACCAGAATAAAGAAAATAAAAATCAAGATAACCAAGGCGACGAAGGCAAGAAAGAAGAAGATAAAGAAAAACAAAACCAGCAGCAGAAAAAAGAAGGCGAAGGCGATCAAAAGAAAAACCAACAACAACAGCAAGACAGTGGTGAAAAAGGAGATGAAAAGAGTGAGCAGCCGCAGCCGCAAGAAGGTAAAATGTCTCCGCAGCAAATAAAAAACCTGTTAGAAGCCATGGAAAATCAAGAAAAAGAAGTTCAAGATAAAATCAATGCCCGCAGAGCAAAAGGGCAACGAAATAATACAGATAAAGATTGGTAATGAAGCTGAAACAAATTTTATTCATACTTACCTTATTTGTTTCCTTTACCGGATTGGCACAAGTAGAATTTGAAGCCAAAGCCAGTAGAGAAAAACTAGGCGTGAACGAGCGTTTGCGTATAGATTTTACAATGAATCAAGATGGAGATAATTTTAATCCACCGGATTTTCGGGGATTCAAAGTCATTGGTGGTCCCAATCAATCTATCAGTCAGAGTTTTGTGAATGGGAAACGTTCCTTTCAAAAAAAATATAGTTACTATTTGCAACCCAACGGAAGAGGAAATTTCACCATAGGTCAGGCAACTATTGAAATACAAGGACAAACCTACAAAACGCCTCCTATTGATGTGGAAATTACTGCAGCGGTAGATAAGCCTACTGATGGCAGCAATCCTGAAATTATCGCGGCAGATAACATTCATCTTGTGGTAAATGTTTCCGATAGAACGCCCTATTTAAATGAAGGTATTTCCATTGAATATAGATTGTATTTTAGTCAAGACGTCAATGTTCGTCAGTGGTATCCTAAAGACGTTCCGCAATACACAGATTTCTGGAGTCAAGATATCGATATTCCTCAGTATAGTGCAAAAGAAGATTTGTACAAAGGAGACCCATATCAATACGTAACTGTAAAGAAAACGGTATTGTATCCGCAGAAAACCGGAGAGCTGAAAATAGATCCTTTAACTTTTACCGTTCCCGTCAATGTTCCTTCAGACCGGCGTGATATTTTTGGAAGAAGATTATATGAAACGGTGGAAAGAACGGTAGCTTCCCCCAGCACCATCATTAACGTAAAAGCATTACCAACTGAAGGGAAACCGGCTAATTTCACAGGAGCCGTAGGAAGTTTTGACTTTAAAGTGACCAACAGTAAAGACCAATTGGATGCCAATGAATCTTTACAGGTAAAACTTCAGGTGAATGGAAACGGAAACTTAAAACTATTTCAACTTCCGAAGTTAAATTTACCTGCTTCCTTAGAAGTATATGAGCCTGAACATCAGGAAAATGTAAATACCAATATGAACGGAATGTATGGAAATATTTCTGATAGTTATACCGTGGTTCCACAATCTAAAGGGAAATACCCTATAAATCCGGTGAGTTTTTCTTATTTCGACCCAAGAAGTGAAACTTATAAAACGATAACGTCCAGAGAATTATTGATTAATGTTGAAAACGGTCCTGCAAGAGTAAACACTCCGGTAGCTACTGCAGATTCTAACAGTGTTTCCAAACAACCGGTTGCTTCCGCAGGTAAACAATTTAGGTATATAGACTTAGAACCGAATTTAAAACCAAAGAACAGCGGTGAATTTTTTAAAAGTGCGGGATTTTGGACAGCTTTAATCGCTCCGTTACTATTAATTCCCATCGGAATAGTTACTGGTAGAAGACGTGAAAGTTCGATGAGTGATGTGGAAGGAAAACGCTCTAAAAAAGCAGATAAACTCGCTAGAAAATATTTATCTGAAGCCAGAAAAAATCTAGGAGATCAAAAGCAATTTTATGAGTCTTTAGAACGTGCGCTGCATAATTATTTAAAAGCGAAGCTTTCCATCCGGACCGGTGAAATGAGTAAAGAGAAAATAAAATCTTTACTCGCTGAAAAAGGAGTAGGAGCGGAAACCATAAACTCTTTTATTGGTATTTTAGAAAGTTGCGAATTTGCCCGTTACACGCCAACTTCTAATGTAGGAATGCAGCAAGATTATGATAAAGCCAAAAAAACAATTTCAGAATTAGATAAGCAGTTGTAAGATGAAAAAGGTATTAATTGTTTTTTTATTAGTAAGTGGTTGTTTGTTTGCCCAGGATAATGAAAGTTTGTTTCAACAAGCTTCACAAGACTATGCTAATGGAAACTATGAAGCTGCGATAGACAAATATGAATCTATTTTAAAAAATGGCGAATCTTCTGCAAGTCTGTATTACAATCTAGGAAATACACATTATAAATTAGATCATATTGCGCCGAGTATTTATAATTATGAAAAGGCTTTACAGCTGAATCCTGCTTACGAAGATGCCGAAAATAATCTGGCTTTTGCACAAAATATGACCTTAGATGCGATTGAAGATTTGCCTAAAAGCAGCCTGTCCAAAATTTTTGACGGTATTATATCTAAGCTCAGTTTTAATGGTTGGGCGTGGTTAGCGGTTGTTTCTTCTATCGTTTTAAGTGTTTGCTTTTTGCTGTATTATCTTTCAGCTTCAGCACTCAAAAAACGAATTTTCTTTACAGGGTTTGGTGTTGGGATTATAGTGATGGTAGCTTCTGTAAGTTTTGCTTATATGCAATATGGAATTCAGCAAAATAAAAAATTTGCGATAGTTTTTGCTGAAGAATCTACCGTGCGTTCAGAGCCCAATCCGCAATCGTCTAACGCTTTCTTGCTTCACGAAGGGACAAAAATTAAAATATTAGACAATTTCAACGGTTTTTATAAAATTGAATTGTCTGATGGAAGACAAGGTTGGATAAAAGAGAATGACTTAAAAGCGCTTTAGTTTATATTTATTTTAAATAAGAGGCTTGAAAGCATAAATTTTATTACTTTAGTGTTAAATAAAACTTAATTGCTTGAAGTCGCTGGCCTCCATATTTCTTTTTTTATTTATAGCTTTTATCGTAACGCCAACGATAGTTACGTTAATTAAGCATAATGCTGATGTGTCTTTTGTGTTCAATTATAATGAAGATGAAGAGAATTCGGGAGAGACCGGAGAAAAGAAAAGCGACGAATTTCAATCCAAACTCATTCCAGAATCTAATCTAACTTCTTTTATTTTAGAAGAAAACATCACTTCATTTGGTGATTATTATGTAATGCCTTTACCGGTTATTTACTTTGATTTACTTTCCCCTCCACCAGAATTTGCTTAAGCATTCTAGTAGTATTTCATAAAAATTTCATTTAAAAAAATAAACAATGTTGCTTTTGTAAATCATACAACAGCAAAGCATTGTAAAATTCAATAGGTATGTTTAAGCATTTAAATAAGGATATTCCTGCAAGTGTTGTTGTATTTTTTGTGGCTTTGCCACTTTGTTTGGGTATTGCTTTGGCAAGTGGAGCACCCGCTTTTTCAGGATTAATAGCAGGGATTATTGGTGGTATTGTGGTAGGAGCAATTAGTGGTTCGCAATTGGGAGTTAGTGGTCCGGCAGCAGGCCTGGCTGTAATTGTGCTGGGAGCAATTGCGACCTTGGGCTTCGAACAGTTTTTGGTAGCTGTAGTAATTGGAGGGGCGCTTCAAATTTTATTGGGTATTTTAAAAGCCGGAGTGATTGGCTATTATTTTCCTTCGTCAGTAATTAAAGGAATGTTGGCCGGTATTGGGATTATTATCTTCCTAAAACAAATTCCACACGCGTTTGGTTACGATAAAGATTATGAAGGCGATTTGGATTTTTTTCAGGCCGATGGCGAAAATACCTTTTCAGAACTCTTCAATATGCTTGATTATATTTCTCCCGGAGCAATTATTGTAACGGTTATTTCATTGGTTATTTTATTACTTTGGGAAAACATACTTTCTAAAAAACATAAAATTTTTACCATTATTCCGGGTCCACTGGTAGCTGTAGTAACCGGAGTGGTTTACTATATGGTGATGCAAGGAACTAATTTAGAAATTGCTGAAGCACATTTGGTGAAAGTTCCTGTTCCGGAAAGTTTTGAAGATTTTACAATGCAATTTACTTTTCCAGATTTTAGTGCTATTTCCAATATGCAAGTTTGGATTACAGGAATCACTATTGCTATCGTAGCTAGTTTAGAAACGCTTTTATGTGTAGAAGCTGCAGATAAGTTGGATCCTCAAAAACGGGTAACACCAACCAATCGGGAATTGTTAGCACAAGGAACAGGAAATATTGTTTCCGGGTTGATTGGAGGTTTACCTATTACGCAAGTAATTGTGCGTAGTTCTGCAAATGTACAGTCGGGAGCAAAAACAAAAGTTTCAGCCATTTTACATGGTATTTTCTTATTGATTTCTGTGGTGACTATTCCGGTGTTGCTAAATAAAATTCCGTTGGCAGTATTAGCAGCCATTCTTTTCGTTGTAGGTTATAAACTAGCCAAACCAGCCTTGTTTAAAAAGATGTATAGTTTGGGAAAAGCACAATTTATTCCATTTATTGTCACCATTATTGGAATTGTTTTTACCGATTTGTTAATTGGGATAGGATTAGGATTGGCCGTAGGGATTATCACTATTTTGCTAAATAGCTATAAAAATTCACACTTCCTGCACAAAGAAGGATTTGAGACCAATGATAATAAATTTAAAATGCATTTAGCTGAAGAAGTTACCTTTTTAAATAAAGGAGCGATTAACCGTGAATTACATAATTTACCAAAAGGTGCTCATTTAGAGCTTGATGTAACCAAAACTAAATCTTTAGATTACGATATTGTAGAAATTTTAGATGAATTTGCTATTCATGCCAAAGAAAGAAATATAACCATTAAATTAGTCTCCGAAAGAGGAACTGTAGAAAACCCTAATAGCTACAGAGAATTTTTTGAAAAAGAAAAAAAACAAACCGCCTAAAAAATAATTATTATGGGAAAAGAATTTTATAAGAGAATTCTGGATAACAATAAAAAATGGGTAGAAAGTAAATTAGAAGAAGATCCTGAATTTTTTAAGAGATTAGAAAACGGCCAACAACCACCTTTACTGTGGATTGGTTGTGCCGACAGTCGTGTGCCGGCAAACGAAATTATCGGAGCGCCTCCGGGGGAAGTTTTTGTACATCGTAACATTGCCAATATGGTTGTCCATACCGATATGAATATGCTCAGCGTGCTCGATTACGCCGTAAATGCTTTAAAAATTGAACACATTATTGTCTGCGGTCATTATGGTTGTGGCGGAGTAAAAGCTGCAATGGAGAATAAATCTATTGGGTTAATCGACAACTGGGTTAGACACATTAAAGATGTTTACAAAATGCATAAAGACGAATTGGAAAAGATTGAAGATAAAAAAGAACGTTGGGATAAGTTTGTCGAGCTAAATGTGGTAGAACAAGTTTTTGATTTGGCGGAAACTTCCATCGTGCAAAACGCTTGGAAAAATGACCAAAAGTTAACTGTACACGGTTGGGCTTACGGAGTAGGAACCGGGATTGTAAACGATTTAGGGGTTAACCTAAGTAATAATGAAGAATTAGATGAGGTGTATAAACTAAACTTCTAATAACAACAATTTTTAAAAATGAAAAAGAGCTGATATTTCGGCTCTTTTTTATGCATTCAATTCTTTTTCTGTTTCTTCAAATTTATCCGTTTCTTTCAATTCGTCCAACCCCTCCAATATCGGAGGTAAAATTAATGGAGCAATTTTTTTTACTGGTTGAAATAAAACGGAAGTTCTAAACTTTCCTTCGTGAATAAAAGTGATGTTTTTGTTGAAGCCTTCAATAAACATTAAAATAACGCTAAGTACAAAGGCAAATTTAATCAATCCAAATACACCACCCATAACTCGGTTAACTACGCCCAGAGCCATTAAACCGGCAAGTTCAGTGAGCATTTTTCCGGTAAAAAATATTAATACAGAAATAAAAAGAAAAGTAATGGCAAAACCAGCAATCTGAATATATTTTTCATCCCAAAAAAGCCTTTCAGATAAAAAATCAATTGCGAAATAAGAGAAGTGAATAGCCCCGTAAATTCCCGCAATAATTGCCAAAAGTGAAGCAAGCTCTATAATAAGTCCACGCATAGCACCACGCACAAATCCTAAAATAAGAACTACTACAATAATTACGTCAATAATATTCATTCGGCAAATATAATTAAAAATGAGAAGTTAACTATCTTTGCAACTTATGGCAAGAGATGAAGATTTAAAAAGACATTGGGAAGACGTTCAACAGAAACTATCTTCTCAGTTTGGAGAAGGTGAAATCTTAGAATTGGATGCAATTATTTATTTAATTGGTGTGCAAGAACTAGGTCAATTACACCGCCGGTTTAAAAAAGACCAAAAAATAGATTTAATGCATATAGCCATTTGCCGTTTGTTAGAACCTTATGGTTATTATGAGTTTGATTATATAGACGAAGACGGCTGGCCGCATTACAAAACCTTGGAGCAATTGCCCAATTTAAAAGCAGGAGAACAATCTATTATGATGAAAGAAGCGATTGTTCAATATTTTTTAGAAAAAGAATATATTAGCTAAATGATTTTCTTGCTTTTGGCTTTTAGTTTTCCTAATGATAGTGGCCCCATTTATAAAGAAACCATACAAGGTAGGTTTCCGGTAGAACCGTTCAACACATTTAGTAATTTGCTGTTTTTGGCAATTATCCTGTACTTTTCAGTAAGAGTTTATAGAAACGTCAAACAACAAACTTTTTTAGCTTACGCTTTACCTATTTTACTAATCGGTTTTGTGGGTGGTACGGTTTATCACGCCACACGAAGCCATGAAGTTTGGTTGCTGATGGATTGGGTGCCTATTGTGGTTTTATGTTTTTCAGCTTCTGTTTATTTTACCTTTAAAGACGGGGAGAATTCCTTTCAAAAATACGGATTGCTGGCCTTGGTTTTAGTATTGCTTTTTGGTGTAAGGTTTATTGATTGGCCTAATAAACTGGGGACATCTATTGGTTATATAGCTACTGCTCTAGGTTTATTGCTGCCCATGTGCATTTACCTAATAAAAACTAAATTTAGGTTTGGCAAGTACATTCTCTTTGCTTTATTGTCGTTTTGCGGAGCGATTAGCTTCAGGATTTTAGATAAACGTTCAGATTTTTTAGAAATGGGAACCCATTGGCTCTGGCATAGCTTTGGCGCTATAGCGGTCTTCTTTTTAATGATGTATATCTATAAAGATCGGCTACGATTAGCTTCCAAAAATATAGCCGCTTAAAAAGCTTCAATTAGTTTTCTATTTTCTTAACTTTGCCGCTTTAATTGATGAACAAATGATAGATAAGATTAAAAATTATATTGCTGAAGTTGAAAAGTTTAGTGCTTCTTCTCAAGAGGAAATCGAAAATTTCAGAATTAAATTTTTAGGAAAAAAAGGAATTTTAAACGAGTTTTTTGCTGAATTTAAAAACGTTCCCAATGAATCTAAAAAAGAATTTGGGCAAACAATTAATCAGCTAAAAAATTCAGCGCAAGATAAAGTTAACCAGTTAAAAGAAGAACTGGAAAGTAAACTGGAAGAAAAAGGCGTTTACGGTGATTTAACCCGACCCGGTGAACCTATTGAAATCGGTTCGCGCCATCCTATATCTATCGTTAAAAATCAGATTATTGAAATCTTTTCCAACATCGGCTTTAATGTTTCTGAAGGTCCCGAAATGGAAGACGATTGGCATAATTTTACAGCATTAAACCTTCCGGAATATCATCCGGCGCGTGATATGCAGGATACGTTTTTTATTCAAACCGATCCAGAAGAAATTTTGCTAAGAACGCACACATCAAGTGTTCAGGTGAGATATATGGAAAATAATCAACCGCCAATTCGTACGATTTCCCCAGGAAGAGTTTTCAGAAATGAAGCTATCTCTGCACGTTCGCATTGTATTTTCCATCAAGTAGAAGGGCTCTATATTGATAAAGGTGTTTCCTTTGCCGATTTAAAGCAGACTTTGCTATATTTTACCAAACAACTTTTCGGAAAATCTAAAATACGACTTCGTCCTTCTTATTTCCCATTTACTGAGCCAAGTGCTGAAGTAGATATTTACTGGGGACTGGAAACCGAAACCGATTACAGAATTACCAAAGGAACCGGTTGGCTAGAAATTATGGGCTGCGGAATGGTAGACCCCAACGTATTAAAAAATTGTAACATCGACCCAGCCGAATACTCAGGTTTTGCCTTTGGAATGGGAATCGAGCGTATTGCGATGTTGTTGTATCAAATTGGCGATATTAGAATGTTTTATGAAAATGACGTTCGCTTCTTAGACCAGTTTAAATCTGTTTTGTAATATGAAGAAGATAGGCTTTTTTGCATTGGTAATTATTGTGTTGGGCGTTATTTTATACGTCACCTTTATCATTGCGCTTTTAAAAATTACCATTGGTTTAATCTTATTAGCGGTTGCCGTGATCTTATTTGCGATTGCCTATCAAAAAATTAAACATCGACTTAACGATTAGAAGTTGTGAAGAAAGATATTGAAATTCCTGAAGTTGAAGGCGTTTACTTAGTAGCGGTCAATGAGTTTAATAAAGACCACCGTACGCATGATTGGTATGCATATTTAATTAATGAAAACAACTATCCATTAGAAACTGTATTGATCGTTTCTAATGGCTACGATAACAAAGACAAAACATCTACTATGCGTCACACGTTAAAAGTTTTGGGCGCAAAGTCTTTTGCAAAAGTTGAATACTTAGAACCTAATGTGTTAAAACTGAATAACGAATTTTCAGTTAGTTTTTTTGCTGAAGGAAAAATGCTTCATAAGAATTTTATCTTCAAAAAGCATACTATTGCTGAAGCTAACGCCAAGAAAGTTCCGGTAATGAAGGAAGAAGGTATATTAGCGAGTTAAATTTATTGCTGAAGTTTTCTCAAATTCATCACCACAATTGCTGTTAAGATGAATAAAATACCCAACCATTGGTAAAAATTTACTTCTTCATTTAAAATGAAATAAGCCGCAATCACGGCAACAGGTAATTCTATTGAAGTAATAATTACCCCTAAACCCACATTCAATTTCGGCATTCCTTGTGTCATTAATAAAGGCGGAAGAATGGTGCCGAACAATGCTAAAATTAGGCCCCATTTTGTAAACACACTCCAGTTGAAGTTTTCATTTAAATAGGGAATGGAAATCAAAAGGACAATGATAAACCCGCCTAACATCATCCATTTACTTCGGGTAATGGCGGGTAAATGTTTGGCCACAGTATTTGAAGTGTAAATCGTAACGGTATACGACAGCGCGGCAAGCAAACCGAATAAAACACCTAACGGGCTAATCTTAAATTCATCGAATAAAATATTTGTTGCCAATGCGGTTCCTGTGAGGATTAGTATAACTGCCAATATTTTTAAAAAAGACGGCCTTTCTTTGGTTAAAATAGAATTGAACACTACACCCATCCAAACACTTTGCATCAATAATACAATTCCAATCGAAACCGATACATATTGTACCGCTAAATAATAGAAAATACTGGTAAGTCCTAAAGAAGTTCCTGCTAAGGCTAAATGAAAAATGTTTTTACTTGAAGGCTTATTCGCTTGATTGTTATGCTTTTTACCTTTAAAGAATGAATTGATAAGTAATAAAGCTAAAAATCCTATCAACATTTGCGAGAAAGTTACCTCGTAAGTAGTATAGCCTTCACTATATGCTAATTTCACAAAAGTGGTAAGTATTCCATAGCTAGCGGCGCCTAATGCAACTAGAATTCCACCTAAAAACGTATTGTTTTTCAATATAAATCTCTTAGTCTAACTTATCGATTAATTTTAAAAATACCTTTTTGGGGTTTTTATTGTCGTAGAGAATGTGATAAACCGCGTTAATAATAGGTGTTCTGGCCTTCTTTTTCCCTTTGTCTTTATTTAGTTGATAAGCGCTTTTAGAAGCATAATAACCTTCAGCGACCATACTCATTTCCATTTGGGCACTTTTTACGGTATAGCCTTTCCCAATCATATTCCCGAACATTCTATTTCTACTAAAAACAGAATAACCGGTTACCAGTAAATCTCCTAGATAAGCAGAATCATTAATGTTACGTTTCATCTTGTAAGTCTTTTTAATGAAACGCTTCATCTCCCGGATGGAATTACTCATTAACACACTTTGAAAATTATCTCCATAACCCAATCCATGGGCAATCCCAGCGGCAATAGCGTAGATGTTTTTCAGCATAGCGGCATACTCAGTGCCTACAATGTCTTCACTGGTTTTACATTTAATATAATGACTGCTTAGGTGTTCCGCTAGAAAATCGGCATTATCTTCATCGGCGCAAGCAATGGTAAGGTAAGAAAGTCGTTCTAATGCTACTTCTTCCGCATGGCAAGGCCCTGTAATTACTCCAATATTTTTAAAAGGAATATCATAAACCTCGTGAAAATGCTCTCCGACAATTAAACTCGTTTCCGGGACAATACCTTTAATAGCACTAAAAACAATTTTATCTTTTAAAGAAGCAGTGAGTTCGTCTAATTCGGTTTTTAGAAATGCTGAAGGAATTACAAATATTAAATAGTCTGCATTTTCTACCGCTTCATTAATATTGCTGGTTAAATGCAATTGTGCCGTATCAAATTCAACAGAACTTAAATAATTGGGATTGTGGTCTTCTTTACGTATATGCTCTATTGCAGCTTCATTGCGCATATACCAGTAAATTTCATTTACATTTTCACATAACATTTTGGCGATGGCCGTTGCCCAACTACCGCCACCAATTACCGCAAATTTTGCGTTTTTGTCCATACCTAAAATTTAAGTCCTTTTCAAAGTTAAAAGCTAATCTTCTTTTAATAACAAAAGCAAGATATTTTTAACATTCACATATTTAAATTCATGCAATTATATAGAAAACCACCCGTTATACAAATAGATTTTTTGGTTGGTTATTTAGTAAAGCCGTTTTGTGAGACTTCGCAGAGCGGCTTTACGATTTATAAAAGTTCATTTCATCTATATAATTCCAAACTTTTGTAGGAAGCAATGGAGTGATTCTCTTGCCGGCTTTTATTGATTTTCTAATAAACGTACTGGAGATTTCCATAATTGGCGCATCAACTTTTGTAATCTTGGGATGGTTCTGAAACTCTTCTTTTAGTTGGGTTGAAGTCACCCGCGGATATACAAAAATTTCAAACCGCTCAAGAATCACTTCGTAGTTTTTCCATTTATGTAGTGTGTTGAGATTGTCTTCGCCCATAATTAAAGCGAAAGCATAATCAGGATATTTTTCTTCTAAATGAGCAAGCGTATTTACCGTATAATTGGGTTGCGGTAATTTAAATTCGATTTTGCTGGGCTGAAGACGGTCGTATTCTTCCGTAGCTTGGTAAACCATTTCATAACGATGATGGTCTTCTAAAAGTGTTCGTTTTTTCTTTAGAGGATTATGAGGGGTGACAACTAGCCAGACTTCATCGAGTTCTGTAAATTCAACCATATGGTTGGCAATGGCCAAATGCCCGATATGAATGGGATTAAAGGTGCCGAAATATAAGCCTATTCTCTTTTTCAAAACTTATTGATGAAGAAAGTTTTTGACCAAATTATAAGATTCGTCCAATGCTTTTTGCAAATCGTTATTCACAATAATAAAGTCGAATTGTGGTGCGGTTGCCATCTCGATAGAAGCTTTCGCTACGCGCATATTTATTCTGTCTTCGGTTTCGGTTTTACGCTTTTTTAACCTGATCTTTAGCTCTTCAATACTTGGCGGCTCTACAAAAACGGCCAACGTACGCTCAGGATAAATATGTTTAATGTCTAAACCGCCAACTACATCAATATCAAAAACTACGTGTTTGCCTTGTTCCCAAATGCGCTCAACTTCCTTTTTTAATGTACCATAAAAATTATCGCGATAAACTTCTTCCCATTCTAAAAAATCGTCGTTTTTAATATGGGTTTTAAACTCTTCCAACGACATAAAGTAATAATCTTTTCCGTCTACTTCATTTTCTCTTGGAGGCCTGGAAGTTGCTGAAATTGAAAAATCGAGGTTCAAGTCTTTTTGCTTCAACAAATGCTGAACAATAGTAGTTTTACCGGAACCTGATGGAGCCGAAAAGACAATGAGTTTACCTTCTATCATTTAAAGTACGTTTAAAAGTTGTTCTTTTATTTTTTCTAGTTCGTCTTTCATTTGAACGACAAGTTTTTGCATCGGTGCAAAGTTAGACTTACTTCCAATGGTATTGATTTCCCGCCCAATTTCCTGACCTATAAATCCAAGTTTTTTACCGTTAGAATCGCTAGAATTCAGCGTTTCCATAAAATAGCTTAAATGGTTTTCTAAACGCGTTTTTTCTTCAGTGATATCGTATTTTTCAATGTAATAAACCAGTTCTTGCTCAAAACGGTTTTCATCTACATTTTCCTTTAATTCTTCAATACCTTTTTGCAAACGCTCTTTCACGCCTTCCACCCGTTGGGGGTCAATTTCTATCACTTCTTTTAATAATTGTTGAAGTGTTTCTACTCTTAATACAAAATCTTTTTCAAGTGCTTTTCCTTCCGCAGTTCTAAAATCATTAATTTCTGTCAATGCTTCAGCTAAACCTTGGTCAATAGCATTAAATTCAGATTCATCTATTTCTTCACGTTCCGTTTTTAGAGTATCAGGTAAACGCATCGCAACTTCTAACAAAGAAGCATCATCGGATATTCCTGTAGAAGGAATTTCTTTTAATTGCTGAATGTATTTTTTTACGACTTCAGCATTAACGGAAGCCGAAGTAGCTTCGCCGGTAATTTCAACATACAACGAAAAATCTACCTTTCCCCGAGAAAGTGATTTGGCAATTTTGCTTCTTAAATCTAATTCGCGTTCCCGGTATTGAGAAGGCATACGAGCATTAAGGTCTAAATTTTTACTGTTTAAAGATTTTAGCTCGATAGTGATTTTTTTGTTGGGAAGCTCTACAATACTTTTCCCAAAACCCGTCATTGATTGAATCATGCGCTCGTTTTAAAAGTTGCGCAAAGTTAGTAAAAACAAACTAGTTTGAAGATGTATCACGCAATGCTGATTTTTCGATTATTAAAATTCTTTTAAAAACTATGCTTGCATAACAAGTTTTAGTAAGTTTACTTCAAAATTTTTACAAGATGTACCATAAAGAATTTGAAATTAGGTGGAGTGATATTGATGCGAATCGTCATTTGGCAAATTCAGCTTATATGAATTTTATGAGCCATACGCGAATGGCTTTTCTCATGGAAAACGGCTTTGGCCAAAAACAGTTGGCCGAGTTAAATATTGGGCCGGTGGTTTTTTATGAGCACATCTATTATTTTAAAGAGGTGATGGCAGGAAAACCGGTAAGCGTAACTTTGCAGTTAAAAGGCTTATCGGAAAACGGAATGTTCTTTGAATTTGTGCATAATATTTACAATAATAAAGGAGAACATTGTGCTAGTTGTGAAATGCTAGGTTCGTGGATAGACTTAAAAGAACGTAGTTTAACAAAATTACCGGATTATCTAATTGAAAACTTAGATCATTTAGAAAAAACGGAAGATTTTAAAGTTTTGACCAAGGAAGATACCCGACGTCATGGCAAAAAACCGCAAAATATTAATCTTTCTGAACTGTCGTAGTTGGGTTTTTAGAAACCATATAAACGCCTACAAATACTAAAATTGCAGCTACTATCTTTATCGTATTTAACGTATCGGCTCCCGTGGTGATGGAATAAAAAATGGCAATAAGTGGTTGCAAATAAATAAACGCACTTAAGGTAGAAGCCGATAAATATTTTAAAGCATACAGATTGAGTAAATAAGTGAAAAAAGTGGTTCCTATCACAACAAAAGCCATTTTCCAAATAGCTTCAAAAGGCAAACTTCTCCATTCCACGGCTTGAAATTCTGAAAAAGTAATCGGGAAATTGACGATGACAGCGATGGTAAAAATCCATTTCATCAAGGTAATCGTATCGTATTTTCTTGCCAGAGGTTTAACTATAATGAGATAAACCCCAAACGAAAGCGCATTTACAATAAAAAATAAATTCCCTAACGGAATATTAGCAGCGGTTTGATTACTGTCTTTACTGAAAAATACCAATACTAAAGCTCCGGCTAATCCCACTACAATTCCCGTGATTTTTAATAAGGTAATTCTTTCCTTTAATAAAAAAGCAGAAAGAATAATTACCATCACCGGTGATAAAGTGGTAATTACTGAACTGTTGATGGGTGTAGACATATTTAGTCCCTGAAAGAAAAATAGCATATTAATGACCATTCCAAAAAGGGCGCAGGCAATTAATCGTGGCCAATCTTTTCTTTTAATTTTCTCCCAAGGTGTAAAAATACTAACCAACCAAAATAGAACTGCAGCTCCCGTGACCCGCAATAAAATAAAGCCAAAAGGTTGAATGTACGTGGGCATTACTCCTTTGGCTACCGTGTGATTTATTCCGTAAATGGTACTTGCGCCAATGGCAGCAAGAATGGCGAGAATACGTTTATCCATGAAGGTGTTGCTTCACGGCCTGTACCGTTTTTTTACTGTTTCCAATAAAAATTTCTCCGTCCAAGATAAAAACCGGACGCTTTAAAAAAGTGTAATGTTCTAGAATTAAGCTTTTAAAATCGTCTTCTTGTAAGTTTTGATTTTTTAAATCGCGTTTGCGGTAAAGTTGTGCCCGTTTGCTAAACAAGCTTTCGTAGCTTCCAGAAAGCGATTGCATTTCTTCCAATTGTGAAGTGGTAATTGTATTGGTTTTAATGTCTTGCTTTTCTACGTCTTCCGGTAGATTTACTTCATCAAAAATTCGCTTACAAGTATCGCAGGTAGATAAATAATATACTTTTTTCAAGATGTGGATTTTAATAGTTTAAAAATTGTTGAACTTCGTCTTTACTAACAATCAACTCCAATTGTCCCTGAGCGTAACTTGCTGCTTCATAAGGATTGTAAATTAATAACACTTCATTTTCAGTAATGGCAATGTTTTCCGGTAATTTATAGGTGTCGTCTTCAAAGAAAAAGCCTTTTGAATTAATACTTTCTGAAGTGATTTCAAACTTCTCTCTAAATTTCTTTTCAGCATATTCAGTAAAAGCTTCTTCATCAGAAAACAAATCAGCATTCGATAAGCGTTCCCCGTTTTTCAGATTGAAGTTTAAAAACCGGGTCGCCCCGTAACCGTGCGCTCCACCGGTAAATAAGTAAAATTTAGTTTTGTAAGTAAGCAAACTGTCATTTTTTACCAATTCTTCCTGAGAAATTTCAGCCTCGTAAGTTGCCGGAGATTCCGGAAACTCATTTTTAAATTTAAAATAATCATCGATAAATTTTTCAGCAGCTTTATCTAACGTTTTAACTGAAGATGAATCTGGGGTTGAATTAAAAATTTCAACTAAATAAGCTTCATTTTGCGTGTTGATTTTTTCTGAATGTTCTCCTTTGGCTACCAAATAATTCAACTGAACTTTTGGGCATTCATTCTCTTGGCAAACTTCAAATTGATTACTTTGAATAGCTGCAGAATTTAATTGAAGCGTTTTTTCTTCGGAAGCATTTATTTCGTCAGAAACTTCGGTTTCCTCTTTTTTAGAATCGCTTTTACAAGCGGAAAGCAAGAAAACCAATAATAGGCCTAAGCTGAAGAATTTTTTCATAGTTAATTCAAATTAGTCATCAAAATTAAAGATAATGCCTTTTTGTTTAAACACAAACGGAATGGTACATTTGCTAAGACAAGACAAAAATAAAAAATAGATTATGAAATTTAACACGAAAACGATTCATGGCGGACAAGAAAATGTAGATCCTGCATACGGTTCTGTGATGCCACCTATATATCAAACTTCAACCTATTCTCAGGATACTCCGGGAGGTCACAAGGGATTCGAATATTCCAGAAGTGGAAATCCAACCCGAACTGCTTTAGAGAATTCTTTGGCAAGTATAGAAAATGGCAAATATGGTTTAGCCTTTGGTTCTGGTTTAGCGGCCATCGATGCGGTTTTAAAATTGTTGAAACCGGGTGATGAAGTAGTTTCAACGAATGATTTATATGGAGGTTCTTACCGTTTATTTACCAGTATTTTTAAAGATTTCGGTATTAAATTCAACTTTATTGGAATGCAAAATGCTGAAGATATTGAACAACATATTACCGAAAATACAAAGCTCATTTGGGTTGAAACACCAACTAATCCAATGATGAATATTATCGATATTGAAGCTGCTGCGAAAATTGCTAAAAAGCATAATGTTCTGTTGGGAGTAGATAACACCTTTGCAACTCCTTATTTGCAACGACCTCTAGATTTAGGAGCCGATTTAGTGATGCACAGTGCAACCAAATATTTAGGAGGTCATAGTGATGTAGTAATGGGAGCTTTAGCGGTTAAAGATAAAGAGCTCGCAGATAAGTTATATTTCATTCAAAACGCAAGTGGAGCCGTCGCCGGACCTCAAGATAGCTTCTTGGTATTACGCGGAATCAAAACTTTGCATTTACGCGTTCAGCGTCATTGTGAAAACGGTAAAGCGGTAGCTGAGTTTTTAAGCAGTCATCCAAAAGTAGATAAAGTTTATTGGCCGGGATTAGAAAATCATCCTAATCACGATATTGCCAAAAAACAAATGAAGGATTTTGGAGGAATGGTTTCATTTACCACAAAAAACAATTCTCTTAAAGATGCAGTAAGTTTTGTTGAAAATTTAAAAGTGTTCACGTTGGCTGAATCACTTGGTGGGGTAGAATCTTTGGCCGGACACCCAGCGAGTATGACCCACGCTTCTATCCCAATGGAGGAAAGAGAAAAAACAGGAGTGGTTGATTCTTTAATTAGATTGAGTGTTGGTATTGAAGATGAACAAGATTTAATTGAAGATTTAAAACAAGCCTTGGGATAATTAAAAAATATCTTATAAAAATAAAAAGCTTCCAATTTAATTTGGAAGCTTTTTTTATATTTATTATTATTAGTATAATAATGATTAATCTAAATAGAAAACATAACCAACATTTAACCAAAATATCCAATCATTGCTTTCGTTTGAAGGAGTATCATGATCAAGACCATCAACGAAATCAGAACCATAATAATGCCAGCGTGCGTCTATTATGATGTCTCCTAAATCGCTCACACGGTAACGAGTACCTGCACTAAATGCAATTGAGTAAGTTGATCCTCCATCAGTATCTATATAAGGATTTGAGGGGTCTGGACTTATAAATTTATCAAAAGTAGTAGAGGTCTGTCCAAGTGGACCTAAATCACTACTTGCTTCAGGAGAATAGCTTACATAATGTAAACCTAAACTAACATAGGGAGAAAAATTTTGAGAAGCTGAATCAAAGTCACGAATACTGAATAAATGCCATTCTAATAAAGAACCTACTTCTAGAACATTTGCCTGTCCCTGCATCGCACTTAACCGAATGTCTTTCTCAGCAAATTTTCCGAAGTGATTAAGGGTCGTTGTATGATATAATAATTCATTTCTTATCTTGAAATGGTCATTAAAATATGTATCCCTGGTATATCCACCATTGGCACTATAAGAAAAATTAATAAAGTGCATCAAACCTATACCAAAACCAATATTTCCAAAGTTAGTTTCTGAGTTACCTTCTATACCATAATCAGATTTAAAAGCAACGGGTCCTAGAGTTAAACCTAATTCACTAGAGAAATTTTGAGCCATAGAGGTAAAGCTTATAATAAAGCTTATTAAAAGTGTAATTATTAGGTGGTTGGTTTTCATATACATAGCACTTTTTATAAGGCAAATATAAAAAAACATTATTTAGGACGAAACTATTGATGAACTATAATAACATAATTTTAAAATCTTTAAAAAATCTTAAAATTTATAAGAATAAAGAAAAAATAAAGCCCTAATGTTTAATTAAATTTATATTTGCAATGATATTTTACTTTTAATTTGTAGAAACCATATTTTAGAAAATATTATGAAAAAAAACATACAGGAATTTCTAGATAAAGTAAAGAAAAGAAATCCGAATGAACCTGAGTTCATACAAGCAGTAGAAGAGGTTGCAGAAACAATTATACCATTTATCGAGGAACATGAAAAGTACCAAAACAAGATGTTATTAGAAAGAATGGTAGAACCTGAAAGAGCTATCATTTTTAGAGTCCCTTGGACAGATGATAATGGTGATATTCAAGTAAATAGAGGTTTTAGGATACAGATGAATTCTGCTATTGGACCTTATAAAGGAGGGCTTAGATTTCACCCATCTGTGAACCTGAGTATTTTGAAATTTTTAGCATTTGAACAGGTTTTTAAGAATAGTTTAACTACTTTGCCCATGGGTGGAGGTAAAGGAGGGTCAGATTTTGACCCGAAAGGGAAATCTGATAAAGAAGTCATGCGATTCTGCCAAAGCTTTATGACTGAACTTTCAAAACATATAGGAGCAAACACCGATGTGCCTGCTGGAGATATTGGAGTAGGTGGTAGAGAGATTGGTTATATGTTTGGGCAGTACAAAAGACTTCAAAATGAATTTACTGGAATCCTCACAGGAAAAGCACTTTCTTATGGAGGCTCTCTAATAAGACCGGAAGCTACAGGTTATGGAAATGTATATTTTGCACAGAATATGCTTAAAACAAAAGGCGATTCTTTAGAAAATAAGATCGTAGTTGTTTCTGGTTCAGGAAATGTAGCACAATATGCTGCTGAAAAAGCACTTCAATTAGGAGCTAAAATCGTGACAATGTCTGATTCTGGAGGGTATATTTATGATGAAGAAGGGATTAATGAAGAGAAACTCTCTTTCATTATGGAGTTAAAGAATGAGAAGAGAAGCAGAATAAAAGAATACCTTGATAAATACCCAGATGCTAAATATCATGAGGGTAAAACCCCTTGGGAAGAAAAATGTGATATAGCATTACCTTGTGCCACTCAAAATGAATTGGAAGAAAAAGATGCGAAAACATTAATAGATAACGGATGTATGTTAGTAGGAGAAGGTGCTAATATGCCATGTACGCCAGAAGCTGTTGAAATTTTCCAAAATGCCAAAATTTTATTCTCACCAGGCAAAGCTTCCAACGCAGGAGGAGTTGCTACTTCAGGTTTAGAGATGTCTCAAAATTCTTTACGTTTAAGTTGGACTTCAGAAGAAGTAGATGAAAAGCTTCACCAGATCATGAACGATATTCACGATGCTTGTGTGAAATACGGTAGTAAAGATGATGGTTACGTAGATTATGTAAAGGGTGCAAATATCGCAGGTTTTGTTAAAGTAGCAGATGCTATGTTAGCTCAAGGCGCGGTATAATTTACAATTAGAAATATAAACGAGAAAAGCTACAGAGAGATTTGTAGCTTTTTTTATGAGTTTTATTCAAATATATTTGCAGCTGAATAAACAATAATTTCAACAGAAAAAATGTTATTGTATTAGATTCTTTTATATGAAAAATTTTTTCACGGTTTTATTAAGTGTTTGCTTCTCTATTTCAGTTTTCTCACAAGATTACTCATCCAATTGGGAAGATTTTTTTTCATATTATAATATTGGAGCCCTTCATGCAGATGGAAATACAGTTTATGTTGCGGCGGAAAATGCTGTATTTACTTATCAAAAAACTACAGGAGAAGTAAAAAAAATTACTTCGGTTCAGGGAATTGCAGGAGATAGAATTTCTGCAATCCATTATTCTTCTAACTATAATGTCTTAGTAATAGGTTATCAAACAGGTTTAATCAATGTTTATCGATTTTCCTCAGGAAGTACACTTCAAGTAATTGATATTACTGAGAAAGAAACGATCTCTCCGGATAAAAGGCGAATAAATGATTTTTATGAATATGGGGGTCGTCTTTTAGTTTCTACTAATTTCGGTATTTCAGAATATAATTTATCTAGTTTAGAATTTGGAGATACTTATTTCATAGGAGATGCGGGTGAACAATTACAAGTTGAGGAGATTACAGTTTATAATAACATCATTTATGCGGCAACACAAGGGCAGAATGTAAAATATGCCAACGCAAATAACCCTAATCTGATTGATTTTAACCAATGGAAACAGGTGTCTCAAACTCCTGCGGAAATTAAAAATGTTTTCAATTTTAATAGCTCCGTTTATGCAATAGGAAGCAATAATATTCTCTATGAAATTTCAGAAAATAATAGTATACAAATTGAAAACTTCAATAATAGTATAAGAGATGTAAGTATATCAAATTCTAATTTAGTGATAACTTTCTCTACTGTGATTAGGATTTATAATGAAAACTTCAATCCTACTTTTACATTAAATAACATAGGAGAATTCCCACCTAGCTTTTCCTCTTCAGTATTGTTAGAAGATGAATTATTTATAGGGGATTATAATGAAGGTTTATTGAACTTCTCGATCAATGCCGGTACAGGACCTAAATATTTGAGTCCAAGAGGTCCATTAAGAAATAGTATATTCCATATGGAGGCAATTCCAAATGAATTATGGGTCGTTTATGGAGATTATGATTTGTTTTACAATCCTTATCCTTTAGAAAGTTACGGTGTTAGTCATCTAGAAAATGACGGATGGATAAATATTCCTTATGAAGAAATTAATGCACGTAGTTTGGTGAACATTGCCATAAACCCAAATAATATAAATCAAGTATTTATTAGTTCCTATTTTGATGGATTAGTTGAAATTGAAGATAACGAAATAGTAAATTTATATAATCAAAACAATTCACCAATTGAAGAACTAATAGATAAAGGAACACCAGTAGCTAATGATACTCGTGTAAATGGAATTTCATTTGATAGAAATGGAATGTTATGGGGAAATGTTTCTAGGGTCCAACACGGACTCTTTAACCTTTCTACTGAAAGCAATAGCTTTAAAGTCTTTGATGTTTCTGAAGCTATTCCGGAACCAGACTATTATTCTCAAAATTTAGGGTTTAGCGATTTAGTAACAGAAAACTCTGGAAATGTTTATTTTGGAAGCTATGAATATGGTATTATAGGCTATCAACCCTCTTCAAATACATTTGCAAAAATAATTGGTGGAGAAAACCAAGGAAATTTATCTGATGATTACGTGACGACCTTAGCCTTAGATAACAACAATCAATTATGGATAGGAACTTTAAGAGGGCTGAGGGTGCTTTATGGACCATCCGCAATGTTTAACGATCCAAATACCCAAGCCCAAGAAATTATAATTTTAGATGATGACGGAGTTGCACAAGAACTCCTAGCAGGAGCAAGTATTACCGATATTGAAGTTGATGGTAATAATAACAAATGGATAGCTACCGAAAGCGGAGCCTTTTACCTTTCTTCTAACGGACAAGAAACCATTTATAACTTTACTACAGAAAATTCTCCGCTGCCTACAAACACAGTTACCGATATTGAAGTCGATGGCTCTTCAGGAAGAGTTTATTTTGGGACGCCACAAGGAATTGTTGCTTTTAATGGGACAGCTACTAGCGCGCAAGAAACCCTAGAAAATGTACGTGCTTTCCCTAATCCCGTGCGACCAACTTATTCTGGATTGGTCACCATAGACGGATTAATGGAAAATGCTAACGTAAAAATTACCGATATCGAAGGGAATTTGGTTTACGAAGAAGTTTCAGAAGGAGGAAGCATCCAATGGGATACCCGTGCCTTTGGGAAACACAAAGTAGCATCCGGCGTTTATTTGGTTTTGATCACTTCCGCAGATCAATTAGAAACGAAGGTTACTAAAATTATGGTCATTCGCTAATGTTGGTAAAAACCAGAGCCATTATAATTCATTCCATTCGTTATCGCGAAGCAGATTTAATTGTAAAAGCTTACACCCAAAGTAGCGGACTCAAATCTTACCTCGTCCGCGGAGTGCTAAAATCAAAAAAAGGAAAACTTCGTGTCTCTATGTTTCAGCCACTTACATTGTTAGGTGTGGAAGCTAATCATAAAGATAAAGGCTCCTTAGAAAGTATCCAGGAAGCAAAAGTATATCCAGCTTATCAAAGTCTTACCAGCAATATTTATAAATCTTCGATCGCTATGTTTTTGGCAGAAGTGTTGCACCAAGCCATTCAAGAAGAAGAACAAAACCAAGCCTTATATCGGTTTTTAGAAGAATCATTTCTTTGGCTTGATGGAACTGAAAAATATGCTAATTTTCATTTACTATTTATGGTGAAACTTAGTTCGTTTTTAGGATTCTATCCGCATCAATACGATCCCGACTTGCCTTATTTCAATTTACTCGACGGTAAATATCAGCTAGACGATACTAACAAATATTGCATTCAAAATGAAAATTCAGAATTGCTGAAGCAGTTTTTACTCGTTAATTACGATGAAGTTTCCGGCATTAAACTCAATCAAAGCAAAAGAAAATACTTCTTAGAAATGCTCATTCTCTATTTTGAGTTGCATTTACATGGATTTAAAAAACTACGTTCGTTAGATATCTTACATCAGTTATTTTAATTTAGGCATGTTAAATTCCTGCGTAGGCAGGAATCTTCAAAAGAGTTCCAATAAAAGAATATTTAAGGGTTTATGAGCCCCTCACGCAACACCTCTTAAAATTCCGCTAAGATTTAAGCAGTTTTCGATATCCAAGAACGCTTTTTAGTAAATTCAATCTTTATGAAAACACCTCTACTCGTTTTTAACCAAAAAGGAATTTACTGTGAAGCCGCCGATGTCTATTTAGACCCGTGGAAACCGGTCAAAAAAGCCATCATTTCGCACGGTCACGCAGATCATTCTCGTTGGGGACATCAACAATACATTACGCATCACACCAATGTGCCAATTATCAAACATCGTTTAGACGATATTTCTGTGACCGGAAAAGCCTGGAACGAAACTTTTACCATTAATGGAGTTAAATTTTCGCTTCATCCTGCCGGGCATATCGTGGGTTCCTCACAAATTCGAGTAGAACATAAAGGAGAAGTTTGGGTGTTTACCGGCGATTATAAAACCGAAGACGATGGTTTAGCCGTTCCTTACGAAGTGGTGAAATGCCATACGTTTATTACCGAATGCACATTTGGTTTGCCCGCTTTCAAATGGCTTCCGCAGCAACAGGTCTTTAACGATATTAATAATTGGTGGCAACAAAATCAAGATGATGGCAGAACCTCGATTCTGTTTGGCTATTCTTTAGGGAAAGCACAACGTCTTTTAAAACATTTAGACACTTCCATCGGTAAAATTTATACGCACGGCGCCGTTGAAAATATGACAGAAGTGGTCCGAGAAATTGCCGATTTACCTCCAACCGAAAAAATTACAAGAGATACCAAAAAAGAAGACATCAAAGGTAATATTGTGATTGCGCCGCCAAGCACACACGGCTCTCCGTGGATCAAGAAAATGGTGCCTTACGTTACAGCTTCTGCCAGCGGTTGGATGACGTTTCGTGGAGCGCGTCGTCGTCGAGCGATCGATAAAGGTTTTGTACTTTCCGACCATTGTGATTGGCAAGGTTTACTCACTTCAATTAAAGCAACAGGACCAGAAAAAGTAATTTGTACGCACGGCTACACCGATATTTTTTCTCGCTTTTTAGCAGAACAAGGCTATGATGCCAGAACCGAGCAAACGCAATATGAAGAAGAAAATGCCGAGCAGACAAGTAAAGAAAAAGATTGAAGATATTTTAATAAAACCACTCCGTCAAAACAAGTTTTGACACTTCTCCTTATTAAGGAGAGGAACTTTTTAAGATTCCTTCCCTAACTTAGGGAAGGTGGCATTCCGAAGGAATGACGGAAGGGTAAAACAAAAGAAATGAAGCAATTTGCAGAACTCATACGAACTTTAGATAGCACCAACAAAACCACGCTCAAGGTTGAAGCACTTGCACATTACTTTAAAACTGCAAGCGATAAAGACAAAGTCTGGACTATTGCTATTCTTTCTCACCGTCGTCCGCCAAGACCGGTAAATACAAGATTAATGCGAGAATGGGCTTCAGCGTTTTCTAAAATTCCGTTATGGTTGTTCGAAGAGTCGTATCATATTGTGGGCGATTTAGCCGAAACAATTGCGCTTGTGATTCCGCCTTCAGAAGAATCTTCAGAGAAAAGTTTAAATCAGTTCCTGCAAGAAATTATTGAACTTAAAGCACGTTCAGAAGAAGAGAAAAAAGAGTATTTATACGAAAGTTGGTTCAGCTTAAATTATTATGAACGTTTTGTATTTACCAAACTCATTACCGGTAGTTTTCGCATTGGCGTAAGTCAGAAATTAATGACACGAGCTTTATCGAAAGCCACAGAAATCGATGAAGATATTCTCGCTTATAAACTGATGGGAAATTGGGATCCTGCAACCACCACATTTACCGATTTGGTCTTAGAAGAAAAACCGGAAGATTACCTTTCTAAACCTTATCCGTTTTATTTGGCCTATGCGATTGAAGACGAACCGCAAAGTTTGGGTGATGTAAAAGAATGGGCAGCCGAGCATAAATGGGACGGTATTCGCTCGCAAGTGATTATTAGAAATGGAGAGTTATTTGTTTGGAGTCGTGGTGAAGAATTGGTGACCGATAAATATCCGGAGTTTGAAAAATTTATCAACCTTATTCCCGACGGGACGGTGATCGACGGAGAGATTTTACCTTTTCCGAAGAATGAAATCGGTACGTTTAAAGATTTACAAACCCGAATCGGCCGAAAAAATATCACCAAAAAACTTTTAGAAAAAACGCCGGTTATTCTAAAAGCTTACGATCTTCTAGAATGGAAAGGCGAAGATATTCGAGAAAACGCCTATCAAAATCGAAGAGAAATTCTAGAACAACTTTTTACTGAAGTAGCTTCGGAAGAGATTCCGTTACATTTATCATCAACGATTTCTTTTCAAACTTGGGATGAGGTCGCTAAAGAACGCGAACGCTCACGAGAAGTAAAATCGGAAGGATTAATGCTGAAGCGTTGGGATTCTCCTTACCTCGTCGGAAGAAAAAAAGGCGATTGGTGGAAGTGGAAAGTCGATCCGCTCACCATCGATGCAGTGTTAACCTACGCAATGCGCGGTCACGGAAGGCGAAGCAACTTGTTTACCGATTATACCTTCGGACTTTGGGACGATGAGAAAGAAGAATTGGTCACTTTTGCCAAAGCATATTCCGGACTTACAGACGCTGAGTTTAGAAAAGTAGACGCGTGGATCAAGAAAAATACACTTGAGCGTTTTGGTCCGGTGCGAAGCGTAACGCCACATCACGTGTTCGAAATTGCTTTTGAAGGAATTGCAGAATCGACCCGACATAAAAGCGGAGTCGCGACTCGTTTTCCTCGAATTTTACGTTGGAGAAAAGACAAAAAAATTGAAGAAGCCAATACCTTAGAAGATTTAAAAGCATTAATTCCGAAGTAACCACCCCAACTTCACTAGTGAAGTTTTCCCCTCCTTGAAAAGGAGGGGAGCAAAGAAAAGTTCCTTCCCTAATTTAGGGAAGGTGGATTCTGAAGCGATACCGAAAGAAGACGGAAGGGTAAAAATCATTCACTTAAATCCTAACTAAAACCTTGAAAACACTTACTTTTAATGCTTCAATAAAATAAATAGACAATGAAAAAAATACTTTATACTGCAGCAATTGTAAGTTTACTCTTTGCTTGTAAAAATGAAGAAAAAAAGCAAGATTCAACTGAAAAACAGAACCAGGAAGAAGTTTATGAAGTAAACGAAACAGCTTCTAATAGCTCTGAAGAAAAAGAGAATCATCAACTCAGAAGTATTTCCAAAGCTCAGGTTGCACCAGAAATTGACGGACTTGCAAACGATACGGTTTGGCAAAATTTAGAATGGTACCAACTTGACCAAAAGTGGGTAGGCGAAGATTATTCCGAAGAAGATTACCAAGGAAAATACAAACTCACTTGGGACGAAGAAGCGATTTACATTCTAGCTGAAATTCAAGACGATATTTTAATCGATCAATACGAAGATCCTTTTAAACAATGGTGGGATGACGATTGTGTAGAGGTTTTTGTAGATGAAGATAATTCTGGAGGGGAGCATCAATACGGTCACAATGCTTTTGCTTATCACGTGGCGCTTGACGGGAATGTGGTCGATTACGGTCCCGATAAAAAACCACATTTGTATAATGATCACGTAAAATCGGCACACAAAACCGAAGGAAACACGACAACTTGGGAGCTGAAAGTAAAAATCTATCCAGACACCTATCAAGATGAAAATAATAGCATAGAACCGATACAACTTTCCGCAGGAAAAAACGTAGGATTTGCCTTAGCGTATTGCGACAACGATACTAGCAAAACCCGTGAAAACTTTATTGGTTCAGTGTATGTTCCCGGGGAAGATAAAAACCAAGGCTGGATCAATTCCGATATTTTTGGGACTTTGCATTTAGAAGAGTAAAAACCTCCCCTAACCCCTCCTTTTTAAGGAGGTGAGTAAAAAAAGTTCCTTCCCTAAATTAGGGAAGGTGGATTTTTCTGATAAGAAAAATTCGGAAGGGTAAATATCAAGTAAAGGTGACATTCCGTAGGAATGACAGAAAGGTTCAAATAGCTAAAATGAAAAATAAACCAATTCATAATAGAAAACATTTAGAATCTTTCCGAAAAGAATTAAGGGAGAATTTAACTCCTGCGGAAGCTTTTCTTTGGAAGCATTTGCAGAGAAAACAATTGAAAGGAAGAAAATTCAGAAGACAACATAGTATAGAAAATTTCATTGTGGATTTCTATTGCGCTCAAGAGAAATTAATCATTGAATTAGATGGCGAAATTCATAAAAATGCTACTGCTGAAGAGAAAGATAGAAAAAGGGATCAAAGATTAGAGGAGCTAGGATTTAAAGTTTTACGTTTTGAAAATAAAATGGTTTTTGATTTTTTACCGTCTGTACTAAAAGAAATAGAAGATAATTTTGAATAGAAACCTCTCCGTCAAAACAAGTTTTGCCACCTCTCCTTCAAAAGGAGAGGAGCTTCTAGGGTTCCTTCCCTAATTTAGGGAAGGTGGCATTCCGAAGGAATGACGGAAGGGTAAATACAGATTCTGAAGTAAAGTAATAAACAATATGAACAAAAAAGAGCTTTTAGCCATTGCAGAAAATTGGTTTGCCCGGCAAGGTTGGAAGCCCTTTCCTTTTCAGAAAAAAACTTGGGATGCTTATCTTAAAGAAAAAAACGGACTCCTAAACGCACCTACCGGAAGTGGAAAAACGTACGCACTTTGGGTGCCGATCGTTTTAGAATACCTAAAGCAAAATCCAGATTATAAAACCAAACCTCAAAAAGGTTTAAAAGTCATTTGGATCACGCCGCTTCGAGCACTTTCTGTAGAAATTGCGCAAGCGGCTACTCGTTTTGCAGAAGAAACCAATTCGGGATTAACAGTGGGGATTCGCACTGGCGACACTTCTCAAAAAGAACGCTCGGCACAAAAAAAGTCGATGCCCGATTTGCTAATTACCACGCCAGAGAGTTTACATTTATTACTTTCTTCAAAAAACTACCCGAAACTTTTTAAAAATCTAAATGCGATCGTCGTCGATGAGTGGCACGAGTTGCTAGGCAGTAAACGTGGCGTTCAAACAGAATTGGCACTTTCTCGCTTAAAAACAGTTTCAAAAAATTTAAAAATTTGGGGTATTTCGGCCACCATCGGTAATCTTCCGCAGGCGCAAGAAGTTTTGTTGGGAGCAGAAAGTGAAGCACTTCAAAATTCAACATTAATCAAAGCGAATATTCAGAAACAAATAGAAGTGAAATCGATTATTCCGGAGTCGATGGAAAAGTTTCCGTGGCGCGGTCATTTGGGTTTGCATTTGTTAGATGAAGTGATCCCGATTTTAAACAATTCAAAAACCACGTTAGTTTTTACCAATACACGTTCGCAATGTGAATTGTGGTTTCAAAAATTAATGAATAAGTATCCCGAATTTGCCGGAGAAGTGGCGATGCATCACGGAAGCATCAATAAAGAAACGCGACTTTGGGTAGAGCAAGCGATTAGAAACGAAAGTCTAAAAGCAATTATTTGTACGTCGAGTTTAGATTTAGGTGTCGATTTTGCTCCGGTAGAAACCATTATTCAAATTGGCGGTCCAAAAGGCGTTGCTCGTTTTTTACAACGTGCCGGGAGAAGCGGCCACCAACCGGGCAAAGCCAGCCGAATTTACTTTTTACCCACGCACGCCATAGAACTTATCGAAGCGGCTGCACTCCAGAAAGCGGTCGAGAAAAAAGCGGTGGAAGATCGTATTCCGTATTTACAGAGTTTCGACGTTTTGGTGCAGTATTTAACGACTTTGGCAGTTTCCGACGGATTTTATCCTAAAGAAATTTACCCTGAAATAAAATCGACCTTCTGTTTTCAAGGTTTAACCGAAGACGAGTGGCGTTGGTGCTTAAATTTTATCACGAAAGGAAGTCAAAGTCTGCAAACCTACGACGAATATAAAAAGGTTGAAATTGAAGACGACGGTAAGTTTAAAGTGAACCATCGAGGGGTTGCGATGCGTCATCGGTTACAGATCGGGACAATTGTAAGTGATGCGATGCTGACCGTAAAATATGTAAAAGGCGGTTTTATTGGCACTATCGAAGAATGGTTCGTTTCAAAATTAAAACCTGGAGACGTATTCACGTTTGCCGGCAGAAACCTAGAGCTCTCCAGAATTAAAGGCATGCAAGTTTTAGTAAGAAAGTCGAAAAAGAAAACTGCGAAAGTGCCAAGTTGGATGGGCGGCAGAATGACTTTTTCTGCACAAATGAGTGAATTACTTCGAGAAGAATTATACGAAGCCGCAGAAAGTATCGCCTCTAATTCAAAGAAGAAAAGTGCCGAGTTGACAGCACTTCAACCTATTTTAGAACGCCAGCAATTAGAATCGATCATTCCAAAACAAAACGAATTTCTTATCGAAACTTTTAAAACTCGCGAAGGTTATCACGCTATTTTTTATCCGTTCGAAGGGCGTTTTGTTCACGAAGCTTTGGGCAGTTTGTTGGCGTATCGCATTAGTTTGTTGTCGCCAATTTCCTTCAGCATTGCGTTTAACGATTATGGGTTCGAGCTGCTTTCAGACCAAGAGATCGATATGCAACAAGTCTTAGATAACGATTTGTTTTCCGCAGAATTTTTGATGGACGATCTTTATAAAAGTCTAAACGCCACCGAAATGGCTCGCCGAAAATTTAGAGATATTGCCGTCGTTGCCGGGTTGGTTTTTACCGGTTATCCCAACAAGTTGGTTAAAAGCAAACATCTACAATCAAGCTCTCAGCTACTGTTTGATGTATTTCGAGATTACGAAGACGATAACTTATTATTTCAACAAGCGTTTCGAGAAACCTTTGAACATCAGTTAGAAGAAGGCAGATTGCGGTTGGCATTAGAGCGAATTCATCAGCAAAAAATCGTTTGGAAATCCTGCCAAAAACCCACTCCGTTTTCATTTCCTATCATCACCGATCGATTACGTGAAAAGCTCTCTTCAGAAAAATTAGAAGATCGTATTCAACGTATGCTTAAACAACTCGAAAAATAATTCCTGCGAAGGCAGGAATCTAAAAACCTGATTTAATTAATTCATTTTAATCGCCTTTAGTTTCTTCCCTAATTTAGGGAAGGTGGGTTCTGCAGCGTTAGCAAAAAAACTTGGAAGGGTTAAATTAATATTATTCTTAAAAGTTCCTTTCCTTATAAAGGAAAGGTGGCATTCCGTAGGAATGACGGAAAGGTTTAGAAAAATTTGAGCGTTTCCCTTCGGGTCGGGCTATTCGTTACAATTCCTCGTAAGTTTTCGCTAGCGCTACAACTTACTGCGGGATTTTCACTGCTATCCCTAACGCAAAAAGCATGTTAACAAGAATACATTTCAACCACCTATTTTCTATCTTAGCTTTCTAAAATCAAATCTATTTGTATGAAAAATTTAGTTTATATCTGTTTTGCGATCTTTATGTTTAGTTGTAATTCAGCAAAAAATACGCAACATATGGCGCCAAAAGTAATTTCTGAAGGTAACTTATTCGGTAGCGGGAGTGAAGGTTTAATGCAACAGAATACGGTGATCACTAATGAAACCGAGTGGAAAGAATTTATGATGAGGTTAAATGCAACCAATGAAACCATTAAAAAAGATCAAGTTTCAGAAATCGACTTTGATGAACAAAATGTAATTGCCATCATTGACAAACAACGTAACACTGGCGGACATAAAATTGAAATCGCAGAAACTTATACCCAAAACGGAATTGTTTATTTCACCGTCAAAAAAACACATCCTGAAGGTATGGCAACCAGCGTGATGACGCAGCCTTATTATATAGCAACCATTCCTAAAACCAAACAAGAAATAGAATTTAAAGAGGCGGAATAAGTAGTTGAAAATCACAATCCTAAATAACCATTTTCAGTTGGCGTGTAGCGGCGTTTCTTATTGGGAAGAGCAAAAAGCTTTGCTGGTGGCCGATGTGCATTTAGGTAAGATCTCTCATTTTAGAAAATACGGTAGCGCGGTGCCACAATCGGCGATCCAGACGAATTTTGATCGGTTAGATGAAGCGGTAACCGAGTTTCAACCGCAGAAAGTCATCTTTTTAGGGGATCTTTTTCATAGTGCGCTGAATGCCGAATGGAATTTATTCGAAAACTGGCTTGAAAAACAACAAGCTGAAATCATTTTAATTGCCGGAAATCACGACATTATTTCTCCGATTTATTATGAGGATTTGGGAGTAAAAATTTATCAGGAATTACAAATCGGGGACTTCCGTTTAACGCACCATCCTGAAGAAAAGGAAACCGATTTTAATATCTGCGGACATATTCATCCCGGTTATCGATTAGTTGGTTTGGCAAAACAACATTTAAAGTTGAAATGTTTCTTCCGAAGCAAAAACCAATTGATCTTACCTGCTTTTGGTGAATTTACCGGCGCTTTTTTAATGAAACCTGAAGAAGAAGATCAAGTCTTTGTTTGTGCAAAATCTGAAGTAATTCGAGTAAACTAGAATTCACCCTATTTTCATACAAAATCAAACTTTAACCTAACACTAACGTTGGTTTAATTCGCTTATAATTAATTTCCAAATTAATTACGTCATCCCGGACTTGATCCGGGATCTCATCTTTCCTGTGGGATTCTGAAACAAATTCAGAATGACGACTTAGACTAAAAACTATGAAACCAAAATTACTCGCTGTTCTCAATTTTATTTCCGTAGTGATCACACTTTTTGTGAGTTACTATACGCAGGCGGTAAAACTCAACGGAAATACGATGGGAAGCCTAAGTCACGAATATTTTAATTTGTTTACACCGGCAGATTATGCTTTTGCGGTCTGGGGAATTATTTACTTGGGATTGTTGGCATTTTCAGGCTATCAAATTTATCAGGCTTTTGGTCCTAAAAAAGATTTGAAATTTCTTCAGCAAACAAAATTTTGGTTCATTTTAGCGAATCTCGCCAATGCCGCCTGGGTTGTGGTTTGGTTATACGAATACACCGGTTTATCGATCTTTTTGATGCTGCTGATTCTCTTTTCGCTTATCAAAATCATTCTAAATACCAATATGGAGCGCTGGGATGCACCTTTTAAGATCATCGCGTTTAGCTGGTGGCCAATTTGCTTGTATTCGGGTTGGATTGCGGTGGCGACTATCGCCAATATTGCCGCTTATTTGGCGAAGATTGGATGGAATGGAGGTATTTTTTCTGAAGTACAATGGACGATCATTATGATCGTGATCGCTACGGTTTTAAATATCGTTATGGTCTATACTCGAAATATGCGCGAATTCGCTGCCGTTGGAATTTGGGCTTTATTCGCGATCTATATGCGACATTCAGGAAATCAAACTTCAATTGCTTACGTCGCTCTTGGCGCTGCAATTTTAATCGGAATTAACACGGCTTACCACGGTTTCATCAACCGAAAACAAAACCCAATGTATCGAATGATGAAGTAGTAGTTAGACCGGCTTCGCCTGTTAGATATTAGAATTTAGATCGCTTCCTTCGCTTTAAGAGTTTTGAATATAGATTAAGGATACAAGAGCCAAGGAATCAAGATTGAAAATGTTAAATTTTGAATGTTTTTTCTGAAAGCTTTTCTGAATTTATATCGTTTGCTCTTAAAGATTAGATAATTTGAAAATAAAGAAGCCTTTCTAAGCTTACTTGCCAGCTTGAATTATTTCTCACGTTCAATTTTAATCGGATTTTGCCTCGTATCAAAAATATCGTTTATTTCAATTCGATTTTGATTTCTATTTATCCAATAAATAATCTTATAGTTCTTAAAAATTAAATATCTAAATTCTTGCTTTTTAGTCTGAAGTAAACTTTCAAGTTGGCCAATTTCAGGTTGGCTTTTTAGTTTTAATGATTCATTGTAGATTCCATTCACAAGTTTTTTAGCAATTCTAACTCCAGCTTTTTCTCTGTAATATTCGTAAATTTTCTCAAGTTCGTTTTCCGAGAAGTTCGTCCAATATAACTCTAACTCCATTTATCAATTTTAGCTTTTAATTCACTAGCACTTATTAATCGACCATTTTTAGAATCTTCCATAGATTGATCAATGCGAGAATTAAATTCTTCAATTGTCATCGGTTTAAAATTTTCATTCTTTAATTTATTCTTCTCTTTTTTAAGAATATTTTCAAGACGAGAAACTACTTCTTCACTTTGAATTTTTAGAAATTCTTGTATAAATTCTTTTTTTCTTGTCTGTAAATCCATTCTATTCAAGTTTTTATCAAAGATAATGAAATCCATTTTAAAATTAGAGTTTAGAAAACTTTTCTTATTTCGTCATCCCGGACCTGATCCGGGATCTCATCGCTCTTATGTGATTTTGAAACAAGCCCGCCTACCAAACGGGCAGGTCAGAATGAAAACCATTTCTTATTGAGTTACTGGACAAGAAACCTACCAACTAAAGTCTATTCTCTAGAATCTAGACTCTAACCTCTCAAATCTAATAACCAAAACCTGATAAATATCATATTTTAAACGGTGGCTACTTTTCATCTTTGGTGATTAAACCTAAAACAAATGAAAAACGCCATATCCCCACATCAATTTCATATTCCGGTGATGGGCATTGCTTATACCATCGATACGCCGGTGAAAGTGGCGCATTTTGGGATAAATTCTTCCATTTCTATTATCGAAGATCACCTTATCGAAAAAATGCGCGAGTATTATTATAAACTCAACAACGAGACTTTTCAACCCATAACCAAAAAAGAACCAAACTTCAGGGCCAAGCGAATTACAGATTATCTTAATTTGATTAGCGAGGAAGTGAAAAAGAAAGTAGAAGAGGTGAAAACCGCTGCTTTTTCAAGCACTTCAGAGATTACCAAGTATTTCGAAATGCTCCCTGAAGTTTCAGAATTAAAGCAGAAATACCTCAAATTTCTTCAGCTTAATGATTCTTCGGAAAAAGAAAATCTGGAATCTGAACTTCGCGAGGAAGTAAAACCCGGTGCGATCGAAGTCAATATTATGACGAAGATCGATAACGATCAGCTTGATGAAAATAAAGAACCGGTAGAGAATGGTTCTGATGCTTTGCAGGCGCTAAAAGGCTATGCTGAAAGTGATTTAGAGAATTCAACTTTGGTCTTTTCTGCAGGGATGAATCCAAGATTGTTTAATTACCTGTCTTCTTTCAAAACCTTCAGTCCAGATGAAAACGGAAATTTCCAGAAAGCAATTGCTATCAAAGTCAGCGATTATCGTTCGGCTTTGATTCAGGGAAAATACCTCGCAAAACGTGGAATCTGGGTTAGTGAATTCAGAATCGAATCTGGCTTGAATTGCGGCGGACACGCTTTCGCGACCGATGGTTATTTGTTGGGGCCGATTATGGAAGAATTTAAGCAGAAAAAGGACGAATTACAGTCAGAATTAACTTCTTTATACCGAAGTGCTGTTGCTGAAGAAACCGAAATTTCAGCGTTACCGGAAATTAAGATCACCGTTCAGGGCGGGATTGGTACGTTTGAAGAAGACACTTTGCTGAAAGACTATTTTCAAGCCGATGCAACTGGTTGGGGTTCGCCATTTTTGTTATGTCCTGAAGCTACAAATGTTGATAAAGAAACCCTCGAAAAACTTCAAAAAGCTAAAGAAAAAGACATTATTTTAAGTCATAGTTCACCGCTTGGCGTTCGTTTCAATTATTTGAAAGGCGCGAGTGGAGAAGAATTCCGAAGAAAAAATCTTTTGCGTAATAAACCCGGCAGCTCCTGTCCCGAGAAATTGTTAGAATCGAATACTGAATTTACCGAGAAGCCTATTTGTACCGCTTCGCATAAATATCAAAAATTAAAACTGAAGCAAATTCAGCATTCAGATTTATCGAATGAAGAAAAAGCGAAAGAAGCCCAGAAATTGTTTCAAAAAGAATGTTTGTGTACCGGTTTGTGCAATAGTGTCGCTAAGAATTACAATTTCAGCTTTATAAAGAAAATGGATTTTGTGACCGTTTGTCCCGGGCCAAATTTGGCGTATTTCGATGGTGAATATTCTGTGCAGGAACTTACAGACCATATTTACGGGCGTAAAAATGTGTTGGATGGTTACCGCCCGCATATGTTCATTAAAGAGTTGCAATTGTACATCAATTATTTAGCCGAATTAAAAGAAAGCACCGATTTTTCGAATAAGAGAGAGGCAAAAAAATTTACGCGATTTTCACAGAATTTGGATGAAGGGATCAATTATTACAAGAATCTTTTCTTCGGAAATGTGATAAAAGAGCATCAATTTTTAACGGATTTATTGATCTGCGAAAGCAGAATTTTAGAAATCACGCATCAGGCAGAAGTGGCTTAATTTTATAGATCGCTAAGCTTTTAGATGTTAGATTTTAGAGCGGCTGATGACTTTTAGAAAATAAAATTTGATAATGTGATTGCAATTGAAAAATTCATTTTCAATTGCAATCACATAAATGTTAGGTCAAGTGATTTTAATGCAGCTTTAGCGAAATTAAAATAGTATCGAGATCTGTTTTTTCCGATCAAAAAGCATTTGTCATATCGAGTGGATTTCAATTGAAATTTGTATCGAGTTATCGTTTCCAACAAATTCTCGATACAATCCCGATAATATCGAGATCACTCGAATTGACAATTTTATGATATAGAGTTTTTAAACTGCCAACTGCGACTGTTTACTGCAAACTGAATCACGTCATTCCCTTAATATCATTACTCCAGGTTGGGTAGGCAAAGATCATTGCTTTAAGGTCTTTGCAAGAAAGTCCGCCACACATTGCCATTACAAACATATTGATCATTTCACCGGCTTCCGGACCAACCAGGTGAGCGCCGAGAACCTGTTCGGTTTTTTTGTCTTTGATGACTTTAAAAGCGTAATGTCGATTTGCGATTCGTTTAGAATTAAACCAACTCGGTGCCGATTTGTGATTCACTACATAATCAAAACCTCTTTCCTTGGCTTGCTGTTCTGAAAGTCCTACGGAAGCCACATTGGGAAGCGTAAAAACTACCGAAGGTTGCGGAGGATAATGCGCTTCAGTTTTATTGTATTTCCCTAAAAGATTTGCTGAAACCACTCGGGATTCCTGAGAAGAGAGCGGCGTAAGTGGTAAACCTTCACTATCTGAAACATCTCCGCAGGCATATACATCTTTATTTGAAGTATTCTGTAAATGTTCGTTGACAGAAATCCCTTTGTTGGTAAAGGCGACATTTCCTTTTTCCAAATCTAATTCATCAATGGAAGGAACACGCCCGGCGGTATTAAAAACCAATTCGGCTTTTGCTGAAACTTCTTCTCCGTCTTTGGTTTCCGCAGTTACTCGAAGATATTTTCGAAGCTTTTCAACCTTTGAAGCTTTCGCGTTAAAAATGAATTTGATTCCGATTTTCTCGGAAGCTTCAGTCAGATGAGCTACCATATCTTCATCAAAATTAGAAAGCGGTCTTGTTTCTGTATCGATCATTGTGACTTCAACGCCAAGGCGTGCAGCGATATGAGCAAATTCCATCCCAATGTAACCGGCACCGATAAAGATCATTGATTCCGGTAGTTTTTCCAATTCTAGAAAATCATCACTATTCAGCATTAATGCTGCTCCCGGAACTTTGAGCGGCATTGGTTTGTTTCCGGTAGCGATCACGATCTTTTTTGCTTTTACCGTTTTTCCTTCAACTGAAAGTGTGTTCTCGTCTAAAAATTTAGGTGACTGGTGGTACATTTTTATACCAAGTTCAGCCAGATCTTTTTCGGTGGCAGCGGGTATCGCTTCGGTGAATTTAAGCTTGAATTTTTGGAGATCCTGCCAATTGACTTCAGGCATTTTTGAAATTCCTAGTCCCATCATATTTTGGGAACGCTCGATAATTTCTGTAATACCAACCAGAACTTTTTTAGGATCGCAACCGCGATTTGGGCAGGTGCCACCATATTCCCGATTATCGGCGATAGCAACTTTCCAGCCGGCTTCAGCACAATCTTTTGCCACGCCTTTTCCGGCAGTTCCGGTACCGATTACAAAAACATCAAATTCTTCTATTCCCATATTTTATTTTTTTAGATATTAGATCGCTTCGCTTTTAGAATTTAGAGAATAGACTAAATTTAATCATTCTTAGTTATTTATTATCAAAACACTAGTTTCTCTTGTTTCAAATCTCACTTCTAATTTCTATTTAAATATATTTCACTACTCCACCATCTACTCTAAGGCTTGCTCCATTAGTGGCAGAGGAAAGCGGACTGGCTACATACGCAATCATATTGGCAACTTCTTGTGGATTGGCAAAGCGCTGGATTAGTGAAGTGGGACGCTGTGTTTCAAAAAATTCGTTTTCTATTTCTTTTTTGTCATTATTTTCAGCATCCACCATATTTTTTACTCCTTCGGAATAGGTTGGTCCGGGTAACACACTGTTAACGGTAACATTGGTTCCTTTGGTGATTTCGGCAATTCCCCTTGAAATGGAAAGTTGTGCGGTTTTTGTCATTCCATAATGAATCATTTCTACTGGAATATTTAAAGCACTTTCGCTTGATATGAAAATAACTCTTCCCCAATCTTGGTCGAGCATTTTAGGTAATAAAGCTTTGGTAAGCCGAACTCCACTAAGTACATTTACTTCGTAGAAATCTTTCCACTCTTCATCAGGAATTTCAAAGAAATCTTTCGGGTTGAAAATGCCTACATTATTAATGAGTACATCTACTTTTCTAACCTTTTTGATTAAGGTATCTATTTCCTCTTTTTTTGAGAAATCACAAGGTATTCCCGAAATTTTAGCATTTTTTATTTCATTGTTTATGGTAGAGGTTGCTTTGTCAATACTTTCTTGGGAACGTCCGTTAATAATAACTTCGGCTCCCTCTTTTGCTAAAGTTTTCGCAGTGGCAAAACCAATTCCTTTGGTTGATCCTGAAATAAATATTCTTTTGTCCTTTAACTGATAATCCATTTTTCGTTCTCTTTTTAGTTAGACCGCTTCGCTTTTAGAATTTAGATGCTAGACTAATAATTACTAAGTCTAATATCTAGGCTCTATTTTCTTTAGTCTCAATACTCAATTCTGACTTCTCACTACTCTTCTTTACCGTCCAACCTTCGTATTCCAGACTTTTCAGTAGAAAAAAGATGAATAAGGCGTACAACATTTGCGTGCCTACCGCGCCCCAATCTTCTTTAAAAGCACCGCCGGTAATGAGCGTCATTATAAATATGGCCGTTGCAGCTAGTGATTTTTTACTAAAAATTCCGAAAATGATAAACCCACCCAAAATCACTTCTATAAAAGGAATCGCGTAAGCAATCATTTCAACTAAAGCTAAAGGAAGCATTGTGCCTTTGAAACCCTGTGTGAGTTCGCTGGCAAAAGCTTCTAACTTCGGAATTCTAACAAATCCGTGAAGGAAAAAGTTGATTCCCAAAGTGATTCTGGCGAGCAGAAAAGCGAGTTGGTGGTTAGACATTTTAGGCGTTTTGCTCTACTTCTTGCAAAGCTAATTCTGTTGCAAGATTACCTTCTAAAATTTCAAAAGTTTTATTTTGAAGCACATTTGGAGGTAGGCAGTCCACCAAGACTTGAGCTACATCTTTTCTAGAAATCTCACCATATTCATTTAAGCGTGCTTTTGCTTTTATTTTGTTGGTTTTTTCTCCCTCAGTTAACTTTCCTGGTCGCACAATGCTGTAATCCAAAAAACTAGCTTTTAAATGGTCGTCGGCCGTTTTTTTGGCTTCTAAATAATGTTCAAGTTCTGGTTTTTGCGAAGGATCTTCGGTTCCCATGGCACTTAACATGACAAATTTTTTAACTCCTGCTGCCTTCGCTCTGTCAATAAGGTTAATAGCACCTTCTTGATCTACGGCAATGGTTTTATCTTTACCTGTATGGCCACCACTCCCTGCGGCAAAAATTACGCGATCTACACCTTGTACAGCATCGGTGAGATCACCTTCTAAGTCGGCTAATTCAACTTTTACATCTTTATTTTCAAAATAAGCCGACTGATCTTCATCTCTAACCATCGCTACAGGTTCGTAACTAGAATGGTCTTGTAAAATGTTAATTACTTCTCTTCCTGTTTTTCCGTTTGCTCCGGCTACTAAAATAGTTTCCATAAAGTTTTTTCTTTTGAAGATACTAAGGAAGCAAAAGATGCTTTCTCAAAGAAAGCTTAAATAACAAAGGATTAACAGATTTTTACGGGTAATTAAAGTCCGTAATCTAGTGGTAAAAGGTTGGAAGCTCTTTGACTTCCCATATCGCCACCAAATGAAAAATTATAATTTGGATAAAAATTTCCTAACTTATCAATATAAAAAGTAGTTGATAGCTTATCATCATTTACTTGAATAAAAGATTGTAGAATATTGTTGTAAAGAATGGAAAGTTTAGAGGTTTGAATTGTAATCTCAGTAAGTTTGTTTAAAGGCTTAACGGTAAAATATCTATAAGGTTGGGTTTGCATACTTTCATAGAAAATTTTGTAATCGTTCTCTTTTAATTGTTTATTAGCTAAAGCACGCATAAAATGAGTGATTGAACCCAAATAGGTTTCTGCTCTTCTTTTTTTAAACTTCTTTTTTGTTTTTCTTTTTAATTCTTTAAAAAAACTAGTTCCTATATAATAAAATGAGTAGGGAGAATAATATTTATTGCCATCGTAATCGCTGGTTTCGTTAAACCGAAGTACAAAATCTTGAAGTTGATAATGAATTTTATAGCCTAAATATTTGTTTTCAATAATCAAGGTTTGTGGTGTATTTGCAGTCATTTCTTTTTTGCTGGGGCTAAATCGCAGCTGGATATCATCTTCATTTAAAATTTTGCATCTTTTATTTTTATAATCAACGCCTAGAAACCACTCTCTAAAGTAATTAAGTTTTTTCTTTCTCGACCAAGGATCTGTTTCTAGCATAACTTCATCTAAAGATTCGATACTTGGTTGTAACGATATCACTTTTAGGTTGGTTTCTTTAGCTGTAATCTGAAATTGTTGCGCCTCGTAACCCATAGAGCTAACAACGAGTAAGGCTTTTGTGCTTTGCTTGTAAGTAAGTTTGAAATTTCCATTATTAGTAGAAACTGTTCCAATAGTAGTTCCGTCAAAATAGATACTGGCACCATCGATGGGTTCTTGTGTTTCTACATCTATGATTTTTCCGGTAACCGTATTTTGGGAGTAACCAATTACATTTATTAACAAGATAAAAATAAAGGTAACATACTCTTTAATCTTCATTATTGTTTATCTTTTTTTCCAGTTCTTCTTGTAGTTCTTCCATGACTGGTTTTACGGTAGATTCCGGTAGGTCGGCAATACGAATGTACATTAACCCATCAACGGAATTATTAAAAAGCGGGTCGACATTAAAGGCAACCACCTTTGCATTTTGCTTAATATATTTTTTCAGCAATACAGGCATTCTTAAGCTATCAGGTTCTAGCTCATCAATAATTTTATCAAATTTGTTGAGGTCAGCTTCCGTTTCATCAAAAACAAAATCTTTTTCGGCGTCTCTTAATTTTACCTTGTATTCTTTTTTAGGTCTAACGTATTGCGCTACATAAGGATCGTAATAATGAGATTTCATAAACTCAATCATCATCGATTTTGAAAAATCTGAAAACTTGTTGCTAATACTTACGCCCCCAATTAAGTAATTATGCTCCGGGAAACGTAAGGTACAATGCACAATTCCTTTCCACAGTAAAAATAAAGGCATGGGTTTTTGCTGATATTCTTTTACAATAAAAGCGCGTCCCATTTCTATAGATTCACTCATCAGTTTGTATAATTCCGGTTCAAAACGGAATAATTGCTGAAGGTAAAATCCGTCGATTCCATATTTGGGGAATATCTCTTTTCCAAAGCCCATGCGGTATGCTCCAACGATTTTTTTTCCTTCGTTATCATAAAGAAAAAGATGATGGTAGAAATCGTCAAATTCATCTAAATCGGTCGCATTATTAGTTCCTTCACCAATAGCTCGGAAGGTGATTTCCCGTAACCGACCAATTTCGGTTACGATGTTTGGAATGTATTCTCGCTTGGCTAAAAATACTTCATAGTTTTTACTTTGGAGCAGACGTTTATCGTTTTCTCGGCAAAAATCTATTTCGGCTTCCATCAAATAATCTTCAGTTTCACCGGCAATTTCTTTAGGGGAACGCGGAATTTTGATCTGCTTCGGAATATGAATATTTTTCAGTAAACTTTTCTTATTGAAACCACTAGAAAGCATATAGGTTTTTCTGCGCAGAAAATTGGTAAAATCTTCTAAAGTTTCATGCTCTTGTTGATCTGCTACTGAAATTGGATTTCCAATCCGTACTTTTATCTTTCGGTTTTTCTGTGTGAGCATTTCACTAGGGAGTTTCGCCGTTCGTAAGGAATCGTTCAATTTTGCCAAACGATAAAATGCTGCACTATTTTTGGCATGAAAATAAATGGGAACTACCGGAACTTCAGACTTTTGAACAAGTTTCATCGCTTCCGGAAGCCAAGGTCTATCAACAATAATTTTATCTTCTTTATGGGTGGAAACTTCCCCTGCCGGAAAAATCCCTAACGGATTACCGTTTCGAAGATGTAAAATAGATTCTTTTAAACCTTTTACACTCGATTTAGCATCCTTTCTATCTTCAAAAGGATTAACCGGCATAATATAAGGTTGTAGCGGGTCTAACCGATGCAATAAAAAATTGGCAATTATTTTAAAATCGGGACGCTTTTCAATGAGTATTTTCATTAAAATCATTCCGTCGATGGCACCAAGCGGATGGTTGGAAATAGCAATGAAAGGTCCGGTTTTTGGGATTCTCTTTAAATCTTTTTCAGGAATCTCATAATCTACTTCCAAATAATTGAGAATAGAATCTAAAAACTGAGTTCCGTTAAGGTGTTTGCGGTCGTCGTAAACTTTATTAAAATGACTTAATTTTGTTAGCTGCATTAAAGCCGCTCCAAAAGCAGTTCCTAAAAACCCGAACTTTTCTAAATTAAGTCCCTTTGCCACTTCTTTAGCAGAAACAAACCCCATACATACGTTTTCTTACAAATATAATAAATTTAGCCTATCGGTATTTTACTCTTTTGTGACAAGCTGAACCGTTGTTCTGGTAAGCTGTTTGAGTAAAATAGTTTTATCTTTTTCTAGCTGATTGATAGCTTCTTCAGAAAAATGCCGAATGGTATAAAGTGAAACATTTTTGTGATATTTCACCTTAAATTTAGCTTTTAGATGTGTGATTAATTTATCTACATTATTGAATTTATTATCCACACAAACCGAAAAACTAATAGCAGAATTCTGAATAAGGTCTACTTTAATTTGATATTTATGGAATAACGCAAAAATCTCACTTATATTTTCTTCCACAAAAAAGGAAAAGTCCAATGCCGAAAGGGATAGAAGCACCAAGTCTTTCTTGACTATAAAACAAGGAACGTATGGCGTAATAATTTTACCTCTTCCTACCACGGTTCCTTCAGCTTCGGGATGATAAAAAGATTTGACGAATAATGGAATTTCCCTCTTTTGTAAAGGCTGAAGTGTTTTCGGATGAATTACCGACGCCCCGTAAAAAGCGAGCTCAATGGCTTCTTCATAACTAATTTCTTTGAGGAGTTGCGTATTTTTAAAAACCCGAGGATCTGCATTGAGTACACCTTCAACATCTTTCCAAATCGTTACATCAATGGCTTTTAAGCAATAGGCGAAAATCCCGGCGGTGTAATCACTTCCTTCCCGGCCGAGTGTAGTCGTGAAATTATTGGGGTCTGAAGCAATAAAACCTTGCGTGAGGTACAATTTATTACTTTGAATATTTTCCTGAATTTTCTTTTCTGTTAAAGTCCAATCTACTTTGGCATCACGATAAGTAGCATCGGTTTTGATGAGGTTTCTAGCATCCAACCAAGTGTTTTCAATATTCAGAAAACTTAAATATTCACTCGCAATGGTAGTGCTTATTAACTCTCCAAAACAAATTACTTGGTCGTAAACATAATCGTAATTAGGCGATTTATTTCGGTTCAGAAAAGTTTCCAGTTCTTCAAATAAATGTTTTACTTTATGAAAAACAGGAAGGTTCTCCTCGGGAAAAAGTTCGATAAGAATTTGATGATGAAAAGCTTTAATTACCTGAATATGCGCTGTAAGATGGGCTTCTTCTTCAAAATAACTTTTAATGACTTTCTCTAACGCATTGGTAGTTTTTCCCATAGCCGAAATTACCACCACTTTATCAGTAACGCCGGTTTGTTGTAAAACTTTGGCTACGTTTTTTACACCTTGGGCATCTTTTACCGATGCACCTCCAAACTTGAATATATTCATGAATTGTTTTTCAGAAATTTATGAATGGATGCTTCATCAAACTGAACGGTGTTCCATTCAGAAAAAATAGTCGCTCCCGTATTTTTATAGAAATTTATAGCTGGGGTGTTCCAATCTAAGACGACCCATTCTACCCGTTTCAGGTTATTCTCAGCGGCAAATTCCATTACTTTTTTATAAAGCTGAAAACCAATTCCGTTTCCGCGATAAGCTTCATTGACGATTAAATCTTCCAAATGAATGGTTTTTCCTTTCCAAGTAGAATATCTGAAATAAAAAAGCGCCATTCCAACAATTTCTCCTTCGGCTTCTGCTACAAAACAGTTGAATAACGGGTTTTTGCCAAAGCCATCTCTTTCTAAATCTTCTACAGTAACTTCAACCGCATTGGGTTCTCTTTCGTAAACGGCAAGTTGCTGAATTAAACTTAAAACGGACGGCATATCTTTTTTAGCTGCCTTTCTTACTTGAAATTCCATATTTTGTACTTTGCAAACAAAAATAGCAATACAATCACTTTTTTTCTATTTTTGTTGAAGAAACAAACTTAATATGTCTAAAAAAAACCAAACGCTGGGTGAGTTTATCATTGAAAACCAGCAAGCTTTCCCTTATTCTTCCGGAGAACTTTCACGATTAATCAACTCGATAAGGCTAGCGGCCAAAGTGGTGAACCACGAGGTGAATAAAGCCGGTCTTGTAGATATTACCGGAGCGGTGGGAGACACCAACATTCAAGGGGAAGAACAACAAAAATTAGATGTTTACGCCAACCAAAAATTTATTCAAACTTTAACCAATCGCGAAATCGTTTGCGGAATCGCTTCGGAGGAGAATGATGAATATATTACCATCCAAGGGCACAATAAAGATCACAAAAATAAATACGTGGTTTTAATGGACCCGTTAGATGGAAGTTCAAATATTGATGTAAATGTTTCCGTAGGGACTATATTTTCAGTTTATCGCCGTGTAACTCCAATTGGTACGCCGGTAACGATGGAAGATTTCTTACAACCCGGAAATTTACAAGTGGCTGCCGGTTACATTGTTTATGGAACTTCTACGATGTTAGTTTATACCACCGGTCATGGTGTAAATGGCTTTACCTTAAATCCTGCAATTGGCACGTATTACCTTTCGCATCCTGATATGAAGTTTTCTGAAGATGGAAATATTTATTCTGTTAACGAAGGGAATTATGCGCAATTTCCACAAGGGGTAAAAGATTATATAAAATATTGTCAGGCTGAAGAAGGAGACAGACCTTACACTTCAAGATATATAGGTTCTTTGGTTTCAGATATTCATAGGAATATGATTAAGGGCGGAATTTACATTTATCCTGGAAGCTCTAAATATCCTGATGGAAAATTACGACTCTTATATGAATGTAACCCGATGGCTTTTATTGCTGAACAAGCCGGAGGTAAGGCAAGTGATGGTTTTAAAAGAATTATGGACATTAAACCAAATGAACTGCACGAACGCGTTCCATTTTTCTGTGGAAGTAAAAATATGGTGGAAAAAGCAGAAGAATTTATGCAAAATGCAAAAGAAAAATAAAGAAGCAGAAAGTAAGATCAACTCTTACTTTCTGTCTAATAAATATTTATAGTCTTCAAAACTAAGGGTTCCCCCTAATATTTTAATTGACCGTTCGATGATTTCTTTTGAAGTTTCTGAAGAAAAGCCTAAACCAACAGCATATTTTTTCAGTAAAAATGCCTCTTCCTCTTCCATATCGTGATCAGCAAAAATTACGGTCAGTAAATCGTATAAATTCTCTAATCTCTTTTCGGTAGTGTAAGGAGCGGTGATAGGATACTTACTCGGATTTTTTAACACCTCCAGGACTTCGCTTTCATGAAGGTCCAATTTTCTGGCAAGACGCTCCAAAACCTCTTTTTCTTCCTCATTAATTTCACCATCAACAGCCGCTAAATTAACAATAGCGGCAAAGTGACCAAGATTTCTGGTGTGTTCTCCTGAACCAAATAAATCTGAAAATGACATAATTATTTTATCTTAAATTGGGTGCAAATATAGATAAAGAACTTTAAAACCAAATTTAAAAAATTACTCTTTAATTATTTTTTGGACCATCACTTTTTGATCGGATTTTATTTTGAAAAAATATACGCCATTGGAAAGAAAAGAAATATCAATTTTATTTCTTACATCAATATATTTTTTAATTTCTTTCCCATTTATATCTAAAATCCGAATTTGATGAATTGGCAAGTTGTTGGTCGCATTAAAGTAAAGATAATTTTTGGTTGGATTGGGATATAGTGTTATTGGCGTTTGTTGTTTTTCATTTATGTTTAAGAGAGAGCAAGTCGAAAATTCTAAATAATCTCCAGAAGCGCTTGTTAATGTAAATACTTCTGCTTCACATGGAATAGGATCCCAATAATCTATTTGAACAAATGTCAATTCTAAAATTTCGTCACTATGATTACTAAAAAAATTAAAATAATTATTTTGTATGGAAGTATTTTGAGGATCGTTACAATCTGAATTACCAATAGTTAAATCACTACAATTTATCACAAAATCATGGAAACTATCACCTTCCCCCAACGTAAAACCTCCTGAAAGCTGATCACAAACTTGGGTTTCAAAGCTTCCGTCATAGTTAAATTTAGCTGTAATTTCTCCAAACTCCGAATTGGGCGTCATTGAAGTGAAAGTTCCATTAACCTCCATACTAGTAAGGTGCCATTCAATTCCATAAGTTTCATGAAACAGTTTAGATGCTTTATTTTGATGAGGGCTATTGTATAAATGAAGTGTCTCTCCTTCGTCATTTAAGACTTCCAGTTTTACCACCGTTCCGTTTTCTTCAGTAATAGAATAGGTGAAATTTTCACTTAGGTGTTCATTAAAAAAATCAATGACTAAATTTGAAAAATCGGTATTGTTAGTTTCCGTACAATTTACCGTAGTATTTGAGAAATTAGAAGCTGCAAAGTTAGAATTTGGAGCATCATGTACAAGGTTCATCTGAAAGCTTCCTCCGCAACATAAGTCTGCGATTATTAAATTAGCAGTTAAGTCAATAGTTAATTGACTGTTCAAATCTGGGCTTAAAGGTTTTTCGGTAATAGTTCCGTTACTGGTTTCTATGGAATGAATAAACCATGGATTATCGTTTAGTTGAATAGTTTGACTATACACCGTAAAAGGAATAATTAAAACAATGAAGGTATGTAATAGTTCTTTCATAATGAATAAATTACTGTTATAAATATAATATTATTTTATAAATAATGCATTTACAAAATTTAGCTTTTATTTTTAGATTTCTGCTAAGCTATGATGCAGAAGAAAATAGAACTTTATCATATTCTTAATCAGCTAGTTTTTTTATAAAATATTCAAAGTCGGTTGCATAAAATTCCTTAATTTCGCAAACCATTAGAAATTGCGTACAAATGAGTAAGAAGTTTACTGAATATAAAGGGCTTGACCTTCCTAAAGTTGCAGAAGAAATCCTTAATTTTTGGAAAGAACAAGACATTTTCGATAAAAGTATAACTACCCGTGAGGGAAAAGAACCTTTTGTATTTTTTGAAGGACCACCTTCAGCCAATGGTCTTCCCGGTATTCATCACGTGATGGCAAGAAGTATTAAAGATATTTTTTGCCGTTATAAAACCCAAAAAGGCTTTCAAGTAAAACGCAAAGCCGGATGGGATACACATGGGCTTCCCGTAGAACTTGGCGTAGAAAAAGAACTCGGGATTACCAAAGAAGACATTGGTGATAAAATTTCTGTGGAAGAATATAACGAGGCGTGTAAAAACGCTGTGATGCGTTACACCGATGTTTGGTCTGACCTTACTGAAAAAATGGGCTATTGGGTAAATATGGACGACCCGTACATTACCTATAAATCCAAATATATGGAAACAGTTTGGTGGCTGCTTTCTGAGATTTATAAAAAAGATTTAATCTATAAAGGCTATACCATTCAGCCTTATTCACCAAAAGCAGGAACCGGTTTAAGTTCGCACGAGCTTAACCAACCGGGAACCTATCAAGATGTTACAGATACTACCGTCACTGCTCAGTTTAGATGCCCCCTAACCCCCGAAGGGGGAATAAAACTTTGGGAGGCTTTTAAAACCTCCCCTCCTTTGGAGGGGTCGGGGGAGGCCTTTCTTATTGCTTGGACCACTACACCTTGGACATTGCCGAGTAACACTGCTTTAACCGTTGGGCCTAAGATTGATTATGTATTGGTGAAAACCTACAATCAATATACGTTTGAGCCGATTAATATCGTTGTAGCCAAAAATCTGGTAAGTAAAAATTTCAATAAAAAGTTTCATCAAGTTGAAAACGAAGAAACTTTAAAATCATACAAGCAAGGCGATAAGAAAATCCCTTATTTAGTACTGAATGAATGTAAAGGAAAAGATTTAGTAGGCATTACCTACGAGCAATTATTGCCTTATGCAAAACCACACGATCATCCTGAAAATGCATTCAGAATAATTGCCGGAGATTTTGTAACTACAGAAGATGGTACCGGGATTGTACACACTGCACCTACATTTGGTGCAGACGATGCTTTGGTAGCCAAGCAAGCTACACCGGAAATTCCGCCGATGTTGGTAGAAGATGAAAACGGAAATTTAGTTCCGTTAGTAGATCTTCAAGGGAAATTCAGACCAGAAATGGGTGAGTTTGCCGGGAAATATGTGAAGAATGAATATTACGATGCAGAAGATGCTCCTGAAAAATCGGTCGATGTAGAAATTGCCATCAAATTAAAAGAAGAAAATAGGGCGTTTAATGTCGAAAAATATGTGCACAGTTATCCCAACTGTTGGCGTACCGATAAGCCTATTTTATACTATCCGTTAGACTCTTGGTTCATTAAAGTAACCGAGGTAAAAGATCGTATGCACGAATTAAATAAAGGAATCAATTGGAAACCAAAATCTACCGGAGAAGGTCGTTTTGGTAACTGGTTAGCCAATGCAAACGATTGGAACCTGTCGCGTTCTCGTTTCTGGGGAATCCCACTTCCTATTTGGAGAACCGAAGATGGAAAAGAAGAAAAAATAATCGGTTCGATTGCTGAATTGAAAAAAGAAATGCAAAAAGCAGTAGAAGCCGGATTAATGAAGGCCGATGTTTTTGCTGAATTTGAAGTAGGTAATATGAGTGAAGAGAACTACGAAAAAGTAGATCTTCATAAAAATGTAGTCGATCAAATTACATTAGTTTCTACAGCAGGAAAACCAATGAAGCGTGAAGCAGATTTAATCGATGTTTGGTTCGATTCAGGATCCATGCCTTACGCGCAATGGCATTACCCGTTCGAGAAAGCCCCCTCTAACTCCCCCCAAGGGGGAGAACTAACAGTTCCCAATTATCAAACAGCTAGAAATTCAGCTTATCAACATTTAAAAGAAAAAGCTGCAGAAAGAAAGAAAAATTCAACTCAGGCAGAAACCATACTTTGGGAAGCGTTAAAGGGTAAAAAACTGAATGGATATAAGTTTAGAAGAGAGCATATTATTGATGAGTATATAGTAGATTTTGTCTGTCTTGCTAAACAATTGATAGTAGAAATTGACGGAGGATATCATCAAGAAGATGAAACGAAGCAAAAGGATGAATTTAGAAGTAAATTTTTAAAAGAAAAATTTGGTTTTAGAACCATTCGTTTTACCAATGAAGAAGTGATTGGAGATATTGATGCTGTTTTAGAAAAAATAGAAACGGAGCTTACTTCTCCCCTTGGGGGAGACCGAGAGGGGCTGGTGGCTGATTTCATCGCAGAAGGTGTCGATCAAACACGTGGTTGGTTTTATACCTTACATGCAATCGCCACGATGATTTTTGACGATGTTGCTTATAAAAATGTAGTTTCTAACGGATTGGTGTTAGATAAACACGGTCAAAAAATGTCGAAACGTTTAGGGAACGCCGTAGATCCTTTTGAAACTTTAGCAGCTTTTGGTCCCGATGCGACGCGTTGGTATATGATTGCCAATGCCAACCCTTGGGATAACTTAAAATTTGATATTGAAGGAATTGCTGAGGTTCGCAGAAAATTCTTCGGAACTTTATATAATACCTATTCGTTCTTTTCGTTATATGCGAATATTGATGAATTTACCTATGCAGAAGAAGATGTAAAACTGGAAGACAGACCAGAAATTGACCGTTGGATTCTTTCAGAATTACATACCTTAATTGGTAAAGTAGATGAATTTTATAATACGTATGAACCTACGAGAGCTGCCAGAGCGATTTCAGAATTCGTACAAGAAAACTTAAGTAACTGGTTTGTTCGTTTAAGTAGAAGACGATTCTGGAAGGGCGATTACCAGCAAGATAAAATTTCAGCCTATCAAACACTTTATACGTGTTTAGAAACGGTAGCAAAGTTAGGTGCACCAATCGCTCCATTTTACATGGATAGACTTTACAAAGATTTAACGAATGCTACACAAAAAGAAGAATTTGAAAGTGTACATTTGGCCGCCTTTCCAGTTCAAGATGAATCGTTTATCGATAAATCATTAGAACGTAAAATGGAAATGGCACAAATTATTTCTTCTTTAGTGTTATCACTACGTAAGAAAGAAATGATTAAAGTAAGGCAACCTTTACAACGAGTAATGGTTCCAGTTTTAGACCCAAATGTAAAAGAGCAAATTTTAGAAGTGGCTGAATTGATTAAATCTGAAGTAAACGTAAAAGAAATCGAAATGATTGATGATGCTTCAGGTATTTTGGTGAAAAATATCAAACCCAATTTTAGAACATTAGGTCCAAAATTTGGGAAAGAGATGAAACACGTGGTTTCGGTTATTAATCAACTGGAATCGGCTGATATTGCTGCAATAGAGAGAGATGGAGAGTTAAATGTTGATATTAATGGAAAAATGACTACTTTGCAGCTCGATGATGTCGAAATTACCTCAGAAGATATTGAAGGTTGGTTGGTAGCAAGCAACGCAGGTTTAACCGTTGCATTGGATGTTACCCTTAATGACGAATTGAAAAAAGAAGGTATTGCACGGGAATTGGTCAACAGGATTCAAAACCTTCGTAAAGATTCCGGTTTTGAGGTAACCGATAAAATTGATATTAAACTATTAAAAGACGGTGTGGTCGAGGACGCTGTTCAAGATAATCTAGAATATATTAAGAATGAAACACTTACTGCAAATCTCGAACTGGCAGATAAGTTAGATAGTGGGGAAGAAATTAATTTTGACGATGTAAACACCCAGCTATTGATTAATAAACATTAAGTCTATGGCAACAGAAGTTAAAGAACATTACAGTGATAAAGAGTTAGAAGAATTCAAATCACTTATTTTGGCGAAAATCGAAAAAGCACAAACTCAGTTAGAGATGTATAAAAGTGCCTATACCAACAATAGTAGTAATGGTACTGATGATACCTCGCCAACCTTTAAAGCCTTTGATGAAGGAAGTGAAACCATGAGTAAAGAAGCAAACTCTCAGTTAGCTACCCGTCAAGAAAAGTTCATCAGGGATTTAAAAAATGCCTTAATCCGTATTGAAAATAAAACTTACGGGATTTGCCGAGTTACCGGTAAATTAATTAATAAGGAGCGTTTAAAATTAGTCCCTCATGCAACATTGAGCATCGAGGCTAAAAACATGCAGAAATAAATAAAGGTTATTTAAACTGAATAATAAAAACGTTCCTATCTTGGAGCGTTTTTTGTTTTATGGAATTTATGTTTTTTAAAAAGCTATTTATTGTTGGTATTTTCATTTTCGGCGATTTGCTTTGGGCTCAAAGGCAAAATATAAAAACGATTGATGCTGAAAATATTCAAGAAATCGTAATTCTGGCTGATGAAATTTTTCAGGTTGAAATAAATACTACTTCCAGGAATTCCGTGGAAATTAAAAGTATTTCTGAAGGGGAATATCTTCAAAATATTCATTTGCAATCAGAGATTGAAGGGGAAAAATTAATATTAACTTCTACTTACCAAGAAATTTTAACCAGTGGGTTCGATAAATTGAGCGCCCATAAAGTTTACGCTGTTAACCTTCAACTCATCATTCCTAGAAATTTAAAAGTTACTGTTATTTCTAATTTAGCGTCGGTTTATGCTCAAGGAAGTTATCACTATTTTGAAGCTGAATTAAAATCAGGACGCTGTGAACTTACTCATTTTAAAGGGGAAGCTTTGATTAATACTTTTGGCGGTGATGTGTTGGTGAAAACCGGTAATGCAAATGTAGAAGCGCAAACAAATCATGGCAAAATGCAAGTTGATAAAAGCTTAAACTTTGGTGAGCTAATTCGTATAAAATCTATTTCAGGAGATATAAAAGTAATGAAAACTCAATAAAAAATGTATTTTTACCGCCAAAAGCAATGAGATGTCGTTAAAGAAAGCAACACTCTTTATTATACTGGTTTTAATTATAGATCAAGTTTCAAAGATTTATATTAAAACTAACTTTGTATTAGGTGAAGAAGTAAAAGTCTTCGATTGGTTTAGAATACTTTTTGTTGAAAATGAAGGAATGGCCTGGGGAGCAAAAATCCCCGGTGAATATGGTAAATTAATCCTAACCCTTTTTAGGTTGGTAGCCATTTGTGGTATTGGCTATTGGCTTTGGGATTCAGTAAAGAAAAAAGGGTCAGCGATTTTAGTCATTGCCGTTTCCTTGATATTTGCTGGAGCTTTTGGAAATATTATCGATTCTGTTGTCTACGGAATGATTTTTAGCGATAGCCATGGTGAATTGGCTACTTTATTTCCACCGGAAGGAGGTTATGGAACTTTATTTCACGGAAAGGTCGTAGATATGCTTTACTTTCCACTTTGGAACGGCTACCTTCCCGAATGGATACCTGTTTGGGGCGGACAGTATTTTACCTTTTTTGAACCGGTTTTTAATATTGCCGATTCAGCAATAACCGTTGGTGTTGCTCTATTAATTATCTTTAATAAAAAAGCTTTTCCTAAAGATAAGAAAGAAGAATAGGAGTTAAAAGAAAGAAAGCTTATTTTTCTTATTGATTAAACTCATAGATTTTTTCAGGAGTCACACAGTAATCCAATCCAATATCGTTGACGTTGGTATCATTAATTTTATCTAAAGCCTCAAAAAAGGAAAGTCCGATTTTTATAGCATCATCTTTACATTCTTTTAAAAAACGGTCGTAAAAACCTTTTCCGTAGCCAATACGTTCTCCTTTTTTATCAAAAGCTAACAACGGAATAAAAACAACATCTACTTCTTGGGCAGGAATTTCAATACCATACATAGGTTCTGGAATTCCCCAGCTATTAGCTTTGAGCGGAGTAGCATCTGTGAGTAAAAAATGTTGCATGCTTAAGCTATCGAAGTCACTTTTGGAAACTACAGCGTTTTTATCTTTTCCATTTAAAATATGTAGGATAAATTCAGTATTAACTTCTTTTAAATGGGTAATGGATAGAAAAATATGATAAAAAGAATAGTTCCAAATGGGAAGCTCTAAAAGTTTATTGGCAATAGTTAAACTTTTATCTTCAATCTCTTCCTCAGAAAGTTTATCTCTTTTTTTTTTGAATGCTATTCTAATATCTTTCTTTTTCATACAATTAATTATCCTTTAGAAATATGAAAAATGGCATCGCCTTGGTAAACAATTGGTGATTGATTAATATTAATGACATATCCGGTTTGCGTCGCTTTCACTTTATGGCGAAACTGTCCGTAAGGGTCGGTGATAATAGCGATATATTCCCCTTTTTCTACCTTTTTTCCTATGGGAATTTTCATATGAAGCAAACCACTATATTTAGCGCGGGTCCAAGTACTGTCCTCTACAATTACGATAGAGTGGTGAGCTGCTTTAGAAACGCTAAAATCTTGCCTTAGCATTCCTAAATGAGCCAATACTCGCTGAATTCCTTCTACTCCAATCTTGGCAATTTCCTTGTTGCTATCTAACGATTTTCCGCCTTCAAAAAGTAAAACCGATTTCCCTAAGTTCATACAAGACTTTCGGTAAGATTTAGAAATGGTTTTGGAATAAACAATAAAAGGAGCATTGAAAATTTGTGCTAGTTTTATAAGGTTTTCATCCCTTTTATCTATTCTAATTTGTGCAGCGTTAAATCGGCTGGAACCTCCGGTGTGGAAATCTAAGCAATAATCAGCTACCGGTAAGATTTCTTCCGTAAATTGATAGGCAACGCGACTTGCCAAAGGTCCTTTTTTAGAGCCCGGAAACATTCGGTTGAGGTCTCTTCCGTCTGGGAATTCACGTTTTAAGTTTAAAAAACCAAATACGTTGACCACTGGGATACAAATAATAGTTCCTTTAGCGGGTTTGTTGATTCCTTTAGCGATGGTTTGGCGTACAATCTCAACTCCATTAATCTCATCGCCATGAATTCCGCCAGTAATTAAAACTACTGGTCCCGGCACGGTAGACCGTTCCACAATAATAGGAACTTCTACTGCGGTAGTGGTATAAAGTTTTGCCGTATTAAAGTTGATTTTAGCACTTTGCCCCGGCTTAATTTTTTTATTTAATAAAGTAAGAACGTTTTGCTCGTCGATGCCTGCCATACTTTTATACATGTTTTTCGATGTACCGGATAATGCTTTTGGCAATATCTTTATTGGTAGCTTTCTCAATTCCTTCTAATCCCGGAGAAGAATTTACTTCCAAAATTAATGGTCCACGGCTACTTTGTAGCATATCTACTCCTGCTACTCCTAATCCCATTGCTTTCGTAGCTTTAACTGCTGCAATTTCTTCTTCATCAGTTAACTCGATAACTGCTGCGCTACCGCCACGGTGAAGGTTGGAGCGAAACTCGCCTTCTTTTCCTTGACGTTTCATAGCACCAACTACGTGACCATCTACCACAAACGCCCTAATATCGGCACCCTTGGCTTCTTTAATAAATTCCTGAACAATTACCCTTGCTTGCAATCCGTTAAAAGCTTCAATCACCGATTCTGCAGCATTTTTGGTTTCAGCTAAAACAACTCCCAAACCTTGCGTTCCTTCCAATAACTTAATCACTAAAGGGACTCCGCCTACTTGTTTAATTACGCCTTCCACATCACGGGAGTAATTGGTGAACACGGTTTTTGGCAATCCAATTCTTGCTCGGGAAAGCACTTGTAAGCTTCTTAGTTTATCGCGGCTTCTTACCAAAGCTTCAGAATCTGTGGTGGTAAAAGCACCCATCATTTCAAACTGACGAACTACTGCCGTCCCATAAAAAGTTACGGAAGAACCAATTCTTGGGATAATAGCATCTACATTTTCAATATAACCGCCTTTGTAATAGATATTGGGTTTGCGTTTTTCAATAACAATATCACATTTTAGCGGGTCTATTACTTCAACCTCGTGCTTACGCTTTTTAGCCGCTTCAATTAAACGTTGAGTGGAATACAGTTTAGGGTTTCTGGATAATATTTTAATATTCATATTTTTATTCTTGAGTGTTGAAGGAAATATCTTTTAGTTGCGGATCTACCACAAATTTATTGTTTAAAAATTTTCTTCCAATAAGCACCGGAAACTTCATCTCTTTTCGGTCACTCAAAGAAAGCGATATTTTATAAACTTTCTCAAATATTTTAATAGTAGATTTTATTTCATAACGTTTTTGTGCTATCCCGTTGCTACTTCGCACTTTAATGGTATTGTACTCTTTAAATACAAGCGGTTTGTGATTATAGTTCGGATGTTCCTTGTCTAAAAAATTACAATATAAAACTCCGTTTTCTTCGTGAATATCTTCACAATGGATGGAAGAAGTATAAGCGCCGGTATCAATTTTTATGGCAATTTCCTTTAAACCAAGTTCGGGAAAATCGGCTTTATCTATTCTTCCTATCGTTTTTTTCGATTTGTTGGTCATATAACAAAACTAAACATTTTTAGATTGAAGCTTTTTTAAATTTAAGTAAAATAGGGAGACTAGCGCTTCAAACCTAGCGATTTATATAAACTTTAGCTGAAAAATACCTTTTGTCCAAAAATTTTTCACTTAAAATAGAGTTTAGATTTTTATAAAGGAAAATGAGGTTCACTTCAGCAATACTCAAAAACATCAATTATCTTTGGAGTATGGATGTACCTGCAATTGAGATTCAAATCAAAACCTTACCTTCCAGTCCGGGAGTCTATCAATATTACGATAAAAACGGAAAAATCCTGTATGTAGGAAAGGCCAAAAATTTAAAGAAACGGGTTTCTTCCTACTTCAATAAGAAGCACGATAGTCATCGGATTGGGGTGATGGTGAAAAAGATTAAGGAAATTCGGCATATTGTGGTGAATTCTGAAGCCGATGCCTTATTGCTTGAAAACAACTTGATTAAAAAATATCAGCCTCGTTTTAATGTGATGCTGAAAGACGATAAAACCTATCCGTGGATTTGTATTAAAAATGAACGCTTTCCAAGAGTATTTTCCACTCGTCGTTTAATAAAAGACGGGAGTGAATATTATGGACCGTTTACCAGCGTGCGGACGGTAAATACCTTACTAGAACTTATTCGGGAACTTTACCAAATAAGAACTTGCAACTATGACCTTTCTGAAGAAAAAATTAGAAACGGAAAATACAAAGTTTGTCTGGAATACCATTTAGGAAACTGCAAAGGACCTTGTGAAGGTTTACAGCCGGAAGTAGCATACAATAATAATATTGAACACATTCGGCAGATTGTAAAAGGGAATTTTAAAGACTCCTTGCATAAATTTAGAGATCAAATGCAGGCGCATGCTGAAAAAATGGAGTTTGAAGATGCGCAACGCATCAAAGATAAGATTGATATTTTAGAGAAATACCAAGCAAAATCTACTGTGGTAAATCCTAAAATTAATAACGTAGATGTTTTTTCAGTAATGAGTGATGAAGGCTATGGCTATGTAAACTTCCTTCAGCTTTCTCACGGAGCGATTATTAGGTCGCATACCATCGAGATGAAAAAAAAACTTGCTGAAAGTGACCGCGAGTTACTAGAATTAGCAATTACAGAAATTAGGCAACGTTTCAACTCCAAATCTCCTGAAATTTTCGTACCTTTTAAGGTAGATGTGGGTGAAAATATAAAAGTAACCGTACCAAAACTGGGTGATAAAAAATCGATTGTAGATTTGTCCCTGCGGAATGCCAAATATTACCGCCAAGAGCGCTTTAAACAGATGAAGATTGTAGATCCAGATCGTCATGTAAACCGTTTGATGGCACAGATGAAAAAGGATTTACGTTTAAGTGAAGAACCCCGACATATTGAATGTTTCGATAATTCAAATATACAAGGGAGTAATCCCGTGGCGGCTTGTGTGGTTTTTAAAGATGGGAAACCAAGTAAAAAAGACTATCGTAAATTTAATATAAAAACGGTAGAAGGCCCTAACGATTTTGCTTCGATGGAAGAAGTGGTGTTTAGACGTTACCGAAGATTACTGAATGAAGAAGAACCTTTACCGCAATTAATTATTATAGATGGAGGAAAAGGACAACTTTCTTCCGCTGTAAAAGCCTTGGAAACTTTAAATTTACGCGGAAAAATTGCTATTATTGGTATCGCAAAACGTTTAGAAGAATTATTTTATCCGGGAGATTCCATTCCGTTGTATCTTGATAAACGTTCAGAAACCTTGAAAGTAATTCAACAATTACGGAATGAAGCGCACCGCTTTGGAATTACCTTTCACCGTAATAAACGAAGTAATGCCGCTTTGGGAACAGAATTGCAGGAAATCCCCGGGATTGGAGAAAAAACAGCAGTTGAACTTCTAAAGCATTTTAGATCAGTAAAACGGATTCAGCAAGCTGAAAAAAAGGAATTAACAGAAGTAGTGGGCAATGCAAAAGCCACTTTAATCCATAATCATTATCATTCGTGATACCATGAAACAACTTATTAAGTTTGCCATAGTACTTGTTGGTTTTTCTTTGTGGGGGCAAACTTCGCCTTCTCAAGAAGACCTAAAAGTGGGTTTGGTGCTGAGTGGTGGTGGTGCAAAAGGCCTCGCGCATATTGGCGCGTTAAAAGTAATTGAAGAATCGGGAGTACGTATTGATTATGTGGGCGGTACGAGTATGGGAGCAATAATAGGTTCTTTATATGCTTCAGGTTACACTCCACATCAGTTAGATTCAATATTTAAACAGACCAATTTTAATACCTTGATTCAAGATGATTTACCAAGAGGGGTGAAGTCTTTTTACGAACGGGAAGATTCTGAACGTTATGCCGTTACGCTTCCTTTTGATGATTTTAAAATTGGTTTTCCGTCGGGACTTTCCAAAGGGCAAAATATTTATAACCTGTTGGCTTATTTAATGTCGCCAGTCAATGATATAACAGATTTTAAGGAGCTGCCCATTCCTTTTTTCTGTATGGGAACTAATATTGAAACTGGAGAAGAAGTATTATTAGACCGTGGTTCGTTACCGCAAGCGGTTTCAGCTAGCGGAGCGATTCCTTCCTTATTCAGTCCGGTGGAAATTAATGGGAAGTTAATTTCAGATGGAGGAATTGCCAATAATTATCCCATTGAAGAAATGAAAAAACGAGGCGTAGACTATGTGATTGGCGTAGATGTACAAGATAGTTTGGTAAACCGAAAAAAACTACAATCGGCTTTCGAGATTTTAACACAGGTGAATAATTTTCGTACCATTAAGGATATGAAAACCAAACGGAAGAAAACCGATTTATATATTAAACCTGATATTACAGCGTTCACCATTTTATCTTTTGATGAAGGCGAAGCCATTATTAATAAAGGTGAAGAAAAAGCAAAGGAGTTTACCGCCGATTTGCAATTGTTGGCACAACGGCAACAAACTTTTACAGAGAGTAGCCCTCAACATATTCAGCTTTCAGATTCAGTGTACATCCATAATATCCATATTTCAGGAAATAGTAATTACCCTCGAAATTATATCCGTGGAAAATTAAAGATAGATACTGACACCAAAGTAGCTTATCAAGATATTGGGGAAGGAATCAATAATCTTTCAGCCACCGGAAATTTTAAACGGGTTGAATATGAACTTATAAATATTGAAGAGGGGCAAAAAGATTTAAACCTTATAGTTTCTGAAAATAAGAATAATACGAGTTTGCGTTTAGCATTGCATTATGATGAATTATACCGTAGTGCGGCGTTAATTAACCTTACCCGTAAAAGCTTGTTGTTTAAGAACGATATTCTTTCCTTAGATTTTATTGCCGGAGATAACTTTAGGTACGATGCCCGTTACTATATAGATAAAGGAAGTTACTGGAGCCTCGGGTTGCATTCCAGGTTCGACCAATTTAGCAAAAGCGTTCCTTATAGTTTTATCATTAATAATTTTAATTTGGGAGACTATAACGTTAACCAAATAACGGTCGATTCCCAAGATTTTACCAATCAGATTTATGCGGAAACCTTCTTTTTAAAATCTTTTAAGTTTGGTATGGGGGGAGAGCATAAATACACCAATTTAGAGACAGAAACGATTATTGAAAATAATGAAAACCAAGAAGTGCCGTTTACCATCTTAGAACAAAGTAACCTGTTTAGTGCCTTTGGCTATTTAGAATACGATAAGTATGATAACGCCTATTTCCCGTGTAACGGTTTACGTTTTATGGGAGATTTTCACGCTTACCTTTTCGAGTCGAAAGCTAGTTTTGATTTTACTCCATTTTACATTGCTAAAGGTTATTTTGGTTATGCTTTTTCTCCAATAAATAATTTTTCTTTTCGCCTACAGACCGAAACAGGTTTTAGAATAGGCGAAACCGAAATGAATGCTTTGAATTTTTACTTAGGAGGCTATGGGAACCGTTTGGTAAATAACCTAACTTCTTTTTACGGATACGATTTTGTAAGTATTGGTGGTGATAGTTACATCAAAGGTTTAATAGAAGTAGATTTTGAGCCTTTTGAAAAAAACCATATTACCCTAGGTTATAATTTTGCCAATGCCGAAGATGATTTATATAGCAATGGCAACTGGTTTTCTACTCCCGACTATACCGGTTTTGGCTTAGGCTATGGTATAGAAACTTTTCTAGGCCCTATTGAACTTAAATATACTCATTCTCCTGAACGTTCAGAAAGTGAATGGTTCTTTAGTCTAGGCTTTTGGTTTTAGCATTTCTAACTAAAAAATTTTAGCGAAAATTTTCTGGAAAAATAACAGTATAAAATATAATAAATATTTTGTATATTCATACGGTAAATACTTTTACCAATGAAACAAAAATACTTTTTCCTCTATTTGCTTTTTTGTGGTTTGTTTATGGCTGAAGCCCAAGAAAATTGGCATTACTTAAATTATTCAGTCAGTAATAATATAGGCAATATTTATGCCGTAGATGCCAATACGGTTTTTGTTGTGACTGATGGCGGAGAGATACACCGTAGCTTAGATGGTGGCGGTACGTGGCAGATGTATACTTCTAATTCACAAGAAGCACTGAACGATATTTATTTTTACGATAGCCAACAAGGTTATGCGGTTGGAGCTGCCGGTAGTATTTTAAAGACAATTGATGGCGGAAATAATTGGAGCTCCATGAATGCTTCAAATACTGAGGATTTTTCTTCAGTAGTCATGCTCTCATCCAATGAGGTTTGGGTCGTAGGAAAAGAAGGGATTGTTTTACATTCTCAAGATAATGGAAATACTTGGGCATCATTAACAATAACCGAAGAAGACTTAAATGACATTGCGTTTAGAGATAATGAAGCTTATATCGTTGGAAATAATGGAACACTCTTCTATTCTTCAGATTCAGGCAATAGTTGGACAGCACAAGACCTTTCAGTAGATTCAGATTTTTTTGCTTTATCAATGACTTCTGCAAAAACCTATTTTTTGTCGGGCTCAACACAAGGTTATGGTAATGAGGGTTACGATGTTTACAGTACGATTGATAATATAAATTGGTCTAGCAGTTGGGTTGAAGGATTTCTGGGTGGTGGAGTGCAAGATTTAGAGTTTGTTGAAGAACAATTAGGTTTTACAGTCGCTTCGGCAATGGGACTTTGTGATTGCTGTTATTTTGGTTCGGAAAGATATACTCTGACCAATGGATGGGAAGATAGTCTACTTCAGGAAACTAATGCTGCCAACTGTATTGCTAGTCCTTATGCGTTTGTATCATTAGCTAACGAAGAAGTAGGTTATATTTTACTAGGAGGACTCATTTTAAAAACCAGTAATGGTGGAGAATATACAGTTTTAAAAACGGAGGAATATGAGTTTAATAATAAAATAAAACTTTATCCTAATCCAGCCCATCAAGAAGTATATTTGAAATTAGATGATATTGCACCTAATTTGTTAAATGCTCATATAATCGATATTAAAGGAAAAAAGATAAATACCATTACCCAATTAAAAAGTCTCACCAATATTGAAACCTCTACTTTAAGCAATGGTATTTATTTCATTTCCCTTGTGAAAAATCATCAGGTGTTAGCTACTAAGAAATTGTTGATTCAGCATGAGTAGCTTCCAAACCCATCGCTTCCGCAATTAATTTAAAAGATTTTAATCGAAGTTGCTTATCGTAGCTCATGGTGGTGATGACCAATTCATCAACATCATAAGTTTCGGAAAGTTTTTCTAATTCTGCTTTTACTTGGTTTTGCGTTCCTGAGATAATTCGATTGCTGTTCGCTTCAATGCGTTGTTGCTCGTAAGCTGAAAATTCATATTGTTCCACCTCTTTAAACGCCGGGCGTTTTCCAAAATTTCCTTTTTCAAACTGTACCAACGTATAATCCATATACTTTCGCATATTGGCGGCAATTTGTTCGGTTTCTCCACACATTACAAAAGAGGAAAGTAAAACTTTAGGCTTTTGTAAACTTTCCGAAGGTTTAAAATTATCCCGATAAATTTTTACCACTTCAGGTGGGACATTTCCATTAATAAATTTAGCGGTGGCTAAACCTAATCCTTTTTCAGCAGCTATTTTGGCGCTTCCCCCACTAGAACTTAAAATCCATTGGTCGGGAACACTTTCTGCCTGAGGGATCGCATAAATTCTTCCATTTTGTGTTGCTGCTGTATCTCTAAAGAAATGCTGCAAATGGTCAATTTGCTTTAAATAATCTTCTTCTTTAAAAGTATTGGAAGGATTCAACAACATTGCACTTATGCGGTCACCGCCGGGAGCGCGTCCCATCCCCATTTCAATACGCCCGGGGAAAAGTGCTTCCAACATTCTAAAATTTTCCGCCATTTTAAAAGCGCTATGGTTCGGTAGCATAATTCCACCGCTGCCAATCTTTATATGTTGAGTAGCATCGGCCAATTTAACCATCAACACTTCCGGCGCAGAACCGGCAATGGAAGGGGAGTTGTGATGTTCAGAAACCCAAAAGCGGTTGTAGCCTAAGTCTTCGGCTAATTTTACGGTTTCAATAGTTTCCAGTAAAGCTTCGCGAGCAGTGGCGCCATGCCTAACAATAGATTGGTCGAGGATACCTATTTTTATATTTTTCATTTAAAATTGATTCAGGTTAACTAATGAAATCCCTACTTTCTTTTAAGTGAAAAGTGAATAGATTTCATCTAAAAATTCAGTTCTGTAAATTAATCGGAGTAGCGTTCGTTTCATTACAGAAATAGCCTTCAATTTTATAAATGGTTGAATAGATTTTAAGTATCGAAAAAATTTAGGAACAAGCATTTCAAACGTTTGAATTAAACGAAAAAAAATTGCGATATTTGTAAAAACCACAAGTTAATTATGCCATTTTATCATAAATTAGGAAAGATACCCCATAAGCGGCACACAATTTTTAAAAAACCCGATGGAAGCTTGTATTACGAACAATTGTTCGGGACCATTGGTTTTGATGGAATGTCGTCTAATCTGTATCACGAACACCGCCCCACACAGGTAAAAGAAATTAAAGGAAGTTACGATGTAAGCCCTAAAGTAGCGGTTGCTAACAATTTAAAGTCTTATAAATTTAAAGGCTTTCAAGTAGTGCCGGCACCCGATTATTTAGAGAGCAGAAAAACCGTACTTACCAATCAGGATTGTAGTATTGTTTTAGCTGCACCACAAGAATCAACAGAGGATTATTTTTATAAAAATGCCGATTGTGATGAACTTATTTTTATTCATCAAGGTACCGGGAAATTAAGAACCCAACTCGGAAACTTAGATTTTAAATATGGTGATTATTTATTAGTTCCTAGAGGAACCATTTATAAACTCGATTTTGATGATGAAAATAACCGTTTGTTTATTGTGGAGTCCCACCGGCCTATCTACACGCCAAAAAGATACCGAAATTACTTTGGACAATTGCTAGAACATTCACCTTTTTGCGAGCGCGATTTGCGACAACCACAAGAATTGGAAACTAATGATGAGAAGGGAGATTTTTTAATCAAGATCAAAAAGAATAATGAAATTTTTGATATGGTTTATGCCACTCATCCTTTTGATGTCGTGGGGTACGATGGTTACAACTATCCTTACGCATTTTCCATTCACGATTTTGAACCCATTACAGGAAGAATTCACCAACCGCCACCGGTACATCAAACTTTTGAGACTGATGCGTTTGTAGTTTGCTCTTTTTGTCCGCGTTTGTACGATTATCACCCAGAAGCCATTCCTGCACCTTACAGTCACAGTAATATTGATAGTGATGAGGTGTTGTATTATGTAGATGGCGATTTTATGAGCAGGAATGATATTGAAGCCGGGCATATTTCTCTGCATCCGGCGGGAATTCCGCACGGTCCACATCCGGGAGCTGTAGAAAGAAGTATTGGCCAGACCGGAACCGAAGAGTTAGCGGTAATGGTAGATACCTTCCGTCCGTTGCAAGTAACCGAAGAAGGTTTAAAAATTGCAGACGGCTCGTATCATACCTCTTGGTTAGACGAAAACCATGATTAGTGAAAAACAATTATTAAATATTTCTGCGCAAGCAAGAGCGATGTGGTAAGTTCTTGAAAAACTTCAGCAGAAAATAATTTAAAATTTTAAAAGCAATACAATGAGTAAAAAAATAGAATCAGTTAATTACGGATTAGAAAAAATATTTGAAGGAGCGCAAGACTTTTTGCCCCTCTTGGGAACCGATTATGTTGAATTATACGTAGGAAATGCCAAACAAGCAGCCCATTTTTATAAAACTGCTTTCGGCTTTCAATCTAAAGCTTATTCAGGATTGGAAACAGGAAATAAAGATTCTGTTTCTTACGTACTTCAACAAGATAAGATTAGACTGGTACTTACCACACCATTAAGTTCTAAAAACCCAATAAATGAACATCTTGCTAAACATGGAGATGGGGTGAAGGTGATTGCCCTTTGGGTAGAAGATGCTAAAAAAGCTTGGGAAGAAACCACTTCCCGCGGAGCAAAATCTTTTATGGAGCCCAAGGTTGAAAAAGATGAGGATGGGGAAGTCGTAAGAGCAGGAATTTATACCTATGGTGAAACCGTTCATATGTTTGTGGAACGCAAAAACTATAAAGGTGAATTTTTGCCCGGGTATAGAAAATGGGTATCTCCATACAATCCAGGTCCTGTAGGTTTAAAATATATAGACCATATGGTAGGGAATGTAGGTTGGAACGAAATGAATACTTGGGTAAAATGGTATGAAGATGTGATGGGCTTTGTTAATTTCCTTTCTTTTGATGACAAGCAAATCCATACGGAATATTCAGCTTTAATGAGTAAAGTAATGAGTAACGGAAATGGAAGAATTAAATTCCCGATTAATGAACCTGCGGAAGGAATTAAAAAATCTCAAATTGAAGAATATTTAGATTTTTACGAAGGTCCGGGAGTGCAGCATATTGCTGTGGCAACCGACGATATTATAAAAACCGTAGCAGATTTAAGAGCACGTGGAGTAGAATTTCTTTCTCATCCACCGGAAGCCTATTACGCAGCTGTTCCCGGTAGGTTAGAAGAATTCAGTCACGAATTAAATGAAGATATTGAGCGCCTTCAAAGCCTCGGGATTATGATTGATGCCGATGAAGAAGGCTATTTATTACAGATTTTCACCAAGCCTATACAAGATAGACCTACACTTTTCTTCGAAATTATTCAACGAATGGGCGCTAGAGGCTTTGGTGCAGGTAATTTTAAAGCCCTTTTTGAGTCAATTGAAAGGGAGCAACAATTACGAGGAACGTTATAAAAATTTAAAAATTTTAATGAATTGTCAGCTAAAATGATTTTTTGATAATTATTTGATTTGAGAATAGTTAAATATAATTTTCTTGTTGTTCGTATTGTGCTTATACAGTACTTTTGCGCAGCATTTTTGGAAGTGGTTAGCCAAAAATGATTTGAGAAGATTTTTTTCATAAATTTAAGTTTTAGTTGGTTAATAAGGATAAAGCCCCGTCAAATTTTGATGGGGCTTTTTCTTTTTTAATACCTTTGGAATAGTATTTGAAAATGAGAATACTAAATAACCAACACTTATACTATTAATGCTATGAAAAAACTTCTTTTATTACTTATTTTTTTTACCACTACAATTTCTTTTCAGGCACAAGAAAAGTCCTATCAAGATGGCGAGTGGTTTAAATTCAGGATTCATTACGGTTGGTTCAATGCCAGTTTTGCCACCTTGGAAGTAAAAGAAGAAACCTATCAAGATAAAGAAGTTTATCATGTGGTAGGGAAAGGAAAATCTACTGGATTGTTAGATTTATTTTTTGAAGTAGATGATACCTACGAAACTTATATTGAAGAAAGTTCTGAGCTTCCTTTAAAATTTAGAAGGGATATTAACGAAGGCGGTCACACCAAGAATAAAGTAATTTACTTTGACCATGCTGCCGATGAAGCTTTGGTGAAAAACTTAGAGAACGATTCAGAAAAGAAATTCATCATCCATAATAATGTACAGGATATGATGTCGGTTTTTTATTTTCTTCGGAATAAAATCAATCCTGAAACTATTCAGCAAGGAGATGAGATAATAGTTGACTTATTTTTTGATGAAGAAAACTATCGGTTTAAAACGGTTTTTCTAGGAAGGGAAACCATAAAAACCAAGTTTGGTAAAATGAAGGCACTGAAGTTTCGCCCCTATGTTCAGGCAGACCGGATTTTTAAGGAAGAAGAAAGCTTAACTTTTTGGGTAAGTGACGATAAAAATAAAATGCCTTTAAAAATTGAAGCCGATTTAGCGGTAGGTTCCTTGGAAGCCGATTTAGATGCGTTTAAAAAATTAAAGCATCCTTTTAGAATAGAAATGGAATAAATATTTTCTCATAAGTAATAAAATAGGTGTTTTTGAGTTGTAAAACAGTATTGCTTTAAATAATTTTGTGGGCTAAAATTTGATGCTTTTGAGAAAACTATATTCTATACTTACATTTTGTTGTTTTTGTGTAATACTTATTTCCTGTAAAGAAGAACCCAAAAAAGAAACTGTAGAAAAAACCAAAAAAGTAAAAAAAGCTCCTCCACAAGTTAAGGAATATGGTTTTGTGTTGAACGATTACAAAGTAGTTAGGGACACCATTAGGCCCGGTGATAGTTTTGGGGCAATTATGGATGCCAATGGAGTAACAAGGGGGGAGGTTTATTTAATTTCAGAAAAAGTAAAAGATACCTTTAATCCAGCACGAATTATAGCCGGAAAGCCTTATACCATTTTAAAATCGAAAGATACTTCAGAAACAGTAAAAGCATTTATTTACGAAAACGACCGAATTAATTACACGGTCATCGATTTACAAGATTCCATCCGTTCTTTTAAAAATAAAAAGCCGGTTTCGGTGAAAAGAAAAATGGCTTCCGGGGTAATTACTTCAAGTCTTTCGGAAGCGATGGATAATGCAGGTTTGAGTGTTCTACTTACCGATAAGCTTTCAGATATTTATCAGTGGAAAATAGATTTCTTTAAAATTCAGAAAGGAGACCAATTCAAACTAATTTACAACGAACGCTGGATTAACGATACCGTTTACGGCGGAGTTAAAAATATTGAAGCCGCTGTTTTTAAACATTACAACAGTCCCTATTATGCCTTTAGGTTTGGGAACGATAGTGTAAGTGGTTTCCCTAAATTTTACGATGAAGAAGCCAATTCAATGCAAAGCTTTTTTTTAAAAGCTCCTCTAAAATTTTCAAGAATTTCTTCTCGATACACCAAAAGAAGGTTTCATCCTGTTCAAAAAAGATGGAAAGCGCATTTAGGAACAGATTATGCAGCCCCCACAGGAACGCCAATTTGGACTACTGCCGATGGTGTAGTCATCAAATCGAGCTATACCCGAGGAAACGGAAATTACGTAAAAGTACGGCATAACGAAAAATACACTACACAATATTTACACATGACCAAACGAAACGTAAAAGTAGGGCAGCGTGTGAAACAAGGAGATATAATCGGTTTTGTGGGAAGTACTGGTTTAGCTACCGGTCCGCACGTTTGTTACCGTTTTTGGGTTTACGGAAAACAGGTGGATCCTTACAAACAAAATTTGCCTAGTTCAGAGCCTTTAAAAGAAGAATTGAAACCTGATTATTTTATGGCTATTGAAGATTTAAAGAAAGAGTTGGATAGCATTCCTTTTAAAAAAATGCCTAAATAAATCATTAAATCTATCATTCCTTGATGTTACGAAACTATAAAGTTCGTGTTACCCTCTAACAGTTTTATAAAATTAGCCTTTTTACTATTAATCGCTTCTTAAAACTTAAAAAGTAGGATCTGGCTTCATTTGCAGTGCAAACTAATTTAAAACAATAAACTGCAAAATGAAAAAGCTATTTACTATGATGTTGCTGTTAGCAACAAGTGTAATTTTTGCTCAGGGTACAATTAAAGGTACGGTTACAGATCCTGATACCGGTACCCCTTTACCGGGAGCAAATGTTATGGTGGTTGGCACTTCCAATGGTACGACCACCGATTTTGATGGAATGTTTTCCTTAGAAGTACAAAATTCAGAAGGTGAAATCGTCATATCTTATTTAGGGTTTACTAAAAAAAGAGTTAGTTTTTCTGTGAATGATGGAGAAACTTTAGAGCTAGGTGAAATTAGCTTAGAAGCAGATGCCAATGCTCTTGGAGAAATAGTAGTGGTTGGTAGAGGAGTTATCGATTTAGAGGAAGATAGAAAAACACCTATTGCGGTTTCTACCGTAACCAGTGAAGAGATTCAAAAGAGGGCTGTAGGTAACGTTGAATTTCCTCAAATTTTAAAGAACACTCCAAACGTATATGTCTCTAATGCTTCTGGTGGTTATGGTGATTCTCAAATGTTCGTGAGAGGTTTTGGTCAGTCTAATACTGCCTTTTTATTAAATGGTCAACCCATTAATGGAATGGAAGATGGAAACATGTATTGGTCAAATTGGGCAGGTTTAGCAGATATTGCCAATGCGGTGCAAGTTCAAAGAGGTCTGGGATCATCAAAGCTGGCTATTTCTTCTGTTGGAGGAACGGTAAATATCGTAACTAAAGCTACTAATAAAACTGAAGGTGGTTTTGCTAGATTTATGGTAGGTAATGGTAGTTATATGAAAGGAACCGTTTCTTACGATACTGGTATTAATGAAAACGGATGGGGCTTTTCATTTTTATTAGATTACTGGCAAGCGCATAGTAAATGGGCAGATGGAACAAAAGGTCAAGGACAAAACTATTTCTTTTCAGTAGGGAAAAAAGTAGGAGACCATAATTTCAACTTTTTAATCACAGGAGCTCCACAATGGCACGATCAAAACTTTTCTAAAGATTTAGCATTGTATGATGAATATGGTTTGAAGTATAATAATAACTATGGTTTTAATAATGGAGATTATTTAACTTCTAGAAGAAACTATTATCATAAACCGGTTCTTAACTTAAACTGGGATTGGGATATTTCAGAAAAATCAAATCTTTCTTCAGTAGTATATGCTTCTTTCGGTAGAGGAGGGGGAACAGGAACCTATGGTAATGGTCCTGGTTATATAAATGGATATCCTAATGGTAATGAAGATTTACAAGGTGGTGCTTTTAATGCAAATAATGGTTTAATAGATTGGACATATATTGAAAATGTCTACAATGCTTCGATTACTCCAGATGCTAATGGAAATCGTTATGCAAAACCAGGAAGTTATGAGGGTACTGTTTTAAGAGCATCAGTAAATAATCATGCTTGGTACGGAACGGTGATGAATTATGAAAATAATATTTCTGAAAATCTTACTTTTAATGTAGGAGCAGATTTTAGATTTTATAAAGGAGATCACTTTCGACAAATAACAGATTTACTAGGCCTTGATGGTGTTCAAGAAAGCTTTGGGGGAAATGAAAATAATATTGTTACCGAAACTTTTGAACCCGATCCTTGGGCAGCTTTATTTGATGTTGCTGATGAAGATCAGAGAATCGATTACGATTATTCTGAAAATATTAATTATCAAGGAGGCTTTGGTCAAATTGAATGGGCAAATGACGTAGTTTCTGTTTTTGCTCAAGGGGCTATTTCCAATCAATCTTATAAGCGAGAAGACAGAGGTAATTTTGAAGGTACTAAAGAATCGGAAACTGTAAATAAAACAGGATATAACATAAAAGGTGGGGCTTCTTGGACATTTGTAGAGAATAATACAATTTTTGCAAATGCAGGAAACTATTCCAGACAGCCATTTTTAGATAACGTATTCCCTAGTTATGCAGATAATACACAATTAGCAGACCCAGAAGTTGATAATGAAGAGGTGGTTGGCTTCGAAGCTGGATATAGGTTTGAGACAGACGATTTTCAACTAAACTTAAATGCTTATTATACAAGTTGGGAAAATAGATTTTTGAGTTCTACTGGAGAATATCAAAATATTGAAAACGCAAGATTTTTATTTACAAATATAGCTCAGGTTCACCAAGGTTTAGAATTGGATGCTACCTATAAACCAGACAATAGATGGATGCTTAGGGGGTATGCAACTGTTGGTAATTGGGTGTATGATGGTTCAACTCCTGTAAGAATTAATAACGACGATACTAATACTTTAGTAGAAACAAGAAATATAGATTTAAAAGATGTTAAAGTAGGTCAAGCGCCTCAAACATCAGCTGGTTTAGGGGCTAACTTTATTGCTGTTCCAGAAAAATTATCGGTAAGTTTAGATTGGAATTATTATACAGATTTATATGGTTTTGTAGATGTAGAAGATGTTGCTTTTGCAAGTTTAAACGATGAAACTTATCAATCGGAAAAATTAAATTCTTTCTCTTTATTTGATCTTGGTGCTTCTTATAATTTAGATTTAGGAGAGCAAAGATTCGTAATTACAGGAAATATGTATAATGTTTTAGATCACGAATACATTAGTCAAAAAGATAACTACGGCTATTTCTACGGAAACGGAACTACTTGGAACTTTTCTGTAAAATATAGATTCTAAAAAATCTTTTATTGTGGATTAAAAACCGCTACCATTTGTAGCGGTTTTTTTATTCAAAAAAATTACCTTTACATTTCTAAATAATTATTATGTACAGAGCAATTTATTACCTTCATTCGTATTGGGCATATTTAGTATTATTGGTAGTGATTCTAGCTACCTTAAACGCAATAACTGGAGCTATTTCTAAACGTTCTTATGCTCCACGTGATTTTAGGATTTCGTTATTTGCCCTTATCTGTACACATATTCAACTATTAATTGGAATTATACTTTTATTTATTTCGCCAAAAATAGTTTGGTTTACAGAAGGCATTGCTGTAAAGGATATTATGGGAGATAGCACCTTAAGAATGTATAATGTGGAACATCCATTAATGATGGTTATTGCCGTGGCATTAATTACTATTGGCTATTCTAAGCATAAGAAAAAATTATCTTCTGCCCCTAAATTTAAGATGCTAGCTATCTTCTATCCCTTAGCACTTATCGCCATCTTGGCAATGATTCCTTGGGCGGCTTGGCTTTAATTATTTATCATAGCTCAAAATATCGCCGGGTTGGCAATCTAAAACTTCGCAAATAGCTGCTAAGGTAGAAAAGCGTACTGCTTTAGCTTTTCCTGTTTTTAAGATGGAAAGGTTAGCGGTGGTGATTCCTATTTTTTCCGCTAAGTCTTTTGACTTCATATTACGTTGCTGTAATACTTCATCTAAGTTGATAATAATTGGCATGATTAATCTGAATTAGATAGTAAGATCATTCTCTTCTTTGATTTTAGAAGACTTCTTCATGATTTTAGAAATCATCACAAAAGATAGACCGATGACGAGAACAAATAGAAGTAGGGAAAAGTAGCGCGGAGCAAGTTCAGGAACACTATTGTTTTCAGAATTGATAGCCGTTATCATATAAATTATTCTTGCGCAAATCCCAGCAATAGCAGAGAGTGAAAAAAATACACCTGCATATTTAAAATATGTAGAGGCTTTCTGTGAAAAAATAGATCCTTTTAAAAATGTCTTTATAATAAATCGTAAATCATATAAACCTAAAAAAAATAAAATTAATGCTCCTATATTTAGCATGGAGACGACGATTACCCAGTGAGTGTAATTTTGGTAAGAAGTAGCAAACCGCCTTAAAACATCTACATCTAGAGAAATAATGCCGAAAAAGATAGTTAAAAGAGCAGCTATGATGTGAAAACCTATTAAAAAGCAAAGAATATTGATAATGGAGTATAATATACGTATTGATTTCATTAATTTTAAATTATCGTTATTCGATAACAAAGTTAAAATTAATTATTGAAAAACAATAATTTTTTGAATTTTTATTTTTGCCTGATTTAAATTGAACAAACTTCGAAGAATGTTATCAAGTTGTTAAACCCTAACGGGAACAACTTTTATCATGTCTTAAAATCATTTATAACCCTTATATTTGCAGCTATAGTTAAAAAATATGCTAATAGCCATTTTAACGGGTTTTGCTTTTGCTGTACTGTTGCTTTTTGGTGGCAAATTAGTCAAAGGCAAACTTGCCATACTTTCTACCTTTATACCTTTAGGTTTGTTTATCTATTTTGCTCGATTTATCGGTGATGTCTCGAGTAAAAACTTTATACAACAAGATTACTCTTGGATTCCGAGTCTTGGCGTCAACCTAAGTTTTAAACTAGATGGCCTTTCATTGCTGTTCAGTTTAATGATTACCGGAATCGGAACCTTGGTGTTTGCTTATACTTCGGCCTATTTAAAAGGACATAAATACCTAGACCGGTTTTACGGCTACTTGAGCGTTTTTATGGCGGCAATGCTTGGTTTGGTCTTATCTGAAAATATTATTTCCCTATTTGTGTTTTGGGAATTAACCAGTATAAGCTCCTTCTTTTTAATCGGTTTTAATAACGATAATCCTGCTTCCCGAAAATCGGCCTTGACCGCGTTGGGAATAACGGGAATAGGCGGATTGTTGCTCTTGGCCGGTGGAGTCGTACTAGGCAATATTTCCGGAACCTTTAATATTTCAGAAATGTTGGCCAATCACCATGTAATCGTGGGTCACGAATATTATATCTTAGCAGCTTGCTTAATTTTTGGAGCAGCCTTTACCAAGTCTGCTCAGTTTCCATTTCATTTTTGGTTGCCCGGAGCAATGAAAGCGCCCACGCCTGTTTCTACTTATTTGCACTCGGCAACGATGGTAAAAGCAGGAGTTTATTTATTATTTAGGTTAAGTCCGGTATTGGGCGGAACCGATTTTTGGAATACCACCTTAACCATTATCGGTTTAATCACGATGGTCTATTCAGCTTTTCATACACTTTTTAGAACCGATATGAAAGGGATTTTGGCGTATTCCACTATTTCAGCTTTAGGTATTTTAGTATTTCTCATCGGCTTGGGAACGCACGAATCTTTCTTGGCAGCCGCGGTATTTATTATTGTTCACGCACTTTATAAAGCCACTTTGTTTTTAATTACCGGAGCGGTAGACCACCAAGCAAAATCGCGGGATGTAACCAAACTTGCAGGTTTAAGAAAAGTGATGCCGATGGTGGCCATTGCAGCTTTATTGGCGGCCATTTCAAATGCCGGAATTCCGCCAAGTGTAGGGTTTGTTGGAAAAGACTTAATTTATGAAGGGACCCTTCATATGGAAAATTCAGTAGTATTACTTACCGCATTGGCGATAATTACGAATGTGCTCATTTCCTATGCAGGCTATGTAGCAGGAATAAAACCTTTTGTAGGGAAACTTCCGCAGCAATATGAAAATGTGAAGAAACCTCCTTTTTGGTTATGGTTTCCGCCAATTCTACTAGGAGCGCTAGGATTTATCTTTGGGATTTTCCCCATCCTTATTCAAAACTCATTAATCAAACCCATCCTTTGGTCGATAGGCTTAGAAGCTTCAGAAGTACATTTAAAGTTATGGCACGGTTTCACGCCAATTTTAGGCTTAAGTGCTTTAACTATTGGTTCGGGAATTTTACTGTATTTTATTCTGAAACCTTCTCAGAAACTGGAAAGCTTTATAGCGAAATTTGATAAAGCCTCTCCCAAATACATTATGGAAAAGACGACTTGGGCTTTCGGAAGGTTTTCTGCGTTTTGGACCAATGTCTTTCAAAACGGATATTTACGAAATTACGTTTCTACCATTACCTTGTTTCTCATCATCTTAATGGCATTTACCTTATTACAGGAAACCACTTATAAAATAGATTATTCGTCTTTCTCTAAGCTCACAGTTTATGAAATCGTCATATTATCTATCTTAATTTTAGCCATCGGATTAATCGTGTTTGCCAAATCAAGATTAGCGGCAGTGGTTGCTACGGGAATTATGGGCTATTCCATCTGTTTGCTCTTTGTATTTTACAGTGCCCCAGATTTAGCAATGACACAATTTGCTATTGATACCCTAACCGTAATTCTGTTTGTGTTGGTATTGTACAGATTGCCCAAATACTTGAAGCTTTCAGATTATAAAATGCGAATAAGGGATGGGATTTTATCCTTGGCATTTGGAGGATTAATTACCATTTTAGCTTTAGAAGTACTTGCGCAGCCTGTTAATTCTGAAATCACTGATTTTTATGCGAAAAATGCGTATCTATTGGCTCACGGAAAGAATGTGGTGAATGTGATTTTAGTAGATTTTAGAGGGGCAGATACGATGGTAGAAATTTCAGTATTGGCCATTTCGGCAATTGGCGTATTTGGTTTATTAAAGTTGAGGTTAAAAAGTGTAGAACGTTATCAAAAGTAAGGCAAAGGCATAATGAAGACACTTATATTAAGAACAGCATCTAATTACTTGCTTCCCATATTGTTGCTTTTTTCAATATTTATATTGTTAAGAGGGCATTATTTACCGGGAGGTGGTTTTGTGGGAGGTTTAATTGCTTCCATTGCTTTTGTATTGCACGCGTTTGCTAATGGATTAAAAAACACGAAAAGATTATTGAAGTTTCATCCCGGATATTTAATGCCGATAGGCTTAGCGGTTTCTTTTTTAAGTGGAATTTTACCGGTGCTAGCTTTAGATGAACCTTTCATGACGAGCCTCTGGATGCATGAAGCAATTCCTGTTTTGGGAAAGTTGAATACCGCTTTGTTTTTTGATATTGGCGTTTACATTGTTGTACAAGGTGTTACCTTAACCATAATTTTTACAATTTCAGAATCTGCTTAATATGGAGTTTTTACTAGCAATCATAACAGGTTTACTTTATGCAGCAGGATTGTATATGATGCTACGCCGAAGTTTGGTGAAGCTCATTATAGGGTTAATCATTATTAGTAACGGAGCTAATTTGCTGATTTTTCTGTTAGGTAGAATTACTAAAGGACATCCGCCAATTATTCCTGAAGACTCTAAAATTTTTACTGAAATATATGCAGACCCTGTTCCGCAGGCACTAATACTAACTGCCATTGTGATTAGTTTTGGCTTGCAATCTTTTGCCATTATTTTAATAAAAAGAGCCTATCAGGTGGTGAAGACCGACGATTTAGATGAAATGAACACTATAGATGAAGATATTAAGTAAATGACAGAACAACTTTTATTATATCCATTATTATTTCAATTGCTGTTAGCTATTTTGCTCATGTTTTTCTGGAAGAAAATAGATGCGCAAAAAGTAATTAGTATTGTAGGTGGTTTTGTAGCAGTATTCCTGTCAGGACTTTTGTTTTATGAAGTTTGGACTTCCGGCACACAAACCGTTCAAGCAGCCAGTTGGAAAGCGCCTTTCGGTATCACCTTCGTGGCAGATACTTTAGCGGCCACCTTGGTTTTATTAACAGCTATTGCCGGATTGGCCGTTTCCTTTTTTTCTTCGGCTTCTGTAATTCCCGCTAGATTGCGTTTTGGGTATTTTCCCATTTACCACTTTTTATTGTTGGGGCTCACTGGAGCTTTCTTGACTGGAGATATTTTCAACCTCTACGTTTGGTTCGAAATTATTATTATCTCATCATTCGTATTGATTACGTTGGGCGGGGAAAAAGCACAAATTGAAGGTGCCGTAAAATATTTCACTTTAAATATTTTAGCTTCCATCATTTTCTTGACGGCTATTGCAGTACTCTATGGATTAGCGGGCTCGTTGAATATGGCAGATTTATCGGTCTTAGTACCCAAATTGGAAAATCGTGGATTGGTGGAAGTCGCTGCGATTTTATTTTTAGTAGGCTTCGGAATTAAATCGGCAGTGTTTCCTTTATACTTTTGGTTACCTGCTTCCTATCATACACCTCCTTCTGCTGTTTCAGCAATTTTTGGAGGACTGCTCACGAAAGTCGGGGTTTATGCCTTAATTAGAATTTTCAGTTTAGTTTTTACGAACGATGTTTTCTTAGGACAAGTTTTACTGGTGATCGCTATTTTAACTCTGTTTTCCGGGGGAGTAGGAGCATTAGTTCAGAAAAATATCAAGAAAATATTTTCCTATTTAATCATTTGTCACATTGGTTTTATGATTGGTGGTTTGGCGATGTTTACTAAAGTAGCTTTAGTCGGAACAGTATTTTATCTCATTCATGATATAGTCTTAAAAACCAACTTATTTATGATAAGTGGGTTAATTTACAGAATTAAAGGAACCAGTAATGTAAAACTATTGGGAGACTTGTACGACAAATATCCAAAGTTGAGTTTGTTAATGTTCATTCCGTTTTTATCCTTGATAGGTATACCGCCTTTTTCAGGTTTTTGGCCCAAAATTTCTTTAATTACCGCTACTTTAAACACTAATAATTATGTTTTGTTAGCCTTAATTATTGTCGCTAGTTTATTAACTTTAATTGTTATCGCTAAACTTTGGTCGGAAGTATTTTGGAAAAAAGGAAAAGAACTTCAGCCACGGCTACATTTTTTGTATTTTAAGAAAATGACGAGGGCCAAGAAAGTGCAATTTGTATTACCTATTGTAATGCTGGCCGGAGTAACTTTGTATATTGGTTTTGGAGCAGAACACATTCAGCAGGTTTCAGAACGGATTGCTTCAGAATTAATCAACAAACAACAATATATTGATGCAGTAATGCCACAAACAGAATAAGATGAAAAACAGGTTTTTATCTAACATATTGCTTACGTTTATTTGGGTGGCTATTACCGGAGATTTCACCTTTGCCAACTATGTCTTTGGTTTTATATTAAGCTTTATCATTCTATATGTGATAACAGTAGGAAGAGGTGATGCTAAGTATTTTAAAATCATTCCGAAGCTTATTGCATTTGTATTTTTCTTTTTATGGGAATTATTGAAAGCGAACCTACAAGTTGCTTACGATGTGGTTACTCCTACATTCTATATGAGACCTGGAATTGTTAGGGTTCCGCTAGAAGCAGAAACCAATTTAGAAATCACCTTGTTGGCCAATTTAATAACCTTAACTCCCGGAACGCTTAGTTTAGATGTTTCAGACGATAGAAAAGTACTGTATGTTCATGCAATGTATTTAAAAGATAAACAGGCTTTTATAGATGATATTAAAAACGGATTTGAAAAGCGTTTATTAGAGATTTTAAGATGACGATAGAAGAATACTTATACTATATCATATTGCCCATTTTAGCCATTTCGGTACTTTTGGTTTTTTGCAGATTTGTGCTAGGTCCCAGTATCGCAGACCGAGTGGTGGCGTTAGATTTGCTTATTACTATCGGGATTACCATTATTGCGGTTTATAGTATTGTTTACGACCAATCAACCTTTTTGGATATCGCTATGATTTTGGGACTTATTGCCTTTTTAAGTACCGTTGCGTTTTCCTATTATTTGGAAAAAAGGAATAGAAAAAAAAGAGAAAAGAAAAAGAAAGAAAATAATGCTGAGTGATATATTAATCATCATACTTTCCAGTCTGGGCGCTTTATTTATATTATTGGCGGCAGTAGGTTTTGTGAGAATGCCCGATAGTTACTTAAGAATATCGGTTACCACAAAAGCAGTTACTTTAGGGATTGGACTTTTACTGGCCAGTGCAGCTATTTACTTTAATGATCTTTCCGTGACTTCAAGAGTGTTGGCAATTATCTTGTTTATTGTACTAACCTCACCGGTAGGAGCTCATTTAATAGCTAGGGCTTCTTATTTTGCAGGAAATAAAATGTGGGAAAAATCGGTGATGGATGAACTGGAAGGGAAATACCGTCCTAATTCTCACAAGCTTTCCAGCGGAGAAGATATAGAAGACGTAGAAAAAATGAAAAAAGAACCCGACAGAGAATCAGATTTAATTTAAATGAAATCTCCACACGGAATACAACGCAAACTCCAGCAACGCAAACAAAACAATTCACTTCGTTCACTTTCTGTAACTGCTGAAGGAATTGATTTTTACTCGAACGATTATTTAGGTTTTGCTAAAAGTAAAACTATCTATACTGAAGCCATTCAACTTCTCAAGCAGAAAAACTTGGAAGTAAATAGTGCTACCGGGTCGCGCCTAATTTCAGGAAATACCAACTTCCATGAAGAGGTGGAAGCGCAAATCGCAAATTTTCACCAAGCTGAAACTGCTTTGCTTTTTAACTCTGGTTACGATGCAAATGTTGGTTTTTTCAGCAGCGTTCCACAGCGGGGCGATGTCGTGTTTTACGATGAATTAATTCACGCTTCCATTCGGGATGGTTTGCAAATGAGTTTGGCGAAAACCTATAAGTTCAAGCATAATAACTTGAAAGAACTCCAACGAAAAGTTGACAAACTCACTACAAGTGGGGATATTTTTATAGTCACCGAGTCTGTTTTTTCGATGGATGGCGATACTCCGGAGTTAGAAAAACTTGCCAATTTCTGTACAAGGAAAAACATTTTTTTAATTGTAGATGAAGCGCACGCCTTAGGAGTTTTTGGTGAAAAAGGAGAAGGAATCATTCAGCAACAAAATCTGCAGGATAAAGTTTTTGCAAGGATTATGACTTTTGGCAAAGGCTTGGGAGCTCACGGAGCAGCAATTTTAGGAAGTTCGCAACTAAAAGAATTCCTTGTCAATTTTGCACGAAGCTTTATTTACACCACCGCTATTTCGCCACACGCCGTAGCTACTATTTCTTCAGCCTATCAAGCGTTGGAAAATTCTTCAGCAAAAGAAAAACTGAAGCAAAACATTCAATATTTTCAGCAGCAAGTAGAAAAATTTCAACTTGCTTCAAAATTTATAAAAAGCGAATCAGCCATTCAATCGTGTTTAATACCGGGAAACGAGCAGGTGAAAACTATTGCTGAATCACTTCAACAGCAAGAATTTATGGTGAAGCCCATTTTATCGCCCACCGTTCCGGTAGGAGAAGAACGCTTGCGATTTTGTTTGCACAGTTACAATTCTCAAGAAGAAATCTTCAAGGTTCTCCAACTCTTAGCTACCTTTGTGAGTAAATAGAGAGTTGAGAACTAAAATTAGTCCGTTCGAGTGATTTTGTGAAGGACAACGAAGCAAAATCGTATCGAGAACTTAATTTTAGCTTTTTCATTTTCAAAAATTAGACAGATGAAACACATTTTTGTTACGGGAATCGGAACCGAAGTTGGTAAAACCGTCGCTTCTGCCATTATCACCGAAGCCTTGGAAGCCGATTATTTTAAGCCTATCCAAGCCGGTGATTTAGAAAATTCCGATACCCATAAAGTTGAAAAACTCATTAGCAATACTACCACAAAATTTCATCAAAATGCCTATGCTTTAAAAACACCTATGAGTCCACACGCCGCGGCAGCAATTGACGAGGTTGATATTAAAGCTGAAAATATAAAACGTCCCCAAACTAACAATGAATATTTGGTTGTTGAAGGGGCCGGAGGTTTATTGGTTCCTTTAAATTCAAAAGAAACCATAGCCGATTTAATGAAGAAAGAAGATGAAATCATTGTGATTTCACGTCATTACTTAGGAAGCATTAACCATACACTTCTCACGATTGAAGCTTTAAAAAGTCGTGGATTAACTTGTAGTGGAATCATTTTTAGTGGAGAAGAACATCCCACTACCGAAGCGATTATTGAAGAAATGGCGAAGGTTCCAATTTTGGGAAGAATCGACCAAGAACCTTATTTTGATGAAAATGTGGTTAAAGAATATGCTGAATTATTTCGGAAAAAATTGAAAAGTCTATGAGCAGTTTAGTTGAAAAGGACCAACAATACATTTGGCATCCTTTAACGCAGCACAAGCTGAAAAAGGAAATGCTTCCTGTTAAAAAAGCCAAAGGAGTGATTCTCACCGATGAAAATGGAAATGAATACATCGATGGTATTTCTTCTTGGTACACGTCAGTTTATGGGCATTGCAATGAGTATATTACTCAAAAAGTTGCTGAACAAATGCAGCAATTGGACCAAGTAGTGTTTAGCGGTTTTACGCATCAACCTGCTGTTCAATTAGCGGAAGCTTTGGTAAATATTTTGCCAGAAGGACAACAGAAAATTTTCTTTAATGATAATGGTTCTACTGCTACAGAGATAGGGATAAAAATGGCCTTGCAATACCATTATAACCAACAAAATAATCGTAAAGTGATGTTGGCTTTTGAAGAAGGTTTTCATGGAGACACTTTTGGAGCGATGTCGGTTTCAGACCTTTCAGTGTATAATGGTGCTTTTCAGGAGCATTTTATTGAGGTAAAACGCATTCCCGTTCCTAACGGAGAAAATACACAGGAGATTTTATCGCAGCTAAAAGAAATTCATCTACAAGCCCCATTAGCAGGTTTTATTTACGAACCAATAGTGCAAGGTGCCGCAGCTATGAAAATGCATGATGAAAAAGGATTGGAAGAAATTTTAAAATTCTGTAAATCGAAAGATATCATCTTGGTAGCCGATGAGGTGATGACCGGCTTCGGGAAAACCGGAAAAAACTTTGCTTCAGAATATTTGCTAATCCAACCAGATATTGTATGTATGTCCAAAGCTTTAACCGCAGGGCTACTGCCAATGGGCGCTACTTCTTGTTCTCAAAAGGTTTTTGATGCTTTTTATGATGATGATATTGCAAAAGGCTTATTTCATGGGCATACCTACACTGCAAATCCATTGGCTTGTTCGGCTGCTTTAGCAGGGATTGAATTATTGACTTCAGCAGAAATGCAGGAAAATATTCACCAAATCCATCAACAGCACTTAACTTTTAAAGAGCAAGTAAAAAACCATCCGTTGGTAGCAACTACCCGTTGTAAGGGAACTATTTTTGCCTTAGAACTTTCGGTAGAAATGTCCCGCTACGGAAATTTAAGAGATAAAATATATAATTATTTTATGTCAAAAGGTATTTATTTAAGACCCTTGGGTAAAACTATTTATATAGCCTGCCCCTATGTGATTTCAAAAAAACAACTCCAAACAATTTATATAACTATTTTAAATTTATTAGATGAGTTGAATGAGGGTTTGATTAATGATTAGCATGTTTTTGTAGGGAATATGCTGTTTTTTAATAAAAAAAATAACTTTTCTTTTTCGTTTCGCCAAAATAGTTGTAATATTATTATCGTAATTTTTATTAAGGGTTATGTGAAAAATTAGGTTTGGGGTATCCTAATTTTAAAACTTCGAACATTCTTGTTCGGAGTTTTTTTATTCTTTCTGATATTTGCATAAAAACTTCATTGAAAGATAAAATCTACATTAATTCTTTTGCTTCTATTTCCGGTTTAGGAAATACTTCGGAAAAAATCTGGAATAGCTATAAATTAGGTCAGCCACTATTTCAAGTTGAAGAATTTGAAGGCGTGAAAACCTATGTTTCCCAACTGGCTAAAGAAGCAAGAGAAGAAATTGAAGCGCTTCAAAGAGAAAATTCAAAATATAAAGAGTTAGACCCTTCGGTATTATATGCTGTGCTGGCTTCCAGAAAAGCATTTCAAAATTCTAATTGGCATCAGGAAGAATTCGGAGTCAATATAGGTTCCTCCCGCGGAGCTACTTTTTTATTTGAAAAATTTCATCAACAATTTTTGACTGAAGGAATTACTTCAACATTAGCTTCACCAACAACTACGCTCGGTAACATTTCGTCTTGGGTTTTACAAGATTTGCAAGCAAACGGCCCTGAAATTAGTCATTCTATTACCTGTTCAACAGCATTGCATAGCATTACCAATGCCATTGCTTGGTTAAAAAGCGGAATGGTTGATAGGTTTTTAGTAGGTGGTAGCGAAGCACCTTTAACTCCGTTTACTATTGCCCAAATGAAAGCCGTAAAACTATATGCGAAGTATAAGGAAGCCGAAAAATTTCCTAACCGTAGTCTGGAAATAGATAAGAAAAGTAATTCGATGATTTTAGGAGAAGCGGCCGCCAGTTTCTGCCTTTCTACTTCCCGAGAAAATTCGGTAGCTGAAGTTTCGGGTTGGGGTTACGCTTCTGAACCTTTAGTGCATAGTATTTCTATTTCTAAAGATGCGAGTTGTTTACAAAAATCAATGAAAATGGCTTTAGCTCAATCAGGTTTAGAAAATGTAGATGTGGTTATTATGCACGCTCCCGGTACAAAAAAAGGAGATTGGGCCGAGTTAAATGCGGTAAAAGCTGTTTTTGGAGAAAAGCTTCCGCTTATCACGTCCAACAAATTTTTAATAGGTCATACTTTTGGAGCTTCCGGAGCAATGAGTTTAGAAATGGCTTTGCTAATGCTTCAGCAACAAGAATTTATAGAAAATCCATTTTATAAAAACCTTCAAAATCAACAACAACCTCTGAAGAATATTTTGGTGAATGCAGTTGGTTTTGGCGGAAATGCGGTAAGTATTATTGTTTCTAAGCAATAATATATTACTTTAGTAGGAAGTTTAAAACAGGAAATCTTCCTGAAACACCTAGCGTTTCAAAACCTGTTTTAGTATTTTTGATTTATCAATTCAGATTTTATGGCTATAAAACATCATTGGACAAAAGAAGAAATCTTAGCGATTTATAATAAACCTTTTATGGAGTTGCTTTATGAAGCAGCTACTGTTCATAGAAAACATCACGACCCCAATACTGTTCAAGTATCAACTTTGTTATCAATAAAAACAGGTGGTTGTCCTGAAGATTGTGGATATTGTCCTCAAGCGGCTCGTTACCATACCGATATTGAAGGTAATGGGTTAATGAGTGTAAATCAAGTAAAAGCTCAAGCATTACGGGCAAAATCTGCGGGAAGTTCCCGTGTTTGTATGGGAGCGGCTTGGAGAAATGTAAAAGACGGACCTGAGTTTGATGATGTCTTGGAAATGGTAAGAACCATCAATAAACTGGATATGGAAGTTTGTTGCACCTTGGGAATGCTTACCGAAAATCAAGCCAAGCGTTTGGAAGAAGCAGGTTTGTATGCCTATAACCACAATTTAGATACTTCTGAAGAATACTATAAAGAAGTAATTTCCACACGAGGTTATGAAGACCGTTTAGAAACTTTGGGCAATGTAAGAAAAACGAATGTGACGGTTTGTAGCGGTGGAATTATTGGCATGGGTGAAAGTAAAGAAGACCGTGCCGGAATGTTGGTGGCGTTAGCAAGATTAAATCCGCAACCGGAATCAGTACCTATTAACGCTTTGGTTCCTGTGGAAGGAACTCCAATGGAAGAACAAGAACCTGTTCCTATTTGGGATATGGTAAGAATGGTCGCCACTACCCGTATCGTGATGCCGGAAACTCAAGTAAGACTTTCTGCCGGAAGAACCAATATGAGTAGAGAAGGTCAGGCGATGTGTTTCTTTGCCGGTGCAAATTCTATTTTTGCCGGAGATAAATTACTTACCACACCAAACCCAGATGTAAGTGAAGATATGTTGATGTTTAAGGATCTTGGTTTGAATGTTCAAAAGCCTTTCGAGAAACATGCTCAGCGTAAATCTGTAGAGAAAGAAGAAGCTAAGGTGGAAGCCTTAGGTGAAAAGCCAAAATGGTCTAGACCCGGTCATAAAATAGAACGTAACCTAGAAGCCCAAGGAAAGAAAGTGAAAGCTTAATCGTTAAAGATTGGCAAATGAAATTGAAGGAGATAGATAGGGTAGATGAGATTAGCACCAAAGATTTTATAAATAATTATGTAAAAAAAAATAAGCCGGTCGTTATTAAGAAATTATCGCATAATTGGCCGGCTTACCAGAAATGGTCATTAGATTATTTTGCTAAAGAGGCTGGTGAAGTAGAGGTTCCTTTGTATAACAGTGAACCTGCTAAAGGAAAAGAATATTCCAGAAAACCGGCTACAAAAATGAAGATGAAGGATTATGTTAAAATCCTGAAATCTGGTCCAACAGACCTTCGTATTTTCTTTTTCAACATTCTTCAGAAGTGTCCGCAGTTATTAAAAGACTTCAGCTACCCTGATATTGGTTTAAAATTCTTCAAGAAATTACCAGTACTTTTTTTTGGTGGGGAAGGTTCTAGGGTGCTTTTACATTACGATATAGATTTAGCCAACAATGTTCATTTTAATTTCCATGGAAAAAAGGATATTATTCTATTTCCTTTTGAACAGCGTAAATACTTATATCATGTGCCGTATTCTATTGTTTCTATGGAAGAAATAGAATTTGATAGACCTGATTATAAAAAATATCCTGCTTTGCAATATGCTGAAGGTTATCGAGTTATTTTACAACCGGGAGAAACCTTATTTATTCCCAGTACTTATTGGCATTACATGCGTTATCTAACGCCAAGTATTTCGATGACTTTACGTGCGTTTCCTACTTCCTTGAAAAAAAGGTTGAAGCTAATAAAGAATATCGTTTTTATGATGAATTACGATAACTTAATGCGAAAGGTAAAAGGACAAAAGTGGATAGATTACAAAAACAAAATCACGGTAGAAAATACCAATAAAATTATTGAAGATAGATTATGATGCAAGAGGGGTTAAACCTAAAAGAAGTAGACCGAGTAAAAAATATCACCAAAGAAAACTTCCTTAAAGACTACTTTCAACCTCAAAAGCCGGTAATTATTGAAAACTACATTAACTCTTGGCCGGCTTACCAGAAATGGTCATTAGATTACATAAAAAATATTGCTGGGGATAAAGTTGTGCCTTTGTACGATGACCGTCCGGTAAGGCATGAAGAAGGTTTTAATCAAGCTCACGCAGAAATGAAAATGTGTGATTACATAGATTTATTGCAATCTAAGCCTACTAAATATCGAATTTTCCTTTGGAACATTTTAAAAGAAGTTCCAGAACTACAAAACGATTTTAAATATCCGGACTTTGGAGTGAAACTCTTGAAAAAGCTTCCGATGTTATTTTTTGGCGGAAAAGATTCCTACACCTTTATGCATTACGATATAGATTTGGCGAATATTTTCCATTTTCATTTTGAAGGAAAAAAACAATGTATTCTTTTTGACCAGCAACAAAATAATTACTTGTATAAAGTTCCACATTCTTTAATCACACGGGAAGATATTGATTTTTCTAACCCTGATTTAAAGAAATGGCCGGCTTTAAAAAAAGCCAAGGGATATGTAGCTAATTTTAATCATGGCGATATTTTGTATATGCCGGAAGGCTATTGGCATTATATGCGCTATTTAACTCCAGGATTTTCAATGAGTCTACGAGCGATCCCGAGAAAACCTAAAAATCTAACCAAAGCCTTTTACAACATCGCAATTATGCGTCATTTTGATGTATTGATGAGAAAGTGGAAAGGTCAAGCTTGGATAGATTATAAAAATGAACAAGCGATAAAGAAAACACATTCATTATTAAATTAAAAACCCCTATTCTTAAAGGATTTTTAATAAGAAAATTTTATTAGAATTAATCTAGATAAATTTTGAGGTATTAGGTTTTCTTTTAATTTTGCGGACTGTTTAAATTAAATCTAAATAAACTTATTTTAGTTTAATGTTGAAGTTCTCAAAAAACTCTCTAATAATTATTGTACTGTTTCTTGGCACATTAATTACAACGCAGGCTCAAAATAAACTTGCTAGTATTGCAGGGAAAGTTAATTCTGAAAAAGGAGAGTTACTAGAAGGTGTAAATATTACTTTAAAAGGGGAATTTCTTGGAACTACTTCAAATGAGAAGGGAAAATTCGTCCTTCAAAAAATTAAACCGGGAAAGCATACTGTACAAATTTCTTTTTTAGGTTTTGAGAGTCAAGAATTAGAAATTAATTTGGTTCCTGGGGAGCGTTTTGAAATAAACTTTCAATTAAAAGAAGCCCCTTACCGAATCAATGAAGTTCAATTATCCGGAAAATCTGCCATTCGTCAAATCAATGAACAAGCTTACGCTGTTACTTCTGTATCGGCCCAAGAATTTTATAATAGTACCTCTGATGCAAAGCAAATTTTAGATCGTATTCCCGGAGTACGTATTTTACAAGAAGGAGGTTTAGGGTCAAATCTAGATTTTTCCTTAAACGGATTTTCCGGTGATCAGGTGAAGTTTTTCTTAAATGGAATTCCGATGGATAATTTTGGTTCTTCTTTTAATTTGGGTAGTATTCCGGTAAATTCTATTGAGCGAATAGATGTATATAAAGGCGTAGTGCCGGTATGGTTGGGAACCGATGCTCTGGGGGGAGCAGTTAATATTATTACTAATCAAAAAAATGATTTTTTAGATGCTTCTTATTCCATTGGTTCATTTAATACCCATCGCGCATCGGTTAATGGGGCTTATACTCATGAGAATGGTTTTACGGTTCGTGGGAATATCAACTATAATTATTCTGACAATGATTATAGCGTTTTTGTGGACATCAAAGATGAGCTTGGCAATATAGAGGAAGAGGATGTGGAAGTTAACCGCTTTCATGACCGTTATCGTTCGTTAACGGCAAATGTAGAAACCGGTTGGATTGATAAAAGTTTTGCCGATCAGTTACTGTTTGGGGTTATTGCTTCCGGTGACGATAATCAACGCCAAAATGGAGCTACAATGGCTCATCCCTATGGAGGTGTGGTAACTGAAAGTAGATCTATTATTCCTACCCTAAAATATAAAAAGCAAAATCTTTTTTGGGAAGGATTTGATGTTAGCCTTAATTCTGCTTTAAATTTAACGGAAACTAAAAACATTGATACCCTCACGGGAGTGAGGTTTAACTGGTATGGGCAACCTCTGGAAACAGGTTCACAAACCGATGCCGAGTTAGGAACCGCAAGTTTAGTGACGATGGACGATAGGGAATTTACCACCCAGTTGAACTCGGGTTATTTATTTAACGATCAACATTCTTTAGCATTAAATTATTCTTATCAAAATTTTCATAGGAATAATAACGATGAATTAAATCCGGATAAACCTGAAAATAAATTCCCTAATACATTAAAAAAAAATATTCTGGGGCTTTCTTATAAACTTGATGTCAATCAAAAATGGAGCACCACGCTTTTTGGAAAATCTTATTTCTTAAATGTAGAGACTTCAAAAGAATATGATTCTGATAATCAAAATAGGAGAATAGCCAGTTTTGAGAGTAATCAGGAAAATTTTGGTTATGGAGTGGCGACCTCGTATTTTATTTTCCCTCAGCTTCAGGTAAAAGCTTCGTTTGAACATACTTACCGTTTGCCTACAGCAACCGAATTATTAGGAAATGGCTTTGACATTAATTCTAATGTAAATCTTCAACCTGAAGAAAGCGACAACTATAACTTAGGTTTTATTTATAACCAGGATTGGCAGGAAAAGCATTCCTTTAAATTTGAAGGTAATTTTATCTATAGAAATGCGGAAAACCTTATATATAATTCTGTACAGGGGATTACTTCAACAAAAATAAACCTTGATAAAGCCAGGGCATTAGGCGCAGAAGGGAGCATAAATTATTCTTGGAAGGAATTTTTTCAATTGGGAATAAATATGACTTATCAGGATATTACAGATCAGGCCGATAAAATTTATGATTCTTATTCCGGGTATCAGGAAAACTTCAATAAAGGTGAGCGCATCCCCAACACTCCTTACCTTTTTGGAGCGGCAAAAGCAGGATTAAGATTTAAAAATGTTGGTTTAGAAAATTCCTTACTTAATTTAAACTATACCTACAATTATGTAGAAGAATTTTACTTTTCCTGGCAAAGATTTGGAAATAGGGATGGTAAATCTGTAATTCCGCAACAAACATCACATGATCTAGAGCTGGTTTATAGTTTTGGGAGCGGTAAATATAATATAGGTCTGGAGTGCAGGAATTTTACGGATAATTTGTTGTACGATAAATTCAGGCTTCAAAAGCCGGGAAGGGCTTTCTTTTTAAAATTCAGATATTCTATTAATCATTAATTCTAAATAAATAATAAATATGTTTTTAAATCAACTTTCAAAAAAAATAGCGTTTGCTTGTCTAGGTTTGGCAGGTATGGCTTCAATAGTATCATGTAGTAGTGATGATGACGGTACCCCTTCAGAAGAAACTATAAGAATTCCCGCAGAAGGGATGGATTATGCAGTATCTGTCGCTATACAGGGAAGTGAGGGCGATTTTACCTATTATACTTTTCCCGCAGATAATTTAATGGAAGGTACGTTAACCGCAGAAGGTCAGGGAATAGAGCAACCGGGTTATTACGATTTTACGCAGATAGATCAAACTATTTATAGTATAGGAGGTTTGGATGATAATAATGTGGTGGGGATTTCAAAAAATAGTGAAGAATACCTAGTGCAAACAGGTGATGTTTCTTATCAGAACAGTTTATCAGATATGGTAAAAGCAGACAATAATACCTTGGTATCTGTAACTATGGATGCTGCTTCAGATATTATCACCTTCAGAACATTCAATTCTAATAGTTTAACCGCTCTTTCCTCCAAAGAAGTTGAAGTTGCTCAACTTACCGAAGTTACTGATGCCGGATTATCCTATTCTGGAATGGCAGTAAGCGGGACTCATCTTTTCTTAAGTTATTATAAATCAAATCCTGATACGTATGCTACAGCATATACAGACCAGGCAGAAGTTGCCGTTTTCTCTTATCCCGAACTGGAATTTCAAAAGGTAATTACTGATGATAGGGTAGGGCCAATTGGAGGTTTTAATATTAAAGACGGATTGACCAAAGATAATCAAGGAAATATTTATGCAGTTTCACACTCTAATCCGGCCAATGGATACAGCCAATCTGCTAAACCTGCCGGAATTTTAAAAATCAATAATGGGGAAACAGAATTTGATGAAGATTATTACTTTGATATAGAAGAAGTTTCTGAAGGTTACAATGTTTTACATTTACATTATTTAAATAATGGTAAAATGTTTGCCGAAGTTAACGTTCAGGATAGAACAGCTCAGGAAACTTGGAGTGATGGGCCGTTGCGTTCTGTAATTTTGGATTTGAATAGCCAAACCTTAAATTATATCAACGGGATTCCCCAACACTCCAATGGAGGAAGGAGATTGCCACTTATCCAGGAAGGAAATAATGTTTACTTTACTGTTTCTGGAGAAAATGGTATTTATATTTACAGAGCAAATACTCAAACTTATGAAGCTGTTCAAGGAGCAAAAATAGAAGCCAATTTTACCGCAGGACTTTTCAAGATTTAATAAATCAGTATAAAATAAGCCGGCTTTCTTTTTATTAAAAGAAAGTCGGTTTTTGTTTAGTTAGGATCGAATACTGATTTAGTTTTAATATTAATGAAGAAAAATAGAAAAAAGAAAAAATCCAAAAAATCTTCTTTACGAAAGTTAAACGACTGGCTGCATTTGTGGTTGGGTTTAATTTCGGGTATCGTAGTGTTTGTCGTGAGCATTACCGGTTGCTTTTATGCATTTCAGCAAGAAATAAAAGACTATTTAGAGCCTTGGCGTTTTGTTGAGGTTCAAGATCAAGAATTTGTTCCGCCTTCGCAATTATTAGATACGGCAAAAGTTTATATGCCTAATCAAAAACCTACGGGTTTAACTTATAGCGATAACGAAGGTGCTGCGGCAGTTGGTTTTAGTTCTTTTAGTGATGGTAAGCGAAGTTTTACCGCTGTTTTTATGAATCCGTATACTGGAGAATTTTTACAAAAACAGCAGATTTTAGGTAATGGTGAATTCGACTTTTTCCGTTTTATAATTGACGGGCATCGAGCACTTTGGTTACCCTATGATATTGGTAGACCAATCGTTGGGGTTTGTACCTTAATTTTTGTGCTATTGCTTATTTCCGGGTTAGTGATGTGGTGGCCTAAAAACTTTAAAAAAACAAACTTTAATAAAAGCTTCAAAATTAAATGGAAGGCAAAGTTTAAGCGAGTGAATTACGATTTGCATAATGTGCTTGGCTTCTATAGTTTAATACTCGCTTTTGTATTGGCAGCTACCGGTTTGGTTTGGAGTTTTAATTGGTTTGAAGATGGGTTGTATTACCTAACTAGCGGAGGTGAAAGTAAACCGGAGCACCACCATCCACATTCCGATGTTTCTCGAAAAGGTTTAGTTGATAATGATAGTATTTCACCATTAGACCAAGCTTGGTATAAAACTTTAGCTCAAGAGCCTAATGTACAAGGAATGTATATGACTCCGCGTTTACGGGATGAAGACGACGCAATTGAAATTGTCGCTTATCAAAATCATGGTTCTTTCTACAATAAAAATGAACATTATTTTGATCGCTATACATTAAAGGAGTTAAGAATGAAAGGCGATCGTTATGCTGAAGCAGATTTTGCAGATCAACTTTCTTCATTAAATTACGATATACATATTGGAGCTGTTTTTGGCTTTCCCGGCAAATTGTTAGCTTTTTTTATCAGTCTAATTTGTGCGAGTTTACCGGTAACCGGCTTTTTAGTCTGGTGGAATAAAGGCCGAAAATTAAAGCCGTAAATTACTTTTCTTGTTGCTTGAGTTCTTGTAGCTTTTCGTAAACTAAATCGCTTTCCCATCCACGGTAAAACAAATAGTCGGCTACTTTCTTTTTCTTTTTAAGGAGGTCAGTTTCCTTGGTAGTTTCCCATTTTTTAGTGGAAAGTTCTTCAAAAGTTTCTAAATACGAAGAAGCGGAAATTTCTTTTAGCGCACTATCGATATTGAAGCGAGAAATATTCCGAAGTTTTAACTCTCGTATAATCCTTACTTTTCCCCATTTTTTTTGATTGAATTTTCCTCTGGCAAAACTTTTAGCAAATCGTTCTTCATTTAAAAAATTCTCTTGAATAAGCTGGTAAATGATTTCTTGGCGTGCTTCAGGGATCATCCGCATTTCAATGAGTTTCTTTTCAATTTCTTGATGGCAGCGTTCTTGGTAAGCGCAAAACTTCATCATTTTGGCGGTAGCTTCCTTTAGGGTGTAGGTTTTATGGTTGTTTTTGTTCATTCTTCAGCAAAAATAAACAGAATATGTAGAGAATAAATAGGTATAAATAAAAAACGCCTTTCAATTTAAATTGAAAGGCGTTAGGAAAATTTTATTGTATCACTTCACCGTTTTTGTCGTGAAAATGATATTCTAAATACGTGTAAGCGTCTCTTGGTAAAACTTTAACCCATCGTTTGTGGTCAAAAAACCATTTGCTTCTGGGCGATGGAATGCCTCTTGTTAAGTAGGCTGCCACAAAAGGATGTGCCGTTAAGGAAAACTTTTTATGGCCTTTTTTAATAATTTTTTGTAAGTCGGCATTAATCTTATCAATGGTCACGATAGGAGCTTCGATTTCTCCGTCTCCGTTAGGATTTTTCTCGCGGGTTTTGATGTTCATTTCCGGTCTTACGCGTTGTCTGGTAATCTGTATCAGTCCAAATTTTGTAGGAGGTAAAATTTTGTGTTTCGCTCTATCGTCACTCATTTCATCTCTTAAATGATTGTAGAGCTGTTTACGGTTTTCTGCTCTATTCATATCTATAAAGTCCACCACAATTATACCGCCCATATCACGCAAACGCAATTGCCGGGCAACTTCAGTAGCACTTATAAGGTTTACTTCTAAAGCAGTTTCTTCTTGGTTCTTGGCTTTATTGCTTCGGTTACCGCTGTTTACATCTATGACGTGCATGGCTTCGGTGTGTTCAATCACCAAATAAGCGCCTCTGCTCATAGAAACGGTTTTTCCGAAGGCGGTTTTTATTTGCCGTTCGATACCATATTTTTCGAAGATGGGGACATTAGATTGATACAGTTTTACAATCGACTCTTTGTCGGGGGAAATCTCACCAACATAATCTTTAATTTGCGTATAAAGCGCTTCTTCATCGGTACAGATAGAGGTGAAGGTGTCGTTAAACATATCTCTCAACAGGGAATTTGCCCGGTTAAGTTCACCTAAAACTTTAGATGGTGTGCTGGCTCTATACAGTTTTTTGCACATTCCTGTCCAACGGTTCATTAAATTTTGAACGTCTTTGTCCAGGTCTGCTACTTTTTTGCCTTCTGCAACGGTACGTACTATTACCCCAAAGCCTTTTGGCCTTATACTTTTTACAAGTCGTTTAAGCCTGTCTTTTTCTTCTTTATCTTCAATCTTCTGCGATACAGATATTCTGTTAGAAAAAGGAACTAGCACGATGTATCTTCCGGCAAGCGAAAGTTCACTGCTGATTCTTGGGCCTTTGGTAGAAATAGGTTCTTTTACGATTTGTACCAAAATCGATTGATTTGATTTTAAAACATCAGTAATACTTCCGTTTTTATCAATATCATCTTCAAATCGATAATTCTTTAAAGAAAAATCTTTTAGTTTACCTGTGCTTACACGTTTTATGAATTTCAGCAAAGAAGATACTTGTGGTCCTAAGTCGTGATAGTGTAAAAAACCATCTTTTTCGTAGCCCACATTAACGAAGGCTGCGTTAAGACCGGGAACAGCTTTTCTGATTTTGGCCAAATAAATATCGCCTACAGAAAAATTACTGTTATCATCTTCTTTGTGTAATTCTATAAGTTTTCCATCTTTTAGTAAGGCAAAATCAATAGCAGAAGAATTGGATCTAATAATTAATTCCTTATTCATCTTTCATGCGTATTAGATTTTTATCCATACCTACCTAGGCAAGTATAGATGGATTAAACAAAAATTATCACAGGTTTTTAATCCTGAAAGAAGTGCTCTTTTTCCAATGAACACTTCTTATGTCAATGAACTTTTCTAAACAAAAAAAGTAGTTAGCAACTACTTTTTCTTGTGACGGTTAGCTCTTCTTCTTTTTTTACGCTTGTGCGTGGCTACCTTATGTCTTTTTCTCTTTTTACCACTTGGCATAAATAGTGTGTTTTTTTAATTAATAATTCGTTTTATTTAACTTCTACGTTAGATTTTACTCCCTCTACAAAAACCTTAGCAGGTTTAAATGCAGGAATATTGTGTGCAGGAATTTTGATAGTTGTATTTTTAGAAATATTTCTACCGGTTTTCTCTGCTCTTGTTTTAATGATAAAGCTTCCAAAGCCTCTTAGATATACATTATCTCCGCTTTCCAAAGAATCTTTTACTTCTTGCATGAAGGTCTCAATTGTAGCTTGTACATCACCTTTTTCCATTCCAAGTTTTTCTGAAATATTCGCTACGAGATCTGCTTTCGTCATCTTACAGTTATTTTTGTTATAAATAGGGTTACAAATTTCAAGGGCGCAAATATAAGAATTTAATATTCAATTAATCAAGCCTAATTGTTTAAATAGTAACCAAATAAAGTTTTTATTATTGTATTTCAACAAATATAAGAATGAAATTTTATAATTTACTGATTGATTGGTATTTATCTCATCAGCGTGATTTACCTTGGAGAAAAACAAAACAGCCTTATCATATCTGGTTGAGCGAAATTATGCTACAACAAACCCGGGTTGCTCAAGGATTGCCTTATTATTTACGCTTTGTTGAAGAATTTCCCAGTGTTTTTGATTTGGCTGAAGCCAGTGAAGAAAAAGTACTTAAACTTTGGCAAGGCCTAGGTTATTATTCCCGCGCAAGAAATCTTCATTTTACCGCCAAATACGTAGCGAATGAATTAAACGGAGAATTTCCCGATACTTATAAAGAATTAAAAAAACTAAAAGGAGTAGGTGATTACACGGCAAGTGCCATTGCTTCTATTTGTTTTAATGAGCCAGTGGCTGTGGTCGATGGTAATGTATATCGGGTGTTGTCCCGGGTTTTTGGAATAGATACGCCTATTAATTCAACCGAAGGAATAAAAGAGTTTAAAAATTTAGCTGAAGAAAAGCTGGATAAAGAAAATGCCAGTGTTTACAATCAAGCCATTATGGAATTTGGCGCGTTGCATTGCAAACCGAAAAATCCGTATTGTATTACTTGTCCTTTTCAAGCGGAATGCGTTGCATTTCAACAAGGAAAAATTGAAGAATTGCCCGTAAAGCTGAAAAAGACCAAAGTAAAAACCAAACATTTTAATTATTTGGTCATGGTTTCTGAAGGGAAGACGGTGATTCAGCAACGAAGAGGAAATGGGATTTGGAAAAATCTCTATCAATTTCCACTCATAGAAACGGAAAAGGAAGTCAATAAATCTCAATTTCTGGAGGAAGAGAACCTTCAGGGATTACTAACCTTTCCTACGGAAAAAATAAATTTATTCAACGAAAAACCTATAAAACATGTACTTTCGCACCGTAAATTAATGGTTAAGTTCTGGCTGATAGAGTTGCCTGAAGTTCCTTCAGCATTCAAAACAAATGAGTTTGAAGTAATTCAGCAAGAAGATATTCGGCTTTATCCGGTTCCTATTTTAATAGAAAAATTTATAGAGCAGTTCTATTTTAGCAAATAAGACTTTTTCCTTACATTTACTTAAAAGCAAAAAAATGGCATCAGGTACATTAAATAAAGTTATGTTGATTGGTCACACCGGTGACGATGTGAAAATGCACTATTTTGAAGGTGGCGGTTGTATTGGGCGTTTTCCCTTGGCAACCAACGAAGATTATGTGAACAGGACTACAGGCGAACGCGTGAGCAATACCGAGTGGCACAATATTGTAGTGAGAAATAAAGCAGCTGAAGTTTGCGAAAAATATTTAAATAAAGGCGATAAGGTTTATATTGAAGGTAGAATAAAAACCAGAAAATGGACCGATGATAAAGGGATGGAGCGTTACTCTACAGAAGTACAATGCTCAGAATTTACCTTTTTAACGCCTAAAGAACAGAGTGGTACAGGAGGCGGAGGAATGCAGCAACAATCTAGTGGTAGCAATCCGCAACAATATCAACAACCTTCACAACCATCAAATGCCGGAGCTGTAAATCCGCCACAGATGGATGATGACGAGGAAGATGATTTACCATTTTAAGTTGAATTAAATAGAAAAATTTGGATCCTGACCCTTCCAGTTTATTTTTATTTCTAGCGGTAGATTTTTCCCATATTTTCGGGATAGTTGTCCTTGTGTTATTGTTAGTCTGTTCGGCTTTGATTTCCGGTTCAGAAGTGGCTTTGTTTTCACTTACTCCTGCAGATTTTGATGTAAAAGACGGGAACGTTTCCCCTAAACAACAAATTTTAATTCGGCTTCTAGACCGACCTAAAAAGTTGTTGGCAACCATCTTAGTGGCCAATAATTTTGTGAATATCGCGGTGGTCTTGTTGTTTGAGTCGTTGAGTGATATTTGGTTTAGAAACATAAATTCTGCTATTGACCTCTATTACTTTCAGCTAGATTTAGTGTTTTTCTTAAAAGTAATTGTAGTTACTTTTTTAATCTTACTCTTTGGGGAGATTTTACCTAAGATTTATGCTAGTAGAAACAAAGTGATTTTTTCTCATTTTATGGCTTATCCGCTTTCATTTTTAGATAAGTTATTGAGTATGTTTAGTATCCCGATGCGACAGGTAACTTTGTTAATTCATAAGCGTTTGGGGAAACAAAAATCTGGATTGAGCGTAGATCAACTTTCGCAAGCTTTAGAACTTACTTCTGAAGAAGATACCACCAAAGAAGAACAAAAAATTTTACAGGGAATTGTTTCCTTCGGAAATACTGAAGTGAAGCAAGCGATGAAACCTCGTATTGACGTTTTTGCTTTAAATATTGAACAGGATTTTAAGGAAGTTATCACTGAAGTAATGGAACATGGTTATTCCAGGATTCCGGTGTACGAAGAAAATATAGATAACGTTAAAGGGATTCTTTACATTAAAGATTTGCTTCCTTATCTAGATACTAAAAATTTCAACTGGCAAAGTTTGGTTCGGGATGCTTATTTTGTTCCTGAAAATAAAAAACTGGACGATTTACTGAATGATTTTAAAGATAAAAAAAATCACTTGGCAATTGTGGTGGATGAATATGGAGGCACCAGCGGACTCATTTCTTTGGAAGATATTATTGAAGAAATTGTAGGTGATATTAGCGATGAGTTTGATGATGAAGATTTGATTTTCTCCAAACTGGATGAAAACAATTATGTTTTTGAAGGAAAAACACCTTTAAAAGATTTTTATAAAGTTATAAAACTGGAAGATCCTGTTTATTTTGAAGAAAAGAAAGGCGAGGCAGAAACCTTGGCCGGGTTCTTATTGGAAATCTCCGGTGAGTTCCCAAAGAAAAATCAGAAAATAATTTTTGAAAATTATACGTTTACTGTAGAGGCTATCGATAATAAACGAATTAAACAAGTAAAATTAAATATTGGTAATGAAGCGAACGCAGGGAATAATAATTAGTCTTTTGTTTTTAATTTTTACTTCTTGTGAAAAAAGCTATCAGCCCAAACCTAAAGGCTTTTTGGCTTTAAACTACCCAGAAGCAAAGTATAAAAAAGCACAAATCCCTTGTCCGTATTCATTTCAGATTAATAAAAATGCCGATATAAAAGCTTCCAAGACCAACAATCCCTGTTGGTTGGATATTGAATATCCTGACTTGAAGGGAACTATTTTCATCACCTATAAACCAGTTACCGATAACCTTCAAAAGTTGCTCATTGATGCGCAAAAACTTCCGTTGCAGCATACCATTAAAGCCGATGAAATTGAAGGGGATACTTACATCAACGAAAAGCACAATACCTACGGGACTTTTTATGAAGTGAAAGGTGACGCGGCTTCACAAGCACAATTTTACTTAACCGATAGTGTACACCATTTTTTAACTGGCTCTATTTACTTTAAAACCCAGCCCAATTTTGATAGTATCGTTCCGGCGGCTGCTTATTTAGAAAAAGATATCCGTCGCATTATGGAGTCTTTGGAGTGGGCAGAAATTCAAGAGTAAAATTCTTAGCTCATTTCAATAAATAGTTAAGTTTTATTTTGCTGATATCATACAGTAATTATTAGCTGGATAGTCATCTCCCTTTTTTCTATTATTTTGCCATTGTAAAGGTTGAAGATTGTTTAATTCATCACCTCCATTTTTCGCAACAGGTTTTATATGATCGATTTCCCAACCGTCTCCATTTTTATCAGTAACTCCGTAACTGCTCCATCTTATAAATGCTCCACAGCGATCTTTTCTGATGACCGAAGAATCACGTCCGATTACAGTATCGGCTTTATTCCAAACTGTTCTTCTTGTTTCCATAGAAAAAGAGTTTCCATTTCTAGTAGTATTAGGTTTTCTTGCCATAATAATCAATTTTAGATTTTTAAACTTTCATTTGCTAAAGTTAATTGCTTAATTTTTAGATAGTTTACGGAAACCCTCAATTTGATTAAATTATTTTTATAAAATAGATTAAATGTTGTTTTCTAAATTAAAAAAATCACACTTTTGCAAAAAGTTTTGGCTATGAATCAGCAGCAGTTAAAATGGATTTACCTTGTAGGGCTTTCGTTGGTTTGGGGGAGTTCTTTTATCCTAATCAAAAAAGGCTTGTTGGGTTTGACTCCTATTCAATTGGGAGCTTTGAGAACTTTTTTGGCCGGTATTTTTTTATTACTGATAGGTTTTAAGAGCCTGAAGAAAATAAAAAAGCATCAGTGGAAATGGATTGCGGTTTCTGCTTTTCTTGGCACATTTTTTCCTGCATTTATCTTTGCCTTTGCTGAATTAAAAGTAGACAGCGCCATTGTTTCTATTTTAAATTCTACCGTACCCATTCTATCAATTGTGTTTGGCTTTTTACTATTCAAAATAAAATCTACTAAAAATCAAATTATAGGAGTATTGATTGGTTTGGTAGGTTCTGTGTGTTTAATAGGAAGTGGCGTTCAGCTTAATAATCAGCAGCATTTGTTGTATTCATTTTTACCACTTTTGGCGACGAGTATGTACGCGATTAACGTTCATATTATTAAACGATATTTGCAAGAAATTCCGGCGCTTAGTATAACCGTAGGCTGCTTTACTATTTTAATGCTGCCAACAACCATTATATTGATATCAGTCGACTTTTTTAATACAGATTTATTAACCAATCCTGAAACACAAACTTCTATTGGTTTTATCGCTATTTTGTCGGTAGTTGGAACGGGAATAGCCAAGATTCTTTTTAATCGATTGGTTCAAATCTCTACACCTGTTTTTTCTACTTCGGTTACGTATTTGATTCCGGTGGTAGCTTTAGGCTGGGGAGTTTTGGATGGAGAAAAATTTGAATTTCTTCAACTTCTTTCTGCGTTTATTATTTTATTTGGAGTTTACATGTCTAATAGAAAAAAGAAAATAAAAAAGCCGATCCCAAAAGAATCGGCTTTAGAATAATAAAGGAGAAATTGATTATTGGAAATCGGCTTCGCTTACTCCTTCGTTTACTTTTATTTCTGAGATTGAAATTTCAACTTCTTGTGGACCAAAGCTTATTTTCATTGTATGAGGGAATTTTAATCCTTCAACAGCTTTGTAATCATCATAACCAGTAGTATTGGTTACTGTTTGTCCTCCTTGTGACTGAGTTTTTACAGTCTGAACTTTTAAACCGGTTTCTGTATTATAATATTCTTTGGTTTTTTCAGATGTTTTTATCACATAAGCATCCTCACCATTAACAGGTTCAATAGCTGTTAATTCTGCATTTTCTGAAACAGTTAACTCTGGGAAAATGCCTCCATTGGCTTTTGCGTCTTGAATTTGCTCTTCAGTAAAATCCATTTTTTGGCCTTGTGCTTCCGTATAACCAGTTTCTCCATTAAAAACAGTTTTGCTAAGAGTCATTCCATTCATGGTAACTGTTTGCAAAGATTTTCCTTCTTTAGTCTGTTTAGTGGTAAAGTTCAAGTTCATTCCTTGAAAATTAGCGGTTCCAATCATAGCTACAGAATTTACTTTTTCAGCCGCTTCTCTTCCACCTATAGCTTTAAAATAAGCATCGTAAACATCTTTTACGGTCATTCCTTCTGGAACTGCTTTATTGTAAACAGGTTTTTCTACACGGTTTCCTTCTTTGTCATAATAGAGGACCGGAATTGTTTTACCATTATAGGTTAAGTTTTCTAGCTTTTCAGCTACTTCACTTCCTTTACCAGCTACTACAATTTGCATTTCGTCGGTTTTGTAGTATTTGTTAGCTACGCGCATCACATCTTCTTGCGTTACAGCATTGATTTTCTTTAAGAAAGTTTCATAGAAATCTTCAGGAAGGTCGTTGGTCTCAATTTTTAAAGCATAATCTGCAATGGTAGAAGGGTCTTCTAAGTCAAGTACAAAATCTCCGGCAAATTTGTTTTTAGCATTGCTTAAGTCTTCGTAAGAAACTTTTTCAGTTTTAATCCTGTTGATTTCTTTTAAGGTTTCAACAATGGCACTGTCGGTAACTGCATTTCTAACACTTGCAACGGCAGTAAATTTACTTGCGTATTTATCGGCACCTGTATAAGAACGAGCTCCATAAGTGAAACCATGCTCTTCACGAAGATTCATGTTTAAATAACTTCCGAAGCTTCCTCCTAAAATTTGGTTAGCAACTAATACTGGGAAGTAATCCTCATCTGCCATTTGTAAATCAATAGTATTTTGTACTCTTAATTCACTTTGAACAGCGTTAGGAACATCAATAAAATCTACTTGGGTATATTGAACTTTAGGAAGGCTTGGTAAAGCTCCTGCCGGAGGGGTACTTTCTGACCAATCTCCTAAATATTTTTTAGCTAATTTTTTTACGTCACTGTCCTCTACATCTCCTACCACTACTAGGTAAGCGTTTTTAGGGGAAATGAAGTTGTTGTAGTATGATTTTACATCAGCCAATGTTACATCTTCAACAGATGCTTTAGTTTCAAACTCACCATAAGGATGGTTTTTTCCGTAGGCTAAAAGTCCGCTAACATTGCTTGCTATACTACCGGCGCTTTTTTCTTCAGCTTTAATGCTTTCGATAACTCTATCTTTCTGGTCTTGAAATTCTTCCTCAGTAAATAAAGGATTTAAAAGACCATCTGCCATTAATTGAAAAATCTCTGGGAAGAATTTTGAAAGAGAACTGGCATAGACGCTTTCAGTACCAAAGCCTACGTTTGCACCATAAAAATCTATTTTTTCATTGTATTCGTCTTTACTCATAGATTTAGTTCCGTTCCCCATCATCGTGCTATACAGGGATTTTACACCTATTTTATTACCTTCTGAATGTGGTTTGTTGTCTATGATTAAACTTGCTCTAACGCGTGGAAGTTTATGGTTTTCAACCACCATCACCGTCAAACCATTGTTTAGGGTAAAAGTTCTTGGCTTTTCTAAATTGATTTTTGGGGCAGGCCCAGGCTGAGGTTGTTTAGACCGGTCTATTTGTGCTTGTGCTCCCAAAACTGTTAAGCACAAGATAAAAAGTGATAATATTTTAATTTTCATTTGTTTAACTTTTTGCAATTGTTATTCAGCTTCTGGAGTTGGTAAGTAATCTAAATCTAAACGTTGATTTTTATTTAGGTACTTATTAGCAACTTCTTTAATATCTTCTCTGGTGATATCTCTATAGATTTCAATTTCTTCATTAATTAAATCTGTATCTCCATAAAGTGTATGGTAAGTTGCTAAAGAAGCTGCAATCCCTTGAACGCTACTGTTAGAATTAACGAAGTTGTTTTCAAACTCATTTTGAAGTTTTTGGTATTCCTTCTCTGAAATTAATTCGGTTTGAAGCTTTTTAATCTCTTCATCCATAGACTCACCTAATTGATCAAGCGGAGTTTCACCCATTGCAAGTGCACCAATCGTGTACATTCCATAGTCTTCTTGAGATCTAGGGAAAGCAAGTACTTGAAGCGCTTCTTTGTTTTCGTCTACCATTTTTTTGTACATACGAGAACTTTTTCCGCCTGTTAAGATAGAAGAAATCATATCAAGCACATACGCATCTCTTTCGGTCATTGATGGAGTTCTATAAACAAAGATTTTAGCAGGAATCTGAATGTTATCGTCAAACTCTTCTGCTACTATTGTTTCTTTAATAGGCTCTTCTTTGATGTCTACACGTTCAACTTTTGGGCCTTTAGGAATTGAAGCAAAGTAAGCTTTAATCCATTCTTTGGTTTGTTTTTTATCGATATCACCGGCCACTACTAAAGTTGCATTGTTTGGTCCGTAATATTTATCGAAAAATGCTTTAAATTCTTCTAGTTTGGCGGCATCCAAATCTTCCATCGTTCCAATGGTCGTGTTTTTGTAAGGATGCTTATCGAACATATAATGATTAATTCCCGTTCCGTAGATGATTTTTCCGTAAGGAGCGTTATCTACACGGGTTCTTTTCTCTTCTTTTACTACTTCATTCTGTGTATCTACTCCAATTTGATTAATAACTGGGTGTAACATCCTTTCAGACTCCATCCATAATCCCAATTTAAGGTTGTTAGAAGGGAAAGTTTCGTAGTAATACGTACGGTCTTGGGTGGTGTTAGCATTATTGCTTCCTCCATTGGCTGCTACAATGTTGAACCATTCACCGCGTTCTATATTTTCGGTTCCTTCAAATAATAAATGTTCGAAGAAATGGGCAAAACCCGTTCTTCCTTCTGCTTCATCTTTTGCTCCTACGTGGTACATTACCCCAACGGTAACTACAGGAGCAGTGTTGTCTTGATGTAAAATTACATCTAAGCCATTGTCTAGTTTGTACTCTTCAAACTCTACTTGTTGAGCAAAGCCTGCAAATGCAGGTAAAAGAGTAAAAGCTGCTAAGCTAATTCTTCTTATCATATTTAATTAGATTTTGATTTGTTCTAAGTGTTTGACTTCAAAAATAAGGATTTGTTACATGTAATAGACAATTATTCTGTAGATTTTGATTAAAATGGACAGCTATTTATAAAATTAACAACCTCTTAAAATAGATTTACTTGCTTTTTTGTGACATTTATAGATGAAAAAACTTTTATTATGAAAAATCAAGCAGTATCGGTTAAATACGGAGTTGGAATTGGAATTCTATTAATAGCCTACTTTTTTATACTATCTATTTTCGATTTACATATGAAGCCATTTTTAAGTATGGTGAATATGATTTTTATGGGGATAGGAATTTATAGTGCGATTAGGATTTATAAAACCGATCATAAAAAGGATAACTTAAAGACCTTTACTTATCAGCAAGGATTTCGGGTTGGGGTGGTAACCGGCTTTATTGCTACGATAATATTTTCAATTTTCTTTGCTATTTATGTAAGTAATATAGAACCTGATTTTATTGCGAAAATGATGGTTAATTGGGATGCAGGTTACGATATTGGTGTTGGTACTATAAGTTTTATTGTGTTTTTAATGGGGCTTGCAAGTACTGTAGTTTTAAGCTTAGCCCTTATGCAAATTATGAAAGATAGCTGGAATACTTCTACCGGAAAAAAGTATACCGTGGGTGACACTGAAAAAAAGTAATTTAAATAAATTTACAGGCGTTTGTTTTTTAATTATTTAGCAGTATATTTGCACTCATTTTTAAAATAATTAATTTTTAATAAACGTTACGCCATGTACGCAATTGTAGAGATAGCAGGGCAGCAATTTAAAGTTGCGAAAGACCAAAAAGTCTTTGTTAATCGTTTAGCAGGAGAAGAAGGAGACAGTGTTTCTTTTGATAAAGTACTTCTTGCAGAAGACGGTGGCAATGTTACTTTAGGCGCCCCGGTTATAGAAGGTGCTCTAGTAGGAGCAAAAATTAGTCGTCACCTTAAAGGAGACAAAGTAATTGTCTTCAAAAAGAAAAGACGTAAAGGTTACCGCAAGAAAAATGGTCACCGTCAATCTTTAACAGAAATCGTAATTAACGATATTTCTTTAAAAGGAGGTAAAAAAGCAACTTCAACCAAAAAAGAAGAAGCGCCAAAAGCGGAAGCTAAAAAAGAGTCTAACGACGATTTAAGTAAGCATACCGTAGCAGAGCTTAAAGAAATGGCTAAAGAAAAAGGATTAGAAGGATACTCTTCTATGAAGAAAGCCGAATTGGTTGAAGCATTAAGTAAATAAAATAGTAATCTACTAAAAACCTAAAATAAAATGGCACACAAAAAAGGAGTTGGTAGTTCGAAGAACGGTAGAGAATCAGAATCGAAACGATTAGGAGTTAAGATTTTTGGTGGTCAAGCAGCCGTTGCTGGAAATATCATTGTAAGACAAAGAGGTACTGCACACAATCCAGGTGAGAATGTATATGCAGGAAAAGATCATACATTACATGCCAAAGTAGATGGTATCGTAAAATTTACTAAGAAAAAGAATAATAAATCTTATGTATCTATTGAGCCTTTCGAGGCTTAAGAAGAATAAAATAGAATTCTATTTCTTAAAAAAAGCTGCAACTCTAAGTTGCAGCTTTTTTTTATGGAAAAATTCACAACCATTAACATGTTTTAAATAATTTCGTTTTTTAATATTTTTTAGTTTTATGTCATAATTCAAATAAATCATAATTATGAGAAAAATTTTAACTTGTTCCTTATTATCGCTTACACTTTTATGTACCAGTTGTCTAGGGTCTTTTAGTGCGTTTAATAACTTAAAGGATTGGAATAAAGACGTAACTAATAATAAATTTGTAAATAATCTTTTATTTTGGGGCTTAAACATTGTTCCGGTTTACGGGCTGTTCTTTTTAGGGGATGTTTTTATTTTCAATGTTATTGAGTTTTGGTCGGGTTCTAATCCAATAGCAATGTCTGAAGGTGAGTTTGAAACACAAACTATCGAACATGAAGGTAACACAATTCGTTTGACTGCTACTAAGAATAAGATGAATATTGAAGTCATCGATGGTCCTAAAAAAGGAAAAACTTTAGATTTAATTTATAATCCAGAAGAAAAATCTTGGACAGCCGTGAAAAATGATGGGGAAAAAATCAAGCTGTCTTCTTTTAAAGATGGGATGTATATCGTACACCTTCCAAATAAAGATGTAGAGATAGATTCTACAGCTTCAAAGCAAAGCGGTTTAGCGATTATTGACAGCCATATGTATAATAGCGAGTGTGGATTGGCTATAGCAAAATAATATTTTCAATTTTAAATTAAAAAAAGCCTTTGATTAAAATTAATCAAAGGCTTTTGCTTTATAAAGATTGAGTATTATGACTCACAACTACTACAACTTACCAAATTGTTGACCATTTCTTTCGAAACACTTTGGCTTCTTTGATAATAAAGTGTTTTTACCCCTAACTGCCATGCTTCAATTAAAAGCTTATTGACTTCTTTAATAGGCACTGCAGAAGGAATGTTGATATTTAAACTTTGTGACTGATCTATATATTTTTGTCTGATAGAGGCTTGTTGAATAATCTCTAACTGGCTTATTTCTTTAAAAGTTTTAAATACTGCTTTTTCATGATCAGTAAGTTCTTCCAGCTTTTGAACGCTACCGTTGTCCAGCATAATGTTTCTCCAAGTATCTTCGTTGTCAAGTCCTTTTTCTTGAAGTAATTTTTTCAAGTATTTATTTTTTCTAATGAAATTTCCTTTAGAAAGTCCTGCCTTGTAATAATTACTGCTGAAAGGTTCAATTCCAGGAGAAGTTTGTCCTAAAATAGCCGATGAAGAAGTAGTTGGTGCAATGGCCAATGTGGTTGTATTTCTTCTTCCATAACCTTTTAAAACTTCGGGTTCACCATAAATTCTAGCTAATTCTTCCGTAGCTTTATCGGCTTTTGAACGAATATGCTTGAAGATTTCAGTAGTTTTTGCTTTAGCTTCCATTCCTTCAAACGGAATGTTGTTTTTCTGTAAGTAAGAATGCCATCCTAAAACTCCCAAACCTAAAGCTCTGTGACGCTTTGCAAAACGATTAGCTGAAGACAAATAATAGTTTCCTTCAGTTTTTTGAATAAACTCTTCTAATACCGCATCTAAAAAGAAAGTCGCTAATTTAACCGCTTCCGTGTTTTTCCATTCATCATATAATTCAAGGTTCATAGAAGATAAACAGCAAATGAACGATTCATTTTCAGAAGAAGGAAGCATAATTTCAGAACATAAGTTACTGGCGTTAATTTGCATTCCTAAATCTTTATAAACCTGAGGTTTGTTTCGGTTTACATTATCTGAAAAGAAAATATAAGGTAAACCTTTTTGTTGTCTGCTTTCTAAGACTTTTGCCCAAACCCTTCTTTTGTCGGTATCACCTTCAATCATTTCTTGCATCCAATAATCAGGGACACAAACCCCGAAGAATAGATTTTGAATAGGGTTCCCAATATTTTTAATTTTCAAGAATTCTTCAATATCCGGATGGTCAATATCCAGGTAGGTTGCGAATGCACCACGACGAACACCGCCTTGAGAAATAGTGTCCATTGCCGTGTCAAAAAGTTTCATAAAACTAACGGCACCACTACTTTTACCGTTATCTGTTACGGCGCTACCACGAGCACGTAAACCACCAAAATAACCTGAAGTACCACCACCAATTTTGGTTTGCATAATTACCTCACCAAGCTTATGGGTAATTCCTTCAATATTGTCTGGAATATGAACATTGAAACAAGAAATAGGTAAACCTCTTTCGGTCCCCATATTTGCCCAAATAGGTGAGCTTAAACTCATCCATCCGCGCTCAATCATTTCCTGAAAAGATTCTTTTAATTCCGGTTTATATAACCTTTTGGCTGCTGCTGTAGTAATTCTATCAATAGCGCCTTCTACGGTTTCTCCTTTTAAAAGGTAACCGCGGTTAAGAATTTGTTCGCTTTCATCGTTTTTCCACCAAAGTTTTTTCCTTAGTGAATCGTTCTCTTGTATTAGTGGTAATTCGCTTGTAAACATTTTTCTCTTCAGGTTTTTTAATTAAAATAAGTCTTCTGCAGTGATGCTCTTGTCGTGCTTGGTGTAATCTACCGGTCTTTTCGCAAAGAAATCGTCTAAACTATTGGCAAATACTTCTTCCTCAAACCAACGCATAGGCGCGTATTCTTCAGCAGTAATATGGTAAATTTTATCCATTCCTATTTTTTCCATGCTTTCGTCAATACGGAATTTCATGAAGTTCAATAGGTCTTTTTTCTTGATATTTTCCAGTTCGCCGTTTTCAAAAATCCAATCTAAAATATTGCTTTCTACTTCTAACGAATGTTTTACCGTCTTGCGAATGTGAGTAAGGGTTTCTTCGTCGAAAAAGTCCGGATAATCTTCTTTTATCTTATTCACTAAATAGATTCCTGCATTAGCGTGGATTTGTTCATCTACAGAAGTCCAAGCAATCACATTGCTTACATTTTTCATTAATCCTTTAAAACGGGTGAACGATAAAATAATGGCAAATTGACTGAACAGCGATACATTTTCTATAAGAATAGAAAACATAATTAAAGAAACGACATATTTTTTATTGTCTTCAGAATTTGCATTTTGTAGCGCTTTAGAAAGGTATTCTACACGTTCTTTAATTACGGGAACTTCCAGTAAATCCCTAAATTCGTCATTATAACCTAAAACTTCTAAAAGACGTGAGTAAGCCTCAGAATGTCTAAACTCACATTCTGCAAAGGTACTTCCAAGACCGTTAAATTCTGGTTTTGGGAAGTGTTGATAAAGATTTCCCCAAAAAGTCTTCACGGCAACTTCAATTTGCGCGATCGCCAATAAACTGTTTTTAATAGCGGTTTTCTCTGCGAGATTCAAGTGAGAATGGAAGTCTTGAGTGTCTGCAGTAAAGTCAATTTCACTATGTACCCAGAACGATTTATTAATCGCTTCTGTGAATTGTAATACATCTGGATACTCGAACGGTTTGTAGTTAATTCTTCTGTCAAAGATAGCCATAGCGCAAATAGTTTTTAGATTATTTTTTCATTCATTTTTGTAAAGATTTTGAAATCAGACTCGTGAAAAATAAGTGCCGAAAAATTTCTTCACAAATTCGGGATAACTAAGTTACGGGATGATTCTATTGATTTTCCAATTCCTGAAAAAAAGATTTAAAGAGGTTATTAACAATCCTGTAACAGTTTGTTTTTGAGTGTTTTGTTGAATATTTTAAAATTTGGTAAACATACGTTAATACTGCTCTAACCTAGAATTAATAATAGCTTGGTAAGTTTACTGGATGATTAAATTACCCTACGAAAACATGTAATAATGAAGTTTCAACTTTACTTTTTTTTTGCTTTTTAACCTCCATAAATCTTCTAGCCCAAGAGCAAAATAATTTTTATTTGAATGATGAATTGCAAGATTCTGTTTTTTACCAATATAAAAATGAACTGGAAATTGCGAAGAAAAATAATTCAGTTTTAAAAATTACAGAGAAGCATCTTCAGCTGGGTGATTTTTTTCAGGAAACCGAAGTGTATACCGAAGCCATCGAGCAATATACTTCAGCTTTAAAAATTGCCGAACAACAGCAACAGGATTCACTTCAAATTATTTTAAAAAACCGAATTGGCAACATTTACCTAGCCATTAAAAATTACGACAAAGCTGAAGCATTTTTAATTGAAAGTATTGAAAGTGCCCAAAAGCAAAAGTTTATAAAAGCAGAAGCCGTTGCTGAAGAAATTTTGGGGAGCTGTTTAGAAAAAGAAAGTAATTACTTAAAAGCTTTAGAGCATCAGCAGCGAAGCTTGGAATTGTTTACTCAGCTAGATGACGAAGAAGGAATTGCTACCGTGAACGAGAACATTGGAAGTATTTACGAAGATTTGAATCAGTTTGAAAAAGCTCACGAGTACTTTTTAAAATCACATAAATACTTCCAAAAAATAAAAAGTGAAAAGCAAATTAATGTCCTTAATAATATAGGTGACGTTTACCGAAAAACAAATCGGTATGAAGAAGCTTTGGGATACACGCAAAAGGCACTTCGCCTGGCAGAAAAGTTTGATGAGAAACACCAAATAGAAAGTGCGCACAAAGATTTGGCAAAAACTTATGCATTGTTGGAAGACCATCAAAATGCCTATGAACATTTATGGCAATACAACCAAATTCAAGAACAACAGTTTTATACCCAAAACTTCAGGCAGTTAAATGTGCTGCAAACCATTTACGAAACCGAGCAAAAAGAAGCACAGATAGAACTACTTACTCAGCAAAACACGATTAACGAAGCCAATCAAAATTTAATACTGCTGGGCGGCGGAGTGGTTTTATTGGTTTCTGGAGTTTCTTTTTTATTTATGAATAGAAAACGAAAAGAAAAAACCAAACTGCAAGCTTATGAGCAACGTGTTTTACAGGCCGAATTAGAGAAAAAAGCTATTGAAGAGAAAAAACTTCAAGATGAGATTCAGTTAAAAACCGCTTCACTATCCAAATACAGTTTAAACATCGCCCAGAAAAATAAACTGCTTTCCGACCTTTCTGCGACCTTGAAAAAAATGAGCTCTCGTTCTAAAATGGACACCCAAACAAAAATTAAAGATTTGGCCAAAGAACTAGATTTTGCCCTTCAGCAAGAAGATGAATGGGACGAGTTTATGAACTTTTTTGAAGACGTGCATCCGCAATTTTTTAAAGACCTTGCCCAATCGGCCACTTCCAAATTAAGTTCTGCTGAGTTACGATTGGCGATGTTGCTTCGGTTAAATCTTTCTTCCAAAGAAATCGCTTCCATTTTACGGGTCACTCCAGATAGCGTTCGAGTGGCCAGATACCGTTTACGAAAAAAGTTACCTATAAATTCCAAACAAGAATTGGTACATTTTCTTATGAATTTATAAAAATAAGCACCTGTCTTGATTAATTGTTAGTGTAATGTAAATAAATCTTAATTGTTGCCTTAAAGTAGCCCTAAAAATTAGAGTTTGTTCATTGTTTGTTGCTGCCTAAAATTATAGTTAACTGCTTGGTAAATATACATTTGTGGTGTTTTTAATCGCAAACTAAACTAGACTATTTATGAACTTGAAAATTACACTTGTAACATTATTTGTTGCTTTCAATTTTAGCTTTTTATGCGCTCAAGAAGGGGTGGTAAGGGGTACAATTACCGATGAAAACGGAATCTACGTTCCCGGGGCTTCGGTGATGATTGAAGAACTTAAAAAAGGAACCGTCACTAACTTTGATGGAGAATTTACCTTGTTAGAAATTCCTGAAGGAACTTACGAATTAGCTGTTAAATATTTAGGTTATGAAACCATCACACAAGAAGTAGAAGTGGAAGCCGGTGAAACCACGGCTGTAAAATTAATACTGAATGCTGCCGAAACCACTTTAGGAACCGTACAGATTATAGGAAGTGGTTTAAGTGCTCAAGCCAAAGCATTAAACTCGCAAAAGAATAAAACCAACATTACCAACATCGTTTCTACCGAGCAAATCGGGAAATTCCCAGATGCGAATATTGGAGACGCTGCTAAGCGAATTCCCGGGATTACGATGCAAGTAGACCAAGGGGAAGCTAGAAATATTATTGTTAGAGGTTTAGCGCCTCAACTTAATTCGGTTACCTTAAACGGTAGCAGGATTCCTTCTGCAGAAGGCGATAACCGTAACGTTCAGATGGATTTAATTCCTTCAGATATGATTCAGACTATCGAAGTAAATAAAGCCGTAACTCCAGATATGGATGGCGATGCATTGGGCGGTTCTGTAAATTTGGTAACCCGTTCTGCTCCTGAAGATTTTAGACTTTCGGCAACGGTAGGTTCAGGACTTAATTTTATTACCGATAAACGAATTTTAAACGGTTCTTTTTTAATTGGTGACCGTACCAAAGACGGTAAATTCGGGTATATGCTTTCGGCTTCTATCAACGATAATGATTTCGGTTCTGATAATGTGGAAGCAGAATGGACTGATGAGTTTGAATATAATAATGGAGATCCCGATAATTTAGAAGAAGTAGCAGTAAATCCCTATGCAGAGACTTTTGAAATCAGAAAGTATTTAGTACAGCGTGTACGCCGTAGTTTCTCGGCAAATTTTGATTATCGTTTTAACAAAAACAACTCTATTTATTTCAAATCGATGTATAACTGGAGGGACGATCGGGAGAACAGATTTGCCATGGCTTCAGAAATTTTAGATGGGGAAGATATTGAAGCTGGTGATTTTGAAATTACCAATGGAAATTTAACACGTTTTCCAGCAGAAGTTGCTAGAGAAACCAAAGGAGGTGTTCCCGGCGGAAGAAATCAAAATAGAAGATTAGAAGACCAACGTATGCAGAACTACACCTTAGGTGGAGACCATATTTTTGGGAATGTAAAATTTGATTGGATGGGGTCTTACGCAAAAGCTTCAGAAGAGCGTCCCAATGAACGTTATGCGGTTTATGTTTCAGAATATCAGGTGAACAATGATGTTTCTAATCCAGAAGAACCTTTACATACCGCAGTAGAAAATCCTGCGCTAAGTGATTTTGAAATAGATGAATTAACCGAAGAATATCAATATACGGAAGAAGAAGATGTAAATGTATTTGCTAATGCAGAATTACCTTCAGATTTTTTTGGTAATGGAGACGGAATCGTCAAATTCGGACTTCGTGGAAGGTTTAAAAACAAGAACAGGGATAATAATTTCTTTGAGTATGAAACCTTGGAAGATAGCGGTTTAAATATCGGAACCTTGGCAGATGTAGGCACAAGAACTTACACCGGAGACGATTTCTTGGCAGGAGACCAGTATACTCCGGGAATTTTTGCTTCTTCAGAATTCTTGGGTAATTTAGATTTAAATAATGGTGATTTATTCGAGAAAGAAGCTATTCAAGATGAATACTTAAGTGAAAATTTTGATGTGAAAGAAAATGTATATGCTGGTTATGTAATGGCTAATCAGAAGCTTACTGATAAATTAAGTGCATTAGTCGGTGTTCGTGTAGAAGCCACACAAATAGAAAGTACCGGTAATGAAGTGATTTATGACGAAGAAGGCGATTTTGCAGGTTCAATGGAAATAAATGAAGAAAGTAACTACACCAACGTATTGCCGGGAGTGCACCTTAAATATGATTTAACCAATAAAACCGTTCTTCGTTTCGCTTGGACCAACACACTTTCTAGACCTAATTACCTAGATTTAGTACCTTACCAAGCCATTAACAGAGAAGATGAAGAAATAGCTGTGGGTAATACCGAGTTAGACCCAACAACCTCTATGAACTTCGATTTTATGGCAGAATATTACTTTAGTTCCGTAGGTATTCTTTCTGGAGGGGTTTTCTATAAAGATATTAACGATTTTGTTTACACTTATGTAGTTGAAGATGAAGTTACAGGATATGATTTATATCAACCTTTAAATGGTGATGATGCCAGTATTTTTGGAGCAGAAATTTCTTTTCAACGTCAATTGAATTTCTTGCCCGGTTTTGCTAAAAACTTCAGTATTTACACCAACTATACCTACCTTCATTCTACCGCTAACGGAATTAGAAACGAAGACGGTGACGAACGTGGCGAGTTAGATCTACCGGGGTCTTCACCCAATATGTTTAACGCTTCACTTTCCTATTCAGATAAGAAATTCAGCGCAAGATTATCAGCTAACTTTTCTGATGCTTATTTAGATGAATTAGGTGGAAATGCATTTGAAGACCGTTACTACGATGAGCAATTTTTCCTTGACTTTAACGTGAACTATTCCATCAATAAAAACTTGAGTCTTTACGGAAGTTTAAATAATATCACCAATCAGCCGTTACGTTATTACCAAGGCGCTAGTAACCGAACTATGCAAATGGAATATTATGAACGAAGATTAACTTTCGGACTTAAATACGATTTATACTAAACCTGAAAAATAAAAATTAGAAAAGGAGCTGTCTAAATACTAAAAAGTAAGTTATTCTGAACTTGTTTAACTCCGTTGAATCTTAGATTTCAGATCTCATCACAATTTTAAAGTGAAGAAGAAATAAGTTCAGTTAGATGAAGTTTTACTTTTTAGACAGTCTCTTTTCTTTTCAACCCTAATATTTATATGAAAAAATTATTTATAGCAATAGCAAGCATTAGTCTTATTTCTTGCGGACCGCAACTACCGGAAATTAAACCGGATATAATTACTGCATCTACTTTGCACGACACCGATGACCCCGCCATTTGGGTAAATAAAAATAATACTGAAGAAAGTATTGTTTTTGGAACCGATAAAGAAACCGATGGTGCTATTTACGCGTTTGATTTGGACGGAAAGATTATTGAAGAAAAAACGCTTCGCGGAATGAAACGTCCCAACAACGTAGATGTGGAATATAATGTAAAGCTGAATGATTCAGTAACAACTGATGTGCTCATGTTTACTGAAAGAGAGCGTGAGCAAATCCGCTTATTCTCTGTGCCCGATATGAAGCCTTTAGACCAAGGTGGTTTTAAGGTTTTTCAAGAAAAGCGTGAAAATGAGTGGAATTTCCCGATGGGAATATCCATTTACAAATCACCAAAAACCGGAAAAACTTATGCCATCGTAGGAAGAAAAAATGGACCAAAAACCAATTATTTACACCAGTTTGAATTGGTTCCTGCCGGTGATCATATCGAATTTAGATTGGTAAGAGAATTTGGGAACTTTAGCGCCGAAAAAGAAATTGAAGCCATCGCGGTTGACGAAGAATTGGGCTACGTTTATTATGCAGATGAAAAAGTTTGCGTAAGAAAATATCATGCAGAACCCGATGCCGGTAACGAAGAGCTTTCGTGTTTCGGGGCAGAAACATTCAATAGAGATATTGAAGGTATTGCGATTGCCACTTACAAAAATGAAGAAGGTTACATTATCGTTTCAGACCAACAAGAGCATACTTTTAATATTTTCGACAGAAAAACCAATGAGTTTCTGTATGCTAAAAACCTAGGAACTACAGAAACCGATGGTTGCGAAGTCTATACCGGTTATTTAAATGAAAAATTCCCTAACGGACTTTTTGTAGCGATGAACGACAATAAAAATTTCTATTTCTATGACTTATCAAAGATTGTGGAAGCTAAGTAAGCTTATTTTAACTTGTGTTGTGCTGAATTCTTTCAGCCTGCAAGCGCAAAGAAAATATTACAATAAAAATGAGAACGAAAATTTAAAACAACTTCAAGTTGAAGAAGACGGTTATCATTTTTATGTGATTGGCGATTGGGGAAGAAACGGTCATTTTAAACAAGCCGAAGTTGCCGATATTATGCAACAAGCAGGTTTTATTTTAGAACCGGAGTTTATTATTTCGGTGGGTGATAATTTTTATCCTGACGGAATTGCTTCCGTAGATGACCCTTTTTTAAAAAGCAGTTTCGAAGATATTTATTACGGTTCCAATCTGTTTTGTCCGTGGTACGTAGTGTTAGGTAATCATGGTTATCGCGGAAACGTACAAGCGCAAATCGATTATACCAATAAAAGTCAGCGTTGGAAAATGCCTGCCCATTATTACGAAGTTGAAAAGACGTTAGAAGACGATAAAACCAAAGCGAAATTTATTTTTTTAGATACCAATCCGTTTGAAGACGATTATTATCAAGCAGAAAAATATGCACAGGTAAAAACACAAGATTCCTTAAAGCAAAAAAAGTGGTTAGAAAAAACTTTAAAAAATTCAACTGCCGATTGGAATATTGTTATTGGTCACCATCCGCTGTATACTTCAGGAAAAAGAGTAGACGATGAACCTTATGCTCGGCATCATTTAGAAGAAGTATTTGAAAAATATAAGGTACCGGCTTATTTTGCAGGTCACGAGCACGATATTCAGCATTTAAAACCTAACGGTGTTTACACCCATCATTTTGTCTCGGGAGCAGGTTCTGAAGTACGTTCCACAGGGATTTCAAATTTCACAAAATTTTCCCGTTCAGAACAAGGTTTTTTAATAATTAGTTTGCTATCTTCGAAAATGCTTATTCAAGCCGTGAATTGGAAAGGAGAAATAACTTATAAAGTTGAGATACCCAAATAAAATCTCTTATTCATTTACTTTTTAACGACAAAGCCCGCAATTTGCGGGCTTTGTTTATTTATAGAATATTTGTTTAGATTAGTATCTGTAGTATTCGGGTTTAAATGGCCCTTTTACTTCAACACCAATATATTCCGCTTGTTCTTGAGAAAGCTCGGTCAATTCAACACCAATTTTCTCTAAGTGTAGCGCGGCTACTTTTTCATCTAAATGCTTAGGCAACATATACACTTTGTTCTCGTATTGTTCAGAACGGTTCCATAATTCAATTTGAGCCAAGGTCTGGTTGGTAAATGAGTTACTCATTACAAAACTAGGATGACCGGTAGCGCAACCAAGGTTTACCAAACGTCCTTCAGCTAACAAAATAATATCTTTTCCGTCGATGGTATATTTATCAACCTGTGGTTTAATTTCAACTTTAGAATCTCCGTGATTATCGTTTAACCAAGCTACAGCAATCTCGTTATCAAAATGCCCAATGTTACAAACGATGGTTTTATCTTTCATCGCTTCAAAATGCTCACCACGTACGATATCTTTATTTCCGGTTGTGGTAATCACGATATCAGCTTTATCAAGAACGTTTTCTAATTTTTTCACTTCAAAACCGTCCATGGCAGCTTGTAAAGCACAAATTGGGTCGATTTCTGTTACGGTAACAATAGATCCTGCTCCTTTAAAAGATTGTGCGGTTCCCTTACCAACATCACCGTAACCACAAACTACCACGCGTTTTCCGGCTAACATCACATCGGTAGCACGTCTAATTGCATCAACAGCACTTTCACGACAACCATATTTGTTGTCAAATTTAGATTTGGTAACCGAATCGTTTACATTAATCGCAGGCATTGGTAAAGTTCCTTTTTTCATACGCTCGTATAAGCGGTGAACTCCGGTAGTAGTTTCTTCAGAAAGACCTTTTACATCTTTAGACAATTCTGGGTATTTGTCTAATACCATATTGGTTAAATCGCCACCATCATCTAAAATCATATTTAAAGGCTTACGCTCTTCACCAAAGAAAAGGGTTTGCTCAATACACCAGTCAAATTCTTCTTCGGTCATTCCTTTCCAAGCATATACAGGAATTCCTGCAGCAGCGATCGCAGCAGCAGCTTGATCTTGCGTAGAGAATATGTTACAAGAGCTCCAAGTTACTTCAGCTCCTAAAGAAGTAAGAGTTTCAATAAGCACCGCTGTTTGGATCGTCATATGCAAACATCCAGCAATACGAGCACCTTTCAACGGTTGTTCATCTTTATATTCTTCACGTAGCGACATTAGGCCGGGCATTTCTGCTTCAGCTAATTCAATCTCTTTGCGTCCCCAATCTGCTAAGGAAATATCTTTTACTTTATAAGCCGTGTAAGGCACTGTTTTCGTACTCATATTCTTATATTTGTTATTTCGCAATTTTTCTGGTGCAAAAATACATAATATCTTATAAACTATATGGCTCTTTATAAAACTATAACAGTAAACGAACATACTAAGGTATTCATTTGGAAGATTGAAGAGCCGGAGGAATGGTTGTCAAAAGATGTGAAATTGACTGAACATTGCCAAAACCGAGTAAATAGTATGAAGTCTGAAATTCATCGTAGAGGTTTTATGAGTATTCGGCATTTATTGGCTCAAGCCGGTTATACCGATTTTGATTTGTATTACGATGAAGAAGGCAAACCGCACTTAAAAGATGGTAATTACATCTCGATTACGCATTCCTTTGAATTTTCAGCCATTATAGTAAGTAAAAAACCAATCGGAATCGATATTGAAAAACAACGAGATAAGATTTTAAAGATTGCTCAGAAATTTACGCCTTTAGATGAATATCATACTTTGGCCAATGAAGAAGCTTTAATTAGAAAACTCACTATTGTTTGGGGGGCCAAAGAAGGCATTTATAAACTGGTAGGCATTCCCGGATTATTGTTTTTGCATCATATTTATGTAGAAGATTTTTCTTTTGAAGACGAAGAATTAAAGGCTCGATTAAATTACCAAGGAGAACAAACCAATTTTGCGCTGAAGTATTTAGAGTTTGAAGGTTTTACTTGTGTGTACACCCTTTTAGCTGAAGACTAATGAAAAAGAAAAAGGAACTGTTACGCATTTTTCAAACTTCCGATCGGTTGTTAGCGATTCTCATAGATCCCGATAAAGTCGATTTTTCTAAGCTTGAAAGTTTAATTCAGCATTTACCAAAAGCGACCACGCATTTATTTGTTGGCGGAAGCACGGTAGAAGAAAACCTTACCGAAAAATTAGTTCGCCAACTGAAAGCGAAAACACCATTACCTATTTTTATTTTTCCGGGCGATTATACACAGATCACTAATGAAGCTGATGCACTTTTATTTTTGTCGTTACTTTCAGGTAGAAATCCGGAGTTTTTAATTGAGCAACAAGTAAAATCGGTGGAGAAACTAAAAAATACTTCTTTAGAAGTTATTCCGACGGCTTATTTATTAATTGATGGCGGTAGAGAAACTTCAGTACAACGCGTAAGCAAAACGCTTCCGATGAAGCAAGAAAATATTCAGGCGATTGTCAACACCGCTTTGGCCGGAGAATATTCCGGGAAGCAATTGATTTATTTAGAAGCAGGGAGCGGTGCGAGAAATAAAGTTTCTACAGCAATTATTTCCGCAGTAAAAAAAGAAGTTTCCATTCCTATTATTGTGGGTGGCGGCATTCGTTCAAAAAAAGAAATTGAAGAAGCTTACCAAGCCGGAGCAATGATGGTTGTGGTGGGAACAGCTTTTGAAGATAATCCTGAGTTTTTAATATCGGCTTCAACTTCCAAAACAGTTGAGGTTTCCAAATAAAATCAAGACATTTATTACCGTCTAGAAAACCATAAAAATAATGAACGAAATTTTTGATTGGCTTTTTGCGCAGTACGAAGGCATCCCTACTTACTTGGTGATTTTGGAACTCTTTGGAGTGGTCTTCGGGATTTTAAGTGTGGTTTTCTCTAAGATGAATAACATCTGGGTTTATCCTACGGGGATCGTAAGCACGCTTTTATATGTGTATATTCTTCAGCAATATGGATTGTTGGGAGATATGCTCATTAACGTCTATTACTTCTCTATGAGTATTTACGGGTGGTATGTTTGGACCAGAAAAGTAGATGGCGAACACGTGACGCCAATTACTAAAACCACTAAAAAGGAAAATATACAATCGGTTGGGATCTTCTTCGCGACCATGTTAGCCGTGGCTTTGGTTTATGAAATCTTCGATAAATGGGAAGCCTGGTATTCGTACACCGATATTTTTACCACCGCTATTTTCTTCGTGGGAATGTGGCTGATGGCCAAAAAGAAAATTGAAAATTGGATTTATTGGATTGTAGGAGATATCATTTCAGTACCCCTTTATTTTTACAAAGGCTTAATGTTTAGTGCAATCCTTTATTTAATTTTAACCATTATCGCGATTTATGGTTATTTTTCTTGGAAAAAACTGCTTTATAAAAAAGTGGAAAATCTTACTTAAATTAAAAGTCACGAGAGGTTGAAATTAAAGAACTTAACACTTGCTGAAAGTAATTGCATTTATTTATCAATTGTTTGTTAAAAAGCATCCCTCCATTCTTACGAATCCTTTATATTTTTTAACTTACCACTCCGCTTTTCAAAATAAATCTAAAGCGAATTTATTATAATGAAATTTATTCAATTTTAATTGAATATTCAACTATTGATTAACCAACATAACGTAGAAGAATGACAGTAGCAGAATTAACGAAGGAAGATGTAGAGCAGATAAAAAATTATGGTTTAAAAAAAGAAACCGTACTTAATCAATTGGAAACTTTTAAGGAAGGAATCCCTAAAGTAGAATTGGTAAGCGCTGCAAATGTTGGAGAAGGAATCCAAGCGTTTAGTAAAGAAGAGGTGCAGTTGTTCTCTAACAAATATGACGATTCTAAATTAGAGCGAGTTAAATTTATACCGGCAAGTGGTGCCGCTTCACGAATGTTCAAGGCTTTGCATCAGTTTTTAGCAGATTACCGACCGGAAAACACAAGTTTAGCTAAGTTTTTAGAAGAACAAGATTCAGATTTACTGAAGAAGTTTTTTGAAGGAATGAAAAATTTCGCGTTCTATAAAGACGTCCTTGCTGAAGTTGAAAAAAACAATTCCAATTACCAACAGCTTTCAGAAGATGAACAAAAATACATCTTCGTTGAAATACTTTTAGAAGAAGACGGGCTTAACTTCTCTAACTTACCAAAAGGTTTGGTGCCTTTCCATGGCTATGAAAATCATTCAGCTACTGCTTTTGAGGAGCATTTAATAGAAGCTTCCAAATACGCTGCAAAAGATGGAAAAGCCAAACTCCATTTTACCGTAACTGAAGATCATTTGGAAAAGTTTAAAAGCACCTTCCAAGAAATTAAAGATCGGGTAGAAAAACAAACCGAAACAGAATTTGAAATTGAATATTCTTTTCAGAAAAAATCGACCGATACCATTGCTGTAGATTTTGACAATCAACCTTTTCGGGATGATGAAGGGAAAATATTGTTTAGACCGGGCGGCCACGGAGCTTTAATCGAAAATTTAAATGATATTGATGCCGATCTAATTTTTATTAAGAATATAGATAATGTCATCAAACAAGAAAACTTAGACACCGTTGTTACCTATAAAAAAGTCTTAGCCGGTGAATTGATTAACGTTCAGGAGAAAATTTTTGAAGTATTAAACAGGATCGATCAAGATGGTTTTAATAAACATATTTTGGCAGCCGCAAACGATTTGCTTGAAGAAAAATTAAGTGTAAAAACAACGCTGAAAACAGAAGAAGATGTCCGTAACTTTTTAGATCGCCCCATTCGAATCTGTGGAATGGTAGAAAACCAAGGGGCTCCCGGTGGCGGACCTTTCTGGGTAAAAGATGGCGAAGGAAATATTTCTTTACAAATTATTGAAGGGGCACAAATGGATACCGATAATCCTGAACAAAATGAAATAGCGCAAAATGCAACTCATTTTAATCCGGTAGATTTAGTATGTAGCGTTAAAAATTACAAAGGAAAAAAGTTTGACCTTACCCAATACGTAAACCCTAAAAAAGGATTTATCGCCCAAAAATCTAAATTTGGTAGAAACCTGAAAGCACTAGAACTTCCTGGATTGTGGAATGGTGGAATGGCCTATTGGAATACGATGTTTGTAGAAGTTCCAATCATTACATTTAATCCTGTGAAAAATGTGGTAGATTTATTAAATGAAAACCATCAAGTTTAATGTTGGGTAGTAAAGAGGAACTGTTAAACGAAGCCGACTTCAAAGCGGTTTTAAGTTCTGGTCCCGGTGGGCAGCACGCTAATAAAACCAGTACAAAAGTAGTTTTAAATTGGAGTTTAACCGATTCTGAAGTTTTTACCGAAGAACAAAAAGAACGATTGGAGTGGAAACTAAGTAATAGATTAACCAAAGATAAAGTACTTCAGTTAAGTTCAGACCATACCCGCAGTCAGCATAAAAACAAAGAAATATTGGTAAAGCGGTTTTTTAAGATGTTGGAAGATGCTTTAAAAATTCCGAAGCAAAGAAAAAAGACCAAACCTTCCCGAAGGTCAAAAATGAAGCGTTTAAAAGATAAACGAATTCAATCTGAAAAGAAAGCCAACCGAAAAGACCCACTTAAGTAAATTTTAAAGTCTCTATTTCATGATTGACACGGAATCTCATCTGAGTTGAAAACGAATTGTTTTTTCGTGAAAATGTGTAAAAAATCTACAGTCTACTGTGGATTTTTTTGGTTTTCTACAGTTTGTGTATTTCATGTAAATTTTCATTAAACTAATTGTGAAGCCTTTATAGTAAAGGCTTTTCAGTTATAATTAAGCTGTAAAATTTTAAATGGCATAACTTTTTCAATTTAACTTATCAGAACAAATAATGTAGAAAGATGAAAAAGTTAATCACTTGTTTGGCTATTGTGGGTTTGTGTACAATTTCAACCCTAAAGGCACAAGAAAAAGGTGAAGAGAATAACGTCGAAATAATGACCGAAGAAAGTAAAGAACAGGAAACTTTTCAACCGGTAGATGTAAGTCAGGTTCCCGCTCCTATAGTGGCAGCAGTGACTAGTGATTTTAAAGGAGCTAAAATTTCTAAAGCTTATAAAAACAGTAAAGACGAATATAAACTAGAAATAAAAAACGATACGGCAAATACAACCAAAACTGTATATGCAAGTGCAGAAGGAAAATGGATAAAGCCTTCCGCCTAAATAGAAAAGCAATGATGAATTTCTTAGATAGATTGGCGTTTGTTTAAGATATAGGGCAGTAAAGAAGCATAGTAATTTTTTCAAGCATTAATTTTTTTGGTAATCCAAAATGATATTTTCAACTATGGTTAAGCGTGATCTTTTAGACTTTGTTGAAAACTAACTATAGGGAAGTTGTTTGTTCATACATATCATTTTAACGGTTACTCCAACAGTAATTTTTACTGCCCTTAAAAGAGGTCAATTTCGGTTGACCTCTTTTTTTATGATTATTTTACACAGGCGAGCCTTCTTATTTTCTAATTTTGTGCAATAAGCAATCTTTATGGCTAAAGTTTTAATAGTGGAAGACGATGTAGCATTTTGCCAAATGCTGGAGACTTTTTTATCTAAAAAAGGTTTTGAAGTAAAAGTTTCCCATACCGGAAACGATGCGATGGCAAAAATAAATGAAAGTTTTTACGATATTATTCTAGCCGATGTTCGACTTCCTGATAAAGACGGAAACGCGATTCTAAAAACTGTTACCGAGAAGTTTCCGAAAACCAAAGTGATTTTAATGACGGGGTACGCGGAAGTAAACCTTGCCGTTGATGCCATAAAAACGGGAGCATTCGATTATATCTCCAAACCCATTAACCCTGAAAAAATGCAGGAAACCATTCAAAAAGCATTGTCAGGTAATCAGGAAAAACAAGAGAGTAAAACAGAGGCAAAACCTTCACGAAAAAAATTTCCTTCCACAGATGGTACTAATTATGTAGCCGGGGTAAGTGATGCTTCCAAAAAATTGAACGATTATATTAAATTGGTCGCACCCACCAATATGTCGGTGTTAATTATTGGAGAAAGCGGAACCGGAAAAGAATACGTAGCCAAGAATATTCATGATCAAAGTAAACGTGCCAATGAAACATTTGTAGCGGTAGATTGCGGAGCGATTCCTAAAGAAATTGCATCCAGTGAATTTTTCGGGCATATCAAAGGTTCTTTCACCGGAGCGGTAAACGATAAAACCGGACATTTTCAAGCAGCCAATAAAGGAACTTTGTTTTTAGATGAAATAGGAAATCTTAATTACGATTTGCAAGTCCAATTGCTTCGGGCATTACAGGAGCGAAAAATAAAACCGGTAGGAAGTAATCAGGAAATTCAGGTAGATATTCGGGTAATTGCGGCCACCAATGAAGATTTAAAGAAAGCGGTTGAACATGGTGATTTTCGGGAAGATCTTTACCATCGTTTAAATGAATTCAGCATCCAGGTGCCTGCGCTTAAAAAGCGAAAAGAAGATTTGATGCTTTTTGCCAATCATTTCTTGGAAAAAGCCAATGAAGAATTAGAAAAAGAGATTGTTGGTTTTTCAGACGATGCATTAGAATTATTTACCGCTTATGCTTGGCCGGGAAATTTACGGGAAATGCAAAACACGATTAAACGTTCAGTATTATTGGCACAAGATAAATTGATTACAACGGAAGTTTTACCAAGCCAAATGCATGTAGAAACTCCTGAAAAAGAAAGTTACAGCTTGTTTAAAAACAAGAATGAACAAGAACTCATCTTAGACGCATTGGAGGAAGCCAATGGCAATAAAAGCAAAGCCGCTAGAATCTTAAATATCGATAGAAAAACACTTTATAATAAATTGAAGCAGTACGATATTAAATTATAGTGCCCGATACAAATATAAAATTATATTTGTAGATGTTATTTTTTTAAGTTAGTTTTATATACCTCCTATTATATAAAACTTATGAAGAAAATTTATACCTTAATTGCGCTTATTTTTTGTTTGCATTGTTCTTTTGCTCAACAAAATGATTTTGAATGTGGTAATGAGTACCTAGAAAGTAATCAAACTTCTTTTATAAATTCTCAAAATACTTTAGGTGTTGATCCTTATTCTTATTCAACTGATTTAAATTATCTTAACAGTTTTGAGTTAATCACTTTTAATGTATTTTTTTGGGGTATAAATAGGGATGATGGAACCAGTCAAGAGCCGCTTACCAAAGAAAAAATTTTAGAAGCTTTAGAGTTATTGAATAACTCATATAATCAATTTAATATTTGCTTTAATTTAGTTGGATTTGATTACATTAATAACACGGATTACTATATATCTCCGGGATATGATGTTATAGGTCCTAGAGATGATATATTTGATTATGTAGAAAATAACCCCCAATATATACATGAAAATGCCTTTAATATTTATGTACCCTATCGGTTTGAAGAAGGTTATTCAGGGATAGGTAGAAGAAAAAAGACAAGTTTTGCTGCTAATATAGCTACCATAAGCGGTCCGGTAATCGTCCACGAGATGGGACATAATTTCGATTTATATCATACTCATAACGCTTGGCGTGATGGTTCCGTGTATTGTGAACATGTAACTCGGGATACCACAGATGTTGCTTTTAACGCCGGTGTGACCTCTCTGAATTCGATAGCAAAAGGAGACCATGTGGTAGATACCAATGCGGTACCTGATTTTAGAATTGAGCATAAATATGTAATTAGAGATTCTTTAATCAATTTAGGAATGCATCCATCTCAGGCACCGATAATGGCAGATACTTTATATGAAAAATATAAATATGTAGAACTTATGAATAATGGACAATGGCAATATACCGGAAGCGGAACAGACTGTGAAGGTACTCCTTATACTATAACTTCGGCAGATATTACCAATTTTATGTCTTACAATCATACCGCGGTAATTGATAATTTTACCATTGGGCAGGGAATAAGAATTAGAGAAGCTATACAGTATGATGAATACGCAGAGTTTATAGCTGCCATAAATGAAAATCCATTAGATTTGACATTAAGAAACTCTACTATCGATATTGGCCTAGAGCCTGATAATAGTACCGATAAAATATATAGGAGCCCTGATATCTGGATCAGAAATACTAATGATTATGTACCAGAGCACCAAAACCCTCAATATAATTCCAATGTCTCAAATTTTGTATATGTAAGAATAGTAAACAATAGTTGTGAAACTTCCTCTGGCGAGGAAGAGGTAAAACTATATTGGTCAAAAGCAGCTGCGGGACAAACTTGGCCATACAATTGGTCGGGCAACCATTATCCCAATAACGGCCCCATCATTGGAGATATAATCGGGGTAGATAATATCCCTGTTTTAGCTTCCGGAGAGGAGGCTGTTTTAAGCTTTTCCTGGAATGTGCCCAACCCGGAAGACTATGAAAACAATTCAAATTCGCCTTGGCACTTTTGTCTACTGGCCCGGATTGTTTCCTCAGAAGACCCCATGACCTTTCTAGAAACTTCTAATTTGGCCAATAATGTAAGATATAACAATAACATTGCCTGGAAAAATGTAAATGTTATAGATGCAGGACCACACACGAGTCCCCGTGGCCGAATGGCAGTGGGAAATTTGGGAGGGGCGGAAAGCCGGGTATTTTCCATTAATTTTAATACTTTCCTTAGCGAGGAAGGAGTAAACATCTTGGAAGAGGCAGAGGTCTATGTGAAATTACAAGAAAACCTTTGGGATATTTGGGCTGATGGGAATTTCGCATCTCAAAGCATACAAATTGTAGATGAGGAAAATAAGCGGATAAGGGTGTTAGAAGATAATGCGAGATTGCTCAATATGGATTTTTCACCTGAAGATTGGGGGCTTATTGATATAGAAATTAATTTTCTGACAGATGAGGTAAGCGATGAAACCAACTATGGACTTGACATTACCCAGATAGATACAGAAACACAGGAATTGATGGGCGGGGTAGGTTTTCAAATAAATAGAACCTACAGAGACCTCTTTCAAGCAGAAATAGAAGAAAGCAGTACACTAGCGCAACCATCCCCATCCCCATCATTAACAGCCCAATCTATTGGAGAACCCGCTACTTATAATTGGTACAGTTCCAATAACGAATTGATTTATACGGGTCGGCAAATCCCTTTATCGGCTTTTTCGGATACTCCCTCCAAACTGGAAGTAATTGCCCAAGCAGATGGTTACAAGGATTATAGCACCGTGGCCGTAGAAGAAATTGTAGGAATAGAAAATATAACACCCAATCCGGCAACCACCTCAATTTTAGTAAAATACAAAATTAAAGAGCTAAACAATAGCTATATAAGCATTTCATCTATAGCGGGAGCCATAAACAATAACTACATCATAGATAATTTGGAGGAAATCAATATAGATTTATCTCTATCCGCTTATTCACCAGGCCTGTACATTCTATCCTTAATACAGGATGGGGTAGTAATTGACAGTAAAAACCTACTTATTGAATAAAATTTAAAAACTTTAGCGTATGAAAACTTATATAGCTTTAATAATTATATTATTTTTTTGTTTACGGCAGAATGCCCAAACCACCGCTATCCCGGATGCTAATTTTGAACAAGCTTTAATCTATTTTGGCATAGATTCAGATGGGACGATAAACGGACAGGTGTTAACCTCCGATATTAATACCATCACAGAGTTAGATATTAGTGATAGATCTATAGGTGCTTTAACAGGAATTGAAGACTTTTCTTCTTTGGAAATTTTAAATTGTAGCGATAATAATTTGGCTACGCTTGATCTTTCCAATAACTCCATGTTGAAAGAGCTTTACGCAGGTAATCCTAGTGAATTGCCGGAAAATTATTTTAGTAGTATAGATTTAAGTAATAATAGCTTACTAGAGAGGGTTTGGTTAAATAATATTCCAACATTAGAATTTATTAACTTAAAAAATGGTAATAATAGCCTGCTTACTTATTTAGAGGTTACTTGCTATATAGAAGGAGCTTCTTGCAGTACTGAGTTATGTGTTGAAGTTGATGATGAACAGGCGGCAAACAATAATCAACCTCCTTATTCTTCTTGGATTAGAAGTTCGTTAACAACACTTACCGAAAATTGTAATTTAAATACAGACACTGAAAACTTAAAAGAAATCACCTTTTATCCTAATCCCACCAAAGATATTTTGTTTATTGAAAATTCTAGTGAAATAGAAAGTTTACAGCTATTTAATGTAAATGGTAAACTTCTAAAATCTTGGAAAGGAATACAACTTGAAAAAATATCACTTAGTGACTTAACCCGAGGTATTTATTTTGTAAAAGCAGCTTCCAACAGAAATAACTTTGTAAAGAAAATTATTAAACTTTAATCTCATCCTGTAAAACTTCCAATAACTTTTTAATTGCTGCAATCGCTTTTTCAACGAGTGCTAATACTTTTTGAGGACTAAGTTGCAATTCGTGCTGTTGTTCTAGTTTTTCAACAATAGGGATAACGCTTTTGGCTTTTAACTGTCGAAACATCGGTAGCATTTTATGAGCTACGAAAGCGATTTGCTGAACGTCTTTTTCTTCCGCGGCCCTTTTTAGATCTTCGCAATTTTTAGCAGAATTTTCTATAAAAGTTTGAAGCAATACCTTTAACGATTCCTCATCACCATCAGAGAAAACCCTTAAGTCGTGAAGATCATAAAATTTTGAAGTATTCTCCTTTTCTGGAATTTTTGAGACAGTTTTTCTACTAAATTCTTCATAAGGTAAGTCTAAAACCTTGGCGATTTTTACAAGCAATTCCCCTGCTTCGTAAGGTTTAATTACATTGGTTTCAAAGCCTTTTTCGGTATAAACCCGTTGACTAATTTCCGTTCTTCCAGAAAGTGCAATCACCAGAATGTTTTTCAGTTTTTTGTCTTTTTTCAGTTTTCTAATGAATTCAAATCCATTCATTTTTGGCATTTGAATGTCAGAAAGAATCAGATCAAACCTCTTGCTTTTTAAGAGAGGGAAAGCTTCTTCAGGATTTTCAGTAGCAATAAATTCAAAACCGGCTTGTTTTACGATTTCTCCCGTAAGCGCTAACTGTGTAGGTTCATCGTCCAAAATAAACAGTTTTTTGCCTTTCGTATCTAATATCTTTACTTCTTTCGCATTTTCTTTTGTCGATGTGTATTTGGCATTTTCCACCGGAATAAAAATGGTAAACTTACTTCCTTGTCCAGGCTTGCTTTCCAAATAAATTTCCCCGTCCAATAAGTTCACTAGCTTTTTAGTAATGGCCAACCCTAACCCGGAGCCTCCATATTGTTTTTCAATAGAAGCTTTAGCTTGTGAAAATTCTTCAAAAATACGTTGTTCCTGTTCTTTTGAAATTCCAATTCCTGTATCTTCTATCGTAATTTTTAATTTATTGGTTTTAATCGAAGAAGTATCTAACACCCCGGAAATGCGAATACTGCCTTCCTGAGTAAATTTATACGCATTTCCCAGTAAATTGGTTAAAATCTGTTGAATTCTGAAAGGGTCACTCAAATAAGAATTTTCAAACGTCTCTTCTAACTGCAGTTGGATGTCTAAGTTTTTAGGATCTTCTGAAGGAATCACGCCATCAATACTATCTTTAATCAAGTTTTTAGGCGTAAACGGAAGCTTTTCAACTTGCATTTTTCCCGCTTCCAGTTTAGAAAAATCCAATAAATCGTTCACCAAATGCAAGATATAACCTGAAGATTTTTGAAGTTTTTCTAAGTAATGCGATTGTTTTTCAGAAAGGTTGGTTTTATGCAGCAAATCAGAATATCCGGTAATCGTGGTTAAGGGTGAACGTAAATCGTGCGTCACGGTCGCCATAAACTGCTCACGGCGTTTTAGCAAAAGTTCTGCGTAAGCTTTGGCTTTTTCCAGTTCACTACGGTAGCGTTGACTTCGATTAGTGTCTTTAATAATAAGAATAACGAAAAGTAAAATGGTGAGTACGCAAGCAACCCCCAAAGCAATCATTAAATTAGAGGTTTCTTCCAACGTTTCTTGTGATTGAGCTACTTGAATAACCGATTTCTGAACTTCTTCCTGTTCAATTTGTGAACGTAGTTTTCTAAGTTGAGCGGTTAAATTCCTATCGTTTTCCAGTAATTCATTTTCTTTGGAAATTACTGAATTTTGGTACTCGATTTCTTCATTTTCCAATCGACTCAAAACCTGTTTCATCGTATTGATTAATGAGTCGGCCGATTGCTGGGTGAGTCGGTTGGCATTGTCCTTTTTGGCGTATTCCAGGTATTTTACCAAGACTTCCCGCACGTGCGGTTTGTATTCTTTTAACCGTTCTTCGTAATTATCATCCTCAAAAATGTAATTGGTTTTTTCCAATTCATTTAGCACCCGATCATAATAATTTTCACTTCCTTGCTCTTTCCGAAGTGCCAACAAGTCTAATAAGTTTTCTTTTTTTAGTTGAAGTAATTGCTGAATGCTATCCAAATCTTCCTTTGTTTCATCTTCCGGTGGATAGGTTTGTTGTAAAGAATCAATGAGCACTCCAATGGTGTCGAGTTGTGCATTAAAATCACTTATTTTCTCCGGTTTTTTATTCTGAATAATGTTTCGGCTAATTCCTTCCGCAGTATATAAATTGGTAACTGCTTCACTAATTAAAAATAACCGCTGGTTGTTTACACTCCCTACTTTATTGGTTTTGGTAAGGGTTTCAATTTTACCGTAAATAAACCATACGGTGACCCCGGCAAAAACCGTAAGCAAAATGTACCCTAATAAAACTTTAAGGGTGATCGATTTTTTAGTGTTTTTCACCATAAACTCAAAAATACTGGCTAGAAAAATAAAAACGACTTAAAATTATGGTAAATTAAAAATTAACCCCTAAGTTTGCCGCAAATCTCAAAGGGGTGCCATTGTGGCTGAGATCATACCCGATGAACCTGGGCAGGTAATGCTGCCAAGGGACAAGAAAGAGTTGCTAGCGGTCTTTCGGCAATCGTATGTTACTCCTGAATGAACTCTAAATAGTAGAAGTTTTTTCAGGATTTTTTATTTTATAATTTAATTGAAAACCTAAGAATAATCACCCCTTTTATTCGTAAAACAAATTACGGATGAAAAATGTATTATTTTTAGTAGGCTCTTTCTTAATAAGCCTACTCGGTATCGCCCAAGAAACTTACACATTGAGCGGTACAGTTATGTTAAACAACGACGCTTTACCCGGAGCCAATGTTATGGTGAAAAACAGTAGTAAAGCGACAATGACTGATTTTGATGGATTTTATTCCTTAGCCTTAGAAGAAGGAAACTACACGCTTATTTTTAGCTACGGAAATCAAAAAGAAGTAGAAGTTGAACTAACTTCAGACCAAAACTTAGATGTCGATTTAACCGGAACACACGAGAGTTTGGAAGAGGTTTTTCTGTCTTCCATTCGGGTAGATGCAGATTCGCCTATTACCTATAGCAATTTAACCAATGAAGAAATTGAAGAGCGTAATCTCGGGCAAGATATTCCCGTCTTAATGAATTATTTGCCTTCGGTAGTCACCACTACCGATGCCGGAAACGGCGTAGGCTATACTGGAATTAGAGTGCGTGGTAGTGATGCTACACGAACCAATGTAACCGTGAACGGCGTTCCGATTAACGATGCTGAAAGCCAAGGGACTTTTTGGGTGAATATGGGTGATTTTGCTTCCTCTACAGAAAATTTACAGTTACAACGAGGAGTAGGGACTTCCACCAATGGAGCCGGAGCTTTTGGTGCCAGTATTAATATTTTAACCGACCGATATAGTGAAGAAGCTTATGCTGAAGTGGCCAATAGTTACGGTTCTTTTAATACGCATAAGCATACCGTTAAGTATGGCACCGGGCTTATCGATAAGCATTGGTCATTTACTGGCCGTGCTTCACAAATTAAAAGTGATGGTTATATCGATCGTGCGGAGTCAGATTTAAAATCGTACTTCTTGCAAGGAAGCTATGTAAACGAGGGAACCATCGTAAAAGCCATTATGTTTGGAGGTAAAGAGCGAACTTACCAAGCTTGGTACGGGGTAACTCAAAAACAAATTGATTCACTCGGAAGAACTTATAATCCTGCCGGAAGGTACATTGATGAAAATGGAAATGAGAAGTTTTACGACAACCAAACCGATAATTACCAACAAGATCATTATCAGCTTTTGTGGAATCAAACCTACAACAAAAATTGGTCGTCTAACTTTGCCTTGCATTATACACGGGGAAAAGGTTATTATGAAGAATATGAAGTAGGCGCAGATTTTTCAGAATTTGGATTAGAACCATTTACAGCGAATGGAGAAGAAGTAACCACCTCAGATTTAGTGAATACCAGCTGGTTGGATAATCATTTTTACGGAACTACGTTCAGTTTAAATTATCAAAATAATACAGTGGATGCTATTTTTGGAGGGGGTTGGAACCGCTACGACGGCGATCATTTTGGTGAAGTAATTTACACAAGGTTCGCTCAGAATAATGATCCGTACGAGCCGTTTTATGAGAATAACGCGGTGAAAACAGATTTTAATTTGTACTCGAAAGCAACTGTATCTCTAACAGATCAATTAGCGGTTTATGGAGATTTGCAAATAAGAACTATTAATTACGAAGGAAATGGCCCCACACAAGAGCTTCCTAATTTTCCTATTGATGCTAACTTCAGTTTTTTCAATCCCAAAGGTGGTTTTACATTTCAGATCAATGAAGAAAATCAGTTGTATGGATCAGTAGCGGTCGCTCATCGTGAACCTACAAGATCAGACTATGAAGATGCTTTTGAGAATGGTGAAAATGAGCCTACCGAAGAACGCTTGGTAGATTATGAATTGGGTTGGCGTTTTAAATCTGGAAAAAATCAAATAAATACCAATTTATATTTTATGAACTATAAAGACCAATTGGTGTTGACCGGGGAAATTGACGAAGAAGGGGCAGCGATTAGAAAAAATAGTGGTAAAAGCTATCGGTTAGGATTAGAGGTAGATGCCAATATTCAAGTAAACGATTGGTTAAGTTTGAGACCTAATATTGCGGTTAGCCAGAATAAGAATAAAGATTTTGTTGGTTTTCAAGATGGAGCACAACAAAATTTTGGAAACACCGATATCGCGTTTTCTCCTAATGTAGTCGCCGGTAATATGATTCGAATCTCTCCGGTAGGAAATCTTCAATTTAATTTGTTATCTAAATACGTAGGAGACCAGTATATGAGTAATTTAGAATTAGAAAGCTCCAAATTGGACTCTTATTTTATAAATGATTTTAATGTACAATATGTCTGGGATGAAGCTCTGCTTTTTGAAGAAATTGTGTTCACAGGTTTAGTGAATAACATTTTTGATGTTGAATACGTTTCTAACGGATATTTCTATACCTATGATGTAGAAAATACAGATATGCTTAATGGAGTTGAAACCATTGGTGGAGCAGGTTATTATCCGCAAGCTACTAGAAATTATTTATTAGGACTCACACTAAAATTTTAACCTGAAATAGATTACTAACCATTTTGATGAAAGGCTTTCTGGAAACGGAAAGCCTTTTTGTTTGAATTGTACCATTCTTGGTTTGAAAAGCACTATACCAACTTAGCGTCTCCATCATACTTTTGTCTTGTAATCAAAAAATAGAAAAAGATGAATAACAAATCAGTTTTAATTACCGGTGGAAGTCGTGGATTGGGAAAAAATATGGCTTTAAAAGTAGCTGAAAAAGGTTTAGATGTCCTCCTAACCTATCATCAGAATAAAGAGGAAGCTCATCAAGTGGTTTCAGCAATAGAAGATAAAGGACAAAAGGCAGCAGCCTTACAGTTAGATACTTCAAATGCTTCAGGTTTTTTCAACTTTCAGGAAGAACTACAAACGACACTTTCAAAGGAATTTAATGTGAAAAAAATTGATTTTTTAGTCAATAATGCTGGTATTTGGATCAATGAAGCCTTTGCAGAAACTTCCGAAGAAACATTCGATAAACTTGTTAATATTCACTTGAAAGGTGTTTTCTTTCTAACGCAGCAATTACTGCCTATTCTTAATAATGGCGGCGGAATTGTGAATATTTCTTCTGGACTGGCTCGATTTACCATGCCCGGTTATAGCGCTTACGGAGCGATGAAAGCTGCTATTGAGTCGCTTACCCGGTATCAAGCTAAAGAATTGGGAGAACGTGGTATTCGTTCTAACGTAGTTGCTCCTGGAGCTATTGAAACCGATTTTGGCGGTGGTTTAGTGAGGGATAATAAAGAAGTAAATAAAATAGTCAGTAGTCAAATTCCACTTGGCAGAGTAGGTCAGCCGGATGATATTGGCGGTGTGGTGGCCTTTCTATGTACCGAAGATGCAAAATGGATAAATGCACAACGTATAGAGGTTTCCGGTGGACAAAATATATAATCGCTCATCAATTTTTATAATAAACCCACAATTTACTTTGTGGGTTTTTGCTTTAAGTCTAAATTTAGTGTGATGGAAAAGACGACCAGCTTAGAAGAATTTTACAGAAAAAAACTAGGGATTTTACCAAGCGATTTTTTTAAAAAGACCGGTGAGTTTAATGTTTTCAATCTAAAAGATTATTTCGGAACTTCCAAAGAGATGCCTTATAGCCGAAAAGATTATTATAAAATAAGCCTTATTTCTGGGAAAAACACGGTGCATTATGCCGATAAAACCCTAAAGGTTAAAGATAATATGTTGCTCTTTGCCAACCCACAAATTCCTTATAATTGGGAACCGCTTTCTGAGGATAAAACCGGGGCTTTTTGTGTATTTACGGAAACTTTTTTTGAAGACTTCGGTAATTTTAAAGATTATCCCTTATTTCAAACCAACGGGACGCCCATACTTTCTTTGAGTGATGAAGAGTTTCAACAAATTCAACAGATTTATAAAAAAATGTTTGCTGAAATACATTCTGAATATGCCTACAAATATGATGTATTGCGAAATTTGGTTTTTGAATTGATTCATACCGCTTTAAAAATGCGTCCGGCACAACTTGAACATGAAGAAAATACAGCATCCAATGCTTCAGAAAGAATTACTTCTTTATTTGCAGAATTGTTAGAACGTCAGTTTCCCATAGAATCCGTTCAACAGAAGATAGACTTAAGAACCCCCAGTGATTTTGCCAAGCAATTAAACATTCATAGTAATTATCTGAATAAAGTTTTAAAAAATACTACAGGTAAAACCACTTCACAACTTATTGCAGAACGCTTTGTATTAGAAGCAAGAGCATTGCTAAAACACACCAACTGGACAATTGCTGAAATTTCTTGGAGTTTGGGTTTTGAAGACCCTTCTTATTTCATCAAATTCTTTAAGAAGAATGAAAAACTAACTCCTAATGGATTTCGAAATGTCTAAAACTCATTCCATGAAAATTACCAAAAACCCCAAGATTCCTTCTTCTCTGGTAAAAGATGGAGTATTTCAAAACATAGAAGAAACTCCACAAATGGCTGAAGAAGCTTCTTTCTTTAAAATCTTAAAGAAGCAATTTTCAAGACCAAAAAGTGTAAAACCAAATTCAGAAATTCCGATAGTCAAAACTGATTTGACAAACTTATCGTCAGAAAAACCGACAATTGTTTGGTTTGGTCATTCTTCCTATTTAATTCAATATAAAAAAATCAACATTTTGGTAGATCCGGTGTTTTGCGGGTATGCTTCTCCTTTTCCGTTCATGATCAAATCTTTTACCGGAGCTAATAATTACGGAGTAGAAGACATGCCTGTCATCGATTATCATATTCAAACGCACAATCACTACGACCATTTAGATAAGAAAAGTTTGAAAAGCTTAGCGGCAAAAACCAACAACTACATCATACCAAAAGGTGTAAAAAAAGATTTATTAAGCTGCGGGATTCCTTCAGAAAAAATCACAGAACTCGATTGGGGAGAGCGGGCAGAAATTTCTTCAGAATTACAAATTACAGCCACGCCGGCTAGGCATTTTTCGGGGAGAGGATTAAAAAGAAATACTTCACTTTGGTCTTCTTATGTGTTGGAGTTGTTTGGGTACCGTTTATTTTTGGGCGGTGATTCCGGTTTTGGCAATCATTTTCAACCAATAGGAGAGACGTTCGGCAAGTTTGATTTAGCCATTTTAGAATGTGGGCAATACGGTGAATACTGGCCTTACATTCATACCTTCCCGGAAGAATTATTGAAAATAGCAGAAACCCTTCAAACTAAAAATATTTTACCTGTACATTGGGCAAAATTTGCCTTGGCACATCATCCTTGGAAAGAACCCATCGAGCGATTAACAAAAGCAGCTCAAAATTCTGAAATAAATTTATTCACTCCTAAAATAGGAGAACCGTTGGTGCTAGATGAAAATTATCCAACAAGTAAATGGTGGGAAAATTTAGACTAGTTATTGGTTATTCTTAAAGTGCCGTTACCATTATCCGTAACTCGGTAAGGGTAAAGTGTATATTCTAAATTTTCTCCTTCTATAAAATTTCCAGTAAAAAGCTCATAGGTATTCCCTTCACAACTGCATTTTAAATGAGGAAAATCAATTTGCATAGATGTGCAGTTATTGTCACGTGTATGGTTAGGGTCTATATTATCCCAAGCTACATAACCACTTCCGGTGTTCATTAAGATAATTCCACCGTTTCCATATTGACTTACATAAACAGGATTATTTGGATGTATTAAAGGGTTAAACTGTGGAAAACTAGTATCAACCATGAAATTTACATTTACATCAAGCAGGTTGGGGTTGTCTTGTCGATGATCGTCACTGCTACAGCTCGTTAACATTACTCCTACGAACGCGAAAAAGAGTAAACTTTTCATTTTAAAAAATTTGGTGGGGCAAGATAACATAATTGCTAAGCTTGTTAAAATTTATTATATTTGTTTTAGTCGAATCCCATGGTGCGTGGGATTCTTTTTGTATATATAAACGATGAAGTTATGAGTAAAGTATCTTATTATACTGAAGAAGGATTAAAAAAGTTGAAAGATGAATTAAACCATCTGAAAGATGTAGAACGTCCTGCTGCTTCACAAGCGATTGCAGACGCAAGGGATAAAGGTGATTTGAGTGAGAATGCAGAATATGATGCCGCTAAGGAAGCCCAAGGATTGTTGGAAATGAAAATTTCTAAGTTAGAAGAAGTTGTAGCGAATGCAAGAGTGATAGATGAATCTCAATTAGACACATCTAAAGTGCTTATTCATAGTACGGTAAAAATAAAAAACACCACCAACGGGATGGAAGTGAAATACAAATTGGTTGCTCAAAGTGAGGCCGATTTAAAATCAGGGAAAATCTCGGTAGATTCACCTATTGGTAAAGGTTTGTTAGGAAAAGAAGTAGGCGATACCGCCGATATTAAAGTCCCTAACGGAACGATGACTTTTGAAATTTTAGAGATTACTAGGGAGTAATTTTTTATAACTATAAAGTAGAACCGCTACCATTTGATAGCGGTTTTTTATTTTAACAACATCCACCACCATCATAATGAAAGGTAGATTCACTTATAAAAATATCTTTTCTATTTAAACTATTTAAAGCCTTTGCAGTTTTATCACAAACAGCAAGTGGTTGGTTTTGTAATAAAACATGTCCTTTTTTATCATCAAAAAAATCTTCTTTTCCATAATAAATTGCAGTCTTTCCCGTAAACACACAAGGTCCGTCTTCTGGCATTGGGTCTTTAATGGCAGCTACCTCTATGCTTTCAATATAAATAAGTTCATCGGTTGGATAGTGGGCAGGATCTAAAATGCGATAAGGTTTTTTGGCTCTAATTTCAATCGTACCAAAACCTGCGTCGGTAAGCATTTTTACATATTCTGCCATTGGTAAACTTCCGCTTAGGCAAAGTGCCCTTAATTGTTCGTCATTGCGGAGTTCTTCATTCATCGGTTGTTCACAAATGGGGTCGCTCATTACTAACCTTCCGTGCGGTTTTAAAACCCGGTACATTTCTGCAATGGCTTTTTTTAATTCTTCAGTTTTAAAAATATTGAATAGGCAGTTTTGAGCCGCAACATCAATTGAGTTATCTTCTACCGGTAAATGAAGCGCATCTCCTTTTTTAAGATCAACAAATTCTGAGTTGAACCAAGGATTGGTTGCTTCAGCTTCCTTAAAATTTCTTCGGCTTGCTTCGAGCATTTCATCGACTACATCAACCCCAATCACTCCGCTTTTCTGTCTTGAGAAATAAGCGAATTGTAAAAGTTCCATTCCGCCACCAACGCCTACATACAATATCTTGGGCTGATTCACCAAATCACGCGGATGTACGGTGCTTCCGCAGCCATAATTCATCTCCTGCATAATTTTAGGGATTCTTAAACCCGGTAACTCCCACACAGGATTGGTGGTGCAGCAAAGTCCTACGTTTGGTGTTTCTGCAGCTTCTTTATAAACGTTTTTGGTAGTTTCTAGATAACTCATACGATTTCAATTTCTCTAATTAAATCTTTAAATAAGGTAATCATTTGCGGTTCTGCCTGTTCTGCCATGGCAATAATCTCTTTCACATTTACAGGCTGTAAATTATCTGGGTCACCTTCATCGGTTAATACAGAAACGGCGGCCACGGGTAATTTTAAATGATTGGCGACAATAATTTCTGGTACAGTGCTCATTCCTACCGCATCTGCCCCTATTGTTCTTAGCATTCTATATTCTGCACGGGTTTCTAATTGAGGTCCTAACACAGAAGCATAAACTCCTTTGTTTAATTTTAAGTTGTGTTTCTGCGCTATGGTTTCAATTTTTTTGCTCATTTGTTGGTCGTAAGGGCAACTCATATCTACAAAACGGTCACCGTATTGCGAAACGCCTTTAAACGCTAGAGGAGAGCCTCCCAATAGATTGATATGGTCGTCAATAAGCATTAATTCTCCTTTTTTAAAGTTGAGATTGATAGCTCCCGCAGCGTTAGAAACCAATAGTTTTTTAATACCCAAACGGTGCATGATCCTCACAGGAAAAGTTACATCCTGCAAGCTGTAGCCTTCATATAAGTGAAAGCGACCTTGCATGATCACTACTTTTTTACCTTCCAATTCGCCATAAATTAAATGACCTTTATGAAACTCTACGGTTGCGGTGGGAAAGTTGGGAATATGGTTATAACTAACTTCTTCTATAATTTTTACCTCTTCCAAGAGTTTGCCTAATCCAGTTCCTAAAATAATCCCGACTTCAGGGTTTTCAAAACCTTTGGTTTTTAAATATTTTACGGTTTGTTCTATGTATCTCATAATTTTAAATATTGCTGAAAAACACTAATGTCTTTCATATCTTCAAAAGTGTCTATGTCGTTTTTGCTTGCTAACAAAGTTACCTTTTTACTTTTTAAATCTGCTAAAGTATCTTGAAGAACCGTGGTCGTGCTCCATTTTTTTTGCTGAAAGACTTTAGGAATAAACAATTTCATTCCTAATAAATAATACCCGCCGTCTTTTGCCGGGCCAATCACCACTTCATTATCGTTTAAATGCTGAAAGGCTTTTTCAATAGTTGCTGAATCTAAATCGTATAAATCGCTTCCAATGATAACGACTTTTTGGTAGCCTTCTTGAAAAGCTTCAGCAAAAGCATTTTTCATTTTTGCTCCTAAATCTTTTCCTTGTTGAATTTTTTTCTGAAATAAATTTGAATCAAAATCATCCTCAAGAATAATTTCTTTCGAATAAAAAACCTGCTTATCTGAATTTACTTGTTCTGATACTTGAGCGGTGTGTTGTAATAAATGTTTGTAGATGGCTAAAGCAGCTTCATCACCAATACTTTTTGCTAATCGGGTTTTGCATTTGCCCAGTTCTGGGTTTTTGGTGAAAATGAGCAGTAGGTTTTTGTTTTTCATTCGTAAACTTTTTCAGCATTATGGAGCCATTTTCCCCAACGTTTATTGAAGGCGTGGACTTTTTCTGTACTTTCTTTTTGATTGTTGAAAACCGGATAACCTTTATTTTTCCATTCAAAAATACCTCCGTACAGATTTTGAATATGGGTGTAACCTAATTTTTCAAGTTGTTCTCCAATCTTTTCAGACCGAATTCCCAAAGAGCAATAAACAACAAGAGGAGTTTCTTTATCTTTTATTTGTTGCTGAATTCTTTCCACAGAAAAATTTTTATACCCTACAAGTATAGCATTTTGAAGGTGACTAGTGTTGTATTCTTCCAGTTCCCGAGCATCTAACAAAATAAAGTTTTGCTGATTGGCCCTTAATTGTTCTACTGAAATAAAGGGAATGGAGTGTTTGGTGCTTTTCTCTAAAAGATTGCTTAATGAATCTTGCGAAAAGCTTATAAAACTAATAAAGAACAGGATGTTGATTAAAAACTTCATTACGCCACTGAACCTTGACAACTGCTTCCTGCACCGGCAGTACAACCATAGCAATGTTGAGAAGTGATGATATTTCTATTTTCTAAAGCGGCTTCATCGTAATTGCTAATGTGTTTTACCTTACTCGCTACTTTGAGCTCTAACATTTGATTGAAGTCACAATCGTAAAGCCAACCGTCCCAACTAACGGAAAGTGTATTTCTGCACATCACATTTTTTACAGCAGAGGGGTTGTAGGCGTTTACCAATTCGTACATGTAATCTTCATAATTTTCAGAAGCGATGAGGTATTCTAAAAACCGACTAATGGGTAAATTGGTAATCGCAAAAAGATTATTGAATTCAATTTGAAAATCTTCCCACAATGCTTTTTTAAAATCATGTTCCATCGCTTCTTGGTTGGTAGGTAAAAAAGCCCCGGAAGGATTGTACACCAAGTCAAGTTTTAATCCGCTGTCTTCTTTGCCGTAACCTACTTCATTCAGCATTTTTAAAGCTTTGATAGATTTATCGAAAACTCCTTCACCGCGTTGTTTGTCGGTTTTTTCCCTTTTATAAAAAGGCAAGGAAGAAACTACGTGAACATTGTGTTTTTTAAAAAATTCCGGTAAATCATAATACTTTTTGTTAGCAACGATAATGGTAAGGTTCGAACGAACGATAAAATCTTTAATTCCCGCTTTAGAAGCTTCTTCAACAAACCACCGGAAATTAGGGTTCATTTCTGGTGCTCCTCCAGTTAAATCTAAGGTATGTGCTCCGGTTTTTTTAATTGCTTCTAAACAATGTTGCATAGTTTCTACCGTCATGATTTCTTTTCTATCTGGACCGGCATCCACATGACAATGGGAACAAACCTGATTGCACATATAGCCTAAATTAAGTTGAAGTATTTCTAATTTCTTCGGTTTTAGGGGAGCATCATCAGATTTTTCCAATTTATTTTTAAAGGTGGGAAGTTCTCCTTCTGCAAATAATCCGTTGCTTAAAAACTCTAATTGTTTTACAGGATTGGATAATTCATTATTTCTTGCAGAAAGAGATTTGGTAGTCATAAAACTTTAGTGTTTTCGGTTTAAGAAATGTAACGAAAAATGAAGCTGTTCAGTTTTCAGTTACATCGATAGTTTTTTGTATTTGTTCATCATTTGTACTCCGTGAACAAGCGTAGCGCCACTTTCTATGGCGGCTCCGGCGTGAACGGCTTCCATCATTTCTTCTTTGGTAATGCCTCGTTGTAAACCATCTTTGGTGTAAGCATCAATACAGTAGGGGCATTTAACCACATGAGAGACTGCTAAAGCGATGAGCGATTTTTCACGGGCAGAGAGTTTACCTTCTTCAAACACTTTTCCGTAATAATCAAAAAACTTTTCTCCCAGCTCTTCGCTCCATTCGGTGATTTCTCCAAATTTTCTAAGGTCTGCCGGATCGTAATAAGATTTTGCCATAATTTATTTTGAATTTAAATGTAAAAATAATGTAACGATTTTAATTTTAAATTTTCATAATTATTATTCAGAATAAGTGAGAATATCATAATAGTAATAAAATCTTTCATTTCAAACTTGACTTATTTAATTGTTTGATTAATTTTATAGAAATCAACCCATCACCCCTTCCATGAAAATAAGGGACAACCAAAAATTCAACAACTGGTTTTATAACCATCCAAAATTTGTAGCAACCTTAGCTTTTAGTGTTGTGTTTTTCCTGTGTTTGCTAATTTTTATAAAAGACTATACGATCTATAATGAAAAAGAAGCACAACTAAGAGAGGATATCTTAGATAAAGTTGAAAGTGACATTGACCAAATATTAAAAAGTAGTTACGTAACAACACTATCTCTTGCCTTAACTGTTAATAATAATGGTGAACCTGAAAATTTTGAGGAGGTTGCCAAGATGCTTTTAAAGTCGAACAGTTATATTGACGGTGTTGAGTTGGTCCCGGATGGTATTGTAAAATATGTTTATCCATATGAAGAAAACAAAGCAGCGCTTGGTTTAAATATTTTACAATATGAGTACTCTAAAAGAGAAGCTTATAAAGCTATTGAAAAAAGAAAAATGCATTTTGCCGGTCCTTTAAACTTAAAGCAAGGCGGGACGGCAGTTGTAGGACGACTCCCTGTTTTTATAGATAACGAGTTTTGGGGGTTCTCTGTTGTTCTCATCAAATTAGATACTTTTTTAGAATATTCAGGTATAAAAGAGTTAGCAGAAAGTGGACTTAATTATAGATTTACGAAATTAAATCCAAATACCGGAGAAAGAGAGTTTTTTACTGGAGATAAAGGTGATTTTAATATAGAAAAAGCTACAAAAATTTATATTGAAGATGCCGAATGGGAAATTTACCTTTTAATGGATACCCATTATGAGGCCTATCTTGCAGCTTTACCTTTTTTGATTTTCGGGTTAGTATTATCAGTTTTGTTCGCTCTTCTGGTTTTTCTTCTTCTAAAAAAACCAGCACAATTAAAACGCCACATTAAACTTCAGGCACGAAAGCTACTACATTCAGAAGTAAAATATAAAGCTATTTTTAAAGAAGCGGGTTTAGGAATTGTTCATATAGATGAAAATGAAAAAGTAGTAGAAGTAAATCCACGATTTTTAGAAATGACGGGATATACTTTTTGTGAAATTTCTAAAATGAAATTTTCAAATTTAATTAGCGTGAAAGGAGACTCTTTCCAAAAAATACTTAACCATGAAAAGTTTGAAGCAAAACTAAATACCAAAAACGGAGCAAAAAAATATATTAGAACCACTAATTCAACTTTACATTTAAAGCTTAAGAAGACCCATATTTTACTTATAGAAGATGTTACCAAAAGAAAACGGGCTGAAAATAAACTTAAAGACCTACAAAGTAGAATGCAAATGGCCATTAGAGTTTCTAAGCTGGGATATTGGGAGTGGGAATTGGAAACAGATAAAATTAGTTGGTCAGACCGGATGTATGAAATTTTTAATTTCAAAAAAGAAGATGAACTTAATTCAAATGTAATTATCCATAAGGTACATCCGGAAGATGCAAAGCTCTATAAACGGCAGATAAAAAAAATTCTAGATACCAAGAAAGGATCTACTTTTGAAACACGTATTAAAAGAAATAAAGGAGGGCAAGAGGAGATTTTACATATTTTAGCACGGGTGGAATGTGAAGAAGATGAAAATGGAAAACTCCATAAGATTAAAGGAACCTTGGTAGATATTACAGAGAAAAAAGAAGCCTTGATCAACCTACAGCATTCTTACCAAATGGTTGTCGAACAAAACGATAGACTACTCAACTTCTCCTATATCGTTTCCCATAACCTAAGATCACATTCCAGTAATATTCAAGGAATAGTAGAACATTTAAAAGATATAGATTCTATTGAAGATATGAGAGATATGTTGTCGCTTATGGAGGAAGTGACTAATTCTTTAAATGAAACTTTGGTAGATTTAAATGAAGTAGTTCATATACATAAAAATACAAAAGGTATTGTTAATAATTTGGATTTATACCATTTTATAAATAAAATAAGGAGTATATTAAAAAGGGAAATAAAAATTAACCATATTAACTTAGAGGTAAATGTCCCTAAAGATGTTCAGGTTTGGTTCAATTCTGCTTATCTTGAAAGTGTTCTTTTAAATATAATTTCTAATGCGATAAAATATAGGGATCCTCATAAAAATTCAGAAATAAAAATAAATTATAAAGAAGGAAAAAGGTATAAAATTTTAGAAATAAGCGATAATGGGATAGGTATTGATTTAGAATTGAATGGGGGGAATTTATTTGGCATGTATAAAACCTTTACCGATTTTAAAAACTCTAGAGGAATAGGTTTATTTGTAACCAATAATCAAATGCAGGCGATGGGAGGAAAAATTGAAGTGGAAAGCAAAATTAATGTAGGTTCTACATTTAAGCTTTATTTTAAGAAATAGTTATGGAAATTTGTATTATAGATGATGATAGAGTGTATCAGCTTCTTATGGAAAAAATGATCCATAAGATAGATTCAACAATTTCCATTAAAGCTTTTTATAATGGTGATGAAGCTTTCCAATATTATAAAAGAACACGCTGTGAATGTCATCTTCTTTTACTCGATATAAATATGCCTCACATGGATGGCTGGGAGTTTTTAAATCATTTAGCTGAAGAAGAAATAGAAATTTCTCAAATATACTTAGCAACATCTTCCATTGCTTATAGTGATATTGAAAAAGCAAAAGAATTTAAAAATGTAAAGGGTTATCTCACCAAGCCCATTACAAAAGAAAAAATTATAGAAATCACAAAGCAGAACTAAGCCATTTTCTATAATTTTTTTGTGTTTAATTTCTATTTTAAATATGGTTTACCTAGCTAAATAGCCTCCATCTATAGGATAATAAGCTCCGGTTGAAAAAGAAGCTTTATCGCTGGCAAGCCATAAAAATAATTCGGCTACCTCATTAGGTTGTCCTAATCTTCCCATTGGGTGCATTTCTGCTAAAGAATTATAGGCCTCTTCAGAAAGTGAATCTTTTACCATAGGAGTTTCAATAAAAGCAGGGCCCACCGCGTTTACACGAACTCCTGTTTTACCGTATTCTAACGCAGCATTTTTAGTGAGTCCAACTACGCCGTGTTTGGCAGCAACGTAAGCACAACTATTGGCAAAACCCACTTGCCCCAAAATAGAAGCTACATTAATAATACTTCCTTTTCCTGTTTTTTCCATTTCAGGTAATTGATAGTGCATTCCATAAAAAACACCAGATAGGTTAATGCTAATTACTTTATCCCAATCTTCAATGGCATAGTTGCCTATAGTTTCTGTTGGGCCTCCAATTCCCGCATTGTTGATAGCAATATCCAATTGCCCAAATTTTTCGATTGTCTTCTTTACCGTCATTTCAGAATCTTCAGCTTTAGAAGTATCGGCTTTAATAAAAATAGCAACTCCGCCATTAGCTTCAATCTCTTTAAAAACGCTATTACCGTGTTCTTCATTAATATCTGTAAGCACAATTTTAGCTCCCTCTTCAGCAAATAATAGAGCGGTACTTTTTCCGATTCCTGAACCGGCTCCTGTAATAATAGCAACTTTATTTTCAAGCGTTTTCATAACTTAAAATTTAATGTTTTATTAAATTTAATTATTTTGCTATCAGTAAGATATGATAAATATCAGCTTCCGTTAAATTTATAGTTCAAGTACAATTTTTCCAATATGACTGCTGCTTTCCATTAAGTCATGCGCTTCTCCTGCTTTTTCTAGAGGAAAGGTTTTATAAACAAATGGCTTTATTTTTTCAGCTTTAAATAATGGCCAGATTTCAGTTTCTACTTCTTCAGCAATTTTGGCTTTTACTTCTACGGGTTGAGGTTTTAAAAGGCTTCCGGTAAGAATGAGATTTTTAGAAATAACTTGCCATAAGTCAATCATCACTTCAGCAGATTTCATTGCATTAATATTTACGAGTCTTCCTTTAGGTTGAAGTAATTTTAGATTTTTATTCGTATAATCGCCACCAACCATATCTAAAATCACATCAAGTTTTTCATCTTTCAATACTTCTTGAAAATCTTCTTCTTTATAATGGATTGCTTTGGAAACCCCAATTTTCTTTAAAAAGTCTATTTTTTCTGAAGAACCTGCTGTGGCGTAAGTGCTAATTCCTAAAGCATTGGCAATTTGTAACCCCATAACCCCAACACCACTCGTGCCGCCGTGAATGAGCAAACTTTCTTCTTTTTTAAGTTTTGCTTGCTGAAACAAATTGAACCAAACCGTAAAAATTACTTCCGGTAAGGAAGCCGCCTCCGTAAAATTTAAACCCTCTGGGATGGGTAAGCACAAGCGTTCGTCCACACAACTATATTCTGCGTAACCACCGCCAGCAACTAGTGCGCATACTTTATCACCAACTTTAAATTTAGAATTTTGTGAATTGACTTCCTCTACAATGCCGGCAACTTCCAATCCCGGTATTTGCGCTGAAGGTAAATCATCTCCGTAAGCATCAGGATTTTCACGGGTTAAAATATCACTTCGGTTTACACCAACAGCTTTTACTTTAATCAAGACTTCATTTTCTGTAGGGGAAGGTTTTTCGGCTTCTTTCAACTTTAATACTTCCGGTCCGCCAGCTTCGGTAATAAATATAGCTTTCATTTTTTATTTTAAAGTTAAGAATGTTGAAATTACTTTTCTCTTAATAAAATGCTATTTTGTTTATTGAAGAATTCTTAGTAATCGCTATAAATCTTCATTTAGTTTTGAAGAAAAAGCAGCTAAATAGTTGAAGTTTTACGTGATTGAGAAATCTTATAAAAACCTGATAGCGACAAGGTTTCTTCTAAATATTTTCTGCTATATTCGTTAGTTCAGCATTCATCAATTTGATAGTCGAATTGATGTACTTTATTAATTTATTTAAAATGTAACTTTATGTGCGGAATTGTTTGTGCTTTCGATCTAAAGGAAGCCTCTGAAACGTTACGACCTCAGTTACTGGAAATGGCGAAATGTATTCGTCACCGTGGTCCAGATTGGAGCGGTGTATACAGTAACGAGAAGGCCATTATGGCGCACGAGCGCTTGGCGATTGTAGATCCCACTTCAGGGAAACAACCTTTGTTGTCTGAAGATGGTAATTTGGTACTTGCTGCCAATGGTGAAATTTATAATCACCTCAATCTACGAAATCAGCTAAATGGTAATTATAACTTTCAGACCAATTCTGACTGCGAAATTATACTCGCACTTTATAATGAAAAAGGAGCGAAATTTTTAGATGAACTCAACGGTATTTTTGGTTTTGCCCTTTACGATGTAGAAACTGATGAATACCTCATTGCGCGTGACCATATGGGAATAATCCCGCTTTATATTGGTTGGGATGAAAACGGAACCTTTTATGTAGCTTCAGAATTAAAAGCGTTGGAAGGTAAATGTATGAAGATTGAATTATTTCCTCCTGGGCATTACCTATCAAGTAAAGAAGAAGGATTTCAGCGTTGGTACGAACGTGATTGGATGGAGTATGATAATGTAAAAGATAATGAAACCAGTATTGATGATTTACGGGAAGCGTTAGAAAAAGCGGTTCATCGTCAATTAATGAGTGATGTTCCTTATGGAGTTTTACTATCAGGTGGTTTAGATTCATCTATTACTTCAGCATTGGCAAAAAAATACGCGCAAAAACGTATTGAAAGTCAAGATACCGACGAAGCTTGGTGGCCACGTTTACACTCGTTTGCGATTGGTTTAGAAGGTTCGCCAGATTTAGCGGCAGCTCAAAAAGTTGCCGATCATTTAGATACGGTACATCACGAAATTAAATTTACCATTCAAGAAGGTTTAGATGCGATTAAAGATGTGATCTATCATCTAGAAACTTACGATGTGACTACCGTAAGAGCTTCTACGCCAATGTATTTGATGGCTCGACATATTAAGTCGATGGGGATTAAAATGGTACTTTCCGGTGAAGGTTCAGATGAAATTTTTGGTGGTTACCTTTATTTTCATAAAGCGCCAAATGATAAAGAATTTCATGAAGAAACCGTTCGTAAGCTAGATAAACTACATATGTACGATTGTTTAAGAGCTAATAAATCGCTTTGTGCTTGGGGTATTGAAGGTCGAGTACCTTTCTTAGACAAAGAGTTTATGGATGTTGCCATGCGATTAAACCCAAAAGATAAAATGATTAATGGCGAACGTATTGAAAAATGGGTACTTCGTAAAGCTTTTGAAGATTATTTGCCGGAGAGTGTGACTTGGCGCCAAAAAGAGCAATTTTCAGATGGAGTTGGTTACAGTTGGATTGATACGTTGAAAGAAATGGTGAATGAAAAAGTGAGTGATGAACAACTAGCTAATGCACACTTTAAATTCCCAATACAGCCACCGAGCAGTAAAGAAGAATATTATTACCGTTCAATTTTTACTGAGCATTTCCCGAGTGATGCTGCTGCCCTGTCGGTGCCTTCTGTACCTTCGATTGCTTGTAGCACACCAACTGCTTTAAAGTGGGACGAATCGTTTAAAAATATGAACGACCCATCGGGTAGAGCTGTAGCCAATATTCATAGTGATGCTTACAAAAAAGATCAACCGGTAGAATAGGTTGAAATTATATCAATAAAAAAGCTTCCAGAATTACTGGAAGCTTTTTTATTTTTATAAGTAAAATGAAGTTTTATTCATTAATAGCGATAGAGTTAGAATTTTTCCAAGTAGTAACATCAGCAATTTGATTGCTACTATAGTCAACTTCAACTAATTCTTCATTCTTCCAAAAAAACCATTTTCCGGTTTTCTCTCCATTCGTATAGTTTCCTATCGCAGTTTTTTCTCCTTCGGCGTTGTACATTATCCATTCACCGTGAAGTTTTCCGTCTTTATAAGTACCTTCTTGTTGTATAGTTCCGTTATCGTAAAAGAAAGTTCCTTTAATTACATCTCCGTTTTTTTCAAAATTTGGCTTCACATCTTGAGCCATAACGGTAGCTCCAAATAAAATCATCGCCATAAATACAATCTTCTTCATCATAGTCTATTTAAGATTAACTTTACAAATATAGTTATAAATTTACATTAAATCAATAATTACGTAACATTAAATTAACATTGAAGATGTTTTTAGTTGAAGATTAGTAAGTTAAATGTCTATGGTAAGTTAATATTCATCTATATTTTATCGTAATATTAGTAGGGCAAAACAGGATAACTTCTTATTTTTGCGCTCGAATTTGAATAAACAAACTATGTATAGATCACATACAAACGGAGAATTACGACTAAGTCATCAACAAGAAACCGTGACTTTAGCCGGTTGGGTACAGAAAATTAGGGATAAAGGATTTATGATTTGGGTAGATCTACGGGATCGTTACGGAATTACCCAGCTTATTTTTGATGAAGAACGTACGCCCACCGAAGTAATGGAAAGAGCTAAGAGCTTAGGCCGTGAGTTTGTTATTCAAATTAAAGGAAAAGTAATTGAGCGGGAATCTAAAAACACCAATATTCCCACAGGGGAAATCGAAATTTTAGTAGAAGAATTGGAAGTGCTCAATGAAGCTTTAGTTCCCCCATTTACTATTGAAGATAAAACCGATGGAGGGGAAGACCTCCGAATGAAATATCGATACTTAGATATTCGTAGAAATCCCGTAAAAAATAAACTGGTTTTTCGTCACAAAGTAACCATGAAGGTAAGAAACTTTCTTTCCAATCAAAACTTTGTAGAAGTTGAAACTCCCTATTTAATTAAATCTACACCAGAAGGAGCAAGGGATTTTGTGGTGCCAAGCAGAATGAACGAAGGGCAATTTTACGCACTTCCGCAGTCGCCTCAAACTTTCAAGCAATTATTGATGGTAGGCGGAATGGATAAATATTTCCAAATCGTGAAGTGCTTTAGGGATGAAGACCTTCGTGCCGATCGTCAGCCGGAGTTTACACAAATTGATTGTGAAATGGCGTTTGTAGAGCAAGAAGACATTCTAGATACTTTTGAAGGCTTAACCCGTCATCTACTTAAAGAAATTAACGGAGTTGAAGTTGAAAAGTTCCCAAGGATGACTTATGACGAAGCGATGCGCAAGTATGGCAACGACAAACCTGATATCCGTTTCAGGATGGAGTTTGGAGAGCTGAATGAAGTTGCCAAGCACAAAGATTTCAAAATCTTTAATGAAGCCAAATTAGTTGTCGGTATCGCTGTTCCCGGCGGAGCTAGTTATAGCCGAAAAGAAATCGATAAATTAATAGACTGGGTAAAGCGTCCGCAAGTGGGGGCTTTAGGAATGGTTTATGCAAAATATAATGAAGATGGGACTTTTAAATCTTCCGTAGATAAATTTTACGATGAAGAAGATTTAGCAAAATGGGCAGAAAAAACCAATGCCAAACCAGGCGATCTAATTTGTGTGCTTTCTGGTGAAACCAATAAAGTTAGAGCACAATTGAGTGCCTTCCGTATGGAAATGGCAGAACGTTTAGGTTTGAGAGATCCTAAAACTTTTGCTCCGCTTTGGGTAGTAGATTTTCCATTATTAGAGTGGGATGAAGAAACTGAACGTTACCACGCAATGCACCACCCGTTTACTTCACCTAAAGTAGAAGATATTCCATTATTGTCTACAGACCCAGGAAAAGTAAAAGCCAATGCTTACGATTTAGTCTTAAACGGTAATGAAATTGGTGGCGGTTCCATAAGGATTCATGATAAAGAAACTCAAGCCACCATGTTCGATTACTTAGGTTTTACACAAGAAGAAGCAAAAGCACAGTTTGGTTTCTTAATGGATGCATTTCAATACGGGGCGCCACCACACGGTGGCTTAGCTTTTGGACTTGACCGATTGGTGGCCATTTTAGGCGGACAAGAAACTATTAGAGATTTTATTGCCTTCCCTAAAAACAATGCTGGTAGAGATGTAATGATTGACGCACCGGCAAAAATAGATGAAGAACAGCTGAAAGAGCTTCACCTTAAAGTTGAACTAGAATAAATAATAAAAATCCTGTTTCTACAGGATTTTTTTAGCAAGAAAACCAAGTAAAGAAAACTTGAATGCTGAAGAAGAAAACACCTTTTACAAAATTTTTAATTTGGAGGTATAGACATATCTCCAATAAAAATTTTATTTACCTCTTAAGTATTCTAGTAGGTTTAATTGCTGGGTTATCATCGGTAGCTTTAAAAAACATCACGCACTATATTGCGATGTTTTTTGAAAAAGGAGCCGTTCACGATTATCACGTCTATTGGTATTTTATATTTCCGTTTATCGGCTTACTGTTGGTGCTTTTGGTGAAGAAATATATTTTACGAAAAGACGTAGGCCACGGTATCCCAATGGCGTTATTTGCCATTTCTCAAAAAAATGGAAAAATGGACCGCCGTAACCTTATCAGTTCTTTGTTAACGGCGCCATTAACGGTGGGATTTGGAGGTTCGGTGGGATTGGAAGGTCCTTCGGTAGCAACAGGAGCTTCTTTTGGTTCTAACATTGCTCGAATGTTTCATATGAATGCACAAACCAGAAAACTACTATTGGTTTGTGCCGCGGCAGGTTCGCTTTCAGCAATTTTTAAAGCGCCTATTGCAGCTATTTTGTTTGCGATAGAAGTATTTAGTTTAGATTTAACCTTTGCTTCATTACTTCCGTTATTAATGGCATCGGTAGCGGCGGTAGTAACGAGAATGTTTTTTATTGGAGAACAATACATTGTCGATTTTCATGCTATTCAGAAATTTGATATTCAAAACATATTGTTTTATACCGTACTTGGCGTTATTACAGCAGTAGTATCTATTTATTTCTCTAAAATTTATTTTACCACGGAGAATTATTTCAGAAAAATTAAAAATGACTACCTGAAAATTGTGATTGCAGGTTTTTTAATCGGTTTACTTACCTTTTTGGTTCCGCCGTTATATGGAGAAGGTTTTACATTTATGAACCAATTGATTGCTCAAGATTATCGACATGCCTTTGATGCTTTTCTTTACAAAGATATGTTGGGGAATAGTTGGGTGGTAATTGGCTTAATTTTAGGCTTAATTTTGCTGAAACCCATTGCGACTTCAGTTACTTTAAGTGGAGGTGGTGTTGGTGGCGTTTTTGCACCTGTTTTATTTTTAGGAGCGGTAACCGGAAGCTTTTTCGTCAATTTATCCCGACAGTTAGGGTTTACACTTTCTTCAGAAAACTTTACGATGGTGGGTATGGCCGGCTTAATGGCGGGAGTATTGCAAGCTCCGATGACGGCAATTTTCTTGATTGCAGAAATTACAGGAGGCTATCAACTTTTTATTCCGTTAATGATTACGGTGACTATTTCATTTTTAATATCAAAAGCCAATTCAGATTATAATATTTATACCAAAGAATTAAAAGATAGAAATGCTTTATTAACGCACGATAAAGACCAAGCGGTGTTAACGTTATTAAAGTTGGACCGAATTATAGAAACTAATTTTATTAGCCTGAAACCGGAAATGACCTTAAAAGAAATGCTGCACCAAGCAGTAGTAAACTCGAAGCGAAATCTTTTTCCGGTGTTGAATGATGAGGAAGAATTGGTAGGAGTGATAACTTTAGATGATATTCGGGAAATTATGTTTAATACCGAATTACAAGAAACCATGCTGGTAGAGTTTTTGATGCATGATGCACCAGATTACATTCACTATGGCAAAGATAGTATGCAACAGGTGATGAATAGGTTTCAAAATACCGGCGCATGGAACTTACCTGTCATTAAAGATGGAAAATATGTAGGTTTTGTTTCCAAGTCTAAAATGCTTACGGCCTACCGAAGAAAATTGATTAATTATTAAAGCTGAAAGAAGATGAAGTACGTGATTATAGTTTTGTTTATAGCTATTGTAATTTCCACAGGAACAGGTTTGTACATTATTAGTGTTGAAGAAAATGAAAAACTGGGAAATATTGTGATGGGAATTACGGTTTTGGCGAGTTCATTTATTTTAATGCCCCTATTTATTTATCATCGTTGGAAAGGAAAAAAATTAAAAGACTACACCTTAAGTCGCGAAAACCTTGATAAAATGAAAGATCAAGACATTATCTAGCTTCAAAGTTTTCAATTATTTTAAATAAAATTAATATTATTTCAATGTAAATCACTTTTTTATATGTAGGTTTGCTATAATTATTAATTATTTATTACAATGGAAGGTACAGTTAAATTTTTCAATGAATCTAAAGGTTATGGATTCATTACCAACGACGAAACAGGACAAGACATTTTCGTTCACGTAACCGGTTTAGACGGTGAAACTATTA